>WSXY01000002.1:0-292419 GCA_009773565.1 Actinomycetota bacterium | reverse complement strand
TTAGCTCCCCGCCACCCTCATCAAGGAAGAAGTTCGTCCTGCGACGCGCGCCGTTCGGCGCGGACAAGGGCCCTATGATCTCGGCCTAACGCGCAGTTGATCCTTCGGCGCGACGCTCAGGCAACCCGCTCATAGACAACCCGCCCCTCACGCAAGGCTGCTCTAAGGATGTCGCCCGGAAGGTCCCCCCGCCGTTCTATCTCCTGCATGTCTGTGGGGATCGGGTCCACGCTCACGTCAAGGACTGCGACCGCTTCGAGCATCTCACCGAGCAGATGCCGCTTGTGACCCATCTTGTCCACCACGACCAGAACATCTATATCGCTCGCAACGCCAGCGGTACCCCTGACATGTGAGCCGAAGAGCACGATGCGAACCGGGTTGAAGCCGAGCACAAGCGCATCGACTGCGTCCTGAAGACCGGGCACTTCATGATCCAGACCCATCGCGTCCTCCCCTCTCGCATAGTCAATAGTATAGCGCCGGCTCGCGCGCGCCCCTACCCCAGCTCGCACTTCATGAGGTCGTCGTAGGTCTCGCGGCGGACGATCACGCGGGCCTCGCCGTCGTTCACCATCACGACAGCTGGTCGCACCTGCTTGTTGTAGTTGCTGCTCATCGACTGGCAGTAGGCGCCGGTCGCGCACACGCACACGATGTCCCCAACCTCGACGTCTTGGAGCGGCGCGTCCGTTACGACGATGTCGCCACTCTCGCAGTGCTTGCCCGCGATAGTCGCCACCATCGTGCGCGGCTGATCGGCCTTGTTGGCGATGAGCGCCTCGTAGTGCGCGTCGTAGAGCGACGTCCGGATGTTGTCGGACATGCCGCCGTCGACCGCAACGTAGGTGCGGATGTTCGGAATCTCCTTGATCGAGCCGACGGTGTAGAGCGTCACGCCTGCGTTGGCGACGATGCTGCGGCCCGGCTCGACCGCCATCTTCGGCACCGGCAGCCCGTGCGTCTCGGCGTGCTCCTTGATGCCGTCGACGATGACCTTGCCGTAATCCTTGATGGTGCTTGGCTCATCGGGCAGGCCGTATGCGATGCCGAGGCCGCCGCCGGTATCGAGCTCGCGCACGACCCAACCGGTCGCGTCGCGGATGGCGTCCATGAAGTGCACGATGACCTCGATAGCCTTGGTGAAGCTTTGCAGCGCGAAGATCTGCGAGCCGATATGCATGTGCAGCCCGGCCAGGTCGAGTCCCGGCAGTTCGAGCGCGCGCTTGACCGCCCGCATCGCGAGCCCCTCGTTCATGCCGAAGCCGAACTTGGAGTCCTCGGCACCGGTCATGATGAAGTCATGGGTGTCCGCCTCGATACCCGGCGTCACACGGATGAGGATGCGCTGCTGCGTTCCGCGAGCCTCGGCCATGGCCGAGAGGCGCTCCATCTCCTCGAAGCTATCCACCACGATGCGGCCGACACCGGCGTCGAGGCACTCGGCGAGCTCAAGGTCGGTCTTGTTGTTGCCGTGCACGTAGATGCGCTCCATCGGGAAATCGGCGCGCCTCGCAAAGGCAAGCTCTCCACCGCTGGAGACGTCGAGGCAGCAGTCCTCCTCGGCGACGATCTTGAGCATCGCGAGCGACATGAAGGCCTTGCCGGCGTACACGACATCGACATCGGCCCAGTGGAAGCGCGTCCACTTCACGTAGTCGCGTAGCTGCTGGCGGATTGATGCCTCGTCCATGACGTAGAGCGCGGTGCCCTGCTCGCGGGCGAGCTTCACCATGTCCACGCCGCCGATCCACAGGTGGCCATTCTCGACGTCGGCCGTTGACGGCAGCACGGACATGAGGTCCGCAGCCGTCAGGTCGTCGGGAACCGCGGGTGGTCTCGGTGTGGTGGGCCTTCCCATGGTGAATCCTCTCTATGCAAGCGGCGCCCCGTGAGGCGCCGCGCTTCTCCTACATGCGCTGTGGTGCACTCACTCCGAGAAGTGCCAGAACGAGCTCGAGGACGATGCGCGTGGCATCCACCACCGCGAGCCGGGCCGCCGTGAGCGCCGGGTCATCGCCGATGACGTGACAGACGGTGTAGAACTGGTGGAACGACGCTGCGAGCTCCTCGGCGTACCGCGTGAGCTTGTGGGGCGCGCGCTGGGTGGCCGCGATCTCGACCACCTCGCCGAACTCGGCAAGCTTGCGGAAGAGCGCGAGCTCGGCGTCGTGACCGAGGAGTGCAAGGTCGACGTCGGCAAGTACGAGCGCGGCCGCGAGCGGGGCGACGTCATCAGCGTCCGGCTGCACGGCCGCCTTGCGCAGGATCGAGCAGATGCGCGCGTGCGCGTACTGCACGTAGTAGACGGGGTTGTCGCTCGACTGCTCTTTGGCGAGCGCGATATCGAAGTCGAGCGCCTGATCGGTCGAGCGCCGCAGGAAGAAGTAGCGCGCCGCGTCGGGGCCGACCTCGTCGAGCAGATCCTCGAACGTCACCATTTCGCCGGTCCGCTTGGACATGCGGACGACCTCGCCGTTGCGGAACAGGTTCACGAGCTGCCCGATGACAAGCTCAAGCTTGCCGGGGTGTCCAAGTGCGGCCGCGGCAGCTTCCATGCGCTTCACGTAACCGTGGTGATCCGCGCCCCAGATGTCGATAACGAGGTCAAATCCCCGGATCTCGAACTTGTCCCAGTGATATGCGATATCCGCGGCGAAGTACGTGTAGTCGCCGTCGGCCTTCTGGAGGACGCGATCCTTATCGTCTCCGAAGTCAGTCGAGCGGAACCACGTCGCGCCTTCTTCTTCGAAGATGTAGCCGGTCTCGCGCAGGCGGGCGATCGCGCGCACGATCGCGCTCGGGCCGCCGTCGGCGCCGGGCGCGTGCAGGGTGCGCTCCGAGAACCAGACGTCGAACTCCACGCCCATGCCGGAAAGCACGTGCTTGAGGTGCGCAAGCACCTGCGCGTACGCCTTCTCCTTGAAGTGCGATTCACGTTCGGCCGCTGATGTGTCCGCCCACGATTCGCCTTCATCGGCGAGGATCTCGCGTGCGATGTCGGTGATGTATGCGCCCCGGTAGCCGCTCTCGGGAAACTCGACCTCGCGGTCGCATAGCTCGAGGTATCGCGCGGCGACGGACTCGGCGAAGACGTCCATCTGCACGCCCTGGTCGTTCACGTAGAACTCGCGCTCGACGCGGTAGCCGACGTGGCCGAGAAGCCTCGCGAGCGAATCGCCAAGCGCCGCCCACCGGCCGTGCCCGACATGCATCGGGCCGACTGGATTTGCCGAGACAAACTCGACCTGTGCCCGCTTGCCGCCTCCAAGATCCGAGCGGCCGAAGTCGGCCCGCTGCTCGCGCGCAGAGACGATCACGCGCTGAAGCGCGGCTGCCGAGAGTCGGATGTTGATGAAGCCCGGGCCCGCGATCTCCACAGCCGCGACATCCGGGTGCCCGGTCATCCGAGCTGAGATGACCTCCGCGACCTGGCGTGGCGGCATGCCGGCGCCCTTTGCAGCGCGCATCGCGACGTTCGTCGCCCAGTCGCCGTGAGAGAGTTCGCGGGGTCGCTCGATCGTGATCTCGGGCCGCTCGACAAGCGTCAGCTCGCCGGCGTCGAGTGCGGCGTCAAGAGCATCGCTGACGAGAGACTTGATGAGATGCTGCACGGGTGGACACTCCTCGGCACGTCGGTGTGAGTGTCCAGGATACCCTTACCGTGCGAGAGCGACCAGGGAGCGTCGATTCAGACCGGCTGCTCGATAGGCACGACCGCCGGCAACCAGAAGGTGAACGTCGAGCCAAGGCCGACCTGGCTGCTCACCGCAAGGTCGCCGCCAAGAATGCGCGCAAGGCGGAGCGAGATCGCCAGTCCGAGACCCGTGCCTTCGGGCTTGCCGGCCTCGACCGGTGCGAACTGGCGGAACTCGTCGAAGATGTGATCGAGGTCCTTCTCGGCAATGCCCATACCCGTGTCGGTCACAGTGAAGGAGACCGCGCCCTGGTGATTGGATGACACCTGCAAGACGACCGTACCGCTGTCGGTGAACTTGACCGCGTTACCAACGAGATTCAGGAGGATCTGTCTGACCTTGCGACGATCGGTCGTGATCTCGGTATCCGGACCCTCCAGGTCAAGCTCGACCGTGAGTCCCTTCTGCGCCGCCATGGGCTGAACCACCTCGACGACCGACTCCAACACCTCCAGAAGGCGGAACTTCTCGGGCTCGACGATGACGCGGCCGCTTCCGATCCGCGAGAGGTCGAGCACATCGTTGACCAGCGAGAGCAGGTGGCGTCCGGAGTTGTTGATCATCCCGACCTGTTTGACCTGCTCTTCGTCAAGATCGCCCACGAGACCCGCGAGCAACATGTCGCTGAAGCCGATGATCGAGTTGAGCGGGGTCCTGAGCTCGTGGCTCATATTGGCAAGGAACTGGTCCTTCGCCTGTCCGGCAGACTCCAGCTCCGCGTATGCCTGGCGGAGTTCGCCTGTCCGCTCTCGCACGGTCTCTTCTACCGCAGCCTGCGTCTTTGCCCGGTCGCCAATCTCGACCAGCAATGCCTTGTTGGTGACCCTGAGTTCCGATGTGCGCTCCTCGACCACATGTTCAAGTTCAGATCTCGCATCTTCGAGCGCAACCACCGAACCCCGGTATTCGGAAACCATCAGAGCCAGAGCCACCGACGAGAATGCAAAAACCGAGATTACAAGATCGAGCGCGAGGAACGAGTCGTCGAGTGCGACGCCCGCAAACGGGCCGTGCCCTGCCACCGTGGCAAACGTGGCAATCAGGGAGACTGCTGCGACGGTCACCGCCATACTGCGGGCCTCGCACCGGAATGCAATCCAGGTGAACAGCGGCAGGAACAAGAATGGCACTGCGCGCTCAACCGGTGCGGGGAAGGCGATCCAATAGAGGAAGCCCGCCGAGACGATCGTCAGGAGCATCGCGCTGGCCGCCTCGAGCTTCTCGGAGGCTGGCTTCTGTCGCAGCGGGACGCTCCAGAGAATCGCGATCCCGGCAATCGATCCGATTCCGGCGACTTCGCTGAGCCACCAGCCGACAAACGTGACAAAGGGTGCCTGTTGGAGTGCACCGGCGGCCATCATGGCGAGTACCCGGAGAAGTGATGAGACGAGCGGCGCCAACACCATCGCCCCGCCGATTCCGAGCGTGTTGCCGAAGCTGGTAGGCGCATCACCCGGGCTCCACACACGCCGCAGCAGCCAGAGGAACACAACGATCTCGACTGCCACGACCGTCGCCATGACTACTGCCGGGATAACCGAGGAGATTGGGAGCATCGTCGCGAACGAGGCGAGCCACACAAACGGGACGACCCATAATCCGAACACGACTGACCCGGCAGCCGCTATTCCGATCGGCACCCAGGGAGGCGCGGTGGCGGTTCCGCTGATCAACGGAATCAGGACCATCGCCGCAGCGTAGTACGCGAGGCCGGTAGCCGCTCCCCCGATGATCCTCGTCCGAATGCTGCGCGTGCCCTGAGGCGCCATGATTCCTCTTCACAACGTTCGTGTGACACTCATGAAGCCGCAAATGATGTGCCAGCACCGATGAACGCTAATAAATTGCGGACGAACGGTCGTTCTGACCCACGGTCATACGTAAATCAGGCAGCCGCGCGGTATCTGCGAAGCAGCCTCATACTGTATGCCCGTATGCGAGCCTGGAGCCGCAATGGCGCCGCATCCCAGTCGTCGGGATCGCGCGCTATGCTCAGGTCATGCCGCACGTGCGCCAGGCCAAGACGCCCGTGCGCGGCAGCATCCTGAACGCTGTGGAGTGCATGCCCGAGAGACTCAGGAGACCGCAGGCGCACAGCTCGCCGGAAATGGTACCCGGCCCACAGGTACGCCCAGGGCGCGAAGTGCCTCGTGAAGTTGCTGACTGACGCACGGGCCGGGTTCTCGGCATCGACGGTGAGATCTGCCAGCGCGATAGCCTCGGCGACGTCACCAAGCCCGGCTTCCCGGGCCCAGTCGCGCGTCAGATCGAAGTGTACGAAAGGCCCCACGTGGCACACGCTCCGATTCTGCCGACGTCATCACCTACCGATGATACGGCTCGCCTCGAATGATGCGAAATCCCCGATAGATCTGCTCGAGCATGACGACCCTCGCCAACTGGTGCGGGAAGGTCATCGGACCAAGCGAGAGCCGCTCGTTCGCGCGCGTGAGCACCGACGCGTCGAGCCCCGCAGCGCCACCCACCACGAATGCGATGGTGCTGCGACCCTCGACTCCGGCGAGTTCCATCCAAGCCGCGAATGCCTCAGACGAGCGCTGCGTGCCGCCAGGCTCGAGCACCACGACGTGCGCGGCCTCAGGGAGTGCCCGCAAGATGCCCTCGGCCTCGGCCTTGAGCGCCTTTGGCTCGTCGGCGCTCACATCGCGGTCGGGGACCTCGATCATCTCGATGGTCGCGTAAGGCTTCAGGCGCTTGAGGTACTCCTCGGCAGCCTCACGCCAGTGACGCTCCTTGAGGCGGCCGACGGCGACGATGAGTATCCTCACTGACGGGCCGCGTCAGAACCGAGCTTGACCTTGAGCGTCATCTCGCCAGCGTCTCTCACGACCAGGACATCGATCGTCTGGCCGACCTTCTGAGAGCGAATGGCGGTGAAGACGTCCTCGACGCTCAGAACCTTCTTGTCGGCGATCCGCACGATGATGTCGCCGGCCTTGAGTCCTCCAGCCTGGGCCGGGGAGCCCTCGACGACGTTCTGCACGAGCGCTCCCGCTTCGGTAGCGAGCCCGTACTGCGCGGCGACGTTCGCGTCGATGGTGACGGTGCCGACGCCCATGAACGGATGAGTCGCCCGCCCGGTCGCGATAAGCTCATCGGCGACGCTCTTGGCGAAGTCCACGGGGATTGCGAAGCCGATACCGGCCGAGGCGCCGGAGGTCGACTGGATGAGCGTGTTGATGCCGATGAGCTTGCCATCCGCGTCGGCAAGCGCTCCGCCGGAATTGCCGGGATTGATCGACGCGTCAGTCTGAATGAGGCTGGTGTACGCGGTGATGCCGCTTGCGCTCTGGGCGACACTCGAGCGACCGAGTGCCGAGACGATACCGGTGGTGACGGTCTTCTCCAGCCCGAACGGACTCCCGATCGCCACGACCGGCTCGCCGATCCTCAGGTTTGCCGAAGAGCCGAACTCCACAGCTGGCAACCCGGTCTTGTCGACCTTGATGACCGCGAGGTCGGACGAAGGGTCGGTGCCGACGACTTTGGCGGGAAGATCCTCCATGCCGACGGTCACGATGATCGCATCTGCGCCCTCAACGACGTGGTTGTTGGTGAGGATGTAGCCGTCCTGGCGGATGATGACCCCGCTGCCGTTACCGACCGTCTGCGTCACCTGTTGACCGGTGAACCGGTCGACGCCGGTCTGCTTGATCGCCACGTTGACGACCGACGGCGTGAGCTTTGTGGCGACTGCTTCGGCGAACGACGCATCTTGACCAGACGCGCCTACTGAAGCGGTGTCCGAGACGGTCGTCGTGACGGGCTGTGATACCTCGGTGATCGTCTGAGAAACGGGATAGCCAAGCACAACGATCAGAAGCACGCCTACGAGCACGGCCCCGACGATGCCACCGACGATTGCAGCAACCACGATGGCGAGGATGCCGCAGGGGGCGCGCTCCTTGGGGACTGGCGCGGCGACGGGCGGAGCGGGGTCAACGTGCGCGGGTGGCGCCGGGGAATCCGGCGCGGGGGCAACGGGCGGCTCTGACTCTGGATAATCACTCATCGGGCACCTCTATCACGGAGGGAATTCGGCATGTCTCGCCTTCAGATGATACCCGACGAGCACCTGCATACGACCCGTTCACACAACGACGCCACAACCTCTTCACACCTTCTTCGTCAGAAGAAGCGGACCCCGAGGTAGCTCAGCAGCGGTGAGGCGGCGATGCCGAGCGCAAGTGTTGCCGCGACAAGGAGCGAGAATGCGACGGCTGCACTCCGCGAGGATGCGAGGACCGGCGCGTCGGAGCGACTCGCGAAGAAGATCGGGCGCAGGATTCGGAAGTAGTAGCCCGCGGAGACCACGCTCATCACGACCGCAACGATCACAAGCGCGAGCCGTCCTGCCGAGACTGCGGCCGTAAACGCGAAGAGCTTCCCGAGCATGCCGGCCATCGGCGGCACGCCGACGAGCGACAGCAGCAACACCACGCTCCCCCACGCGACTGCCGGACGCCGGACGACAAGCCCCGCGAGGTCGTCGAGGGCGGTTCCCTCCTCGGCGGCAATGAGCGTGATAGCCATCGACGGCACGACGTACGCGATGGTATAGAAGACGGCCGCAGCGTACCCCGCGGGCGTGGCCGAGGAGAGCGCGAGGAGCACGTAGCCAGTGTGCGCCACGCCGGAGTACGCCATGAGGCGCCGGATATCAGTCTGCGGGAATGCGGCCAGGTTGCCGAGCAGCATCGAGGTGACCGCCGCAAGCGCGAGAACAGCCGGAAGCACCGGCGCATGCGGGACGAGGGCGGTCGCGAGATTCACCATGACGGCGGTGCCCGCGAGCTTGGGGACCGTCGAGACGAACGCGACCGAGCCCGCGGGCGCGCCCGCGTACGCGTCGGGCGCCCAGAAGTGGAAGGGCGCGGCCGACATCTTCGCAAAGAGCCCGATGAAGACGAAGACCGACGCGAACGTCCCGAGTAACCCCGCTGGCGGCGCGGCCGCGATAGCCACCAGAGAGGTGGAGCCTGCGATCCCGAAGAGGAACGACAGCCCGTAGAGCAAGATGAGGCTCGTCGTCATCGACAGCAGGAAGTACTTGAGCGCGCCTTCGAGGTTGCGCTCGTCGTTGCGCCGATAGCCCATGAGAACGTACGCGGGCATCGTCGCGAGCTCAAGGGAGATGAAGAGCACGATGAGGTCGCGCGCGGAGGCCATGAGCATGCTGCCGAGTGCGGCGAAGAGAACGAATGCGACCGCCTCGCGCGAGCGTTCCGGGCCCATACCGCGACCCACGAGCCATAACAAGTAGACCGCCGTGAGCGCCGCGATCGCAACGCGCACTGTGACCGCCACCGCGTCGAGGGCGAGCATCCCGCCGGCAATCGCGCCCTGCGCGCCGATGACGACCGCCGCGATCGCCGCCGCAAGTGCGACAACCGCCCCGAGCGCCGCGCCGGCACCCTCGCGACCGGAGACGCGCTCGATGAAGAGCGCCGCGATCGCGCCGGCGAGGAGCAGGTACTCGGGGATGAGGAGGTGGAGTCCCGTCATGCTATGAGCCACCCATCAGCGCGAGCGTGGCCCGAACGGCAGGATCGACGTAGCGCAGGAGCGAGTCCCAGTAGATGCCAACGACGAGCGTGAGTGCCACAAGCGGCAGCAGTGCCGCGATCTCTCGCACGTTGAGGTCCGGGATCCCCTCGACCGCCTTCGACGGCGTGCCCAGCACGACTCGCTGCACCATCCGGAGCGTGTAGGCGGCGGCAAGCAGGACGCCGATCGCCGCGACAACGACCCAGGCGGCCGGAATCCCTGACTTCCAGGCACCCAGCAGACTGAGGAACTCGCCGACGAAGCCGGAAAGACCCGGCAGTCCGAGCGATGCGAACGACGCGAAGGCGAGCAGACCCGCGGCCACCGGCGCCTGTGCAGACAGGCCGGTAACGTCATCCATGACGCGAGTGTGCGTCCGCTCGTAGACCATGCCGACGAGCAGGAAGAGCATGCCCGTGACGATGCCGTGCGAGAACATGACCGCCACCGCGCCGTTGATGCCCTCGGGCGTCAGGGACGCGATGCCGAGCATGACGAAGCCCATGTGCGACACCGACGAATACGCGACAAGCTTCTTGAGGTCGGTCTGGGCGAACGCCAGCGCCGCGCCGTACACGATCGAGATCGCCGCCAGCGCCGCGATGAAGCCGGACCACTGGCGCGCCGCATGCGGCAGGATCGGCAACGCGATCCGGATGAACCCGTACGTTCCCATCTTGAGCATGATGCCCGCGAGCAGGACGGACGCCGCCGTGGGCGCCTCGACATGCGCGTCAGGCAGCCACGTGTGCAGCGGGAAGACCGGCACCTTCACGGCAAAGCCGAGGAAGAACGCCGCGAAGACCCACCACTGGAACGTCGCCGGGAAGCCCATACCGGCAAGCGCAGTGATGTCGAACGTCCCACCCTGCAGGTAGAGCGCGATGATACCGACGAGCATGAAGACGGAGCCGAACAGCGTGTAGAGGAAGAACTTGATCGAGGCATACTCCCGTCTCGGCCCACCCCACGTGCCGATGAGGAAGTACATCGGGACGAGCACAAGCTCCCAGAAGACGTAGAAGAGGATGAAATCGAGCGCGAGGAAGACACCGTTCATACCGACCTCGAGCAACATCAGCATCGCGAAGTACGCGCCCGGCTTGGTGTCTTGCTTCCATGACGCGACGACGGCCACGAGCGACAGCAGCGCCGAGAGCAGGAGCATCGACAGCGAGATGCCGTCAACCCCAAGGTGGTACTCGATGCCGACCTGGACGACCCACGTGCGGTTCTCGACGAACTGCATGCCGCCGGCGACGTTGAAGCCGATGAGCAGCCACACGACGAGCGCGAGGTCGACCGCGGTCACGGCAGCCGCGATCCAACGGGCCGCAGAAGCGCGCTCCTTGGGCAGCAGCGCCGAGGCGATCGCACCCACAAGCGGGAGGAAGACAATGGCGGAGAGCAACATGGGCGTCAGGCCCCTTTCACGACGAACCACAGCATGAGCACAACGAGTGCGGCAAGCATCAGTGCCTGGTACGACTGAACGCGACCGGTCTGGATACGGCGAACACGAGCCCCGACGGCGCGTACGAGCGTAGCGACGCCGTTGACGGCGCCGTCGATGACAACGCGATCGATGAGTGCACCGACATCCGCACCCGCGCGCCAGATGGCACCGGCGCCGTTGACGATCCCGTCAACGACCGTACGGTCAAACTCCGAGAGCGCACCGGCGAGCCGTCCGTACTGGCGCACGATGAAGTAGTCGTAGGTGAGGTCGAAGTAGAGCTTCTGCGCGAGCGCGGCGTAGACGAAGCCCGCGCGCGACTTGAGCGGGCGCGTGTTGAGAACCTGGTTCCGACGACCGTACGCCCACCAGCCCAGGGCGAGCCCAAGCCCCGCCACCGCTGTCGACGTGAGCGCGATCGCCGCAGCGGGCCACTCGCCAACATGCCCGAGGAATTCGGCGAAGTACGGCGAGCCGAAACCGATGACGCTCGTCACCGCTGCAAGCACGCTCATCGGCACGAGCATCTCGACATGTGCTTCTTTGAGACCGCTCGTCTGCTCCGGCCCGCTGAACACCCGGAACCACAGCCGCGCGACATAGAACGCCGTCACGAACGCGGCTACCAGCGCGAGGACGAACACGACGTAGTGCTCGCCATGCCAGAGGACCGTCAGGATCTCGTCCTTACTCCAGAATCCCGAGAACGGGAAGATCCCGGCAAGCGCCAGCGAACCGATCGTGAACGTCACCGTTGTGACCGGCATCTTCTTGGCGAGACCACCCATCTCGCGCATGTCCTGCGTGTGCGCCGCGTGGATGATGACGCCCGCGCCGAGGAAGAGCAGCGACTTGAAGAACGCGTGCGTGACGAGGTGGTAGAAGCCCGCGACGATCCCGCCAGCGCCAAGCGCGACGAACATGTAGCCGAGCTGGCTGATCGTGGAGTACGCGAGCACCTTCTTGATGTCGTGCTGCACCGATGCGAGAAGGCCGCCGACAAGTGCGGTCGTGATGCCGACGAACATGGTGACCGTGAGCGCCACACCGCTCGCCTCGAAAATAGGCAACGCGCGCGCCACGAGGAAGACGCCGGCGGCCACCATCGTCGCGGCATGGATGAGCGCCGAGGCGGGTGTGGGACCGGCCATCGCGTCCGGGAGCCACACATGCAGCGGCACCTGCGCCGACTTCCCCATCGCGCCAAAGAGCAGTAGCAAGGCGACCGCAGTCGCGGCGCCGGGCGCCCACGCGAAGTCGTGGAGCACGACCGCGAAGTCGAAGCTGCCCGCGGTCTTGTACATCACGGCGAGCGCAAGGGCGAACCCGATGTCACCGACACGCGTGGTGAGGAACGCCTTGATCGACGCCTTTCTCGGCGCCTCTTGCTCGTGCCAGAAGCCGATAAGCAGGTACGAGCAGAGCCCCATGACCTCCCAGGCCATGTAGAGCTGCAGGAAGTTGTCGGAGAGCACGAGGCCGAGCATGGCCGCCGTGAAGAGCGACAGCACGGCGTAGTACCAGCCGATGCGTTCGTCGCGGTGCATGTAGCCAAGCGAGTAGACCTGCACGGCCGCGCCCACAAGCGTTACCACGACGAGCATCGTGGCCGAGATGGGATCGAGCAGGATGCCGGCCGCCAGCTTGACGCTCCCGATGGTCGCGAACGTGATCGAGGTGTGGTAGAGCGCCTCCTCGTGGCCGCCCGGCCACACCGCGAGGAATGCCGCAATCGAAAGGCCGAGCGTGATGACGGACGCGCCGACAGCAATCGGTACCGCTGCGTTGCGCGAGCGACCCGAAAGCGGCGCGAGGATCGCGAACGCGAGCGCCGGGATGAGGGGTATGGCGATGACGTAATTCACGCCTACCCCTTCAACTCTTGCATCGCGTCGAGCTCGACGGTCTGGCTGCGGCGGTAGAGCGCAAGCACGAGCGCGAGGCCAAGGCCGATCTCGGCGGCGGACACGACCATCGAGAAGACCGCGAAGATCTGCCCGGTCATCTCGGCTGGCGCCGTGAAGCGCGAGAGCGCCACGAGGTTGATGTTGACGGCGTTCGCCATGAGCTCGAGTGACATGAGCACCATGACGGCGCTCTTACGCGAGAGCGCGCCATACAGGCCGAGCGAGAAGAGAACGGCCGCGAGCGCCATGAACGACACCACGCCGACGGGCTGGAGCAGACTCACTGGCCATCACCCCCCGACCACCACACGGCGCCAACGAGCGCCACGAGCAAAACGAGCGAGGCGATCTCAAACGGCACCATCCACGTGGTGAAGAGCTTCTCGCCGAACGCGGCGACATCGGGCGTCTTCTCGGGGAACGTCCCGGCGGGCATCTTCGAGGTGAACTGAGCGATGGCGAACGTGATCGAGCCGCCGAAGAGCGCGGCCATGATCGCACCGCCCCATCCCGGCTCGAACGGCCGAACGGCATCCTCGCGACGTCGCAGGGTGATCATGACCGTGAAGATCACAAGCACCGTGACCGAGCCCGCATACACGAGCACCTGTACGAGCGCGAGGAACTCGGCGGAGAGGAGCAGATAGAGTCCGGCTGTCGCGATGAGCACTTCGAGCAGCCAGAATGCGGCGTGAACGACGTTGCGGGTCGCAAGCATCATGACCGCGCCGCCGATGGTCGCGAAGGCGAGTGCGAGGAAGGCGACTCCGTTGACGGTCTCAGTCATCGACGCTCACCTCCCCGGCGGGCGCGGGCGCGGGCGCGGGCGCGGGTGCTGCGGCGGCCTTCTCGGCCTTGTGCTTCGCGCCGGTGGCCGCGTCGACGTCGGTCAGCAAGTCATACGACAGATCGGCCTTTTCGGTCACGGCAAGCTCATAGTCGTGGCTCATCAGAATCGCATCGAACGGGCACGACTCGACGCAGAGACCGCACATCATGCAAGCGCCTATCTCGTAGGAGAAGCGGTCGATGTGCTTCGATTTGTCTTCCGCGGTCGTCACGTAGACATCGAGGATGTGGTCGGGACAGGTCTTGACGCACGTTAGGCACGCCGTGCACTTCGGGGTGCCGTCCGCGAAGTACTTCGGTGCGACGGCCCAGCGAGCGCGCTCGGGCAAGGGGAGCTTCTCGTATGGATACTTCACGGTGATCGGGCCCCGGCGCATGTTGCGCCAGGTGATCCGGAGGCCGTTTATGAGTCCCGTCCCCCACATGGCTAGCTCCACACCTTGATGACGACGCCTGAGATGACGATCCAGGCGAGCGAGATCGGGATAAGCCGCTGCCAGCCAAGTTGCATAAGCTGGTCGATTCGCACACGGGGGAACGTGCCGCGGATCCACATCATGACCGCGATCACGAGGTAGGTCTTGAGCATGAATGTGAGCGGCCCAAACGTGTTGGAGACCGCCTCGGGCACCCACGGCAGCGTCCAGCCACCGAAGAAGAGCGTGACCGTCAGCGCCGCAACAATGAACTGGTTGCTGAACTCCGAGAGGAAGAGCAGGCCGAACTTCATGGCGGAATACTCGGTCGCGAAACCGCCGACGAGCTCCGATTCCGCCTCGGACATGTCAAACGGCGTCTGATTCGTCTCGACAAGGGCCGAGATTGAGTACAGGACGAACGTGGGCCAGAAGAGCGGGTTCATGATGAACCAGCGCGGGATGACGGCAAGCACGGTGCCTCGCTGCGCCTCAACGATGACGCCAAGGTTCATGCTGCCCACGAGCATGACGATCGGCAGCACCGAAAGCAGCAGCGGCACCTCGTAGGCGATCTGCTGCGCCGCAGCGCGCATGCCGCCGAGGAGCGACCACTTGTTGCTCGACGCCCAGCCCGCCATGAGGATTCCGAGCGGCACGAGCGACAGCGCCGTGAACGTATAGAGCAGCCCGCTGTCGAGGTTCGTGACGCGCCAGGTATCCGAGAACGGCAGAGCCGCGTACGCCATGAGCGACGGGATGAACACGACGGCCGGCGCGATACGGAAGAGCCAGCGGTCGACAGCGCGCGGCGTGATGTCCTCCTTCGTGAGGAGCTTGAGCACGTCCATGACGGTCTGCAGCGTGCCCTTCCAGCCCACGTGCATCGGGCCGAGCCGGATGTGCAGATGACCGAGTACCTTGCGCAGCATATAGATCATGACGACGCCGTTGCCAAGCATGAGACCGAGCGCCGCGAGCACCTTAAGGGCGCTGATGCCGAGGGCGCTCATCGGTCGATCTCCCCGAGCATGACGTCGGTCGAGCCGATGAGCATCACGACATCGCCGAGCAGATGGCCCGGAAGGAGCTCCTCGAGCGCCTGCACCGCGTAGAGCGACGGTCCGCGGTAGTGCATGCGGTACGGGTGCTCGGTACCGTCGCTGACGAGATGCACGCCCGTCTCGCCACGCGAGGACTCGACGCTTGCGTACACCTCACCGGCTGCCGGCCGGATGATCTTCGACACCTTCGCGATGTGGTCGCCTTCGGGCATGCCGTCGATGAGCTGCCCGATCATGCGCGCGGATTGCGCCATCTCGCCCATGCGCACCGTGTAGCGGTCCCAGGCGTCGCCGACAGTGCCGAGCGGCACCTCGAAGTCGAGCTCGGGGTACGCGGCGTACGGGCGCGCCTTGCGGACGTCGAAGTCCACGCCCGCAGCGCGCAGGTTCGCGCCGGTGAGCCCGAACGCGAGCGCCATATCGCGGTCGATGACGCCGATGCCCTTGACCCTCGCCTGGAAGATCTCGTTGCCGCCCAGGAGCTGGTCATACTCCCCCAGGTATGTGGGGAACGTGGCGAGGAACGCGCGGATCTTCTCCTCGACGCCGACGGGCAGGTCCGCCACGACACCGCCGGGGCGCACGTAGTTGAACATCATGCGCTGTCCGGTGATCGCCTCGAGGATGTCGCAGAGCGCTTCTCTCTCGCGCATCGCGTAGAGGAACTGCCCCATCGCGCCCGTGTCGAGGCCGAAGGTGCCGTACCACACGAGGTGGCTCGCGAGGCGGTTGAGCTCGGAGGTGAGCGAGCGAAGCCAGTGCGCCTTGCGCGGCACGTCGACCTCCATGAGCTGCTCGGCCGCAAGCGCAAACGCGAGCTCGCCCATGATGCCCGAGACGTAATCGCCGCGGTCCATGAGGGTGCCGACCGCATCGTAGCGGCGGTGCTCGGCGAGCTTCTCGATGCCGCGGTGCAGGTAGCCGACGGACACCTCGGAGGCGATGACCTCCTCGCCGTCGACCTCGATGATCATGCGGAGCACACCGTGCGTGGACGGATGCTGCGGTCCCATGTTGATGATGAGGTGCTCGGTCGAGAGGCCGTCGACCCCTGAGGGAGCGCGCCGCAAACCAGCGGGCGGCGTGCCGGGATCGTGCTGGCCCTCGCACAGGAGGCCGACGCCGAGAGTCTCTTCACACTGGTCACTCATCGGTCGCGCACCTCCTCCACGGTCCGGATGAGGACATCCTTGCGCAGAAGCGGCGCGACGCCGTCGGTGGTGAGCAGGCGCTTCGGGTTGGGGTGACCCGCCAGATGCAGGCCGAAGAGCTCGGCCGTCTCGCGCTCGGGCATGAGCGCCGAGGGGTACTCGTGCCAGATCGACGCGATGGTGCCCCCGTAGGAGACCGGTGCTTTCACGTACACCTCAAGGTCGAGTGCGTACGAGCGCAGCCGGTAGGTGAGTTCGATGAGCTCGCCGGTGTCCGTGCCGTCGAAATCGACGAGCGACTCGTAGCCGGCGACTTTCAGCGCCTCAAGCGCTTCTACCACGTCCGCAAGCGACACGCGTGCGACGACGCCGAGGGGTTCCTCGGTGACACGGGCGTCGATGAGCCCGACGATCGCGCGCTCGATGTCAGCTGGTGCGGGCCGCAAGGCGCTCCTCCGTCCGGCGCGCGATCTTCTTCTGCAACTCGATGAACGCATACTGCACGGACTCCGGCCGGGGCGGGCAACCGGGGATGTAGACGTCGACCGGGATGATCTTGTCGACGCCGAGAACGACGTTGGGGTACTCGCGGAACGGCCCGCCTGTGCTGGCGCAGGCGCCCATAGCGACGACCCACTTGGGTTCCGGCATCTGGTCATAGAGCCGCTTGACCGTGAGCGCCATCTTCTTGTTGACGGTGCCGGCCACGATCATCACGTCGGCCTGCCTCGGCGAGTTGCGGAAGAAGACGCCCATGCGGTCGAAGTCGAACCGCGGGCCGCTCGCGCTCATGAGGCCCTCGATGGCACAGCAGGCGATGCCGAATGCGATGTACCAGAGCGAATTGCGGCGCGCGAAGTCGAAGAGCTGCTCGCTCCGGATGAAGAGCATCGAGTTCTCGCCGGTCAGCTTGTCTAGCGCCAACGGAGCGCGCCCTCCTTCCAGGCGTACGCGAGCCCGGCCGCGAGGATGGCGATGAAGATGACCATCTCGACGAGGATGAACAGGCCCAGGTGGTCGAACGCGACGGCCCACGGATACAAGAAGACCGTCTCGATATCGAAGACGACGAAGAGGAGCGCGTAGACGTAGTAACCGATGCGGAACTGCACCCACGGCGGGCCGATCGGTTCGCTGCCGCACTCATAGGTGTCGAGCTTGCGCTCGTCAGGTTTGGAAGGCGCAAGGAGGCGGGATGCGGTGAGCGTCAGCGGCACGAAGAGAATGCCGATGATCACGAACGCTGCCAGCACGATGTGGTCTGCCGCACCCTGCATCTCGGACCTCCTCTCCCCCGGGTCGCCCGCGCCGAGGCCCGCATCAACAGGTCACCGGGGAGGACCTGACAGGGGCTAAGGTCGCAGTAATGTAGCACGGGGTACGAACGTGCGGCAATCCCTGGGGAACCGCCTGTTCCGATGCTCACGAGGAACCCCGAAACATCCAGCGAACCCGTACCATCTCATACCCTACAACAACAAAGGATGTACGGATTACTGCGTGCCGTCGTACTCGCCAAGCAGCGCCTCAACCTGCCCCGTGACACGAGGGACGTCGGCGATCGCGGTATCCCACAACAAGCGGCGGTCTATCCCGTCATAGTTATGGACGATCACAGCACGGGTCTTGATCGCGTTGCCGATCTCCAGCTCTGGATGCCGGGCCTCGAAGTCCGGATTCCGGCTGTGCAACCGGCTCGCAGCCTCACCGAAGTTGCTCACGGCGCGCTCAAGCGCAAGGGAGCCGGTCGGCGATTCGGCGTATGTCGCGCGGTCAGTCTCAGCGACGACCATGGCGACAAGATGACCCGCGTCGCGGAGATCGAGAAGGCCGTCGCGGAGGCGGGGATCGTCAGAGCTCATAGAGGCACCGACTCTCGTTCGACGTTGGCTCGCACGCGTGGCTTGAGGATGGCGGCGTTGAGGAGATCCACCCGCCGTCCCAAAGCGGCCGAAAGATCCTGGATCGCACCTCCGAGCAATTCGGCCGTGTAGTCCTCGGGGAAGTCGGCAACGAGATCTAGGTCGCTTGTCGGCGTGTCGTCCCCTCGCGCGACCGACCCGAAGACGCGCACATTCTTAAGACCGTAGCCCGAAGCGATCCTGGCGAGCGTGTCGCGGTGGCGCACAAGCAGTACCGAGGGGCGCTCCGGGGCGAGTGACACCGCGGGCTCGCGTCCGAGGGCTGCGGCGGCGCGGGAGAGCGTGGCGAGGGTGACGGACTCGTCGGAGGGGTCCAGCACACGACCCACTGTGGAGCGGTCGGTATGCATGCGGCGCGCGAGCTCTGCACGACTCACACCGTCGCGCTGCATCATCGCTGTGAGTTCCGCTGCGTAGGCCGCCTTGGTCGCAGTCATCGCTTCTGCTCCTTTCGAGCGGGGTGTCGGATATATAATACACCCCCATCGCTTGTATGCGCGAGGACGCTATACGGCCACGCCCAACCGGAGAACTGCGAGATGCCGGACGCCAGCCTCCTTCTCCAAGACTGCGCAATCCCGAGAGCGGGCTTCCACGAAACTCGGAACCGGATATCAAATCGGCGTCAACGTGGTGTGCATTGTCGCCGCACTCGTACTTGCGCTCGCCAGCTCGGGCAGCGTGGACGCCAGCCCCCGCGACTGGCTAGGCGGTCTCGCCGAAGCTCAGTGTGTACGCAGCTCCAATCCGCGACACCATGGTGAAAGCCACTATCCCTGCGGCAACTTTCAGCGCATCAGCCGTCGTATCCAATGCCATCCACGCCTGAAGGCCCGCTACATCCGTCACTAGGGCAAGGCTGCGCGTAGCCAAACTCCCCAGTAGGACCATGGCCAACCACAAACCCCACCACCAACCCAATACGCCGTGGGATGAGGATCGCCCACTGTGGCTGACCTGCCAGATTTCCCTCATGGATTGGTACGGCATGAAAAACATGGCGACGGGAACCAGGTACCAGCCAATCGACCATGCCGGGGTGAACGACATTGGAAGCGCGGACAAACTGTGCAGGTTCTTATTGGCGCGGTAGATCCACATCAGAAAGACAACCCCCGTCACCCACCACAATGCATCTTGGAGATATGCGAGGGACAGGTTCGCGGCCAGCGAGGTGGCGCTGGCCGGTCGAACTGCAAGTGCGACGGAAACGAGTATGTCCTGGAACACGACCAAGAGCGCCGCGGCTGCGTACGCAGCGAGAAGCACTCGCAGCCATTTAGTGAGCCCCGCCAAGTGCTTTGCGGTCTGAGGCGCTCCCCCACTAGCAGCAGACCCAGGGTCGACCGGGAGGGCAGTCGTCTCGGCGGCGGCCACTTCGTCACGCGCCAATCCATCGTGGCCGTCAACCTGCGGGTGGGCGGCCGGTGTGGGCTGAGACAAGGTCTCGGGTGCTCTTTCAGCCACCAGCTCGGGAAGGGATGCGCCTGCCGGAGGGGCGGCGAGCCTTTCCGCAACCCGCTGCATGCCCTCGCCCGCCGTGAGGGCGAGAGTCATGCCAGCCGTCATTGCGCGGTCGGCAGCCGCCGCGGCCAATGATACAGCGCCAGCTCCGAGGACCTCCGCTGCGTGCCTTACCGTGGGAGTCCGCGGCTCCGTAGAGCGAGGTACCGACGGCGCGGGTTTCCCGTCGGCCGGATCCTGTAGGGCGTCATACTCTCGACGCAGACACGACCTGGCGTGGCCATTCACGCAGCCGCCGTCCTTACCAATCCAGACGTATCCCGCACATTCTGAGCAGTAGGCAGCCTTCGGCATGTCGACCCCATCCCCGGTCGCGTCCCCCGACGTGGTGCAACTCCCACGTAATCCTCTGTTCCTAAAGTCTACTTCACCGGCGCCAACAACGCCTGCAGCATCGCCTTCGTCCCGCGGACCGGGTTCCCGATTCTGGCCATGGGCCGTTGCCTTCTCTGAATGCTGCGGAGGGCGTATTCTCGAGCAGGGCGTCGATAGGGGGAGTCGATGGCAGCGCATTGGCAGTGCTCGAAATGCAAATTCATCGCCACCGAGGAAGGTTCCTGGCCGTCCGGTCAGAGCTGTCCGATGTGCGGAAACGCCACCACGCCTACGCAGGTGAAGGTGCCACACACAACTGCGAACGAGGATGCCTACAACCGGCGCATGGAGATCTTTGCGGGAATCATCGTCTTGGCTGGCGCTTGTGTCGTGCTGGCAATCTTGTTCGGCAGTTGCACGGACTCACACAGCCACTACTACGACCCAAACGACGACACGAATCCTTCCCTGCCGTCCATCATGCAGTAGGAATAGGGATATCCCCCGACCTTCGAAGCTAGTGAAGCGGCCCCTACCTGGTTGGTAGGGGCCGTGGTGTCTTTCTGGAGCCGACGAGAGGATTCGAACCCCCTGACCCCCGCATTACGAGTGCGCCGGAGCGCGTTCACCGGAGTTCGGTGGGTACCGTGCTGCCTGAGTAAGCAGTAACGGACGACCAGTACGGTCGCTTCGATACGGATTCGATCCCCGTCGAGCAATGCGTCCGATTCTCGCCAGTCTCGCACCTCATCCTAATTGAGCACGTTCTGTATCGCTGCCCTAACAGTCGCGGAGACAGCGCCTGTACCGCCAAGAAAGCGTACCTCGCGTATAAGCGCCTTGTTTGCGCCAAAAGTGGCTTCTACGCCGAGATCAAGCGACCTGGTCGGCGTTAAGAGCATTACTGAGTGGTTCTTGCCCTGGAGCACACCGCCCGCAAGGGCGTCGGGGAAGTTCGTCCCGGTGGCAATAGCGACCTTGTCCCAAGTGAGACCTAGACTCACGCCATAGGTGGCGATGACTCTGGCTGTATCGTATCGGTTGCCGCCGGCTAGCCGCTGGGTCGTGCAGGGAACCTTCGTCTTCAGATCGGTCTCGGTCTTAAGGCTAACGACACCCGTTCCTCCAAGTGGAAAGACGTGTAGCACGCCTGCTGACTTCATGGCGGCGATAAGTGCACTGTCAGCCCCTCGGGGGTCAACC
The DNA here is from genome assembly GCA_009773565.1 of Actinomycetota bacterium. Classification (GTDB taxonomy): domain Bacteria; phylum Actinomycetota; class Coriobacteriia; order Anaerosomatales; family Anaerosomataceae; genus WSXY01. The sequence continues at coordinate 271,346 of WSXY01000002.1, read as the reverse complement.
AAGTAGAGCGGCCAGCCCTTCGCAGCAGCGAGCGGCGATGCGCCAAGGGCATCAGGGAAGTTCGCCCCAGTCGCAACGAAGGCGGCACCATCGTAGCCGGGACCGGCCTTCAGGACCTTCACGGTCTCTGCAGCGATCAACCGTGCTGTCTCATAGCGGCCTGAGCCCCCAAGGCGGATGACGTTAGCCGCACCGAGCCTACCCACAAGCGCTGATTCGACGTCGACGCCTACCGCCCCAGTACCGCCGAGGATGTAGGCTTTGCCCGCACCGAGTCGGTTGATCTCGGATGCTACGGTCGAAGGCAGCACCTTCGGATCAGTGAGCAAGATGGGACCATTGGTCGCACCAGCCAGTGCGGCCCCACCTAGAGCGTCGGGCCAGTTGAATGCGGTCGCAATCAGTACAGTGTCGGCGCTGCCAGCGGAGAACGCCTTCTTTGAGGCTTCGATGGCGGTGCCTATGCGGCTGTCTCCGGCAATTGAGATTGCCCTCAGAGGGCCCTCAACCACCAGGGCCTCACAGTAGTAGTATCGACTTGCGACGGACATGCCCACCCGCAGGCCGGTAAACTCGGTTGTCCAGGTGGCGCCGGGTAGGATCTGCACATTCTCGAATCCGTTGAGTGTGTCAACCGGAGCACCGCCTGGATCCAGCTCCCAGCCGCCTACTGTTGGGGACTGCACCGTGTAGGCGGAATCGTTTCGGAACACGCATGTGTACGCTCGCATGCCAACGAGATCGACCATACTCTCGCTCACGGGCGTCAGCACGACTGGCGGGGGCGTGGACTCTGGAACACCGGCTATGGACACATGAGCGTGAAGGTTCTCCGAAGCGGCGCCCGGGCGATAGAAACCGCCCTTGAAGGACTTACTCTCACCAGGCCCAAGGCGGTATGTACTTGCATAGCCCGCTGCCTCATCCACCACTTTGTCGTACTCATCAACGAGTTGATACGTTACCGGAACGAAGCGGAAGGCTGTCTGATAGGGGTTGTACACCACGCCGTCGATCCACAGGTGGCCAGTCGAAGTTAGGTACATAACACCCAAGTGGTCGGTGAGAGGCATTGCCGGTAGAGCCTCGGGGGAAATATCAGCCAGACCTTTGATGGCAAGCAGTGACGCTTCAGCAACGCGGCTATCCGCCACCCAAGAGCCGGAGGACTCGGATTGCGCTTGGAGCGGCCAGACCGAGGGTGAATCGGGACTCTGGATGTGCGGACGGCCTGCCGGAAGCGATGGGACAGTGCCACTGGTCCAACTCGATAGCAGCACAGATGACGCTTCAGGTGCTGTCTTCTCCAGCACGACGGCATTCGCTGCCGTCGGCCACACCAGGGCGAGCGCCAATATGCACACGGATACGGTTCGACTCTTCATGTACAACCCCCCGGTAGTCAGTACTTCACTATCAACCTAGTCGCCGGCACTGACACGGTCCACTTGTAACCCACGACACCATGATTACGCGACAAAGAGCCTTCGCCAACCCAACGCACGCTCAAGGAATATCCTATTGCCCGGCTCTGAATCACAGATCGCACCTGGGTCTATCAATAGGCCCCGTCTCACCTCACAGCCGGAGGTCACTCGCCGCCGGGCCCCTGGTGCTGCGTCGTCAGGCACGCCAACGGCTGGATGAGTTCACAGACATGCCTGTAGCCGTCCTCACGCCTCAATATCCATAGCTCATCAACAGCATGCAGCGTGTCCGCTAGATTCGAAAGCAGCTCCGGATATCGTGACAATTGTCCCGCCAGGAAGTCGCTCAAATGATCCCCCCTGAGAAACCCAGGACGACTCCAATCGATCCAACCCTCACGAATCTGCACCTCGAACTCCGGCCACGCCATGTCGTCCACAACTACAACTACAATCCGCCGCCCACGTTCATTCCTGCGGAGTTGAACTGCAGCCTCATACGCTCTGAACAACAGATAGTTGGCCGCATCGTATGGAGAAGCATGGTGGCCCGCAGGACTACCTGCAAGGCTTCTGACAATACACTCAAAATCGGTGTCCTCAACGCCAATGAGCTTGACCTCGAAGCTCGTAGCCACCACTTCATTTGGTGCCATAGCTTCAATGTCTGAATCCGCCCCAAGTGCCTCAAGATTCTCGACGCGCCATCCTTGTTCTTCTAGCCATTCAGCAAACTGAAGCTCAGCTAGACGACCAGAATACATACGCGCCTTCTGGTGTCGTTCAGCCGGATCGGAATAGCACCACCAGTCTTCGCGGAGGTCTGTCTTGTACTGTTTGGTCACCTTCGATGACATCTCGCCCTGACAGACTAAGTAGCGATGCACTGGAGACACAATTGCGGCCAGATAGCCCCTCTGCAGAGCCAGCAACAGAATAGACCGATGGAGCGAAGCATCGTCCAGCTGACCATGCCAGGCCTCGAAGTCGTCCCAAAGGCTATCCGGGACTAGAATCATACGCAGCGCGGAACAGTCCGCTCGAATACTGGCGAACGCCTCAATCCCAAGTCCGTCATCCGGATTCCATGAACTGCAAGCGCACCCGACCATTAGTCTCCAGTCGCCGACTTCGGCTGATGGTAACGCGTCTCCCCATACTTATCGCGTTTCGCCGACCCCCACGCTACTGAGACTGTCCCGGTACCTCCCATAGCCCCATATGTGCATATCGCGGGTCCCCCATCTAGATGTACCGCCCCCACTTCTGCGGGTCTTGCCCTCATGGCTCGATTCCGCATATCGCCGAGCCCGTGAATTGTAGGTCTAACCTACGTTTCGACCATCGGCGCAATCATTTCACCAGCTGCGGCTGACTTACGAGGCGCTCTCGCCGCGCGCTGAACGCGCTTCAGCTGCTTGTCGACATGCTCTCCCTGGGCGGCAGGGTGAATGACACATCCGACCATAATCTCAGCCAGCTCATCGAGAGCGATTCGGTTGCCTGAGTCGAGCTTGATCTCTGCGCGCAGTTTTGTGAGTACTGACTCGCTTAGGATGAGTTTAGCTATGTTCGAAGCTGAAAGAGCACACTGACGCTGGTAGAAGACCTCAAGCTCATCCCTGCGCTGCGCATCTGGAGTCAGCAAGTACATGAGGTCCGTCTTGTGCTTAGGCTTCATGTCCTCGTCCAACAGGCTGACTTCGAAGACCAGCTGATGCTCAACGGGCTTGTTGAAGAGAACACGATACAGACGCCACTCGGCCCCATTAGTAAGGATGACCCATTCGACGCCTTGATTCGCCGCGTAGGAGACAGCCTGATAAAGGTGCTTGTCATTGAGATTCGACGTAACGGATTTCACTTCAATGATGACGAAATGCTTGCCGTCCTTTCGGATGACAAAGTCCGCAAAGCTCCCTTTGATCCGATACTCTCCGGTGAGGTTGTCGAATGCATCCCATCCCAGCATGTCACTCACGATCGACGACACAATCATTCTCGTGTCGCTCTCCTGTGCTCCATTGGCGCGCGCTTTTTGCACGACGCTCTTGTACTTACGAAGCCCCCTCGAAACCCGCTCTCGTGCCTTATCTTGATACACCGCCATCGAAATCCCCCTAGTAACGACTGCGCTTGCGCACCGAGTGTAGCGGATAGCACGGTATCACGCGCAGCTTCAGGAGACGCAGGGCGAGGCTACCAACCACTCGCACAGCATGACGAAAGACCCGCGACATCGTTAGAGATCACGGATGAAATGTGTCCCCATTTTCGAGCGCCGAATGAAGCGGCCCCTACCTGGTTGGTAGGGGCCGCAGTGTCTTTCTGGAGCCGACGAGGGGATTCGAACCCCTGACCCCCGCATTACGAGTGCGGTGCTCTGGCCAGCTGAGCTACGTCGGCGCGAGTACGAAGTATAGCGAACGCTATTCGGCTTTGCCAGAACTACCGGGACGGCGTCTCCGACGGCGTTTGCGTGCCGCGGGTGCAGCACCGTCAGCGCTCGCAGCCTGTCCGTCCACCGGTGCCTGCGTCTGCGACGCGGGACCCTGCTTCTGGCGGGGCTGAGCGGGCTTCTGGGCGTCGGTTGCAGGCGTCGCGCCTTGACCCTCGGTCGGCTTGCTGCCGCCACCACCACGCCGACGGCGCTTGCGCTCGCCGGTCGCAGGCTGCTCGCCGCTCGCGGGCTGCTCCTCGCGCGCCGGTCGTGCTTCGCGCGGCTTTCGCTCCTCGCGAGGCTTGCGCTCCTGGCGCTCCTGACGCGGTTGCTTGGGCGTCTCTCCCCGCTCGATGATCATCTCGTAATCGGATTCCTCGGGCTGGGGCAGCGCTTCGGCCTTCACGCGGCACGGGCAGCCCTTGTCGCACGAGCAATCCATGGACGCGAGCGGCACCTCGAAACGCGAGCCATCCTCGAGCTGAAGCATGATGGCTTCGCGCGGCGTGTTCATATCGATGACCTTCGCGAGACCCTGCGGCGTCTGGATGATCGCGTTCTTGCGCGGCGCACGACCCTTGAAGTCCTTGTACGCCTCGAACTCGTAGCGCAGGCAGCACATGAGCCGACCGCAGAGACCCGAGATCTTGAGCGGGTTGAGCGGCAGGTCCTGCTCTTTGGCCATCCGGATCGAGACCGGCTGGAACTCTCCGCCAAAGCGCACGCAGCAGAGTTGCTCGCCGCAATGACCGAGGCCGCCGACGAGACGTGCCTCGTCGCGAACGCCGACCTGTCGCATATCGATACGTGTCTTGAACGCCGCCGCAAGATCGCGGACGAGGTCGCGGAAGTCGACGCGCTCCTCGGCGACAAAGTAGAAGACCATCTTGCTGTCGTCGAAGAGCGTCTCGACGCCGATGGGCTTCATATCGAGCTTGTAGCGCTTGATGAGACCGCGGAACGTCTCCATGGCGCCCGTCTCGCGCGCGGCGAGCTTTGCGGCCAGAGCATCATCGGCCTCGTCAGTCACGCGCAGCACGGGCTTGAGGCCCGGCGGCACGTCGGCCGGCTCAACCTCTTGCGGTGCGAGAACGACTTCGCCGTACTCCTCGCCGCGCTCGGTGGTGACGACGACGTGACCGCCCACGACAGGCTCGCTGCCCGCCGGGTCGAAGTAGAGTACCTTACCCGCATATTTGAATCTGACTCCCACTATCGTGGGCATCGGAGTACCTCCTGTATGTCGAACAGCATGGCCTCAATGGCCAGCTGCGGGCTCACATTATACGTAATACGCTTGCGCGCTGTTTCTGCAGCCGAAATCGCCGTAAGTGCGGCCCTTGGCGTGATGACCGCTGCGACCTCAACAAGTGCGTCGGCGACGTCCGTATTCCCGACCAAGGCGTCGGCACCCTGGGACACGACTAAGCAATCGCGGAGCCAGCTCTCCGTCACGCCGATGATCTCGCTCAGGCCCTCGCGCTCGCGCGACGTAAGCTCGCGCTTCTGGCGGTCCTCGAGCGACTTCGTGGACGACTGCTTGCCGAGAAGCGAGCGGTGCTCCTCGAGCTCATCGGAGTGCACGGACTTCACCTCATCAAGCGGTGCCTTGGCGGCAGCGAGAAGCTCTCGTGCGGCTTCGAGGATGTCGTAGCCGTCCATGACCGCGAGCCGCTTGAGCGTGTCGAGCGCAAGGTCCCGCGCGGCAAGGCGTCCGGGCGAACCGAGGAGGTCCTCGGCGCGTGGGACGACGCCGCCTGCGGCCGCGAGCGCCGCACGCGCCTGAGCGGTGTCAGCGCCGCTGCGCTGCACGAGGAGCGCCTCGGCCACGCTTGGGGGTATCGGGCGGAAGCGCACGACCTGACAGCGCGAGGCGATCGTCGGCATGACAGCGTCGTACGAGCGCGTCATGAGGATGATGACGACGTTATCGGGCGGCTCCTCGAGCGTCTTCAAGAACGCGTTCGCTGAAGGCGCATCGAAGCGCTCGGCCTCGCCGACGATGTATATCTTGCGGCGCGCCTGCACGGGCTTCAGGTGGACGTCATGGATGATGTCGCGAATCTGCTGGATGACGTACGTCGCCGCGCCCTCGGGATGCACCTCATGGACGTCGGGATGGAAACCGCTCAGGACCCGGCGGCATGTAGGGCACGAGCCGCAGCCGCCGTCATCGCAAAAGAGAGCGCACGCGAGCGCCTTGGCGGCAGTGATCTTGCCGGAGCCGGTCGGCCCTACGAAGAGATATGCATGCGATACGGCATCGGAGGCCACCGCACGGCTCAGGTAGCCGGCGACGCGCGTCTGCGCGGGAAGCTCGTCCCAGACGCACAGGCGAGACATCATGCCCCCAACGTGATGCCGGCGCGAGCAAGCACGGGTGCGAGAGCCGCAAGCACACCGGACCACACGGCATCGGTCGCGTCACGCTCTACCACGACGATACGATCGGGTTCCGCGGCGGCCATCTCGAGATAGCCCGCGCGAATACGCTCGTGGAACGCGATCGCTTCACGCTCGAGGCGGTCGGCCGTGTGCGGCGTCGCAGCAGCGATTCCGGCATGCGGCTCCACGTCCAAGACGATCGTGCGGTCGGGCACAAGCCCGCCGGTCGCCCACGTGTTGATCGCGCGGACCATCGCGAGGTCGAGGCCGCGACCGTAGCCCTGATACGCCACCGAAGAGTCGGCGTGGCGATCGCACAGCACGATCTTGCCAGCATCGAGCGCCGGCTTGATGACCGTCAGCGAGAGTTGTGCGCGGCTTGCGGTGAACAGCAGAAGCTCGGCCATGGGCGAGAGCTCTTCGTGCGCGGGGTCGAGGAGGATCTCGCGAACACCCTCCCCGACGACCGTGCCGCCCGGCTCACGGAGCGTCACGACATCGCGACCGGCGGCACGAAGCGCTGCGGCAAGCCGGGCGATCTGCGTCGTCTTGCCGGAGCCGTCGCCGCCCTCGAAGGTGATGAACAGCCCGGTCATCGCTGGCTCACCCGCCACTCGGTCGGCGCCGCGGCGTACAGGTCCGTCCCGCACGCATCGATCGCAACAAACGCGGGAAAGTCAACGAGTTCCATCCGCACCAGCGCCTCGGTGCCGAGATCGGCGTACGCGACCGTCTCGGCCGAGCGAACGTGCGTTGCAAGCAATGCGGCCGCTCCGCCAACGGCGGCGAAGTACACGGCGCCGCTCTCGGCATGCGCGCGTCGAACCGCTTCGGAACGCGCGCCCTTACCGACTGTCGCGACTATCCCCGCTTCGAGGAGCCGCGGAGTCCACGCGTCCATGCGCTTCGCGGTCGTCGGTCCCACCGAGCCAACCGGTCTCCCGGCAGCAGGCGGTGTCGGACCCGCATAGAAGAGCGTCTCGCCCGCGAGCGCGTACGGGAGCGCACCCGTGCGCGCGAGCTCGGCCGCGAGACGTACGTGCGTGGCGTCGCGAGCCGTGAAGACGGTGCCCGAGAGCAGTACCTCGTCGCCAGCGCGGAGCCCGGCGAGCGACTCGCGGGTTGCCGGCAGCGTGATGCGGGCCGGGTCACTCATCGGCGGACACCTCCTCGACGCAGCGTCGCCAGTTAAGCGTGCGATACGCGTAAACCGCCGCGCCCATGACGATGAGCGATGTCAGCAACAGCGTGATGCGAGGGCCGGAGAGCCACATTGTGTCTGGCGCAATGCCCTGCGCCACGACCACGGCGCGGATCGCCTTCGCAACAAGATCGCCAATCGGCGCCACAACAACCATAGAAAGCAGGAGCGACACGCGAATCACTGACTCCATAGCGGTGAAGACACGACCGCGAATCTCGTCGGCAACGGTCCGTATGACGTACGTATTCCCGGAAACCGTGAGTGCGGCGATGCAGAGGCCCGCCACCAGCGCGAAGACGGCCGCAGTCCAATACGCGGTCGAGAGCGAGAAGATGAACATGCCGATACCGAAGCCGCTCACACCGCCGAGGAAGAGCGCCTGAAGCGGCACGTGCTCGGCGAGCCGTGGGACGATGAGCGCCCCGACAACCATGCCAAGTGCGATGAACACGAGCATGAACGTCTGCGGCGCGGCGATGAGCCGCTCGAGCACCTTCACCTTATCGAGGAACGGCACGCTACCGAAGAGGTTCTGCTGCACGTAGACGAGACCGACGGTGATGATCGCACCTCCACCAAGAAGCGCCATGCCGATCGTGACGAGAAAACCGCGGAGTTCCTTGTGCGCGCCGAGGAAATGGAACGACTCGATCGCGTCCTTGCCGATAAGCGACAGATGGAGCTTGCCGTTGCCCGACGCACGCGCCTTCACCTTGATGGAGAGGATGAAGAGCGCGGACACGACAAAGGTGAGGCTATCGAGCGTCACGCCTGCGCGCGGGCCAAGCAACGCCGGTGCAAGCGGCCCGACGAGTTGATCGACAAAGGGGAACCCGCTGCCCAGCACCCAGCGCACGATCGCCTCGAACGCGGCGAGTATCGCCCCTGACATCGTAAGGCCGATGAGCATGCTCGCCTGCTGGGTGGTGTAGCTGAGGCTGTTCGCCATCGTGATCTCTTCGTCGCTCACCAACCGGGGAATGAGCGCGTTCTTCGCCGGTGTGAAGAAGAGCGATGCCGTCTCCATGAGCAAGACGATGAGGTAGATGACGGCCAGGCTATTAGTGAAGAGCAGTCCGAGCGCGAGAACCGCACGGGTGGCGTCGCACGCAATCATCACCTTGCGGCGGTCGAAGTGATCGACGAAGACGCCGGTGAACGAGCTCAGGAGGAGCGATGGCAGGATCTTCGCGATCATGATGCCAGCCACCGCAAACGATGACCCACCCGAGAGCGTCGTCACGAGCGGGATGAGCAGGCCGATAACGAGCCAGTCGCCGGTACCGCTTATGAACTGGCTGAACCACAGACGCCGGAAGCGCTTGTTCGAGAGGACCGCGCTGTACGGCACATTGACCGGCGGGATGCCGGATGCCGGGACGATGTGGTCCTCGGCCGTCATCCAAGCACCTCGACCGTCGCCGAGCGCATCGCGCAACAGCCGAGGTTGACGGCCACCGGCAGCGCCGCGATGTGCGCCGGGCCGGTGAGCACCCGAACCCCGAGCGCTGTCGTGCGACCGCCAAGCCCTGCGGGTCCGATGCCGGTCGCGTTGACGGCCTCCAGCAAGCGTTGCTCGAAAGCGGCGACGCGACTGTCGGCGTTTGCGACGCTAAGTGGCGCGAGCAGCGCCTTCTTGGCGAGCTTCGCGACGGTATCGAACGTACCGCCCACGCCGACCCCCACGATGAGCGGCGGGCAGGCGCCGGTCGCTTTCGCCTCAACAGCACGGACGACAGCATCGATGACGCCATCCTCGCCAGCCGAGGGGTCGAGCATGACAAGCGCGGACGCGTTATCGGAGCCGGCGCCTTTGAGCATCACGTGAACGGTCGCACCCGTTCCGGGGCGCTGGGTCACATCCAGGAACGTCGGGGTATTGTCGCCGGTGTTCGTACGATCGAAGAGCGCGTCTCGCACAACGCTCATGCGGAGCGCATTCTCGCTATAGGCGGTAGCTACTGCACCGTCCACAGCTGCCTGAAGGCCCGCTGGCAGGCGCTCGTCGGCGCCAAGCTCCACCCACACCCAGACGGTCCCGGTGTCCTGACAGAGCGGCACAGCGTCGCGAGCGGCGATCCGTGCGTTCTCGAGCAGCTGCGACAGCACGTGGCGCGCACGCTCTGAGGGCTCGGACTCGATAGCATCCCGCAGCGCAGCCTCGACGTCAGGCCGCAGCGTGACTGCGGCCTCGGCGACAGCGCGTTTAACCGCGTCGGCTATCGAGCGAGCATCGGGCATCCGTCAGGCCTCGAGCCCGAGTGCCGCGACCGCTTCGAGAACACCGGCCGCAGATTCCTGTACGGCGGCAAGCTCGTCGGCCGTCAGGCCGTACTCGGGGACTTCGATGACACCCGCTCGACCGAGAACGGCCGGGACGCTGAGGTAGACATCGTTCAGGCCGTACTGGCCTTCCAGGAGCACACACGACGGCATCACGGCGCGGGTATCGCCGAGGATAGCCTCGACCATCGACGCAACGGAGGTGCCCGGCGCGTAGTACGCGCTTCCCGACTTGAGGAGCGACACGACCTCCGCGCCACCGAAAACGGTTCGGCGCACGACCTCAGCGATCTCGTCGGCAGAGAGGACCTCGGGAAGCGGGCGACCGGCAACCGTGGACAGACGCGGCAACGGCACCATCGTGTCGCCATGGGCGCCAACGACAAGCGCCTCGACATCGATGATCGGTGCGCCCGTTGCATCTGCGATGAAGTACGCAAAGCGCGCCGAGTCGAGCACGCCACCCATGCCGAGCACCCGGCTGGAGGGCAGGCCCGAAACGCGCCAGGCGAGGTACGCCATGACGTCGAGCGGATTGGTGACGCAGAGCAGCACCGCGTCAGACGAGGCGGCGACCGCCTGCTCGACGACCGACCGGATGATGTCGCCATTCACGGCGAGCAGATCGTCGCGGGTCATCCCCGGCCGACGAGGAATACCGGCGGTGATGACGACGACATCCGACCCGGCGGTAGCGGCGTAGTCGTTCGAGCCGGTCACGCTCACGCCAAAGCGCTCAACCGAGCGCGCGTGCATCATGTCGAGTGCCTTGCCCTGCGGAATACCTTCAGCAACGTCGATGAGAACGACGTCAGCGATTCCCTTGAGTGCCATGACAAATGCCGCCGTCGCGCCGACCTGGCCGGCCCCGACGACGGTCACCTTTCCGTACGTCATGCGTGTCCTTCCCCGCTGGATACAATCGAGAACCTCTGCCGCAAGCGTCGTCGCGACATCGGTGCATTCTACCATGCAGGGCCGGAGCGCCGAGGCTACGAGGTGTCGGCAGGATAGTCGAACGCAACCCTCTCGCCGCGATGGTGTGCGAGGCGCTGCAAGAGCAGTGGCGGGACCGCCGGAAGCGGTGCGCGCGGCTTTGGCTGGGGCACCGGGACAGGAATCTGCGCTATGAGGGCGTCATCTTCGAGAAGCGCCTCGGCGGCCACTTCGCCAAGCAACACGATTGCGCTGCCGCCGTGGCCGGGAGTTCCCGGTTCGGCACCAGATGAGTCGAGGACGATCACGAGTCCGGCCACGGAGATGGAGAGTCCGATCGCGACCTCGATCGCGGCTTCGGCCTGAAGGTCCGACTCGCTGGCCGGCGCTAGGACCAGCACGTCCGGCGGGTCCTCCGCGACCCTCCGGTGGACTTCCGGATCAATCGCCGCATCCCCCGCGAGAACGACACAGCTCCCGATCGACTCAAGAGCACTCTCGGCCGAAAACGGATCCGAGATGAGCACATCGGCTCCACGGGCGACAGAACGTGCCGTCCACTCCGCGAGCGTGTTCGCGTCGTCGTCACGCGTCGCACGAGGTCGGTGCTGGATAACGGCAAGTTTCATCAGGACTCCCCGGGAGAAGTGCCCACCTACCGTATTCATGCCCCGTGCGAGAACTCCCTCACGCCTCGGAGGGCTCGTCCTTGCTTTTCGCCGGCTTCGGCGTGGCAGTCTTCGGTTTGGCCTTGGCTTTGGGCTTCGCCTTCGCCTTGGCTTTCGGCTTTGCGGACGCTGCGGTCGTCTTGGCCTTGGTTCCGCGCTTCGGCTTCACACCGGCTTTCTCGGCGGCTGCAGCCTTCTCGGCCTTCACCGGACATGCCGGATCGATGCAGATGCGCCACGGTCCCTTGCCGGTATGCACGACAACGATCGGTACGCCGCACGAGCAGAACTCGCCCGTGGCGTGCAGCTCACCATTCGCCGGCAGCGGGTAACTTGTGTTGCACGTCTCGTAATTTGTGCAGCGGGCGAAGCGCTTCAGCGACTTGGAGCGTTGCGCGATGATGCGGCCTTCTACCCCGGCAGCCATGCAGTTAGGGCACGCACCGATGTCAACAGGCGGGTCGTAGTTGGTCGCGCATTCCGGATCGAGGCAGCGGACGCGCGGCTTCTGCCGGAACTGGATGATCTTCACCTGCGGCGTACCGCACGTGGGGCATGCTTCTTCGACAGTCTCGATCTTGCCCTGCGGCAGCGGGTACGTGACGTCGCACTCCGGCCAGCCCGAACACCCGACGAACTGTCCCTTGAACTTCACGGACGACTTCACGAGCAGGTCGTGGCCGGACTTCGGACATATGCCGACCTTCGCGTCTTCGATGGCGGCGTCCTTCAGAAGTTCGCCGACCTCCTCGATGTTCTCGAGAAGCACTTTGACGACACCGGCAAGAAGCTCTCGCGAATGCCCGACGACGATCTCGCGGCGTGCGCGGCCGTTCGCGATCTCGTCCATCTCGGCCTCGAGTTCGGCCGTCATGCCCGGGGTCGTGATGCGCTCCGCGAACGCGGAGAGCGCTCCGATGACCGCCCGGCCCAGTTTCGTGGCCTCCATGCGATCGGAGATGTAGCCACGGCTCACGAGCGTCTCGATGATGTCGTGACGGGTTGCTTTGGTGCCAAGCCCCTGCTTCTCCATCTCCTGGATAAGCCCGGCTGCGGTGAAACGCTTAGGCGGCTGGGTCTCCTTCTCGGCCTGCTCGGCTCCGAGGAACGCCACGCCGCCGCCCTCGGTCATCTTGGGGAGGACCTCATCCTTCTTGGTGCCGTACGGGTAGATCTCGCGAAAGCCGGGGGTGATGACGACGTCGCCACGCGCGATGAACCGCTCGCCTGCTACGCCGATACCGACCTTCGTCGCCTCGAGTGTTGCCGCGCCGGAAAGCGTGGCCATGAAGCGCCGCGCGACGAGGTTGTAGAGCTTCCACTCCTCGGGCTTGAGCTTCTCGGGGTCCGGCGCACCGGTCGGATGGATCGGCGGATGGTCCGTCGTTTCCTTCGCGCCCCGGGTCGCGGTGAGTTTGTCAGCGCTGAGCAGCGCCTGAGCGTAACTGCGGTAAGCGGGAACCGTCGCGAGCGTCTTGAGCAGACCGCGCAGGTCGAGGCTCTTGGGATACACGCTGTTGTCAACGCGGGGGTACGAGATGTAGCCGTTCATGTAGAGCGATTCGGCGATGCGCATCGCTCGCGCAGGCGAGAGACCCTCGCCTGCCGCAGCGGCCTGGAGCGCCGTCGTGTTGAACGGCGTCGGTGGCTTGATGGTCCGGCGCGTGGTCGTCACGTCGGCAACGGTGCCTTCGCTCTGCCCGGCGACGGCATCCATGACCGCCTGCGCGGCCTCGGCCGAGGTGAACCGCTCGGTTTCATGACTGACGGGGAACTCGCTGCCGTCGGAGGCGCATCGGCCATCAACGGTCCAGTACGTCACCGGAACGAACGCGTCCCGCTCGATCTCACGATCGACAACGAGTTTGAGTGTTGGCGTCTGCACGCGCCCGGCGCTTCTCGGGCGTCCGACCCCCGCGAATCTCGCCTTGGTCAGCAACCGTGTGAGCACGGCGCCCCAGACGAGGTCGATGTCCTGGCGCGCCTCGCCGGCTGCGGCAAGCTCGTCAGAGACCGTCCCGAGCTCCGAGAATGCCCGCTCGATCTCGTCCTTCGTGATGGCCGAGAAGCGCGCGCGGAACACAGGCGCGGTCTTGTTCGTCTCGCGCATGACACCCCGCGCGTCGGCGCCGATGAGCTCGCCCTCGCGGTCGTAGTCGGTCGCGATGATGATCTCGTCGGCCTTCTTGGCGAGGTTCTTGAGCGCGCGGACGATCTCCTTCTCGGCAGGCGTCTTGCCGATGGGCGTCCACACGAGATACGGCAACGACTGCAGCTTCCACGACTTGAGGTCGAGGCCGCCCGCGGTGAAGGGTTTGGTGCGCTTCTCCCACGGCGGAACGGGAAGCGTCGCGGGCAGTGCGGCTGCCGAATCACGGCCGTCCTCCCACGTTGCCGACCACGTGCCGTCGGCGTACGCAAGCGCCTCTGGGAAGTCGACGCCGAGGATATGGCCCTTGAGACCGATGCTGATCCAGTCCTCACCATCACGGCGGAACGTGTACACCGGCGTGCTGTAGACCTTGTCCGTCTTTGGCTTGCCGACGGCGAGAATCTCAGCGATACGCTTGGCGGCGATGTTCTTTTCGGAGACGACGAGTCGCATGGGCTCGGGGGTCCTTTTCGCTCGGGGCGGTGAAATGTCCTTGCTACTATATACCGGCGTGTCAACCGGAATCAGAACAGGACCTTACCCCGGACCAAACGAAGCTACAGCCCGATCTCGCCTGCGCGGGCCTGCATGGCCGCGAGTGCAAGCGTCAGAAACTCCTCGCGAGTGAGCCCGAGTTCCTCGCACACGGCCATCTGTTCGCGGCTCGCGCCACGGGCAAAAGCCTTCTCTTTCCACCGCTTGAGCAGCGAGCGCACCTCGACGGCCGCAAGCGACCTGTCGGGGCGCACGAGCGCTGCCGCCACGATGAAGCCGGTCGTCGGATCGGCGGCATACAGCGCACGATCGAACTGGCTTTCGCGCGGGGCCTTGTCAGCATGCGCGAGAATCGCGTGGCGCATCTCCTCGTCGACCTCATCGCCGAGCAGCTCGGCTGTGATGAGCGCGTGCCGATCGGGATTCTCGGCCGTCTCCGCGTAGTCGAGATCGTGCAGCAGCCCTGCGAGCGCCCAGCGCTCGATGTCGGCGTCGGAGAGTTCAAGGCGCTGCGCGAGCGCCTCCATGATGACTTCGGTCGCCACGCAGTGGTTCACGAGGTTGCGGTTGGGGATGCGCTCGTTCACAAGTGCCAGTGCGGCCTCGCGCGTGATCACGCGGACTCCCCCGCCCGGGCGGCTTCGATGCGATCGGTCAGCCACGCGGCCCACGCGTCGACGCCGTCGCCCTTGGTCGCGGCCATCGGGAAGATCGGCGCCGCCGGATTGAGGCTCCCGACGACCTCCCGGAACTCGGCCTCGTCGAAGTCGAAGAAGCTGACGGTGTCGTACTTATTGAGGATGACCGCCTCGGCGACCTGAAAGATGTTCGGATACTTATACGGCTTGTCGTGTCCCTCGGGCACCGAGAGGATCATGACCTTCGCGTTCTCGCCAAGGTCGAAGTCTGTCGGGCACACGAGGTTGCCGACGTTCTCGATGATGAGAAGGTCGAGCTCGACAAGATCGAGCGTGGCGACCGCGCGGCGGATCATGTCGGATTCCAGGTGGCACGCCCCGCCGGTGTTGATCTGCACGGCCGGGATGCCGTGCGCCGATATCTTCTCGGCATCGACACGGGATGCGATGTCACCTTCGATGACTGCGATCCGATAGCGATCCCGAAGCGCCGCAATGGTTGCGAGGATCGTCGACGTCTTGCCGGCGCCGGGACTTGCCATCAGGTCGACGACAAACACGCCGCTTTCTGCGAACATGCGTCGGTTCTCGGCGGCAAGACCGTCGTTCTTCTCGAGGATTCCCTTGGCGATGTCTACGCGCACGTCGGCCCCCTAGTCGATATCGATCGCGTCGACACGCAGTTCGCGCCCTTGAAGCAGCTCACACATATAGGATCCGCATTCGGGACACTTCGCGTCGAAGCGCCCGTGGCTGAACTCAGCCGCGCAGTCGGCGCAGCGGGACAATGCGGAAACGGTGGTTATGTTAAGCACCGCGTTCTCGGCAATGGTGTCTTTCGTGAGGACGCCAAAAGCGAACTGGAGAGCCTCACCCTGAATCTCAGTGAGGTCGCCGATCGTGACATCGATGCTGTTAACGCGCGTCGCATTCTCTTTGGCGGCCGCATCAAGGGACGCGGACAGAATGCCGTCGCAGATGCCCATTTCGTGCACGTGGTTGTCCTTTCGCGGGCAAGACCTCAGCCGCTGGTCTCGAATTCGGAATCGACCGCCTTCTGCGCGGCGATCTTCTTAGCGAGCACTGCGCGCACGAGCAGCATGCTGAGCTCGTAGAGTCCCAGCATGGCGGCCGAAAGCGCGCCCATGCTGACAGGCGACCAGTCCGGCGTGATCATGGCGGCGGCGATGACGATGGCGACCCAGACGATGCGCCAGTTCTTACGCAGCTTCGCGTACGGGACGACACCAAAGAAGACCAGGTAGAAGACAATGACCGGCGTCTGGAACGCAACGCCGAAACCGAGGATGAAGTAGCTGACGACCGTGACCAGGTCAGTGGCCACCGCCTGGAACTCCATAATGCTGCCAGCCTGCCCGACAAGCCATACGAAGCTCGGTGGCAGGATCACGAGATAGCAGAAGGCAGCGCCGACGATGAAGAGCACTATTGCAGCCACAAAAGTGGCCATAAACCACTTCTGTTCCTTCGCCTTGAGCGCCGGCAAGAAGAAACTCAGCACCTGCCAGATAAGAACGGGGCTTGAGAAGACGACGCCGGCCCAAAGGGCGACCTTGAAACGCACCATCATCGGATCGAGGACTCTCAGCGCCACCACAGGACGGTCGCCAAGCGCGGACTTCACCGGCCCGATGAGGAATGCGTAGATTGGATCCGCAAAGAAGTACATTGCAATCGTCGTCACGGACAACACCGCAACGATGATCGTCAGGCGCTTACGGAGTTCACCGATGTGCCCCATGAAAGGCATGCGTTTGGCTGCGATGGGCATGGTGTAGTCGGAGTCACGGCTAGGGCCGCTTCTCCGCCTCCTCCCCTTCATCCCCGGCGGAATCAGCGCCGGGCGCGCCGGGAACCCAGCCTACGTCCTCCGGGGCGTATAGGATGTCGCCGTCAGCATCGAATTCAAGACCGTCGACCACGGATGCGGACTTCTCGCCAACCGGCGCCGCAGCCACCTCGGGCTCAACAGCCTCGCTCGACTCATCCGGCCCGGCGGTCTCGCTGACGTCGTCGGCTTCGTTGGCCTTGGACGCGGCAGCGGCATCCTTCTCTAGTTTGAGCTTGTCCTGGTACTCATTGGCTTTCTTGAACGGATCCGCAGGCTCGTCACTCAAATACATCTCAGCCCTGAGCGTGGACTCCATCATCGCCTGATACCGCTTGAACTCGCTCATGAATCGCCCGAACGTGCGGGCGAGCTTCGGGAGTTTGTCGGGGCCGAAAAGCATCACCACGATAACCGCGATGATGATGAACTCGGACCCGCCGATGCCAAACACTACTTCAACTCCCTTGGATGCATGGTGTCGTGACCGGACCCGGTCGCGGCCACGCGAATGAGTCTATTGCGAGCGCGGCGGCGGCACAAGGTGCCGCAGCATCAGAAACCGGACGCCTCCTCGGCGCTCGAGAAGACCGGAAAGACCCGGTCGAGCCCCGTGATGCGAAATATCTTCAGAACGTTCTGCTTTGTGCACACGACGCGCATCGAGCCGGAGTTCTCCTTGACGCGACGTAATCCACTGACGAGCACACCGAGCCCGGAACTGTCGATGAAGCCAACCGCGTCGATATCGACGATCAGATTGATGCAGCCCTGCTCGATTGCGCCGATGATCGCGTCCTTGAGCGCGGCAGACGTGTAGACATCAATCTCGCCCTGTACTGAGATGCGACATACATCGCCATCTCGTTCGGTCGTGATGCTCAGGTCCATGTGCCGCCTCTGTCTCCCGCCGTGCCGTCGCCACATTGTACCTGGAGGCGAGCGTTCGTGAGAAGTCGGGGCAATTCGGGAATCAACACCTCGCCAGTAGAACGAAAGGAAGCCATGTCACTCACGATGCGACTCGACACCGAAGAAGACCGCTGGGTCCTGACTCTTGTGGGCGAACTGGACTACAGTGAGTGCGCCCCATTTCGTCTGACGATTGACCGGATTCTGAAGAGTTCACCCAAGTCGACGATCGTGGATCTGTCGAGCCTGGATTACCTCGATAGCTCCGGCCTCGGTTTGCTCCTTTCGCTCTCAAAGGAGTACGGCGCCAACGGCGGGCGCCTCGTTTTCGTCACCAATGAAGCGGTGGACAGCATTCTCGACCTCACGCGGCTCTCGGGTGTCTTCTCGACGTCAACGACACTCGAAGAAGCCCGGGCCATGGTGGCTGACACTCAGATGAACTAGCAAGACCACCCGAACAGAACAGAGACGGCCAGCGCAACCGCGACTGGCCGTCTCTCGTGATTCGTAGACTCTCGTGCTACGGCGCCGGCGTACCGCTCGTCGCGGCACTCTCATTCGCCACAACCTGCGCAAGGAGCTCTTTCGCATTGGCGATCTGGCTCTTGAGCGCCGTATCGTTGGTCGCGATGAAGGCCTCGAGCGCAGCCTTCGCGTCCGGGCTCTCGGCATACGTCAGTGCGAACGCCTTATTGCCGAGAACGACGGCATCTTTCGGCGTAATGGCAAGCGCCTGATCGTAATATGCAACAGCAGCCGTCCAGTGCGGACGCGAAAGGTCGACGGCGCCGCTCTCGTACTCGGCGACGGCCCACTCGTAGTAGACGTGCCCGACGTTCGCCAGCAGCGTCGCATTGGTCGGGTCTGCCTTCGACGCAGCGAGCGCCGAGTCGACTTGCGGCTGGTACTTTGTAGTAAGCGTCCCGGCCCCAGCAGGCGTCTTCGATGGCGTCGAGCCCCCGTTGACGAGCCCACCAAAACCGGCAAGACCCACGCCACCCACGAATGTGATCGCGATGATGATGATGACAATCTTGACCCACAGCGGGCTGTTCTTCTTATTGATCGCCATGCGTATGCCTTTCTCTGAAGAGAACACAGTAGCGGCCCGACCCCGATGGGACCGGGCCGCGTTTGCTCTCTTGCTATTTGCCGGTCGACGTGGCGGAAGGAGTCGCCGTCGTACCACCAGACATGCCGCTCAGATCGGGATGGCCCGCAGGGAGCGTGGGGCTGTTGAGCTGCTCCTCGGTGAGCTGCGGGGCCGCCTGTGTGGTCTCGCCGGCGGACGTCGCCGCAGTCACGGAAGGCGTCGCAGACCCCGTCGGGATCACGAAGCCCACAATCACGCCCACGAGCAGTGCGATGACGGCCATAAGGGCCGCGATTGACATGCTGACGCTCTGCTCGAAGAACGATGTACTCGCCGGTGCCGTCGGGCGCTTGGCCGCAGGACGGTTGACCGAGGGGCTCTTCACGGGCGCCGAGGTCTTCTTTGCGGGCTTGGCGCCATCTTCTTCGTCAAAGAAAAAGTCCTGATCACTCACGTCGTGCTACCTCCTAGAAGTCGTTTGGAGTCGGTACGCGGGCCTATCCGCGCTCCGAACCTCGCGAGATTATAGCACGCACTCTCGGCGCGTAGCGCCCGTTGCGTGCGAGGCTTCGCTCCCTGATCTGAGTACCGGCGAGCGCTGCAGTCGCGGCCAAAACTCCCACGATCGCGCCCGTGATATCGGGGTCGGAGCCCAGCGCCTTACCAAGCAAGACACCGGCCAAGTATCCAAAGATGAGACCGGCGAGCGGAACCCCGTATACCGCTAGCGCAGCCTGCAGGCGCAAGCTCTCGGGGATGACCACTTCAACCTCGTCGCCGGCGGCGGCGCCAGCCTCATCGGCCACGTCACGGAGAAGCATCTCGCCGGTGTCGCCCATGCTACACGCGGTGCAGCCCGAACATGCCGAGGAGTTCCCCAGTACGACATCGACCCGGTTACCACGAACACCGACGACGGTCCCGCGCTCAATCATCAGTTTCGACCGTTCCTGAGCTTCAGCCTGATCTTCTCGACGTCTTGCATGATTCCGGCAACATCGAGGGTGTGGAACGTGCCCGTCTCGTAGAGCAGCTTGCCGTCGACCATCGTCATGAGAACGTCTTCCTGGTTGCACGTATGGACGATCGCACTGTAGGGATCCTGTGTGGGAACCTGATGGCTGCGAGACAGATCGACAGCGATGATATCCGCGCGCTTCCCCGCCTCAAGACTACCGACGAGATGATCGATCTTGAGCGCGCGTGCCCCCTCGAGCGTCGCCATACGAACGAACCGCTCCGAGGTGTAGAACTGCGCCTCGCCAGCAAGCCCGCGCTGTACGAGCAGACCGATCCGCATCTCGTCGAAGAAGTCGACGGTGCTGTTTGAGGCAGGCGAGTCCGTTCCGATACCCACCCGGATGTCATGCGAAATGAACGCCTGGAGCGGGGCAATGCCCATCCCGAGTTTCAGGTTGCAACGGGCACAGTAGGCGATCGCGACGTCGTTTCTCGCAAGCGTGTCGACATCGGCGGAATCAAGATGAACGCAGTGGACAGCCAGCACGTTCGGAACCTCAAGGATGCCCCACTGGTACACGTACTGCACGGGGCTCACACCGGTCGGCAGCCATACGACATCGCCCCAGCCGGACTGCGCACGGTAGTCCTGCCCGAGAGACGAAGAACCGTACTTGATGAAGTCGTACTCGTCGCGCGAACCAGCAAGGTGAATGGCGACCGGTAGGTCACGCTCGCCGGCAGCATCGGCCACGGCCTTGAAGAGTGTCGGGTGGCACGAGTACGGAGAGTGCGGTGCAAGTCCGATGGTGACGAGCGCCGGATCGACCCGCTCCTGCCAGCGCACGACGTCATCGAGTGCAGCGCTCACGACACCGCCCACCTGCGACCTGTCCATCGTCGAGACCTCGCGATAGATCACCCCGCGCAGTCCGGCCTGGGCCGTCGGTGCGATTGACGTGCCAGAGACGGTAACATCGGCGATCGTGGTGATGCCCGAGCGGATCGACTCGATGGCCCCGAGCACCGCTGACTCGTCCCAATCATCGGGCGTGAGCTCGGCCTCCTTGCTCATGACCTGCATCTTCCATTGCGAGTACGGTGCATCGTTGACGACACCGCGGAACGTCGCGTACTCGAAATGCGTGTGAAGATCGACGAAGCCCGGCATGAGCGCAGCGAGCCCATAATCGCGTACTTCCTCATTGGGATACGCAGCGAGAAGATCCGAGCGCAGACCTACGGCGACGATCTCGCCGTCACGCACGAGAACGCCCCCGTCTTCGATATGAGGCGCGGACACCGGTAGGATATAGCGCGCGAGGAGCAGCATCAGGGCCTCCGTGCATCGACGGGTCGTTCATTCATGTTACACGCTCGCCCAAGCGACGTTCCAGGGCAACTCATGCTTCGGCGAGATGCACCGCCACGATTCCAAACGTAAGGTTGCGCCATGAGACTCGCTTGAACCCAGCCGCACGCAACTCGTCGGCCAGCGCGGCCTGTGGCGGAAAGGCTCTGATCGAATCGTTCAGGTACTGGAACGAAGCACGGTCCTTCGTCAATAGACCACCAAGGAACGGAATCACCGTCTTGAGATAGAAGTGGTAGAGCACGCGAAAGGGCGCGAGTGCCGGCGTACTGAACTCGAGAATCACGTACCTGCCGCCCGGCTTAAGTACACGACGGACTTCGGCGAAGTTCCGATCGCGCTCGGGCAGGTTCCGGACACCGAATGCGATCGTGACGATATCGAACGAAGCGTCGCCAAAGGGCAGCGCCTGAGCATCAACGACAGCGAAATCAATTGTGGTCGGACCGCTGTATCGTGCCGCCTTACGCTTCCCCACCTCGAGCATCTCGGGAACAAAGTCTGTCGACAACACTGATGCCGGCTTGCCGAGCCGCGCGAACGCCATCGTGAGATCGCCGGTACCGGCGGCAAGATCGAGCACCGCGCTAGCGCTGTCCGGCCCCGCGAGCCGCACGGTAGCACGGCGCCACAGGCGGTCGATACCGAAGCTCGAGAGTGCATTAAACATGTCATACGAGGGCGCAATCGTGGAGAAGATGTGTTTGACCCGGTCGGTCGTCGGCGCGCCGGGGCGGGTTGCGCCGTTCTCTTGTGACGACATCAGTTCTCCCACTCCACGGGCTGCGGCTCGAACTTGCGGGTCTTCGGGAAGATCGTCTCAAAGTTCACCCGGAACCACAGCGCGATGTTACTGAAGACGTGCGTCCATGTGACCTGTGCCGGCCAATTGAGCTCGGACTTCTCGCACACCGTACTCTCGTTGAGGCGGTCGACCTCATGCTGGAAGTCAGCAAGCTGCTGTTCGCGCTCCGGACCGGTTGTCCCCGCGATGATCTCATCGATTCTCGCCATCGCAGCGTGCGCCTCGCGGATACGCAACTCGGTGATCTGCTCGACCGCCGGGTCGGCGATGCCTATGGCAGCCTTGATCTGGTTGAAGCCGATGGCGGCTTCATAGATGGTGTCCACCATCTCGTCGCGTGTCATGCCGTCGGGCTCGTAATTCAAGATGTGCTTCCAGGACGGCTGCAGGAGTAGCTGCCTGTGCTCCTCGAGCGTCTTCGCGCGCAGCTTGTAGCCGTACGCCTCGGGGTTATCGAAGACCATCGAACCCGGGTCGAGGAACGGTGCCATCGGCGAGATGAACGCGAGCAGACGCTTGTCGTTGTTCACGCGCGCGTAAAGATCGCGAACCGCCGGCACCGTGTCGAGAACCGACTGCGCGGTCTGCGTGGGAATCCCGGTCATGAAGTAGAGGTCAAACCTAGAGCAGTTGTGCTTGAGCGCAGTCTCGATCGACTCGGCGACTTCTTCGAATGTGTAGTGCTTACCAAAGGCGGCGCGTACGGCATCGTCATGGCTCTCACAGGAGACCTCAACCGACCAATCATTGAGGTTCTCGTCAAGAAGCGCGCAGAACTCCTCCGTCGGCGGCGTGAAGAACTCGAAGCCGATCGGGTTGTTGAAGTTGATTCTCCGTAGTCCCGTGAGAAATGCCTCGATATACTCCTGCCCCGCCTGCTGGAAGTCGTTCAGGATGAAGACGGGTCCGGGGATATGCTTCTTAACGTGTGCGATATCGGAGACCAATAGCTCGGGATCGCGGAACGCCGGGGCCTTGCGTCCAAAGTGCTGGGCGAATGAGTACGCGGAGCCGCCGCACGTGGGGCAGAGCTTCGTACAGCCACGACAGGTCAGTGACGCGGTCACCGGATAGCTCAGCCAGCCCTTGAACGGCAGCGAGCTCGTCATATCGCGGTCGCGGATGACCGAGCGCATGCTGTAGGCGTAGTCCAGCTTCACGTGGTTGAAGGTGTCGGGCACGAACGACAGCGGGTTCACGGTGATCGACCCGTCAGGGGACTTGTACGTGAGGTTCGGGATATCCGAGACACTGCCGCCGCGCTTGAGTGCGAACATCAACTGCGTGAACGGCTCCTCGGTGGAGTCTCCGCGCAGGACGTAATCCACGCAGTCATAGGTCGCGAGTTCCTCGTGAAAGTACGTAGACGAAAGTCCGCCGAAGATCACCGGAGTGTTCGGGTGGTACTTCTTGCAGATTCGCGCGATCTCGATGGATCCATGCGCGTGCGGCAACCAGTGGAGGTCGATCCCAAATGCCACCGGCTCCATCTGACGGATGGCCTTCTCGACATCGTACTTCGCATTGGAGAGCATGTGCATCGCGAGATTGACGATACGCACGTGCAGACCATGACGCTCCATGTACTCGGCCATCGTCGTGAAGCCAAGGGGATACATCTCGAAGATCGGACTTGAGGGAACGAGGTCCGAGACGGGTCCGAACATGATGGACGTCTCGCGAAAATCGTACACGCTTGGAGCATGCAGAAGCACGAGATCCGGTCGTGACAAAGCGGCACTCCTCGTCGTCTTCGCCGTCGGGAAACGGCACGGCGTGCCGGGCGTTTCGAGGTCGAAAGTATAGCATACGACCTGCCGAAGACCTCGCGGCCAAAGGGCCGGACTACCTCGATCCGACAGCACCAATCGGGGCCCGGCACTTGCAGGCGAGCGACTTCAGATCGCACGGCATTCGGAGCTGCGTGATCTCCATCCCCGCAGGCTTCCGCACACGAATAATGGGCGTCAGCAGCAATGCACCTGCGACACCAGCAGCGGCAAGAAGGTCGAGTGATACCTGAACCCATCCCGGCGAGCAGGCTACAAGCGCCACGCTGATGCCGGCCCCGGGGTCGATCTGAGCGATGTCGGGGAGGTTCTGGACTGCAAGCCCACCGATGACCTGTCCGGCATCCTCGGGAAGCTCGGAGAAGAGACGCGTTGGCTTCATGCCATAGCGCTCACACGGGAAGACAACCTGGAGGGCTTCAAGCATGCGAGCCGTACCGATCATGGCAATCGGGTACTCATCGCTCAGGCCAAGGAACTCTGTGACGGCCCCGAAGAGTACCTCAGGTTCATAACCGGCGCCCGGACGACCGATATCACCAACGAACGAAATGTCGCGACGCACCGTCTCTTCCTTGGCGCCTAACTCGTCGGCCAACTGACGAGACGTGATGCGCCCCGGAGCACCCACGCGCAGGAGTTCCCCGAGATAGCAGTGGTAGAGCGAAAGACGATACAGCGTGGCATCGGGAGCGCTCCGGCCATCAGACATGACCAACCTCCAGGAAGACTCAGTCGAGCAACTGTTCAGATAGTACCGCATGAATCACTCGGGTGAAGGTCGCATTCTGTAGACCATAACCCGTCCTGCGCCGGCATCCGTCACGTATGCCTGCGCCCTTGCCTCGCTCCATGCGACATCCCGTGGACTCCCGAGTGAGCCTCCAGAGGCAGCCGTAATCTCATCGAGAGCGGCCCCCTTAGCCGAGAGTAGAAGCACCGATCTTTCAAATGTATCGGCGACCAACACACCATTGTCCCTACCCGCGCATATACCACGGGGAAGAACACGGGTGTCCGGAAATGTTCGCTTCAATGTGCCGGCGCGAACATCAAGAACGAGTACGCGGCCGGCGTTTGAGTCCGTCACGAACAACTCATTTCCGAGAACGACCATGCCGCCCACAAAGGTAAGCGCCTGGTTAAGGTCTTTCGCAATGACTCGCTCAAATCTGCCGTCCTGTGCGTAGACCTTGATCGTCCGGTCACCCGCATCCGCGACGTAGATCTCGTTGGCGCCAACGGCCACGGCTGTCGGCTGCAGCGGTCGCGAAGCGGCGCTTCGCTCGCCAACAACTCCCAAGAGAGGACCCTCAGCGTTCGGGCCCGAGGCCACGATGAGTACCCTCATGCCAGCATTGTCCACGACAACCAGGCGATTCTCATCAAGCACAGCCAGGTCGGAGGGATACGCCGAAGGAGCGCCAGAAGCCACCGGGAGAACTATCGCGCCGCGAGCTGAGCCATCAAGGGCAAAGAGCGAAACCCTCCCCGCGTCGGATTCTGCGACATAGAGCATGTCGTCGCCAATTCCGATCCCGATTGGTCCAAGTAGCGCCGACTCACCTTCGGCGGGAAACTGGCCGACGTACAGAACGGTTGCCGTCGATTCTCGCTGGAATGAGCGATCCGCGACAGGTCCACCGGAGGGGCTAAGCAGTAAGACGATGCCCGCAACCACCGCGAGCACTACAATCAGCCCGAGAACGGCAGCCAGTCGCCGGGGACGTACGCCGCGGATCACGGCACTTCGCCGGCCGCCGTCGCCTCCACCGCATCGACAAGCCACGCGCCGTCCGAGCGAACAAGCGTGTACGTGGTCTCATAACTGACGAGTCGCTCCGGGCCGTCGTAGAGCAGTGTGGTCCGAGCGAAATACCGGTACCGCCACTCCTCGGACGCAGCGACGATGGCGCGGGTCGACTCCTCGGATACCGAGCGAACCTTCAGGTTCAGGAGCTCCTGCTCGATTCCGCGCTCCTTCTGAAGATTGAACTGCACATAGGCGTCCACATGAACGAGCTCATCCGGTGTCATAGTCGCTGAAGCGAGATCCGAATCCATCTGGCGATACGAGAACGAGATCCAATCGAGATAGGACTCAACTGCCGACGTCGGTGTCTTGAGCGACGGTGCAGCCGGCCTGACTGCAGGCCGAGCCGATGTTGCAGTCACAGCATTCTCCGCTGGTTTGCATCCGCCAACAGCGAGTACCGCCATACAGCACACAGCGATGGCAGCGACATTGATTCTCAGCTTCAACTTTGCACTCCAACCGACGACCGTCATCCGGTACTGGCCCGCGTCCACACTATGCGTCATCCCTGAGCTGCGAGAACGACCTTAAGGAAGCGCGGCGCGAACGTGGCACTTCGCGCACGACGTCGGAGCGTGACACTCGAAGCACGCCTGAGCCCCTGTCTCACGCACCGCGACAAAGTGCTGCGGGATCCACGGCTTGTTCGGGTCGCCCTGCTTGTGATGGCATGCATTGCAGAATTCAGTCCCCGTGCTGCCTTTGCTCTTTGCGTGACAGTTCGCACACACCTTTGGCTTGGCCTTGCCGTCGGCGCCATGGTTCTTCGCGAATGACGCAGGGTGCGGCATCTCAAGCCCGTGGCACCCCGAACAGAACGTATCGACCACATGGCAGGTGCTGCAGTAGTCGATAGCCGACACGGCGAGGAGGTTCAGGCCCTCACCCTCGACGGCAGTCTCGGTGGCGGTACCCTCAGCGGCACCTTCAGCCGCGCCCGTTGCCTCGGAAGCAGCATCCGTTGTCTGCACCGGCTTTCCCGTGGCGCGATCAACCTTGGCCGCGGCGAGCCTGGCATGCCCTTTGGGGTAGAAATCCTTGGCCTCGTGATTAGCAGGCTTGAGCTTGAAGTTAGCGGGGTGACACGCCGAGCAGGTACCGGGCGCCTTAATGCCGCCCTTGGGCGCCTTGTTGGTGAGTGTGTGGCAACGAAAACACGCCGTCATCGACATGAAGTTTGCGTGCTTTACGCTCTTCTCGCCGCCGTTGGGGTTGGACAGCTTGGGATTCCAATCGCCACTCTCGTTATGACCGGCCCGGTTATGGCAGACGGTACAGCTGACCTCGTTCTCCTCGTGCACGGCGTGGTCGATGATGATTCCCGCGCCAGGGGTGATCACGCGGTTGCTCGTATGGCACTGCGTGCACTGTCCGGAGCCCATCTCTTCGGCATTCATCGCCAGGTGGCTCTCAGCATTAAGTGGCAGCTCGTAGTTGCCGGTGACGGTCAACACAAGCTCACCGAGCGCTTTTGCCTTCTTAAGCGTGAGCGTGATCGGATCCGCATTCACCGGCTCGTGACATGACATGCACGAGACCATGTTATGTGCGGAGCGGTTGTAGGCGTCGATCGAGTCATCCTGCACCTTGTGACAGACCTCGGCGCAGAACCAATACGTTGAGGTAGCGCTGAACGCCACGAAGACGAAGACCGCCAGCACGAGAACGACGACACCCGTCCAGATGATATACCTCGGGCGACGAACCGGATCTTTGAACCCGGATAGGGATATCTTGGCCATCAGTATCGAAACTCCTCATCCATTATGTGGGGAAATATGTTGCCCCTAGTAATCGATACCGACACGCGGATAACCGACCTTCCCGTGGCATTGCAGACACTGGCCATCGAGCGGCGACGGGAAGTTCATCAACATGAAGTTGAGGTCCGTACCGTGTGGGTTATGGCATGTGGATGTGCACGTCAGCGGCTCCTGAGCTGCAACGTCGAAATCATACGGACGCACAGGGTGGTTGTTGCCCTGCTCGGCGTCGTAGGACTTGGGGTTGTGGCACTTGAGACACACGTCGGGATTGCTGTCGATCAGCAGCGGAGTGTAGTTGGAACCGTGGGGGGTGTGACACCGGATGCAGAGGGTACCCTTGTGCGCGGACTTCTCATAGGATGTGGCGATCTTCACGCGATGACACTGGTAGCACATCGCGTTGTCCTCGGCGGAGATGAGACCCGGATAATCGGCAGCGTGCGGATTGTGACAATCGCCGCAGTTGAGTTGGACCGTGCCAACAGGGTGGTGGCTCGGCTTGAGGAAGTCCTTGCTGATGTCCGGGTGACAGGTGTAGCACACTCGGGGCTGTTCGCTGATGAGCAACGGGAGGTAATCCGAGCCATGCGGCTCGTGGCATCCCGTGCAGTTATCGTAGAGGAACGGGTTGTGCTGCACAGGCTTAAGGCTGAGCGGTGCGACACTCGGATGGCATGTGAAGCAGAGGTCTCGCTGATTCGTCACCAGGATACCCTTGTACTCAGACGCGTGCGGATTGTGGCAGTTGAGGCAGAACCGACCTTCAACCGGCGGGTGTACCTGCTTGCGAGCGAGCTCCGGCCCGATCGGGTGACATGTGACGCACAGGTCGCGCTCGTCTTGAGTAAGTAAGACTCGGAAGTCAGAAGCATGCGGGTTGTGGCAGTTCGTGCAATAGCCGTCCTTGAAGGGTTCGTGCGGGTACGCCATTCCGAGACTCGGGCCGAGATTGCCGTGGCACATCCAGCAGAGTTCGTTGCCAGGGAGCACGAGACTGGACTTCTCGCCCTTCGCGCGCTCTTCGGTGACCGACTTCACGCCTCCACCGACGGTCTCGGTCCCAGTGGTCTCATCCGAGTAGAAGACATCGAGCACAAGCTTGAGTGGAATCCACTCAACAAGCGTCTTTGTGCGCTCCCATGTACGAGTTGCGCCGGTCACCACTGACTTCTCGACTATCTTGCCGTGCGGTGTATGGCACGCAGTGCAACTCTTGAGCAAGAAGGGGTTATGTACCGACGCCTTCGACATCGCGGGAATCATCTCGGTATGGCACTGCAGACACTCGATGTTCCGGGTGATGCTCCGGATCTGGTCGGGAGTACGGCTCACCAGCGTCTGCACGACCGTCGTGATGGTGCAGAGAAGCAAGAGCAACAGCAAGATGGCGGCGAAAACGAGGCGACCGCGACGATTCGAAGAACCGTCGATGTCACCACCATCATCAGCCGCCGTCACCGGAGACTCAAGCATCTCGGACTCGCTCAAGAACCCTCCTTCGCGGGCAGGTGACTCGCTCGGCCCGATTGTTCAGGGAACAGAGTCACCTCTATCGGAGTCTAGCATGCGCGCAGCACACATTGAACACTCTTAAGCCGACTTCATAACCACCCGCGAGAAGAAGCCGCGAATCGCAAGAACAACGATGCGTCAGTTCTCCAGCCGCACCAGTTGCACTCTGTTGTTCTCCTTGTCGCAAATGATCGTGAATCCCCGAAGCGCAGCGACATCATTCGGGAAATTGATCTGTCCCGGCTCTACGCCGCGTTCGCCATACTTGGCCACGAGCTTCCCGTCAGCCGAGAGCCGGACAAGCGAGAACCCGAAAGCATCGGTCACGAGAAGTGAGCCATCGCTCATGACGGTCATACCACGCGGCAACTCGATATCGCGAGCAGTCTTGTCGTCCATGCCTTTTGGCGGTGTTCCGAAGGTCCATTTCGGCTTGCCGTCAGGCGTGTACGCATTCACGCGCGCATGGTTGGAATCGGAAACATAAATGGTGCCATCGTCCCCGATATCGATTCCGTTGGGATGGTCGAGACCACCGGCCTCGACACCCGGGCGGCCAAACTGCCGGACGAACGTCCCGTCGGTCTTGAAGACGAACACCTGGTACTGGTCCAGGGCATAGACGAGTCCCGCATGAACCGCCACGTCGGTCACCGCGATACCGAGGCCGTCCTGCCCTGACGAGCCCTTGCCAACGGGCTTCGTGGGATCCGGGAACCGTCGAAGCGGCTTGCCGGCGGCGTCAAAGACCTCAACCGAGTCATTCCGAAAGCTGGCAACGTAGACGTTGCCGTCCTCGTCCGTGTCGATTCCCACGGGGTAGTTGAGCCGACCGGCAACGTACGAGTTCTTGCCACCCGGGAGCGCCTTGGCAACCCCGAACCCACCGAACTCGAAGAGGTAGCGACCCGAAGAATCGAAGACACATACACGGTTGTTGCCAGTGTCGGTCACGTAGACCCGGCCGCGACTTCCCGACGCAACGCCCATCGGGCGCTCAAAGAGCGGCTTCTCGCCCTGACCGGGACCGTACACGGCCCAGACAGGCTTAATGCCCTGCTTCGCGGGTCTGTCGGTCAACGATTCGGGTCGACCCAGGAAGTAGAGCATGAAGACGATCAGCCCGACCAGCAAAATCCCCAGAACGACCGCCAACACGCCAAACCACTGCCGGGGGGTAAGCCGGATTCCACGCTTGAGCGGAGCGAATATGTTTGCCATGGTGCTACTTCCCTCCACCAAGACGGGCTAGGCCGTCTCGCGCTTCGATAAGATCCGGAGCGTACTTGAGAGCCGCCTTGTAGCGCTCGATGGCGATCGCCTTGTTGTCCAGTTGCTCGTTGGCGTACCCGGACAGAAACTGCAGGTCGGCAAGCTCCGGACGGGCCTTGACGACCGGATCGACCGCGACAAGCGTTGACTTATAGTGCTTCTGCTCGATGTAGAGTTGTCCCAGCGCCTTGGCGGCGAGCGCGTGATCCGGAGCGATCTTCAGCACAGCCCAGAGGGTGTCCTCGGCCTGTTTCGTCTCGCCCAACTGCAAGAGAACAACACCTTTGTTGTACATCGCTGCCATATTCTGTGCGTCGCGCTCGATGACCGCGTCATATTCCTTGAGAGCTTTGTCGAACTCGCCGTTTTGCTGATACGCGTAGCCAAGGCCGAGAAGATTCTCAACGTCGTCGGGGTTCTGATCGACCTTCGCCTGCCACTCGGCGATCGCATAGCGCGTCGGTGAAGCGACTTCGTCTTGCGTGAAGACCCCGCGCAGGACAAAACCCCCGAGACCCACGACAGCAAGCAGTAGCACGAGCACCAGGAGCGCGAGCCAACCCGGAACCAGGTCTTCTTCGCGTACGACACCGGAGTCGGCGCCCTCTGTGTCATCCCCAACAGGCGCTATCTCCTCGGGGGAATCGAGGTCGCGGTCTGTCATAGCATCATCTTTGCGCTTCGTCATCTCTCGTCTGAGCCACCTTGCGCTAAATAGAAGGACAGTATCTGGAGGTCGGTCGACAGGCACACCTGTCGCACGATAACACCCTCGGGCACATCGAGGTTGATCGGAGCCAGGTTCAGAATGGCCCTGATTCCCGCGGCAACCACGCGCGATGCCACGGCCTGAGCAGTGGCAGGTGGAGTCGCCATGATCACTATCTCGACTTCCTCTTCAGCTAAGACGGTCTCCAGGTCGTCGAACGATCGCACTATGAGGTCGCCGGCGACCGTGCCGATCTTGGCAGGATCCACGTCAAAGACCGCCACGATCTCGAAGCCTCGCTCGCCGAACCCGCTGTAGCCGAGGAGCGCTCCGCCAAGCTTGCCAAACCCGACAATCGCCGCCCGGCGGCGCTCGGTGATGCCGAGAACCCGTGAGATATGGCCGATAAGGGCTTCGACATCATAGCCGGTGCCGCGAATACCGAGTTCACCGAGACACGACAGATCCTTTCGGACCTGTGCAGCATTCGTGCCACACATCTCCGCAATGCCAATCGAATTGATGACCGGCATTCGTACTGCCTGTACCTGCAGAAGACAGCGTAGGTAGACTGGCAATCGCTGGATGGTGCTCTGGGGAATCTGGGTCAGGCGCTCCATATCATCTCCCCGCACCGATCACTGCGGTCCGCTGGTCGCGGCGAGACTCGCTTCGACCGCGGTGAGCGCCTGTTTGATGTCGGACCGTCCGGAGTTCCGGGCCAGTGCAGCCTCGTAGGCCGACTTGGCTTCCTGAAGTTTCCCGGACAATCGATATGCGTCCCCGAGCGCGGAGTACGCCTCCATATAGTTTGGATCAAGCTCGACCGCGCGCTTCGCTTCGACAATCGCGAGGTCGTACTTCTCGAGATTCGTATACGCGAACGCAAGCTGCACGCGAATCGCGGGGCCGAACGGCTCGACCTCGACCCCTCTCTTCGCAATAGCGATAGCCTTATCGATGTAACTCTGATCGAAGTAGTAGGCCGCCTGATTGTAGAGATTCGCGAGGAATACATAGTTGTCGTACTCGGTCGGAACGAACTCGATCGTCTTGAGCATGCTCTGCTCGGCGTTTGTAAAATACATTAACGCCTGTTGCCTCGCCGCAGCATCGCCCGCGGCACCCTGGGTGATCGCCTGGATGAACAGGTCCTGCCATGCGAGCCCGAGTTCAGCGCGATACATATCATTGTACGGGTTGTACTCGATGGCCTTCGTGATGTCGTCAATCCGCGCCTGGCCCTGGTCTACGACGCGACCCTTAAGGTAGTAGTTGTCGGCGATGACATAGCGGATGTTTCCGACGAATAGAATCGCGCAGATTGTCACAATCACTGCCGCAGCATACAGCCCCCACCGCGGCGCCTTCACTTCGCGTACGGAGGCGCCCGGCGAGAGCAACACGCCGATAGCAAGCCACAAGAAGACGGTCGAGCCCGTCACCGAGAGTCCGAAGATCAGGTGCACCAGGTAGCCGACTGCGGCTGCCCAGAATCCGGCCAGCACAATCCGCTCCACGCCCTTACCTCGCACGAACACCTGCTTCGCCGAAACGACGAGACCCCAGATGAACAGGCCATAAAGCATCACGAGGCCCGGAATGCCGAGCGCGGTTGCGAGCTGAAGCGGATAGTTGTGCACGTTATCGGCGACCGACAGGTAGCCGGCGGTCGCGGTGTACGCTTCGGGTTTGAACATGGGGAACAGGAGGCGGAAGGTATCTGCGCCCCACCCGAAGATCGGGCGTTCCCGGATCGCGGCGATGGCCGCTTCCCAGATCTGGAAGCGCGTAAGCGCACTACCCTCCTTGAAAGCGAAGATCGAGGTAATGCGAGCAACGACGTTCGTGACGTCGCTCGGCGAGGTGAGGCTCCGGACGGTCACGATGCCGAAGATCGCGGCGATGACCCCCGAGAAGCTCCAGTCGACCGCCGTGACCTTTGCCTTCGCCCAGATGAGTGCGAAGACGAGAATGCCCAGTGCGACGGCGCCGCCGATCCACGCGCCACGGACATAGGCGATAAGCCAACAGAACGCCGTGATAAGGAATACGAACCAGTAGGCGATTCTCCCGGCGAGGTCCTCTTCCGAGAGCGCAAGGCTAAACGAGACGGCGAGCGGGAAGATCAGGTAGCCACCGAGCAGGTCTGGATTGCCAAACGTCGAGAAAGCGCGATTCAGCTCGAACGGCAGTGCTCCCCACTTCGCGGGGTCAACGCCAAAGAACTGCAGCAGACCATAGAACGAGACAAGCGCACCGCTGATGGCAAGCGTGCGCGCGAGCGAGCGGATGCGCGATGGTCGATCTACCACCTGCAGTGCCATGAAGAACACGGCCATGTAGTTCACAAACGAGATCAGGCCCTCGAAGCGTCGATACTTGCCAAAGACCGCCGTCGCGGGATGGATTGACAGCACAGAGGTCAGTACGAGCCAGCCGAAGAACGCAAGAACGAGCCACTCGATCTTCGTGAACCGGATTCGACCACCCTTGAGGAGGATGCCCCCTGCCCAGGCGCCAACCGCAACGAGCATGATAGCGCGCTGCAAGAAGACCTTGACGATGTCGAACTGGTCATACGTCAGAGGAAGAGCATTGGCGCCGAGAACACTCACATTCGACATGGCGAGAGGCACCATGAACACGAGCAGATGGAGGCAGATCCAGACGATCCGCTCGCTCCCCGTCATGGGAGCGCGGGCGACAGCCACCGCTTGAGGGGCGGATCCGGGTCCGGTTCGCTTCTTCTTCGCCACGCGTCCTCCTATCGAGACCCGCGACCGGTCAGAACGACTCTGACTGTCTCCGCGAGAATCTGTACGTCCATAAGCAGGTTCTGATGATACATATAAATCAGGTCGTACTTCAGTTTCCGCTCGGGAGTCGTCGCGTATGATCCGCTCACCTGAGCTAATCCGGTCGCGCCCGGCTTGGCCTTGAAGCGCTCACGGTAGCCGGGTATCTCCTTGAGATACCGCTCCACAAAGAAGAGTCGCTCCGGCCGGGGACCGACGAAGCTCATTTGGCCCATGAGAATGTTAACCAGCTGTGGCAACTCGTCAAGGCGGTAGTAGCGCAGGAATCGACCGAACGGCGTAATCCGGGGATCGCCCTCCTCGGCCAGAACAGGGCCGCTCGCGCGCTCGGCATCTCTCACCATGGTGCGGAATTTGATGACCGAGAACTCGCCGAGATCCTTGCCGACCCGGGCCTGTGTGAAGACGACCGGCCATCCCATGGTGACAAGGATTCCGAGGGCAACCAGCAGAAGCACCGGCGAAAGCACCAGGAGCAGAATCGCGGATAAGGCAACGTCAAGTACGCGCTTGAGGCTCATGAACCAACCAGGCGCTGCACCGCGTGTGACTTGCATGAGCGGGATGTCACTCACAGTGCTGTCCACCGTGCCGATGAAGATCTCATACAGTTCGGGTATGACCTCTACTCGAACGTCCGACTCGTTGCTCAGCGCGAGATCCTCGACAACTTCACGGAGCGCGACCGGTGATGCGATGATCACGCGATCGATGGCGTTCTCGGCAACGACACGCGCGGCTTCGTGCACCGTTCCGAGGATAGGATAGCGCGAGACAGATCCGGCTGAGGCTTCGTCGGCCTCGTCCCTGCTGAGAAAGCCTACAACGCGGTGGCCCCAGTCGGAGCGGCGCTCAAACTCCACAGCAAGCTCATTGGCAAGGTCACCCACGCCGACGATAAGGACCCGCTGTTCGGGCCACTTGATGGGCGTAATGCGCAGGAGCGTCAACCGCCAGCCGACAAGAACCACTAACTGAAGCGCCCACGCGATGACGATAACGAGTCGGCTGAAGGAGAAGAACTCGGGACCGAGGAAGAACGCTGCCGCAGCCGTCAACAGAATGCCGAGCGTCGCCGCCCGGAAGACCGCCTGCACAACCGCCCACGATCCCTCGGTGCGCTCCGGCTCATAGAGGCCGTAGATGTACCCGGCAACGATGTATACGACCGTGATAACCGGCCAGAGCGATACATACGCACCGTAGTTGAATGCAGGCAGCTGTCCCTGAAACCGCAGGAAGAACGCCGCTACGATGCATGCGTTCACACCGAGCGCGTCCAGTAGGATCGAAAGCGTGATGAATCGGCCTCGCGACATCAGGCTGCTCCCCTTGCCTCGGCATAGACAGCGAGTGTGTCATCGACCATTCGCCCGATGGTGAACTGCGCTCGGGCGCGATCGAACGCCTGCCGACCGAGACGCTCGCGAAACGCGCGGTCGCTCGCGAGCGTGCCGAGTGCGTCCGCAAGTGCACCCACGTCCCCGGGCGGTACCGTGAGCCCGGTGACGCCGTCCTCATTGACGAACGGGACACCGGTTGTGAGCCGCGTCGAGACGACCGGCGTGCCAGAAGCGTGCGCCTCGACCTGCACGAGGCCGAACGCTTCGGAGCGCGCCACGCTCGGCAGACAGAACACGTCGGCGGCGTGATACCAGGCGACGAGGTCGCCTGCCACAACCGGCGGCGAGAAGGTGACACGGTCGGCAATGCCAAGTGAGCCGGCGAGCGCACGCAACTCCGCCTCAAGCGGGCCGCGTCCGATGATCACGAGATCGGCATCCACGTCCTGCATCGCACGGAGCAGCACGTCGACACCCTTGTAGTAGATGAGGCGTCCCACGAAGAGAACGATCGGCCGGGTGTGCGCCGAGCGGAGCTCATCGGCCCGAGCCAGCGTTGACGGCGTGGACGCGAAGCGTTCGACGTCGATACCAAACGGCACGACGCGGCACTTCTCGGCATGGCGCTGCAGAAACTCGCTGTGCTCCACCATGTCAGGCGACGAGGCGATAATGAGGTCGACTCTGTCGAGGAGGCGCTCCAGCGTAGGCCGGTACAGGCGCAGAAGCGCCTTCTGGCGGACGATGTCGCTGTGGTAGGTGAGCACGGTCGGAATCTCCGGTCGGGCACGCAACCACGAGTATTCGCCCCACGGGTACGGGAAGTGCAGGTGCATGACGTCCGGACGGCCATCGGTGCGAGAACCCTCCGCGCGCAACGCGTTCGTCATCCCCGGCACCACCGGCGTGGAGGCATACTCGAAGAGCCGGGAGAGCCGCTGAACCTCGACGCCGTCGATCGTCTCGGAGAGCGGGTCCCGGCGACCATTGGCGACAATCGCGCGAACCTGCGTGCCGCCCGACACGAGTGCCGTGGCGAGGTCACGCATGTGGTACTCGATCCCACCGAGGTGCGGCGGGTAGTACTTGTTGACCATCGTCACGCGCATGCGCTGCGGACCTTCCCGCGAGGGCTGCTCACGAGCGCTCGTTCAAGACGAGCGCCTTGCCATCAGCAAGCAAATCGTCGACCACGCCCGCCGAAGATGCCTCGGCGTAGATTCGCACAAGCGGTTCGGTACCAGAGGTGCGCATGAGGAGCCACGCATCGTCGGGCAGGAGGAACTTGATGCCGTCGGCGCGGATGATCTCGCGAACCTCAAGGCCGGCGAGCGTGGCAGGCGCTAGATCAGGCATGCGGGCGACGAATGCATCCTTAACGCTCGGGTCGAGCTTGAGGTCGACGCGGAGATACTCCATCGGACCGGTGACGGCGATGAGGTCGTCGACGAGCTCGGCGAGCCCCTGGCCGCGCTGACCCATCATCTCGGCGAGCAGAAGGGCCATCAGCAGGCCGTCGCGTTCGCGCACGTGGTCGGGAATCCCGATACCTCCCGACTCCTCCCCACCAAGAAGGACGCCGCCTTTGACCATCTCCTCGTAAATCCACTTGAAACCGACCGGCGTGGTGACGACTTCGAGGCCGAGATGCGCGGCGAGGCGGTCGACAAGCACGCTTGTGGAGAGCGTCTTAACGACACGGCCGCTCATGCCGCGGTCCTCGACGAGGTGGCGGACGACGAGCGCGATGATGCGATGCGGGTTGACGAACGCGCCGGTGCGGTCGGCTGCACCGATGCGGTCCGCGTCGCCATCGGTGATGAACGCCGCGTCGAGCCCCTGTGTGCGCACGAGTTCGCGTACCTCGTCGATGTGCGGCGGGATCGGCTCGGGGTGCAGGCCGCCGAAGCCGGGATTACGCTCCCCGTGGATTTCCGTGACGGTGACGCCGAAAGAGCGGAGCGTCTCGGCAAGGTAGCCCTGACCGGCGCCGTAGAGCGGGTCGACGGCGACGTGCAGGCCAGAGGCGGCGATCGCGTCGGCGTTGACGAAGCCGCGCAGCGCCGCGAGGTACGGGCCGACGAGGTCGACCGTCTCAAACGCACCGCGCTCGGTCGGCGGCGCGGGCTGGAGCGCAGCCTCAACGCGATCGGTGAAGGACACCGGACTCGCGCCGCCGTCTTGCATGCGAAGCTTGAAGCCGAGATACGCGGCCGGGTTATGACTCGCCGTGAGCATGACGCCGCCGATTGCTGCGTCATCATGCGCAACCGCCCAGCAAAGCGCTGGAGTGGGCAAGTAGCGGTCGGACACCTTGACCCGCAGCCCGTGTGATGCGAGAACCTCGGCGGCGGCGACGGCGAAGCTGCCCGCCTCAAAGCGGGTGTCGAAGCCGACTATCACGAGGCCGCCAGGGTTCTCCTCGGCGAAGACACGACCGGCAGCGTCGGCGACCCGCCGCAGGTTGTCATACGTGAAGTCGTCGGCGATGACGGCGCGCCAGCCGTCAGTACCGAAGCGGATGTCCGTGGTGGAGGCCATACGACGCTCTCCCTCGGGATACGCGGGGCACAAGCCTCGCTCGAAGCGGGTGGTCACCGCTTATTGTGCCGCAAGATGGGTGCGGGCGGTACTGCGAGGCGTCTGACGGCCGCCGGACCGCACAAACGCTATACTGTCCGCATGCCAACGACACAACGAATCCCCCACCTGCACGCAGTCGTCCTCGCGGGCGGCAGCGGCACCCGCTTTTGGCCACTCTCGCGGGAGCTGGCTCCAAAGCAATTCGTGAAGATCTTCGGCGGTGTCAGCCTCATCACGAGAGCGGTTCTTCGCGTAGCCGGGATGGCGTGCGATGGCGGCATTCACGTTCTCACCAACGCGCACCTGCTCGACGAGCTCCGCAACCACCTCAAGTCCCAGCCAGGGATCGCGGATATGCCGATCGACTACCTGGCAGAGCCCACACCCCGAAACACCGCTGCAGCGATTGCTCTCGCGGCTGCCTACCTCCTGAAGCTCGACCCCGAGGCCGTCATGGTTGTACTGCCTTCGGACCACTTGCTTGAAGACGGCGAGCGGTGGGAGCGCACGCTGCGCGTGGCGGTCGGCCTGGCACGAGAGGGCCGTCTCGTGACGCTCGGCCTAACGCCGACGTCCCCTGAGACCGGCTACGGCTACATCCGCATGGGCGCTGAAATACCCGGACATACCGAGGCCGGTGTCATCGGCCATGAAGTCATCGCATTCGTCGAGAAGCCGGATCGGGTGACTGCCGAGGGTTTTCTTACCACCGGCGAGCACCTCTGGAACTCCGGAATGCTTGTCACCCGCGCAGACGCAGTGCTCCGCGAGCTCGAGCGCGCCGGCGAGCGTGCCGCAACCCCTGACTCGATCGACTCCGCGACCATCGCCGCCACCGCGCGTGTGATCGGCGTGACCGACCCTTCGACGTGGGCCGGCGAGAATGCGCGCGCTGCGTTCGCGGCACTGCCGTCGGTACCGTTTGATAAGGCCGCTCTCGAGGTATCCAATCAGGTGGCTGTCGTACCGGCGGATCTCGACTGGTCCGACGTCGGCTCGCTGCTCGCGCTCGAATCGGTCTCCGCGCCGGACGATCGCGGGAACACGCTGGCGGGCAACGTCGTCGATATAGACTCGCACGACTCGATCGTCTACTCGGCAGATAGGCTTGTCGCCACGCTGGGGCTCAAGGACATCATCGTGGTAGACACGGCGGATGCCACCCTCGTTGCAGCTAAGAATCGCGCGCAGGACGTGCGACTGGTCGTTGAGGCGCTCCGTGTAGTAGGCGCCCGGGAAATCGTCGAGTCGCGTTCGTCGCTCCGCCCGTGGGGTTCATGGACGATGCTCGTGAAGGGCGAAGGTTTCCAGGTAAAGACGATCGACGTGCTGCCCGGGCACAGACTCTCGCTGCAGAGCCACGCCCACCGGAGCGAGCACTGGATCGTCGTCGAGGGCACCGCGCGTGTCACCGTCGACGACGCCACATTCGAGGTCGGCGCAAACGAGTCGACGTACCTCCCACTCGGTGCGGTACACCGCCTGGAAAATGCAGGCACGGACTCGCTGCGCATCGTCGAGATCGCAGTTGGCGACTACCTCGGTGAAGACGACATCGTCCGCTACGAGGACGACTGGGCTCGCTAACGCGCTGCGGCTATCAGCTTCCGGTACATCGCAAGGTGCCGTTCGACCGCCGCCGACGAGGAGTACTGGTCCACCACACGCAGCCGCGCACGGTTACCCATCGCTGTAGCGCGCTTCGGATCGGCCAGCACCTCGAGAATCCGCTGCGCCAACACATCCGCCTGCCCCGGCGACACGAGCGCGATCTCGGCGCCATCGTCGAACAAGTCACCAATTCCGCGCACCGCCGAGGCAACGATCGGCTTGCCGAGCGCGGCGGCCTCGAGAAGCGACGTGGGGGTTCCCTCCTCGGCAACGGGGAAGACACACACGTCGAGCGCCGCGAGCACCGCAGGAGCGCTCTCAACGCGGCCGAGCAGCTCGATCCGCCCGTCGGTCGCGGCGGAATGCAGCCTCGCACGAGCGGGGCCCTCGCCTGCGATAATCACGCGAATGTCCGGGTAGACAGCCCGGAGTGCGGGAATCGCAGCCACCAGCACGAGGAGACCGCGGCTGTGTTCGAGCGCGCCGGCATAGCCGATACTTGGCTTCCCGGCCGGCGGTTCAAACGGCTGTGCGGCCTGATGAGCAACGCGCGACAGAAGGATGCCGGGCGGATCAAGTACGATGCGCTCGCGCGGCAGACCGACCGACGAGAGCTGCACGACGAGGTCCTCGCGACGTTCATGCCCTTGGGTGGCCACGCGCTGCAGATCGCCGAACTGGCGACCTTCACGGGCAGGTCCTTTGCCGCCCACCGCAGAAGGACGTCTGCCTCGTAGCCCGTAGAGTGTGCGACGACAGGGCGATACCTCTGGAGGTATTTGCGCAGACGCGATCGTGTGCGGATGAGGTTGAATTTGTCGAGTTTGTACGGAGCGATGGTTGCGCCGAGGGCGTGGACGGGGCCTTCCATCGGCGACTTCGGCGGACCGATGAAGAGAACGGTGGCGCCTTTCGCAATGAGCGCCTCAATGACCCGCAGCCAGCGTCGTTCGACACGCCCGAGCGTGTCGGCCGAGCGGCTCGAAATGAAAAGGAACGTACTGTTGCGAAGCGGTGTCACGGAGTTCCTATCGATAAAAAGAAGGGCGAACTCAACAGTAGCACGTGCCTGCGTGGCGGCATGCCCTGCTCGTCCTGTGTGTGATTCGTGCGAGTACGGATATACTAGCGAGGGCGGTTTCTGGTCACCTGGAGGCTCAATGTCCGGACTCTTTGAAGGCAAGCGAATCCTGGTCACCGGTGGAACAGGGTCACTCGGTCAGGTACTTACCCGAAGGCTGCTTTCCGGGTCAGAGGGCGTTCCTGAGAGCGTCACCGTGTTCTCGCGCGACGAAGCGAAGCAGCACTACATGCGCCTCGACTTCATGCAGCGCCGCAACGCCACTGACGAGGTCATTTTCGAGAACTCGCGTCAGGCGCTCAGATTCATCATCGGCGACGTTCGCGACTACGCGAGCGTCGTGCGCGCCGCACGCAACGCCGACATCGTGTTCGCAGCAGCGGCTCTCAAACAGGTACCCAGCTGCGAGTACTACCCGTGGGAAGCATGCCGGACGAACATCGGCGGCGCCGAGAATCTGGTGCGCGCGATAGCTGAGCACGACTTGCCCGTAGAGACGGTCGTCGGCATCTCGACTGACAAGGCCTGCAAGCCGGTCAACGTCATGGGTATGACAAAGGCGATCCAGGAGCGCGTCTACATCGAGGGTAACCTGCGGGCTCCTGACACCCGCTTCATCGCCGCACGGTACGGAAACGTGCTGGCCTCACGCGGGTCCGTGGTTCCGCTGTTCCTGGACCAGATAGCGGCGGGGGGTCCCGTCACCATCACCACCTCGGATATGACGCGGTTCCTACTCACCCTCGAAGACGCGGTCGATACCATTCTTGCCGCAGTCCGAGCGGCCGCTCCGGGTGAGACCTATATCCCGCAGTGCCCGAGCGCGAAGATGACTGACCTCGCGTCGTACCTCATCGGAGACCGCGATATCGAAACGGTGATCACGGGCATCCGCCCCGGCGAGAAGATCCACGAGATACTGCTGTCCGAGGAAGAGGCGACGCGCACGATCGTGGGGCACGAAGGCTACTTCGCGCTTCGACCGATGCTGCCGGAACTCGCTGGCCCCGTCGCCGAGCCCGCGCTCGTCGGCGACTACAGCTCGGCCGGAGCGCTCATGAGTCCCGAGGAGCTGGCCGTCTTCCTCGCCACCAAGATTCCCGGAGTCATCGGCGAGAACTACCTGGAGGCCTAGATGCCCAAGGTCATCACCCTGCTCGGCACGCGACCGGAGATCATCCGACTGTCGCGGGTCATCAGCGCTCTCGACGAGTCTTGCGAGCACATGCTCGTGCATACCGGGCAGAACTACGACGACCGCCTCAGCGGGATATTCTTCCGCGAGCTCGGCGTACGGGAGCCGGACGCGTTCATGGAGGTTCGCGGCGCCAGCTTCGCCGATCAGATCGGTCAGATACTGACCAGGGCCGAGACGCTCTTTGCCGCCGAGAAACCGGACACCGTACTCATACTCGGCGACACGAATACCGGTATCGCGGCGTTCGCCGCCAAGCGCATGGGTATCCGCGTGTGCCACATGGAGGCGGGCAACCGCTGCTACGACGATCGCGTGCCGGAAGAGGTCAATCGGCGCGTCATCGACCATTCCAGCAGCGTGCTAATGCCGTACACGTACCGAAGCGCAGACAACCTCGTGCGAGAAGGCATCGAACGGGAGCGCATCTTCGTGACCGGCAACCCGATCAAAGAGGTGCTCGACTACTACGCGCCCCAGATCGACGCGGGCGATCCGTTCACGGCGTTCGGCGTTGAGCCGGGCAAGTACTTCCTCGTCACCGCGCACCGTGCGGAGATGACGGACGACCCCGCGCGACTCGCGTCGCTTGTGGAGGCCCTCAACGCCGCCGTCGCCAAGTACGGAATGCCCGCCCTCGCCTCGCTCCACCCGCGCACCGCCGACAAGATGAAGCAGTTCGGCGTTGCTGAGGGTGCCGTGACGTTCGTCCCGCCGATGGGCCTCTTCGACTTCGTGCGCCTCGAGAAGGAGGCGTTCTGCGTGCTCTCGGACAGCGGGACCGTGCAGGAGGAATGCTGCATCTTCGGTGTGCCGACCGTTACCATGCGCGATGTGACCGAGCGGCCGGAGACGATCGAGTGTGGCAGCAACATACTTGCTGGCGTAGATGCCAAGCGGATCCTGCCCGCGATCGACGTTGCCGTGCGCTCCGCCGGCTCGTGGACGCCGCCCGCCGAGTACCTCGCGAGCAACGTCTCCGACGTCGTAGCGCGCATCGTCCTGGGAATCGCGTGAGCACGAGCCGCATCCTGGTCGTTGGCGCGAGCGGCATGCTCGGGCATGAGGCCATCCGGGTGCTCGCGCCCGACTTCGAGGTCTGGGGTGCCTGCCGCCATCCGGAGACGCTGCCCGACCTCGGCATTCCCGCAGACCGCCTACTAGGTGGGCTCGATGCAACGAATCCGGGTGACGCGTACGAGCTCCTCGATATGGTTCAGCCCGACGTCGTACTGAACGCCGTGGGCATCGTGAAGCAGCTCACCGACGCCAAGGCCGCTGTTCCGTCGATCGAAGTGAACAGCCTCTGGCCGCATGTGCTCGCGGACGCGTGCGCGAGCGCCAATGCGCGCATGGTGCATGTGAGCACCGACTGCGTCTTCAGCGGCTCGCGTGGCGACTACCGCGAGGACGATGTGCCCGACGCGTTCGACCTGTATGGTCGCTCGAAGCTTCTCGGCGAGGTTGTCGATTGTGAGCATGTAGTGACACTTCGCACGTCGATCATCGGCTGGCAGTTCGGCGAACCCACCGGACTCGTCGGCTGGTTTGCAGCGCACCGGAACGAACAGCTCAAGGGGTTCACGAAGGCCGTCTTCAGCGGGCTCACAACGCGAGCCCTCACCGAGACGATCCGCGACGTCGTGCTGCCGGACGTGGACATGTCCGGGCTATGGCACGTCTCGGCGGACCCGATCGACAAGTTCACACTGCTGACGAAGCTGGCGGGGTATCTGGGCTGGAACGTGCACGTCATCCCGGCCGAACAGCCCGCCATCGACAGGTCGCTCGACAGCACGCGCTTC
The DNA here is from genome assembly GCA_009773565.1 of Actinomycetota bacterium. Lineage (GTDB taxonomy): Bacteria > Actinomycetota > Coriobacteriia > Anaerosomatales > Anaerosomataceae > WSXY01. The sequence goes on along the minus strand of WSXY01000002.1, from coordinate 228,422 downwards.
CGCGAGCGCACGGGATGGGCGCCGCCGAGCTGGGACGACATGCTCGAGGCGCTTGCCGCGGAATTCTCCGAGCGCGGCTAGGGGCACATCGGAATGCGAGTGCTCGTTATCCCAAGTTGGTATCCAGGCCCGGACGCTCCAACCGCCGGCGTCTTCATCGAGCAACAAGTACGCGCGCTGTCATCCGTGGCGAACGTCGCAGTGCTGCACGTCGAGCCGGGCCGGGCCGCGTTCGGGCCGACCGTTACTGATGAGGACGGCGTCACGGTGATCCGCTCGGGAATCGTTGCGAGCAACCTCTTCGCGCGCTACTTCGGTTACCGCCGCACTGGTCTCGCCGCGATGAACGTCGTTCGCGTGCGTTGGGGGATGCCCGATATCGTCCACGTACAGGCACTCTGGCCCGCGGCGCTGATAGCGCGCGATATCAGCAGGCGGTTCGGAATCCCCTACGTCATCACCGAACACTCCGAGGAGTACCTCGAGCAGAGCTCGCGTCGGCTGATCCGCACGCCCGGCATGCTGCAGCTCGTGTTGCGCCCGCTCGCGCGCTCGGCATCGCGCATCATCGCGGTCAGCCGCTTCCTAGCCGACCGGCTCCGGTCGCTCGGTCTGGCGAGCGATCCGATCGTGATCCCCAACGTGGTGCCCGACTCCCCCGCGACGCCGCTGCCAATGGCCGCGCCACACCTCATCTCACATGTTTCGATCATGGGCCCCGCGAAGAACCTGGATGCGCTCTTGCAGGCAATCGCGAAGCTGAAGTCCGCTCGGAGCGACTTCGTGCTGCGCCTTGCGGGCGACGGCGAGTGCCGGACACAGCTCGAGCGTCTTTCGGCAGAGCTGGACCTGGGCGACGTCGTGCAGTTCCTTGGTATCCGAGATGCCGCCGGAGTCCTCGCGCTCATCGCAGAGTCCGCGTTCACCGTCATCAGCAGCTCCCATGAGACCTTCTCGGTCGTGGCCGCCGAGTCGCTCATGTCCGGACGACCGGTGCTCTCAACGCGGTGCGGCGGTCCCGAGGAGTTCATCACCCCTGAAGTCGGTCGGCTGGTAGACGCCGATTCCACGGACGCGCTCGCCGAAGGACTAGGCTGGATGCTCGACCACTACACGGAGTTCGAGCCGACCTCACTGCACGAGTATGCGCGCGAGCGGTTCGCGCCTGCGGGCGTGGCCTGTCAGGCCCTTGATGTCTACAGGAGCGTTCTTGATGCCTGATGCCCCCCGTTTCTCTGTCACCATACCCGCGTACAACGCCGAGGCGACGCTGGCTGAGACCGTTGGGTCCGTTCTAGCCCAGACGTTCACCGACTTCGAAGTCGTGATCGTCGACGACGGCTCCACAGACGGCACGCGAGCCCTCGCCGAAAGCCTGGCCGCGGTCGATTCGCGCATCCGGGTCATCAGCCAGGAGAACCGCGGGTCCGGCGGCGCCTACAACACCGCTATCCGCAACGCTCGCGCAGACCTGATCGTCATGTTGTCCGCCGACGACCTACTTGTGCCCGAGCACCTCTCGGCATTCGATCCCTTCATCGCCGAGAACCCCGAGGCGTCCGTTTTCACGTCCGGTGGATGGTACGAGTACGAAGACGGCACTCGCGAGCATTCGACGCTACACGAGCGGTGGGCCAACCGGCAGGAATGCACGCTGAACGACCTGCTCTCGGCATGCTTCTTCGGCATCGGCGCAGTATTTCGTCGCGAGGTCTTCGACAAGCTGGGCGGTTTCGACGAGGACATCTACGCCGAGGACTACGTCTTCTGGCTGCTGGCTATGGCGAACGGATTCTCGCACCGCTTCCTGAATCGTCCCCTGGCGATTCACCGCCGCAACTCGGTGCAGAAATCCGCCGATGCGCTGCGCATGCGCCGCGCGGACGTGCGCGCGGTCCGCGAGGTCATGGAAACCGGGCTGCTGTCGCCTCGGGAGATTTCTACTGCTAAGCGCGTAATCAGGCGCCATCTCGCCAACATCGCGATCAGGCTGACCCTGGGTGCGCTCCTGGGGAACGACGGAGCCACCCGCCTCATCGACCGCCTGCGGTCGCGCCACCATCCGAGCCAGGAGGCATGACGCAGTGGCGCAGCCGCACATCCTCTTCGTTGATGACTATCCGCACCCGAATATTGGTGGCGGAGAGCTGCACTTGTTGCGAGTAGCGCGCGGCTGTCGCGACTGGGGCTACCGTGTTGGCATCGTGTGTGTCCCTGGCTCCGGACTCGAGACGAACGCTCGCGGCGAGGGTTTCGATGTCCATCCCCTGCGCATCGGGCGTCGTCGCCCGGCGTCTCGACTGAGACTGAGGCGTCTGTTCGCGCAGGTGAAGCCCGACATCGTGCACGTGCATGGCTTCAACGCGACGCTTACGGCGTGCCCTGCCGCTCGGCGTGCCGGGGTTGGGGTGATTCTCACCACAGTGCACAACATGCCGAGCGCCCCACTGGAGCTCAGGCCCGGCATCGGCGGTCGACTTGAGTTCGACCTGCGAGCCGCGCTCTACCCTCGGGTGGCCGACAACGTCGACCGTTTCGTGTGCGTTGTCGGCGCCGCGCGAGACGAACTGGTCAGCCTCGGGCTCGACGCTTCGAAGCTCGTCGTCATAGCAAACGGGATTCCCAATCCAGCGGCGAACCGAGCGCAAGTCGCGCGAAGGGACGACGGCACCGTCGTCGTCGGCTCGGTTGGACGGCTGGAGCCGCTGAAGGGCTATGAGTTCTTCGTCGCCGCCGCAGCAATCGTGAGTAGCCAATCTCCGAGTGTCCGCTTCCGCCTCGTGGGCGACGGACGACTCCGCTCCAGTCTCACCGCCCAGGTTGCGTCACTCGAGCTGGGAAGCCGCTTCGAGTTTGCGGGCTGGTCCAACGACGCGACCGGCGAAATCAGCGCGATGGACGTGTACGTCGTATCGTCGGTCACGGACACGACCAACCTGACGATCCTGGAGGCCATGGCGCTCGGCAAGCCGGTCGTTGCCACGGACGTGGGAGGCATCAGCGACGCGGTGGCCGATGGCGATAACGGCTACCTTGTGCCACCCCGGCGACCCGATCTGCTGGCCGAGCGCATCATCAGACTCGTCGAGGACGATGCGCTCAGGGATCGTATGGGCACGGATGGCAGGAAGCGATACGAGGCGAGCTTCACTGAGGAGCGGATGCTGGAGCAACACCGCATGCTGTACGAACAGATGTATCGCGCAGACTAGCACCGAATCCCCCGAAAGCGAGTCACGATGAGCTTTGCACAAAGAACGAAAGACGCCCTGCCGCACGAGCTAAGGCGGAAGGTGCGGGAGATTCGACATCGAAACGATAGTGGGCTGTATAGTGCCATGCTCTCCCTCGACGAGAACATCGAGACGATCTTCGATGTCGGTGCGAACGTCGGCAATCTCTCACTCGCGTTCCTGAGGTGGTTCCCGAAGGCGACCGTGTACGGCTTCGAGCCCGCCACAAAGATGTTCGCCGAGATGAACGGGCGTATCGACTCCGCCGGATTCTCCGACCGGTTCCGTGCGCACCAATTCGGCTTCTTCGACGAGGAGTCTCAGGCTGAATTGAACCTGGCCTCCCAGCACGGTGCGAACTCACTCATGGGAATCGGCGAGGCCTACCATGCGGCAAACCCGGGTATCGGCATCGACGCGACTGAATCCATCTCGCTGGTGCGCATGGACGACTTCGTTCGTGAGTCGAAGATCGAGCACATCGACCTCGTGAAGATCGACGTCGAGGGCGTTGAGAACGAAGTTCTGCTCGGCGGAGCCGAGACGTTCCGAGACAAGGTCGATATCGTGATCATGGAGGTCTCGTTCGTGCGGCATGAGCGTGCCGAGGGCAGTCACCTCCGCCTCTTCCAGACGATGCACGACCTTGGTTTCGCGCCGAGCTACCTCTTTGATGTGGAGCAGGCTGAGCCGGAAACCCCATGGCGACTCAGCCAGGTCGACTGCGTGTTCAGGAAGTTCTAGGAATCCGGAGTCACGGCCTGCGCGAACGAAGAGCCCGCTTGATTGGCGGGATGATCGGACCCAGTATCGCGTGCCTGATGGCAAGTGCGCACAGCAGGACACGCGCCTTGAAGCCACCGTACGCCCTTAGAGACGCCTTACTACTGATATGAATCCCCGGGTATGCATCGCGTTGCCTAAAGAACTCGCCTCCCTGCTCGCGAAGCCACAGCCTGGCGAACTTCCTGGCCTGGGACCCCGGAAGCAACGGGAGGAGTTGAGGCATTCCGTTGTGCGAAAGCGAGTAGTCGCCCGCCTGCTCGCCGTGCGGGCCCTGAGGCGCAAACACCTCGACACTCGGGAGAACCGCGTAACTGAGAGAGCCGCGGTCCTTCAGCGCCGAAAGCAAGACGCAGAGATGCGGGAAACTCGTGTTGTGGTAGAAGAACGCCTGGGATGTGTAGGGCAGAAACACCGAGGACCTGTATATGACGTTCGAAATCAGGCCGACTTCATGCACTCCGTCCCAGGCTGATGTCCACTGATGAACGAAACCGGACGGCGCGTCGGTCTTCGTGCTGAAGATAACTGCATCAGAGCCCTCATGCATGCCCCTGGCTGCGATGCTGTGCAAAGCCGTTGTCCCGAGCGTGTCATTGTCGCTGAGGATCCACAGAAGCTCGTCGGTTCGCGCAAACACGAAGCCGAGAGCGATGTTCGCGTTAGCGCCGATATTGGCGGGGTTCCTGCGGACGTCCACACCGAATTCCGAGGAGATCGACATCAGATCGTCGTCGGACAATGATGGCGATGCGTTGTCGCTGACCAGCACGCGCATATCGCCGGGCCAGTCGGCCCGCTGCGCGGTCAGCGCAACAATCTGACGCCGTAGCGACTCAGGGCGATTGTACGTAGGAATGTAGACGAACAGTGGTGGGCAAACGATCGCTGACATCAAACGCATGCACTCCTTGTCGCCCTGGCAGCATCCCCGGAGTCTGTGACCCCTATACATCCAGGCTCGAGCTATTGCACCAAGTCCGTATCCACGAAGATCCCGTTTACCGCATTGGACCAAACGAAGGTATACCTCTGCTCCTCAAGGTACTTGACGATCTCTCGTCCCCTCCACCCGATCTCCACCATCACAAGCCGCGGACGATGAACATGCCAGTCGTTGCTCTGCAGGACCGCAAGATCCAGGCCTTCAGCATCGACCGAGAGGAAATCGACCGGACGTCCGCGTAGGTGTTCATCGAGCACCTGCCGCAGGGGCGCGACTACAACCTGAGTCTCCGACACAATGCGCGCGCCAGGATGGGCGAGGTTATCCTCCGCGGCCCCCTTGTCGAATGTGGACAAAGTCGGTGGATCCATCTTGTAGAAAGTGAGGAATCCCGCTTCGGGCGCAACGCCGATGTTCAGGTTGATGTCATCACGCCGCTGGCTTTCGAGCTCACTCCATAGTGCAGTGTCTGGCTCGATGTTGATTCCGCGCCACCCGCGTTTCGAGAAGCGCAGTGTGTTGCTCAAGGTCACGGGATCATTGGCCCCAACGTCGACGTAAACCCCTTTAGCCTGACACCCGAGCAATACGTCGATAACGAGGTCTTCGCCATACTGACTGTACGAACCAACAGACTCGTGCACGAACGGCTCGGGCACGTCCCCGCCTCCGCAAGGTGCAAGACGCTTCGCAAGATCCCACAGTACCGGCGGAGTAATCCTGTTCATTAACCGGAGAAGACGCACTTGAAAGTCCTCACTGTTCCTGTTCGTTGCCACTGGCCCGCTTGATCCGATTGATGACCGAGACGCCGACAGACCGGTAGAGCGCGACGTCCGAACGGGTCGGAAGAAGCATGTCGCGTATTGTAACGCCCGCAGCTCGGGGCATTAGCCAGGCGTAACCAACGAGAGCTGTGCTGTAGGACAAGGTGGATCCGAGAGCCGCGCCGCTCGCTCCCATCCATGGGATCAGCGTGACGTAGAGCACGGCGCTGAGCGCCATCATCACTGCGGCCAGACTTGAAGGCACGCCAGGCCTCCCGAGCTGCCCTGCAAAGAACTGATTGTACGGTTGGCACACTGCGTAGATGACAACACCGGGTACAAGGAGTGCCAGATACCAGATTGCTGCGCTGAACTGCGCGCCGTAGACGAGCGGCACAAACGGAATCGCCACCGCAACAAGCACGATTCCCGCTACGCCATTGAGTACCAGGAGCGCCCGTGAAGTCAGCGTCGTGATTCTCACAGAATCTTGACGCTGCGCCCCGGTGATTTGTCTGTACACCGCAGTCGACACCGGATTGCTAAGCAACCACAACTTCTCAGCGAGGTTCGTCGCCACACTATACACACCGACGGCAGCCGGCCCGGCGAAGAAGTTCAAGAAGAATACATCGGCCCTGAGGAAGAACATCGAGGTGGCCTGCCCGACATAGGACCTGGCTGCGTAGGGAGTCGCGGCCCTAGTGATCTGGACGATTCGCCGAGGTGAGAGTGTGAACCCTGCTCGGTACACGATCAAGGCACACACTGCGTTCAGGCCGCTCGCAATACTCAAAGCGATCACGACCGCAGAGGACCTCCCGGGCAGCAGTACGCTCGCAGCTATCACGGCGGCCAGATTGATTGTAGCCGCTAGAGACTGCAGGCCAGCCATCGCCACGGCGCGGCCGTGTCCGGCGAAGAGGGCGCCAATGAAAGCTCCAACGTAGTAGGCAGGCAGCGATACGAGCACAACGGCTAAGTCCTGTGAGGTCATGCCCTTCATCACCGAAGCAAGGAGGACACCACGAAACACCCACACGAGCATCCCCACTGCCAGGCCCAGGAGCAGCGACCAGACGACCGCCGCTGAGGCAAGATCCCTGGCAGGATAGGTGTCCTTGCCAGCCATGAATCCCAGCGCAGGGCCGAGCCCGAACGAAGCCACTCCAAGTCCGAGCGACGGAATCGCTGCCACGATTGCGAGAACGCCCTTACCCTCGGCACCGAGAAGTCGCGCAATGAGAATTGTAGACACGAGACCGACGATCAACATATACACTTGACCCACGATGCCGATAGTCGACTTACGCGCGATTCCCACTAGTTACTCCCGTGCGAACAGACGTCCAAGCGAAAGCTCCTCCTGAGGAGACGACGGCTCGAATAGAGGCACCGAGCCACACGATTGTTGGCGCGGCAACTATACCATTGGCATTGACCACAGCACCTCAAGAGAGCTGGAGCCGGGCGCGTGCGAAAGCACTATCACAGACTCGTAGTCTACGACATCGACTACCCGCCGTTCCTTGAGAACCGCGCATTCGACATCGAGCTGATGCGCCAGTACCCGGGAGCGGGGGCGATAGCGGTGCTCGCGAAGCGACTCGAGGAATCCGGCGTCTCCATGGCCACCTCGGACATGTACCTTGCCGGCGACATCACCGCCGATGAGACCGTCGTGCTCGGCAACGAGGTGACCCGCTACACGCGCGCCCTCCTGTTCGACCGGGGGCTCAAAGGTGTGGTTTGCGTCAGCGGCGAATCTCCCATCATCGCGTGGGGCTTCTACACCGGGCTCCCAGAGACGTCCTCGTGGTACGACCACCTCGTTCTCTTCCCCGGAGCGCGAGACCTCGCGACCGGGACCGGCACCTTTCACGAGTTCCGATGGCCATATCCCGACCTGACTCCGCACCCCGGCAAAGCGTGGGATGAGCGCTCGCTCCTGGCAATCGTGAGCGGCAACAAGCGCGCGTTCGGGTGGCCGCGCCCTGCGTTCGACCTCGCGCACCCGAAGGTGTCTGCAGGACGCTGGTACCGCGCGGCCCAGGCACGCGTCGCGCAACGACAGAACCCCTGGATGCAAAGCGAACTCTACCTCGAGCGGCTCGCGGCGATCCGGCACTTCGGCGGCACCGACGGCTTCGACCTCTACGGTCGCGGCTGGGAGTTGCCCACGTCCGGTGTGGACGCGGCGGCCCAGTCCGCAATCGACCGCTCGTACCGGGGCGAGATCCCACCACACGATAAGGTGGACGTGCTGGGCGACTACCGCTTCTCCCTGTGCTTCGAGAACACCGCGTTTCCCGGCTACATCACCGAGAAGATCTTCGACTGCCTCGTTGGCGGAACGATCCCCGTGTACCTGGGGGCACCTGACATCGCCGACTATGTGCCGCCCGAGGCGTATATCGACTTCCGCGAATTCGGCGACTACCCTTCCTTGGAGAGTCATCTCAGGGGAATGTCCAACGCAGAAGCGGAGCGGCATCTATCGTCCGCACGAGAGTTCCTCGGCTCCGACAGTGCGAAGGCATTCACCGAGGCCGCATACGTGGAGTTACTCGCCCGGCTTCTGCTCGGCGCGTTCGAAGGGCAGCGATAAAGTGGCCAGGCTCACCGTCGTCATCCCAACCTACAATCGTCCCACCTACCTGGCGGAATGCCTTGCTAGCCTCGCGGCTCAGATGTTTCGGGACTTTGATCTTGTCGTCCTCGACAACGCGAGCACCGAGGAGTACGCGCCGGTGCTGGCGGAGTATGCCGCGCTCGATATCGAGTACATCCGGAATCCCGAGAACATCGGAGCGGCTCGCAATATCGAGAAGGCACGCGAGATCGGTGCACGTTCGGAATTCCATGTCGTCTTCCACGATGACGACCTGATGCACCCTTGGATGCTGGAACTCCAGGTTGCTGCGCTCAACGCCCACCCCGAGATGGCATGGGTGGCCACCGAATGCCAGCCCTTCTCGCAGGGAACGCCGTCTTCGTTCGGCGAGTGGAGCGACAGCTCGAAGGATCTCGAGGTCTATGGTGCACCGGACGAACTCGTGCGGCCCCTACTCGAGAACGCATCGCTCAACTTCGGGTCTGTGATGTTCCGGAGCGCTCTCGGCGCATCGATTCACATGCGCGTGCAGGAGTTCGAGATCGTCTCGGATCGTGTGTTGCTCTGTGACATCGCCGGGCGCGCACCGGTCGGCTTCATCCGACGCCCACTCGTTCTCTATCGTCATCACGAAGAGCAAGACAGTCACAATCCGATATTCCGGGAAGCGCATGCGCTCGCGCTCATGACGTACTACCGGCGACTACTGCCAGAGCCGCTGAGCGCCGCCGACCGCACGCTCATCACTCGTCATGCGACAAACTACGTGCTCCATGCTCGCTCGACAGTGCGCCCCGACAACCGCATACCACTCTCACAGCTCACGCGAGAAGCGCGAGCTCAGCATCTGTTCAAGTGGACGGCTATCGACGGGCAAGGGGTGGCCGCACTCGCGCACATTGCGGGCATCGGACGAGCCTTCGACGCCATCAGGCCGATGCTCGGGCGGATGAAGCGAGCGGCGTCAGGGAAGTAGATGACCCGCCGCTGCAAGTAGCGCATCAGCTTCACTGATGAGTGCCTGCAATGACGTTCGCCGCGGCTCGTAGCCGAGCAGCCCCGCCTTATGGTTGACCGAGTAGTAGTTGGGCTTGATACCGGTTGCGCCGGGGATGACGACTTCGGGACTGACCTCGAAACGGAGCCCATACCGGTCCGAGAACGTCTCAAGCATCTCGAACTTCCCGGTCGGCGCCGCGCTGTAGACGTCAAAGACGTCATTGCGACGGTCGGCTTCTATCACGTGCTCCAGCAACGCAGCGAAGTCGCCGGGGTCGACGTAGTCCCGGACAACCTCATCGGCACTTACCTTCAGCACGTCGCCCTGCAGGATCGCACGGCACACGTCGCTCATCAGGTACCGCGCATCGAGATCTGCGAAGCGCGAGAACAGACCGAACAGACGAAGGTCGACGATCCAGTCGGCCGCTGCCTCACGGTGCCGAGCCTCGGAGTCTCTCTTCGCCGCTCCATACTCGTCGCCCGGAATGACCTCCCGACAGTCGGACTCGCACGGAGTGGCAGCTGAAGCGGGCAACGTGAAGTCGCTGCAGTACGCAGCACCGCTCGAGATTCCGATGTGCAGTGCCTCCGGATGCTCTTTGAGGTACGCCGCGACTATGGCGTCGATCTGTTCGGTCAGCATGACAACAGACGCGCCGAGAGTCGCTCTGTCGGCCGGCGCGCCCACACCGACGCAGTTCACGACAGCGTCGAAGCGCTCCTTCGGGAAATCGTCGAACGAGGACCGGGAGGCTGCCTCCCCGTGAGGGAGCGCATCGAGGAAATCAGCAAGACGCTCCTCGTTTCGGGCCACCGCAGTGACCTCGTGCTTGCCGCCTTCGAGCAACGCGGCTGTCAGACACTTGCCGACATGACCCGTGGCGCCGAGAACCGCGATCCTTCGACGCTCCGGACTCACGACGAGCCCTCGCGCTCGTGTTCGGTCGTCGGCGTTGGATCCATCACGTAGACCGGGTTTCCAAAGGTAACCTTCGGCCGAACGCAGGTGGCTGAATCGATGACGACCTCCAGCAACGCGGGGCCGGACACATCGGCCGCCAGCCATGCAGCTGATCCGGCGACCTCGCCGGGTTCGGTTATCCGGCGCGCCGGCACACCGTACGCCTCGGCGACTGCGACGAAATCGGGGGCACCGTAGCCCCACATCGTCGAGTGATACCGGGAATCGAAGAGCTCATCCTGTAGTTGCCGCACCATGCCGAGACAGGAGTTGTTGAGAACCACGATCTTGATAGGCAACCCAAGCCGCACGATCGTCTCAAGCTCTTGGATATTGACCTGCATTCCCCCATCACCAACCACCACAAAGACCGAACGACCGGGAGCGACATGCGCAACACCAATCGCAGCAGGAACGGCGAAGCCCATCGCTCCCATACCTCCGGAGGTGATGAATCGCTGCCCCGGAGCCAGACGAATCGACTGAGCGGCCCACATTTGGTTCTGCCCGACATCGACCACCACGGCGGATGAGTCGGTCATCACAGACGAGACAGCCTGCATGACTTCGACCGGGCTGATGCCAACAACGAATCCGAGTTCCATCGCATCTGGCCAGTCGCGACGGTATCCTTCCACCGTCTGACCCCAGGCTGCACGCTCCGGCCATTCGACATCACCGATTCGTGCCATCGCCTCGCCGAGAAACGCTCCGATGTCTCCGGAAATGGCGACATCGGGACGCAGGCGCCAATTCATCTGGTCGTCGTCTACCTCGACCCGGACAAACGTCTTCCCCGCGCGAAAAGCCTCGACATCTGCCCCCGTCTGACGAACGTCGAACCGCGCGCCAAGAGCGAGAACGCAGTCGGCATCCCGCATGACGAGGTTCGCCCATCTGTTGCCGTAGGTGCCCATCATCCCGACCCTGGACGGGTGTCCGAACGGAAGCACATCGAGTCCCATCAGCGTGCTCACGACGGGTATACGCGTCGCTTCTGCGAAGGCGACGAGCAGGTCAGTCGCTCTCGAGGTCCGTATGCCACCACCAGCGAGGATCACGGGACGCTCTGCATCCATGAGCATCCTGAGAGCCTGCGGCACGCCATCCGGGGTCGTCGGTGCTTTGATCGTCACACGTTCAGGCAGTACAGAAACGTCCTGACGCTGAACATCCATCGGGATATCGACGAGTACGGGACCCGGACGTCCCGCAAGCGCCTGCGCAAACGCCCGCGCGAGCGCCTCCGGTAGTTCGTGTGCCGCGCCGATGCGTATCGCGCTCTTCGTAATCGGTTCAGCCAGCGCAACGATGTCGGTCTCCTGGAAGCCCGCTTGACGAACACCTGAGACGCCACGCTGCTCGTATGTGTTGACCTGACCGGTGATGAACACCGCGGGGACCGAATCGAAGAAGCAACTTGCGATCCCAGTGAGGAGGTTGGTGGCGCCAGGACCGCTGGTGGCAAGCGCAACCCCCGGAACGCCGGTCATCCTGGCACCGGCCTCGGCCGCGAAGGCAGCCGCCTGCTCATGATGCATGCTCACGACAGTGATGTCGTCTCGGGCGCCTATCGAATCCAGGATGAACGTGATCATGCCACCGGTCATCTCATACACGGTGGTCACGCCATTCTCGGCGAGGAATGCTGCGATGTAGTCGGTTGCGTTCACTCTATCGCCCAACCGCGTGCATCAGCACACTCACCATGTAACCCAGCATCTCCTCGGTCATTCCGGGATACACGCCGATCCAAAACGCATCGTTCATGATACGGTCCGTATTCGTGAGGTTGCCCACTACACGATACCCCTCACCGCGCTCGCGCATCCCGTCGAACGCCGGCTGTCGCGTCATGTTGCCCGCAAAGAGCATGCGGGTCTGCACGCCGGCTGACTCGAGTGCCTGAACGAGTTCGTCCCTGCCGACCGGCGCGCCCTCACGAACGGTCATCAGGTAGCCGAACCACGACGGATCGGCCCCCTCGGTGGCCTTAGGCATGACGAGCACGTCCTCAAGCGGTCGCAGCGCGTCGCGCAGGTACGCGAAGTTCGCACGCCGACGCGCGGTGAACTCGCCCAGCTTACCGAGCTGTGCGACTCCGATCGCAGCCTGCATGTCCGTCGCCTTGAGGTTGAAGCCGAACTCCGAATACACGTACTTGTGGTCGTATCCCGCAGGAAGCGTCCCAAACTGCTGCTTGAACCGCCGACCGCACATGTTGTCTCTCCCTGAAGGACACACGCAGTCCCTACCCCAGTCGCGCATCGACAGCATGATGGCCGCGAGCTCGTCGTTGTCGGTGTAGACGGCACCGCCCTCGCCCATCGTCATGTGGTGCGGCGGGTAGAAGCTGGATGTGCCGATGTCACCGAATGTGCCTGTCTTGCGCCCGTTGTACTCGCTGCCGAGCGCATCGCAGTTGTCCTCGATGAGCCACAGGTCATGGCGGTCGCAGAATGCACGCACCTCATCGACCTCGAACGGGTTGCCCAGCGTGTGGGCGAGCATCACGGCCTTGACCTTCGGCGAATACGCCGCTTCCAGCTGGCTGACATCAACGCTATATGTTCCGAGCTCGACGTCCACGAACACGGGAACCGCACCGAATTGGATGATTGGTGCAACCGTGGTCGGGAAACCGGCGGCCACCGTAATGACTTCGTCGCCTGGTCGGATGCGGCGCGCGCCAAGCCGCTCGCTCGTAAGGGCCGCGAATGCGAGCAGGTTCGCGCTGGAACCCGAGTTCACGAGAAGCGCGTGGGTCGTGCCAAGATACCCGGCAAGCCCGGACTCAAACTCGCGTGAGTAGCGCCCGTGCGTGAGCCAGAAGTCGAGCGACGAGTCTACGAGGTTCACCAGCTCAGATTCGTCGAACACCCTACCTGCGTAAGACACCTTCGAGACGCCGGGCTCAAACGGCGGTCGAAGTGAAGCCTGCGCTACGTGATACTCGCGTGTGAGCGCGAGTATCTGCTGCCTGAGCTGCTCGGCACGGTTCATGTCGGTCACGCACGCGCTCCTATCATGCCCACGCCGCGCCAGCCACGCGCGCGGCGACTTCGTAGGCTCCGAGGTCGGCCTCAACAAGGTCAGACGCAGACTCTCCCGCGCAGTAGGCGCGATACCAGGCTGCGGTGCGTTCGACTGCCGTGTCGAAGTCCCACAGTGGACTCCACTGCAACTCTCGGCCGGCCTTTGCAATAGCGAGCCTCAGTTGCGCGGCTTCGTGTGGGTGCACGCCCGTATCAGGCGCGCTCCAGGATCCAGAACCCCAGACAGATACAAACTCGTCTGCCAATTCTCCGACACTCCGGACTGCGGCAGGGTCGGGCCCGAAGTTGAAAGCGCCCGCGAGTGATCGGTCACCGAGCAGCACTGAACCGAGCCGCAAGTACCCAGAGAGCGGGTCGAGAACGTGCTGCCACGGCCGCGTGGATCCGGGGTTTCGGACGACCACCGGGTCGCCCGCAAGCAGCGCCCTGGTGCAGTCGGGCACGAGCCGGTCGACCGCCCAGTCGCCGCCGCCAATCACGTTCCCCGCCCGGGCGGTGGCGAGTGCGGCCATATCAGGCGCCGAGAAGAACGAGTCGCGGTACGCGGCGGTCACAAGCTCCGAGGCCGCCTTGCTCGCGCTGTACGGATCGAACCCGCCGAGAGGGCATGCTTCATCGAATGCGTCGCCGGTCTCAGGGTTCGCGTACACCTTGTCCGTGGTCACGTTGACCACAACCCGGCAGTCGGCGGACGCCCGCACGGCCTCAAGAAGATTGACCGTGCCCAGCACGTTGGTCTCAAAGGTGTACTTCGGCTCCGCGTAACTGCGTCGGACGAGCGGCTGCGCGGCCAGATGGAAGACGACTTCAGGCCGAACCTCGGTCAACACCGCGGACAGACGGTCGGCATCGCGAATGTCACCGATGCGGCTGTCCATCAAAGCGCGGAGGTCGAGGTCCGAGTAGAGCGACGGCGTCGTATCCGGCTCGAGCGCATAGCCGGTGACCTGGGCCCCGAGATCGAGCAGCCAGCGGCTGAGCCAGGCGCCCTTGAAGCCAGTGTGTCCGGTGAGTAGCACTCTCTTGTCCGCGAAGGCTCCCCCGAACGAGGTTCGCACGTTCACCAGACCTTCCACGGCGCCGATTCCGAGTGCCAGAGGTTCTCGAGATGGTTCTTGTCTCGGAGCGTGTCCATCGGCTGCCAGAACCCGCGATGCTTGAATGCGCCAAGTTGGCCGTCTCCGGCCAGCGATTCGAGCGGTTCACGCTCAAGGAGCGTTTCGTCTCCAGCAATGCGATCGAAGACCCCGGGCTCCATTACGAAGAACCCACCGTTGATCCAGTCACCGTCGCCCAGAGGCTTCTCTCGGAAGCAGTCGACTCGATCGCCCTCCCCAAGCTCAAGGGCACCGAAACGACCGGAGGGCTGTACTGCGGTCAGCGTGGCAATCCTGCCAGAAGTGCGGTGGTACTCCAGCAGCGCAGGGATGTCGACATCGGCGACTCCGTCACCGTACGTGAGCATGAACGTCTCGCCCCCGACGTACGGCGCAATCCGCTTCACGCGGCCGCCCGTCATCGTGCCAGCGCCGGTGTCAACAACTGTCACGCGCCACGGCTCGTTCGTGTCCTCGTGCACCTCACACTCGTGGGAGCGCATGTCGAAGGTCGCGTCAGCGTTGTGGAGCCAGTAGTTGTGGAAGTACTCCTTGATCTGGTAGCCCTTGTATCCCGCGCAGATCACGAACTCGTTGAATCCGTAGTGGCTGTACATCTTCATGATGTGCCAGAGGATGGGCTTATCGCCGATTTCTGCCATGGGCTTTGGCCGCGTCACCGACTCCTCGGATATGCGCGTTCCGAGCCCACCTGCAAGGATCACGACTTTCATGCGGCCTCCACCTCTATCGTCGTCACACTGAGTCGCAAGCGCGCGGCCCCGAGCCTACCCCAGCAGCTTCTTGAGGCTGTCCCGCAACGCGAGTCCATACTCCTCGGTCTCCAGCGCGAGCGTGACGTTCGCCTCAAGCCACGACAGCACGTTGCCTGTGTCGTAGCCGTCACACTCCATCGTGATCGCGTAGATATCCTCTTTCTTGAGGAGCTCCTTGAGCGCGTCCGTGAGCTGAATCTCGTCGCCGCGACCAGGCTCGATCGTCGGCAGGATCTTCATGATGAGCGGCGTGAGCAGGTAGCGCCCGAAGATGGCCAGATTGCTCGGCGCGTCGTTCACCGGGGGCTTCTCGACCAGGTCGGTGACCTTCCACACGCCCGGCTCGACCTCGTGGCCCGCAATGACCCCGTAACGACTCACCAGATGCTGCTCAACGGGCGTTACTGCGAGAACCGATGTCCCGTACCGCTCGTGAACGTCCCTGAGCTTACCGAGACACGAGTTGCTCGGGACGATGACATCGCCAAGAAGGACGAAGAACGGCTCGTCGCCTGTGTGAGCGGCGCCGCACAGAACCGCGTGGCCGAGACCCCGGGGGCGCTTCTGGCGCACGTAGAACACCTCGGCGAGATCTGTGATGGCCCGAACCTGGCGGAGCTTGTCGACAGCGCCCGAACGCTCAAGCAGATCCTCAAGCTCCAGCGAGCGGTCGAAGTGATCCTCGATCGCGCGCTTGCCTCTACCGGTGATGAGCAGTACGTCATCCACACCGGCCGCAACGGCCTCCTCGACCACGTATTGAATGATCGGCTTGCCCACGACCGGCAGCATCTCTTTCGGCTGCGCCTTAGTTGCCGGCAGGAAACGTGTGCCGAGGCCTGCTGCAGGGATGATCGCTTTCATATACTCTCGTCCTCGCCTTCCACACGGACTCGCCGTGCGACGATTCGGGACAACAAACTATAAGGTTACCACCACGCAGGCGTCTCTGAGCCACGACATATGAGTTGGGCGCGCGTAAGAATTGGGGGGCCTACTCTCAGTTCAGGGAATCAAACATCGCACGGACCGGCTGACGCGTCGAAAACGGCATCAGGTGCCTCGTCTGTGGTTCGTATCCCTCACCATCCGAGAGTACCATCTCGTAGCCGAATCCGTAGCGCCGCTTCTCCAGGATTGCCGAGCCTAACCCACCTCGGCGCGATAAGGTATCGACTCCTGTGCGCCCCGGCGCCCGACGGCGATCGCCGCCACCTTGCTCGCCCACGCGGCGGCGTCCACGGTGCTCATCCCGTCGAGCAGTGCGTCGACCAACGCGCCGCAGAAGGTGTCGCCAGCCGCGGTGGCGTCCACCGGCACGACTGCGGTAGCGGCCACGTGGTGCGTGGTACCGCCCTCGACCACAAGCGCTCCGTCGACACCCAGCGTCACCACAACCGCCGAGGGTCCTACGATCGCGCGCGCCATGCGCTCCACACCAGCGGCGTCCTCGGGCACGGGCTCTCCGAGAAGACCGGCGAGTTCGAACCGGTTCGGTACGAGCACGTCCGCATTCGCGAGCACCTCGGGCGAGACCTCGCGCGCCGGCGCCGGATTGAGCACGAACAACCCCCGGGCGAGTTCCGCGGCACGCGCGACGACGTCGACGGGGATCTCCTGTTGCACGAGCACGCACCGCGCGCCCGCGATACGCTCGCGTACGCCCTCGAGGTGCGCGGGCGTGAGCGCGCTGTTCGCTCCGGGAGCGACGATGATAGTGCTCTCTCCGTTCGGCTCCACGAAGATGAACGCCTGCCCGGTCGGCTGCGGCACGCGAACGATGCCAGTGATGTCGATGCCCTCGTGTGCGAGCTTGCCGAGCATCCACTCCCCGTCCTCGTCGTCGCCAACCGCGCCGATCATGGCGACCGAGCGGCCGAGCCGCGCGAGAGCGACCGCCTGGTTGGCGCCCTTGCCGCCAGGACCGCGGAGCACGTCGGCACCGAGCAGCGTCGAACCCCTCAGCGGCGCAACAGGCACGCCGACCGCGCGATCGACATTGATGCTGCCGATGACGACGACGTCAGGCATAGCTGGCGACCGCCTCGATCATGAGATCCCAGAACCGCTCGGTATCCAGCTTGACCGCGACGAGCGTGTTGTCCGGCTCGCCCGAGAGGTGATGCAGGTCGACGCACGTGGCGCCGGCCGTGTAGCGCCCCATCGTCTCGATCACGACCGGAGCGTCGATGCACTCGACGAGGCTCGGGTCGATCACGCGCGCGACTGCAACGGGGTCGTGCAGCGGCGGCGACGTGAATCCCCACGTCCGCAGGTAGCTCGCCGAGAAGAACGTCAGCAACTCCACGCACAGGTCGCCGAGCTTCGTGTCGAGGGCACGGAAACGGTCGAGCACCTCGGGCGTCGCAAGCGCCTGGTGAGTCACGTTCAGACCACACATGGTGACCTTCACCGCCGAGCGGAACACGATATCGGCGGCCTCGGGATCGACTTTGATGTTGAACTCGGCGTACGGCGTGTCGTTGCCCCGGTCGATCGAGCCGCCCATGAGCACGATCTCGCGGATCTTCGGGATGAGTTCGGGGTGCGTCTTGAGTACGAGCGCGATGTTCGTGAGCGGACCGACCGGCACGAGCGTGATCGGCTCGGGATGATCCCTCAGAAGCCGCACGATGAGATCGACCGCCGGCTCCGCAGACGCCTGAACCGTGGGCTCTCCCCACGCGGGGCCGTCGAGCCCCGAGACACCGTGCACGTATTCGCCGATATGGAGGCTGCCGAGAAGCGGCTCGGCCGCGCCGGTCGCGATCGGCACGCCGGTGATGCCGGCGACCGAGCAGATCCGGCGCGCGTTTATGGTGCACTTCTCGACCGTCTGGTTGCCCCCGACGGTGGTGATAGCAAGCAGGTCGATCGCGGGATTCGCGGCCGCGAGCAAGATCGCAAGCGCGTCGTCGTGACCAGGGTCGCAGTCGAGGATAACGGGTGTGGGCACGACGCTCACCTCCCGCCTGCGAGCCACTCGACGGCCTGTGAGAACAGGCGCCGGTAGCCGGGCCACGCAACGAACTCGTCGGGGCACCAATGCGGACCGATATCCGACGCCCACGCGAGCGTCCGACCCTTGCCGACCTCGCGGACCGCGAGCAGCGCGTCCTCGCCAACAGTCGCGAGCACGAGCGCGTCGTCCTTCACGCCAAAGCGGTTGTAGCCGAGAAGCCCGGGCCAGTCGCCGGCCACACCCTCGAGGATCGGATGTGAGGCATCCGTAACCGCGGCCTCAGCGCCCTCCGGCGCCTCGACTCGGTCGTCCCACGGGTCGATGACCGACGGCAGTATCGCATCGACGGGCGTCCCGCGGTACATCGCCTTGCCCTCGAAGCCCTGGAAACTCATGTAGCCGCCGGCCATCATAAGCCCGCCACCCGCGTTGACCCACTCGGCGAGCACCTTGAGGCGGTTGGGCGTGCGCTTCCCTTCGAGCCATGTGTCCGGGTGCAGCAAGATGCTGTTCGCGCCGATGTCGGAGAGTATGACGACGTCGAACGCGCCGAACGCCTCGAGCGTCATCGGGAAGCCCGACGGCACCTCGTGGGCCGGCATGTACGTCACGTCGATTCCCGATGCCGTCAGCGCGTCGCGCAGCGGATCGACGCCGGTATGGAACGTAACGGACGTGAACGAGTCGAAACCCTTGTAGTGCGTGGCTTCGCTCACCCACGACTCGCCAGCGATGAGTACTCTCGTCATCTCATGCTCCTTTCGCAGCGGACTCGAACACAGTCCGGGGGTTGCCTTTCAATATGCCGAGGAGAGTCTTGCGGGTGATGCCATGGAGCTCCAGCCTGTCAGCGAAACCGGTGAGCACGTGGTCGTAGCCGAACCCGCCGTAGCGGTGCAGGAGCGTCTTGATGAACAGGTCGTGCGAAAGCAGGAGCCGGGTCCCGAACCCTTCGGTGACCAGTGCTGCGATCGCGCGGGCGTTCTCGTCGTCGCTCGGGCTCTGGCCCTCACCCGGATAGAAGAACTCCATGCCGAGCATGTCGTACTCGATCCACGCTCCCCGGGATGCGAGCGAACGCTGGTAATCCCCATCGGTGAAGCTCGGGTTCATGTGCGAGAGCACCGTCGCGCTGAGGTTGCCACCCTCTTCCTCGATGATGTCGAGCACACGGTGGCCATACCGCTGCCAGCCCGGGAGGTGGACCGACAGCGGTACGCCGCACAGCCTCTGAGCGCGTGAAGCTGCCCGCAAAGCGCGCTCTTCGGCGGATGTGAAATGAACGCCGACACCGATCTCGCCGATGACGCCCGCGCGCACGCCGTCCGTTCCCTGGAGGATGTCCGAGGCGATCTGGTCCGCGATATCGTCGATCGGCATGGCCGAGAGGCCGTCGGGATGCGCACGTTCGAGGTAGTAGCCGCACCCCATCACGATGTTGAGGCCCGTTCGTGCGGCAATCTGCCGAAGACCTTGCGGGTCGCGGCCGATACCGGGAGGCGTGACGTCGATGATGGTGTCTCCGCCCGCAACGCGAAACCGGGCCGCCTCCTCGGCTGCCAGGTTCACGTCGTCGAGGCGGGTGTTGTCCAGGGACACGTACGGGTCGTTACGCAGACGGCCGAGATACTCCATGCGGACCGGCGTGCGGGCGATCGCCCACCCCTCATCGTCGTCGGGCTCCGGCCGCCGCCACGCCGCACTGCCGTCGTTGAGCAGATGCTCGTGAAAGAGCGTCACGCCCAACGCTGACGAGTCGATGTCGCCCGTGACGGTGCGAACAGTGACCATCATCGCCTCACGGTGCCGAACCTCGAGAAGATGCGCGTGTTCAGGAAGATCGCGACCAACAGGATCATTCCCTGGACGATCTGTACGTAGAACGGCGAGACATGCAGCAGCACAAGGCCGTTGGCGATGACGCCCAGCACGAGAGCGCCAAGCGCGGTGCCGACAACGCTTCCCCGTCCACCGAGGAGGCTCGTTCCACCGAGCACAACGGCGGTGATGACCTCCAGCTCGAACCCGACACCGGCATTCGATGAACCCGACGCGAGCCGTGCAGCGATCATGACGCCGGCCGTTGACGCCGCGAGCCCGGACATCACGAAGACAACCATGCCGACGAGCCGCGTGTTGACGCCGGTGCGCCGCAGCGACTCACCGTTGGAGCCGAGGCCGACGACATAGCGGCCGAACGGCGTCTGTGTGAACACGAAGGCGCCGATGATGACGACGATGACGGCGATGATCGCCGGTACCGGAACACCGCCCACGCGTCCCTGCCCGAGGACGGTCACCCACGCGTCACTTGAGATAGGCGTGGAGTAGCCCTGGGTGATGAGCAGCGCCGTGCCACGCACGACCGAGAGCGTTGCCAGGGTGACGATGAACGGCGGCAACCCCTGGTACGACGAGAACCAGCCGTTCACGGCGCCGACAACGAGTCCCAGGAGCAATGCGAGCACGAGCGCAAGCGTCGGATCCCACCCGGCATGGATCATGATCGCGAGGAGTGATCCGGACAGCGCCACGTTCGAGCCGACCGAGAGGTCGATGCCCGCCGTCGTGATGACAAAGGTCATCGTCACGGCGACCACAAGCGTCGGCGCGATCTGCCGCAGCATATTAAGCACGTTCGGCAGTGTCATGAACCGATCGGCAGTCGCGCTGAAGAAGACGAGCAGAATGAAAAGCACGACTCCGACAGCGATCGTGAGTACGTTGCTCAGCACCCACGCGCGTATGTATGAAGAGCGCGACCCGGCCGCATCGGCGACCGGAGCGTCCGCGGGAGACAGGATATCCCTCATCGGTGTCCCCCTCCGACAATCTCGTTGACGAGCGTTTCAAGCGTTGCTTCCTTCGCGCTCAGATCGGCGCGCAGCGTTCCTTCGTACATGACGCAGAACCGGTCGCAGACCTCGAAGAGATCCTGCAACCGGTGAGTGATCAAGATGACGCCGACTCCCCGGGCCGCAACAGTCCGGATGAGCGACAGAACGGTCTCTACTTCCGACACCGCAAGTGCGGCTGTCGGTTCGTCGAGGATAAGAAGCCGCGGCTCGAAGTTGACTGCGCGCGCGATCGCAACCGCCTGACGTTGACCGCCGGAGAGATTCCTCACCGGCAGATCTGTGTATGGGATGCGGATCTTGAGTGAGTCAAGCAGGCGTCGGCTGTCAGCGTGCATGCGCTTCTTGTCGAGCGCGATGCCCCCAGCGAGCCGCGGTTCTCGTCCGAGGAATATGTTGCCCGCCACGTCAATATCGTCGCAGAGGGCGAGATCCTGATAGACCATCTCGATTCCCATGATTTGCGCCTGGCGCGGGGTCGAGTAGTCTGTGCACGTACCGTCGATCCAGATCTCTCCGGCGTCGGGGATATACGCGCCCGACAGGATCTTCATGAGTGTCGATTTCCCGGCTGCATTGTCGCCGACGAGCCCGACGACCTCACCGGGGGCGACACGGAGGGTGACACCCCGCAGCGCTTCAACCATACCGAACCGTTTGCGTATGTCCTTGAGGACGACGCGGTCCGGCTGCCTTTCGTCTGCGGTCATATCACCCTCCACGACGCCAGCGGATCCCACCTAAAGTGCCTACTTGAAGATCGCGCGGTACGGCTCGACGTTGTCCTTGGTGACGATAACGATAGGCACGTCGATGAACTTCGGGACGGTACCACCTTCGGCGAGCGTCTTGCATGCCTTGACCGCTTCGAAACCTTCGGTCTTGGGATCCTGCTGCACGACGCCGAGGACGAAGCCGTCATCGATGCCCTTGATGACTTCGGCGGTGAGGTCCCAGCCGAAGAGCTTTGCCGTCGCCATCTTGTTCTGCGAACGGACAGCGGCTACCGCACCGACCATGGCGGGCTCACCGGTGGCGTAGATGATGTTGGTGTCCTTCTGGGCCGTGAACAGGTTCTCGGCAGCTGCCATCGCTGCTTCCTGGCGGTTCTGACCGTCAACGGTCTGCGTGATCTTGGCGCCTGCAGCCTCGACGACCTTGACGAAGCTGTCCTTGCGGAGGTTCTGGATGAACGAGTTCAGTGCGCCGATGATGCCGACGTTGGCCGGCTTGACGTTATTGGTCTTGATGTAATCGGCGACGAACGTACCGATCTTTGCACCGGCGGCAGCGTTGTCGACGCCGACCTGGCAGCTCACGGACGGATCCTCGACGACCGCGTCAACGGCGACGATCTTGACGCCTGCCGTTTGCGCTTCGCGGATTGCCGGGAGGATGCCCTCGACGTCGATCGCCACGACGATGATCGCGTCAAAGCCCTGCGTCACGAAGTTCGCAACGCCCTCGTTCTGCTTTGCGGCGTCATCGTTCGCGTTGAAGATGGTCAGATCGACGCCAGCCTCATCGGCAGCCGCCTGCGCGCCTTCGTTCATCTGGTTGAAGAAGATCGCCTGCTGGTTGATCTGAACCAGGCCGACCTTAAGCTTCTTCGCCGGCGGTGTGCCGCCGCTGTCGCTCGTGTCGGTCTTCTTCGCGCAGCCAGCTGCCGTCAGTGCAAGAACGGCGACGAGCGTGACCAGCGCTACGAGCCTTAGTCCCTTGCGTATAGCCATAGCAGACTCCCTCCAACAAGCTGTTTGGGTAAACGTTTACCCCTTGTGTGTAATCTTAGTTACGAAGAACATTTCGTCAAGAAGCAGCCCGCGAAAGGTCGATGTCGTCCTAATCCATGTAATCGTTCTCGTGAAAGTCACTCCCGCGTCGTAGACTGGTACAACGCCGTGGAATCAAGCGAAGAAGGGCCACGATGACAGCAACGATACGAGACGTCGCAGATCGCGCAGGAGTCTCGGTCGCCACCGCCTCACGCGTGCTGACCGCAAGCCGGAAGGTGTCCGCGGAGCTCGCCGCCCGCGTGAACGAGGCAGCTCGCTCCCTCGGCTACCGCCACAACGCGGTCGCTCGCGCACTCAGACGCGGCACGACCAACACCGTCGGCATGATCGTCCCCGAGATCGGAAACCCGTTCTTCCCGGCGATCGTCGAGGCTGTGGAGCGGCACCTCCAGGGCAAAGGGCGCGACCTTTTCCTGTGCGACGCGCAGCAAGATATCGCGATCGAACGTCATCGTGTGCTCGCCTTGCTCGGACGTCAGGTCGACGGGCTCATCATCGTGCCGGTCTCGGCGACTGCAAGCCGCGCATCGCTCGAGGAGGCGGCGCAGCGCACCCCCGTGGTCCAGGTCGACCGATACGTGGAAGAATATCCGGCCGACTGGGTCGGCGTGGACGACGACCTGGGCATCGGGCTGGCAGTGGAACACGTCGCGTCGCTCGGCGCCACGAACGTCGTGTTCGTGAGCGCGCTTTTGGAGAGTTCCTCGGCCAGGCAGCGGCACGCGGGCTTCGAGCGGACGATGCGGCGGCTCGGATTGCCCATCGGCTCCCAGCAGCTGCTCGGGGACTTCCGCGCCGAGTGGGGACGCACCGCCGCGCTCCAGATACTCGCCCGCAAACCGCTCCCCCACGCGGTCGTGTGCGGCAACGACGAGATCGCCGTCGGCGTCCTCGGCGAGTTCCGGCGACAGCAAGTTCGGGTTCCCGAGGACATCCTCGTGACGGGCTTCGACGACATCCGGTTCGCCGCGCTCGCCGATCCTCCGCTCACCACCGTACGCCAGCCACACGAGCAGCTTGCGGCCGAGTGCATCAGGCTGCTCGATGCGCGCATGGTCGACGGGGACACTCCCGTACAGCGCATCGCTATCGCGCCATCGCTTGTGGTGCGCGAATCGACCGGCGGCCACTCGTGACCGATGCCGTCGACCTGACGAGGGCCCTCATCGCGCTCGATACCGCGGGCGCGGGTGAGGAGGTCGCCGCGCGTTTGCTGGGTGACCTGCTCGCGGCTGCCGGCGCGCGCGTGGAGTACGATCTGTTCGCGCCAGGGCGGACCTCGCTTGTCGCGCACGCCGGCGATACCGGCGACGGTCCGCTTGTGCTGAGCGGTCACCTCGACACGGTGCCCGCCGACGCGGGCACCTGGTCGCGCGATCCACTCGATCCGCAGGTGGCCGACGGCACGCTCTTCGGCCGCGGAGCGAGCGACATGAAGTCCGGTGTGGCGGCGCTCGTCGTCGCCCTCGAGCGCCATCTTCGGCAGGGCACGCTCCCGCGCGGGGTGCTGCTCGTGCTCTCAGCAGCCGAGGAGACCGGGTGTGAGGGCGTGCAGCACCTCGTGGATCACCGCTCGCTGCCCCGTGGCGGTCCGCTGCTGGTGGCCGAGCCGACCGGTAATCGCGTGGCCACGGGCCACAAGGGCGCCCTGTGGCTGCACGCCACGGCAACGGGCGTCGCCGCACACGGCTCGCGACCCGACCTCGGCAGGAGCGCGATCACCTCGCTAGCGCGCCTTGCGGTCTCACTCGCCGACAGCGGCATCCCCGGAACGCACCCGGTCATGGGTGCCACCACCGTCAACGTCGGCACCTTCACCTGTGATGGTCAGACGAATCTTGTCCCTGACAGCGCCGAGGCGACGATTGACATCAGGCTCGTTCCCGGCGCGACATCCGAGGCGTCGCTCGCGTACGTGCGCGCGATCGCGGGGCCGCACGTGCGCGTGGAGGTCATCCTCGACCGTGCGCCCGTGTACTCCCCGCCCGATGCGCCCTTCGCGTCGCTCGTGACCGCGATCGCAGGCGGCCAGACCCGCCCGCCACTCACCTACTTCACCGATGCATCGATCCTCGCCGAGGCGCTCGGCTGTGGAGAGACGGTCTTTCTCGGGCCGGGAGACGCCGAGTCGGCGCACACGGTCGACGAGAGCTGTCCTGTCGACCGCATCCGCGACGCCGCGTCGATGTACGAGCAGGTCCTGTCGGACTGGCGCTAGCCGCCGGCGAGCGCGTAGAAACTGGGGGGTCTACTCGACAGCCGACCTTCAGTCGTCGGCGCGCCCTACATCCGCCCGAGCACCTCGGCGGCCGCGTCCGTCATCGCGTCGATGTCCTCGTCGGTGTGGGCGAGCCCCACGAACGTCGCCTCGAACTGGCTCGGCGCGAGCGTGAACCCGCGCTCCAGCATGCCGCCAAAGTACGCCGCGTAGCGTGCAGTATCAGCGGTTGACGCGGTCTTCCAGTCGCTCACGGTCGCATCGGTGAAGAACATGCACGCCATCGATCCCACACGGGTGAGGAATGCCGGCACGCCCGCGGCCTCGACCGCCGCGCGAAGACCCGCCTCGAGCCGCGCACCCTTGCGCTCGAGCTCGTCGTAGACGCCCGGCTGCTTGAGCGCACCGACGAGCGCGAGACCCGCGACCATCGCGATCGGGTTGCCTGAAAGCGTGCCAGCCTGGTACACGGGACCTACCGGCGCAAGGTACTCCATGATCTCGCGCTTGCCGCCGAACGCTCCGACAGGGAATCCGCCGCCGATGATCTTACCAAGCGTCGTGAGGTCGGGCCGCACGCCATAGCGCTCCTGCGCACCGCCAAGCGCCACACGGAAGCCGGTGATGACCTCGTCGAAGATGAGGACGACGCCGTACTCGTCGCAGAGCGTGCGCAGGCCGGCGAGATACCCCTCGGCCGGCGGTACAACGCCCATGTTGCCGGCGACGGGCTCCACGATGATCGCGGCGACCTGCTCGCCGATCTCGGCCAGCGTCGCGGCCACCGCCACGAGGTCGTTGTACGGCAGCACGACGGTGTCGGCGGCCGTGCCCTTGGTGACGCCGGGGGTACTGGGGATGCCGAGCGTCACGAGCCCGCTCCCGGCCGCCACGAGGAGCGCGTCCGAGTGGCCGTGGTAGTTGCCGTCGAACTTGATGAACTTGTCGCGCCCCGTATAGCCACGCGCGAGACGGATAGCGCTCATCGTCGCCTCGGTGCCCGAGGAGACCATGCGGACTTCTTCGATCGACGGCATGCACGCGCAAACCGCCTCAGCCATCTCGACCTCGATAGCGGTCGGCGCACCGAAACTCGTCCCGCGCTCGAGCTGCCCGCGAACCGCGTCAAGCACTGCGTCAGGAGCGTGACCGAGAATCATCGGACCCCATGACGCCACGAAGTCGATGTACTCGTTGCCGTCGGCATCCCATACGCGCGCGCCCTTGGCGTGGTCGTAGAACACCGGGTCGAGGCCGACGCTCTTGAACGCGCGGACCGGCGAGTTCACGCCGCCCGGGATGACCTGCTTCGCTTCCGCGAACAGCCGGCTGGATTCCGAATGCTGCATGCTACTCCCCTTCGGCGAAGTACTTCATCGATGTCTTCTTGAATTCGCGCACCGAGTAGAGCAGGCGCGGCTCTTCGAGGCCGGTCGCCTCGCGGATGCGACGGGCCACCTCAACGCACTCTTCACGGGTGCGACCGTGGATCATCGTGTAGAGGTTCGCGGGCCACGTCGGCGCGCTCGGGCGCTGGTAACAGTGGCTGACTTCCTTGAACGACGCCATGATCGCGCCGACTTCCTCGACGCGCTCTTCGGGAGCATGCCAGACGCCCATCGCGTTGGCCGAGAAACCGGTGCGGTGGTGCCGGATGGCAGCGCCGAAGCGTCGGATGACGCGCGTGTCGACCCACTCGCGCGTGCGCTCGAGAACCCAGTTCTCATCCACGTCGTAGCCGCACTCGAGAAGCGTCTTCGCGAGGTCGAGGAACGGCCGCTCGGTGATGTGCAGGTCACCTTGCAACAGCCGCGCAAGCGCTTTCTCCTCGCGCGACAGCACGACCGCCTCGGTCTCGGCGGGCCTGGTGGCGACCGGCGCTTCGCTGCGCGCGTCGCGCTCACCAGTGAAATCGAAGTCGACCTTGATCTTGAACAGCCGCGTCGCCGGCAAATCGAGAATGTCATCGATGCCGGTCGTCTCGGCAATCTCATCGAGAATCGCCTGAATCCGCGCGGCCGTGTGCGCGATAAGCGTGAACCACACGTTGTAGCGGTCCTCGCGCTCGTAGTTGTGCGTCACGTTCGGATACTCCGAGATGAGAGCGGCGACTTCCTCGATGCGCTCCTCGGGAACGGCGATCGCGCACAACGTCGAGCGGTAGCCGAGGCGGTGCGAGTCGAAGATCGCGCCGATGCGCCTGATGACGCCGGATGCCTTGAGGCCGCGTACGCACGCGAGTGCCTCGGCCTCACTCACTCCGAGGTCCTTCGCCAGCGTCACGAACGGCCGCGACGCCACCGGGAACGACGCCTGGATGCGGTCGAGCATCCGGCGATCAAGATCGGTCAGTTCGGTCGTCGTCACGCTGGCTCCTCGCATTCGCCGCGCATGGAGGCGGGCACGTACACGCAGTACGGTTCCTCGGCCAGGTAGTCGCCGGTCACGGAGAGCGCGCGGGCGCGGCAGCCGCCGCAGACGGCCTTGTACTCGCAGGCGCCGCACTTGCCCTTGAGGAGCGAATAGTCGCGCAGCTCGTTGAAGACCTTCGACTCCGTCCAGATCTGCGAGAACGGCTGGTTCTTGGCGTTGCCGAGCTGCATGTCGAAGTAGCCGCACGGCTGGATGTCGCCGACGTGGCTGATGAAGCAGAATGTGATGCCGCCGAGACAGCCACGCGTCATCGCGTCGAGCCCGTACTCCTCACGCGTCACCTTCTTGCCCTCGGCCTTCGCCTTCTGGCGGATGATGCGGTAGTAGTGCGGCGCGTCGGTCGGCTTGAAGTGCAGCGACGACGTCTTCTGCCGCTCGTACGCCCACTCGAGCACCTTCTCGTACTCCTCGGGCGGGAGCTCCTTATCGAGCAGGTCCTCGCCGCGCCCGGTCGGCACGAGCATGAAGATGTGAAACGCATCGACGCCGAGCGACTCCGCCAGCGTGTGCATCTCCTCCATGCGGTCGGCGTTCATCGTCGTGACCGTCATGTTGATCTGCACGCCGACACCGTGGCGCTTCGCGATCTTGATGCCCTCGATCGTCTTGTCGAAGCAGCCGACCTGACCGCGGAACTCGTCGTGCTCGGCGGCCGTCGGGAAGTCGACGCTGACCGAGATGCGCGGGATACGGTGCTCTGCCATCTTGGACGCGATCTCATCGGTGATGAGCGTAGCGTTTGTGCCGATGACCGGCATTGCGCCCTTCTCGTGCGCGTAATCGACGATCTCCCAGATGTCGGGCCGCATGAGCGGCTCGCCACCGGTCAGGATGATGATCGGGTTCGTGATGGTGACGATGTCATCGATGGTGCTCTTGATCTGGTCGAGTGAGAGCTCGCCCTCGTATGCGCCGAACTCGGCAGCTGCGCGACAGTGCGCGCAACTCAGGTTGCACGACCGCGTGATCTCCCAGGCGATGATGCGCGGCGCCTTGATGCCGGTGCGCGCCTCATAGGCCGCAGCAGCCTCGCCACCGCCAGGCCGGAACCCCATCGACCGCGCCCCACCATGCCGCTGCACGCCCGCAGGGTGACCGCCCATCGGGATTCCGACGGCCGTCTGGCCGCACCCCTTCTCGGCGTCCGCCATCTCTTGTTCGATGTCAGTCACGTGCCCCTAGCCTTCCTTGAGCCAACGTGCGGCGTCCTTTGCGTGATAGGTGATGACGAGGTCCGCACCGGCGCGCTTGAACCCGAGGAGCGTCTCAAGCACGACTCGCTTCTCGTCGATCCAGCCGTTCGCGGCGGCGGCCTTCACCATCGCGTACTCTCCGCTCACGTTGTACGCGGCGGTCGGGTACCCGAAGTCTTCTTTTACGCGTCGGATGATGTCCATATACGCCAGCGCCGGCTTGACCATGACGATGTCGGCGCCCTCCTCGATATCGAGCGCGACTTCGCGAAGTGCCTCCTCGGAGTTGGCCGGATCCATCTGGTACCCGCGGCGATCGCCGGATGTCGGCGCGCTGTCCGCCGCGTCGCGGAACGGGCCGTAGTACGCCGAGGCATACTTGGCTGAGTACGCCATGATCGGCACGTCCGAGAAGTTCTCGGCATCGAGCGCAGCGCGAATCGCGGCAACGCGGCCATCCATCATGTCGCTGGGCGCGACCATATCGGCCCCGGCTTCGACATGGCTGAGGGCCGTGCTCGCCAGCATCTCAAGGGTCACGTCGTTGATGACGCATCCGTGCTCATCGAGCGCCCCGCAGTGGCCATGCGAGGTGTACTCGCACATGCACACGTCGGTGATGACGTAGAACTCCGGATCGTGCGCCTTGATGGCCCGTACCGCCTCCTGGACGATACCGTCCTCGGCAAACGCACCGCTGCCGACCTCATCCTTGACGTCGGGCAGCCCGAACAAGATGACCGCCGGAATGCCAAGCTCTTTGAGCTCATCGATCTCGGCGGGCAACTGGTCGAGCGAGATGTTGAAGACGCCCGGCATCGAGGGGACCTCGCGACGGACACCTACGCCGAACTCGACGAAGAGCGGGTAGATGAGGTCGCTCGCGTCCAGGGACGTCTCGCGCACCATGGCGCGCAACGTCTCAGTCCGGCGCAATCGGCGCGGCCGGTAGTTAGGGAACTGCATCGGGGCCTCCAAGGAGTCGATCGCGAGTCGCTTGACCCGCAGGGGGTGCTACTCGACGAACTCGTCGATCTTGACAGCCTCGCCCACAGTCTTTGCGGCGACGCCGACTTTCTTGTCCACGAGGCGCTTGTACGAGAGCGCCGCAGATACGGCTGCGAAAGCCACCGCTGCCCAGAAGGCAACCTGCGCGGCAACGAAGATGACGTTGCCCCAGCTGCTGAACCACGTCAGGAACGGTGACACGACGGCTGTGGGAGTAGCGCCCATGGAGTTCTCCTTCGGTTGAGAAACGATGTCCGGGTGACGCATTTAGGTGACGCATCAGTTTTGAAGCAGTCGAGGCGCCCTGCACAGCAGGCCGCCTCGACATTGCATCCTTTGGTGGAGATGAGCGGACTCGAACCGCCGACCCCTGCGTTGCGAACGCAGTGCTCTCCCAGCTGAGCTACATCCCCGTGAGCATGTCCGCCTGAGGCGGCCAGCGCAAGTGTATACAATGCCGAGCCAATAGCTCTTTGTCAACGCCGAAACAGCCTCGGAGCGCTGCTGTACCGGTCGTGCTAGTCGACTTCTCCGCCAACGACGGTGCCCGCTTCAACCGCGACTTCGCCTGCGGCCATATCGGCCATGTCGGCAACCGCGCCAAGTCCGATCTCCTCATCGGTGAGGTAGCACGCCGGATCCGGCGCCCACAGATCGCCGTGAGCGGCCTCCGCACGCACGCGGAAGTTGCCACCGCAGATCTGCAGCCACGTGCACTCGGCGCAACGACCGGTGACGTATGGCTTCTTGTCCTTGAGGCGCTTCATCATCTCGGACTGCTCGGTATCGCCCGAAACATCGGTCCAGATCTCCGAGAACGGACGCTCACGCACGTTGCCAAGCGAGAAGTGACGCCAGAACTGGTCGGCGTAGACCTCGCCGTTCCAGCTGACGCAGCCGATGCCGTTGCCCGTCGAGTTGCCCTGGTTCCACTGGAGCAGCTGCAACACATCCTCGGCGCGCTCCGGATCTTCCTTGAGCATCTCCATGTAGAGGAAGGGGCCGTCGGCGTGGTTGTCGACGGTCAGCACCTCGGGCTCGAGGCCCTTGTCGAACATCTCTTTGGTCTTGGTCATGATGAGACGCACTGCCTCGCGCGTCTCCTCGTGATCAAGGTCCTCTTTCATGAGCTCAGAGCCGCGGCCGGTGTACACGAGATGATAGAAGCACGCGCGCGGGATGCCCTCTTCTTCCATGACCTTGAAGAGCTCGGGGATGTCCTGCCAGTTGCGCTTGTTGATCGTCATGCGCAGGCCGACTTTGATACCTGCGGCCATCGAGTTGCGGATGCCGGCGATCGCCTTGTCGAAGCTGCCCGGGATACCCCGGAAGCTGTCGTGGGTCTCGCGGCCACCGTCAAGCGACACGCCGACGTAGGACAGACCGACCTCGGCGAACTCCTTGGCGCGCTCCGCCGTGATGAGCGTGCCGTTCGTGGAGATGACGACGCGCATGCCCTTCGACTTCGCGTAGTGCATGAGCTCGAGGAGGTCCTTGCGGATGGTCGGCTCGCCACCCGAGAAGAGCAGCACCGGCGCACCGTACGCGGCGAGGTCGTCGATCATGACCTTCGCTTCCTCGGTGCTCATCTCGCCGGGGTAATTGCGGTCCTCGGACGCGGCGTAGCAGTGCACGCACTTGAGGTTGCAGCGCTGCGTGCAGTTCCACACGACGACCGGCTTCTTGTCCGCCGCGAACTGGAGCAGCTCGCTTGGCAGCTTACCGGACTCACGGTTATACCGGAGAACGTCACTGGGCTCCACGGCCCCGCAGTACAGTTTTGAGATACCAATCATGGTGTGGCGGTCCTTTCGCTGTGTTGCCGGTACCGGCGTTACTCTTCCTCGTCAATGTCGACCCCGAAGTGCTTCGCGACGGCTGTCACGAGCCCCGGAATCGTGTATTCCTCGGCCTCGACACCGACCGTCAGACCGGCCGCACGGGCCGTGTCCGAGGTGATCGGGCCGATGGACGCCACGAGCGCGTCCTTCAGTACAGCAGCAAGGTCGATGCCTTCCGCAAGCTTGATGAAGTTGGTGACGGTCGATGACGACGTGAACGTAACGGCGTCGACCTCGGCATCACGGAGACGCTCGAGCACCCGCGGGTCGCCCTCGCCCACCTCGGTGCGGTAGACGGTCACGACATCCACGCGGGCACCGCGCTCGCGAAGCTCGTCCGGCAGCACGTCGCGAGCCTCAAGCGCGCGGGCGAGCAGCACCTTCGAATCCTTGCCGACGCCCCGTTCGCACAGGCCGTCGAGAATGCCTTCGGCGCGGTACTCATCGGGCACGTAATCGGGACGGACGCCCCGCTCGATGCACGCAGCAGCCGTCGCGGGGCCGATCGCGGAGACCCGCAGGCCGGCGAGCGCACGCGCGTCTTTGTCCGCGTACTCGAGACGGTCGAAGAACCGTCCGACGCCGTTCACGGACGTGAGGACAAGCCAGTCGTAGATGTCGAGGTTGCGAATCGCTTCGTCGACCGGCGCCCACTCCTCGGGGTCGATGATCTTGATCGTCGGGAACTCGAGCACTTCGGCGCCGAGGTCCTCAAGCGCGTCCGTGAGCACAGACGCCTGCGCACGCGAGCGCGTGACGACGATCGTCTTCCCAAAGAGCGGCCGCGTCTCGAACCATGCCAGCTGCTCTCGCAGGCTCACGACCTCGCCGACGATCGTGATCGCCGGCGCCTTGAAGTTCACGGCTGCGGCCTTCCCGGCAATGTCGGCAAGCGTGCCGACGAGGACCTCTTGCCGGGGGGTGGTGCCCCAACGCACGAGCGCGACCGGCGTGGTGGCCGGACGCCCGAACTCGATGAGGCGGCTCGTGATCGTCGGCAGGTTCTTGATGCCCATGAAGAAGCAGATGGTGCCGACCGAGGTGGCCAGACCCTCCCAGTTGATGTCCGAGGAGTCCTTCGTGGGATCTTCATGGCCGGTGACGAACGCCATGTCAGTCGTGATGCCGCGATGCGTCACGGGGATTCCCGCGTACGCCGGTGCCGCGTAGCCGGACGAGATGCCCGGCACGACCTCAAAGCGAATGCCAGCATCCACGAGCGCGAGGGCCTCCTCGCCGCCGCGACCGAAGATGAACGGGTCGCCGCCCTTGAGACGCGCGACGGTCTTGCCGCCGTCTTCAAGCGCCTTCTCGACGATGACGGCGTTGATCTCCTCCTGCGTCACGTGCTGCGTGAAGCCCTTCTTGCCCACGTAGATGACCTCGGCGTCCTCCCGAGCGTGCGAGAGGAACTTCGAGTTCGCGAGGTAGTCGTAGATGATGACGTCGGCCTCGGCGATACACGCGAGACCCTTCACCGTGATAAGCCCGGGGTCACCCGGACCGGCACCGATGAGATAGACGATGGGACGGCCCATCCTGACACTCCTTTGCTAGCAGTCGAGCGGCATCCGCGCCGCGGCTTTCTCTCAGGTGTCGAGCAGCGAGCCCACGCCGCCGTCTGCGGCAGCGCGAATATCGGCGAGAACGGTGTCCGCGCCTAGTTCGAGCATGCGATCGACCATCTCAAGACCAAGCGCTTCCGGCTCGGCCATCGTGCCCTCAAGCGTGTGACGCAGGTGCGTCGCGCCATCGAGCGAGCCGACGAACGCGTCCATCACCAGTCCGCCATCGCCCGTCGACTGCGCATACGCGCCGATGGGAACCTGGCAGCCACCCTCGAGCGAGCGCATGACGACCCGCTCGGCACTGACACACGTGAAAGTGAGAGCGTCGTTGAGCTTCGCGCACACGTCTTGCATGAACGCGTCGTCCTCGCAGATCTCGATGCCGATAGCGCCCTGGCCAACGGCCGGCGTCATCTGAACGGGGTCGATGTAGTGAGTGATGCGGTCCGCCCAGCCCATGCGCGTTATGCCCGCCGAGGCGAGAATGACCGCGTCGACTTCGCCGTTCTCGGCCTTGCGCATCCGGGTGTCGAGGTTCCCGCGGACGTCCACGATCTCGAGGTCGGGACGGAGCGCGAGCACCTGCGAGCGGCGCCGCAGCGACGAGGTGCCGAGACGCGCACCCTGCGGCAGCGTGTCGAGGTTGTAGCCAGCGCCGGAGACGATCGCGTCGCGAGGGTCGACCCGCGGCGGCATCGCGGCGATGACGAGCCCCTCGGGAAGCTCGGTGGGCACGTCCTTCATCGAGTGGACACAGAGGTCGACGGTACCGGCCATGAGCTCGACCTCGAGCTCTTTGGTGAAGAGTCCCTTGCCGCCGACTTTGGCAAGCGGCACGTCGAGAATCTTATCGCCGGTCGTCTTGATGATCTCGAGCGTCACCGGCAGACCGGTGATCTCCTCGACGTTCGCCTTGATGTATTCAGACTGCCACAGCGCGAGCTTGCTGCCTCGCGTGCCGATGACCAGCCGTGTTCGCTCAGCAGCCAAGCGAATCTCCTATCTCGTGAGTTGCCTGTTTGTCGGCCGTATCGTGCGCCCGGCGGTTGAGCAGGTTGCGCAGCTTACCGTGCCCACGCGCCTCGCTCTCCTCAAGCCCGTAGAGGTGCCGCGCGGTCTCGACGTACTCGTAACCGTCCTTCGCCGCAGCGGCCTGCTTGAGGCGCTGTGTGGGACCGTGGAGCATCTTGTTGACGATGGCGCACGTCAGCGCCTCGATCGTCTCGCGATCCTTCTGCGAGAGCCCCCCGAGCCGCTTGCACGCCTTCTCAAGCTCGGCCAGACGGATGACCTCGGCCTTGGCCCGAATCGCCGCAACCGTCGGAACGACCTCAAGCGACTCGCGCCAGCGTACGAACAACGCGATCTCCTCGGCGATGATGTGCTCGGCGCGTCCTGCCTCGCGCATTCGCTCCTCGAGGTTTGACTCGACGACGCCACTCAAATCGTCGATGTCGTACAGGAAGACGTTGGAGAGATCGTTGACGGTGGGCTCGATATCGCGGGGCACGGCGATGTCGATCAGGAAGAGCGGTCGACCACCACGGCCGCGCATCGCAGAGGCGACCTGTTCCTTCGTGATGACGTAATGTGTCGCCGCCGTTGACGTGATGACGATGTCAGCGCCACGCATCCGCTCGTAAAGGTCGTCGTACCGGATCGCCTCGCCGTTGAATCGCTCGGCAAGCTCCTGCGCACGCTCGAACGTGCGGTTCGCGACAAGAACGCTTTTCACGCCATTGCTCACGAGATGCTTCGCGGTGAGTTCGCTCATCTTGCCCGCACCGAGGATGAGAATCGTACGGCCACTCAGCGTGTCGAAGACCTTCTTGGCAAGCTCGATCGCTGCGTAACTGATCGAAACGGCGTTCTCGCCGATCCCGGTCTCATTGCGAACGCGCTTCCCGACCTCGAACGACTGGCGGAAGAGCTTGTTGAGCGCAAGCCCGGTCGCACCATTCTCCATCGCGTGGTCGT
The DNA here is from genome assembly GCA_009773565.1 of Actinomycetota bacterium. Taxonomy (GTDB): domain Bacteria; phylum Actinomycetota; class Coriobacteriia; order Anaerosomatales; family Anaerosomataceae; genus WSXY01. The sequence goes on along the minus strand of WSXY01000002.1, from coordinate 193,336 downwards.
ATGCCTCTTTCACCTGACCGAGGATCTGCGCCTCGCCGATAACCATCGAGTCGAGCGAAGCGACCACCCGGAACAGGTGATGTACAACATCGACACCCCGCGTGATATAGAGCGATCGGATGAGTTCGTGGCGATCGAGCTCGTGATAGTCCGCCATGAACTCGATGACGGAATCCACACCCTCGTCGCCGCCGGATGCAACAGCGTAGATCTCGGTTCGGTTGCATGTCGAGATGATGACGGCCTCCGCCACAGCGGGCTGAGAGAGCAGCAACGCCAGCGCTTCGGCCTGGCGGTGTGCCGGGAATGTGAGCCGCTCCCGTATCTCGATGGGCGCGGTCTTATGGCTGAGACCGACGACTAGGAGGTGCATACAACTCGCTTCATCGCGTCACGAGGGTCCGTCGCGTATCGGGACATGGGTCGCCCCCGCCGGTGCGGTGCATTGTTGTTCAGGCAAGCAGGCCCGGCGGGGGCGATGTGAAACGCTATAGAGCGCACCAACTGCGCTTGCCTGAACAAGGGTAGTTTACCATCGGCGAGGTTGCCGACACAACGCGCGAGACGGTTCTCAGGAGACATGGTTGCTCCCCGCTGTGTCGCGTCGAACGGCCGCAACATCACGGTCGAAGAGGTAGAAGAACACCTCGGGCACGAGCCCCTTCAGACGGAAGGCGAGCTTGTTCACAAGCCCGGGCAGCACGTAGTAGCGGTCGCGCTCAATCGCGCGCAGGAGTACTCTTGCCATCGCTTGCGGCGACGCCGCTTTCACGCTGCCGTTGATCTTCGCGGTCTCCTCGGGCTCAAGCGTCATCTCGCGTGCATAGCCGGGCGTCTCGACATTCGGCGGGCACATCACACTCACGCCGACGCCATGCGGGCACATCTCGGAGCGAAGCACCTCCGAGAAACCCATCACACCGAACTTCGCCGGGCTGTACCCGCTGTAACCATAGACGCCGAGATAACCACCCATCGAAGCTACATTCGCAATGTGTCCGCGGCCGCGCTTGACCATGCCGAGCACAACTGCACGGGTCGGATTGATCGTGCCAAGCAGATTCACGCGAATCTGACGTTCGACCTCATCTTCAGAAAGCTCGAGGAAGCGCCCGGGCGTGCAATAGCCGGCGCAATTGAGCAGCAGGTCGATCGGACCGAGCGTCGCTTCAGCCTCGCGAACCGCCGCGACGACCTGACCGCGGTCGGACACATCGCACGAGATGGCCAGGACCTGCTGCGAAGCGTCCGTTGCGTGAGATCGCACGGCGTTGACAGCAACCGCAAGGCGCTCCGGATCGCGGGCGAGCAGCGCAACGCGCGCACCACGCGCAGCAAGCAACTCGGCAGCAGCGAGTCCGATGCCCGAGGATCCCCCTGTTACGAGAGCGGTACAACCGTCGACTCTCACGGGCGCTCACCCACGAACTCCGCGTAGACTTCCTCGGCAGTCGGACAGGCGCCGTCAGCGATTCGCGCGAGTAGATCCGAGTCGGCAATCGCCTCAAAGAGCGGCTTGCGCTCGGCTTCGCCACCGGGCACGCGCTCCATGACGAGGGTTCGCACCTCACCGAGAAGCGTCACGTATGCTTCCCACTCGGGCCCGAGGTGCTTCTGCACATGCCGACGAAGTCGCTTTGCGACGGTCGGCGCGGCGCCGCCTGTTGAGATCGCGACCGAGAGCGTTCCCCGGCGAACGATTGAAGGCACGATGAAGCTGCAGAGCTCAGGTACGTCCACGACGTTCACTATGCAGCCGCGCTCCTCCGCCTCCGCATGGACCGCGCGGTTGACCTCTTCGGAGTCTGTCGCACACACGACGATGAACGCGCCATCAAGGTCGCCACGGATGTAGCCTCGCTGCTCAAGCTCGATAGATCCGGACGCGGCGAGTTCCAAGAGGGCGGGCGTGCACTCCGGGGCGATGACCCGGATTCTCGGGCCGTATTCAGCAAGCGTGGTGACCTTGCGTTCGGCCACACTTCCGCCGCCCACGATGACCGCACGACGCCCGGTCAGGTCGAGGAACACAGGATAGTAAGGCTTGGTGTAGTCCGCCACTCTCACGCCCCTAGACACCGAAGATGTGGAAGCCCGCCGGAACGGTCCGCGCTACGACGGCGAGGGACAGGACAACGATCGTCCCTGCAATCGCAATCCACGCGGTGGTTCGCGACGAGGCGCGCTGGGTGTACTGGAGCGCGAGAAACGCGCCAAAGATCGCCCATGCGATGCCGGCAAGCACAACCCGGGGGTCAGCCCACCAGCCCGGCGGGTCAGTCTCGATCGCGCGAAGCACCCCGAGGAGAAGCCCGCCCGTATACGCCGGATACCCGAAGGCTACGGCGCGACGGGCAAGTGCGTCGATCTTACTGAGCGAAGGGAGGCGCTTGAACACGACGTTCGTCTTGTGCCGCTTGAGCTGACCCTCCTGGACGAGATACGTCATCGCCGCAACCGCTGCAATAAGGAAACCGGCGTTCGCAAAGGCGATGAGCGCAACGTGGATGCCGATCTTCCAGTTCTCGATGAGCGGAGATGTCGCCGCCCCGCTCCCCGCAATGAGCTGAGAGAGTGTCATGAGAACGACCGATACCGGCACAAGAAGCGTCCCGTAGACCTTCACCTTGATGAGATGCTCCATCACGAAATACAGCATCACTAACGCCCACGCGAACAAGATGAGCGTGTTGGGACCGTCAAGCCGCGTCCCGTGCTGTGCAGTGGAGCGCATGCCGATCGACGCTGTGTGGCACAAGAAACCGGCGCCCGTCAGGAACGTGGCATACCACGAGAACGCCGCCCGCTTGCTCAAGAAGAAGTACGCGTAGAGCACCGTCGCGGCTACGTACGCCACAATCGTGAACCAGAAGAGTATGACGGCGCCCTGAGCCATGCTCGCTCCCTTATGCCTGCTCGCGACGCTTGAGCGATTCCTCGAGCACGGCAAGCTCTTTCTCCATGCGACGCAGGCGGTTGAACACCATACCGACGAAGCCGAGGAGCGCAACCCAGATGAGCCCGTACGCACCGATGATGTACGGCGCCTGCGGAATGACGGTGGAGTAGATTTCGTTCATGTGGTCAGCCTCCGATTTCGATCTTGAGCGCTTCAACGCGCTCCTTGAACTCTTCTTCGCGAAGCCTGAGCTGGTAGAACGCATAGCCGAGCATGAGCATGCCGACCTGCGCGATGATGAACGTCACAAGCATCGTGGTCTCGAGGCCCGATCCCTTGCCGCCACCGAAAACGATGGGATGGATCGACTCAAGCCAGCGAGTGATGAAGAACGAGATGGGCGCGTTGATGAAGACGAGGATGCCGAAGGCCGACGCGTAGACAGCGCGGCGCTCCTCGTCCTCGGTCGAATTGCGAAGTACGAAGTAGCCGATAACCGCCAGCGTGAGGATGAAATACGTCGTCAGCCGGGGTTCCCACTGCCACCAGACGCCCCACTCGACCTTCGTCCAGAGGATGCCGGTAGCCATCGTCAGCAACACGAAGAAAAGGGCGACCTCGGTCGCGATCTTCGCCTTCGTATCGTAGATACGCTGGCGCGTCATAAGGAAACGGATCCCGTAGTACGCGGTGAATATCAGCACGAGGAACGATGCCTCGGCCACCGGTACATGGAAGTAAAAGATCTTCTGCGCGAAGTCCACCCGGCCGTCAGGATACGCGGTCGGTGGTGCCCAGAAGAACGTCATGAAGTACGCAGCCGTGGTCAACAGGCCACCCAAGACGAGCATGATCTCGGCAAGCGGGTTTCGCTTCACAGGTTCTCTCCCTTCCAATGCCTCAGACGCCAATGACAAACTCGTACAGACCGTAGGCAACAAGGCCCATTATCGCATCGTAGCCAACCACCCATGCCATGAATGCCCAGAAGGTCTCGACCGACCCGGGACCGCCGATCACCGCTGCGAACGTGGCACCCACCGCCGCGCGCAAGAGCGGGTACATGAGCGGCACGAAGAGCACCGCGAGCATGACGTCCTTGCCCTTCGTGTTGACCGTCATCGTCGCGAGAAGCGTTCCGACAGCGGCGATACCCACTGACGCCCCGAAGAGCACGACGGCGAGGAGCCACACCGGATTCCCGTAGCCCGCCCTCCCCTGCATGAAGAGGAACGAAAAGATCGGCAGCGAGAGGAACTCGACGATAAGCAAGAAGATCAGGTTGCCGGTCGCCTTCGCAAAGAAGATCACGGGCCTGTCGACCGGTGAGAGAAGCAACGCCTCGATGCAGCCCTGATCCTTCTCGTGCACGAAGGACCGGTTGAGGCCGAGCATCGACATGAAGATGAACGCAACCCATATAAGCCCTGGCATGACGAGCCGAACGTCAAAACTCTCGCCCGCTTCGGCCAGCGCTATCTGGTAGACGACCATCGTGAGAATCGCGTAGAGGCCCATCGAGCTGACCATCTCTTTGGTCCGAAGCTCCATCACGATGTCCTTGCGCAGGATCGCCTTGAACTGCCGCCAGCTGTTCGACTTCACTACGCCACCCCCGTACCAACAGTGGCGCGATAGGTCGCGCGGAACTCGGGGACATCGATCTCCTCGCGCTTTTCGAACAAGACGACTTTACCGCGCGCGAGGATGAGCGCATGCGAGCACAGCTCAAGCCCCTTATCGAGGTCATGGCTGATCATGACGAAGGTGTGGTCGCCACGTATCTGGGCGATAAGGCCATCGAGAATGTCCATTGCATGCGGATCAAGGCCCGAGTACGGCTCGTCGAGAAAGAGCACGTCAGGGCGGTGGAGCAACGCGCGCGCGATCGACAGACGCTGCAACATGCCGCGCGAGAACGTGCTGACGACGTCGAGTCGACGGTGATCGAGCTCGACACTCTCGAGCAGCTCCCTAACGCGCGTCTTCGGGTCGTCCAGACCGTACATCTCCGAGAAGAACAACAGGTTCTCCTCGGCAGTAAGGTCGGGGTAGAGCAGCGGATTGTGGCTAATGAGGCCGATGCGGTGCCGGAGTTGGACGGCCTCGGTCACGACATCGCTACCGCACACGCTCGCCGTACCGCTGCTCGGGTTAAGGAGCGTCGTCAGTACCCTGACAAGCGTCGTCTTGCCGGCGCCATTCGGGCCGAAGATCGACAGGAACGCGCCGCCCGGCAGATCAAAACTGACGCGATCGAGCGCCTTGCGCACGCCGAAGGCCCGGGTAAGATCCCGGACCTGAACGGCAGTGTTAGCCTGTGCGCTCTCCGCCATACCCGCGCTAAGCCGCCTTCGGCGACCGCTTCGGCCATGAGGCCAGCGCGCTACCGAGAATCGTCATGATGAAGCCCGCCCACACCCACCACTGCATCGGGAAGAACTTCACCGTGAACACAGCGTTCTCGGCCTGGTCGACGCCGGAGAACGAAACGAAGATGTCCTTAAGCGGCTGCTGAATGAGCGAGACCTTCTGGGTCGAAGACCCCTCCTGCTCAAGCTGCTTCGGATAGATGATGCGCGGCTTCACGGTACCGGCCGGCTTGCCATTAAGCGTCACGTTGAGAATCGCCGTGACCTGTCCGTCGCCGTTGGCCTTAGTGATCTCTTCGATACCGCCGAAGTTGAACGTATATGCGCCGGCCTCGATCTTGGCGCCGGGCGTCTGCGGGATCGCCGTCTCGTACGTCCGTACGTACATTGTCGAGCCGATCAGCCCGACAAGGATAATACCCATGCCCAGGTGCGTCAGATAACCGCCCGACTGCGAGCGCGCCTTGGTGAGTATGTTGAAGAGCGCCTTTCCAAAACTCTCGCCCTTGGCCGCCGATCGCTTGAGCGTTCCATCGATGAAGAGGTAGATCGGCAATGAGATCGAGAGTGACGCGACGAGCAGACCGACGATTGCAACCGTGTGATTCAAGAGCGGCATCGAGGTGGCTGTCGGATTGTAGTACGGCATCATTGCAAACGCCCAGATGGTGAGGAGGACCGCGCCGACGCCAGCAGCGCCGAAGATCGGCCACTTCGCCCTGCTCCAGAACGCATTCCAGCCAGCCCCGCCCCACGAGAGTATCGGGCACACCGACATCACGAGGATGTAGAAGATGCCGACTGGCCGGGCGAGGATATCGTATGTCGCCGCGCCAAAGACCTGGCCGCCACCCGGCAACCACTTCGGAAGTGCCTGCGACAGCGTGAGGTACGCGACCATCACAGCCGCGACCAGCATGATCACGTTGTTGAAATAGTACGACCCCTCCTTGGAGAAGAGGCGATCGAACGTGTCATTGCCCCTGAGCTTGTCCCGGCGGAACCAGATTCCGACCAGCGCGACACCCAGTGATCCGACCATCATCGACAGGAAGAGCCAGAACGAGAGCGGGTCCTCCTGGAAGGCGTGAACCGAGCTCACGATGCCGGACCGTGTGATGAACGTGCCGAGCAACACGAACACGAATGTCGCAGCCGCCATGAAGATCGTCCACGCACGAAAACCGTCGCGCTTCCGGTAGACCGTCATAGAGTGAAGGAGTCCGACGCCCGTCAGCCACGGGAGCAGCGAGGCGTTCTCGACCGGATCCCATGCCCAGTAACCGCCGAAGGCGAGCTCGATATACGCCCAGACCGCGCCAAGACCGATCCCGATACCGAGCATGAGCCACGAGAACACCGTGATGCGATCGGAGATCTGAACCCAGTGCTTGGAGGTATCCCCGGTGAAGAGCGCTGCCATTGCGAATGCGAACGGCACCGTCAGCCCCGCATACCCCAGGAAGAGCGTCGGCGGATGCGCGATCATCGCCCACGTCTGCAGGAGCGGGTTCATGGCCGCCTGGATGAGCAGCTGGCCCGTGTTCGGATCAAGGTACTCGGGCGGCAGGAGCTTGAAGGGGTTGTTGAGCGGGATGAACAGCGCTGTGAGGAAGAACAGTTGAACAAAGTTCATGATGCCGAGCGCCGTGGTGGCAAGGCGGTCGCGCTTCGCGAGGAACCGATACGCGATCCAGGCTGCAAAGAGGGACAGCAGCCACGCCCAGAACAGGAGCGAGCCTTCGCGACCCGCCCATACGCCCGAAACCTTATAGAGCCACGACCACGGACCAACGATGGTCGGGTGGTTGTAGGCGACGTACTCAAGTTTAAAGTTCTCGCCGAGAAACGCCGTGAGCAGAAGGAACGTCGCCAGCGATGTGAACGCCGTGGAAACGAACGTCAGCACGTGTCCGGTCACCCGCGATGTATCCGACTTGCCTGTGAACGACGTGAACGCGATAGCCGCAATCGACCCGAGCGCCGAGATGCTGGCCAGAGCCAACAAGAGATTGCCGAGCGTCGAAAGATCCATTCCCACTCCGTTCGATCACGCGCGGCTAAGCCGCGGCGGGTCTCCACCAGTCGGACGCTATTTCTTCTCGGCCTCGTCAATCGCAACATCTGTGGCGAGGAACACGCCGTTGTCACCAAGTGAGCCGGAGATGACGACCTTGCTGCCATCGACCATGCCCTGCGGAAGGGCGCCGTCGTAGTTGACCGCAACCTTCTCGGTACCGGCGGACGTCGTGCCTACCGAGAACCGCTCTGCGGAGCCTGCGGACTGAATCGTGCCGTTGACCACATAGCCGGTCACGTGGAACGTGGCGGCTGTCTTTTGCATGTCGGCCTTGAGTAGCTCGGTGACGGTGAGCGCACCCGTGGCCGACGCGTACTTCGACGGGCACTGCGTGATGAGTGTTTTCGCGGTCACGGCGCCATCCTCACCGACAATACCGGTGACGATCGCGGTCGTGCCGTCTCCAAAGGCGCTCGGAACCGGACGATCCCAGATCACCTTGAGGGGCGTGGCGTTCGGATTGGTTACATCGCCAATCGAGAAGATGAACGGCTTGGCCCCCGGCTTCCACGAGCCCTTGAGTACGGGACCCTGCACCTGGACCTGCTTACCGATGAGTGTCTTGTCGCTGCCAACCTCGGCGACCGTCTTCTTGTATGCGCCGCCTGCACCGGTCGTGCTCGCCCCAAAGATGAGCGCCGCGACAATGAGGAGAACGATGATCGTGACGCCGATGAGCCGCTGCCTCGCTCGTTTGTTCACGCGCTTCACTCCCTTGAACCGCGCGCACCGCGCGCAGAGACCGCATTAATTGCTCGCAGCTGAGCGGGCGCCCAGAGGGAAGGACCGCATTACAAGATGCGGAGCACCGCTTCTGTCGTCTGCTTGCCTGAACAGTGAAATAGTACCATCACCGGGTACCACCGACAAACGCTCTACAGCACCGATTCATGAGCAAACCGTGTGCCGAGGGCGGGCGCACGAAAGCAATCAGATGTTGCGCTGGTAAACGAGCATGAGTCCCTTGAGCGTCAGGTCGGGATCGACGTGACCGATAACCTCGCAAAGCGGCGCCATACGCTCGGCGAGACCACCCGTCGCAACGACGGGACACTCCCCGCCAAGCTCACCCCAGGCGCGCCTCACCAGTCCGTCCACCATCGCCGCCTCACCGAACAGCAACCCTGCCTGAACGGACTCGCGCGTATTCGTGCCGATCACCTTCGTGGGCGGATCCAGATCGACCTTGGCGAGCCGGGCAGCGCGGGCAAACAGGGCCTCGGCGCTGGTCTCGACTCCCGGGGCGATCGCCCCACCGAGATACGCACCGGTGCCGTCTACAACGTCGAGCGTCGTCGCGGTTCCGAAGTCGATGATGATGATCGGGCCGCCGAATGCCTCGAATGCCGCAATCCCGTTCACGATTCTGTCCGCACCGACCTCATGCGGGTTGTCGTACTTGATAGGCATGCCGGTCTTGATTCCGGGACCTACGGTCAGCGGAGAGGTCCCCGTGGCGCGCACCGACATCTCCTCGTAGTGCGCGGTCAGCGCAGGCACCACCGATGAGAGCACGATGCGCTCGATGTCGGGCCAGCCAAGACCGTCGAGGCCAAGGAGCCCGCCGATCTTCACGCGAAGTTCGTCGGCCGTGAGGGTGGGGTCGGTCGCCACACGCCAATGGCTGCTGAGCTCGCGCCCCGTGAAAAGGCCAAGCACTGTCTGCGTATTGCCGACATCGACGGCGAGGATCATCGCCGGCTCCCTTCGTTGCGCTCCGCCACGCGGCGGGTCGCTCGTATCATATGCGCATCGGGGCGATAACGGCCTGTCAACGCGAACCGAACGGCAGGTAACGTGGTGCTATCATCGCATCGTTCCGGGTGTTCATCGAGAGCGGGAGACCAACGATGACGACTTCACGCATTCTTGTCGTTGACGACGAAGATTCAATCCTGCAGTTCGTATCGTACAACCTCCGCAAAGAGAGCTACGAAGTCACGTGTGTCAGAGACGGTGACGAAGCATTGGCGAAGGCGTCCGAGGAGGCCTTCGACCTCGTCATACTCGACATCATGTTGCCGGGGACCGACGGGTACGAGGTGTGCCGCAAGCTCCGCGCTGTCGGCAACGTCCCGGTGCTGTTCCTCTCGGCACGCGACACCGAACTCGACAAAGTTGTCGGGCTCGAGCTTGGCGGCGATGACTACCTCGCAAAGCCGTTCGGCATCCGAGAACTCCAGGCGCGCGTCAAGGCGCTACTCCGCAGATCGGGCGGCAAGAGCACCGCAGGTGATGTTCCCGAAGGCGTGCCCTTTGAGGCATCCGGAATCCACCTTGACGAAGCCGGGCACGAAGCGACGTTCGGCGGAACGCTCATCGACCTGACGCCACGCGAATTCGAACTGCTTGCCTGCCTCATGCGCCATGCGAGCAAGGTCCTTTCACGCGAACAGCTGCTTCATGAAGCGTGGGGCTGGCAGTACCTCGTCGAGACCAAGACGGTGGACACGCACGTGAAGCGGCTTCGCGACAAACTCACTCAGGCCGGGGCCGATCCGGCACTCGTGGAGACGGTACGCGGGTATGGCTATCGCATCTCGGTCTAGCAAAGGACGCATGCGGGCTTCTATCCGGGCGAGACTTCTCGCGGCGTTTCTGATCGTCGCGATCACGGCTGCCGCCGGGTTGTCGTTCTACTTCCTCAAGGAGCTCGAGGGCTTCGCGCTCCGCAAGCTCGAGGAGCGGCTCCACACCCAGGCCCGGATGCTTGCGTCAGTTGCCTCGACCACCTATCTCAATGGCGCCGCAGAGTTCTCGGCAACTGACGCACGCAAACTCCAGGTGACGATTGCAGACGCCACACCGTATGCGGCCTCCCGACTTCGCGTGCTCGATGCCGATGGTGTGGCCATCGCGGATTCCACTCCGGGGGATGCGGGCGACCTGTACGGCGATCGTTCCGAAGTCCGCCGCGCGCTCGCGGGCGAGTACGGTGCGGCGACACGTATGACCGAGGAGGGTCGCGTCGCCCTCTACGTCGCGGTCCCCATCCTCTCGAACGGCGACGTTCGCGGCGTCGCGTACGCGTCGTCGACGACGTTCTCCATCATGACGCTCCTCCGCGACTACCGACTGCGGATGGCGCTCGTCGTGGCACTGTTCGCCGCATTCACGCTTTTTATGACAGAGCTGCTCTCGCGCTGGCTCTCACGACCGCTCCAGGACCTGTCCGTCACGGCAAAGGCGTTCGCTGCCGGTGACCACTCGGTCAGGGCCCATCCGGGCGGATCGAGTGAGACCCGGGCGCTCGCCGAGGCGTTCAACGCTATGGGTGACGAGGTACAACGTGTCGTCACCGAGCTTAAAGAGGAGGAGCGACGCAAGAGCCGCTTCGTCTCGGACGTCAGCCACGAGCTTCGCACACCTCTGACCGCAATCCGCGGCGGGGCTGAGACGCTGCTTGACGGCGACGTCCCCGAGGCGGACGCCCGGCAGTTCCTCGAGACGATCATTCGCGAATCCGACCGCCTTACGCGCCTCGCGAACGACTTGCTTACGCTCCAGCGGATCGAAGGGGCGACCGGAGAGCTTCCACTAGGACGCATCGATTTGCGCGCAGCCGCCGACCGCGCGATAGGCGCGCTCGCTCCGCTCACGGATGCACGTGGCGTACAGGTGACGGCCGAAGGCGAAGCGCCGACGGTCCTCGGCGACGTGGATAGGATCCAGCAGGTCATCGCCAACCTCATCGACAACGCTTCACGAATGACGGGGGCCGGCGGACACGTCCGGGTACTCCTCTCGCGCGACGGAGACCATGCAGTACTCGCTGTGCTCGACGAAGGACCCGGCATCCCACCGGAGGCGCTTCCGCATCTCTTCGAGCGCTTCTACCGCGCTCAGATTAGCCGCGACCGCTCCACGGGCGGCGCCGGTCTGGGACTCGCCATCGTCAAGGCGATCGTCACGGCACATGCGGGCTCTATCGAGGCCGCCAACCGACCTGAGGGCGGCAGCGCGTTCACGCTTCGGTTGCCTGTCATCGGCGACTGACACAACCGCGTCACGTTGCCCGGGGCCTTCGAAGCCGATTCGACACATCCTTCGTCACCGTCCCGTAGCCTTCACGTCAACTGTCCTCAGCCAACTACGCGACGGCGTTGCCCATACTCGTAGACGACATGTCATCCGGGAAGGGGAACTGTCATGACGGTACTGCGCCTCATCGCTATTGCTCTCATCTTCATGCTTGCCGCAGGTGCCTGGTTTGTACTGGCGGGTTCTGTCGACTACCGCACGAACGACACGGGAAATGCGCTCGGAGAGCGTGTCGCCGGACTCTGGGGAGGCCCGCAGGCCCAGCTGGCACCGACACTCACCTTTGCTTCACCGAACAAGCGCGGGACGCTCGACTTGATGGGCAGCGACATCACGGCTGACTTCAAGCTGGATCAGCGCCGCAAGGGACTCCTGTGGTACGCGACATACGCCGTCGACTTCCGAGGCGAGTACCGGGTGAAGAACACCACCTCAGTCCCCACGACGGCAACGTTCTCCCTCGAGTTCCCGGCGCCTGAAGGCGAGTACGACGGTTTTGAGGTCAGTGTGGACGGCAAGCCCGTCGCGGTCACGTACGCGGGCGGTTCGGCATCGGCGGTGTTCCCGCTCGCGGCCAACGCCTCTGCAGTCGTCTCGACCGGCTACCGGTCAAAGGGCCTCGACACCTGGAGCTACGTTTCGGCGCGCGACGGTGTGGGGGTCGTCAAGGATTTCTCCCTTGCGATGACGACCGACTTCAAGAACGTCGACTTCCCTGACGGGGCGGTCTCGCCTACGAAGATCGCGCAGAACGGCTCCGGGACCACGATGACCTGGGAGTACGCGAACCTGGTGAGCGGTCGTCCTATCACGCTGACGATGCCCAAGCCGATGAATCCCGGTCCGCTTGCAGCGCGTATCTCGCTGTTCGCGCCTGTCTCGCTGCTGTTCTTCTTCGCCGGGCTCGTGCTGCTCACCGCTACACAGGGAATCCGCCTCCACCCGATGAACTACGGATTCCTTGCGGCAGGCTTCTTCGCCTTCCATCTTCTGTTCGCGTACCTGGTCGACCGCGTCGATATCAACGCGGCATTCCTGATCGCCTCGGTAACCTCGGTGATCTTGTGCGTCGGCTACCTCTGGCTCGCGCTCGGCCTGGGGAAGGCGCTCACCGAGATTGCGATCAGCCAGTTCGTGTTCCTGGTGCTGTTCAGTTACAGCTTCTTCTTTGAAGGTCTCACCGGGCTCGCTATCACCATCGGGTCGGTCATCACACTCGCCTACTTCATGGTGAAGACGGCTCGCGTGGACTGGGAAACCATCTTCGGAAAGCCGAAGGGGCTCCCAATCGCCGAGCCGTTCAGCAGCGGTCCAGCGTAATCCTCGTGTGATCCGGGGCGATCTCGCCCAGGAGCGTCGCGGTGTCGGGGTGGCAGGTGAACAGCACGATCTGGCGCTCACGCGCAAGATCGGCAACCGCCACTGCGGCACCGCGACGACGTTCCGGGTCGAGATTCACGAGCACATCGTCCATGAGCAGCGGTAGTCCGGGACCGACGTCGCCAAGCTGCGAGATGAGTCCGAGGCGCAATGCGAGATAGAGCGCTTCGGCCGTACCCCGCGAGAGGCGCTCGGTCGTCTTCCCTGCGGCGTGCTCGTCGAAGACCTCGAGACGGTTGCTGCCGAGCGCAACGCTCAGTCCCACGTAGCGGTCACCGGTGATGGTGCGGAAGATCTCCTCGGCACGCGACGATACGCGCTGCCGTCGATGCCACCAGATACCGATCCACGGCGGCGGCAAGCTGCTCTTTGATCGAGGACTCATCAAGCCTGAGCTGCGCGCCGCGATCCTCACCGGCGAGCGTGTCGAGCGTACCCTGAAGCCGAGAGCGCTCAGCTGCGACTTCGTCGTACACGCCATCTGCGTCGCGAGATTCGGCCCCTGCACGGGCAAGTTGCTCCCGCAGTGGTTCGACAGAGCCGCCGACCTCGATCCCACGCTCGGAGATGATTGTCCGCGCTTCCTCCGTCGCACGGGTCAGTCGCTCTTTGGCGATCTCGATGCGCTCGGTCAGGTCGCGTGCCGCATCCTCGTGCTGGACTCGCCGCGAAACGACCTCACGCTCCGAGCCGAGAGCATCCTTGAGCCTGCCGACGAGCCCGGGAACGGCGTCGGGGTCAACGACACCCTTGGTCGAAAGGGCAGCGCCCGCTACAGAAGCCCGCGCGAGGAACCCGTCTACGCGTGCGGCAAGCGCGGCGGCCGAGTCCCGTTTCGCCTGAAGGGAGGTGGCAGCGCGTCGTGCCTCCCGAACGAGCGATATCATCTGCGCCGCGGCTGCGGGCGTCATCCCGGACGCAAGCCCGGACGCGGCCGTGCGTGCAGCGAACAGCGCTTGCCGGGTCGTGTACGTACCGATTGCCAGCGAGGCGTCCGCGGCGGCCGACTCGGCAGCCTCGCGCGCCTCCTCGGCCGATTGCCATACGATGCGGGCGGCGTCGAGCGCACGCCGCGCACGGAACGTATCCGCGCCATTGACCCCGGATATCGGTCGTATGGCCCGTCCCCGCAGGAGCCCTCGTACCACGAACGTGAGACCGGCAAGCACGAGAAGTGCGCCGATCACGGCCGCGACGGTCTCTTTCAAGAGCAGCCCAGCGACCAGCGCCGCGATCCCCGCAACGAGCATCACGATGGCGGGAACCTCTACATGCCCGGTGGTGCCGACGTTGCCGCCCACCTCGAGCGCATCAAGATCTGCAGCGTATGCGTCAAGCGCACGACCGGCGCCCGGACCCGGGGCGATACCGAGCGGCTCGAGTGCTGCGAGAAGGCCCTTTTCGCTCCGCTCCGCGATCGCTGCCAGCCGCTCGGACTCGCGAATGCGCGCGTCGCGGTCCGCTTCGAGGCGACGCAGGTCATCGCGCGCTTCCTCAACCGCCGCGAGAAGATCCGGACCGAGGTCGACCGCAAGCGCGTCTTCACCAGGCAGGCCTGTCTCGCCGAGTGCCTCCGCGAGCGTGCGTTCTGCCTGCGCTACCGCAGCCTGGGCCTCACGCAGGTCGGCGAGGCTCTGTGAGTACGCGGAGACGTCACCCGCAAGCGCGTCGATCTCATCGCCGGCCGCCAGTACCTGCTCGCCCGGAACCGCACGCTCAAGCGAATCCTGGACTGCTTTCAACTGCCGGCGAAGGTCGGTGAGTTCACTCTCGCGCTCCTCTACCTGCGCGATCCGCTCTTCGTATCCCGAGACCACGCTGGCGAGAATCGAATGTGCGGCGCGCTTCGCGGTTCGCGTCTCCCCCGCAGCCGTCAGGCGCGCCTCGAGAGCCGAGAGTCGCCCACGATCCTCGGCAAAGGCGGCGCCTTCTTCGCGAACGGTGCGAATCTCATTGCGAACGTCTCGCAACCGGGTGACGAGCTCGTTGACGCGCTTGGACCGACCGCGCGGTGCGAAGAACTCATCGGCCTCCTTCTCCAACTGCGTCCGCACATCCTGCGGGCTGGTATGGAGTCCGACACTTGCCGCGTAGAGACGGGCGATGATGTCGTCGCCCGAGCCGCGCTGGGCTTCGATCGCCGCCATCTCATCGAGTCCGAAGCCGAAAACGATCTTGAACGCGAGGGCACTGACCCCTGCGGTAATCTCGGTCTGAAGCGACGGGCGCGGCGGGCCGGTGATAGTGCTGACCGTGACCGGTCCGCCATGGGGGCCTTCTGAACGCTCAAGTGCCCACTGTCCGGCGCCTTCCTCGAACACGAGGCGGCCCGAACGACGGCCACTGTTCGACGAGTACTGCGGCTCTTTCTCGCGCGCTGTCGGGAAGCCGTACAACACATAGCGCGTCAGCGCAGTGAATGAGCTCTTGCCGGCCTCATTTGGCCCGAGAACGACCGTGAGGCCGTCACCGAGGTCACCGAGCGAGCGCTCTGTCAGCGCGCCGAAGGACTCCGCTTCGATCCGTCGCAGTCTCATCGGGCATCTCCCGCCAGCAGGCGATCGAGCGCAAGATCCCGCGCACGCGTGAGGACATCAGCCACATCGGGAGACAGCGTCGGGTCGCCGACACGCTCAAGGAGCGGACCGGCGATCTCGTCGAGAAGCGCGGCCGCGGATGTCGTATCGACCAGCAGGTCGTCGGCAAGTCGAACCACGTCACCGGTGAAGTCCTCCGCGCCCCGAAGCGCATCGAGATCGATTGCGGGCCTGCTGCGGTCGCGCACCCGGTCGATCCACGCCCACGGCTCGAACCCGAGCGCTTCCTCGCGCGCGTCTTCGACGAGCGCCTGAAGCGCTCCCGAAATCTGGAGCGACGCGTGTGCCTCGGAGCGTCCCGTGAGGTCGAGGCGCACGATGACCGGCACGCGCACGGAAGCAAGCGACGCGTCGACCGCTAGAGCGATGGCATCTCGAACGTCGTCGAGGCGCGTTGCTGCCGAGATGTCCACCTCGGCCTGGTGCCACTGGAGTGCGGCGAGCGGAACGAACTCGGCCGAGACGGCGCCGGCGTCGATAGTGACCGCGTAACAGCCGCGTGGTCCCGACTGAGTGGGGTCGAGCCCCTGCGGGCAGCCCGCATAGACCGCAAAGGGTGCCTCCGAGAGGATCTCCGGCTTGTGGATGTGTCCGAGCGCCCAGTAGTCCATGCCACCGGAGCGGAGATCGGCGAGCGAACATGGCGCGTAATCGTCGTAGCCGGAGCGGCCGCCGACGTTCGTATGCAGTACTCCGACCGCTACGGTATCGCCCGCCGAACGCTTGAAATCCTTGGCGAGGTTGGCCGTCTCAGCTGATCGACGGTAGCTGCGGCCGTAGAGCGCGCACAGGACCTCGCCATCGCGCTCGACCTCGACACGCTCGACTCGGTCATCGGCGAATACGCGCACGTTGCCCGGCATGGCGATTCCTGCTGACCATCCCGACGACGGATCGTGATTCCCGTGTGCCACGAACACCGGAATGCCCGCGTTCTCGAGCGCAGCAGCGGCTTTTGCGAACGCGAGCTGAGAACGGACTCGCCTCTCGGCCTGGTTGTAGACATCGCCCGCGATGACGAGGAAGTCGACATCCCGCTCGATGCAGGCAGCCACAAGCGCGTCGAGCGCGCGGTAGGTGGACGCTGCGAGCGCGTCACGCACGCGCGTGTCCTGCGCATCAACGCCGCCGAAGGGCGCGTCGAGATGCAGGTCGGCCGCGTGTACGAAGCGAACGGGTCGCGTCATGATTCCTCCAGGACGGGCAGGCGTATATCCGTCTCTATCCTATAGGGAGGGTCTGACACGGGAAAGGCTCACGCGGCAGGTATCGCCCGGGCTCGCCGTATTGCCGTGGCAAAAGCAACCGCCGCGACGGCCTTGAGAGCGTCAAAGACCAAAAACGGTGCGACTCCGGCGGCGAATGCAGCCACAGGGCTCATGTCCGTCACGACGACCAGCTGCGCCCAGCCGAGCAGGTACACGCTCGCGATGACGACTGCGGCGGCGAATCCGTCTGCGACCACCGTTGGCACACGGCCATGAAGGAACTGCCGCACCTCGGCTCCGGCGATCGCGCCGACCACGAAGCCGAGCAGAAAGCCCCCGGTCGGCCCGAAGAGCACGGCCAGCCCGGCTTTGCCGCCGGCGAACACGGGAACACCGACAGCACCCAGCAGCACGTAGACCGATGTAGCCGCAAACGCCCCACCGGACGACAGGAGCAGCGCAGCCAGCACGACCGCGAACATCTGAAGCGTGATCGGCACGGCCCCTACGGGTACGCTCACGAACGCCCCGACTGCGATAAGCGCGGCAACCAGCGACGCAACGACCATCGTTCGTGTTCTTGATTGGGGCATCGGATCTCCAGCCTTAGTAAACTGTCATGTCGATGCGGTTTACAGTAGCCAAGAACGGAGCGAGCGTCAACACGAAGACAGCCGAAGGTTGTGGCAATGTGTGCGCAGAAAGCGCGTGTTGTGCCCGGCTAGCGCGCGTACGTGCTCGTCGTCGGCGAGGGGTGGCAGCTGTTGTCGCACGTGCCGCCGCCGGCGTTGAGCGAGTAGCCCACATCCGCACGCATGATGCGATCCTCGGTCGGCGAACCGTGGCTCTCGTGGCACGTGGCACAGCCGAAGCCGTGATCGCTCACGTGAAGGCTGTGAAGCGCCTTGTTCGTAGCGCCAGCGTAGAAGAGGCTCTCCGTGCCGGTGTCGGCCGTTCCGGTGAAGTACACCGTGCGCTTATGGCAGTCGTAGCACAGCAGGTTCGTATCGCCGGGCAGCACTCCCAGGTACGGGCGGGCGAGGATTGGAGCGGCCGTCGAGACGTGTGGCCCCCGGACAGCACCGACGGCGCTATTCGCGCTGTCGTGACAGTCCACGCAGTAGAGGACGGAGTCGTTGCTCCAGCCGGTCTCGAAGGTTGAAGCGTTCGCGGCGGCTGTGTATGCCTCTTCGACGCCGTGGACTGACACGTTGCGCGTGTTGACCTCGCTCGCGATATTGCGCCCGCCTTCGAGGTTCGAGTAGCCCGAGTGGCACTTGAGACAGAGTTCGTATTCGCGGACGACGGGCTGTGCATCGCCGTACGTGATCGCCGTTCCGGCGCCGGTGTTGGTAATCGCAACACCGAAGACGCCCTTGATGCGACCGTACGCGAGCGGCGCAACGCCGACTGTGCTTGTGGCCTCGTGCGGGTCGTGACAATCGACGCACTCGACGTGACGCGCGAACGCGGGTGTCTCGGTGGAGTTATGCGCACCTGCGACCGCTCCGACAGGATGTCGCGAGGGGCCGACGCCGCCGACATCGGCAACTGCGAGAGCAGGTGCGGTACCCGCGAGCTCCACGCCACCGCTCCACAGCGGTGCACCCATGGAGAGCGTCGAGAAGAGGTGGTCGAAGACCTGAACGCTCGGCGCCATGTCCTTGGTCGCGTCGCGATCCCACCAACCGCCGTTGCCGGCGATGAGTTCTGTCTGGCTGTCACCGTCGATATCGCCGGATGCGAGCGAACCGGTGCCGTAACCCTTGCCGGTATCGTAGGGCTGCGGCGTATCGAGTCCGCCGGTCGCCTGCGGGAACACGTTCACCGTGCTTGTCCCGTCAGCGCCGTAGACCGCGACCGAAAGCTCAGCGCCCGCGCTTGTCGGCAGGACATCGGCGATAAGCGTATCCCACGCCTGTGCGCCCGTCTCGGCATCGACCTTCACATGACCGAGAAGCGTCCCGTCGGCTGCAAAGACGGAGACGGTGTCGCTCGTCTCGCCACTGTTGGCGATCGCGATCTCCACTCCGGCGGCATCCCATACGTTGCCGATAGAAGGACCTCGCGGACCCGCCAGGGTCGTCACGGTCTGTACCACCGAGAAGACGCCCGGTGAGCCCTCGGAAAGGAGTTCGTACTGACCCGCGTCGCTTGTAACGACGGCATCCGCAAATGCTGTTCCGACGAGGCCACCCGTTGCGATGCCCGTCGGCCTGCCAGCACCGCCCACGGGAATCGGGTTCGTCATGCCGCCGACGAGGACAGGCACGTGGAGCGTCGCGTCCCACCGGTACACGTACAGGTTGTCGGCGTCAGCATCGAGCGCGAGGATCTCGGGAAGCGCGTTGAAATCACCGAGCACGTCGGCGATGGCGATGTACTCGGCACTCGCCGCGATTGTCATGGCGCCGGCACCGGTGCCGAACGTGGTCAGACCCTTCAGCGCATCCGACCGGAACACGGTCAGCTGCGTCGCATTCGTCTGCGTGACGAGCGTCTCGATGTCGCCGTCGCCGTCGATATCGCCAACCGCCATGTCGCCCACGGGACCGGCAGCCCGATACTCACGCGGGCCGACAAGGGCTCGCGGTGCGGTGGACGTCGCCTCGGTACCGTAGACCGCGAGGCGACCCTGCGCGGCGGTCGTTGCCGTCGGCGAGATCGCTACGAGCAACTCGAGGTCAGTCGCGGCCGCCGCCGGATACGCAAGCGAGGAGGTATCGGTGGAAGCAGGTCCGTCAGCGTCGTGGCAGCGGTCGCAGAGTGCGCGCCCGGTCGCGTCAACAAGCTTGGGAATCGCGGTTCCGGAGCCGTTGTCGCGGCCCATCGGCGCATGGCATACCTGGCACTCGCCAACGAGGCGCTTCGCGTCAGCCGCGGGCCACTCGCCTGTCTCCGTGGTGAGAGCCGAGGAAACCGCATGACCTGAGAGCGCATACGCGACAGAACCCGGGAACGTCCCGAACGAGGTCGGGTGGCAGCCGAGGCACAGGCGGCGATCGTTCGCCGGCACCGTGAAGGTCGCGACGAGCGCCGGTGAGGCGATCTCGCTGACCAGGAGCGGCGCGATTGCCGAGCCATGGGCGACGTGACAGATCGAGCAGCGGATCTTCGTTCCATTCGCGGGATCCGGCAGCTTGGAGTAGTGGCCGGTCTGGCGGTAGATGGTAAGCCCGTCGAACGTGTCAAGCGGGCGATTGAGGTGACACGTCGCGCAGTACTCCTCGGCCTGGAAGAACTGGGTTCCGGTCGAGGTGCGCGAGCGAAGGAGCTTTGGGTACGGTGTGCCGCTCGTGATCTCGTCGGTGCCATGGGAATCGTGGCAACTGCTGCAGTACTTGACCGACGGGCCGTACACCGTGGACGAGGGCGCCAGAGAGTGCGCCGACGTTGCCGAGAACGACGACTGCACATCGGTGCCTGAGCCAAGCGCCTCAAACCCGTGGCACACGTAGCAGAGTTGCGTATCGCCGGTGTTCGATGGCGTGGCGAGCGCGAGTGCGCTGGAGGTCATCTCCCAGCTATCAGCCGCGACCCGCCCGAAGGAACCGGGAGCGGTGTGTCCGCGGTGGCACATCGCACATGTGTCGGGTGTCGTGGAGTCAGCGACGTGAGGAGCGGTCGCAGCGAAGGCGAACGCGGGAAAACCAAGGAGAGCGCACGCGAATGCGAGCGCCACGACCGCAAGAATACTGCGGCGACGATACCCCGGTCCCCTGACCATTACACCATCCCGGACTGTCACTGATGCGGCTTTAGGCGTCTGCCGGAAGCCTGCCGCGAAACCCCTGCGCAGAGTATACGACGAGGCAACGACATCTGCACCCTCATCTGGGGATATTTCTGCACGTCGGAGGCACTTCCCTGCCTACTGGACCAGCACTTCGACCGACGCCCTCACGGCAGGCGACACGGCGCCGGTACCACCGAGGTACCGGATCTCTCTGATTGCTGCCTTGTTGCTGGTGATCGCGCTGCCCACCTCGGGCGTGAGAGCCGAACCTGATGTCAGCAGCAGCACTGAACCGCTACGGCCCTGCAGGACGCCGCCGGCGAGCGCGTCGGGGAAGCCTGTGCCCGTCGCCAGCGCGGGTGTACGCCAGGTAAGACCGGCGCCGCCAGGCCCCGTGCCGAACTTCACGATCTCGAGCCCGGTCGTATACCGATTGCCTCCCGCAAGCCGCGTGACACTCGTGAAATGAGCGCGAAGCTGTCTCTCGACGAACAGCGACACGGCACCCTCCCCGCCGAGGATGATGACTCGCGAACCTCGCACCTCCATCGTCGCAAGCGTCTCGGCGGTGAGGCCGGTCGAAGCGGAGAGGTACAGCGGCCACCCTTTCGCCGCTGCGAGCGGTGATGCCGCAAGCGCGTCGGGGAAGTTGGCACCACTCGCAACGAACATCGTCCCGTCGTAGGGGGTGCTTCGGAGTTCTGTCGCCTTGCGGGCGATCGCGTTCGCGGTCGTATAGCGATTGCCTCCGGCGAGCCGCTCGGTGCTCACCCCGAGTGCCCTGATGGCAATCTCGACCGGAAGCGAAACTGCGCCCGTTCCACCGAGAATGTATGCCTTGGTGGCGCCGAGACGCCTAATCTCCGCGGCGACAGCGGGGGGCAGCGTTTTCGGGTCCGTCAGCAGAATCGGTCCGCCGACCTGACCTGCGAGAGCGGCACCACCAAGGGCGTCTGGCCAGTCCGCACCGGTTGCGATGACGACGTTCCTCACGCTGCCGGCGACCGGGAACGTAAGCTTGGACGTTTCGACGGCCGTCGTGTAGCGGGTCCCGCCCGCTACGGGAGTGATGACGGTCTCCGGCTGCACGATGGTGACGACAATCGTCTTCACGGTCGTATTGCCGGCGTTGTCGGTGCCAGAGTACGTGACGGTGTGCACACCGACGCCCATCAACGGCACCTGCGCCGGCGGAGTGAGGCTCGTCCCCGACGAGCCACCAGTGATCTTCCAGTCGATATGCGAAAGACCGGACGTCGCGTCGCTTGCCGCAATAGTGACGGTCGCGTCTTCCCCGCTCTGCGCGCTTGCGACCGCGGTGACTATCGGACCCGTGGCATCGATCTTCACCTGGAAATGGCTCGCCGCACCCCAGTTGCCGCGCGAGTCAACGGCCCGCACATGGAAGTACTGCAGGCCATCGGCGACATTTGCGTACGTCGTGGAGATAGCCGAGCCCCTGGAGAGCGTACCCGGCGTCGTCACCGGTGACGTGTCGAGAACGTATGAGTAGCCAGCGACGGTAGAGTACGCGTCAGTCGCGGTCCAGGCGAACGCGGGGTCGTTACTCCGATACCATGCGTCCTGCAAAGAATGCGTGGTGGATGTGGGCGTGGTCATCGACGGACCGGTGCTGTCGACTAGGAAACCGACAGTTGTCGTGCCCTCGCGGTTCCCGGCTGCGTCAACGGAGGCGTAGTCCAGCTTGTGCGGGCCCTCGGTGTACGCAAGTACCGTGGTGCCGGTGCCGGGCACGTCATCGAGCACGAAGTGCGTGTTCGCCACCCCTGAGGACGCGTCGGTTGGCGTCAGCGTGATCACCGCGGTCGATGTGTAGGTGCTAACAGCGTTGTCGGTGGTTGACGGCACGGTCGTATCGATGTTGACCGGCAGAACGCTCGCACCGCTCCAGTTTCCACCCGAATCAACCGCCCGGATGTGGAAGTACCACGTGCCGTCAGTGATGTTGGCGAGCGATGTCGCCTCTGCGGAGCCGAGATTCGTCTCAGGCGGAACAGTGGAGGACACCTCGTCGAGCAGGTACGAGTAGCCGGCCACTCCCCCCGGATCGGTTGCGCTCCAGGCAAAAGCGGGATCTTTGTGCGAGTACCACGTACTCGACGAAGGGTGGGTCGAAGACGTCAGCGACGTGAGGGACGGTCCCGTAAGGTCGATTCTGAAATCGACTGTTACCGTGGTTTCGCGATTGCCGACCGCATCGACCGAGGCGTACTCCAGCACGTGAGCGCCCTCAGCGGGCACGAAAACCGTCGTGCCCGTGCCGGGAACGCCGTCGAGCGAGTAGTAGGTGTTCGCCACGCCGGCGTGCGCGTCGGTCGGCGTGAGCGCGATCACGGCGGTTCCCGTGTACGCCGGGAGGTGATTATCGGTCGTGGACGGAGGCGTGGTGTCGACACGAATCGCGCGGTGAGTCGCCGCGCCCCAGTTGCCAAGCGAGTCAACGGCGCGAATGTGGAAGTACCGCACGCCATCGACCACGTTCGTGTAACTCTTGGAGACAGCCGAGCCCTCGGAGAACGTGTCGGGCGTCGTCGCCGGTGACGTGTCGAGCGAGTATGAGTAGCCGGCGACAGTGGAGTACGCGTCTGTCGCGGTCCAGGTGAACGCCGGGTCGTTGCTCGAATACCATGCGTCAGGCGAAGAGTGTGTGGACGATGTGATCGTGGTCATCGACGGACCGCTCATATCAACCGTGAAGCTGACCGTCGTCGTGGCCTCGCGATTACCGGCCACGTCGACCGAGGCGTAGTCGAGTGCGTGGACGCCCTCGGTGGACACACCGACGCTTGTGCCGGTACCGGGCACGCCATCGAGCACGAAGTACGTGTTCGCAACACCGGAGAGCGCATCCGTCGGTGTGAGGGTTATGACGGTCGCTGCAGCGTACGCAGCCAGCGCATTGTCGCCTGTGGACGGAGGCGCAGTATCAACCTTGATCGCGCGGTGGGTCGTCTCACCCCAGTTGCCGAATGCATCGACCGCTCTCACGTGGAAGTATCTGAGGCCGCTCGTCAACGTCGGCGACGTCGTAGTCGAGGCCCCTTCGCTTATCGTATCCGGAACTGTCCCCGGCGATGTGTCGAACACGTAGGAGTAGCCGGTCACGCCGGATGAGTCAGTCGCCGTCCAGGACACCGTCGCGCTGCCAGAGCGGTACCACGTCGCTTCAACGGGATGCGTCGATGAGCTGAGCGAGGTCATCGTCGGACCGGTCGTATCAGGGTTGGGAACTCTCCAGTTGACGCCGTCATCCGTAATCACGACCGTGCCGAACTTGCCGACGGCAATGCCATGGGTACCGGAGAAGTTGATCGCGTAGAGGTCCTGGAACGTCGGGCTTGTGCCTGAGACCCACGACGCACCGCCGTTAGTGGTGCGTAGCAGTGTCCCGCTCGCCCCCGCGGCCCAGCCATTCGATGCGTCGAGCAGTGCGACGCCACTGAGCGACGAGGTGACCGGTGACGTCCCCTCGACCCAGGTGCTGCCGCCGTTGGTGGTACGGAAGACGCGGCTTTCGTCGCTTACGATAGCGCCGGCCGTAGCGCTTGCGAAGGAGACTCCGGTGAGGCGGAGAGGCAGACCGAACGACTGCTGCGTCCAGTTGATGCCACCGTTGGTGGTCGCGTAGACCGGCGCGGTCGCGTCAGCAGAGTAGAGGTCGTCACCGACTGCCCACCCACGCTGCGCGTCGATAAAGTCGATGCCGAGGAACTCTCCCTCGCCGACTAGGGTAATCTCGGCCCCTAGAATCTCAGGATGACGTATGTCCTCAAGAATCGGCTTCTGACCCCAGTTCGCCCCGGAGGTAGCCGACCTCCACACCGTTGCCGGTTCCTGCGTGTCATCGATCGGATTTGGATCACCGCCAGCGAGGAACGCTACTCCCGGGTTCGCCGGAAGCGCAGCAACCGCGCTCATGCCGATGGCCGGCGTACCCTGGGCGTACTGAGTCATATCTGCGTTCACCAGAGACCACGTCGACCCGCCGTTGCTCGTGCCGTAGACCTTGCGGTCGTACGTCACGGCGATGCCGCTGGTGGCACTCCAGAATGCGATGCCGCGGAAGTCGGCGATCGTAGTACCTGTGGCAAGTGGTGTCCAGTTATCGCCACCGTTGGTCGTCTTGATGATGGTGCCACCGGCCCCGGCCGCGAAGGCGATTGTGTCGGTCACAAAGGTAACGCACTTGAGATCGACGCTCGGTATCGATGCGGGAGCGATCGTCGAAGTGGCAGCGACGGCAGTGGGGATTGCAAGCGACTGCACCGGCAGAATCGCCAATGCAAGCGTCACAGAGAGTATCGCCGACAAGCGGCGCGTCAGGCTTCTCATCACACCTCGTCCTCAGGACGCAAGCGGTCGCCATCAAGGCAGTTGGACATCAGTTGTAACTGGAGTTACATACTAGCAGTCGCCGTGCCAGTCGTCAGCGACGCCGGTTGAACACCTCGGCGAATGTGGTCGCATTGAATACATCCGCGCCTCCTGCCTGGAAATCGCGCATGAGAAGCGGGTCCTCGGTCAAGAGAATGCGGTGACGCCGCACAAGGGCACGGAGCGCTTCGCCGGGCTCGTCGATGCCGGAATCCTCAACCACGATCGAGGCGGGCAGCACTGCGGCTTCAGCAATGGCTGGCGTGGTCACGAACCTTCGGCCGCGACCGGCCAGACGCGCCATGCGGCCGCGCTGGGTCATCGTGGCGACCACATCGGCGGTCACAACAAAAGTAAGGGGCGCAAGGGCCGTCACTACAAGGCCGACGGCGACCAGCACCAGTACGATCGCCACGAGAACGTACGGCACTCGCCCGGACGCATCCAGCGATTGGACCAAAGTGCCGAGCGGCCCTCGCGATCCCGTTGCGTCCGTCCAGATCCACGCCTGTACACGGCGATTTCCGGTATCGGCGACATAGAGGCGCCTACCGTCGACGTCCGAATCAACGTCGTTGGGAAATGCGAGCTGGCCGGCACTGGGCCCCGGCCCGCCGAATCTGCCGAGAACCTCGCCCGAGGCGTCCCATACGGCGATATCCTGCGCGAGTGCATCGGCTACGACAACAAGCTCAGAGTCGGCACCCGTGCCCGCACTCTCGCCCGGGACGAAATCGATGCCGCGCGCCAGACCGTCGACGTTAAGAACGCGCCTGAACGAGCCGTCCCGTCCAAAGACCACGACCCGCCGATTGTTGCTGTCCGAGACCCAGACCTCATTGGCGCCCACACTCACACCGTTTGGATAGTCGAGAGCGACCGCAACGCCCGTCGTCTCCCCCGCCGCTTGCGCACCCCCGACCTCTCGAACAATCGTCCCGTCGGGCTCCACGACCAGCACGCGATGCCGCGCGAGCACGTCACTCACCCATACGGTTCCGTCGTCGGCAACATCAATACCGAGTGGCGCCCATGCAGTCGACTCCGCACTCCCTGTGCCCTCGGTGGCGGGCTTTGGCACGAGCGGGCCGAGAAGAGACCCGTCGGTCTCATCGAACCTGAAGACGGTCGCCAGTTTGCGATCGGTGACGTAGAGAATGCCACGCGCCGCATCGCGCGCGGCGTACACAGGAACATCGAGCGTGCCGCTCCCGATCACCGCACGGTCGACACCACGATCGTCAAAGACGCGAATGAGACCTACGCCCGAGTCAACGACGTAGACGCGATCCTTCGCCGCGACGACGCTGATGGGGCGAATGAGGGGCTGCGCACCGGACGCGGGAAACGAGAACGCGTACTGCGGCCGCACACGGAGCGCATCTGAGATGCCCCCGACGCCCGGCACGGAGGCCTGTGTAGGCGGCATCAACGCGAGCGCCAAAGCGGCGAGAGCCACAAGTGTCAGCGCCACACCGCAGAGGATGTAGCGGCGACGCTGGTAGCGGTAGCGCGGCAAGAAGCGCTTCCACCCGGTGTCGCTGGTCTCGCCAGGTGCCACGTGCGCCATCTATCGAACGATCGCCGAGGCGACCTTCAGAGCAGCAGCCTTGAGGTCAATGGCCTTGCCCGTCTTGGCGTGCAACTCGACCGAAACCACGATGGGGCCGTCGGCGACTACGACGAAGGCGAACCCGTCTCGCACCCCGAAGTACCCCGTCTTGCTGCCGATCGTCACCGCAGCTCCTGAGCCGGGATACACCGTCTTGAGCGTCGCGATCGTCGTTGCAGCGGACTTCGCGTCCACCGTCTGATCGGCCATGATCACAAGTTGATCTGCGTTGCCCGATGTCGGGAGGTAGGTGCGCGCAATCGAGGCGGGGTCGGCGATGATTCCCTGCGCCGAGTATCCGACGACCGTGTCCGGCACGTACTTCACGAGGTTCGAAACCGCAGCGGTAGAGTCATCGGGCTTTGGCGTGCTCGTCGTCGTACCACTCGATGACCCGGGGTCCTTCGCGGGCTTCTTGCCGGCATCGATGTCTTTGAGCTGTGATGAGGCCAGCTTGTACGTTGGATTGAGAGCCAGGAGCTCGCGCAGCTTGGCAGCGGCGGCATCCAGGTCGCCTGCGGCTATGGCCGCTTGTGCATCGTCGTACAACGACGCAACGTTACCGTGGTCCTCGCACGTCGTCACCCGCGTCGTGACCGAGTACTTGGCCACGTCCTTCTCGGGAACCTGAAGCTCCTTGGTGTTGTCCGAGATGATCTCGCCGGCCGTGCAGATCACGATCTCGCCGGTCTTGACTGTCACCTTTCGTTGCTTACAGCCACCAATCATCATGGCCGAAGACAGCAGTGCCAGCGCGAGGAACACGCTTACAAATCGCTTCACGGGAATCACCTCTCGATAGGACTCGCCTGGACATCGGGCGCCCGGGGTTCTCTTCGACAGACCAACAGTAACGCGAGCGCGCCCGCCGCGCCACCAAGTGCCACAAAGACGGCTGGCACAGGGAGCCGGGAGAACGCGATCGCGGCGAATTCGCTTCCAAAGTCGACCTGCACTTCCGACGGGATGAACCTCGTCAGCGTGCGTAGCGGGGTCGCCCACACGAGCGGCCATGCGAGAAGCGCGGCCGCGAGCGCGAGCGCGCGCGCACGGGTGGCCACACGAGAAAGCACCATGCCAAGTACAGCGACCGTGATGCCAACGGCGATCCACGGCCCCGCGACTTCGATGCCGCGCAAGACGAACGTGGCGTCGAAGGACGCACCGCTCGTGCGCAAGCCGGTCGCACGGCCCTGAAGTGCGGGGAGTGCAAGGCCGATGAACGCTGCCAGGACTGCAGCCGCGGAGATCGTTAGCGCAAAGCGACAGGCCGAGCGCACGCCTTCCGTCGTCTCGCCCGTGTCGGGCAGCCAAACGAGCGTCGCGCCGGCCAGTGCGACCACCGCGCCTCCGAAGGCCGGGATGAGCAGGATCGGCTGCGGTCCAAAAGCGCCCGTCGCCTGCTCGATGAGGGTCAAAACCGTGAGTGCGACCGCAGGCAAGGCAACCGCACCCGCGACAACACGAACCCCACCTGTGCGAAGCGCGAGCAGCATCGCGGCACCAGAGGCGATCGCTGCAACGGAGTAGAGCCAGAAGCCACCATGCGAAAGCGCGGCCGGGATGTTCACATCATTGGCGTGAGCGAAGGCCGTGAGCACGGCGGCGAGTATTCCGCCAACAGCGGCAGGAATCGCTACACCGTCAACGTCGCTACGCTCTTTCGCGCGGCCGAGTTGCTGCCAGAGAAGTGCCCATGCCACACCGGCGAGAAGCATCCAGCGCTCCTCGACGACATAGCGGACAAAGGGTGAGAACGAGCTGGGCCGCTCCCAGTTGCCGACGATTCCGGCGATACCGCCGAGGATAAGCAGCGCACCGGCGAACACGATGATGTCCGACGTACGCCGACGGAGGGTGAGCAACACGAGAATAGCCGACCAGGCGGCCGTGGTGAGGAAGAGCACTTCGCTCCCGGGAGGAGCATCCGAGTAGCGGTGGAGGAACACCATGTACGGTGCCCCGAAGAGACCGAACGCACCGAGTACGAGCGAGACGAGCATCCCCGTCGGATTGCTGACCTGCCGGCCACGGAGGGGACCGCTGACGATGAGCATCCCGACCGCCCCGAACACCGCTGCGGCGGCGGCAAGAACCTCAGCTGAGAGCGTTCTACGCGCCTCAATGCCGACCGCGAACTGTGCAGCAAGCGCGAACACCAGGACCGTCACGGCGACCGCAACAGTTGTGCCCCGACGCGAAGGGGAAGGGCCGGGGATGTCCCGACCCTTCCCGTCGCGTCTGACGTTGATCTTCGACGTCATCTGCTCGCTTACTTGTTGTGGCAGGCTTCACACGCGAAGCGGTTGTTACCGCGGAGCAGTGCGTTGCCATCGTCCGGCGGAACGCTGCCGAGACCGTCGCCAGGGGTTAGACCGTAGCTTGAGTCAGGCAGAGGATCCGTCGAATCCGCAACTGCCGCATAGCCGGTCATGAGAGCCGAAGAACCGTGGCCCACATGGCACGTCAGGCAGTCGATCCAGTCAGATGACGTGTTCTTCAGGCCGCTGTAGTCCGCCGCATTGTCGTGAGCGAGCGGGAGCACACCAGCCGTGATGACGAGCGAACGAGCGCCCTGGTAGTTGCTGAGCGGCACGTTCACCGGGTGGCGGTGACGCGTCACGAGGCCGAAGCCGTCGTTCGAGTCATACACGCTTGCGGTGCGCGATGTTCCCATCGAGGACCACGTGTTGTACTGCGTGTGACACGACGCACACCAACCACTGATACCCTTTGTCTGGTCCAGACCCGGTGCCTTGGCGTAGCGGGCGTCAGTGTAGTCCGGTGTGTAACCGGCAACCTGCACGCCGCCCGGCTCGTGAAGCAGCCAGCCGGTGGTCGGGTATCCAGGCTCCGACGAAATGACCCACGGGGTCGGTGTCGGGTTGTACGAATCGCCGGTGTAGCCACCAACCGTCACACCGTTGACGACGTCCTTCAACAGACGGTAGTTCGACGAACCATGGACATCATGGCAGACGGTGCAACCGATAACGACCTGCTCACCACCGGTGCTGATGATGCCACTACGGCCCGTCGTGCCGCCGCCATAGGCGACCCACGTCGTGTTGTTAGGATAGTGCTGCGTCGGGAACATCGCCGGGTTGAAACCGCCGCCGTTGAGGTTCTGACCGGCAGAGTTCAGACCGCTATCGGCCTCGAACTTGCCGTCAAAGACGTTGGTATCGGCACCGAGCATGGCCGTACCGTGACACGTGTAGCAGAAATCATCGGTGCTGGTCGAGGTTCCGAGCAACAGCGCACTGCCACCGGTCGAGCCATCGTTCCTCGTCCACGTGATGCTGCTAGCCGCAGTGTGCGCACGGTGACAACCGGCGCACGCATCGGTGCTCATCGTGTAGCTACCGTGGATAGAGTAGTTCGCGAACGCAACGCCAGGGGCCAGAAGAACCGCAACGGCCACCGCGAAGACCGCAACAAGCAGAAAACGCTTCTTCACAGCCATCACACCTCTCCCATAGTCTCGTCAGCCAAGCGCTGGCGACGTGCGATGACGGCTACAAGGCCGCCCGCGAGCAGTGTAGGCACAAGTGCTGCTTTCGCGAAAGGACCAGAGACCAGACTCGACATAAGCGGAGTGATGTGATCCTCCACGAACGGGTCGGCCTTCGGTGCGATGAGCAGGTACTTGCGGCTGGCCCAGAAGACCGAGCCGTCACCCTGACCTGAGATGAACCGGTTGGAGGCGTTGTTCATGTACGCGATGATGTTGTCCCTCGTGTCCCATGACATTGCCTTCGCCGGGCACGTGTACACGCATGAAGGCTGATGCGCCTTCTGCGGAACGGCGGTGATCTCGGCGGTCGTCGCCTTGGTGGGGAGAGCCGGGCCATAGGCCGCGATCAAATCTCCACTGTTAGTTTGACTGGCCGGAAGCGGAAGCGGAGCTCCCGCACGTCCGTAGCACATCGTGCACTTGTAGGCCTTGTCGGAGGTGGGATAGTTGTCGCTACCCATACCGATCTTCGGATAGCCACCGCGACCACAGTCGACCTGGCACTGCTTCGTGCACGTGACGCCGGCTGCATTCGTTCCACCGGGCGTACAGAGTTCGTGATCGATTGTCACTGCGCCATTGGTCTTCTTGGTGATTGCGCTAAACGGGCAGCGCTTCACGCAGGGCGGGTTACTGCAATGCCAGCAGCTGTAGCGCATGAACGGACCCATGTCGACGCGCTTCTGGGACTTTATGATGACACGCTGATCCGGCGCCGTCTTGTGGACACCGAACTGGAGCGCCTTCATCTTCCACGTCCGCTTGCAGCTGACAACACAACCGTTGCAGCGCATGCACTTATCGACATCTTGGAGAATCGCCATAGTACTCATCACTCACCACCCCCTTTCTACGGTTGTACGATCTTCTCGATTGAGCACAAGCAGGCTTTGTACTCGGGAATCATGGTGTTCACGTCCCATGCATCGATACACAGGTCGTTCGCACGAGCTCCCACGCCGAGGCCACGGTCGCCCCAGTGCCAGGGAATCGCCACGGTGCCGGGTGCGACACGCTGGTTTGCCAGCGGACCGACACCAACACGAGCCTTGAAGCCCCGATTCCAGGTTCCGGCATCGAGGGCGCCGCCGTCCTTGATCGTACGGCCGTTCTGGCTCGTGAGGCTATCGCCGCGGGCGGTGGTGATGTTGACCCAGTCGCCATCCTTGATGCCCTTTGCAACAGCATCGACTGAGTTGATCTCGACCCACGGATCGGGCTCAAGCTCCACGTTCCACGGGTTGTTGCGAGTGATGGGCCCACCCTGGAAGTGCTCAACGCACCGGATGGTGGTGAGCACCAGCGGGAAGTTCGCCGCCGTACCCCTGAGTGTATCGGGGAAGACCAGGTTGCCCGTGGTGCCAACCACGCCGCTAACGGTTCCCGAGGTGTTACGACCCCACGTCGCCACGAGGTTGGGAGCCGTAGTGGTACCGTCGTACGGAGTCTCATAGGGCTCCGTGTATGCGGGGAAGCGTCCGGGGAACACGTGGTTCCCTCCGACACCCGTGCCAGCATCAGGAACGTCCTTGAGCTGGTTGTACGTACGGTACAACCATGACCAGTCAGCGAGCGTGTTGCCGCCGCCGATGGTCCACAAACGCGCGAGATAGCCGGGAGCGACGAAGACATCGGCCACTTCGCCAGGAAGCTCGCCGTTGTTGTACATGACGCGTCGGTTGAGCAACCATGCCCAGCCGTAGCGATGGAACTGGAGTGATGGGCCGGCGTGCTCTGGCGCGCCCTTGCGCACCTTCGCGCGGTTCGCAAGATCCCACTTCGCCCATGCAGGCGCAAGCGCCTTGTAGGAGAGCGTGACCCCTGTCGTGCCGACCAGTGTGACGCTTTCATTGGCCACAGCAGTCCAACCGCTTACCGCGTTGCCGTAATCGTAGGTGACGAGAACTGGTGTGTTCTCTGGGAGGGTGCTGGAGGCAGAGGCACGCGAAATCTTGCCCGTATCTGCGTTGAAGGCCCAGGTGGTCGCGGCGTGGCCAGTAACCACCATGGAGTTGGCCTTGATCGCATTGATCGCCGGGTAACCATCCAGCTTGCTATCCGGGTTGTAGGCGCCTCCGTGAGCAACGTTCGCACCGGAGTAGATCCACATGGTGCCCTTGTGACCACCAACGAAATCTGCATGGGCTCCGACCGCTGAATAGCCGTCGAGCGGAGCGCACATCTCCTTGAAGATCTGCTCAGCCACGTACTCGCTGCCAGTGAGGAGAACACCTTCGTAGTCGCGGCCGCTCACGGCCTCGAAGCTACCTGTGCCGTCCCAACCATACTTTCCCCAGAGCACGTTGTACGCATCCGACGTCTCGATCGTCGTGCCAGCCCACTGTGCTTTGATGTGGCTGAACGCTCCCGCGGTATTGAGTGCGTAGGCAAAGCGGTGCAGCAACTCGAGGTCGCTCTTGCTCTTGCCCTTCGGTGCGCACGCACGATCGCGCCACTGGATCCATCGTCCCGAGCTGGCCACAGATCCGGCTTCCTCAACATGCGAACATGCGGGGAGAAGATACGTGACGCCCGTCGCCTTGCGCTTGCACTGTGCGGTCTCGGTCGCAAACATGTCTGTGACCACGAGCAGGTCGAGGTTCTCGAGCCCTGCGCGGACCGCACCCTGGTTCGGCTCGGTGACGGCGGGGTTCTGGCCCCACACAACTGCAGCCGCAATGCGCGGAGCACCAACTACGGGTGTGTAGTGGTACTCGGCTCCCGGTACGTCGGCCTCAGTTGCACACATCCGGCGGAAGCCCGCAATGTGCTGAACGCCGTTACCCTTGGGCCAGCAGTCATACAGCTTGTCAAACGTTGCGGCGTCGGTTGTTGCACCTGTGATGGTACGGCTCCCGAACCACTCACGGGTCATGTTGTAGAACCCGCGCTGCTGCCACTCGATGTCGGCTTCGGTGTACGCGCTCTTTGTTACCGTAGGCGTGACTCCGTTGAGGGTCGTAGCCTTAACGCGGTTGCCGAACAACTTGTTCGAGTAGTCAGCGTACGACTGATCCTCAGCCGGGTTACCCGAGTACGCCGGAATGAGGTCGAACAACAATCCCATATCCGTCGAACCCTGGACGTTGTGAATACCACGGAGAGCGTTGATGCCGCCACCCGCACGTCCCATGTTGCCCATGAGGGTCTGGATGATGGCGTAGGACCGAACGCCCTGTGAGCCGCTCGTGAACTGCGTGGCACCCATCGCGTACATGATGCACGTGGTGCGGTAGCCGGCAGCGGTGATCGTGGCCGAAGTGGCCGCGAAGTCGGAACTCGCGAAGCGGCTGTTGGCGATGAACGCGTCACGAACCGCAGCGATATCGGCCTCTGTGCAACCGCAGATCGCGGCGACCGTTGCCGCCGGGTACTTCGCCACATGCGTCTTGAGGAGCTGGAAGACGCAATCCGGATCGTCGATGTTCGCCGCAAACTCCGGCATGTTGCTGAATGCGATACCCGTCGATGTTGTCAGCTTCACACGCTTGTAGTCGCCCGATGCGGTGTCGACCTTTACGCGAGAGTCGCAGTACTTCGGCCATCCACCGGAGAGCGGAGCTACAGTCACTGCGGCTAGTGCGTCAGTGTACGTCGCACCCGTGAGCTCAACCTGGGTCAACGTGTGCTTGATCTCGTGGCCGTCGTCCGGCGTGAACTGACGACCGTATGAGGTGTGAGCGGCCGCAGTGCCGTTATGCCACGCGAAGAACTTCGTCGCCGCGTCGCTGGTCGAGTTGGCGTACATCCACGTGATGATGGAGTTCAGCACGCCGTTGATGAACGCGATGTTCGTTCCGGGACGGATGCGGACAAAGCGATCGTGCTTCCGCATGTCGTTCACGTTGGTCGAGTCGTAACCGGAATTGATCATGCGGGCGGTGCGGGTCTGCCGGGGGTCGACTACGACGAGCGCGGCATTCCTGCCACGGGCGTTCACGTCGAACCGTGCAGTGTTCAGGTGCCCGATTGATGCGGGATGGTTCTCGGCGGGGTTTGCCCCACACACGAAGAACATCGTCGAGTTATCGAGGTCCACCCAGTTGTTCGTCATCGCGCCTCGTCCAAATGTGCGGCCAAGACCGGCCACTGTGGACGAGTGTCATATACGGGCCTGGTGCTCGACCTGGCTCGTACCGAACTCGGCGATGAGTTTGCGGTAGATGTAGTTCGGCTCAAGGTTCATGTGCGAAGAACCGAAGAACATGACCGTCCTCGCGTTCGATGCTGCGGTCGAGCCGGGCGTGACCGTACCACGAATGGCCGTCAGGCTCGTTGCGATCTCCGTGAACGCAGTATCGAGGCCCATTGGAGCCCAGGCCTCGTTGCCGGTACGCTTCCAGGCGACGCCGGACGCATTCCCACCTGTATCACCGGTGAAGTCAAACGTGTCAACGGCTGCCGTATGCTCTGGCACGCCTAGACGACGAGCATTGTTGACCAGCTGGAACGAACCGGCGCCCTTAGAGCACAGACCGCCACGGCTGGTCGGGTTGATCGGGTCACCGTAGATGTCGAGCACGTTGCCGGACGCATCTACGTCGACCTTCTGGCCACACTGCGCAGAGCAGTACGGACAGGTGGTCGTGTAGGTTGCGGCAACGTCCGCGGCCACCGCGCGTGAGGCGGTGACCACCATGTCAGCACCGGTTGCCCCCACGACGGCTGCAGCAGCGCCAGCCTTCAGGAAGTCGCGCCGTGAAAGCTCGAACTTCCCTTCGTGTTCCTTATCTTTAGCCATACCTTTCCCTCTCTGTTCCGTGGATCCTTCGAGATGCCACGTGAGGAGCAGTGCTTCTGTCCAAACCGACCTTGCTGGCGCCACCTCCTTTCCCGTGCAATGACCGTCTGGGGGGAAAACAAGAAACCGGTCCACCCACGCGTGGATACTTTGCGTGTGTGACCGGAATTCTGTCTGTCGATCGCCTCCCTTACCCAGGGCTGACGCGTCACAGCCCCCTGCTATCAGGGGCTGGGCGCTGTCT
Source organism: Actinomycetota bacterium (assembly GCA_009773565.1). Lineage (GTDB taxonomy): Bacteria > Actinomycetota > Coriobacteriia > Anaerosomatales > Anaerosomataceae > WSXY01. The sequence continues at coordinate 158,514 of WSXY01000002.1, read as the reverse complement.
CCTTTCCAGGTGGGGAGGCGTCACCGTTTCCAGTGGCACCCTATCGGCCCGAGAACCATGGCTATTGCTGTAGGTCCGGGGGCTCGGAGACGAACGGCCTATTCTGTTGCTCCAAAGAGACCTGCCGGGATCGTTCTCTGGAGTTTGTAACTGTAGTTACAATGACACGCTTACAAGCGTACCGACGTTACGGTCCCGTGTCAATCGTGCACCTACCCGGCATCCTTGGTGCTCGCTGCCCTGCCACCAAAGGTGTCGACGAATGTCATACGATCGAAGACTTCAACGCCCATCGACTGGGCGGACCGGCGCAAATCGGAGTCCTCTGTGGCAAGTCTGCCAGCACGCTGCGACATCGTAAGGAGGATGGCTGTCGGACGTGTGATACCGGTCTTCTCAATGAGTTCCACGACATCAGACTCGGAGTGAGCCGTACCCGCCAGGAGATCGCCAAGCTTCACGCCCTCAAGAATCCTGCCCTCGTATGAGTCCATCTCGGCTGCAGGAACAAGCCACTTGAAGCGACGATCGACCATGAGGTGAATCATCTCCGCAAGCGCCATTCCCTCGACGAAATCGCTGGTGACAACAAACGAGCGCTTGCGCCTCAGAAGCGGCAACAAGAACAGGAGGAGCGGCGAGAGGCAGATGACCCACTGCATCGGGGTCTTGGGAACCTCGATCGGCGGGATGAGCGTGGTGGTCGGCCAACCCCAGACTTGAACCTGGTTGTTCTCTCGATCGGAGATGAACAGGCGACCACGCTTGTCGATGGCGATGTCGGTCGGGTACTGGAACTTCCCGAGTTCAACGCCATTGCCGCCGAAGCCGGCGATGCGCTTGCCCTGAAGGTTGTAGATATCGATCGTGTGCGCGAATGCGTCAACGACGTAGAGTCGCTGCTCCTTGTCGATGACAACGCCGCGAGGCGTACCCGACGTCGAGATGATGTACTTGAACGCACCGGCCTTGTCGAAGACCTGGACGCGTCGGTTGTTGCTGTCGGAGACGAAGATGTCTCCGTTCTTGGCGACGGCAACTCCGTTGGGGTAGTAGAATCCGCCCGGCGCCTCAAGCATCCGCTTTGCCTGAACGGTCTTTCCGAAGCGTGCGACCTCGACTCCGCTTGAGTCGTAGACGATCACCTGATGCTCTGAGGTCAAGCCGATGTCGCAAACATATGTGTTGCCCTGGGCGTCAAACGACACCCAGATAGGCGCCCAATCCTCTGGTGCGTCGCCTTCCGGCGCGAACTTCCGCTTGAAGGCGCCGTCACGATCAAAGATGTAGATAGACCGGAGTCTGCGGTCGGTGACCCAGATCTCGCCCCCGGGACCCTCGGCGACGCGTGCGGGCTGGACAAGCGCCTTGTTCGCGCCGTCATTGATGGTCTTGAAGGAGAATCGGTACCGTCCGTCCACGTCATAGCAGCGGACCGTCGCGCTCTTGTTGTCGACGATGTAGACACGGTCGCTTGCGGAGACGGCGACTCCGATGGGCTGGGTCAGAGCATCTGCTCCCTCAGGACCCGCAATGGAATAGAGATACTCGGGAGGAACGACAGCCTCGGTCGTCGTTGTAATGAACGGGATTACGACGCGTCCGTTCTGCAGGTAGTTAAGGGTCATCCACACGAGAAGGAGCAGCAGCAATGCTAGGAGCGCCAGCGCGATGATCTTCTTGGCGCGACCACTTCGCTCGCGCTCGGCGAGATAGTTGGACAGCCTGCGACTAGATTCGGTCACGCTTCACGCTCCATCTTCACGTCGTTCGTCACTTGGCGAGGCGCTTTATGGCCTCTGCTGCGGCAGTATCGTTTGTCGAGATCGTCAGCACACGCTCGTACGCCGCGACTGCGTCCTCTGACTTCCCTAGTCCCTCAAGTAGAGCTGCGACGAGCCGTGCCGCTTCGAGGTTCTGGGGATCGATGGCAATCGCGATGCGCGCCTCGATAAGCGCAGCTTTCGGGTCGCTCTTCATAAGCGACTTCGCCTTGGCGAGCCGCTCGGTGACAGATCCGAATTTGCTGAGTTCGGTCATCGGTTCGGCGCGGCCCGGCGCATTATCAACGGATCTACGGAACAGCTCAGCCGCTCCGGCCTGATCGTCATCCGCGAGCAGCAGCAGGCCCATGTCGTAGTTCGCCTCGGGAAGCGTGGGAATGAACGAGAGTGCGGTCTCCAGCTCTTTGCGCTGATTGGACACCGAACCGAGTTCGCGATACGCCACGGAGATCGCGTAGTGGGTGTCAGCCGCGTCGCGTCGCATCCGAAGGGCCTCTTTTAGGAAGAGCACCGAGTTCTGATAGTCCTTGAGCTCGATGAGGGTGAGGCCGAGGTAGTAATACGCGCGCTCCAGTCGCTGGTCCTGGCTGGCGTACTGACCGGACTTCAGGTTCTCAACGATGCGGCGCCAGTAGCCCTCAGCCGTGCGCCACTCCTCGCGCTGCATGGCGATCAGGCCGAGGCCTTCAAGCGCCGAAGAGTTCTTTGTATCCAGTTTGAGGGCGTTCTGGAACTGCTCGACCGCCTCGTCCATACGTCCAGCCGACGCGAACGCCTGGGCCAGCAAGATACGGGCACCTGGGTCGCGGGGCTTCTCCTTGACGACCTTGATGAGGCTCTCGATTGCGCGCCCGGTGACGCTGTTGTCCTGCTGGGAGCGCTCATTGGACCAGATGGTGAAGCCGAGATAGACGAGCGCTACCACGACAAGGAGCCCGACGATCTTGACGGCGATATCGAGCGAACGAGTAGACAGATTCAGCTTCACTCGGCAGTCACTCCATTGTCCGGATTACAGCTTGAGGTCGGTATGGCAGCGGCGGCAGAGTTCCGAACCCGGCCACGGCGCGATGAGAATGTTGCGGATATCCAGACTTCCGTGGCAATCGTAGCAGCCACGCATGTCGTGCGGCCCGGTGAGCGGGTTGTCGACCCGGACGCCGGTGCTGCCGAAGCCGATGTGACAGTCATCGCACACGTACGGCTTACCCTTCTTCTCGGCGACTTTGAAGTGAACCGCGTGCTCTGCAAGCCCTGCATTCTTGATGCTGGTCGCAGGCTCCTTCTTCATCTCCGGGTGACACTTCACGCAGTTCTTCGCTACCAACTCCACCGACCGTACGGTCGCGTGATGACAGTCCTGACACGCCTCGCGCTCCTTATGACACACCTTGCAGTCCGGGCCGGAAAGGCCCTTGCTCTTGGCGTGTGCCGCAAGCCAGTCGGTCGGGTGCGGCATCGTCGTCTGGTGACACGTCTGGCACGACTTCGAATCGTGGCAGATCGCACACTGACCCTTCTGCGCGAGGAACAGCGGTCCGTGCTGTGATGACCACTGCGGTTTGCGGTGATCTGCCGGAATAACCTTGAGGCTGGTCTTACCGCTCGCAAGCTTCGTGCCACCGTTGTGACACTTCACGCAAACTGATGCTTTGTGGCACATGGTGCAGTACCCACCATCGGCAAGCGCGCGCTCTTTATGCTGCCCGCTCAGGAAGGTGACGGTGTGGTCCGCGGGTGTGAGCTTGAACTCCTTTGGATGGCACGCCTCGCACTTCTCGGTCGCGACCGCCCCGTTCGCGCCATGCTCAAGACCGTGACACCGGTAGCATGCGCGCATAGAGTTCTTGTCGACGCTCGCCGGTCGGTGCGGGAACACCGGGTGGCAGGCGGTGCATTGGTAGTCGCGCTTCAGGTGATCCTCGTGCTTGAAGATGATGCGACCCGCTTTGAAGGTATCGATGTCCGGATGACAGAACCCGCATTGGCTCATACTGACGGGCGCATCAGGGTCGACAAGGACTGAGGGCTGATCGGGCTTAACCCCGACGGTCCGGAGGTAGATTGCCGGCATCGGTCCGACGTTGACGTTCTCCTTGATGTGGCATGTGTCGCAACCGGTGACCGGATCGTGGCACAGCAAACACCCGTTCACACCTGCCTTGCTCGCGGTGGCGTGCGGCTTCACTTTCCAGTCCTTCACGTGGCTCACGGGCCGCAACGGGTATTTCTTCGGGTGGCAATCGATGCATTCGCCACTCGCGATGACACCTGTTGGACCGTGCGTGAGACCGTGACACGTGAAGCACGAGGACATGGGCGGAGTCGTCGTCTTGCCCGCCTCGTGCGGATTCGTGAAGTGACACGCTGAGCAATCTGCGATGAGGTGCGACGCATGATTGAACAGCACCCGCGGATTGCGAGACGCCCCGATGACCGCGTGACATGGTGTGCAGTTGCTGGCGGTGACCGGAGCGGTCACGTCGATCGGCGGAGCGTCGACTTCGCTTCGGGCCGGAAGAATGGGGGCCGCGAGGAAGGCGGCGGTCGATACAAAGGCGACCACCGCCAACACGATTGTCCTTGCTACCCGGTTAGATGCCATGCTCCTACGAGCCGCCTCCGAAGACCGAACCAATGAGTTTCAAGACCGGATTGTTTGCGCGTGCGTCCTTCTTGCCGTGGATCATGCCCGCCGAGTTCCTGATGAATGCCTCGGAAGCATCGCCGTGCTGGTCATGGCATGTTCCGCTTCCGCAGGTCGCCGCAAGCTTCGTCGGATAGGTCGACGAGGCCTTGTCGGTCGACGGCTGAATCTCGTGCGCGGTGTGGCACTGCCAGCACGCGGGAGCATCCTTCGCGCCCGCCTTGTACGGAGCACCGTGGTAGTAGTCAGCATAGCTGTCGTAGTAGTCCTTGTGGCAACCGCCGCACATCTTCTCCGATGAAGCGTGAACGGTCTCTGAAGCCTCCTGGTTATCCTTCGTCAGGGGGATGTCGTGCCCGCCGTGGCAGGAGCCACACGTGGCTGACTTCAGGTTGCCGCGGGCGATACCCTCGGCGTGGATCGACTTGTTGTACGCGGCCGTCTGACCGTCGTGATCATGGCAGTCACCGCAGGCAAGGCCCGCGTTGACGTTCCAGAGGTTGGTCTTGGGCTTGGGCGCACCGGCACCGTAGTTGAAGTCAGGATGGCACTGGGTGCAGGTGATGTCCCTGTGCGCGGACGCCTCGATGCCGGAAACCTGGTAGGACTTGATAAGCCCACCGGCCAGCTTGGTGAGGTTCGGGTTGCCGTGACATGCCTGGCAGCCGTTGCCCGGGTTATACGTGAACGGCACCGCGGGCGTCCACTGGACACCTGTCTTCAGGTGACACGTGTCGCACTGCGCCTGCGTATGGCACATAGCGCACTCCGTCTGCAGGCTGGTGAGAGACGGTGCCACGTGGGGCTTGTTCTTCCAGTCCTCGATGTGCGACACCGGACGACGCTTGGTCGGCCCCGGCTTGTGGCAATCGGTGCAGACGCCGGTGGCCATGAGACCCTGCGGCCCGTGATTGAGCGCGTGGCAATTGAAGCAGTCCTTCATGACAACGCGAAGCGTGCCCTGAGGACGGTGCGGGTACTCGGTGTGGCAGCTGCTACACGCGTAACTGATATGACTACCGTGCGTGAAGATGATGTTGCTTTCCTTGAGCTTCGAAATATCAGCGTGACAAGGCGTGCACTTGTCCTTGAAGACCTCGCCGCCAAGTTCAATCGTGATTGCCGATGATGCGGCTGGCGCAATCGCCAGCGCAGCAAGCGCTACCACGATGAGCAGGAGCCGCGAGACATGCTTGCCGGAGCGTGTCTCCCTCTTCAACCTCATATCCCCTTACCTTCTCGTCTCTCGTGTCCTCACGGACAGTGCGGTCACTTTGACGATCCGCCGAACAAGCCCCCTACTGCGTCAGTTATTCGCTTCAAGAACACCAGAACGGGGTTTTCGGCCCGTACCTTCTGCTTGCCGTGAATCATCGAGGCGCTCGCCTTGATGAACTCATCGCTTGCGGTGCCGTGCTGCTGGTGACAACCGTCGCCCGTGCTACACGTCTCCACGAGATGCGCCGCATTGACCTTGGAGCGCACATCTTTTGACGGGTAGATATCGTGCCAGCCGTGGCAGTCCCAGCACGCGGGAGCATCCTTCGCACCGGCCTTGTAGGCAGCGCCGTGATAGTAGTCGTTGTAGCTGTTCCAGTAGTCCTGGTGGCAACGGCCACACACCTCGTAGCCGCGAGCATGCAACTCTGCCTTACCCACTGCCGCGACGCCCTCAGAGGTCTCCTTGAGGCGCATGATGTCGTGGCTGCCGTGGCAATCCCCGCAGAGCGGCTTTGTGGCCTCAAGTTTGGCCGCCGTTCCGGTCGCATCGATCGCGCGACGGTGGGCGCCCTTGCCGAACGCCAGGAACTGGTCGTTGTGACAGTTCTTGCAGGCGAGCTTTGCCGTCGACTGCCAATCACTCGTTGTGTGCGGCGCCTTGTACGCGAAGTCCAGGTGGCAACTCACGCAGAACTGATTCGCATGCGTCGATTTTCCGATTGCCTCGGCGTCAATGAAGTAGTTGATCGTCTTGCCGCCCTTGAGGCGCGTCAGGTTCTTGTCGCCATGGCAGACCATGCAGCCAGCCTTGCTCTCGGTTGGCAGCGTGAAGTCGAGCGCGTACGGGGCCGTCGGCGAGACCGACCGCGTTGCCACCGACGTGGTCATTGTCAGCGGCGACGTAGCTGGCGTTACGGCAAGCGCCACTGCGGGAACCGCAATCAGTACGGTTGCGAGAACCGCTATCGCGATCAGCCGTATCCGTGTTGCGCGCATCACTGTGACCTCAGTCCGCTTCGGCGGCAGCCGGCGAAAGCGCCGGTGCATCCGCGTGGTGGTCGTCATGGTCGTCATCGTGATCGTGGTGATATGCGTTCGGATCGGTCTCAAGCTTCTTGAGACCGAAGAAGTCGAGCGTGCACGGCAGGTCGATGCCGGCCGCCAGATAGATGTGAACGGTCGTGATGATAATGAAGAGCCAGTTGATCGCGTAGTGCACGACGCGGATCCATGCGCCGGCCATGGCGGTTCCGCCGACGAGCGGCCCGAGCCACCAGCCGATGAGAAGTTCGCGCGGGCTCGTGCCGAAAAGGAACGGCTGCGTCAGGAGCGCGAGGCCGGTGAAGCCCTGGGCAATCATCAGAAGACCGAACATGTCGTAGGCCATCTTCTGCATGACGTTGTACTTCGCGACGTGCGGCTTGTCGTTGCTGAAGTAGGTGTAATAGGCGACGACACCCAGCAGCGTGGCGAGGTCCTTCTTGCCGATTGCGAATTCCTTGTAGTCGCGCTCCTTGGAGTAGAACGCGTACCACAGTCGCCACAAGAAGTTGATACCGACGATGACCATCGCGACGTAGTGAACGTACCGCATCGCGGTCCGACCGCCCTCAAAGAACGGGAAGCGGATGTACATGCCGGAAAGACCCAGCAGCAGCATCATAACGAGGTGCTGGAAGTGAATGAGCTTCGGAAGAGCAGGAGCGCGCCAGTCGTGCTTTGGCCACTTCTTCTCTATCCACTGTTTGCGGAAGCGTCCCGTGGGGATGCTGACACCCAGGTGCACCACAAAGAAGACGATGAACACAAGAATCTCAAGCGTAACGAAGATGATATCGAGCCAGACGTTCACGTTAGCCAGAAGAATCGCCGACACCCCCTACCCTCGTGCGGGGACCGGGCGCGCAAGCGCCTTCCCCCCAGACAACCGACCTCTTCGATCACGTGCTACGCGACATTCACGATTGCGGGTGTACCGGCACCCTCCCCGGAACGCAGACGTCGGCAACGAACGACTCCGCCTTGTGCCGAGGGTCACATGACCTGACCACACAATAGGTGTTGCTGTTACAGCATGTCAACGCGACGGCAACGCGCCTACGCTGAGGCCGGAACAATCTCTACGAGCTCAATCTCGAAGGTGAGCTCCTCGCCGGCGAGCGGATGGTTGAAATCGACCGTTACGGTCATCAAATCATCGCTGATTGCTACGACGCTGGCAGCCATGCGTGAGCTGTCATCGGCGATGACCGTGATCACGGCGCCGATGTCCGGAGCACCTTCACCAAATGCGTCGATGGGGACTTCCTGGACAGCCTCGTCGTAGCGGGGGCCGTACGCCTCATCGGACGGAATCGTGACCGTCGTCTTCTCGCCGGGCTCGAGACCTGTGACGGCCTCGTCGAAGCCGGGGATGACGTCGCCTGCACCGAGGGTGAAGAGCAGCGGCTCGCGACCTTCGCTCGAGTCGAACTGCGTACCGTCGGCGAGCGTACCGGTGTAGTGGACGGTGACCGTGTCACCGGAAACTGCGGGCATGGAGTGCCTCCTCGAAACGATGCGGTCTGGGCGCCCGGAGACCGGGCGACTCGGTAAACCCTAAACGCCCGCAGGCGGCGCGTCAACGTCGCCATTCCTCTCGGGCTGGCGCAAGGTAACCTCGCCTGCGACGACTGGCACGATCCCGCTCGCGTCGCGCACGAGCAGGCGCCCTGCGTCGTCGACGCCGACCGACTCCCCCGCCGCGACGATGCGGCCGGTGCCGTCGCGGACGACGACCTCGCACGCTGCAAGCGAGTGGCGCGATTCGTACGCAGCGCGCATCGCCGCGAACCCACCCGCTTCAAAATCACGATACGCGACCGCGATGCCGTCGAGAACCGCCGCCGCGACATTCGATGGCGGCACCTCGACGACGTCCGCAAGAAACGCGGCCTCCGCGAAGCAGCCCTCGGCACGCGCGACATTGATGCCGCACCCGACAACCACCCAGTCGACACGGTCGGCCTCGGCTGACATCTCGAGCAGAATACCCGCTACCTTGCGGCCTCCGATGAGGACATCGTTCGGCCACTTCAGCTGGCAGTCGACGCCGAGGGACTCGAGCCCGCGCGCAACGCCGAGTGCACACGCAAGAGCGAGCGGAGCGACATCAGCAGGCCCGCACGACGGCGTCAGGAGCGCGGAAAGATACACGCCGCCAACAGGCGAGACCCACGTGCGGCCGAGCCGACCCTTGCCGCCGGTCTGCCGCCCGCTCATGACCACCGTGCCCGCGAGCGCACCGGCGCGCGCGAGCGCCTTGCAGTCATCGTTGGTCGAAGCGGTCTCGGGCGATCCCTCGATGCGGGTCCAAAGCGGTTCTACGAGCAGCCGCTCGACTTCAACGGGTACGAGCCGCTGCGGCATCGCGTTGAGGCGGTAGCCCTCGCCGTGAACTGCGCTGATCTCGTAACCGGCATCTCGGAGTGCAGTGATGTGCTTGGCGATCGCCACCCGGCTTATGCCGAGAAGCTTCCCGAGCTGCTCGCCCGACACCCCGACGCCGCCCGCCTTCGCGAGCGCGGCAGCGACGAGCGACCTACGGCTCTTCATCCGGAGCCTCCGCCACGGCGTCTGCCGAGAGCGCGCCCGGGGCCGCACCGTGCTCCGACCCATTCTCGCCGTCATGGTCGGCCTCGGCCGCGCTAGCGAGCACTTCGACCTTGCGCTTTGTGTACTTTCGACGACCCCACAATAGGAACGCCACCATAACGACGAGCAGCACCATCCCGAACCACGTGATGTTGCGCGCAATGCGGAGCGCCTTGTCGAAGTTCTCGGCAAAGACCCTGCCCAGAACGAGCATGAGCAGCGTGTAGATCGTCGCGCCGATGAGCATCCACAGCTCGAAGATCCAGATTCGCATCTTGGAGGCGCCGGCGATAACCGGCACGAAGTTCTTGAAGAGCGCGGCAAACCGCGAGATCACGACCGTCTTGTTGCCGTGCCGCTCGAAATACTCCTCTGCCGCGATGATGCGCTCCTCGTCAAAGAAGCGACCTCCCCAGCGCAGGAGTGCAGCCCGCCCGCCTCGCCGTCCGAAGGTATACGAGATGTTCGCGCCGATCAGCGCGCCGGCCACCGCGCAGGCGGTCACAAGCGTCGGGTCGAGCGAGCCCTTGATGGTCACAAAGCCCGCCGCCATGACGATCGTCTCGCCGGGCGTGAACGAGCCGATGATGAAGAGGTTCTCGGAGATGGCGAGCAGGAAGACGATCAGGTAGCCCCAGTCGTTCAGCGCGGCGAGGAACCAATCGATAACGGGGACGCCGGTCTGCGGTGTCATGCGGGCTCACTCTCGTCGGCAGGCGCAACCGGAGTGTTCCAGGCGAGCCACAGTTTGTAAGGGGGAAACAGGAGCGCGAACGCAACAAGCGAGACAAGCAGCATCGCGAGAAAGTCGACTGCGCTGCGCGTCAGAAACGACAGTATAAAGCCGATCGGTGCCGGAATGAGCGCGAACACGACGAGCTTCCACGAGAGCGAGCGCGATGCCTCGAGTGTATCGGCGCCGGCCGCCAACCCGCGCTGCTTCATGTTCCTGCCAACGAACACGGCGGCGACTCCGACCGACCAGAAGAGATAACGCAGCGCTCCGCCACCACCGGGTGCGCCCCAAAAATCCGAGCGCACGGCGAGCTGCTCGGCGGCGATAAGAACGAAGAGTCCGGCGCCCGAGAATGTGGCGCGTCGAACCCACTCGATATAGGCGGCTCTGATGGTTTCGGCGTCTGGAGTCACGGATTCTCTCGCGTTAGAGGGGCATGCCGGGGATGCGATGGTGCGGCGCGGCTACGCGCTCAGTTCATCTAGCCCGAAATCGGCGGGCTGGGCAAGGGCGATCGCGCTTGAAGAAACGATGTCGACGCCGGTGGCCCCGAGCGAGCGCAGGCGCTCGAACCGGATGCCGCCGGATGCCTCTATCTCGCATGGTGCACCAGTCGCGCGAATCGCCTCGACCGCCGCAGCGAGCGCAGCGTCATCGAAGTTGTCGAGCATGACGATATCCGCGCCGGCGCAGGCGGCTTCGAGCGCCTGCTCGAGCGTGTCGGCTTCGATCTCCACGCGCAGCCCGGGCGCGCTTGCGCGCGCACTCGCGAGCGCCGCGCTCACGCCACCCGCGTACGCGAGATGGTTGTCCTTCACGAGCACCATGTCCCAGAGTCCGGCGCGATGGTTGTGCGCGCCGCCGACCGCCACCGCGTACTTGCTGAGCGCGCGAAGGCCGGGCAACGTCTTGCGGGTATCGAACACGCGGAGCCGCTCGCCCGCCTCGGTCTGCCAGCGATTCGCCTCGCTCGCGATGCCCGAGAGCACCATGAGGAAGTCGAGCGCGGTCCGTTCGGCGGCGAGTACGATGCGAGCCGAACCCGCGACTTCCATGACCGGCACGCCCGCAACGACGCGGGTTCCCTCGGCAACGAGCGGGAGTACCTCGACGTCGTCGGGTGAGCCGACGGCCGCCGCGAGCAGCTCGAAGACGCGCGCGACAACCGGCAGGCCGCACACGACGGCGTCTCCGCGGGCGGCGATGACGCCGGTGAAACGGGCGTCATCGGGAACGACCGCAGCCGAGGTCACATCGCGCGCAAGCAGCGCGAAGTCCTCGCCGGCGAGGCGGCCGACGGGAATGCCGAAGTCTTCCGCGAGCGCAGCGGCTACGACGTCGTCGATCGGTGGAAGCGGGGGAATCGGCATCTCGATCACTCCAGTCCGACAGCGCCGGCTTCGGGCGCGGCGCCCACGGGAATCTCGCGGGGTGCCCCGACCTCGCGACGCCACGCCAGCCGGAAGCGCCAGTGCTCGTCATCGCGCTGCGGGAAATCGGCACGGTAGTGGGTGCCGCGGCTCTCGCAACGGTACTGCGCGGCCCGGGCGATCAGCCCAGCAACGGTCGCCATATTGCGCGACTCCATCGCCTCGACATCGACGGCCGGACCGCCAAGCACGCCCTCGAGCTCGGTCAGCAAGTCGCACGCTGCGGCAAGGACGTCCCGCGTGCGCGTCATCCCCACCGAGGAGCTCATCGTGTTCTGGATAGTCGCGCGCGCAAGATCCGTCCCGCACGTGGTGTCGCCAGGGACGTCAACGACGATGCGCGATACGCCCGGAACGAGCGCCGTCGAGGCCAGGGCGCGCACAATCCGGCGCGAGAAGACAAGGCCCTCGAGGAGCGAGTTGCTCGCAAGGCGGTTCGCGCCGTGCAGGCCCGAGGAGGTCACTTCACCCGACGCGTAAAGGCCCGGCAGCGTCGAGCGGCCGTCGATGTCGACGAGCACACCGCCGACCATGTAGTGCGCGGCAGGCGCGACGGGGATGAGATCGCGCGCGAGGTTGAAACCAGCCTCGGCGCACGTCTCCCAGATGTTCGGGAAGCGCTCGCGGAGGTGCGTCTCGCCGAGGTGGCGCGCGTCGAGCCACACGTTCGGGCGACCGCAACGCGCCATCACCTTCTCGATCTCGCGGCTCACGACGTCGCGCGGTGCGAGTTCGGCAAGCGGGTGGATGCCGGGCATGAAGCGCTGTTCGCTACAGTCGAGCAGGTAGGCGCCGTCGCCACGGAGCGCCTCGGTGATGAGGAATTTCGGGCTCGATGCGCTGTCAAACGCCGTCGGGTGGAACTGCACGAACTCCATGTCGGCCAGCTCTGCACCCGCGCGCCACGCGGCAGCGATACCGTCGCCCGTTGCGATAAGCGGGTTGGTGGTGATGCGGTAGACCTGGCCGCAACCGCCGGTGGCAAGCACCGTCGCGCCCGCCCACACGGCCGTCGGCTCGCTCGCACCCTGCTCGAGCACGAGAGCGCCAACGCAGCGGCCGTTCTCGGTCAGCAGATCGACGAGGAACGCTTCCTCGATGAGCTCGATGCCGGGGCTCCGGCGCACGACAGCCGAGAGGGTGTCTTGTACTTCGGCGCCGGTCGCGTCTCCCGTGTGCAGCACGCGCGGAAGCGAGTGCCCGCCCTCGCGCGCGAGCGCGACGCGCCCGTCAGCCGCGCGATCGAAGGCGACGCCAAGCTGCTGGAGCTCCGCAAGCGCGTCGACCGCCTCGCCCACGACAGCGCGCACGACCTCGGGCTCGCAGAGCCCCTGGCCGACGACGAGCGTGTCCGAGAGATGCAACTCGACCGAGTCCATCTCGCCAACAGCGCCGGCGATGCCGCCCTGCGCGTACCAGGTGTTCGTCTCGGAAAGCTCACCTTTGGTGACGAGGAGGACGCGCGCGAAAGCGGATGCCTGGAGCGCCGCAACAAGCCCGGCGATGCCGCTGCCGACGACGAGCACGTCACACTCGCGGCGAGGCAGCGCGTCAGTGTCGAAGCCGAGGAGGTAGCGGGGGCCGGCAGGCGCGCTCACCCGAGCGCCACCATCCGCTCGACGGACGCGAGAGCGCGCTCGCGGATGTCATCGGGCACCGTCACCTCGCCGGTCATGTCGCGGATGCAGTCGCGCACCTTCGTGAGCGTCGTGAGCTTCATGTTCGGGCAGAGCATCTTGGGCTCGACGTTGTAGAAGCGCTTGCCCGGAGCCGCCTTCGAGAGGCCGTGGAGCAGCCCGACCTCTGTCACCACGACGAACTCGTCCGCGGGCGACGTCACGACGTGCCGGAGCATGCCGCTCGTGGAGAGCACCGCGTCGGCAATCGAGTTCACGTCGGGGCGACACTCGGGATGGGTAAGCACCTCAGCGAGCGGGTGGATGTCCACCATCTCGATGACCATCTTGGGCGTGACCACATCGTGGATCGGGCAGTACCCGTCCCACGAGATGATCTCGACCTCGGGAAGCTGCGAGGCGACCCACGCGCCAAGATTGCGGTCCGGCGCGAAAAGCACCTTCGGCACACCAAGCGAGCGCACGACTTCGACTGCGTTGGCCGAGGTGCAGCAGATATCGGTCTCGGCTTTGACTGCCGCCGAGGAGTTCACGTACGTCACGAGCGGCAGCCCGGGGTGCTCGGCCTTGAACGCGCGGGCCTGCTCGGCGGTGATCATGTTGGCCATCGGGCAACCGGCGCCGGGCTCGGGCAGCAACACCATTCGCTCCGGCGAGAGGATCTTCGCGGTCTCGGCCATGAAGTGCACTCCCGCGAAGACGATGACCGATGCGTCGGTCTGCGCCGCCTCGCGAGACAGCCCGAGCGAATCGCCGACGAACGACGCGGCGTCCTGCACCTCGGCGCGCTGGTAGTTGTGCGCGATGACGACGGCGTCGCGCTCACGCGCAAGGCGCCGGATCTCGGCCTGGATGGCGGTGATGTCCTCGCGCGGTGTCACGGCCTAGGCTCCCGTCGATAGCGGCATGTTGTCGATGAGTCGCGTCTCGCCGAGCCGGACCGCCACGAGGGCGCGTGCGGGACCCGCAAGCACGTCAAGCGTCCGGAGCGTCGCCGGGTCGATGACCGCCGCGTAGTCGAGCGTCGCGAGCGGCTCCTCGGCGATACACGCGCGCATCGCTTCGGCGAGCAGTGCGGCGTCGGTCTCGCCACCGAGCGCGAGCGTCTCGGCGGTGCGGAGCGCGCGGTAGAGCACGGTGGCCGCGTGGCGCTCCCCGGCTGAGAGGTAGACGTTGCGGCTTGAGAGCGCGAGACCGTCAGGCACCCGGACGATCGGGCACGCCACGATGCGCACGGGCAGGTCGAGGTCGCACACCATGCGCTTGACGATGGCGAGCTGCTGGAAGTCCTTCTCGCCGAAGAACGCGAGGTCGGGCTGGACGATCCCGAAGAGCTTGGCGACGACCGTGCACACGCCCGAGAAGTGCCCGGGGCGGATCTCGCCCTCGAAGACGTCACCGAGGGGACCGGGCGCGACGGTCACCTGGGCGTCAGCCGCGTACATCGCGTCGACGCTCGGCGTGAAGACGAGGTCGGCACCCTCGGAGCGGAGCAGGTCGAAGTCGCGCTCGAGGTCCCGCGGGTACGCCGCGAAATCCTCGCCGGGACCGAACTGCGTCGGGTTGACGAAGATCGACACCACCACGTAGTCCGCGCGCTTGCACGCGGCGTCGACGAGCGACAGGTGCCCCGCATGGAGCGCGCCCATCGTCGGGACGAGCGCGATGCGCTTGCCCTCGCGGCGCGCGGCGAGAACCGCCTGGCGGACCTCCTCGATCGAGCCGACTCGCTCCATCGTCACACGTCCTCCCCGGGCGTAAGCGGCAGCGCGGTCTCGAGCTCGCCGACCACGTCGGCGTCAAGATGCGAGAGGTGCTCTTCGGCGGGAAACGCACCCGAGCGGACCTCCGCGGCGTACGAGCTGATGGCCGTGCGGATCGCATCGCCGACCGCCGCGTAACGCTTCGCGTGCTTCGGCATGAACGTGCCAAGGCCGAGCAGGTCGTGGAAGACCTGTACCTGGCCGTCGCACCCGGCACCGGCGCCGATGCCGATCGTGGGGATCGACAGCTCTTCGGAGATGATTGCGGCAAGTTCGGCCGGCACGAGTTCGAGCACGACCGCGAAGGCGCCGGCTGCTTCAAGCGCGAGCGCGTCTTGCACGAGCGCGATGGCCGAGTCGGTCTCGCGACCCTGCACCTTGAAGCCACCGAAGACGTTCACGGACTGCGGCGTGAGGCCGATGTGGCCCATAACCGGGATGCCGGCCGCGACCATGCGCTCGACGGTCGGCGCGATCGACGCGCCGCCTTCAAGCTTGACGGCGGTCGCGCCCGCCTCGGCCAGCAAGCGCCCGGCGTTGCGGACAGCCTCCTTGGGCGAGACCTGGAACGTGAGGAACGGCATGTCGGCGATCACGAGCGCGCGCGAGGTCCCGCGCACGACCGCAGCGGTGTGGCGGAGCATGTCGTCGAGGGTGACCGGCAGCGTGCTGTCGTACCCGAGCACGGTCATGCCGAGCGAATCGCCGACGAGAATGGCGTCGACGCCCGCCTCTCCGGCGAGTCGCGCGGAGGGGGTGTCGTATGCGGTGACCATCACGATGGGGTCCCCGGCGACTTTCATGTCGCTCAGGGTGGTGGTGGTGACGCGCGCCTGTGTATTGGTGGTGGCGCTCATCGGTCGCTCCTTCCCGGCAGTCCCGGCCCAGGTAGCAGGTCCAGGCAGCCCTTAGCGGGTGGGCGTTCGATTATAACACCGGGGCCCTCGGTCATCGGCAAGGCATTCGAGAAGAAGTATCCAATCGGGGTGACGCAAACACATCGGCGATCCTAGAGAATTCGAACGCCGATTCTATCCCCGACGGCGTGCGCGAGCCGTCGGTCAGCGGTGATGAGCTCGCACCCGAGGGTATCGGCGAGCGCAACGTAAGCGGCGTCGAATGTCGACAACCCACATTCGGCCACCAACTCGGCGGCTCGGATCATCAGCCCCTGATCCGGTGCAACGAACAGAACGCCCGTCTCGAAGAGTGCCTCCATCGCATCGGCCAGTGCGGGTGCACCACGACCCGGACGACGCAAGACGTTGAGTACCTCGTGCGCGAGCACCGACGGGGCCGCTAAGCGCACCTCGCCGTCGATGTGCCGCGCGAGGAGTTCATCTGCATCCGCCACACTATCCTCGCCGCTGTAGACGAACCACTTCACGGCGACGCTCGCGTCCACCACGACAAGCGGCGCCTCAGCGGTCATGGCGGGACTCCTCGACAGCGCGCGCCTCGGCGAGCAGCGACACGGTGTCGGATGACGTCAACCCGATCTCGGCGCCGATTGACTTCATGCGCCGCGCGGCAGCCTGGCCACGCAACCGGCGTGTCTCGGCTTCGCGATCGGCCTGAGTTTGCGCCATGTAGCGCACGGACGCTTCCTGGATGAGCCCGCTGCGGCTGATGCCGAGGCATTCGGCCTCAGCATCGATCTGCTCGAGCAACTCCTGTGGCATTGAGATGTTCAACTTCGACATGGTGTGCCTCCGGTAGAGAATTGCGTTCTCTACCCTTATACCACACCCGACTGACAGCTACTCCCTCGGGCGCGCCATCCCGCCACGCTGCGCGTTGATGAGCGTGCGGCGTGCCTCGGCCTCATACTCGCGCGGCACCATGAGACGGACGCGCTCCATGGCCGCGAAGTGCGGCAGTCCGGGCGACGAGAAGATGGGCGGCGGGTCGAGCGTCGCCGGGATGCCGGCGGATTCGAGCACACCCTGGTGGATCTGCATCGTCATCGTGCCATTGGCGCCCATGAGCACGCCCTGGATCCCGGACTCGATCGCGACCCACGCGTCCTCGGGTGCGAGTTCGGCAGCGCCGGTCGTGGCGAACGTGCCGGGGAACTCGAGGGGCTCACGAGCGGTCTCCTCGGCCGGAAGAACGGTCGAGCGCCCGAAGCCGGGAATCGCGCCGAGAACGCCCGTGATGCGCCCGAGAGTCGCTCGCTCACGGGTGACCGGCGCGCCGTCGGGCATGGTTGCCCGCGGGTCGACCTCGAGGAGCGGCGCCACGACGAACGCGCGCTCGAGCATGCGCGGGTGCGGGATGGTGAGGTCGGCGCGTTCCCACTCCTCGTCGCCGAAGAGCAGGATGTCGAGATCGATCGTGCGCGGCCCGAAGCGCCCGCCGCGAATGCGTCCAAGCGCCGCTTCGATGTCGTGCAGCGCGTCCAGCAGTTGGTCAGCGCGCAGGTCGGTCGCCACGACCGCGACGGCATTCGCGTACGCTGGCTGCTCGACGCCGCCCCACGGCTCGGACTCGTAGGCGCGAGAGACGCCAAGGCCCTCCGTGTCGGGCAGTGAGCCGATCGCCCGCAGCGCGGCGGCAAGGTTCGCCGCACGGTCGCCAAGGTTCGACCCGAGCCCGATGTACGCAAGCGTCCTGTGTCGCTGGTCCTCAAGCCGCGGCCAGCCAACCAGCGCCCGCCAGCCAGCAGGCGGTGGCGGATCGTCGGTGTCGATCGGAATGACCGGCGAGTTCTCGCCGCGAACAGCAGCTTCGGCGGCAGCAAGGGCCGCGGGGTCATCGACTTCCACCGGCTCCATGTCCCACAGGATGCGGTCGACGGGTACGCCGCCGCGGTGCTCGCTTTGGCGCTCGTTGTCCGGCGGCACGTCATCCCAGCGGCTCATGCTCGCTCACCCTGGATCGCATGCAACATCCGGAGCGTCCGCACGGTTTCCTCGACATCATGCACGCGCACGACGTCGGCACCGTGCGAAGCGGCCCACGCAGCGATCGCGAGGCTGCCTTCGAGCCGTCTTGTCGGGTCCGGCTCGCCGAGCACGGCACCGATGAGGCTCTTGCGAGAAGCGCCGAGCAGCACCGGATAGCCGGACGCCGCCAGTTCCGGCAGCCTTCGGAGCAGCTCGAGGTTGTGCTCGAGCGTCTTGCCGAAGCCGATGCCGGGATCGATGCAGATGCGCTCGCGCGCGATCCCCGCAGCCTCCAGCTCCTGCGCCCTGCCGAGGAGATACGCGCCGACCTCGGCTACCACGTCGTCGTAGCGTGGCTCGGCCTGCATCGTCTTGGGCTCGCCGAGCATGTGCATCACAACAAGTCCGGCATCGCACGCACACGCGACCTCGATCATCTCCGAGTCGCGGAAGCCCGATACGTCGTTGATGACGCTTGCGCCGGCCTCGACCGCCGCGCGGGCTACATCCGCGTGACGCGTGTCGACCGAGACGGGCACGCCGAAATCCCGCGCGAGCGCCTGGATGATCGGGCGCACGCGCACGATCTCGTGCGCTGGCGAGACTGCGGCGGCGCCCGGACGTGTGGACTCGCCACCGACGTCGATGATCTGCGCACCGAGTGCGACCATCTGCCGGCCGCGGTTCACAGCTGCGATAGGATCCGCGTACTGACCGCCGTCTGAGAATGAGTCGGGCGTGACGTTGAGGACGCCCATGACAAGCGTCTCGCCAAGCGCGACCTCGAATCGGCCGCAGCGCCACACCTGCTGCATCTTCGTTCTCCTTGCTGGCTATTGGGGAGCGCACAAGCGTTCGTGCACGCTCGTCAATGTCAGTCTACCTCTTGGCGTGCTACTCGATACGTCAGCCGCGCAAGCGACGATGCATGCGAACCGGATCACGCGCTGCATGGAGGCACGCGACCACAAGGATCCCCTCAACATCGAGTCGGTAGTACAAGCAGTAGGGGAATCGCTCGACCAGAAAGCGGCGCGCCTCGCGGTAATCCACAGGATAGGCGGCCGGGAAGTTAAGCACCGATTCAATCGCATCATCCACCGACTCGAGGAACTCATCGCCAAGACCCGGGCGCTGAATCTCATACCATTCCCGTGCGCTCTCGATATCGACGAGAGCATCGGAAAGAATCCATAGCTTCGACAACGGAATCAGCTACGAAGCCGACGCTTGGCCTCATCCCACGTCATGACGTCAGCAGTGCCCCGATCGAGCGAGTCGAGGCGGCGGTCGAGCTCCGCCTTCTGCGCCGCAGTGAGCCGGAGCGCATCAGGCTGAGCACGCAGGCTCTCCCAAAGGTCGCCAATGAGCTTGAGGCGCTCCTCCGGTGCGAGCTGTTTGATATCGATAGCCGGTGTACTCATGGTTTGATGATACGCCCCCCGCTTAAACAGAACCAAACCGATTTCCAACCTCACCGAGCATTGATCACACCCTACGCGCCCTTGATGAGCGACATCGCTTCAGCACGGGTTGCGATGTTGCGCTCGAAGATGCCGCGAACCGCACTCGTGGTGGTGATGGCGCCCGGCTTCTGGACGCCGCGCATGGACATGCAGAGGTGCTCGGCCTCGATGACGACCATGACGCCCTGCGGGTCGAGATGCTCGACGATCGTCTCGGCGATCTGCGACGTGAGGCGCTCCTGCACCTGCGGCCGCTTGGCGAACACGTCGACGACCCGCGCGAGCTTCGACAGTCCGCATATGCGGCCGTCCTTACCGGGGATGTAGGCGACGTGCGCCCGACCGATGAACGGCAACAGATGATGCTCGCACACCGAGTAGAGCGGAATATCGCGGATGAGCACCATCTCCTGGTGACCCTCGTTGAACGTCACGCGGAAGTGCTCGGCGGCGTCCTGCGAGAGTCCCGAGAAGATCTCCTCGTACATGCTCGCGACGCGGCGTGGCGTGTCGAGCAGACCCTCGCGTGCAGGGTCCTCACCCACGCCTTCGAGAATCAGGCGGACACCCTGTTCGATCTTCTCGCGATCCATGAGCACGCTCCAGGAATACAGATGGGGGACACTGCTCTCACAGTATCCCCCATCGGACGTGTTGCGGTGTAGCGTCGACGCGCTAGCGTGCGGACTCGTCCGGGTTGACGAGCGACGGCACGTCAGCGATCGGCGGCGTGTCATCCGGCTCCGGCTCGGATGCCTGCTCCGGCGCGGATGCCGCGGCGGTCGCCACGTCCTCGGCCTTCTTCGCGTCGTCCTCGACCTTCTTGGCGTCATCCACGACCTGCTGCGCCTTCTCCTTCACGAGGTACTCGTCCCACGTGTCGGAAAGCAGCGCCGCAAGCTCTTCCTTGTCGACGGTCTCGCGCTCTACGAGCACCTCCGCCATGAGATCGAGCTGCGCGCGACGCTCCGTGAGGATCTTGAACGCCTTGTCGAAGGCCTCGTCGATGAGACGCCGGACTTCCTTGTCGATCTCGTAGGCGATCTCCGGGCTGTAGTTGGGCGTGTTGGAGAAGTCCCTGCCGAGGAACACCTCGTGCTCCTGCTCGCCGAGGGTCATCGGGCCGAGCTTGTCCGACATGCCGTAGCGCGTGATCATCTGGCGGGCGAGCTTGGTGGCGCGCTCGATGTCATTGCTGGCGCCGGTCGTGATGTCGCCGATCGCGATCTCCTCGGCAACACGTCCGCCAAGCAGCATGGCGAGCTCGTCGAGCATCTCGCCCTTGGCGTTCAGGAACTTGTCCTCGATCGGGAGCGCGAGCGTGTACCCGAGCGCGCGTCCGCGCGAGATGACGCTGATCTTGTGGATCGGATCGGTGTTGGGCAGCACGTGGCCGACAAGCGCGTGCCCGGCCTCGTGGTACGCGATGATCCGCTTCTCCCTGTCGGAGATGATGCGGCTCTTCTTCTCCGGACCGGCGATGACCCGCTCGATGGACTCCTCGAGCTCGAGCATCTCGATGCTCTTCTTGCCATGTCGTGCGGCGAGAAGGGCCGCCTCGTTCACCATGTTCGCCAGATCGGCGCCGGTGAAACCGGGCGTCCGGCGAGCGATGACCTCAAGGTCGATCTCCTCGACCATCGGCTTGCCACGCGTGTGGATCTTGAGGATCTCGGCACGGCCTTTGAGGTCGGGGCGGTCCACCATGATCTGGCGATCGAAACGGCCGGGGCGAAGGAGCGCCGAGTCGAGCACGTCGGGACGGTTGGTTGCCGCCATGACGATGACGTTGTCTTTGAGGTCGAAGCCGTCCATCTCGACAAGCAGCTGGTTGAGCGTCTGTTCGCGCTCATCGTGACCGCCACCGAGACCGGCGCCACGCATGCGACCGACGGCATCAAGTTCGTCGATGAAGACGATGCACGGGCTGGCCGCTTTCGCCTGCTCGAACAGGTCGCGGACGCGGCTTGCGCCGACGCCGACGAACATCTCGACAAAGTCAGAACCGGCGATGGTGAAGAACGGCACGCCTGCTTCACCCGCGACAGCGCGAGCGAGCAGCGTCTTGCCGGTTCCGGGAGGTCCGACAAGCAAGACGCCCTTGGGAATCTTGGCGCCGAGTGCCTGGAACTTGCCCGGGTTCGCGAGGAACTCCTTGATCTCCTGAAGCTCCTCGACCGCTTCATTCACACCGGCGACGTCCTTGAAAGAGATTCTCGGCTGATCGCGCGTGAGCCGCTTGGCGCGCGACTTCCCGAACGACATCACCTTCGAATTCCCGCCCTGCATCTGGTTGATGAAGAAGAACATCACGCCGACGATGAGGATGATCGGCACGATCTGCACGAGGAGCGAGACCCACCACTGCGGATCCTGGGTATCGGCGTTGTATTTGACCGCCGGGTACTGCTGGAGCAGCGTGGCGAACGACTCGCCGCTGAGATACGTGGTCGTGTACTGCGACTTGGTCTTCTTCGTCTTCGCAGCGGCGTCGGCATAGTAGTCGCCGGAGACGACCTGCGTCTTCAGGAGCACGTCGGCCGTGATGACCCGGTTGTCCTTGAGCGCCGAGATGAAATCGTTCGAGGACAGCTCGGTGACCTTGGAGGTCGACTGGAAGTTGTTCGCGATGATCAGCAGCGCGACAACGATGAACAACAGATAGAGGAGCGCGGTCCTCAGGTTCCTATTCAAGCTCAACACTCCCTGTCGGGCCTAGTTGGTGTAGACCTCTGGCTTCAGTATTCCGATGTAAGGCAGATTGCGGTACTTCTCGGCGTAATCCAGGCCGTAGCCGACAACGAACTCGTCGGGTATGGCGAAACCCGTGTACTTGCAGTCGATAGGTACCCGTTGCTTACCCTCTTTAGAGAGCAGCGTCACGACTTCGAGGCTGCGGGGCTTGCGCGAAGCAAGGTTGCGGAGCAGGTACTTGAGCGTCAGACCCGTGTCGAGAATGTCCTCGACGACGAGAACGTCGCGGCCATCGATGACCTCATCGAGGTCCTTGATGATGCGAACGACGCCCGAGGACTTGGTTGAAGAGCCGTAGCTCGAGACCGCCATGAAGTCGATCTCGACGGGGCCGTCGATCGCCCGGGCCAGATCGGCGACGAAGAGCGCAGCACCCCGCAGGACACCTACGAGCAGCAGCGACCGACCTTCGTACTCGGCAGCGATCTCGGCGCCGAGCTCCCGAACGCGCTGCTGGATCTGCTCTTCGGTATAGACGATCTCCTTGAGGTCCGGATGCATCCGAAGCGTCCCTTCAGTCCCCCGTGCCGGTGGTCGCTCGACCCCGGTCAACTGCCATTGTCGTCTCTGTGCCAGGTTAGCGCCACCACTGCGCGCGTCTCCGGCGTCACCTTGTACGCCTCGTCCAGCCGAACACCGGCGACCCACACGATACGTTCACCATCGCGCACGACCGGGGTGCTGGCACGAAGCCGTTTCGGAACCTTCACATCTACGAGCAGGTCCGAGAGCTTCTTCGTACCGTCCATCCCGAGCGGCGTCATCCGGTCACCCGGTCGCGGCCCGTCCACGGTGAGCGGACCCGCGAACAGATCCGCATTCACGTATGCCGAGAAGGGGTCGTCGGTGACCTCCCCCGCGTCCACGATGCGAGCCTCAATCGAGCCGAGCGCACCGAGGCCGCACGTTCCCGGCCATTCGAGCAAACAAGGTGCCACCGGAACAACAACGTCGTCGCGCCGGAAGATTGCCAGTTTACCGTACTCGTCCTCGGCACGCAGACCAAAGGGAAGGTCGTGCGCAAAACCGTCAACCGAGAGCCCGTCGACGAGCGCCTCGACGTGCGCCGCCTCGAGGCGAGACGCCTCGGGGAACGCGCGGAGCAGCGCCTCGCGAACGGTCCGCCGCGCCATCGGGCGCGAGAGCGTGGCAAGTTGCGCGCGCTCGAAGACGAGTCGCCCGGCTTCGAGGCCACCGAAATCGCGCGAGAAGGCGCTGGCCATCTCGCTCAGCAGCGAGTCCTCCTCGGCGATGATACGGACGGTGCGCGCAAGGGTGTCTGAGAACGACGGATTCTGCTCGCGGACAAGTGGCAGCAGGTCGTGGCGCACCCACGAGCGCAGGCGAGAGGTGTCGGCGTTGGATGCGTCCTCGCGCCAGTGCTGATCAAGAGAGGTGAGGTAGGCGAGCACATCGCCACGCTTGGCGCCGAGGAGCGGCCGCACGATACGCCCGCGCACGGCCGGGATCGCGCGCAAGCCGCCGGGACCGGCGCCCGTCACGAGCCGCATGAGGAACGTCTCGGACTGGTCGTCGAGCGTGTGGGCGACGGCGATGCGGCCCCGGAGCGGCGACAGACCCAGTGCGGCGCAACGGGCGTCAAGCTCGTCGTCGGCGAAGCGATAGCGGACGCGACGACCGGCGTCTTCGAGGTTGAGCGCTTCGGCCTCCGCATATGCGGCGACGTCGAAGCGCACGACGCGGCACGGAACACCAAGTTCCACGCAGAGCGCCTCAACCGAGGCGGCGTCGCCGTCGGATGCATCGCCGCGCAGGAGGTGATTGACGTGGAGGACCGAGAGACGCCCGACGAAGTCGCCAAGGTCGCCCGACGCGAGGAGCCTCAGGAGCGACACGCTGTCAGCGCCGCCGGAAACCATCACGAGGACGACGACGCCCTCGGGCAGCATCGCGTGTTCGGCGACGGTGGCGCGTGCGATATCGGGTAGCGGAGTCATGCTCGAAGTATAGGTCTGGAACGTCCGGATACAACCGCAGGCGGAACTCTGGTGCCCCGTCATGAGCGCGCGAACTCGGTCAAGGGCCGGTAATCGTACGAGTTGTCAGCTGTACGCAGCGCATCCAAGTACGCTCGCCGCGCCTCGCCCGGGCGGTTCAGGTTCTCAGAACCCCACGCGAACGCGGGCATACCGAGCGCCTGCACCAGTAAATCGGCCGCAAGCCGAGAATGCCGGCCATTGCCATTAGGGAACGGGTGAATCACAACCAACCGATGGTGAAACCGAACCGCGAGTTCGTCGGCGGACCATGGAAGGTTCTCGATGTCCGAGACTTGCACCAGAACGTCCTCAAGCAGATCGCGGACCTGCCCTGAGATGTAGGGCCAGTTGGTCCCCATGTTCGTGTCGTGCTGCCGGTAGCGGCCGGCCCACTTCCAGACGTCGGCGAACATGCGCGCGTGCAGCATCTTGATCGACCGTTCGGCCATGAGCGACGGAAGCGAACTCAACCCGCGGTTCGCCGAGGCCCACGCAATCGCCCGCGCGATATTCTCCTGCTCGACAGCGTTGAGATCTGCTCGGGTCGCGACCCAGGTCGGCATGAGACCTTTCACGTATTCAGGGCTCAAGGGCGTCGCGCCCTCGGGCTCCTGGAAAGGATTAGCCGTCACCTCGTCGCTGCTCCCGACCAGAGCCGTCCCGACGCGGTGACCTCTTCAAGCTGGGCTTTCACAGAAGCGGGAAGGACCTCCCCCTCCTGAGCCTCCAGTGCCATCGTTTGATGGACGCGCTTGAGCTGCTCTTCGAGGATGCTCGCGGCCTGGGTTTCGACCGTCTGCTGCAGCGTGCTGTTCGGGATAAAGGCGTAGACGAGTGCGCAGTCCATCGCCTCAGCCGCGCGCCGAAGTGTAGAAAGGCGGACTCCCCCGTCCGTCTCGTTCTTCTCGAGCGAGCGCACAGCCGGACTCGTGACCCCCATGCGGGCAGCAAGGTCGGCCGCTGTCATGCCGAGCGCATCCCTGATCGCCCGGACCCATCCAAGGCGTGGCGGTGCATAGCGTGAGGACGGTCCAAGCGGAACAAGCCGCTGATCGAGCGCTTCGCGCGCCCTCTTGGACTCTACCGGAGTAGCCATTAGCAACCTCTCTTGCTTTCGCGTTCACTTTAAGAGCAATTATGCTTGCTCTTTCCGAGTTGTCAAGAGCAGTTATACTTGCTTTCAATCCGCATACGACGTCAACGCATGAGGACCGACGCCGGGATACCCGTTCAGTCGGAGCGAACCGTGACCGCAGCCTCTACTTGCGCAAGCATGGCGTCGGCTAGCACCGCGAGCAGCGCGGCCGGGAGCGCGCCTTCAAGCACGTACGCCATGTTCTGCACGGCCAGCCCGCCGATGATCGGCACGCCAAGACCACCGGTACCGATGGCTGCCCCGACCGTGGCTGTGCCGATATTGATCGCCATCGACGTGCGGATTCCTGAGAGGATCATGCGGGCCGCGAGCGGCAACTCCGCCCGGAAGAGAACCTGCGTCGGACTCATGCCCATCCCCCGCGCGGCGTCCACGACGGGGGCAGGCACGGATTCGATACCCGCGATGGTGCCGCTGACGACCGGAAACAGCCCGTAGATGAAGAGCGCCACGATCGTCGGCCAGAAGCCGAAGCCAAGAACCGGCATCGCAAGCGCGAGAACCGCCACCGGCGGAAACGTCTGCCCGAGGTCGGTCGCCGCCACAACGAACGGCCGGAAGTCCCGACCACCCACACGCGTCACCCAGATGCCGAGAGGCACACCGACGACGATGGTGAGCCCGCTCGAGATGCCCACGAGCGCGAGGTGCTGCAGAACGAAGGTCGCGAGCGTGTCTCGCGGCATGAGGACGTCGCGCAACTGCGGGAAGAGCGGCCTGAGCGCGGCCTCCCAGAGAGACGGTGCGCTCACGAGCACGGCGAATGCGAGTGCTCCGGCAACGGTGAGTGCGGCGTTCCTGCGGCGATGCGGTGTCACCCGGCATCAGCCTCCGCAGGAGCCGCGATATGCTCGTCACCCTCGGCCATAGCGGCTTCCACCGACGAGAACGTGACCTCGCCGATGAGCCGGCACCCGTCATCGGTCACGGCGATGCTGCGGAAGCCGAGTCCGAGCATCCTGGAAAGCGCATCCCGGAGGCTCGTGTCGGGTCCCACGGACGCCTCCCCCGCATCCACAAGCGTGATGGCCTCTTCGGCGCTGAGGCCCTGGTCGAGATCGTGGGTGTCAATCCATCCGAGAAGACGCCCGTCGGGCTCGAGGACGTACGTGAAGCGCCTGCGACCGGCCGCTTCCCGGAAACCGATCTCGCCCGCGTTCGCGAAGACGGTCGCGGGCGAGCGCATCACATCCGACACCTTCACGCGCACGAGTCGCTTGAGTGCGCGGTCGGCGCCCACGAAATCGTGAACGAACTTGTTCGCCGGATGGTTGAGGAGCTCCTCGGGCGAGGCGAACTGCTGGAGTTTGCCGTCGCGCATGATAGCGATCTTGTCGGCGAGGCGAATGGCTTCGTCGATGTCGTGCGTGACGAAGATGACGGTCTTGCGGAGTTCGCGCTGGATACGGGCGAACTCCGTCTGCAGCCGCTCGCGGTTGAGCGGATCAACGGCGCCGAACGGCTCGTCCATGAGCAGCACGGGCGGGTCAGCCGCGAGCGCTCGCGCGACTCCTACGCGTTGCGCCTCGCCGCCCGACAGTTGGCGGGGATACTTGTCGCGATACGCCTCGGGAGGCAGCCCGACAAGACGCAGGAGCTCATCGGCACGCGCGGCCATACGGGCTTTGTCCCAGCCGAGGAGACGCGGCACGACCGAGATGTTGCCCGCGACCGTGAGGTGCGGGAAGAGTCCGATCGACTGGATGACGTAGCCAAGGCCCCGACGGAGTTCCTCGACGGGAAGCGACATGATGTCGCGGCCTTCGATGAGGATACGGCCGCCGGTCGGCTCGATGAGACGGTTGATCATGCGGAGCGTCGTCGTCTTGCCACAACCCGACGGCCCGATGAGCACGCACACCTCGCCCTCGGCGACCTCGAACGAGAGCTCGTCGACGGCGGTCTTCTCGCCATAGCGCCGGGTGACGCCCTCCAGGCGGATCATGTGCGAACCCCTTCCGGTGTGACGGCCCGTCCGACCGCCGAGAGCGCACTATCGGCTGCCACGGCGAGCATGATCGTCGGCAACGCTCCGAGGAGGATGAGGTCGGGCGCGAACTGCCCGAGCCCCTCGATGATGAGCACGCCGAGGTTTCTCGCTCCGGCGAACGCGGTAAGCGTGGTGATACCGATGAGCAGCACGGATGCCGTTCGCACGCCTTCAATGATGAGCGGTAGCGCAAGCGGGAACTCCACGCGCATGAGGAGTTGTCCGCGGCTCATACCCATGCCGAGACCCGCGTCGACGGCCGCGGGATCGACACCGGAGAGTCCGACGTACGTATTGCGCACCACCGGCAGCAGCGCGTACAGCGTGAGCGCCACGAGGCCGGGTGCCGCGCCGATACCGTGCACACCGATCGCCCGAAGCGCCGGCACGGCCTGGCTGAGCGCCGAAAGCGGCACGATCAGCAGGCCGAGCAGCGCAAGGCTCGGCACCGTCTGGATGACGCCGGTCACGCCGAGCACCACGCCGCGCGCACGTCGATTGCGCGTCGCGAGCAACCCGAGCGGCACACCGAACATGACGCCAAGCCCCACTCCCGCGCTCGCGAGCGCGAGGTGGTTGCCGAGGAGTCCCCAGAACGAAGACGCCCGCACCTCGAACTCGCGTACAAGCGAGATGCGCTCGAGCCCGCCCAGGTGAAACGCGCCGAAGAGCGCGACGAGCACCACTGCGGCCGCGACGAGCCGCCACAGCACGCGGTGCGTGCGCTCCTGACCCGCGAAGCCGAGAATCGCTGCACCAGCGAGCATCACCCAAACGCCCGCTCCCATCGACACGCGCGAGACCGGCGCCTGTCCCGCGAGCAGCGTATCGGCCGCCGAACCAAGTGCCCACGAAAGCGCTGCCACAATGCCGATCGCGCTCACGCTACCGGCGACGAGTCGCGCCTTCACACCGCGCAGGAACGCCGCAGTGAAGCCCATCGCAACGAGCGCCCACACCGCGAACGCCCACGGTCCCGCCGCCGCAAACCCGTGCATCGCGCCGGGAACGAGCCGGTTCGGTCGAAGTTCGACGAATGGCAGCACGGTGGCGCCCGCGAGAGCGACCACCGCTCCCACGAGCGCCACACGATCGATCCGTGTCTGCTCGGCCGTTTGAGTCACGCTACTTGATAAGCCCCTTCGACTTGAGGTAGTCGGTAGCGACTGTCGCCGGGGCTGCCCCGTCGACGGAGACCTTGCCGTTCAGCTCCTGGAGCGTCGCGAGCGTCAGCCCCTTGAAGATGGGGTCCAGGATGGTCGCGATCTCGGGGTACTTGGTGAGGACCTCAGCGCGCACGGTCGGCGCCGGCTCGTAGACGGGCCAGATACTCTTCGGGTCCTCAAGCACCACGAGCCCGAGTGCGGACAGGTTCCCGTCGGTGCCGTACGCCATCGAGGCGTTGGCGCCGTTTGTGCCCTGCGCTGCGGCGGCCTCGGTCTGCGCGGTGTCCCCACCGGCAAGCACGATCAACTGCGCAGACTTCAGCTTGAAGCCGTACGCCTTCTCGATGGCCGGCACGCCGTCTTCGGCGCGGTCGATGAACTCCTGCGACGCAACGAGCTTCACCGCGCCACCCTTGTTGATGTACGCGGCCCAGTCAGCGAGGGTCTTGATACCCTCAGAGTCCGAAAGCGCTTTCGGGATAGCGATCGCCCATGTGTTGTTCGCGGGCGCGCGCTCGAGCCAGACGATGCCATTCGCAGCATCGCGTGTTTTCACCAGGTCGTAGCTCGCTTGTGCGTCCTTGCTCACGCCGGCTTCGACCGCAGCGCCCGGGAAGAACTGCGTCAGCGCGGTGCCGGTGTACTCGGGATAGATATCGATCTCGCTTGAGGTAAGCGCTTTGCGCACCACGTCCGTTTGCCCCGTCTTCGTCCTGTCGACGACTTCGAAGCCACCATTCTTGAGTGCCGCGATCATGATCTGACCGAGAACACCCCCCTCGGTATCGATCTTCGAGCCGACCGTCACCGGACCGAGCTTCTTGTCGGTGCCTGGCGACGTCTTCGCGGTTCCACAGCCGACCATCGCGAATGTGAGCAGCAGTACGAAACCGATGGTTGCCACTCTCTTAAGCTTCATCAGTACCTCCCGGGAACGTGACCGGCCCACGTATGGCCGTTCGCTTCTCGGAGTTCATACCCCTGGTTACTCGCCGCCGGTCGCGTCCGGACCTGCCGACTCGTGGCAATCCCTGCACGTGTCAGCGGCGAAGTCCCGGTGGTTCTCGGGCAACGTGCTTGCCGGGAGGACGTGATGGCATTTCGAGCAATCCTTGAACGTACCGTCCAGGGGATGCGGGATGGAGTTTGCCGGGCTCTTTGACATGCCGGCTGGCGGGGGCTCCTTGCCTGACATCGCCGGATCGCCCGGGTGGCAGAGCAGGCACTCCCTGGTCTCAAAACGCAGGTGGCTGACAGGGATGCCGAAGTCGCGCGCAGGCTCGCCATGGCAGAGAGGACACCGGGAATCACCCATGGCCACCGAGTGCGGGACCTGCACGCGCACGGAAGGGCTATGGCACGACTCACATGTGGCCACGTTGAAGAGGCGATGGGTCACCGGGATGCTGACCAGGTCGATGTTGTGGCACTCGATGCACGCCTCCGTGTGCTGTGAAGCCGGATGCGGATTGTTCGGGGCGGGCACGGCGCCGATGCCGGGAGCAACCGACACTGCGGCACCGGCGAACAGGACTACGGCGGCCACGAACAGCGTGGTGAGTATCGTGACCAACGTCGACACGATGCGATGGTTCAAAGCAGCCCCCTACACCATGTCGAAACGCTCGGTATGAATGCGATCCGCTGGCACGCCTATGCCCGGCAGAACATCTTCCATCGCATCCATCAAAGGCGTCGGACCGCAGATGAAGTACTGGAAGTGCCGGTAGAGGGTCGGCGGGAGGTAGCTCGTGAGCATGGTGGCGTCAACAAAGCCGCGCTCGCCGGTCCAGGCATCATCTGCGCGCACGAGGGCTGATACCAGCGTGAGCGAGGGCATCCGTGCGCTCATCGCGGCCAGCTCCTCTCGGAATGTCAGATCGTCGAAGTCGTTGGCGGCATGGAAGACGAACACTGGCCGCACGTCGGCACGCGTCTCGATCGCCTGCAGCATCGAGTACAGCGGCGTGATCCCAACACCGCCACCGATGAGAACGTAGCCGGCGCCCTCCTCGCGATCGATGGTGAACACGCCGTGGGGGCCGTCGACCCACGCGGTCGTACCCGCGGGTACGTCTGGCACGATGTCGGCCGACCAGTCGCCCAGCTCCTTGATGGTGAAGGCGATGGCGCCGTCGTGGTCGGGGATGTCGCCGTTCGACGAGAACGAGATCGGGTGCATATCCGCGCTGAGCGGGTTGCGACCAAACCCGATCCAGGCGAACTGCCCGGGCTCAAAACGAAAACCCGCGTGACCGACCGGCCGGAGCACGAGCGAGTGTGACTGCCCGTGCTCGCGACGGTTCTCAACGACCTCCCACGGCTGACTCCAGAGCGAGAGCGGTCTGACGAGCCGATAGCGCAGGAACATGCCGACGAAGAAGACGAGATAGGCGATCAGGAGCGTCCGCATGACCGGAAGCGCCGCGAAACGGCCGATCGCGAGTATGTGGACGGCTGCAAAGACGATCAGGATGAGCGACAGGACGCCGTGTGTCGTGTGCCAGATGCCGTAGGAGAGCCGGAGCAGGCGTCGATACACGGACAGGCCGACGACAAGTGCCGCCATGACGAAGGCCACAAGCCCCGCAGCCACCGGCCATGGCGTGGTTGCCGTAGGCACAAGCAGCCGCATGGTGTACGCCCGATCGGCGACCAGAAGAACCAGGTGTGCCGCCGCGAAGGCCATGGAAGCGATCCCGATCTGCCGGTGGAACTGAAGCAGCGAATCGATTCCGAACGCACCGGCGACGCCCCGAAACCGGGAGACCAGCGCGAGCTCGGTGGCCATGAGAACGAGGGCGATGTAGCCGGTCGCCGCCGACAGGTAGACGATCGGGCCCGCTGCCTGTCGCGGATCGAAGAAGACCACGGCCACAACGAGTGGGAGCAAGATGATCGTCAGATACAGTCCGAACCAAAACACGCCACGCAGAATCAAGCGCACGCGGGTTCACCTCGCGATTCAGTGTGTGTACGGAGGTGTGGCGTCCCCTCCGCCACTATCAAGCCAGAGTATACCAACCCGTATCCCGACCGGTGCTAGAATCAGCAGGGAAGTCGACCGCACAACCCCGACCAGTCCGAAGGCGAGGCACCTGTGCCCTTCTACATCACCGACCCCGCGCTCAAGCCCATCTCGACCAAAGTCGCCGCCGGTGAACGGCTGTCGCGCGAAGACGGCCTGACGCTTTATGCAAGCGACGACCTCATCGGCATCGGTCAGATGGCCGATCACGTCCGCAGGCGCACCAACGGCGACCTCGTGTACTTCATGGTGAACCGCCACATCAACCCCACCAACATCTGCGAGAACCGCTGCAAGTTCTGCGCGTTCTCGCGCTCAAAGGGGCAAGATGGCGCCTATGAGATGACGCTCGACGAGATCGTGAAAGCCGCCGAGGAGGCCGTGCCCGAGGGCGCGTACGAGGTGCACATCGTGGGCGGATTGCACCCCGACTGGCCGTTCGAGTTCTACATCGACATGGTGAGCCGACTGCGCGCCGCGTTGCCGCCGCACGTCATCATCCAGGCGTTCACCGCCGTGGAGATCGAGTTCTACGCGCAGATCAGCGGGCTGACGACCCTTGAGGTTCTCCGGCAGCTGAAAGACGCGGGCCTCGATGCGCTTCCCGGTGGGGGCGCCGAGATCTTCTCCGAGCGCACACGCGCGGCCGCGTGGGACAAGAAGACCGCGGCGGACGACTGGCTCCGCATCCACGGCGAGGCGCATTCGCTCGGCATCAAGACGAACTGCACGATGCTCTACGGTCACATCGAGACGCTCGAGGAGCGCATCGACCACCTCATCCGGCTACGCGAGCAGCAGGACAAGAGCGGCGGCTTCCTCGCATTCATACCGCTCGCGTTCCACCCGCTCAACACCGAGCTTTCGGACCTCCCGGGAACGACCGGCTTCGATGACCTCAAGACGCTCGCGATCGCGCGCCTCATGCTCGACAACATCCCGCACATCAAGGCGTTCTGGATCATGGTCGGCCTGAAGGTTGCGCAGCTCTCCACCGTCTTCGGCGTGGACGACATCGACGGCACCGTCGTCGAGGAGCGCATCACGCACATGGCCGGTGCCGCAACGCCCGAAGCGCTCACAAAGAGCGACCTCATCGGCATGATCCGCGAGACCGGACACGTGCCGGTCGAGCGCGACACGCTCTACAACGTCGTGCGCGTCTACGACGGAGCGTAGCTGTGGGCCGTCCTCGTCTCGGCCATATCCAGTTCATCAACTGCCTGCCGCTGTACTACGGCATGGTGAAGAACGACGTGCTTCTCGACGTCGATCTCGTGAAGGCGAACCCGGCCGACCTCGTCGGCGAGATCCTTGAAGGACGGCTCGACATCGCGCCGATCCCTGCGATCGAGTACGCACGTCACGCGGCCGACCTCGTGCTGCTTCCGGATATCGCGATCTCCTCGGACGGCGAGGTGCAGTCGATCCTGCTGCTCTCGAAAGTGCCCGCAGACGAGCTCTCCGGCCGCACCGTCGCGCTCACGAACACGTCGCGTACCTCGCAGGTTCTCGCGCGCGTGCTCATCGAGAAGCGCTGGGGTGCCTCGGCAACGTACGTCGAGATGCCGCCGGACCTCCCGGCGATGCTTCGGGATGCCGATGCCGCGCTCCTCATCGGCGACGAGGCACTCCGGGCCTACTGGGAGGTTCCCGAGGGGCTGCACGCGTACGACCTCGGCAGCGAGTGGACGACGTGGACCGGGCTGCCGATGGTGTACGCCGTGTGGGCGGTCCGCCGCGAGTATGCCGAGACGAGCCCGGACGCCGTGCAGGCGGTCGCCGACGCGCTCACCAGCTCGCTCGCCTACTGCCGCGACCATCTCGACGACATCAGCGAATATGCCGCGCGCTGGGAGCAGTTCCCCGCCGAGCGGTTCCGGTCGTATTTCGACGCGCTCCACTTCCGCTACGAGCCGCGCTACCGCGAGGGCCTCAAGCGCTACCTGTCCGAGGCGGTTGCGATCGGCCAGCTCGAGGCGGTACCGGAGATTCGCATCTTCGGAGAGACCCCGTGACGACACCCGCGCGCACGCAGGACGGCCTCGCCGCGGTCGCGAACAGCGCGGCTGCCGGGACGCTGCGGCTCGATGCCGTGCAAGCGCTCGCTCTCCTGCGCGACGCCGACATACTGCAACTCGCGGCCGCCGCGAATGCGATGCGCGATCGGCTGCACCCGGAGCGCGAGGCGACGTTCATCGTCGACCGCAACGTCAATTACACGAACGTGTGCGTGAGCGGCTGCCGCTTCTGCGCCTTCTACCGCGCCGAGGACGCGCCCGACGCGTACGTGCTGGCGCCTGAGGACCTTTACGCGAAGGTCGAGGAGACGCTCGCGCTCGAGGGCACGGCGATCCTGCTGCAAGGCGGACTGCACCCGACCCTCGGCATCGAGTGGTACGAGAGCATGCTGCGCGAGCTCAAGAGCCGCTATCCGATCCACGTGCACGGCTTTGGCCCGCCGGAGATGGTGCACATCGCGAAGATCTCTGGCATCTCCACCCGCGAGGTACTCACCCTCCTGCGCGACGCGGGTCTCGACTCGCTGCCGGGCGGCGGCGCCGAGATCCTCGTCGACCGTGTGCGCTCGCACGTCTCCCCCAAGAAGGCGACGAGCGACCAGTGGCTGGACGTGATGCGCGAAGCACACGAGCTCGACATCTCGACGACCGCGACGATGATGTTCGGCGGCACCGAGACGCTCGAGGAACGCATTGAGCACCTCGTACGCGTGCGCGAGGTGCAGGACGCAGCTGTCGCCGGCGGCCACGTAGGCTTCCGCGCGTTCATCCCGTGGAGCTTCCAGCCCGGCAACACCGACCTCGAGGGCGAGCAGGGCGGCGTCGCAGCGAGCGGCTGGGAGTATCTGCGCACGCTCGCGGTCTCGCGGCTGTTCCTCGACAACGTCGCCAACATCCAGGCATCGTGGGTGACGCAGGGCCCCAAG
Organism: Actinomycetota bacterium; assembly: GCA_009773565.1. GTDB lineage: Bacteria > Actinomycetota > Coriobacteriia > Anaerosomatales > Anaerosomataceae > WSXY01. Next base: position 124,268 of record WSXY01000002.1, on the reverse strand, counting down.
ATCGGCCAGGTCGCCCTCGTCTTCGGAGCGAATGACATGGGCTCGACGATGATCGAGGAGAACGTGGTCGCGGCCGCGGGCACGCGCTTCATGCTCGCGCGCGAGGAGCTGATCCGTCTCATCGGCGATGCGGGCTTCAGGCCGGTTCAGCGCGACACGCTCTACCGGGAGGTACGCAGGTTCTAGCTGCGAGAATGGCACCTGATCGACCGAGAATGCCCTCGGCTGTTCCGAATACGATTTGGCGTTCCCGTACGGACTGCCCGAGTTCGGGTATCTTCACTACATAACCCGAGAGGAGCCCACGTGGAAAGCACACCCACGCCCACCCGCACCACACCACCAGCCACCCGCAAGGTCGTCATCGCTGGTGGAGGTTATGCAGGTACCACACTCGCCGTCCGTCTCGCGAAAGCGTTGCGCCCGGGCGACAACATTGAGATCGTCCTCATCGAGCCGAACCCGTGCCAGCAGGCCCTGTCCGAGCTGGACCTGGTGGCTGTCGGCCCCGCCCGTGCCGAGTTCTGCGAGCTCTGGCTGCCCACACTCTTCAAGAACCTCCCCGTCACGGTGTGCTACAACCGTTTGCATGATGTGCGCCCCGACGACCACGTCCTCACGGTCGGCCCACGCTCCGGACCGCACGAAGAGGTCGCTTACTGGCGGCTCGTGCTCGCCACCGGCGCTATCGCTTTCATCCCGCCCGTGCCCGGGCTTGCCGAGTACGCCGTCACGATGTGGTCCGTGGCCGACGCGCAGGAGCTCCAGCGCCGCATCGAGGCCCAGTTCCGCATCGCAGCCATGCTCGCAGACCGTGAAGCGCGCCGCATGGCGCTCTCCTTCGCCGTCATCGGGGGCGGCGCTACCGGCGTCGAGATCATCGGAACGCTTGGCCAGATGCTGCCGAAGCGTATGCTCGAAGCAGGTCTCGATCCGGCCGACCTGAAGATCCGGCTCATCGAAGGCCGTCCTGATGTCCTCTACGACTTGCCCGAGCAGCTACGAGAGAAGGCACGCGGGCGTCTCGCGAGGCTCGGTATCGAGCTTGTGACCGGGTCCATGGTCTCAAGCGTCGAGTCGGATCGCGTGAACCTGGCGAACGGTGACGTCATCGACGCGAGCGTGCTCGTCTTCTGCGGGGGCGCAAAGCCCGACCCTGATGCGGTCACATGGGGCATGCAGATCGATCCCACAGGCAGACTCATCGTCGGTCAGACGTGCAAGACCTCCGGCTACGATGACATCTACGCCATCGGCGACGTTGCCGCATTCCGTGACCCCAAGGACAACCGCACGCTCCCCATGCTGGCGCAGTTCGCAATCCGCGAAGCCGAGGAGACCGCCGATAACCTCATCCGCGAGGCTCGCGGCGAGCAACCGACGCCATTCGTGCCGAACATGCATGGCGAGTTTGTGAGCATCGGACCGAGTTGGGGCGTTGGCTGGGCCTTCAAGGCGCACCTTTCAGGCCTTCCGGCAATCATGATGAAGCGCATGACCTACCTCATGTACTGGTTCTCGGTTGGCGGCATCAAACTCACGTGGAAACGAACCCGCGAGATGCTCTCGATGCAACGCTGATAGTGCGCACTCCCCGCCCGCTTCAGGTACCCTCTTACAGAAGGAGGTACCGATGACTACAGCAGCTATACCACATGTCGATTTCGGTGTTTGCGGAGGAAGCGGGACGCTCTCGTTCGCCTTCCCGGCCGGGCTCGCCGACGACCGTGTCGAAGTACTCGCCGAGAACCTCGTGTTCGAGACACCGTTCGGCCGCTCTCCCGCGTTCACCCATTTCAGAGTGACGGGACCCCGCGGTCCGCGCGAAGCGCTGGCCGTGAAGATGCACGGCTGGCGTCGCGAAGTGAAGCGTGCCGACGCAAGCCTTCAGGTCTTCTGGGTCTTCTCGGAAGCGGGTGTCCGTAAGGTACTCGCCGACGGTGGCGTGGGATCGCTCAACCATCTCCTCGACCCGCGCGACGTACTCATCCCAAATGACTTCATCGACCTCACTGTGAAGCAGGACATTTATGTCCGAGGCGATCACCTGCTCATCATGCGGCAGCCAATCTGCCCCGACCTACACAATCACCTGTTCCTCTCCGCAAGCGAGCGGTTTGGGCGCGTTTTTCGCCGCGGAACCTACCTCGTGACAGATGGTCCACGCTTCGAATCCCCCGCCGAGGTCGACTACATGAAGCGCCTTGGCACCGATGTTATCGGACAATCACTTGCCCCCGAGGTGTTCCTCGCCCGCGACATCGGCGCATGCTACGCCGGCATATACATGGTCGTGAACTATGGCGAAGGCGTGGTCAAGGAGTGGGAGCACAGCGAGCTCAAGGCTATCTTCTTTGAGGAGTCCGCCGATGTGGCCCGCTGCGTGATCGACGCCGTCGCAGACGCTGACCTGGATGCTGCGTGCGGCTGTATGGATCTTCGCAAACCAAGCCTGCTCGACCTACCAACGAAGTGAGCCGCACATGATACTTGCAGGCGAGTGGCTCCTGCCCGTTAGTAGACCGCCCATCAGACACGGGGCAGTGCGAGTCGCCGGCCCTCGGATCGTCGCGATCGGAACCCTCGACGACCTCAAGCGAAGCTACCCCGCCGATGCCGTACATGTGCAACCCGGCTGTGTGATTGCGCCGGGACTCGTGAACGCCCACACCCACCTGTCGCTGACATCGCTTCGCGGGCTGTTCCCACCAGGCGAGTTTCCGGGTTGGATCGCACGACTCGCACCGGTGATTACCGCGCTTGACGAGGACGACTATGCGGATGCCGTGTCGTTTGGCGCACTGGAGTGCCTCCGCTCGGGTGTAACGGTGGTCGGCGACATCGCGTTCGGACCCGAGGCACCGGCAGCAGCAGCTGACGCTGGCGTTGGGGGCGTCTTCTTCTGGGAAGTCCTCGGCGGAGATGTCGATACGCTCGCACAACGACTGGATGGACACGACTTCCCGACCGATGCCGGCTCATGCGATGGCAGGACGCTCTGCGGACTCAGCCCTCATTCGCCGTACACATCCGGTCCCGGCCTCATGAAGGCTGTCTACCAGCACGCACGGCGCTACGGGTACGCCCATGCCATTCACATCGCCGAATCGACCGCCGAGATTCGTCTCCTGGCTGCAGGTGAGGGAGCGCTTCGCCAAACAGCCGAGCGACTCGCCGTGGGCTTCACGCCTCCGGGTACCGGCGGGATTCGCTACCTTGAGCACCTTGGAGTTCTCAAGGACTCCGTCGCCATCCACTGCGTCCAACTCATGCCCGGCGAAGCGGAACTCCTCGCTGCACACGCGGCAGGGGTCGTGCTCTGCCCGCGCTCGAACCGCTACCTGCTCAACGGGCGTCCGCCTGTGACGGCACTTCGCGAGGCGGGCGCGCGCATGGCCGTGGGTACCGATTCACTTGCGAGCAACGAGTCACTCGACCTGTTCGCTGAGACACGCGAACTGCTTGGCGCAGACCCGGGAATGACCGCGAAGCGTGCGCTTGCCATCATGACGCTTGAGGGCGCGCAGGTGCTGGGTGCGGCGCGCGACTATGGTTCGCTTGAGGTCGGAAAGTACGCCGACGTCATCTCGGTCGCGGTGGAGGCCACCGCCGATCCTGTCGAGACGCTCGTGCGCGAAGGCACACCATCCCGGGTTCGTTCGGTGATTAGCGCCGGCGTGTGGCGTGTCATCGACGGTAAGCCAGCATTCCTCACAGCCGAACTCGAGCGCAAGAATGCCCGGGTAGCCGAGAAGGCAGCCCGGGCACTCAACAGAACGTAGAATCCTCGGCCTACACCTCGCCGAGATAGGTCTTGCGGACCTGCTCGTTATGGAGCAGCTCCTTACCCGGACCCTCAAGCGCGAGCGTACCGACCTCAAGCACGTAGCCACGGTTGGCAACCTGCAGGGCCATAGCAGCGTTCTGCTCGACAAGCAGGATCGTGATGCCCTCCTGGTTCAGCTTCACAATCGTGTCGAAGATGATCTCGACGACCACGGGAGCCAGGCCCATCGACGGCTCATCAAGCATGAGCAGCTTGGGGCTGGCCATGATGCCCCGGCCCATAGCGAGCATCTGCTGCTCGCCACCGGAAAGCGTTCCACCCTTCTGGGTGCGGCGCTCTTTGAGTCGCGGGAAGAGATCGAACACACGCGTAACCGACTCTTTGACAGCGGCTGGCTCCTTATTGCGCAGGAACGCGCCCATCTCAAGGTTCTCCTCCACCGTCATGCGGGGGAAGATACGTCGTCCCTCGGGAACCTGGACGACTCCCTTTGCGGTGACCTTGTGAACGGGGAGCCCCGAGATCGTCTCGCCGAAGAGCTTGATAGTGCCCTTCTTCGGCGTCAACAACCCCGAAATGGTGTTGAGCGTGGTCGACTTACCTGCACCGTTCGCGCCGATAAGGGTGACGATCTCGCCCTCGTCTACGCGTACGCTGATTCCCTTAAGGGCCTCGATCTGGCCGTAGAAGGTGTGGATGTTCTCGACTGAGAGTACCGTATTCGACATCGTTACTCCGACTGAGCCGCGGCGAGCAGGGCTTCGGCACCTTTGCCGAGGTAGGCCTCGATGACCTTGGGGTCACGCTGGATCTCCTTCGGCAGACCTTGTGCGATCATCTCGCCGAAGTCGAGCACGTAGATACGATCAGCGATGTCCATGACGACCTTCATGTCGTGCTCGATGAGCAGGACTGTTATGCCGAGGTCACGGATCCGTCCGACCAGTTTCGTGAGCTCGGCGCTCTCCTGGGGGTTCATACCCGCGGCCGGCTCATCGAGGAGCAGGAGCTTGGGCTCGGTCGCGAGTGCACGCCCGATCTCAAGCCGACGCTGCGCACCGTAGGGAAGATTCTTAGCAAGGTCGTTCGCCTTATCCGCAAGGTTCACGAAGCGCAGCCACTTGAGGGCTTCATCTTGCGTGTGCTGTTCTTCGCGCTTGAACTTCGCCGTGCGAAGAATCGCCTGCAGCGGTCCGGCGTTCGTACGCGAATGACGACCGATCATGACGTTCTCAAGCGTCGTCATGTTCGCGAAGAGGCGAATATTCTGGAATGTACGGGCGACGCCGATCTCACAGACCTGGTGCGGCTTCTTACCCCCAAGCTCGTGACCATCAAACGTCACAGAACCCTCGGTTGGCTTGTAGATACCGGTCATGAGGTTGAAGAATGTCGTCTTGCCGGCCCCGTTCGGGCCGATAAGGGCGACGATCTCACCCGGATCGATGCTGAGATTGATGTCGGAGAGGGCCTTGAGCCCTCCGAACATCATCGTCACTTTGGTCGCTTCGACGAGTGCCATCTGTGTGCGTGCCTCTCCGCCGGTGCCTACGGGTTATGCGCAGACGATTGCTCGCGATGCTCGAGGTCCCAGAGGGACTGATCTTCATCGGCGAGGATACTGTCATCTTCGGGGTGCAACTCGCGCGCGCGCCGCGAGCTTGGAATGATTCCTTGTGGTCTCACGGCCATCATGACGACCATGAGAAGTCCGAACACCAGGAAGCGGTATCCGGTGATCATCGAGATCGCCTCGCCCGGCAGCTTGAGAACGCCGGCCACGGCCAGGCCCTGGATGAGGTCAGGAACACCACGGATAAGCAGCGCTCCGACGATAACGCCCCGGATCGAGCCCATACCACCCAAGACGATGATACAGACCACGAACACCGACTCCATGAAGGTGAAGGACTCGGGGCTGATGAACTGCTGTACATACGCGAACGTCACACCGGCGACACCGCCAGAAAGCGCGCCCAGCGAGAACGCCCAGAGCTTCTGGGTCATGATGTTCACGCCGCATGCGGCCGCCGCGACTTCGTTCTCGCGCATGGCAACCCAGGCGCGACCGAGGCGGGAATCGTCAAGACGTGTGATAACGATAATCGCACCGATACAGAGCCCCACCACGATGAAGTACCAGAACAGGTTCTGGCTGAAGACGAACTGCCCCAGCGGCGTTTCGAACCGGACATTGTCCTGGAGCCAGATCGCGCCAAACGGGGGAACAAGCTGATCGCTTCCCTGCGGGAGCCCGTTCGCACCGTTCGTGAGGCCAAAGATGTTGTTGTTGAGGCAGATGCGGACGATCTCTCCGAAGCCGAGTGTGACGATGGCCAGGTAGTCGCCCCGCAGACGCAGCACCGGGAACCCGAGTGCAAGCCCCGTGACAGCTCCGGCGATAGCGGCTGGTATCAACATCACCCAGTACGTGGCGCCGCCGAGCACACTTGAGAACGACTGTCCGATCAGGACGCCTGCGTACGCGCCCATGGCATAGAACGCGATATAACCTAAGTCGAGCAGGCCAGCATAGCCGACCACGATGTTCAATCCGAGTGCGAGCAAGACCCAGATGCCCACGATAACGAGAATGCGGACGAGGAACCCAAGGCCGGTCGATGCCTGGAAGACCAGGGGAACGATGACCATCAGCACGGCGATGGCCGTGTAAAGGATCCGCTTCTTGTTGCGCGCCATCTTTGCTTCTGCGGTCAAGGTGTTCGCTCCTGTCGATGTACGTCCCATCGGCTACACCTTCTCCGCGACAGCTTCGCCGAGCAGACCGCCCGGACGGAAGATGAGGACAAGGATGAGAACGACGAACGCGACAACGTCGCGGTAGGCGTTACTCAAGAACCCGCTGGCGAGCGACTCGACAATGCCGAGAAGGAACCCGCCGAGCATAGCCCCGCGCAGGTTACCGATTCCGCCAATGACGGCCGCAGTAAATGACTTGATGCCGGGAATGAAGCCCATGTTGAACTTGACTGACCCGTAGTACATGCCGTTGAACACACCCGCGATCGCTCCAAGTGCCGGCCCGATGAAGAACGCGAGCGCAATGACTCTGTTGATGTCGACGCCCATGAGACCGGCAGCTTCGCGGTCCTGTGAGGTGGCGCGCATCGCTCGCCCGATTCGCGTCTTGGACACGAAGGTGTCGAGCAGTGCGAGAAGGACGAGAGAGGTCACAACGATGAATACCTGCATCGTCGAGACGTTGACGGAGCCGATGGTGAACGCCGTCTTGGCGGTCACGAACGCGCTACCGTCGACCCGCGTATACGGAAGCTGCTTGCTGTCGATCCAGAGCAGAACCGCATTCTGCAAGAAGATGGACACGCCGATGGCCGAGATGAGTGGCGCAAGTCTCGGCGCATGTCGCAGCGGTCGGTAGGCGAATCGCTCGATAAACATACCGAGAATACCCACAACGATCGCTGATATGCCGAACGTTGCTACAAGCAGCATCACGAAACCGAAGTTCCCTGACATGAAGAATGACTGGATTGGCTCGAGGAAACCCCAGCCCGTCGCCTTGGCGACAGCGGGATCCGACAACACCTTGAGAACGCCCAGTCCGACATAGCCACCAAGCATGAACAGTTCGCTGTGCGCGAAGTTGATCATCAGGAGGATGCCGTACACAAGTGTGTAGCCGAGCGCTACGAGAGCGTAGAGCCCGCCAAGGGTGATGCCGTTGAGGGTTTGCTCAAGCAAGTAGCTGAGGGACAAAGCTGGACTCCCGATTCCTGAGTCGTGCGAGGCTCATCTTCAGACGAAACCCCGCACAGACGAAATTGCCGTCTTGGAACCCGGGCGGGCAGCGTACTGCTACCCGCCCGGGTCGTGTCTCGCTCTCGCGAGATCGAGACGAATCAGAGAAGCGTATTACTTGGCAGCCGGCGCCCACGTGCCGTCGGCACCAACGGTGTAAACGGTGATTGCCTTGTTGGTCGTGTCGCCCTTGGCGTCAAACTCGACCTTGCCGGTAACGCCCTCGAAGCTGGACTTCGCGACGGCAGCGACGATTGCCGCTTTGCCCTCGGTGGTCGTGAGCTTGTCGGCGCCGAGATCCTTGGCAACCTGAACGATCGCCTTGATGATCACGTTCGCGGCGTCATAGGAGTACGCGTCGTAGGCAGCGATTGCCTCGCTCGGGAACTCAGCCTTGAACGCAGCCTGGAACTCCTGGCCCTTGGGGAGCTGGTCGATAGGGAGGCCGACCGAGGTGCAGAAGTCGCCCTTGGCATTAGCCGCACCGGCGAGCTTGATGAACTCAGGATCGTAGATGCCGTCGCCGCCCATCAGGGGAATGCTGACGCCACCTTCCTTCATCTGCTTGGAGAGAAGAGCGGCCGAGTTGTAGATGCCGCCGTAGTACACGATCTCGGCACCGGAGGACTTGATCAGGGTAACGAGCGCCTTGAAGTCAGTGTCCTTGTCGGTGGTCTTCTCACGGCCGGCAACCTTGCCGCCGTCAGCAGCGAACTGCTTTGCCCACTCATCGGCGAGGCCGGTGCCGTAGACAGTCGCGTCGTCGACGACGAAGGCAACCTTCTTGCCGGCGACCTTGAACGCGTAGTCAGCCGCGGCGGGACCCTGGACGGAGTCCACGGTGCACACGCGGAAGTAGTTCTTCATGCCCATTTCGGTGAGGTCAACGGCCGTGTTGGCCGGGCTGACCTGAACAATACCGGCCTGGTTGTAGATCTTGACGGCAACGCGGGTGACACCCGAGTTCAGGTGGCCCATGACGCCGACGAGATTCGGGTTCGACGTGAACTGGGTGGCAACGCTGCCGCCCGTGGTCGGGTCGCCCTTGTCGTCGCCCTCAACGGTGGCGATCGTCAGACCGAGGTCCTTGAGTTCCTGGGACGCGTTGGCCTGCTTTACTGCGAGAACCGTGCCGCGCACCATACCCTTGCCGAGCGCTACTGCGCCGTCAGAGAGCGGAGCACCGATACCGATAACAACTTCGGTCGCCTTCTTGGTTCCACCCGTGTCGCTGGTGTCCTTCTTGGCGCCACAACCGGTGACCATGAGGGCCATGGCTGCAACAACCGCGACGACGGCGATAAACCGCCTACGCTTGCTAGTCATACCGTTCCTCCTTTGCGCACACACGTCTTCGTGCAAGTTGCCGTCCCCACGTCAACTCGCACTCTGCCTAAGATTTTGAGAATGTAACACATCCGTTGACTATGCAACAGGCTCATGACGCGCGGATTACGCCAGCACGAGGCTATGCCTGGAACGGTCTCGATGATTCATTGCGGGCGTGTTTCGGCGAGAAGGGCCGCGCCGACACGGACGATTGCTTCAGCCTCTTGGCGAAAGCGTCACGAATACCTCTCCCTCGACCACACTGACAGGGAACGTCCTGACGTCCGCATCGGGATGATCGGTGGTGCCGTCGCGCACGTCGTATCGCCATCCGTGCCACGGGCACATCACGGTGTATCCGTCCATGAAACCCTCGGCGAGTGGTGCGAACGCGTGCCGACACACGTTGGCAAGTGCGAAGAATTCGTCGCCCACGCGCGCGACAGCAATGTCGCGTCTCCCGACCTTCACGTGCCGTATCTGACCCGGTGGCAGGTCGTCCAAGCGGAAGACCGGGACGTCAACCGGATCCTTAGGCTCATCGATGACACCGAGCAGCTCGCCTCCGTCATCGATGCTCTTGAGGATGAACAGCCCACACCAGCATTTACTAAGGCCGGCGAACTGGTCGCGGAAGAACGGGATGCACGGGCAGACAATCTTCGCGTCCTCTTTCGGATCGCCAGTCCGCACTCGGCAAGGGCAGTAGACGTCACCGGTGAGTTCCAGGATCTCAATCTCCGAGGCGAGCACCTCGTCCACAAACTCCGTCTCGGTATTGAACTTATAACCGAGACGATCCGCGAACGGCTCCATATACGCCTTGAGATCATCGATGGTCGTGCCGGCGAGGAAACGCCGGCGCACCAGCGCAGCGTCAGTCACAGGCCCAGCAACTCCTTGATGCGCTTCTTGTTGAAGCCGACGATGACCTCATCACCGATGATCACGACTGGAAAAGACGAGCCGCCCGAGAGTCGCTTGACCTCATCGATAGCATCGGTTCGCGCCTGGCCCTCTAGCAGATCGACCTCGACTACGTCATATGCAACCGCGTTCTCGTCGAGATACTTCCGCGTCATGCGGCAATACGGGCAGGTCGAAAGGGCGAAGACCTTGACTGTCATGCGCGTTCCTCTCGGAGTGTCGGATGCGCTATGCGGACGCAGCGGGCTCGGGTAGTTCGGCCGGACGCTCGGTCTCGATCTTGCGCCAGTGATAGACATAGAGCGGACCGGCGATGATGAGCATGGCTGCCGCGCCGACGAGATTGAGAACGGCCTGGCGACGGGACTGTTCCAGCTGCGCGGCGTTCTGCTTATCGATCTCCGCCTGCGTCATACCCGAAGTGCCGCCCTTTTCGGCCGGCACGCTATACCCGTATCCGGGATCCGGATAGACAAGCTCCACCGTCGCACGAACCGCGTTGACTGCAGCGACGATGACCATGATGAGCGTGATGAGGCACACGAGATACAGATAGATGTTGCGTAGTGACCAGCGATCCTTCGACATCGGTCGTCTCCTATCGTCGAAACTCTGACTGGCTCCATTATTCCCGAAGCACGCGCGTCAGTGACAGGTTGTACAATCTCCGCATGACCTCCCTCCCTCAGGACAGCGGTATTGCCTTCCTCGCCTCGGGTTCCCGCGGCAACGCCGCCCTCATCTACGACGGCGGGCGAGGCGTGCTTGTCGACTGCGGCCTCTCTGCCCGTGAAGCACGTCGGCGCATCGATGACGCGGGCCTTTCGGACGTGCGCATCGAGGCGCTCGTTGTCACGCATGAGCACTCGGACCATGTCGCGGGCGTACGCGTGCTCTCGCGAGCGATCGGCGCGCCCGTGTACGCTACCCGCGCGACGCTCGCGCGCATGGACGCGCACCTCGTCGACGTGCCGGATGTGTGCGTGATACGTCCTGGCGAGACGCTTGCGCTTGCGACGTTCTCAGTAGTGGCATTCCGGACATCGCACGACGCTGCCGATCCCGTTGGCTACGTCTTCGAGGACACCAGGGGTCGTCGCATAGGCATCATGACCGACACCGGCGTGCTGACCGAGGAGATTGCGGAGGCGATCGCAGGCTGCGACGTGCTCGGTATCGAGGCTAACCACGACTACGACATGCTCGAGAACGGACCGTACCCGGGCTTCCTCAAACAGCGGATACGCTCCGACCGCGGGCATCTCTCAAACCGCTCCGCGGGCGATGCGCTCGAACGGCTCGCATCCGACCGGCTCCACACGATCGTCGGACTCCACCTCTCCGAGCAGAACAACCATCCGCGCCTGGCGCGGGCAAGCCTCGGGGCGGCCTCGCGGTCGCTCGGCCTGAGCGCGGAGGTGCACGTCGCGTCTCAACGCACCCCGCTCGTATGCGCGATCGTTAACGCGCGCTAGAACTCCATGCCTCGCCTCGCCGGTACCCCGCGGTCGTACGGATGCTTCACGAGCCGCATCTCGGTGACCAGATCGGCGACCTCGATAAGCGCAGGCGTCGCTCCCCGACCGGTGATGACGACCTCCACATGTGCGGGCCGTGCAGCGAGCGCCGCAAGCAGCGCGACGGCGTCGACGAGTTCGTGAGCCAGCGCCACACACCCCTCATCAAGCACGATGACGTCGTAGTGCCCCGAGTCGATCGCCCCGGCGGCTATCTCCCACGCCTCGGCGGCGGCCCGGCGGTCCTCGTCGTTCAGCCCTTCGCCGAGAAGCCCCGTCGACGCCTCGGCCGGACGCCACACGGTCACGCCGAGCGATTCGAGCGCCGCCAGCTCGGCCGAACGAGGGCCGCCTTTGATGAACTGTACGAACGCGACGGTCAGTCCCGCGCCTCGTGCGCGAACCGCCAGCCCGACGCCGGCAGTCGTCTTGCCCTTGCCGTCGCCGGTATAGACCTGCACAAGTCCCGTGCGCGTGACCTCAGCCATCTCGCTTCTCCTCATCATCAAGCATGCCGAGGAGCGCTTCGAGCGCCTCCCCATCAGTGGATACCCGCACCGCCCCCGCTGCGATCGCTTCGTCCCAGAGCGCGGTAGCCGGGCCCCCGCTGAAGTCGCGCTCTGCGGTCATTTCGCCAACCAGTACAAGACGCGTGCACGACCGGACGGCCGCGCGCAGGTTGCCGACATTCGCCCGCCCGAACGGCGTGCCACACACGACGCACATCGCCGACGCGGCAAACGCTTCTCTCACACGAGCTTCGGCCGTCTCGTCGATCTCCCCGAACGGCGGCAGCGTCACGATGTCCGCCCCGAGCGCGCCGCCGACCGCGAAGTCGACGTCGCCCTCGGAGAGCGCCCCACACGTCGCGCGAACACCGGCGACAGCAAGTCTTCGCAGAAGCGGGGCGCCGGTGCCGGAGCCGCACACGACACCGACCGGTCCACGCGACGGTCGGGCGACGTCCGCACCACGTACGATCGGCGTGACGCTCACGGCACCGGTGACCGGGTCGGGGCGCACGACAGCCCGCACGTCGAACACACGCGAGATGACATCGGCGTCCAGTGCCTTTTCGGGCGAGACGGGTTCGATCACGCGACCTTCGGCCACGATCGCGATGCGGTCCGAGAAGCGCGCCGCCAGGTCGAGATCGTGGAAGACGCCGAGAACCGCCATGCCGCTGTCGGCAAGACGCCGCACGAGATCGAGCACCTGGAGCGAGTGGTTGAGGTCAAGGTGAGCGGTCGCCTCGTCCAGCAGCAAGACACGCGGCTGTTGCGCGAGCGCCTGCGCGACCGTGAGGCGCTGCAGGTCGCCGCCGGAGAGCTTGTCGATGGTCTCGTCTGCGAGACGCGCCGTGTCGGTGAGTTCCATCACGTCGGCGGCGACAGCGCGGTCCTCGGCCGAGAGATCCTGCAGGCGCCCCAGGTGCGGATTGCGGCCCATCTCGACGAACGCGCGCGCGGTGAACGCGAAGGTCGCCGTCGGCGTCTGCGGCACGACGCCGACGAGCCGCGCACGCTCCTGAGAGCCGAGCGCGGCCAGAGGTGTCCCCGCGAGCATGACGTCTCCGCCAAGCACATCGGCGCCACCGGTGAGCGCGCGCAGAAGCGTGGACTTACCGGCCGCGTTCGGGCCAACGAGACCGACGATCTCTCCCGCGTGCAGCTCGAATGTCGCGTCTGATACGACCGCCTTCGCGCCATAGCCGACGGTCGCATGCGAGAAGCTGACAAGGACTTCGCCAGGGCTCATCGGGCACGCACCTTCCGAACGAGCAGCCACACGAAGAACGGGCCGCCCGCGAGCGCGGTGACAATACCCACCGGAATCTCGACCGGCGCCAGCACGATGCGCGCGACAAGATCCGACAGCACCATCACGAGCGCACCGGCAAGCGCCGACGCAGGCAGTAGCACGCGGTGGTTCGGCCCGAGGATGAGCCGCACCATGTGCGGCGTCATAAGTCCTACGAAGCCGATAAGTCCGGAGACGGAAACCGCACCGGCGACCATCAGTGACGCGCACGCGAGCGCGAGCAGCTTGAAGCGCTCAACATCGAGGCCGAGCTGCCCCGCGCGCTCGTCACCCAGCAGCATCAGGTCGAGCTGACGCGAGAGCAGCAGTGGCGCCGTGATTCCCACGGCCAGCATGACGCTGAGCATCCCCACATACGGCCACGACGCGCCTGTGAGGCCGCCCATCATCCAGAAGACGACGGCCTGCATCGATTCGCGCGCGAACACCATGATGAACGACGTCACCGCCGCAAGCGTGTACGACACCGCCACGCCTGCGAGCAGGAGTGATGTCGCTTCAAGTCGCCCGGCGCGACTCGCAAGCCGCACGACAAGCGTGATTGTCAGGAGCGCTCCGACGAACGCCCCGAGTGGTACGCCGACCACGCGACCGAGCAGCGACGTGCCGCCCGCAACGAGTGCGATCGTGGCGCCGAGTCCCGCACCCGACGAGACGCCGAGGATGTACGGGTCGGCGAGCGCGTTGCGGAAGAGCGCCTGATAGAGCACACCGGCGGTCGCAAGCGAAGCCCCCACAAGCGCCGCCAGCAGCACCCGCGGCAGGCGGAGGTCGACGATGACCGCATCGCCGACTCCGCCGCCGTTGCCACCAAGCGCGCGCCAGAGCGCGCCGAACACGTCCTCGACCGGGATACGAACCGCACCGAACACGACGCCTGCCACCACCGCGAGTGTGAGCGCTCCGGCGAGTGAGACGAGCGTGATGCGGGCCCGCGAGCCCGCCGAGAGGGGCATCCTACTGCCCGAACGAATCCGGGTTGAGCGCCTTGGCGATCTGTCGGATACCCTCGATCACCCGCGGACCGGGGCGGCTCACGAGGTTGTCATCGAGGATGACGACACGTCCGTTCTTGACCGCCGAGAGCCTGGAGTAGCCCGCCCGCCCCTTGATTGAGGCCGGGTCGCTCATCGATCCCTTCGTTGCGAGATAGACCTCGGGATCGTCCGTAAGGAGTTGCTCCACGGAGTAACCGACGTAGCCTTCCTGGACCACGACGTTCTCTCCGCCGGCTTGCTCGATGAGGTCGTTTAAGAGCGTGCCCGCACCGGCCGTGAAGAGCGGCTCCTGCGCGATCTCGATGAAGCAGCGCACGGGGCTCGCATCTATGACGCTCTGGATCGAGGCGAGCTCCTCTTTCATACCCGCGACCAGCTCGGCGGCTTTGGCGGTGGTACCCGTCGCCTTGCCGACCATTCCGATCGACGTGTAGAGCGCCTCGAGTGACTGCGGGTCGACGGCGATAACCGCGGCGCCCGTCTTCTCAAGCTTCGCGATCACATCTGCCTGGATGCCGGTCGTCACCAGTACCATATCGGGTTTCGCCGCAGTGATCGCCTCAAGATTCGGCGTCACGAAGTCGCCGACCTTACCGATCGACGCCACCTCAGGCGGATAGTCATCGTATGTCGTGACGCCGACGACCTTACCGAGGAGCCCCAGTCCGTAGAGGATCTCCGTGTTCGCAGGCGCAAGGCTCACGATCCGCTGGGGAGCGGCCTTCACGGTGACGCTCCGGCCCGCGTCGTCAGTCACGGTGACCGGAAACGCTGCACCCGCCGGTTTGACGGCCTCGTCCTTCTTGGCGCCACAACCGGCCGCCAGGGCGATGGCGAGAACTGCCACCGCAAGTACCACTGAGCGCAACCATCGGTTCTTCATTACTGTTCTCCTTCTGTCCGCATCGCACGTGTCCGCCTCACTGAATAGCGCGACCGGAACGCAAAAGACCCGCACAATGGCGGGTCTTCGATGTCCGATCTTCCGGGGCACACGCGATGCGTATGCGACGGAGCCTCTTTCCTCGAAGGCCGCATCGCGGAATACCTGGGCAGGTCTCCTGACTTCGAGGAATCGCTCTCCTCGTCACAGTGGCGGGTCCGCGCCGGAGTCACACCGGCTTCCCTATTCTCCCGCAATGTTCACGGGCACCCAGGACCGCTATTCAGTTGTAGACGCCACTATACGCGCACCTGCGCTTCCGAGAAAGGTTAGAATCCCTACGGGACGCTCGAATAGTTCGAAGCGACGAGGGGTGCGCATGGACGTGTTTCAGAAGTGTCGCGACTACACTGAAGCCGACGAGGCGAGAGCCTCTGGTTACTATCCATACTTCCAGGTCATCAAATCCGAGTCAGACTCGAAGGTGCTCCTCGACGGTCGCGAACTCGTCATGCTCGGCTCCAACAACTACCTCGGCCTCACCACACACCCCCACGTGCGTGAGCGTGCGAGCGACGCGCTTGCGAAGTACGGCACCTCGTGCACCGGCTCACGACTACTCAACGGCAACCTCGACATCCACATGGAGCTTGAGGAGCGTCTCGCGAAGTTCGTCGGGAAAGAGGCGGCGCTCGTCTTCTCGACCGGCTTCGGCACGAACCTCGGCACGATCTCCGCAATCGCCGGGCGACATGACTGCATCGTCATCGATAAAGACGACCATGCAAGCATCTACGACGGCTGCAAACTCGCGTACGGGAAGGTCACGCGCTTCGAGCACAACAACGTGGCGAGCCTGCGAAGCGCGCTTGAGAGCTGCAACACCAACGAGCACGGTGGCGCGCTTGTCGTGGTCGATGGCGTCTTCTCGATGGAGGGCGACATCGCCCCGCTCGACGAGATGATCCCGATCATCAAGGAGTACGGCGCCCGCCTCATGGTCGACGACGCGCACGCATCCGGCGTCCTTGGCCCGCGCGGCGAGGGAACCGCAGCTCACTTTGGCGTCACCGACGACGTCGATCTCATCATGGGAACGTTCAGCAAGTCGTTCGCCTCGCTTGGCGGGTTCATCGCGGGCGATGCGAACGTCATCGACTACATCAAGCACAACTCCCGGCCGTTCATCTTCTCGGCCGCGATGGCGCCGCCGTCCGTCGGGGCGTGCCTCGGCGCGCTCGACGTCATGGAGTCAGAGCCGGAGCATCGCGAACAGCTGTGGAAGACCGTGCGCCGCATGCAGTCCGAGTATCGGCGCCTCGGCTTCGACCTCGGCACGAGCGAGACACCCGTCATCCCGATCATCCTTGGCGACGAGATGCTCGTCTTTGCGTTCTGGAAGCGGCTGCTCGAGGAGGGCGTCTT
The DNA here is from genome assembly GCA_009773565.1 of Actinomycetota bacterium. Lineage (GTDB taxonomy): Bacteria > Actinomycetota > Coriobacteriia > Anaerosomatales > Anaerosomataceae > WSXY01. Next base: position 107,801 of record WSXY01000002.1, on the reverse strand, counting down.
CGTGAACCCCGTGCGGCCGCCGGCAGTACCAGCAGGACGTGCGCTGCTGAGGACCTCGTACATGGCGACGCACACCGAAGAGCAGATGGACTTCGTTCTCGACGCGTTCGAGCGCATCGGCCGGGAATTCGGCGTCCTGTCCGCGTAAAGAGCGGCGCTACTGGATCTGGTTGAGCCCCTCTTGCGCGCCCTGGCGAAGCAGGTCGACGAAGACCGTCGGGTCGAGCACGTACGTGAGCGCAAGCGCTGCCACGATGATGTTCACCGCGAGCCACCGTGTGTACACGCCGCGCGTCCGAATGATGAGGATGAGCGCGCAGACCGCAATCACGGCGGGACCCACGATGCGCAAGTCACCGAGCGGAATCTGGTATCCGGCGACCTGCTGCGTGGTGCTGCCGAGAAACGCACCGATATCGATGCTGATCTTGAAGACGATCAGGATGAACTCGAGTACGAGCACGCCAGCAAGCGCCCACGATGCCCACTTCGTGGTCTCACCCTCGGTGCGGTAGACCTCATAGCCAACGCTCGGCGCCATGGCGATCAGCACGACGATGGGGCTCTTCGCCACCAGTCCCACAATGACGCCAACGAGCGCCACCGCCGAAAGAATCCCGCAGATGAGTGCTGCATTCTTCGTTGGACGCGCCATGCGATCATCGCCCTTCAGTCCGTCCCCACATGTGTACTACGCGCGGGCCTCTCTCATTTCTCGAAGGATGCCGCACCGACCAGCACGGGAGCAGGCGCGTCCGGATCAACACCAAACACAATCCCGCCGGGCTCATCACTACCACGCCGCGCGATGAGAACCGCCAGCGACAGCGCGACGATGGCGATAGTGGCGACCATGCCAAGGAACGGCACGATGAACGCCCAGTTGCCCGACTGGAAGATCGGGCTGTCGGGGTGGAAGAGGTTCGGCAGCACGAGCACGAGCGTCCACACGGTGCCTGCAAGGAGCGAATCCAGTGCGGCTGTGACGCGGGGTGCGTCGAAGATCAGCTGCACCGCGAAGATGGCGAGCGCACCGCCGAGCACGCCGAACGTCATACCGAGTCGCGGCTCACTCCACAGAATGCCGCCCCAGATGAGCTGCATCGAGAGCAGACCGAGAATGCTGTTGATGACCCACAGCGGCAACGATATCCACCGAAACGCCTCGCCCCACACCCGGACGCCCTGGCTCCCGAGCGCAAACGCGAGTCCTGCGGCACCGGCGAGTGTGAAGGTCAGCAGGTTCACCCAGGTCGACGCACCGTGGAACATCACAAAGCGCACCATCGTGCCGAGCTTCTCGTCCGGTGGCGTCATAAGCACCGAGACCACGCAGCCGATGACAGCTCCGACGATGAGGGCGACCAGGGTAACGCGAGTACGCGAAGAGAGCTGGCGCACGGGAACTCCTCTCAAACACGGTCAACATAGCGTTGCAGGCGTACTTCAAGGGGTCGATCTCTAGCGGTGCTCCAGTATCCGCCTTACGCGGAGCAATAGTACGTCTTTGCGCACCGGCTTCCGAATGAAGTCCACGGCGCCGAGCCGCAGCGCCGATGCTTCTGACTCGCCGTCCGCAACACCGGTCAGCATGATCACGGGCGTGGTGATTCCTTCGCGGAGTAGCTGGTCGAGCATCGCCAGCCCATCGAGACCGGGCATATTGACGTCGGAGAGGATGAGATCGAACGGCTGCTCATGAACGCGAGCAAGTGCGCTCACGCCATCAGCGGCAAGCGATACGTCATAATCCGCGTCGCTCAGAACGGATGCGAGAAGATCTCTGGTTGGCGGATCGTCATCGGCGATGAGCACACGCAGTCGGTGACGCGCCTCGGCCGCCCCGATGAGCATTTCATCTGACGCCCCGTCCCCGGGTTCATCGGACGCGCCTGTCGGCGTTGACCCCCACGGACGGGGAAAGGTAGCCGCAGCGTCGGGTGCCCCGGCACACTTCTGACCGATCAGCGCCTCACTATCGAGTTGCTGGAACAGCGCTGAGACGGGCCTGGGTTCCGCGGCAGCGGTGTCGCCCGCAGGCTCCTCTTCAACAAGAACACGCTCGTACACATCGGCGACCGACAGATCACCGGAGCGCACCTTGTCAATTGCGCTGTCAGTCAGCAGGTATGATCCACGCGCGCGTACGCGACGCCGAATATCGCTCACAGGGATGCCATCTCGGATCCAGTTCGCTACGTCACGATCGAAGTCGAGTACCTCCTGGACACCAACACGTCCGCGATATCCCTCACGGCACTCGGGGCAACCGACCGGATGCGCGACCTCGGGCGGTATCTCGTCGGTGAACGGCTCAAGCAGAGCCCGCTCCTCCTCGGTGATGGGCGCAACCGAACAGCAGAGCGGGCACAGTCGCTTGAGAAGTCGTTGCGCCACGATACACAGCACGGCGTCGGCCATCATTCCGCGCTCGATACCCAAGCGTTCGAGCCGGAAGATGGCGGTGGTCGCGTTCGACGTGTGCAGCGTTGTGACTGTCAGGTGACCAGTCGATGCGAAGTCGAGGCCCGTGCGCGCCGAGAACTGATCGCGGATCTCACCAAGATAGAGCACGTCGGGATCCTGGCGCACCGAGGACTTGAGAAGGTTCTCGAAAGTAACGCCAGCTTTGTCGTTGACCTGCTGCTGGTTGGCGCGCGGAATGACGTACTCGACCGGGTCCTCAACCGACATGAGGCTTCGACGGTCAGCGTCAATGCTGGACAAGACGCTGTAGAGCGTTGTCGTCTTGCCGGAGCCCGTGGGGCCCACGACGAGAATCATTCCGTGGGCACGCTCGGCGTAGCCATAGAGGCGCTTGGCCTGATCCGCGGTCATTCCGAGTTCCTGTAGCGTACTCGGCGTGGTCGAGGTGTCGAGAATACGGATGACCATGCTTTCGCCGTACGGCCCCGAAGTCGTCGCAAGCCGCATTTTGATCCGCTTACCGGCGACCGTCGTCTCCACCATGCCGTCCTGCGGCCGCCGATGCTCGGCGATATCGAGACCGCCGATCGCCTTGAGGCGCGAGACGAGCATGTGCGCCGTCTGTCGCTTCAGCGTCATCATGTCGCGCATGTCACCGTCGATACGGAACCTGACGTGGCACACCGACTCTTTCGGCTCGATATGGATATCACTCGCCCGCTCACGAACCGCCGAGGCGATCAGGCTGTTTGCGATAAAGACGATCGGTCGCGATTCCATATCAGCCGCGGAGACGGTGGAGTCATCAGAGGCGCTTTGCTGCTCTGAGAGCGTTTCAGCCTCCTGCGCGGGCTCTTCTACGGAGCGAGCCTCAAGCCCACCCTGCCGGAAGAGAGCGCGAATGGCATCCGGATCCCCGACCGCGATCTTGACCGGCAGCTCGCTCGGAGCGTGCCGCTGAACGATGTCGACGATCTCCCAGTTGAACGGGTTGGCAAACACAAAGATCAGAGCGTCAGGCGTCGCAACAGGCACCACGAGATTGTTGCGGCAGAACGCGATGGGAAGCGTCCCCAACGCGACGGTGCTCACGTCGATCAATGACATGTACTCAAGCGAGAGAAACCTGGCGATGCTTTCAGCCATCTTGTCGGGAGTGATGCCGACTGCCCTGCCGACGAGATAGACCTCTTCCGGACGCATTGCAACAACGGCCGCTCGCTGCGAGGAATCGGCTTCGAAGCCCCGGGCGATCTGGTCCCGGAACCTCACATAATCATCAACAGCGGCATCGTCGCTCTCGCACGGCTCATGCTCGTCGATATCGCACCAGTTGCTCGCCGTCGCAAGGTGGTGCTCAACCTTCTCGACGAGATCCTCGCGCAAGATCGGCTTCACCATGTAGTCGACCGCACCGCAACTGAACGCGCGCGCACGGTCGCCGGCCTCGCTGAGTGCCGTCATGAAGATGATGGGCGTGAGCGGCGCCAGATCTGCTTCCTGGACCGCGTCACAGAACATGTAGCCATCGACCTCCGGCATCATGACGTCGAGCAGGATGAGGTCGACCGGCCTGTCTGCGAGGATTCCCAGTGCCTCTGTGGCGCTTGCCGCGGTCAGAATGCGATACCCGCGATCGCCAAGAATCGTTCCTACCAGATCCCGAATATCAGCATCATCGTCCACGCTCAGAATGGTGATTTCCGGAGATACCTTCACAGGATCTGCCTTCCGCGTCCTACTCATCGACGAAGACGACTTTCACCACGTCGATGTAGGCTCGCATCCTACGCGCCGCCACGATGGTAGCGGCTCCGTCGCACTCTCTGGCCGCGGCCTCGATCTCAGCGCCGTAATCGGTGATGGGATCGAATCCGTAGCCACCTCCCGAACCCTTGATCGAATGACCCATGGACTGGATGGTCTCGAAGTCGCCGGAGCCTACGAGGCTCTCAATTGTCGCAACGTCCTCGCGTCGGCGCTCAAGGAACCGCGGAATAAGCTCTTCAAGCGTTCGATCGACGTGCGCGACCGGGCGGTCATCCGCCGGCTCCTCACGATCCAACAGGTCCGTCATCTCCCGCCTCCTTCGCGTAGCTGGCAACTGCCTCAAGCAGCACTTGTTTCTTTATCGGCTTTGTCAGGTGGTCGTCGCACCCCGCATCGATACTTCTCTTTACCTCTTCCTTAAGTGCATACGCGGTCAGTGCAACAATCGGAGTATGCCCGCCACGCACCGCTTCGAGCGCACGGATACGGCGCGTGGCCTCATAGCCATCCATGATCGGCATCTGCATATCCATCAGGATAAGGTCGAACGGCTCGCTCGCCTGTTCGAACGCAGCCAGCGCTTCCTCGCCGTTCTCGGCGACGAACATCTCGTGCGGGGTCTTGGACATATGGGCGAGGAGGAGGAAGCGGTTGTCCTCTGAGTCTTCCACCAGTAGCACGCGCATCGGCACCTGTACCGCAGCATGCACGTTCGAAGCAGCGGCCTCGGGGGCCAGCGGTGCTATTCGCGATCCCGCGGCCGCAGCAATGGCGTCGTGGAGGTCGGTTCGCCTCACCGGCTTCATCAGGTAGTCGCTCACGCCAAGTTCGCGCAACCGTCCGGACAAGGAGACTGCGTCTGAGGAGAGCAGCACGATTCCCGTCTCGGCGAGAAGTGGATCTTCGCGCATGATCGCGAGCATCTGCATCCCGTCCATTCCGGGCATGCGATTGTCGAGCACCACAACGTCAAATGGCGTTCCAGCGACAAACGCCCGCGTAAGCTTGTCCAGACCGCCCGGACCGTCCTCGGCGGCATCGGCGACCGAGCCCCACGCCGCAAGCATCTCTTCGACGATGAGCCGGTTCGTTGCATTGTCATCGACCACCAAGACGCGCAATCCGTCGAGCCGCGCAAGTCCGCGCTCGGGTACGGCCTCTGATGCGTCGACCCGGCTCACAGGAAGCTTGACGTGGAATGTCGTTCCCTGGCCCTCGATGCTCGTGACGCCAATCCTTCCGCCCATGAGCTCGACGAGGCGCCGCGATATCGTCAGTCCCAGCCCGGTGCCGCCAAAACGTCGGGTTGTCGATGAGTCGGCTTGCGTGAAACTCTCGAAGATCGTCTGCTGCTTCTCGGCAGGAATACCGATGCCGGTATCCGTTACCGAGATGGCCAGTTCAAAGCCGTCCTCGAGGCCCTCGACCTCGCGGCCCATCTCGACCGTAACGAGCACCTCACCGTCATCGGTGAACTTGATGGCGTTGCCCACGAGGTTGGTCAGGACCTGCCTCAGGCGGTCGGGATCGCCCTTGAGTTTCGTCGGCGTCCCGGGAGCGACACGCGCGAGCAGCTCCACGCCTTTCTCGCGAGAGCGAATGCCAAGAACGGTCACAGTCCGTTCGACAAGATCCGCAAGGTCGAACGGAATCTCCTCGATCTCAAGCTTGCCGGCCTCGATCTTCGACAGATCGAGCACATCGTTGATGAGCGTAAGGAGAGCCTCACCGGCTGACTTGAAGATATCCACGTACCGCCTCTGCGCAGGTGCAAGCTCGGTCTCCTCGAGCAGTTCAGCCATACCGATGATGGCATTCATCGGCGTACGTATCTCGTGGCTCATTGAGGCCAGGAACTCGCTCTTGGCGCGGTTCGCGTCCTCCGCAGCGCGTTGCGCCGCCCGCATCGCGTCCTCGGCCGCCTTGATCGCGGTTACGTCCTCCTGGACGCATACGAAATGCTGAATGAGTCCGGTGTAATCACGAATCGGGCTGATCGTCGCCGAGGACCAGAACGTCGTCCCGTCCTTGCGCAGGTTCATGAACTCGCCACGCCACTCATTGCCCGCGGTGATCGTCTCCCACAATGCTCGGTACGTTTCATCAGGTGTGATCCCCGACTTGAGGATCCGTGGATTCCTACCGCGGAGTTCATTAAGCGAGTAACCGGTGAGGCCCATGAACTTCTGGTTGACGTACTCTATCGCTCCGGTTGTGTCGGTCATCGCAACGCCGACGGGGCTCTGCTCGAGCGCAGTGGTCAACCGGCGCACCTCGGTGTTCGTTCGCTTGCGCTCAAGGGCATTCACGATGGAGAACGCCGCCATACGGAGAAGAACAACGGAATCATCGGTCCAGGCCGCTTCGCGGGAAACCGAGTCAAAGCCGAGAAGCCCGATGAACTCGCCTCGCCATTGCATCGGCACCGCGACGAGCGACTTCATTCCCTCAGCCAAGAGAAGCGCTCGCTCAGTGTCGGACAGACGGGTGTCGCTGCGTATGTCAGACACGACAACGTGCTCACCCCGTGCAAGCATTTCCATAATGAACGGGTACCGCGTGACCTCGACGTTGTGAAGGCTGCTCTTGCGCGACAGTGCCAGCAGCGGCACCCACTCATGCGTGTTGCTCATGAGGTCGCGCCCGTCATTCAGCTCGAAGACATACGCGCGGTCCGCATCGACAAACCTGCCCACAAGCTCAAGTGCGCGATCGACACCCTCATCAACACGATCGGGCTCGATATTGATGAAGCCGGTCGAGATATCGCTGACGATGTCGTAGAAGCGCGCACGATACTCGGTCGCATCCTGCGCCTGCTTGCGGACAGTCATGTCACGCGCGAACACGAGGACGCACTCCTTGCCCTCGTAACTCATCGGCACGGCTGTGACTTCGACATCGACGCGTCGGTCATCGGCCGTCTTGTAGACGCACTCGTGGCTGACCGAGGTGGCACCCTCTTCAAGCGAGGCGAGGCATGACGAGATTCCATCGAGACCGACAACCACCAACTCAGTCACATCCATGCCTATGACCTGGTCGAGCGGATAGCCCAGCCAGCTGGACATGTACGGGTTCGCTTCCTGAATGCGCCTGTCCGCGAGGGCCATGATGAAGATACCCTCGGGGGCATTATCGAAGACCGTCCTGAAGCGACGTTCTGTCGAGGTGACGTTTGCTGCCCACGTACGTGATATCTGCGCCGCCATATAGGAACCCAGTATGAGAAGACTCATCACCAGACTGAACAAGACGCCATTCATGCGCGCCTTAGCCACAACCGTGGAGACGGAAGATGCATGACGGTCTACGCCAAGCAATGCAATCGTCCGACCGTCAGCGGTTCTCACCGGCACGAACGCCGAGTACCAGGTGCCGAACTCATCAGATAGCGGGCCTTCGACGAACTCGCGAGGCTGCTCGAACGCCGCGAGTAGTTCGGGACTCGCATCCTCGTAGGGCGTCCCTGGAGGTTCGGCCGTATCAGCAGAGGAGACCGGGGTGCCCTCGGCCATGATGACCGCCTTGCCATCCCGCAGCGTCATCAGGTAGAGGTAGGTGTCCTTGCGATCTGCGGCAAGGATGGCACTCAACCGGGTTTGAACCGTGAGATACGCGTTCGTCATGCTGTCTGCCCGGACACCACTGAGCATGCTCACCGGCTTGACATCGACAGCGGCGGCGGCAACCCGCGCATGGACGAGTATCGATTCCGTCTCGTTTCGCAGTCCCACGTTTCCGAGGAAGCTCGTAGCCACCCAGCCCACAGCGAACGAGAAGAGCAGCACAGCGGTCGTCAGCAGACGAAGCCGGGCATAGTCGCGCTTGACCGTCGGCTCAAGCATCTCGGACGTCCGCACCTGAACATAGCTGCCGAGTTGCCATCCGCACAAAAGTATCGCGAACGTGCGTGGCGCCTGTGCGCTGATTCCGACGATCGACTCAAAAGTCGTGGCGTTGAAGACACTGAGCGGAAAGACATGCGCAGTCGGCTCCGAGAAGATGCCGAGGAGCCCGTACACACCAAGCGCGACCGCCGAGATAACGAGAGGCCGACCCGCCGCGCCGCTTCGACGCGCTTGCGCCAACATGACGTATGCCGCAAAGCTACAGGCCACAATACCGAGAAGGTAGTTAACGGCGATGGCGATGCCAAGTTGTCCGGTGCTGATTCCCAGCGCCACCAGGATAAGCGGCGGAACGAGGATCAACGGCGACTGCGTCCATCTGCCGAGGCGTGCAGCTCCGGTACGCCAGAACTCAACAAGACAAAGATAGGCGACCGCTGCGAGTAGATAGGCGCCCACGGAAACGGGCTCCGGCGGCAGGTATACAAGCGCCACCGTCTTCATCCAACTGACGAGCGTCAAGACGAGCCCGAATGCCGACAAATACTCCCACGGCAGCGAGCGATCGCTCACGCGCCGAAGGCTATACGCCTGCATCGCGACAAGTAGGAAGCCGATACCCGCCAGGAAGAGGAGGTAGTCGTTCTCGGTGCTCAGGAGCGCTCCCATGATCCTCCCCATCATCGCGACGTGCATCGCACATCGCAAAGTCACACCTACCTATGACCCCATGGTAGAGCGAACTAACGGCGATGTGCTAGTGCGGTCGAAATCCAGCGACAAGCGGTATGCCCGTGGTCGGCGTTCCTAGCGATGCGCCGCCCGTCGCATGGCCGAAACGCCAGAACGGGCGGCGGTCTCTCCGAGCTCTATCAACCGTGCTGCCGAGAGGAACTGATAGCCCGCGAATTCGTGAACCTCAGGCGAGATGACGACATCGGCTTTGGCGAGCGATGCGAGAGCGAGTTGGCGCTCCATGACCTCCACCGTTGCCGCTGCGATCTCAAAACCCGATATACCGCGCGACCGCGGCCCTTCGCCCTTGAGCGCCGCACGAAGATCGCCGAGCCAGCCACCCGGCTCGTCCTGCCCCTCACGGGTGGTGAGTCGCCCGGCACCACAGACGTCGACAGCGATCACAACGTCGGCACCTAACTCACGGGCAAGCTCCACGGGAACAGGGTCGGTCAGAAACCCGTCAACAAGGATGCGTGCACCTTCATGAACCGGCATAAGAACCACCGGTACGGAAAGGCTCGCACGCACAGCACGCACGAGGTCGCCACTACGGTGAACGACCCGCTCTCCCAATGCCAGGTCGGTCGACACGCACGCATAGGGCACCCGGAGCTCTTCGAACGTCGCTGGCAGGTGCTTGCGCAAGAACTCCTCGACCTTCTCGCCAGAGAGGATCGCACTCCCTTTGATCGTCACGTCCGCGAGCGACATGAGGCTTCGCATGTCAAAAGCACCCGCGATCTCCTCGATGCGCGCGGGCGTTGTGCCAGCGCACCAGAGCGCGCCTACGAGCGCGCCCATGCTCGTGCCCGAGACGACATCAGGAGCGAGACCCTCCTCCTCGAGCACCTTGAGCACGCCAACGTGCGCCAGACCGCGCGCGCTTCCGCTCCCAAGTGCTAGACCAAGCTTGCGGTGTCCGAACGGCCACATCCGACTACTTCCCCTCCCGCGCAAGTCGAACGGCCTCGCGCGTTGAGGATGCGAGGAACGCGACGGCCAACCCGATTGCCAGCATGACGCCGACGATATCGAAACCGGTCGTCTCGCCAACGTACGGGAGTGTCACTCGAGGGTTTCCGCGGAAGAAGATCGCAGTGTTCGCGAGCATGATCATGACGCGCATCTCAGTCGGGCCGATCATCGCATAGCTGATCTTGAAGACCCCGTCGACCGCTGTGCGCACGTACACGTGGACCGACACCAGCAGATAGCCGATGAGCGCGAAGGCAGCGATGTCGAGTCGCATGTACGGCGACATCCCGATGCCGACGATGGTCAGGAACTCGGCCACCGCATCGACAGTGTGGTCGATATAGAAGCCGAACTTGGGCCGCTCGATCTTGCGGAAGCGCGCGAGGGTGCCGTCCAGGCTGTCGCCGAACCAGTTGAGGACGAAACCAAAGTTGACGAACCAAAGCCACCACGGACTCTGGTTGGTCAGCCAGTAGCCGACGAAGATCATGATCGCAGCCACAACCCCGATGCCGGTGAGCACGTCAGGCGTGATCCAGAGCGGCATGCGGGCTGCGAGCCACTGAAGCGCGGGGCGCTCGAGTGGACCGAGGAGCATGTTGTTCACGCGCTGGTGCTTCTTGATGTCGGACATCTTGGCTGCTTTCTCCTGTGTCGGTACTTCCTATGGCGCCTGTAGATCGGGCCAGACTGCATGCGGCATGACCCACTGCCGGGGCGAGCGGGTGATCAGCTCCTCGGCAACTCTCAGCGCACGCTCGGCATTGGCAAGCACGTCGTCGGCGCTCTTGACCGAACCCGTCATCGCAAGCGGCTCTGATGCCTGCAACTCGTAGAGTCCGTCCTCGCGCTTCATCGCCGAGATGACCACGACCGGCACAGAGGCGCGCATTGCGAGCCGAATGTGCAGGAGCGGCACGTTTGCAGGCGCACCGAAGAACCGCGGTCGGTGCTCGGAACCGGGAACAGGCCGATCGATACCCGTCAGGACGGTACCCCCGTCGGCAAGTCGTCGGGCCGCACGCTTGAGCGACTCGATGGTCACCGGGGTCATATCGAGGCCGTTTCTCGCGCGCATCTCGTTCTGCCACTGGTATCCGCCGTTGGGGTCCGCCACCGAAAGCACCTGCGCGCGAAAACCCGAGGCGCCAAGCGCCTGTCCCACCAGGTCGAAGTTCCCCAAGTGGACGCCGACGACGACGCGCGGGCCGTTCGACGTCTCTGCGAGGAACCGCTCGAAGACGTCGTCGACGGCAACCATGCGCACGAGCGCTGCGGGATCTTTCGGGAGGTGGTAGATGTCGTAGAGAAAGCGTCCGCTCATCTCTATCGTCTCGCGAACGGCTTCGTTGAGCGCGGGGCCGGCAAGCGTTCGGCCTGACGCCATCCACTGGTTCGTGCGAATCGCGCGCACCAGTGGCGAATCCGGACTCGCGGCAAGACGCCTCGCGCCCGCGCGCGCGAGGCTATACCCGGGCGCCTGCGGCATCGCGCGACTGACGGTAAGCGCGAGGCCGATACCGAGCCTGCTATTGGAGAGTGACTCGAAATCCACGCGTGGACGGCCTCCCTCCGGGTCACGACGACCAGGTAAGTGTATCAGTCTCTCTTGTGCGACCCACTCCTGCTTCTGCTACGCTCGTTTCGACGACGCGCAACCACCGGGAGGCGAACGCGGGGACGATGGCGGACACACGAGGCGGCTCAAGCACACACGACACACGACCGGCTCTAGAGATCATCGAAATCCCCCTTGGCGACCCGCGCCTGAAAGCGTTCGTTCGATTCCCGTATCGCCTCTACAAGGGGAACCCGCACTGGACGCCACAGCTCGATGCCGACCTCCTCGGCAATAAGCTGCTCGGCATGCAGGGGCTGCTGACGCCGGATCACCCCTATCACAGGACCGCCAAGGCGACGCACTTCATGGCGTACCGTGGCGGCGAGCCGGTCGGGCGTGTCTCGGCCGTCGTCAATGAGCGCATCGACGAAGGCTGGGGTGGCAAGTTCGGCTTCTTCGGCTTCTTCGAGGTCATCGAAGAGTACGCCGTTGCCGAGAAGCTCCTTGATGCAGCGCGCGACTGGTGCAAGGCACACGGCGCCGAGATACTACGCGGGCCTGGCGAGTACTCGAACATCACCCACGAGCGTCAGGCGTGCCTGATCGAGGGATTCGATCAGGATGTCTACGTTGAACACACCTACAACCCGCCGTACTACGCGGAGTTCATCGAGCGGTACGGCTTCCAAAAGACAAAGGACTACGTCGCGTACCTCATCGACCTCACGAAGCCGGCGAACGAACGGCTCACCCGGATCGCGACCGGTGTGCGCAAACGCGGTGGAATCACGACCCGGCCCGTCGTCATGAAGAACCTCGAGGCCGAGGTCAAACTCATCATCGAGATCTACAACCAGGCGTGGGCCGAGAACTGGGGCTTCCTGCCGATCACCGATTGGGAGGCAGATGCGCTCGTCGAGGCGCTCAAGATGATCATCGACCCCGAGCTCATCCGATTCGCCTACCACGACGGCGTACCGATCGCGGTTCTCGGCTGCTTCCCTGACCCCAACGTCGCGCTACGCCCGCGCTGGAAATGGTACGGCGACTCCGACTACGTTCGCATCGCACGTCTGCTTACGACTCCTAAGCCTATTCCAAGGGTCAGGCTGATGTTCTTCGGCGTGTTGCCCGGCTACCGGAAACTCGGCACCGATGCGCTCCTCTTCGAAGAGGTGCTCTCATACACACAAGAGCATGGCTACAAGTCGTGCGACGCATCGCTCCTGCTTGAGAACAACGACCTTATCATCCGGGCATCTGAGTTCATGGGCGGTCACGAGTACAAGAAGTGGCGTATCTGGGATCTACCGCTCACCTAAGGTGCACCAGCTTCACTCATCAGGCGCTCCGCATGGGTATGTTCATTCAGTCCTCTCGATCGACCTGGAGGCACCATGGAAGCGGCACATGCGGTCATTCTGAGCGTCGACGACGATCGCGACATCCTGGAGATCGTCCGAATCACACTTGGCACCGCCGGATACGAAGTCATCACCGCCGAGAACGGTGAAGACGCATTGCGCCTCGCGGTGAAGAACCGACCGTCTTTGGTGCTTCTCGACGCGATGATGCCCGGCATGGACGGTTACGCCGTCGCTACCGAGATGCTGTCGATCCCCGACCTGCAGGGTACACCGATCGTGTTCTTGACGGCGCTCACCGGCGAACACGACCGACAGAGCGCGTTCGCAGCCGGTGCTGTCGACTACGTGACGAAGCCCTTCGCCGGTAACACCCTTGTCGCCGCGGTAGAGCGCCATCTCAATACGGGTGCGCGCTTTGCCGCAATCGGCACCTCGCGAACCGGCTGGACGGAGCGAGTCACGCCTGCAGACTTCGCCACATTCAAGGAGACGCTTGTCGCGGAACTCGGCGAGCAGGCCGCCCCAGCGGTTACCGCGGTCGTTCCGGCGACCATCTACTCGCTCGCCGAGAGCACCGGCGTCGGGGAAGCACGGATTGCCGAGCTTGTGGCGCGATTCTTCGGTGTCGGCTTCCTCCCGCGGGTCATCTCGAGCGAGATCCAGCTGGGCGTGCTGCCTACGCCCTTTTGCCGGACGAACCTCGTCGTGCCCATTAACAACCAGGCAGTCGGCGCTGCATTTGTGGTCGCCAACCCGTTCAACTGGGACCTCATCGATACACTTGAGCGCGCATCCGGAACCGACTCGTACACGCTCCTCGTCGCCTCTCCCGGCACGATTCGCGATGTCTTCGAGCGAGAGGCGCCATCTGAGCGCGGGACACTGCTGACGATCGACCCCGAAGCGGTCGGGTTACGGGCCGGAGCGCCACGCCCCGGCGCCCGGGAGCTCGGTATGCGACCGCCCGCCTTCCTCGCCGATCACGCACTCGCGGCGGCAGAGGCGGACGGCGCGTCGGATATCGAGTTCGAACCGAAAGCCGAGGGCGTGTCAGTCGGCTACCGCATCGATGATGTCGTTCATGAAGCGTTCATGGTCTCGCACGAACAGACATCGATGGCGCTCTCCCGGTTCAAGGCCCTCGCTGGTCTCGACATCAACGAACGTCGCCGTTCACAACGCGGAGCATTCGAGGTCGTCATCGCAGGCGCCCGCTATGCGGTTCGAGTCACGACTGCGGCTTCGGCATACGGCGAGGCGATGAGCCTCCGTCTTATTCGCGCCGATGTCCCGCCAAAGACATCGGCCGACCTTGGCATGCTGCCCGAGCAAGCGGAAATGCTCGCATCGTGCCTCGCCGCTCGCCAGGGCCTCATCATCGTCGCTGCGCCACCTCGATCCGGAAAGACGACCACCGCGTACACGGTGCTCTCGATGCTCGGGCCCTCGGGCAGGCGCATCACGACTGCCGAAAGCCCCATAGAGTTCCGCGTTCCCTTCACGCATCAGCAGAGCGTCGACGAGCCCAACGGCGCGACGTACCCTTCCGTCATCTCATCGATCATCTCCCAGGAACCGGATGTGCTGTTCGTCGGCGAGATCCGTGATGCCGAAAGCGCCCGATCAATCCTGCGCTTCGACGAGACGGGCCTCGCGATCGCGACGATCACGGCGTCCAACGCGACTTCGGCGATCTCCGCGCTTGAAGCGCTTGGCATCGCTCGTCCTCGCCTCGCCGCAAGCCTGTTGTGCCTCGTTGGAGTTCGGATCGCACCGTTGCCCTGTCCCGAGTGCTCAAGCCCTCGCACGCTCACCGTCGAGGAACAAGCAATGCTCTCGCCGTTCGGCGTAACCCCTGACGTGCAGGTTGCCGACCCGGCGGGTTGCACAACGTGCAGGGGCACCGGATCCAGGGGTCGTACGGGCATCTTCGAGGTCTTCGTGCTCACGGACGCGTTGCGCGAGCAGATCGCCTCAGGGGCCACGCCGGCGGAGATTCGATCGACGCTTCAGGACGCCGACACAAAGATCCTCGGATCGGTCGCGCTCGAGGCGCTCACTGCGGGCCGGCTCACCGTCGAAGCGGCGCTCGCCGCGGGACTTGCGGATGACCAGGAGATTCTGGCAGGACGCATCGCCCTCGCTTCCGCCACCCACAACCCCGAAGCAACCTCGATCCTCCTCGTCGATGATGCCGAGGATAACCGTGAACTGCTCCAGTCGACACTCACGTCGGCCGGGCTGAGCGTCTCGATCGCGCGCAATGGCGTGGAGGCCGTCCGGCTTCTTGAGCGTGGGACGTTCGACCTCGTGCTGTCGGATCTCCGCATGCCGCTCATGGACGGCTTCGGGCTGCTCAACGAGACCGCACGCAACTTCAGTGTTCCGCTCGTGATCTACTCGGCCAGCACCGACCCGGCGGATGAGGTGCGGGCGCTCATGGCTGGCGCTCTCGACTTCTTCCACGTGCCCGTGCGCCGCGAGATCCTTCTCGCGCGCGTGCGTCACGCCCTCGCGACCGCGGGGGACATGCGCACGTACGCGAAGAGTAGTTGATCAGCCGCCGATAAGCAGATACGCCCCATGGATCGACTCGTAGACGATGACGACGCCGATGAGCGCGAAGAGCAGCACGGGCAAGGCCGCGATGGTGATCCATGCGAACCGCTTGCCCACCCACCCCATCGTCCGTCGAAGGTGCAAGACGACCGCATAGACAAGCCATGATACGAGCGACCAGGTCTCGATCGGGTCCCAGGCCCAGTAGCGTCCCCAGGCCTCGTTCGCCCAGATCGCACCTGCCGCGATCATGATGCCGAGAAAGACAAAACCGGCACTGACGAACTTGGCTGTGAGGTCATCAAGGGACTCGGGCGTCAGGCTCGCAAAGAACCCGTCACCCTTCACCTCGCGCCTGCTCAGCCGAAGAATGTGGACGATCGCCAACCCGGTCGCCGTGATGAACGAGCCGTACGACAGCTTGGCGAACGCGACGTGTACCACCAACCAATAGCTCGCCAGGTTGGGCGTGATCGCTACCTCGGTCTTCGAAGCGAGCATCGCACCCCCAAGGGCGAGGAACGCCATCGGCATGAGCGCTACACCGAACGCCCGGAACGGCTTTCTGGCGAGCGCAAGAGCGATGAATATAACGACGCCGATCAGCGCGTACGAGGATACGACCTCATAGAAACCGATGTACGGACCGTGCCCGATTCTGACCCAGCGACCGACGATTGCGGCGACGTGTGGGATGACCCCCGCGCAAGTCATGCCAAGCGCGATTCTCGAAATCGTGTCCTGCTTGAAGATGATGCTCACTACGAACAGTGCCGCCGACAGCGCATATGCGGTCACCGTGGCCCACATCAAGAGGATCTCTACCGTGGCAGTCATGTGTTATGCCCCTTCTGAATCGACGGACGCCCGGAATGCGTTCTCCGTCCGCGTCGGAAACGCTGCATCGCCTCGTGCGTGTCGAACAAGTACATGCAGCGCGGCTCCCGACTCAGTCTCTACCCGAGTGACCCATAGTGTGCGCGGCGAGACGAACAGAGCAAGCATCAGGCCGAGGAGCGCAAGCCCGAACGATATATATATGTACGCGACCGACCAGTCATCGACAACAGAGAGGCGCGCATAACTTGTCAGCCGATCGATCCTGAGCACCACGTCGCCGGAAAGCGCAACGCTCCCCCCGGGCGTGAGGACCACCTCGCGTGCATCGGGACCCGTGAGGCCACCGACAGGTGCGTAGCGTACGGCGACCGCAACCGTATTCTCGGCACTCGGTGGAAGATCGAATACGACGTCAGCGATGGGCACACCCTGCGCATTACTGAAGGCCACCATTGTGGGCTGCACGCCGGTAGGCGACTCCGCGGCATAGTCGATGAGAACCTCGGACTGTCCCATCGATCCCGCAGAACCGACACTGACCACGGCCGCGAGTCCGTCTGCATTCATGTGGATGAACGTCGACCTATACCGCAACGGATGATTCGAGTACGCATAATCAGCCTTCAGCAACGTGCCGTCTGCATCGCGCAACTCGATGAACGGCGTCGGCCCCTGCGTAAGTCCGTTGGCCGAGAACGACCGCTCGATCCCGGTCACAGCGATCAGCCGTCCGCTCATGGCGCCGTGGAGGGGTCCTGTCGTGAGGACTCCGTATGATGCCTCCACATCCGGCTTCGAGCTGCCGCTTACAACTCCCATCAGGCCTTCTGAACGCGTTAGCTGACCTAGCCCAACGAAGAGGAAGAGCAAGACCAGGCTCCAATGGAAGATGGGGCTGCCGAGCGTACCCAAGCGGCCGGAACGCGCCTCGGTGATTTCATCACCAGGAGTTGTTCGCATCCGCAGCGACTTGAACGCGGAGGCCACGTCGGATGCACCCAGCTTCTCAACAGGTATCACAAAGGTAGGCTTGTCCCGCAACCGGTCCGCTACACGTTTCGTCGAGGCGACATCTCGGCGAGTCCTGAGCCAAACACGACGTGTACGCTCCCACGCGCATGCGCCCGTACTCAGCATCAAGACCGCCAGGAGTAGCAAAAAGAAAGGCGTAGAGTACGCGTGATTAAGGCCGAGGGGAATTGCGATCGCTGCGAGTATGGGATGCCCCGCGACCCATGTAGATACTGCGGACGATCCGGGATCGCCTTGAGGGACGATCGACCCGATCGCCACATAGATGATGAAAAGAACGATCAACCACACCGCAAGGCGACGGGAGCGAAGAAATCCGTAGATTCTGCTCACCGTGCGTATCCGAGAGTCGATGATTCCAAATCCACGCGCCACCATTCTCCACTCGAGGCCACGATATGTCCGCAGCCTCGCGAGATACAATCTATGCCCTTCAGTATAGCGGTCGATGCACAGGAGCAAGACAAGTGCCTTCAGCTCGATCCGGCGTCGGGGCCTCCGCTGGTTTGCTCTGACACCCTCGCGTTGCTATATTTGCAGCGTGCTCAACCCACGATCGCCTGGAGCCCCACTTGAAAGCTCGCATACTCACGATTCTCACAGTGGTGGCTCTGACGGTCATGTACGTCGGTGGGGCATCGAACGCCTTCGCGTACAACGAGACTGGATGGACTGGCGCGGGAATTTGCGGCGTCACCTGCCACATCTCAGGCGTTGGCATACCGGGTGTCAATTACGGACCGCACGGTGGCTACAGCTCCGGCACGAAGGTCTGCAAGGTCTGCCACACGCTCCACGATGCTCCGACATCCAATAGCCTCCTGCTCGGCGAGACCGTCAAAGCCGCGTGCCAGGTATGTCACGACGGCACTGCGGGACGAGGTGTGTACGGCGCCATCGCACAGCGCGGGCTCCCGGTGGGCGGCCAGCACAAGATCGAGACGACCTCGATGGTGCCCGGTGGCAGCGCGTCAACCGGAGGCAGTGTCCCCATGGCATTCTCGGGACCGAACTCCACGCTCACCTGCAGCGATTGCCATTCTCCCCACGCCAAGAACTGCGTCACCCCGTTCCTCGGCGAACGCCAGCGGATGCCTGAAGGCGGCCTGTACCCTGTGGGGACTTCAAACCGCCTACTCAAGCAGCGGCCGGGTGGAGTGACGACCGCCGTGGCCGAGTATGGCTCGGATTGGTGTCTTGCCTGCCACCAGGGCCGTTCGTCAAGCCTGCCGGCTGTCATGAATCACCCCGTCGAAGCGTCTGCCACGGTCGCGGCACCGTACAACTATCGCCGCCTCGGAATCATCGGACCCGGCCCATATCCGACAAGCGAAACCACCATCGGCGCTGCCGGAATCAATACACAGTTCTCCTCATATAATCGGGCTTACCTGATGCCATTCCCGCGCACGGACGCTCAAGCCGGGCACCTCCCCATATGCCAGCAGTGCCACGAAGATGAGCGGTACGTCGGCGATCTCACCGCGAGCGGCACGCAGGCGACCCCGAGCGAGTCTACAGCTACGTTTCTCCCTGTTGGCGGCGATGGACGCAATGCGGCCGACAACCCGCGCTTCCAGAACTTCCCCCACGAAGCACAGGGATTCCGCATGCTCGTCGAGGCAGACACGACTGCGCAGACTGACGACCTGTGCCTGAACTGCCATCCTCAGGCGGGCCTACCGTAGGGACAAAGAATACAGGCCGGGAGGCGATGTGCCTTCCCGACCTGCGGTTTCTTTGGTCGCGGGGACAGGATTTGAACCTGTGACCTTCGGGTTATGAGCCCGACGAGCTACCAGACTGCTCCACCCCGCACTATGAGCGTCTCGCGACGCGGCTCGTCATACTATCACCGCCCCACGCGGAAGCGCAACCGATTATCGAAGTTGGATCCTCGTGTATGTATTCACCTTCGACACGACGCCCACTACCCCGTACGCACGCAGAACGTACGGGATCTGTGACACAGGACACACTTCTCAAATTTCGACCCTAATGAACGGTGCTGTTACGGCCGACAATCCTTATGAAGGATTAGATCATCGGAAGGGTGATCGGTAGATGCGTGCACGGAACTACTGGATGATTGGCCTCGTCGCCGTCGCACTTATTGCGGTGGGATCTTTCAGTGTTGCCCGCAGACCAAAGGCGACCCCGACGCCGGCAACGGAACTCGGAAGTGCTGTTCGGGGCGCTGTTGCCCCCAGCAGTAGTGCAACACTTAGCACGGTGAATGCACGCAAAGTCGTGGACAAGCCTCGGCCGCCGGAGGGTCTCGCACGAAAGGTGACCGACTCAGGTGCCGACTCAATGACGGCAGCTGAACGATCTGCCTGGAATGCGTATCTCGCGGAGACCAAGAAAGTCGTCCTGGACAACGCTGATGAGCTCAAGTCCGTGGTTGATGTGGCGATGGCAGCCATCATTAAGAACGATGCTGCGAAACTCGGCACGCTCTTCGCACCTGATGAGACCATGGACGCCGCGTTCATCCAGAGCCTTGCCACCGGTTACCCGAAAATATCGAGTTCTAACGTTCAGTCCTCGGTAGGCGTGTTCACGGTGGCCAGTAGCACGGTATACTACGGGTACTCTGTCGTGCGATGGGTAGACGCAGGTCTTGTCTCCGAACACACGATCGTGGTGCCGCTTCGGTTCATCGGCGGCAAATGGTATCTGACTGACATAGGTTCTGGAACCGAAGGGTTGCTCTCAGTTCAATCGGTCCAGATGTAGGTCGCGAGTGTATGTGCAGTGCGGCGGAGGTGGAGATCGTGGTTACAAACAGGAACTGGCTTCGGGGAACGGTCCGGATTACAGCCCTTTCATTGGCGCTGTTGTTCGCGGCGGCGCTTCCGGCGTTCGCGGCTGTACCGAGCGTTCCGACCATCACTGACGCCTATGTGAGCGGGGTTGGCCAGGTCACCGTCAAGTGGAACCTCTCGACCGACTCCTCCGGTCATGCCGTCTACTACGACATCTATCGCGACGTCGTTCCGATCACGTCAGCAACGATCCTCTCCCGCAGCCTCACGCCCATTACATCAAACTATGCTGGAACCCCCAGCCTGCCTGTATCGGCTGAAACGAGCGAGGTAGCGCAGTCATACACCTGGTTCTACGCGGTTGTTGCTGTAGATCAGCCGGGGCTCCTACACTCCGCCCCCTCGGGCAATATGGCGCCAAACATGCACGGCTACCGCACTGACCCCGCCATCATTTCCTGCGCTCGATGCCACCAGGTTCACGGCGCCTATCAGGCTGACTACCACACGAACGACCTCTGCTACACGTGCCACGGCAGCACGAATGCCGCAACTGCCACGGGCGCAAAGAGCACCTACAACACCCAGAAGGACTTCGCCGACTACTCCGGGCAGACCTTCGGTTCGCGACACCGCAACCAGTACATGACCGACAATAAGACCGAATGCACGGCGTGCCACACCGCACACCGATCGTCTTACATGTACGATTCCTCGGGTACATATCAGGCCGCGAGCTCGTACCGCATGATGCTTCGAGTGAAATACGGCACCAACGTCTATGCGTACGCCTCCAAGAACAGCTCGCCTACACCCGACAACGGGTTCTGCCTTTCGTGCCACGGAAGCACCGTGACAGTCGATGGTAAGTCGGTCGTCGCGGCAACGACCATGGGGCTCGCGGGCGGTCCGAGCGCGTTCGCAAACACCGGCGGGGATCACAACACCGCCAACTACAAAGCCTCAGCGCACGGTGGCTCCACCATCTACAGCAACGACTACCCGGCGACGAACCCCGGCGTGCAGTGCGAGGTCTGTCACGATAACCACGGCTCGGCGACCACGCATCTGATCGACTACCGCGGAAGCCGTACCACCGATGCGAACGCGAACAAGGAAGCCGAGCTCTGCTATAAGTGCCATAGCGCCGGGACGAGTGAGACCAAGGTCGCGGCTGGTTTTACCAAGCCATTCTCGTGGAACGGGCGCGACGTCAAACTCGAGTTCACCACGCGTGGCTCACATCACCCGACCGCGATTACTTCAGGTGTCTGGGTGCCGACGCTTGGGACCCCGTGGAGCCAGACGACGCAGGCCGAGTTCAATACCGACACACTGACAAGTGTGGTGACAACCAACACGGCCGGCGGCGAGATTGTCCTTGGCCAGGAGACATTGGTCGTAACGCCCCCGACCCGACCCATGCTCTATGCCAGCCAGGGTGCCGCAACGACGTTTAGTAAGTACGACACGGCTGGGACGGCATGGGTAGCAGCAGCGGTGAATCCACGGTTCAGCCCAGCCACAGGCTCATCATCGTTCTACGTCAACGGCAAGGTGTACGTGACTGCAGGCGGAAACGCTGGCACTACAAACATGCAGGCATGGCACGATGTCTCGACGAACACGTGGTCGACGCTTTTGCAGGCGACGAATCTGCCCGCTACCATCGGCGCCGGCGGCGACTCGACCGTCAATACCAGAACAGCGGGAACATGTGCCTACTACACCAGGGGCGCGGGCACAGCACCCATCATGTGGTGGGACTACAGCGGTACGCTCACCGGGCAGTTCGACTTCCAGACCGCTACCAACACCGCCCGTAACCTCGGCGTAGGCTCAGCGATCGCGTATGCTCCCGGCGCCGACAGGCTGTTCGTCATCTACCAGAACGGCACTGCCGGTGATGGGCGAATTTACTACCGTAGCGCCCCTGACCGTTCGATTATCGGTAGCGACTTCGCCCAGGGACCACTCACGACCTCGGATTTACAAAGCCGCTACGCCCGTATGACGTACTTCTCGAAGGGCGGTACCGAGTACCTGTTCGTAATCGGCCGCGACACGGGCGATGTCAGCGACGGTATTGTCATCAGTACACTCGGCGGTGCGATTGCGAAGACCGATACCAACGTCGACCCGCTTAACGGCACCACTTTGGGTGACGGCGGCGCCCTCGCGTGGGACGGCGGCGACTACCTCTACGCATTCGCTGGAGGCAGTTCAACGATATTCAGGCGCGCACTTATCCCGGCCAACCCCGTTGCCGGGCCCTGGACGTGGACGTCGCTGACGGCTTCCTTCGCGCAGGCAGCCGGGTCGTCTATCGCGATCAACCCGGCCTGGCAGCCCCCCAACACCAGCAGCCTCGTCTACAGCGCGAGTGGCACCGCCGTCTCAACCGAGATCCTCCCGTACGCCGGCGCGAACAAGTGGGGAACGCTTACGCTCACAAAGACGGAGCCGGCAACGACCGACCTGCGCGTCACGGTCGAGGGCTTCAACACCCTCACATCGTTGTGGGAAGTGCTCGTCAGCCAGAGTGACCTGACCACGATCGACCTCAGCTCCCGTACCGTGCTTGCCTACTCCAAGCTTCGGCTTACGGCCGACCTGACGCGGACGACCAATAACTTGCTCACGCCGATGCTCTCGGACTGGTCGGTAACCTCGACCTACGACGTCTATACGACCAGCCAGGGCTCACTTACCTGCGCGAGCTGCCACAACGTCCACTACAACAAAGCCGACAAGGCAAACGGCGTATGGGACATGGATCGCGCAAGCGACCCGGACAACACCAAGCTCGTCGTAACGAGCACGGTCTACGGCTCCGCGGCTTCGGACTTCTGCATGAGGTGCCACGATGGCGCAGCGGCGACGGCTACGACCACTGCCGGCGTCGTTGTTCCCTATAGCGCGGCCTTCGGCACGGTCACGGCGCCGTACTTCCCGGGCTGGAACAAAGAAGGCGGAACAAACCTCAAGTTCTCCGAATCTGGCCACAAGACCGAACTGCTCGCAAACGGCCAGGCACTCTGCGAGACGTGCCACGACCCGCACGCCTCGGATAACGCTCGGCTTGGTGCATGGACGAGACCAGCCGGCGTGACATGGATGACAACCCTAAATGCGGTCGGCGGGCCCAGCATCGCTGGATCACGCGTCAACACCGGCACCGTGGCTCGCGAAGAGAACCTTTGCTATAAGTGCCACGGCGACGGCTCGGCGACGTACCCACGTTCGGCCGGCGCGCTGAATGTCTACACCAAGGCGAACCTCACCTATTCGCATGACCCAGACAAGTACTTGGGAGCACATACCGACACGGAGACCGCGGCGCTGCTTGGAACCCCGAACCGCCACGCTGAGTGTACGGACTGTCACGATCCGCATGTTGCGAAGAAGGTGGGCGGGACTACTGCGCTTGCCCTGCATAACGGCACTTCGAGCCTGGCTGGAGGCGCCGTTTACGGTGCATGGGGCACGAGCATCACCTATGCAGTATCAAACTGGGGTCTTCCAACTGCGTACACTCCGGCTCGGATTGCCGGTGGAGCGAACGATTTTGAGGCAAACCTCTGCTTCAAGTGCCACAGCGGCAACACCACTATTCCTGCCACACAGACAAACATCGCTCAGGAGTTCAACCCGAGCAACTTCAGCTACCACAACGTGCTCGGGCAGAGCGTCGGCGTGAAGAGTTCGTTCACGTACACCGCGTCGAACGGTACCGCTTACACTGACACTTGGACGCCGCCTGCGGCTTCCGCGTTCCTCAAGACCACACCAGTCAACTGGGGTCTCAACAGTAAGATGACGTGTACCGACTGTCACACAAACGCTCAGAACCCGACCACACAGGCGAGCGGTCCGCACGGCTCGAGCGTACAGTGGCTCCTTGATCCCAACTACACCAACTGGACCGCGACGACAAGCTTGACGAACTACAGCACCGTCATCTGCGGCAAGTGTCACCAGAACCTCGCAACGAGTAACAACGTCCACTCCGAGCACGACACCCGGGGCGCCGAGGGTGGCTATTGCCGGTACTGCCATATCAAGACCCCGCACGGCTGGAAGCGGCCGCGGATGCTCGGCTACACGACCGATCCGGCACCGTACGCGACGATCGCCAACGGCACATCCAAGATTCGCGCGAACAAGAACTACACCACCTCCAACTGGGGGAAGGGCGCTGCAGGCGACTGCTCGGCGGGATGCACGACCGGGACGCATCCAAGCACGCTCAACGGCTCCGTTTACTGGCCGTAGGCATACATCCGACCGGTCTCTTCTGAAGGGCCGCACGCTGTTGCGGCCCTTCAGTTCTCAACTCGGCACGTGAGGTGCTGTTACCTGGTGTCTGGCGTTAACCGACCTTGCGACGGTCGGAGCAGGGAAAGGTACTCGGCTTGAACCACCGGAACCATAGCGTTCTCGGGCTGCGGATCACCTCCGCAGCACTCATCGCGAGCCTCGCGTTCGCGGCGCCTGCGTTCGCCGTACCTTCCACACCTGCCGCGTCCTCGGAAAGCACCGCCGTCCTCGATGCCCGGACATCGGCATTCCGCGCTGAACTCGCTGCCAAACAGGCCCGCCTCGAGGAGTTCAAGGCGCAGCTTGACGCTCTCGATCGTGAGCTCGGCATTGCATCCGAGGCGTACAACGCCTCCGTCGAGGAGCTTGCGGCCACGCGAAACCGGCTGAGCGCCACACAGATCGACCTCGGCAACGCCGAGACCGCCTACGGTGCGCAGTCGGACCTACTCCAGGAGCGTGCGCGGAGCATCTACCGCGCCGGTGAGCTCGATGTTCTCGACCTCCTTATCGGCGCGAAGTCCCTTCCCGACCTCGTCGGGCGCCTCCGATTCCTCAACGCCATTGGCGAAAGTGATGCGGATATCGCGGCGACGCTTCGCGCACAGCGTGACCAGATCGGTCAGGCGGCCGATGACCTCAAGTCCGCCGAGCAGAAGGCCGCCGAACTCGAATTCACTCTCAAGGCGCGTCAGATCGAGGTGCTACTTCGCATCGAGGACCGCCAGAAGCTCCTCGCCGAGGCGGAGACAGACCTCCTCGAACTCCTCGACAGCGAGGCCGGGCATCGGCAGTCCGAAGAGGCTGCGTTCATGCGCGAGATCCTCTCGGGTGCGAACAAAGCTGGCATCACCGTCGAGCCCGGCTCGCCTATCGAGACCGCGCTTGCTTACCACGGCATCCCCTACCTCTGGGGCGGCGCCACACCGAGTGCGTTCGACTGCTCGGGCCTCGTGATGTACGTGTACAAGCAGCATGGCGTGAGCCTGCCGCACTACTCGCGCGCGCAGTTCGCTATGGGCGAGAAGATCGCGCCCTCGTCGCTGGAAGCGGGAGACGTCGTCTTCTTCGGTTCGCCCGTCTACCACGTCGGCATCTATGTCGGCAGCGGCTACTTCCTCCACGCACCGCGCACCGGCGACTTCGTGAAGCTCTCAAAGCTTGCGGATCGCAAGGACTACGCAGGTGCCCGTCGCTACGACTGGTCGTACCGCACCGGTCCGATTCTTGGCGCAAGAACCGACCCGCTTGGCGCGTTGCGGTAATGTGGTCTTTGCACTGATTCTTCGCACTACCGCTGAGGGGGGCCTCTATGAAGCATCTTGTATCCGTAGCGCTCGACGCTGCCGCGCTCGCGGGCGCGTCCTACGCCGACGCCCGCGTCGTCCTCACCACCGAGGAGCGCATCTCCGTGCGTACCGGGCGCGTTGAGGCCGTAGAGCGCTCCGAATCCCTCGGTATCGGCGTGCGCGTGATCGCCGACGGCGCCTGGGGCTTCGCATCCACCTCATCGCTCACTGACGACACCATCGCCGCCTGCGCGCGTCAGGCCGTCGCGATCGCCCGCGCGTCTTCGCTCACAGCCGCCGCACCGATTCGCCTCGCGCCCGTCGGCGTCTTCGACGACGTATGGCGCGGCCCCTGCGAGATCGACCCGTTCTCCGTTCCGCTCGAGGACAAGCTTGCGCTCCTCGTCGCGGCCGATGAGGGCCTGCGCACACAAGACGTCGTCACCGTCACGAGCGCATCGCTCAGCTTTGTGAAGGTCGAGAAGGTCTTCGGCTCCTCGGAAGGCAGCATCATCGAGCAATCGTATGTAGAGAGCAGCGCCGGCATCGTCGCCTACGCGCTTGGCGACGGCGAGATGCTCCCCCGCTCGTACCCCAACTCGCACGGCGGGCAGGCGGTTCAGGGCGGCTGGGAGGCAATCCTCGCGCTCGATATCGTCGGGAACGCGCCGCGCGTTGCAGCGGAGGCTGCGGCGCTCGCTTCGGCGCTTCCGTGCCCCGCGACCACGACGACCGTCATCATCGACGGCAGCCAGATCGCGCTGCAGGTTCACGAATCGGTCGGCCATCCGACCGAGCTCGACCGCGTCCTCGGCGACGAGGCCGCCTTCGCGGGAACGTCATTCGTGCGACTCGAGGACCTCGACACGCTCCGGTACGGCTCCGAGCATGTCTCGGTAGTGTCCGACGCGACCGTACAAGGCTCTCTCGGCAGCTTTGGCTACGACGATGAGGGTGTTCCAGCCCAGCGCGATTACATCGTGCGAGACGGGCTCTTCACCGGTTTCCAGTCTTCGCGTGAATCCGCGCCCCGCATCGGTCGCGCGAGCAACGGGTGCGCACGCGCCGATGGCTGGAACCGCATCCCGCTCGTGCGCATGGCGACCCTCTCGCTTGAGCCCGGCGCATGGAGCTTCGAGGACCTCATCGCCGATACCGACGACGGCATCTACCTCGAGACGAACAGCTCGTGGTCCATCGACGACCGACGCCTCAACTTTCAGTTCGCGTGCGAGATCGGCTGGGAGATCAAGGACGGTAAGCTTGGCCGCATGATCAAGAACCCCAACTACACCGGCATCACGCCCAAGTTCTGGGGCGCCTGCGACGCGGTGTGCTCGCAGGATCACTGGCGCGTCTGGGGCATCCCCAACTGCGGCAAGGGCGAGCCGATGCAGGTGGCTCACGTGGCGCACGGGGCCGCACCCGCGCGATTCCGCGACGTCCAGGTGGGGGTGGGACGATGAGGCTCTCAGAGAACCAGGTACGCGCACTCGCTGCACGCGTCGTCGCGATGACACCCGCAGATGAGGCCGAGGTGCTCGTCACGAGCAACGATGCCGCGCTCACGCGCTTCGCGGGCAACCGCATCCACCAGAATGTAGCCGAGGAGAACACGACCGTCTCGGTGCGCGCGGTCCTCGGCAAGCGGACCGGCGTTGCGGGCACGAACCGGCTCGACGATGACGCGCTGCGCACGTGTTGCGAGGCGGCAGTCGCCGCCGCGCGTGTAGCGCCCGCAGACGACGGCTTCCCGGGTCTTCCCGCGCCCGCACCCTTCGAGCGTGCCGAGCGCGGGTGCGAGAGCACGCGCGCGTTCGATGCGGACGCGCGTGCACGTGCGGCGGCGGCGATCATCGAGCAGTCAGCGTTCCGGGGCCTCTCGGCGGCAGGAACCGTCGGCCGCTCCGACTACGCCGTGGCGGTCGCCAACTCCAAGGGCGTCGACGCAGCGATGGGCGTGACCGCGCTCAAGGCGACGGTGCTCTCGAGCGGTACTGACGGCGGCTCGGGTTGGGCTTCGTGGCTCGGACGTGACGCGAACGACTTCGCCCCCGAGGCGCTTGGCGACGAGGCCGCGTCGATCGCGGAGCGCTCCGCCGACCCGGGCTCACTTGATGCCGGCACGTACGCGGTCGTCCTCGCGCCCGAGGCCGTTTCGGACCTCCTCGACTTCCTCGGCTACCTCGCCTTCGGCGCACGCGCTGTCGACGAGAAGTCGTCGTTCATCGCCGGGCATATCGGCGAGAAGCTCCTCTCGGAGTGCATCACGCTGACCGAGAACGCGCTCGGTGCCGAGACGGTCGGTCTGACCTTCGACTTCGAGGGCAGCCCGAAGCATGCCGTCCCGCTCATCGAGGCCGGTGTTGTTCGCGGACCGGTCACGGACTCATACTGGGCGGCCAAGCTCGGCCTGTCGAACACCGGCCACGCGCTCCCCGCCCCTAACTCATACGGGCCCTTGCCGATGAACCTGGAGTTAGCGGCCGGGGACACGCGCGTCGACGAGATGATCGCAGGCGTGACTCGCGGCCTCTATGTGACGCGCTTCCACTACGTGAACGTCGAGGACCCGCTCCGTGTCGTGCTCACGGGCATGACGCGCGACGGCACGTTCATGATCGAGGATGGCCGCCTCACGAAGCCAGTCAAGAACGTGCGCTTCACACAAAGCGTTGTCGATGCGCTCGCCGACGTGGAGGCGGTCGGCGACCGTCGCGCACTCATAGGTCCCGAGGAGGGCGGCGCGAATCTGGCTCCGGCGCTGCTCATCGCGAAGTGGGCGGTCACCGGACAGACACGGTAGGGCGACTGCGCGCGGAACGTGGTAGGGCGCGCTGGCAACCTCGTCGTTCCGGGCCGAAAACGACCGTAGAGCCCCGGCGATCTTCTCACGCCGGAGCCCTACGAGGTGTTTCCAGTTCGACAGATGGAGGGGCGCCGCCTGCCGAACCATCCAAGCTGTCAGGTCGGAACTTGTTCTTCCCTGACAATGATTGTATCGGCAGGTCAGGGCCCGACTTTAGCCCATTCAGCACGTCAGAAGCGCCGCTTATCGTTCGCCAGCAGCCTCTTGTGCCGCGATGATGTCTTTCACCTTCATGAGCCGCGTCAGGTTGCCCCGCTCGGCCTCGTCGAGCTTCATCTGGATGTCCTTCACCGTCTCGGCGATCGACGGCATCAGAACGTACTCCAGCGCGTTCACGCGACGCCGGGTGCGCTCGATCTCGGCAGCGAGCAACTCGATCGCTTTCTCGCGCCCGGCAAGCTCCACCATCATCGGCGCGACCGCCGCCAGCTCCTCAAGCGCATCGTCGAGTACCGCCGGCATCGTCGCAAGCGAGTAGCCGCCGGGCTCGGGTATCTCGCCAAGCGTGAACTCGGGGACTCGCACGCTCATGACACGAAGCTCGGCAGCGTCGACCAGGTCTCCCGGCTCGCCCGCGAGCAACGCCTGCGTGAGGTTCGCCTTGCCCGCCTCGGCACGCGCAACCGCGAGGAGACCGTACGCACCGAGAAGCCGTCGCTCGACTTCCACACGCAGTTTCCGGTTCTCCGAGATGCGCTTGATGAACTCCTTGAGCAACTCATCGAACTTGTCCTTGAGCAGCTTGTGGCCGCGCTTGGCGACCTCGCCACGGCGCTTGAGCTTGAGCAACTCCATCCTGTTTGGATTGACGCGCATCTTCGTCATCGCGTCATCACCGCACCAACGCGTAGACGACGAGGCCCAGGGCGACCAGGAGCAGCACCGCATTCAGGATACGGATCGCGATCGTGGCACCGGCGACCTTCCCGCCAGCGCGCGCGACCGTTCGCATGCTGTAGATGTTGAAGCCCGCCAGCGCGCAGAAGAACAGCGCGAGCACGATGGCGAAGCCGACCTGCAGCGAGCTTCCCATCTACGCGTCCGTTCCCGTCGGCAGGTACTTCTCGACATACTCGTCTTTGATGCGCTTGAGTTCCGAGCGCGGAAGCAGCGCCGCCAACTCCCACCCGAGGGCGAGTGTCTCGGCAACGGAGCGTTCCTCGTGCTTGCCCTGGCGGATGAAGCGGTCCTCGAACGCGTCGGCGAACGCGACGAACGCCTTGTCGTCGTCGGAAAGCGCTGCCTCGCCGAGAATGACCGCGAGTTCCTTCGCCTGCAGCCCGCGCGCGTACGAACCGAAGAGTTGGTTGGAGAGGTCCGCGTGATCCTCGCGCGTCTTGCCGGCGCCGATACCCTTCTGCTTGAGCCGCGAGAGGCTCGGCAGCACGGCGACTGGCGGATAGATGCCGCGCCGGTGCAGGTTGCGGTCGAGGATGATCTGCCCCTCGGTGATGTAACCGGTGAGGTCGGGGATCGGGTGCGTCTTGTCGTCATCGGGCATCGAGAGGATCGGCACCTGCGTGATCGAACCTGCACGGCCCTTCACACGACCGGCGCGCTCGTAGAGGCTCGCGAGGTCGGTGTAGAGGTAGCCGGGGTAGCCGCGGCGGCCGGGGACTTCCTTGCGCGCGGCGGAGACCTCGCGGAGCGCCTCGCAGTAGTACGTCATGTCCGTGAGGATGACGAGCACGTGCATGTCACACTCGTACGCCAGGTACTCGGCGGCGGTGAGCGCCATACGCGGCGTCGCGATGCGCTCGACGGCCGGATCGTCGGCGAGGTTGAGGAAGAGCACCGCGCGCTCGATGGCCGAGGTCGTACGGAACTCCTGGGTGAAGAAGTCGGCGTCCTCGAAGGTGATGCCCATCGCGGCGAACACGACGGCGAACTCGCCCTCAAGCTTGTCGCCGACAACATCAGCCTTCGCGCTTCTGGCGAGAACCGCCGCCTGGCGGGCGATCTGCGCCGCCAGCTCGTTATGCGGCAAGCCGCTGCCCGAGAAGATCGGTAGCTTCTGGCCGCGCACGAGCGGATTGAGACCGTCGATGGCCGAGACGCCCGTCTGGATGAAGTCATCGGGGAAGTCGCGGGCCGTCGGGTTGATCGGCGAGCCCTGGATCGACAGCCGTTTGTCGGCGATGATCTCCGGACCGTCGTCGTTCGGGCGACCGAGACCGTCGAACACGCGGCCGAGCATGTCTCGCGACACGCCCAGCTCAAGCGAGCGACCGAGGAACTTCGCCTTCGTCTGGGACGGGTTTGCACCGCGGGTACCCTCGAACGCCTGCACGAGCGCAACGTCGCCGTTGACCTCGAGCACGTTGCCGAGGCTGCGTGTGCCGTCCGGATACTCAAGCTCGACAAGCTCACCGTACGTGACGTCGACAACGCTCTCGATGAGCAGGAGCGGCCCGACGATATCGCGGGTGGTCATGTACTCGCGCATTACTGCTCACCTCCCGCACGTGCGGCGTATGCACCGTCGTCAGTGCCACCGCCGACCAGTTGTGTCTCGATGTCCGAGGCGATCGAGGCGAACTCGGCAGCCACGGCGGCAGCCTCGCCTGTGAGGTACTTGGCGCGCGTGACGCGCTCGCGCACGGGCGCCGCGAAGATGTCCTTGAGCGCCATCCCCTTGTCGTGCGACTGAATCGCCTTCTCATGGAAGAGGAGGATCGTCTTGAGGAGCAGGTCCTGCTCGACGAGCGAGCTGAACTGGTCGTCCTCGCGGAAGGCGTTTTGCTGCAAGAAGTCCTCGCGGATGGACTTGGCGGTCTCCATGAGGATCTGTTCCTCGGCAGAGAGCGCCTCAAGTCCGACGAGCCGCACGATCTCGGCAAGCTCGTTCTCGCGCTGGAGGATCGCCATGCACTGGTCACGACGTCCACGGAATCCAGCGGAGACCGCCTCGTTCCAGAACGGCGTCACCTTGTCGAGGTAGAGCGAGTAGCTCGTAAGCCAGTCGATCGCCGGGAAGTGCCGCTGGAACGCCAGCTGATCCTGCAGTGCCCAGAACACTTTCACCACGCGCAACGTATTCTGCACAACCGGTTCCGAAAGGTCCCCACCCGGAGGCGACACCGAGCCAACAACCGACACCGACCCGATGCGTGCCGCGACGGAGGCTGACGTGGAGACTGGGGCCTGTGTGGCGGCCGAGGCGGAGTCGGAGCTGTCGCCACCGACTCGCGAAGCGAGGCCGTCGGCGCCGAAGGCGTCGTCGGCCGCGGAGGAGGCGACAGCTCCGCCTCCGCCTCCGCCCCCGAGACACTCAACCTTGCCGGCTCGCTCGTAGAACGCAGCCAGTTTCGTCCCGAGGTACGCCGGGAACCCCTCGTCGCCCGGCATCTCTTCGAGCCGTCCGGAGATCTCGCGCATCGCCTCGGCCCAGCGCGACGTGGAGTCCGCCTGCAGCACGACGTTGTAGCCCATATCGCGGAAGTACTCGGCCATCGTGATGCCTGTGTAGACGCTCGCTTCTCGCGCCGCAACCGGCATGTTGGACGTGTTGGCGACCAGCACGGTGCGCTTCATGAGCGGTTCGCCCGAGTACGGGTCGACGAGCTCAGGGAACTCCATGAGCACGTCGGTCATCTCGTTGCCGCGCTCGCCGCAGCCGATGAAGATGACGACCTCGGCGTTACTCCACTTGGCGATCTGATGCTGCGTGACCGTCTTGCCGGCACCGAATGGGCCCGGGATGCACGCCACACCACCCATCACGAGCGGGAAGAACGTGTCGATGACGCGCGTACCGGTGGTCATGGGCTCGCTTGCCGACAGCTTGCGCGTGTACGGGCGCGCGACGCGCACGGGCCACGTCTGCATCATGAGGAGGTCGGTCTTCGTGCCGTCGTCAGCGGTGAGGCTGCCAACCGGGTCAGTGACCGTATAGGTTCCGGCGGCGAGCGTGGCAATCGTGCCCGAGACGCCCGGCGGCACCATGATGCGATGCTCGACGACCTTGTTCTCTTGCACGGTGCCGATGATGTCGCCCGCTTCGACCCGGTCGCCCGCCTTGGCGGTCGGCACGAACTCCCACTGCTTCTCGCGATCGAGACCCGGCGCCGTAACGCCGCGCGTGAGGAACGCGCCCGTCATGCGCTCGAGTGCGTCGAGCGGCCGCTGGACGCCGTCGTAGACGGCCTCGAGCATGCCGGGGCCAAGCTCGACGGAGAGCGGTGCGCCGGTCGCCTCGACGGGGTCGCCGGGGCCGAGGCCCTCGGTCTCCTCGTACACCTGGATCGAAGCGCGGTCGCCTCGCATCTCGATGATCTCGCCCATGAGGCCGTCTTTGCCCACGCGCACGAGGTCGTACATCCTGGAAGTGACGAGGCCCTCAGCGACAACGAGGGGGCCGGCGACCTTCACGATTCTGCCTTGCTCCATCTACTCTTCCTCTTCTCGGATCAACATGCTGGTACCGAGCGCGCGCTCGATTGCGCGACTGATCTTCGCTCCACCCACGCCGCCGCTGCTTCCCGCTCCCGGGATGATGGTCACCGCGGGAATCGGGCGGTCGATCGCCTCTGCTGCGAGGTCCTCGACCGCGGCGTACACGGGCTCTGTCACGAACACGACGCCATACTCGCCGCCCACAAGCCCGGCCCACAGATCACGAGCGTCTTCGGGACGCTCGACCGGGTAGACCGCAAAGCCGAGCGGGCGGAATCCCGCCACGCTTGTCGAGTCACCCACTATCGCGATTCGGGCCATCTACTCCACCTACACAGACAAGTCGCGAAGACGGCGCCGGAGCGCCTCGCGATCGAGGCCGGCGAGCCGACCGATGAGCAGGGTCCGTACCGCGACGACCTCGGCCTCACGCGCCATAACGTATGCGATGACCGGCTCGGGGCCGAACGGCACGACGCGCACGCGTCGAACGAAACGCGCAACGAGATTGTCGAGCACGACGTCGAGACCGCCATCAGCGGCCAACTCGTCCGCCGTCACTCCCTTGAGCGCGCGTGATGCCGCGAGCACCTCGATGAATTCGTCGAACGGCAGCTCGTAGGCCGCCTCGATATCGGCGACTTTGATCGCGCCGCCGCCGTGGAGCATCCCCGCAAGCACGCCCGCTGGAACGCCGCGACGATGAGCGCGTACCGCCGAGCGGGCGTTGGCGACATCGACGGTCAGCGCGGCGAGCTCCCGAAGCGTGCTGCTCTTTGATGCATGCGCCGTATGCACGAGATCGGCGAAGAGTGCTGCTTCCACCGTCGCGTCAATCGCTTCGGCACCGACCCAACTCTCGCCGGCGACAGGCGTAAGCGCCCAGACGATGTCACCGAGAAACGGTGGCAGACCGGCCACGGGACCGGTGACGACCTCTGTGGAAACGGTGCCGAGACCGACGACCATCCCCTCGGTCGACACGCCAAGTGCACGCGCTTTGAGAATGGCGCGAACGTTCGCGTAGTCGTAGCGCACACGGAAGAAGCGCACGACCGCATCAGGCAGGTTCGCATCGTCGAGGAAGCGGTAGAAGTCGTCGAGCGCACGCTCGAGACCGTCCTCGACATCGTCAGCGCTCTTCGCATCCTCCAGATAGCGCCCGTAGATGGTGTCTGACACGACACGCATCTGCTCGGAGAAGGTGGGCGCGTCGAGAAGACGCTCGTATGTGCCGGCGCCGAAGATACGCGTCTGAAGCACGCGCACCTTCCCGACCGCGAAGCCGTAGCGCTGCGCGTCGCGAACCGCTTTGAGGAGCGGGACACTCACGCGCCTGTCCCCTCACCCGTGAAGACGAGCGCGGCAAGTCGCATGAGTAGCTCGTCGCGCTGTCCGTCGATGAGACCGGCGATCGAAAGGTCGACGCTGTCTCGCTCGCCCAGCAGCACGACGCCGTGCTCGGCACCTGCGGGTGCATCGTCGTACGCGAGCGCAAGGTCGCGACCAGCAGCCTTCGCAGCCGCGTCGACCGCTGCGCGCAAGCCACCCAGCCGCTTCGCGTCGGCGGCCGCTACGAGCACGCGCTCGCCCCCGCGTGCCGCGCTCACGATCGCGCGCGCGAGAAATGCCGCGTAGTCGGCATCCGGAAGCCCGACGATGCGCTCTGCGAGGAGCCCGAGCGCGCCGTCGAGCACGTCGCGCTTTGCGGTCAACAGCGAGTCACGTGCCTCGAGCCGCGCGTTCGCGAGCAGCGTCTCAGCTTCAAGCGATGCCCTTCGAGCGGCCTCTCGCACGATTGCTTCGGCGGCCGCATCGGCCTGCTCGCGCGCTCCGTCAAGCAGCCGGTCGGCCTCGGCCTGTGCGGCGTCGGTGACCGTTTGCGCCTCAGACGTAGCGTCGGCGTCTATTCGGTTCAGGATGTCAGCAAGTGCCACAGGACCACTCCGTTACTTCATGTATGCGGTCTGGAGGCTGAGCAACATGAGAATCGTGACGATGAGCGAGAGGACGGCGTACGTCTCGACAAGCGCCGGGAAGATGAGTGCCGGAGCCGGCTGGTCCGCAGCCACGATGCCCGCTGCCGAGGAGCCCGTCATCCCCTGGTAGATCGCGCTCACGAGGCACAGCCACGCAACCGGCTGGCAGGCAAGGAAGATCTTGAAGCCCACGGGGCCCGCAATATCCACATTGCCGCCGAGTAGGTTGAAGAACACGATCACAAGCACGGCTGCGATGAAGCCGTAGATGCCCTGCGTACCCGGCATCGCGGCAATCGGCAGCAGCTTGCCAAACTTGGTCCCGTCCTCGGACAGGATTCCCGAAACGGTCGCGCTTGCGATCGTGATACCGATCGCCGAGCCGATTCCGCCGAGAATGGCCGCGGACCCGGCACCCATGAGCGCCCAGTCGACGCCCGACAATCCCCACATAAATTCCTTCACGACGTTGTTCCTCCTTCTCCTTGCACGCTCGATGCGTGCAGCACTACCGCTGACGTCTGGTGGCCGAACGGCTTGTACGGCCGGCCGCCACCCTCGTAGAACTTGCTGAAGAACTCCACGAACTGCAGGCGCGCGGGGTGCACGAACGCGCCAAGCAGGTTGATCACCACGTTGAAGACATGTCCGACGACGAACACGAGAGCCGCCATCACGATGACGAGCAGCCCGAACACGATCGACAGGCCGCCCTTGGCGAAGAGCCCGGCCGAGCCGCTCCACACCAGACCCGCGAGCAAGTTGAACACCATACCCACGAGCGTCCCCGACAATCCGAGCGCGGCAAGCCGGGTGTACGAGAGGATGTCGCCGATGAAGGCGGACATACCGTAAACGGCATATGCGCCGCCGAGGATACCGACAAACGTCTTGCGAACGCCCTTGGAGAGCGCCAGACCGAGGACCGTCGCGCCGAGAAGCGTCCAGCCGATCACGGCAGGGCCGCGGAATGCGAGCGCGAGCATCCACGCGACCGTGAGCGCGAGCCACGCGCCCCCGAGCGCGCGCTCACGCGCGGGAAGATCCTCGGCGGTGAGAGCCGCCTCAATCGCGTGCCCCTTCATGAGCATCGAGATGCCGAGGCCGAGCACGATCCCCCACGACGACGCGCCAGGAACGATGACGGCGATCGCGATCATCACCGCGAGCACGACCGTCGATATCTGGTCATTCACAGCGCCAGAGAAGTCGCCCTTGCGCGCCGCATCGTACGCCGCCACAAGAACGCCGAAGAACACCTGGATCACACCGAGCGCGACAGTGAACAGCAAGAAAGTCTGCAGCTCGGCGAGCGGGTCGATGAGTTGCAGTGGCTCCAGGAACGGCAGGACGTGCGTGACCACCTTGAAGTCGATCGCGAAATACGACCCGAACATGATGCCCGCGATGACCGACGCGGCACCACCGATGATCATGAGGTCGCTGAACCGCTTCACGCCAGGCGCAACGTCGAGTTTCGTCTTGATGAGGTAGAAGCCGATCATGAGCATCAGGCCGTAGCCCACATCACCGATACAGATGGCGAAAAAGACGGTGAAGAACGGCGCCAGGAGAATCGTCGGATCAAGCTCACCGTATACGGGGCGCCCGTAGAGGTCCGTAAGCGTCTCGAACGGCTTGAGTAACTTCGAGTTCTCGAGAAGCACCGGCGGCGAATCCGCGTCCGTCGGCTCCTCGAGCGCCACGTCGACGAGCGCGTCAAGCGGTGCGAGCGCATGCTCGAGCTTCTCGCGCGACCGCACGGGCACCCAGCCGGTCACGAGCACTGTCCGCTCGGTCGCACCGAGGTGCTCGCGCACCGCGATCGCTCCCCGGGCACTCTCGAACGCCTCGGCAAGCGCGACCGCATGGGGGTATTCGGCAACGGCGAGCTCTGTGACGCGGACGATAAGCCGCTCGTGCTCGGTGTCGATGCGCACGATCTCGGCGCGCGCACGTTCGAGCTCCTCGGCCGGATAATCAGTCAGTTCCGGGAAGGTGACTTCAGCGAAACGTGTCAGATTGAGGATCGAGCGGGCCTCGTCAGCGACCGAGATGTGGGCCAGAACGACCCATGCCTCCCGAACACCCACAGGCCCGAGCTCGGCAACGGTGATCTCGGCTGCCGCATCCCGCAGACGCTGACGGATTGATGCGCTCTCCGCCGCCGGAACGGTGCCGGTCATCAGCACGACGTGCTCGGTGCCCCGAAGGCGCTCGATCTGCAGACGCAGGTCCTGCCAGGGCGTCAGGTCCTCGATCAGCTTGACGAGCCGATCGCGATGGCGGCCCATTGAAGCCAGCGAGTCGGACATGTCCACGCAGTCGGCGTAGAGCGCGCGGAACCCGGCGTCAGGTTCCAGCGCCGCGAACTCCGCCTCCGAGAGGTGGATCTTCTCGCTGATGAATGCGGCGAACGGCGCATCCGATGTGCGATAGCGACCGAGGAGCTTCGCTACGAATTGGGCATTGGCGATTGACTCGTCGAGCTCCCGAAGGCGCGCCTCGTCTCGAGCGTCTAGCGGCGCGGGCAACTCATTCGCGTCGGCGGTGACCTCGAGCACACCGGCAGCGTGAAGTCGCTCGACAACGTCCTCGGCGACCGAGGAATGCGCGAACGCGGTTACTTTGAGCATCCGGGCGACAGCCACGGCTAGCCCACCAGCTCCTTCATGACCACCGCGACAGCTTCGTCGAGGCGTCCGGCGACCCGCTTGAGCACGGTGGTTTGTGCGAGATGGGCGCTAGCGGCGATTGTCGCTACCTCGGCCCGCGCCTTCTCGAGCATCTCAGCGGTTCTGGCTTCCGCAAGCACCCGGGCCTCGGCTTCTGACTTGACGCTGAGAGTCGTAGCACGCACCCGAGCGTCTTCAAGCAGCGTCCCGGCCTGTGCACGCGCCTCTGTGACAGTCACGCGCGCGTCATCTTCTGAGCGCAGAACACTCTCGAGCTTCTCCACGATCCCACCTTCGACAAATGTCCGTCGTTTGTATCGCCGATTCTACCATCAGCAGAACGGTACGCACGACTTGCGTGCTGCTGGTACCCTTGTGCGCGAGAACATACGAACCACAACGGCGGAGCCCATGTCAGATTCCCCTTCCAGAATGGCGTCAAGGGCCGCACTTCGCGAGACGCGGCGGCGCTCCGCCAAGCGGCTGCGAACGGTCGCCATACTCGTCGTGAGCGCAATCGTGGTAGCTGCAGCGGCCTTCGGCACGCTCGCCCTTGTGCGGCCGCGAGTAGCCACCAGCGATCTCCTGGCGGCGGCGACGCTCCGCTCGCCTGAACCCTCAGCGCTCGCAACGCGCGCCGCCTCGATCGCGGCGTCTGCATCGACCACCGTACTAGAGGCGGGCCGGCCCGCGACCCTCACCATCTCCGCGGTCGGCGACATGATCTTCGATCGCCGCGTGAAGAGCCTCATCCAGTCGGAAGGTGGACTCGCCCCTCTCTCCGCGGTCGCGACGCACCTCAAGGCGGCAGATGTCACGATCGGCAACCTCGAAAGCCCGCTCTCAAGCGGCGGGGTCAAGAACGCGACGAAAGACGTGACATTCCGAGGCGACCCGCGCGGCATCGAGGGTCTCGCCGCCGCAGGCTTCGACCTGTTGTCTCTCGGCAACAACCACGTGCTCGACTACGGCCCCGAGGCCCTCGCCGACACGATCGCCTCGCTCAATGCCCGCGGAATCGGGTCGGCAGGCGCGGGCGCCGACAAGAAGGCGGCCTGGAAGCCGGCGGTCGTGGAGCGCGATGGCGCCACGGTGGCGTTCCTGTCCTTCTCGCATATTCTGCCGCCCGGCTTCGTTGCGACCGGATCGCGGGCCGGCCTCGCACAGGGCCGCAACAACATGGACGAAGTTGTAGCCGCAGTCCGCGAGGCGAAGAAGCAGTATGACTACGTCGTCGTCTCGTTCCACTGGGGCGTCGAGTACAAGGATGACGCGAACGGCGATCAGGTCCGCGACGCGCAGATGACCATCGATGCGGGTGCCGACATGGTCCTCTCGCATCATCCGCACGTCATTCAGGCCGTCGAGTTCTACAAGGGTCGCCTCATCGCGTATTCAACGGGCGACTTCGTGTTCGACCACTACTCCCGCAAGACCGGCGAGGCGTTCATCCTGGATGCCGCGCTCGGGCCTGACGGTGTCACGGACGTGAAGGTCACGCCCGTCTACCTCGACAGCTACGGCAAGCCCGAGTTCGTTTCTGGCAGCGAGGCTACCGTCATCCTCAAGCGGCTCAAAGACATCTCCGCGAAGCGAGCCACGACGGTGTCGATCGAGGGCGATACGGCGACGGTGACACCGTGACCCCGCGCCAGCCACGGGTGGGCGGGCGAGCACCCCTGCGCCGCACCTCGACGCCGTCGCGACTCGGGCCGATCAGGGACACCGGCATCGTCGTCGGAGGTCGCCACCGCAGTCGCAGATCGAGTCGCTGGCCCGTCTACACGCTGGTAGCAGCTCTCGCCATCGTCGCACTCCTGTTAGCAGCGTCTATCGCGCGTCGTCCGCAAGCGCTGACGCCGTCTGCCGAGACGACCGCGTCGGCATCAGTCAGCGCGACCCCCGGTGTACCGCCCCGCGACCCCACGCCAACGTTCGCCTCATACCGCAGCCTGATGCTCCGGCTGCCGATCGATGGAAACGACGTCACTGCGATCGCGTTCCACCAGGCCTCCGGCGAACAGGCGATTCACCTGTCATCACTCGTCGGTGATGCCGATATGGCGCTCGCTGCAAAGAACAAGGCGGTTCCGCGCAGTTCACTCGCAAGCGCCAGCGCCAGCGCCGAAGCATCGTCGGTCGTTCAGACCGTGTGGGACGGCAAGGTCCTTCGCCTGTGGAGAAGCAATCGCCGGGGAGCCCCCGATACCGCCATCGACGTCGGCGCCGACCCGGGCACGGATGTCTTCGCCCCCGTGACGGGGACGGTCGTCCAGATTCGCTCATACAACCTCTACGAGAAGTATCCGGACTACGAGATTCACATCCGCCCTGACGGCTGGGCCGAAGTGGATGTGGTGCTCATCCATGTCGACGACGTGAGCGTCAAGGTCGGCGAGCGGGTCGCGGGCGGCGTCTCACGCATCGCATGCGTGCGGGA
Source organism: Actinomycetota bacterium (assembly GCA_009773565.1). Taxonomy (GTDB): domain Bacteria; phylum Actinomycetota; class Coriobacteriia; order Anaerosomatales; family Anaerosomataceae; genus WSXY01. Next base: position 67,946 of record WSXY01000002.1, on the reverse strand, counting down.
AATGTCCGGAAAAGTCGCCCTGCAACTGGGTGGCTACACGCGAAACGGCGGCGACCACGTGCATGTACAGCTCAACCAGATAGCGGTCCCCGGGAAGCTCGAACGCCTGACCGGCTCCTAGGATTCCGTCGGACGCTCGTCTGCGCGCCGCTCGAAGCCGCGAAAGCGACGGTCGAAGTCGTATCGCTCGAGGCGCACCTTGCGGCCGCACCCCATACAGGTGAGCCCGATGTCCATCCCGAGTTTGTTCACTTCCCACTCGTTCGTGCCACAGGGGTGTGCCTTCTTGAGCCGCACAACATCCCCTGATTTGATCGGGACTATCGGTATCGCCACGTCATATCCTCCACCGGCCTCGGCTCCTGCGCCTTGAAGCGCCCGCGCGCTCAGTATAGCCTGGTGAGACATCCGAACAGTCCCTGGGGGTGCCCGATGAAGACGAGAGCTATCCTGTCCGTGCTCGGCGAAGACCGCGTCGGCATCGTTGCGGCTGTCTCCAACGCGCTTGCCGCGGCCGGCGCCAACATCGAAGACATCCGCCAGACGATTCTCTCGGGCGTCTTCTCGATGACGATGCTCGTGACCGTCGATGAAGAGGCATGTGCCTTCGAGGATGTCCAGGCGCACCTTACGGCCGTCGCTAAAGAACTCGGGCTACAGATCACGCTGCAGCGCGAAGATGTGTTCGCCTTTATGCACCGCGTATAGGCCGGAGGCCTGATGCTTCAGATAACGCCCGAGGAGATCGCCGAGACCCTCACGATGGTCACGCAGCAGCACCTCGACATCCGAACGGTGACGCTTGGTGTCTCACTCAAGGAGTGCGCGTCAGGTGATGTCGACACGCTCGCAACCCGCGTCTACGACCGCCTCACCACTGTCGCCGAGCACCTCGTGCCAACGTGCGAGGCAATCGCACGCGAGTTCGGCATCCCGATTATCAACAAGCGCATCTCGGTCACGCCGATCGCAGAGATCGTCGCGGGTGCGCGCGGAGACCTCACGCCGGTCGCCGAAGCGATGGATCGCGCGGCCAAAGAGGTCGGTGTCGACTTCATCGGCGGGTTCTCCGCGCTCGTGCACAAGGGCATCGGCCAGGCTGATCGTCAGGTGATCGACTCGATGCCGTCCGCGCTTGCGACCACAGACCGCGTGTGTGCCTCGGTGAACGTTGCCTCCACACGCGCCGGAATCAATATGGACGCCGTCATGCTCATGGCCGAGACCGTGAAGGCGACGGCCGCGGCAACTGCCGACCGTGACGGCATCGGCTGCGCGAAACTGGTCGTATTCTGCAATATGGTCGAGGACAACCCGTTCATGGCCGGGGCCGTACACGGTTCGGGTGAGGCGGATGTCGTCGTGAACGTCGGTATCTCCGGCCCGGGCGTCGTCAACGCCGTCGTGCGCTCGCTGCCAGAGGATGCCGACCTGACCGCTGTAGCAGAAGCCATCAAGGCGACGTCGTTCAAGATCACACGCGCCGGTGAGCTTGTCGCGCGCGAGGCCGCACGTCGTCTGGGCGTCGCGATGGGCATCGTCGATCTTTCACTCGCACCGACGCCCGCCGACGGCGACAGCGTTGCCGAGATCCTCGAAGCGATCGGCGTCGGGCGCGTGGGCGGGCCAGGTACAACGACCGCACTCGCACTCCTCAATGACGCTATCAAGAAGGGTGGGGCGATGGGCACGAGCTCGATCGGCGGGCTCTCCGGCGCATTCATCCCCGTCTCCGAGGATAGCGGGATGGTCCGCGCCGTCGAGTGCGGCGCCCTCACGCTGGAGAAGCTCGAAGCGATGATGTCGGTGTGCTCGGTGGGCCTCGACATGATTGCCATTCCCGGCGACACACCTGCCGAGACTATCGCCGCAATCATCTCCGACGCCTGCGCCATCGGCGTCATCAACTCGAAGACCACCGCAGCACGGCTCATACCCGTACCAGGGAGGGTGGTTGGCGACCACGTTTCCTTCGGCGGCCTCCTCGGTGCGGCGCCCGTCATGGCCGTCAACGGATGGGCCGGAACGCGGCTCGTGCGTCGCGGCGGCAGAGTTCCGGCGCCACTCAGCAGCCTCAGGAACTAACCGCGAACACAGCCGCTGGGGCGACGAAAGGCCGCTCATCGCCCCCATATGTGCCTTTAGTCACACTATTGCGCCGTACGGCAAATGAGGGTTTATTCATGTTCAGGTGCTCCCGATACTTCCTATGTCAGCCAAAAGGGCTGGCTCGAACGGGAACAACGCGCCAGAGGCGCAGACCATTGAAACAGTAGAAGGAGTGAAGGAAATGAAGCGGACAGCACTCATCGCAGTAATCATGGTGGTAGCGCTCTTCGGCGTAGCGGTTTATGCAAATGCAGCACCCACGACCGCAAGCACCGGTTCAGTCGCAGTCACCGCTACCACGAACCCCAAGGTTGAGATCACCATCCCGACCGGCATCGATCTGGGTGTGCTCGAGCCAGGCACCGCAAACACAGTTGTCAAGAAGATCGAAGGCAAGTCCAACCGTTCCGCGACCATGACTGCTGTGGTCACGACCGGCACGTTCACGAACCTCACAGCGACAACTGTTGACGCCACAACCGGTCTGCGCGGCGGCAGCATCGCCGTCAACTACTCTGTCTCCGGCATGGCCAGCTACGACAACCCGAACGACAACCCCGCTGGCTCGATCGTCTTCACCTTGGCGCAGTAACTCACCCACCGCACGATGAAGAGCCCGCGCACTGCGCGGGCTCTTTTCTTTTGCGCCGCTTCGCACGCGGCCTATAAGCACATAGAGGCGACCAGTGGTCACTTGTACCGCATCGCACGTCACTCTTCGCAAATCAGTGGCATGAATCTTCCTCTTAACGGTGCCGTTCATCCGTTAGTCCTAATGAATATACCGTGCATCCTCCGATATCAGGAGTAAGAGGGACCTGACGGCGGAGGTGAGCACGATGAAGCGGATGATGATCACCATGATGGCAGTGGTGCTCGCAGCCGCAGTCATTCTCCCCGTCGCCGCCACTGCCGCCTCCAGCGGGAGCACGGCAGTCACCGGTCACGTTGCGACAAGGGCGAGCGTCACCGCCACCGACACCGGGATTCTCGTGCAGGCGAACACCGAGTGGACCCTCGTGATGGAGACCGCCAGCGGGGACTCCACCTACACCGGCGGTCACACTTCGGGAACCAGCATCCCACTGCCGGAAGACACCGCGGCCTACTGGATCATTACCGAGTAGGGCCGCTCTCAACGAACCCCTGTCCGCCGGTCACACACGTGGCCGGCGGTTCGCTATTCCGGAAGGCTCGCGGGGCGGTCCTCGTCATCGGGATTGTAGTAGCTCTCATCGGTCGCCCGGCGATTCATTGCGGTCGGCCGCTTCGCAGCGCGCTCCCGCCTGATGCGCCGCTCGGCCGCCTTGACGCTCATGCGCCAGGAGGCCCACAACGCTGCGCCACCCACCACGAGAATGAGCCCGACGGCAAGCCACATCGGGATGATGATGACGGTGCGGTCCTTCACGATGCGCTCGGCAACCCCGGAGTCCGAGCCCTCTTTCGGGTACTTCATCTCGAAGCGCGCCGTGTAGCGTCCGATTCGACCCTTGCCAAGCGAACCGCTTAACTCAACGTTCGAGCCTGCGAAGATGGTTGTCTCGGTCGCCACAGCGCTCGATTCGAGTTCGTTCTCGCTCCCATCGAGCAGCATGACGCGACCATTGACGGTCTTGTCGATGTTGCCATCGTTGCGGATAAGAAGTGTGTAGGGGATTGTGTCGCCGATGATGAAGTTGCGCACGGCAAACGGGCGCACCTCAAGTCGCTCGACGATGTCACCCTTCACGCGGACCCGGATGCGCGAGCCGAGCCGACCAGAGACTGCCGTCCCGGAACTATCCTTTGGAGCTTCGCCCGCCATCATCTGGAAGAAGAGCATAATCTGGTGGTCACCTGGCGGCACACCATCGGGTACCTCGAACTCGAAGTGGACCGGCACCCGCTGTCCTGGCTTGAGGTCGATGTACGGCGTATTCCCGAGCGCCTTCTGCTCGGCATCGATCGTCAGACGAAGCCACGAGGCGGCATTCGTGATTGCGTTCGTATCTTCAGGGCTCGGCACTACATACTCGGCCTGGCCCTTTGCGTCGATCTTCTGGTTTGCCGCATAGATGAGCACCTGGAGCGGCTCATCGCCGCTGTTCATGACGACAACCTCGCCGCTGCCCTTCTGGCCCGCAGCGACGGTGAACTCGAACTTACCCGTGCTGAGTCCGAGCGTACGTACCGCAACCGCCGGAAGCGGTAGCGCGAAGGTGGTGATAAGGGCGAGAGCGACAAGCGCTACGGATCCGCGACGCCACCGCAGCATCAGATGCCCACCGATCCCCGGAAGTCGCGAACCTGGCGTCGGGCTACCGGGATCTGCGTCTCGTCGCGATCAGTCACGACCACCACGTACGCCCCGTCGACGCGGAGTATCTCCTTGACCTTGTTCAGGTTGACCATGTATGACCGATGTACCCGCTCGAATGTCTCTTTGAGGAACTTCGCTTCGAGCTCTGTCAGCGTGAGGTCGACAAGGTACTGGTTCTCGTACGTATGCACATAGGTCGACTTGTTCTTTGCCGAGATATAGACGATATCGTCGAGATTGAGCAAAACGGTGCGACCGCCCTTGCGAACGGCGAGTTTGCGGAAATCGCTCTCCCCGCCCGGGCCACCGATAGCGGCACGGGGGCGGTTCCTGGTCAGACTCCTGACCCGTGCGGAAAGCTCCATGAGGTTGAACGGCTTGGTGACGTACTGCTGAACGCCCTGCTTGAACGCGAGGATCTTCGCAAGGTCCTGGGTCTTCGCGGTCAGCATGATGACCGGGATGTCCGCAGTGAGGGGGTTGTTGCGAATCTCCATCAGAGCCATCCAGCCGTCCACCCGGGGCATCATGATGTCGAGCAGGATGACATCGACCGGCTCGGCCGCGAGCACCTCGAGCGCCTCTGCGCCGTCTCCCGCCGAGAGCACGTGCATCCCGTCGTTCTCGAGACCCATCTTGATCATCTCGACGATGGAGACATCATCATCAACGCATAGGACGTTGATGAGTTCTTCCGCAGCCATTGCCACCCACTTCCGGACGAACGGTCTTTGTGCCGCTCATCTGCCCATTGTGCCACAGAGTATAACCCATGAACCGCCGAGAGTACCTAGCTGCGCTTCGTCGCATCCAACCAACGGTCGATCGCCTGCGCGGCCTTCTTTCCCGCACCCATCGCAAGGATGACCGTCGCCGATCCCGTGACGATGTCGCCACCCGCAAAAACGCCGGGCTTGTTGGTCGCGCCATCCTCATCAGTGACGATATAGCCGCGCGAAGACACCTCGAGGTCCGGCGTTGTCTGCGAGAGAAGCGGATTCGCCCGCGTGCCAAGCGCGATGATCACGGTGTCGCACTCGATCGTGAAATCCGAGTCCAGAACGCAGACCGGCGCCCGCCGTCCGCTCGCATCGGGCTCGGTGAGCTCCATGCGCGTGGCGACCATGCCGGTCACGAACCCGTCGCGACCCACGATCTCCGCTGGCGAGCACAGCATCTTGAACTCGATGCCTTCCTCGCGCGCGTGGTGGACCTCTTCTCGCCGCGCCGGCATCTCGTCCTCCGAGCGGCGATACACGAGGAAGACCTCCTCGGCACCGAGGCGCTTGGCCGTACGCGCCGCGTCCATTGCGACGTTGCCGCCGCCAACGACGGCGACTTTGCGCCCGCGTGCAACCGGCGTGTCGTACGTAGGGAACTCGTAGGCCTTCATGAGGTTCACACGCGTGAGGAACTCGTTCGCGCTGTACACGCCGTTGAGGTTCTCGCCAGGTACGCCGAGAAACATCGGAAGCCCCGCGCCATTGCCGACGAACACGGCGTCAAAACCCTCCTCGCCGAGGAGATCATCGAGCGTGTATGTGGCGCCGACAACGACGTCGGTAACGAGCTCGACGCCCATGACTTCGAGCATCTCGATCTCCGCCTGCACGATCGCCTTCGGGAGCCGGAACTCCGGGATACCGTAGGTGAGAACGCCGCCGGGTGCGTGGAGCGACTCGAAGACCGTCACCGCATGCCCGAAGCGTCGCAGTTCGCCCGCACACGCGAGGCCAGCTGGGCCCGAGCCCACGACCGCCACCCGCCTACCGCTCGGCTCACCGACAACCGGCGCACACCGGTGTTCGAGGTCGCACGACAGGTCGAAGTCGCCAAGCCAGCGCTCAAGGCGCCCTATGGCCACCGGCTCGCCCTTGCGCGCCAATACACAGGAAGCCTCGCATTGCTCCTCCTGCGGGCATACACGGCCGCAGACGGCCGGTAGCGCATTGCGCTCCTTGAGCACAGCGATCGCCCGGGTGTAGTCGCCCTCGATGATGCCGGCGATGAACGACTTGATGTCGATGTTGACCGGACACCCTTCGATGCACGTCGGGTTCTTGCACTGGATGCAACGGTTCGCCTCGGCGACCGCCATCTCCTCGGTGTAGCCGAGGCCGACCTCGTCGAACGTCATCGCGCGCTCGCGCGCGTCACGCTCGGGCATGGGCGTACGCGGGGCCCGCGAGGGCCTGTGGCGGGGCTTCTCTGCCGCAGCGTCCTCTACAGGTGACATGAGCACTCCTTCGAGAAGTCGGCGTCGGCCTCGCGCTCGATATCCGAGTAGACGCGCTGGCGGCTCATGAGCTGCTCGAAGTCCACGGCGTGACCGTCGAAATCGGGACCATCGACGCAGCCGAACTTCGTCTCGCCGCCGACGCTTACGCGACACGCGCCGCACATGCCCGTTCCGTCGACCATGATCGGGTTGAGCGACACCGTGATAGGGACGTCGAATTCCTTTGTGGTAGCCGCGCAGAACTTCATCATGATCGCCGGACCGATCGCCATGCTGGAGTCGATCTCGCCCGCCTCGCAGAGCCGCTTGAGCGGCGCGGTGACGAGACCCTTCTCGCCGGCCGAGCCGTCGTCGGTCATCACGATGAGCTCCTTGATCGGCAGCGCACGGAACTCGTCTTCTAGTATCAGCAGCTCACGGTTACGCGCGCCGAGGATGACGGTGACCTCCGCGCCCGCCTCGGCCATCGCGCGCGCGACCGGGTACGCGACCGCCGCGCCCACGCCGCCGCCCATGACCGCAACGCGCCCGAGACCTTCCACGTGCGTCGCCACTCCGAGCGGACCAACGACGTCGACAAGCGAGTCGCCCGCCACGAGGTGCGAGAGCTGGTGCGTCGTCTTGCCGACGCGCATGAAGATGAAGCGGACCCAACCCTCCTCGGCGGACCAGTCGCTGAACGTCAGCGGGATGCGCTCGCCGTGCTCGTCGACACGCAGCATGAGGAACTGACCGGCGCGCGCCTTGCGGGCGATAGCCGGAGCCGTCACGCCCATCTCGAAGACAGACGCCGAGAGTTGCCGTTGATAGACGATCGGGAACATGGAGTGCCTTCCTGCCGGGAGCGATGCTCGCGCGCGTGCCGACCAGTATACTAGCGGCACTGCCGATGAACGAGAGGGACCATGCGCACCATCACCCGAATCGCGCTCGCCGTGCTCCTCGCGATGGCGTTGCTCGCGCCTGCGGGGTGTGGGAGCCGCGACGAACCAGTTCGTGTAAGTCGCCCCGCACTAGGGACGATGGTCACGATCGAGGCGTACGGTTCGAGTGAGTACGCCGTGCGCGCCACGATTGACGAAGCGTTCCAGCAAATCGATATGGTCGAACAGGCGTTGAACTCCTACAGCACCACCTCGGCGATTGCGGCCGTGAATCGCACACCCTTCCAGTGGAACACGCTTCCGTACGATGCGGTCGACGTTCTTGACCGGCTCCAGGTCCTCGCTATTGACGGCGAGTTCTCACCGTACCTGCTCGGCGTCGTGAAGCTCTATGACTTCGGCGGTGCGAATCGGGTGCCGACGCCTGGTGAACTGGGCGCGGCGCTTCAAACGGCCTCCGTGCCCGAGCGAAAGGGCGAGATGTTCCGGTTCGTGGGCATCTCGAGCTCCTATGCCGTCCCCGGCCTCGACTTCGGCGGCGCAGCAAAGGGCCTCGCGCTCGACCGCGCGCGTGAGATGCTCGACTACACGGATGACGTCACAGCCGCAATCGTAAGCGCGGGCAGCACGACGGTGACGCTCGGCGAGAAGCCCGACGGCGAACCCTGGCGGGTTGGCGTCGAGGACCCGCGCCAGCCTGGCGTGATCCTCGCCGTCGCCGAGTGGCGCCACGACGGGGCCCTCTCCACCTCGGGCGACTACCAGCAGTTCTTCGAGCGTGACGGGGTACGCTACCACCACATTCTCGACCCGAAGACAGGCACTCCCGCCCGCGGGACACGCTCGCTCACGATCGTCGGGCGCTTCTCGGGCCTCGACAGCGACATCCTGTCGACCGCGCTCTTTGTCGAAGGGCCCGACGCAGCCCTCGCCTACGCTAAGGAGCACAGGCTTGGCTGCTACATCGTAGACGGCGAGGGGCGGACGCATCTCGCGCCCGCCCCTGCGGATACGGGTATCTCACTCGCCGAGAAGAGCGGCGAGTGACCCGGGACTAGATGTAGGACTTAACGAAGCCGTAGATCATCGGGACCTCAATGCTCTCGCCATTCCATGCCTTCACGGCAAGCAGGATCGAATACACGAACCCGCCGATGCCGACGAGGATCCCGAGGCCGAAGATCGGCGTCGTGACAGCAGACAGCACGTAGATCACAAGATTCAGCGCCAGGGCCTGCACGGCGTGCGACTTAACCCACTTCTCGTTCTTGTAAGGCTCAATGAGAATGGCGATGAGAGCAACCGGCCAGATGACGTAGCCGATGGCGGCCAGCATCTTGCTGTTGTCGCTCGCGGGACCGGAGGCATCGCCCATGGGGGCTGCCATCGGCGGAGCCTGCGGAGCCTCGGGTGCAGGAGGTGCTCCCTGGAAATCATCGGACATGCTGATCATCCTTCTTTCTGCTACGCGGTACGCTCCTCCGGCAGTACCTACGTTGCAGTATACCCATCAGGCGGGTATCCTTGCTCTTGAAAGCGCCTTCCGGCGGAAGCGATTTTTGGGCATTGAGCCGCCCCGGAGGATACACAGCATGAGACGCAGAAGCGCTGCCGGTACCTTCATCCTCATTGTCCTTTCTCTCTCGTTGCTTGCCGCACCCCTGGCGCAGGCAGCGACGAAGAGCGATCTCCAGGCGCACGAGAAGGCTGCTGCTGACGCACGCGCCGCAGCGAAGGCCGCTGAAGCCGCCGCAGCGAAGCTCGCCATCGACATCGAAGCGCTCGAAGTTCGCATGACGGCAATCGAGAAGGACATCGCTGCCCTTGCTGATGACATCGGTGCAGCCAGCCTGCGAACCGACAAGCTACAGCTCGAGGTCGACGGGCTTCGCGGTGAAGTCACCCTGAAGCAGGCCGAGATCGATGCGACACAGGCCGAGTGCGATAGCGAAGAAGCCTTGCTCGCAGCCCGTATGCAGGAGACCTACAAGCAAGGCGACCTCTTCTTCCTCGAGATGCTGCTCAGCAGCAACGATATCGAGGACCTCATCGCCCGCACGGCGCTCGCACAGCGGGTCATGACGCAGAACCAGGAAAACGCCACTCAGCTGAAGGAAACGCGTCTCTCGCTGGACAAGGTAAAGAGTGAGCTGAACCGGACCCTTGAGGCGGTGGACACGAAGCGGGCCGAGGCGAAGGCTGAGGAAGACCGTCTGCTCGGTCTCAGGTCGCAGCGCAAAGCGCGGCTCGCGGATCAGCAGGCTGCGGAGAATGAGAAATCCGCGCTCTTCGCTTCAAACAAGAAGGAAGCCGCTCGCCTTCGCGCCCTCGCCGAGGCTGAAGATGCCGAGTCCGCGAAGATCGCCCGGGAGCTTTACGGCACCGGCTCGGGGTACTACTCGGGCGTCATGGCCTGGCCGGTTCCCGGCTACTTCCGGATCTCGTCACCGTTCGGTCCGCGCATCTGCCCGTTCCACGGTCGCGAGAACCACAGCGGTATCGATATCGGGCGAAAGGCCGACGGCACCGCGATCGGAGGGGCTGCTATTGTCGCCGCGGGCGGCGGGACGGTCCTCTCGGCGGGCTGGCGCGGAGGATACGGCTACACGGTCATCATCAACCACGGTAACGGCGTCACGACCCTGTACGCACACCAGCCGGCCGGTGGCATCAAGGTTTCCACCGGTCAACGCGTCTCCAAGGGCGATCGCATCGGAACCGTTGGCTCGACGGGCTACTCGACGGGCCCGCACCTGCACTTCGAGGTGCGCGTGAACGGTACCCCGGTCAATCCGATGAAGTACGTCGACTGATCCTACCCGTCGGCGAACGCGTTCGCGCAGCTTCCGCGCCTCAGTCCGCGTTATACTCCCGCATCGCCGAATCCACTCCGTGCTCAAGCACGTGCAGGACTGCCTGGGCAGCTGTCGGAATGATGCCGTCGAGGCGCTCAGCCGCCTCGCCGCGAACCGGCTCGAGGACAAAGTCCGCGGCATCCTTGCGCCCGGGAGGGCGACCGACACCCACGCGGACGCGGACGTAGTCGCCACTGCCAAGCTGCTCGTTCACCGAACGAAGACCGTTGTGCCCGCCGTGACCGCCCCCGCGCTTTACACGAACGGAGCCCTCCGGCAGATCGATGTCATCGTGGACGACAACGATCTCGGAGGGCTCCAGCTCATACTCATCCATGATCTTCTGCACGGACTTGCCCGAGATGTTCATGAACGTCTGCGGCTTGGCGAGGATCAGCTCATCTTCGCCGAAACGTGCATGTGCTACCTTCGCTCCCGACTGATCCTTCCAGTAGGAAACGCGCAGGTTCTCGGCGAGCAGATCGACGGCCATGAAGCCGGCGTTATGCCGTGTCCGGGCGTATTCTGGTCCCGGGTTGCCGAGTCCTACAACGAGCATCGTCATTCGGGGATCCTACGCCTTGTCTTCGGCATCCTCGCCGATGAGCGCAGGCTCAGTGACCTCCGTGGAGACAAGCTCTTCCTCTTCCTTCGCGGGTGCCATGACGGCGCACACGATGGTGTCTGCATCGTCGAGAATCGTGACGCCAGCCGGAGCGGTCAGGTCGCGTACGTGCAGCGACTCGCCAACCTCAAGGGCGCTCACATCGACATCGACATGCTCGGGAAGGTCCATCGGAAGTGCCTCGATGTTGACTTCGCGCATCTCGTGCACCATGACGCCACCGGTCTTCTCGCCAGCAGCGGAGCCGACGAAGTTGATCGGGACCGAGGTGGAGACGGTCGCCTTCATGTTGATGGCCCAGAAGTCGACGTGCTCGATGGTTCCCTTGAGAACATCGTGCTTCAGTTCCTTGACCATGACATTCACGGGCTTGTCGTCGTCGATGACAAGCTTGAAAACGGTCGATCCGATACCGCTGTGAACGAGGATCTGAGCGAAGTCATGCTTGTTCAGTGACAACGACTCCGACTTGACGCCAACGCCGTAGATAACGGCGGGAACCCTGCCCTCGTGGGCAAGATGCTTGCTGCTCTTACCGACGACGGTGCGTCGCTCTGCAGCGATCTTGATGGTTTCGGTCATGTGCTGTGTCCCTTCATTTCTGCGCGGCCGGATCATCCGGTCCGCACGATTGGTCTAAAGCTGGAACTCCGGGTCGAACAGTTCTGAAACTGACTCGTCGTTATACACGTTCTGAATCGCGTGCGCGATCAGCGGAGCAACGGACAAGACCTTGATCTTGCCGTGCTGACGCTCCTCGGGCACCTCGAGGGTATTCGTTATGACGACCTCGACGATGGGAGCCGCATCGATGCGGTCAAACGCCGGAGGAGAGAAGATGCCGTGCGTCGCCGTCACATAAACGGCCTTCGCACCCTTGACCATCAGCGCCTTTGCGCCTTCGGTGATCGAGCCGGCGGTGTCGATCATATCGTCACCGATGATGCAGGTCTTGCCTGCGACATCGCCGATGACGTGCGTGATCTCTGCCACGTTATGCTCGGGACGGCCCTTGTGCATGATCGCGAGGCTTGCGCCGAGCATGTCTGCAAGCTTCTTGCCGGCCTTCACGCGACCGACATCCGGCGAGACGACCGCGATGTTCTCGAGGTGCAGGCTCTCGAAGTAGTCGGCGAGAATCGGCAGCGCGGTCAGGTGATTGACCGGGAGATTGAAGAAGCCCTGGATCTGGCCCTGGTGAAGGTCCATCGCGATGACACGGTCAGCACCGGCTGTTGTGAGCAGGTCTGCCACGAGCTTCGCCGTGATCGGCTCGCGTGCGGCCGACTTCTTGTCCTGGCGCGCGTAGGCGTAGTGCGGGACGACCGCCGTGATGGTGCGTGCGCTGGCCCGCTTGGCCGCATCGATCATGATGAGCAGCTCCATGATGGAGGCGTTCACCGGCTGGGTCATCGACTGCACGAGGAACACATCCGCACCGCGGACGCTCTCCAGGTACCGGACGTAGATTTCGCCGTTGGCGAAATGGCTGAGCTTCAGGTTCCCAAGCTCGATTCCCAGATGCCGGGCGATGCCCTCCGAAAGCTCGCGGTTATGCGAGCCCGCGAACACCATCAAACGCTTGCCAATCTCGGCCATGATCGTGATCGCTCCCCTACTCCTGGTCAGTTTTCTTGGCGGCACGTTTTCGCGTCGCCCAGCCGTCCACGTTCTTCTGCTCACACCGCTCTACGCCGAGCGCCCCTGCCGGGACGTCCTTCGCGATCGCGCTTCCCGCCCCGGTGATCGCACCTTCTCCGATCGTCACGGGCGCCACAAGCATCGTATCGGAGCCAACGAACGCTCCATCCCCGATGACTGTTCGGTGTTTCAGGGCGCCATCGTAGTTACAGGTTATCGTACCCGCGCCGATGTTGACGTCCTTTCCGACGGTAGCATCGCCGATATACGACAAATGGGGCACTTTCGAACCTTCCCCGATGGTCGTGTTCTTGATCTCGACACTCGTGCCGACGCGCGCACGTGCATCGAGCACGGTACCCGGACGCAGGTACGCGCGCGGACCGACGGTCGCGCCGACGCCGACGACGGCACCGGTGACCACGGAGGAATCCACCACGGCCTCACGGGCGATTCTCGAATCGGTGATGCGTGAATCCGGGCCGATAGTGCACCCGTCCGCAACAGTCGTGCTGCCGAGAAGGAACGTCATCGGCTCGAGTACCACGTCACGCCCGATCACTACCGACGGCGCGATCCAAACGAGGTTGGGGTCGGTCATCGTGACACCGGCAAGCATGTGTTCGTTGTTGATTCGCGATTGCATGACCTTCGCAGCCTCGGCCAGTTGCACGCGGCTGTTGACGCCGAGTGTCTCCGTGGATTCCGCAGCGGCGATGTCGTCTACAACAAGGCCTTCTGCGCGCAACAGGGCGATCATGTCAGTCAGGTAGTACTCACCCTGCGAGTTCTCGTTGCCGAGGCGCGTGAGATGCGTGAAGAGCACCTCGGCGTCGAAGCAGTAGGTTCCCGTGTTGGTCTCGGTGATCGACAGCTGGTCGGACGTGAGGTCCTTGTGCTCGACGATCGCCTCAAGGCGCCCATCGACATCGCGGACGATGCGACCGTAGCCGGTTGGATCCTCAAGCACAGTCGTGAGGACGATCGCGGCTGCACCGGAGGTCTCGCGGGCGTCAACCAGACGGCGTATCGTCTCGGCGCGCAGCAAGGGAGAGTCGCCCGAAAGCACGACGAGAGATCCCGTCAGACCCGAGAGCGCTTCGCTCGCACTCATGACGGCGTGCCCCGTACCGAGTCGCTTCTCCTGACGAACGCAGGGCTCTCCGTCAACGAGCAGCTCGACTGCCTCGGCGCCGTGTCCGGTCACAACAACGATACGATCGCATCCGGCGGATCTGGCCGCGTCCACGACGTAGCGAACGAGCGGCGCGCCAAGGATACGGTGCGCGACCTTTGGAAGGGCGGATTTCATACGGGTGCCCTCGCCCGCAGCGAGGATGAGTGCTGCCGCGCCCATTGGCACCTTTCGCGTCATACGGGGCGTCTCCCCGGTCGATTCGTGGCTGGGGCGGTAGGATTCGAACCTACGAATGGAGGCTCCAAAGGCCCCTGCCTTGCCGCTTGGCTACGCCCCATCGTCGTGTGCTTCACGCGCGCACGCGCCGCAGAACGTCGCGTAGCGGGCGCAGGGGAGTATATCACAGTCAGCGGGGGTCGGGCGCGACGATCAGGCCTGCTCGAGCGCCTCCGCGGCGGCATTGAACGCTACGAGCCCGCCATCCTCATCGAACTGCTTGATGACAGCATCCTGGATGATGTGGCGAGCGTCGGTGTTGATCGGGTGGCAGATATCGCGGAACTCGCCACTCGGAAGCTTACGCGACGGCATCGCGACAAAGAGCCCCTTGTCGCCATTGACGACCCTCAGGTCATGCACGACGAACTCATCATCGATGACGATGCTAGCGATCGCGCACACCTTGTTCATGGCGACGGGCCGCAGTGTGACTTTTGTGATTTCCATCTTCGTCTCCCCAAACGAACCGAGCTTCTGCCCTATCTTCGACACGCCGCAGTACAATCCCTGCGAAATGGCGAGGTTGGGGCAGAGTTATCTTCCTTCCGGGGTGACGAAACGAACGCCGGTCGAAGACGCGCACGTCGCGACCGACCACCAGCCCTCTCGCGTCGAAGCCTCGCGTGCCACGTCCTCAGCGCTGGTCTGATCCTCGCAGATTCCGAAGACGGTCGATCCGCTACCCGCCACAAGTGCGCCGAGGACACCCGGTGCCTGCCGCAGGAACGAACGTGCCTCGCCGACGGATGGTGCGATCTCAACAGCCACTTCCCCGAGGTTGTTGGCAAGCGCAGACGCGACGGCCGAGGAGTCGCCGGACTGAAGCGCCTCCAACATGGTCGTCACGTCGCGGGCCGGCCCTCGTAGGCGTCGGTCGAAGTGCGCGTACGCTGCAGCAGTGCTGACGGGCTCGCCAGGGTTGATGAGCACGAGCGCAAGGGCATTCGTTGGCAACCGGCGGGCGAGCACGTCGCCGCGACCGGTGTACAGCGCCGTGCCGCCTTCGATGAAGAACGGGACGTCAGCGCCAAGTGAGCGAGCGATACCGAGAACCTCCCCGGACGCGGGATCGAGACCCCAGAATCGGCAGGCGCCGACGAGAACAGCTGCGGCATTCGAACTGGCGCCACCGAGGCCGGCAGCAGCGGGCAGGCGCTTATGGAGCGTGACGGCGAACGCAGGGGTGCGACCGGCGACCTCGCCAAGAAGCACAAGCGCGCGGGTCGCGAGATTATCCTCCGCCGACACGCCGATATCGGGCACGCAGGTCACAGCCAGCGCGTCAGCAGGCGCCATCTCGACGACATCTGCAGCGCGCTCATCAAGCGCCTGCAGAACAGTCGCGACGTCGTGATAGCCGTCCGGACGCCGTACTCCCACCTCGAGGAACAGGTTCACCTTGCCAGGTGAGATAAGGGTCACGTGATCAGTCAGCATCGGCTCTCCAAAAAGCGACGCGCGGGGAGCCTGAGGCATCCCCGCGCGAATGGATCGAATCGACGAATCCTGTTAGTTGAGCCAGGGGAACACACACTCGCCGGAATCGCAGTCGGTCAGCTCGACTGTGCCGGTGAGGATGTCCACGTAACTGTACGAGACGCGTGCCGTACGACCGCGCTTCTCTTCGATCTTGAGAACGAACAGTGCCGGGTGGGTCTGCTCGAGCACGCCCTCGCGCTCCATGATCTTTGAGCGGCCCATATTGGCGCGAAGACGCATCCTGCTTCCCATGAGGCTTTCGAGATCGGTGCGGATGCGACCGACGACCTCAGTCTGGTTCATACCATCCATAGATTCCTCCTAGAGAGGTCGTGAGTATACCTTAAGATTTGGCAAAACTCAAGGTAGGAGGCTGTGTTTATGCAATTCGGCGCCGATCGCGAGGAACGATTCGGGCAGTAGCGTCTCCGCTCGGAGACCCGCATCGATGCCAACCGCCGCGAGCACGGACTCGATCTCTGCTGCGGGCACTCCGAGGGCGCTTGAGAGCGAATTCCGGAGCGTCTTGCGGCGCTGTGAGAAGGAGGCGTCTGCCGCACGGGCAGCGCGGACGATCGCCTCTTCGGGTGCGGTTGAATCGAGCCGCTCGAGGCGCAGGACGGCCGAGTCCACGCGCGGCGGCGGCAGGAAGCACGTGGGAGCGACCGAGAATCGTCCGGTGTGCCGTGCACGCAACGCCAGCTTGATGGTGTAGGAACCGTACTCTTTCGTCCCGGGGACGGCCATCATACGGTCCGCCACCTCGGCCTGCACCATGACGGTGGCAGACCGGAGCGACGGGAGTATCTCGAAGAATCGAAGCACGAGCGTCGCCGCGACCGAATACGGCAGGTTCGCGACCAGGGAGGTCGGTAGACCTCTCGGACCATCGAAGTCCGCCTCTGTGATCTCCAGGGCATCGCCCGCTATGACATGAAGGTTGCCGCACTTCTCGGCCATCTCGCCGAGAATGCCGAGAAGGCGCCCGTCCCGTTCAACCGCAGTGACCTCGCCAGCGGCGTGGCAGAGTGCGAGTGTCAGCGTACCGATACCCGGTCCGACCTCGAGAACGTGCTCCTGGCCGGTCAAAGCAGCAAGCGTGATGATACGACCCACGACGTTGTCGTCGACGAGAAAGTGCTGTCCAAGCGATTTCTTGGTCCAGAGCCCGTGGCGTCGCAAGACAGCGACCGTTGCCGACGGCGTGGCCAGTTCGGAGTGGGCCATCCGGCCTCTTCTACTTGATGATGGTGATGGTGACGCTCTTGCGTCCCCAATGAATGGCGGCGTGACGCGACGCCGCTTCCCCGCCGGCCCAGAAGCAGACGTCCACGATGTTGCCCTTGATGGCGCCACCTGTGTCAGCCGCGATCGCATAGCCGTAGCCGCTGACGTAGACCTTCGTCCCGAGCGGAATGACCCGCGGATCGACAGCGACGATACCCCAGCCGCTTGGCACAGCGTACGCCCTGAGTTTGCGCTCGATGACGGAAATGCCACCGCACCCGGCATCCCACGGGGTGTACGCGGTCGACCTGAAAGTCAACTTCTGACCACTTGCAGGTGCTGCTGATGGCCTGGGTGCTACGTGCATCTTCTTTGCGGCGACAAGGATTCGTGGTGCAGCCTTCTTGATGCCAACGGCCACAACCTCGGCCACCGGCTCCAAGAGAACCTGCTCAGCCTTCACGTACCGCGTGCCCTCGACTCCGCCGGTCACCACGATCTCGTATACGCGGAGTGCGCGCCCGGGTGTTCCCGGAGTGAAGATCGCCCGTTGACCGGCAAGGAGTGTGGGATCCGGACGCTCGATAACGTCAAATGGGATCTCCACCTCTTCCTGGCTGATGCGGAGGAAGACGTCTTTGGCGACGATCGTCATGTTCTTGCGAAGCGGCTCTTCCACCGCAGGTGAGACATTCAGCCCGAGCGACGGGTCAAGTCCCCCTGCCACAAGCGCGTCCGCGACAGTGGTACCAACGACATCAAGCGCAAGAACATCGCCGTTGCAATCTATGCTCACGGGGATAGAGTGTCGGACAACAACCGTGGAGCCATCATCGACGGTCGAGTCGAGTGCGGGGCTGACGACATCATGCACACCGACGACAACCGAAGCCTCATCGAGGACATCGGCGACGGTATCGGCTTGTGTCTTGTAATAGGCAGTCGTTCCGTCAACGACGACGGTGACGCCTTTCCTGGCCCAAACGAATCCGGATGCGCTTACTGGTACGACGAGAGCTGCGATGAGTACGAGGATGATGTATGGGGTCTTCAGGAGACGGGCCGGATGTGCCGGCTTTCTCATAAAGCCCTTTCGCGTCGGGAGCATTTCGGTAGTGCGCGAACGCGTCCGATTATAGCCGAGCAACAACTTGGCAACAACGAAACAGCGCCTTCAGACAGCCTCACCTGACGAACGGCGCGCCCCGAGTAGGACCGTGCGCCGTTCATCGGAAATGTTTCAGTCCCCGAGCGTTAAGAGCGCAGCAGTCGCTACCTGCACACCGAGTTCGCGAGCGTGAACGAGATCATCAGGCTGACGGATCACGTCACTCGCTGAGTCCAGCCCTGTCACCTTCATCTCGCCGACAAGGTCGATGCCAAGAACCGCGAACACGCTCTTGATCGTGTATTCGGCGGCAACGAAGCCGTACGGGTCGCCACCACTTCTCACGAGTAGGAGTGCGCCGGGGCGGCGGACGGGACGCGGTTGCTTGAGCACGTGCGTGCGCGCCCAGTACGGCTGCATGCGGTCGATGAGGACCTTGAGCACGCCAGGAACCGTCGCGAAGAAGACCGGGCTTGCCACAACGATCGCCTGTGCTGAGTCGATCGCTGCATAGACCTCATGCATCCGATCGTGGATGACGCACTCACCCGTGAGCGAGCACGAATTGCAGCCGCGACAGGGTTCGATCGCATAGTCGGTGACGACAAGCTTCTGAACCCGCGCTCCTCCGTCAGCCGCCCCCGCGAGGCATGCGTCAAGGAGCTGCTCGCTATTGCCGTTGCGACGCGGGCTGCCAGCGATGCCGAGAACGAGCGGGGCGTCCATCGTCACTCTCCTCGAACGTACAGACGTCGCGCATTAGCGAGCGCCGCGGCTGCGACCTCATGGGGCGCGACACCCTTCGCGACCGCAACCGCTGCGGCATTGAGCGTGGTGAAGGCCGGCTCGTTCTTGCGACCCCGGAACGGCTCCGGCGCAAGAAACGGGCAATCCGTCTCGACGAGAAGGCGATCGAGTGGCGTGATACGCGCAGCGTCGCGGATCGCCTCGGCCTTCTTGAAGGTCACCGGCCCCGCAAAGGAGACGTAACAGCCAAGTTCGAGGAATCGCTCTGCGGTCGGAGCATCTTCGGTAAAGCAATGAAGAACGCATCCTGCGGCGGGCACACCGACGTCACGAAGGATCTGTAGCCCGTCTTCGTGCGCCTCGCGAAGGTGGACGATAACCGGGAGACCGAGCTCGTTCGCAAGGTCGAGCTGCTCACGGAACGACGCCTGCTGGACCTCGCGGGGTGAGTGGTCGTAGTGATAGTCGAGGCCGAGCTCGCCAAACGCCGCCACGCGCGGCCACGTTGCAGCCTCGCGCATGCGACGCGCGACCGCGGGCGTGAACGCGCTCGCGTTGTGCGGGTGCGCGCCCACCACGATGCGGACCTCCGGGGGCGTCAACTCCGGTCGACCCGCCGCGGCAAGCCGGTCGCGGGCGGCAGCAAGCCAGCCATCGAGTTCGGCGAAGGTGCGCTCGTTCTCGGTGAGGTCGACAACCGTCGCCACGAGAACGATACCCGCTAGCGCGGCATTCGCGAGCGCCGCGGCGGGATCCTCGAGCATATCGAGATGCGCGTGGGAGTCTGCGGTCGGCGAACCGAGGTCGGGTAGCGCGTGAAGGATATCTTGCATGGCGCGGGCGGTTGCCCTTACGCCTCCTCGTAGATGCGCGGGAAGAGCGCGTCGCCCTTGGTCACAGTCAGCCCTGCGGGTAGCCGTCCCCAGGTCGCCTCGGCGACGACATCGGTGACCGCCGAGATATCCCCGAGACCGAGACGGCGCCAGACCTCGGCCGAGGTGTTCGGCATCACGGGCGCGGTGAAGAGCGCGGCGATTCGCACGGCCTCGAGCGCGTTATAGAGCACGGTCTCGAGACGCGCGGTCTCCCCCGCCTTCTCGAGATTCCACGGTGCTTCGTTCTCGATGTAGCGATTGGCGTCTTTGATCACATCCCACGCGGCCTCGAGCGCGGCGCAATAGTCGAGTCGCTGCATCGCGGCCTCGTACTTCTCGGGTAAGAAACCGGCGAGCGACCGGAGCGTGCAGTCCGCGTCGGTCTCGCAGTCCGTCGAGGACGGCTCGGGCGTGATACCGCCGAGGTACTTCTCGGTCATATTGAGCAGGCGAGAAACGAGGTTGCCCCAGTCGTTGGCAAGATCGCCGTTGTAGCGCTGGACCATCGACTCAAGCGAGATCGAACCGTCGTGGCCGAACTGCACATCACGCAGGAAATAGTAGCGATATGCGTCGACGCCGAAGCGCTCGACAAGTGAGGCGGGCGTCTGTGCGTTTCCCTTGGACTTGCTCATCTTCTCGCCCTTGGTGAGCAGGAAGCCGTGCGCAAAGACGCTCTGCGGCGGCTCGATGCCCGCGGCCATGAGCATCGCCGGCCAGATGACGCAGTGGAAGCGGATGATGTCCTTGCCGACAAAGTGGTAGTCGGCGGGCCAGAAGCGGTCGAACTTCTCGTGATCGTCACTGCCATACCCGAGCGCGGTGATGTAGTTGAGGAGCGCATCGATCCACACGTACGTGACGTGCTCAGGCGCGAATGGCAGCGGCACACCCCACGAGAACGTCGTGCGTGAGATCGAGAGATCCCGCAGGCCGCCCTTCACGAAGGACATGACCTCGTTGCGGCGCGTCTCCGGCTGAACGAACGGGCGACCTTCAGCCTCGCGCGCATCGTAAAACTCAAGGAGCCGGTCCTGGTATGCCGAGAGGCGGAAGAACCAGTTGTCCTCGCGCACGAACTCGACGGCGCGGCCACATTGAGGGCACATGCCTTCGGCGAGGTCATCTTCGGCCCAGTACGTCTCGTCGGGAACGCAGTACCAGCCCTCGTAGCTGCCCTGGTAGATCTCGCCACGATCGTGGAGCTCTTGCCAGAATGCCTGGACGCCGCGCTTGTGACGCTCCTCGGTCGTGCGAATGAAGTCGTCGTTGCTGATGCCGAGCATCGCCCAGGCGTCCTTGAACTTGGGTGCAACCGCATCGACCCACGCCTGCGGCTCCATGCCGTTCTCCTCGGCAGCTTGTGCTATCTTCTGCCCGTGTTCGTCGAGGCCGGTGAGGAACATGACGTCGTGACCGGTCATCCGGCGGTACCGCGCGATGGCGTCAGCCGCGATGGTTGTGTACGCGGTACCAAGGTGCGGCTCGGCGTTCACGTAGTAGATCGGGGTCGTGACGTAGAATGTTGTATCGCTCATGGGTCACTTGGCTCCATCGGTGGTTATGCGAACGGCATACGTGGGCATTTATGGAAGTGTGCGATGCTGATTCGAGTAAACAATCATAGCGCACGCAGGTGCGCGATGAATCCTTCGCTGAAAGGCAGGATGACATGGGTGACACTGGAATCGTCCGGCGCGTCGATGACCTCGGTCGTATCGTGATCCCGATGGAGCTCCGTCGGACACTTGGCATCGCCGTCAAGGACCCGATGTCGATCTCCGTCGAAGGCGAGCGGGTCATTCTCGAGAAGTTCCGCGAGGCGTGCATGTTCTGTGGGAAACGGGACGACATCAGCATGGTGAAAGACCGCCCGGTCTGCGGATCCTGCGTCGCGGAGATCAAGAAGCAGCGCTAACACGCGCCGCGATGAATCCGGAGCGAATCATTCGCTCCGGAGAGCTATCCGGTAAACGTCATTGCGTGGCACCCCGAGGCCTTCGGACACCCGCTTGACCGCGTCCTTGCGAGACACGCCCGCTACCACGAGCGCATTCACGGCCGCAGCTATTGTGTCGTCTTCGACAACCGGCGTCTCATCTGCCACGGGCGGCCCGACCAGCAGCACGACCTCGCCCTTGAGCTCGCGACCCTCAAGTGCCCGGGCGAGCTCTCCAGTGGTTCCACGCAGCACCTCTTCGTGCAACTTGGTGAGTTCGCGTGCCATTGCAGCCTGGCGCCCCGGAAAGACCTCGGCGACAGCAGCAACAGACGCAGCCGTCCGCCGGGGCGACTCGTAGAAGACGAGCGTCGCATCGAGCCCTGCGAGCCCTGCGAGCGCCCGCCGCAACTCTCCCGCCTTCCGCGGGAGAAAGCCCCCGAAGTAGAAGGCATGTGTGGGAAGCCCGCTTGCAACGAGCGCCGTGACGATTGCCGACGCACCGGGAAGCACCTCAACGGGCAGCCCGGCAGTGAGCGCGGCATCCACGAGTCGCGCACCCGGATCCGATATCCCCGGGGTGCCCGCATCGCTCACAAGTGCCACTGTCGCGCCTGACGCGATGCGCTCAACGACGACAGGCGTGCGAACCGCCGCAGTCGCCTCGTCATACCGCTCGAGCGGCGTATGCAGGTCGTACCGCGCAAGCAACTTACGTGTGACCCGCGTGTCCTCAGCGAGGATCACATCCGCCGAGCGAAGCACGTCAAGCACCCGCAACGTCACGTCGCCGAGGTTACCTATCGGCGTCGCGCAGACGAGCAATCGGCCGACGTCAGGCATCGGCTGGCGGCTCCGGAGCGGGCGGCGCTGGCGGTGCTGGAGACACCGGCGCTTCGTAGGCCGGGGGCTCGAACGCTGTGGGTGCCGGGGGATCGTAGGCCGGGGGTGCCGTGGGCGCTGGCGCCTCGTACGCCGGGGGCGTCGGCATATACGGTGCCGGCGGGGCCGGAAGCGACTGATCGGGGTAGGCGGGAACCTGCTGCGCCGGCGCCGGAATGCCGAGCCCGTTCATCCGGCGGAAGAATACCGTCCAACACGCCGACACGAACGTCCCGTAAACGGCACCCGGCAGCATGAGAACGAAGACGAGGATGACGAGGATGGCAGCACCCGAAACGATCTTGTCGGCCATGATCATGAGCACCGCAGGCACCGCGAAGATCGCCGCGACAACACCGATGACCGCCGAGTAGACAAAGCCAGGTATGAGCATGACCAGCCAGAATACGAACGCGCCGCGCTTACTCCGCAGGTCGCTCCAGCCTTTCGCGATGGCCTGTCCAAAGGTGACATCCTGCAGAACGCCATAACGGATGGCGAGTGACGAAATGATGCCTATGACAAGCGCGGCGACGAAGATGAGTACGAAGAAGATGGGCAGCCCGCAACAGAGACCGCCAAGCCCACCCAGCCCGGCAAGCGTACCGGGACCGAATGGCTCTCCGGAGCCTGTAGCGGTAAGCCCGAGCACCGATCCACCGACGAGCAGCGCAAGTACGACGAACAGCACAACGAACGGCAGTCCGAGAACGAGTCCGATCATGAACGTCCGACCCCAATAGCGGAAGCCGACGGCCCATCCGTCACGCAGCGTAACCGGCCGATTCTCCTCGGCCTCGTTGACCAGATGGACGAGACCGCCCTGAGCAGCAACCGAAAGAATCCACATGACGACGCCGAGAACCGCCAGGAATGCGGCGATGACCATCACGAGGACCAGGTTCTCGGTGAACCACGTCTCGACACCGGCAAACGGATTTGAGGGGCCGGATCCTGAACCGCCCGTGCCGGAACCGGAGCCGTAGCTCCCTCCACCGCCGCCACTTCCGCCGACGAAGAAGCCCAGAATCCACAAGGCCTTGTACTTCCAGGTGATATTCCAACCACGTTTGACTATCTCGAAGTAGTCCACTGTGATCCCCCTCGGGTCGGTTCGGACGTGCGCGGCTACTCTACGGTCACGAGCTCGTACTCACGAGAGCCGAGCCCCATCTCTTGTGCATACGCGATCGCATGCGTCCCGTCGACGCCGGTGATCGCCGTGAACTTATCCGTACCTGCACCCATACCCTCGCCGCGAGATCCAATCAGACCGGTCGCAGCGCTCACAAGGTCGTATGCCGCCTGATCAATCGCAACGATGTCCGTTGAGGCCAGGACGCCGATATCCGGGACGATGGGCGCATCCGAGAAGTTCCAGCAATCACAGTCGGGCGACACGGCCGTGACGAACGACAGATAGAGCACCTTGTTGTCCTTGCCCGCAACCGCACCGGCCACATGCTCGACGATCTTCTCCTGAAGAGCATCTGGTGTCGTCTTCCACTGCGTGGCGATGGCGCTGTACGGGCACGCGGCCACACACTCGCCGCAGCCGTAACAAACCTCATAGTCGACGACCGCGACCTTACCCGGGCCGATTGTGATGGCGCCGACCGGACACCACTGCACACAGCGCTTACAGGCCGTGCATGTCTCGGCGGTCACTTCAGGTCGAAAGTCCGCGTGCATGCGCTGCTTCGCGGAACGGCAGCCGAGCCCCATGCCCACGTTCTTGAGCGCGCCGCCAAAGCCGGTCGCCTCGTGACCCTTCACGTGCGTAACGACCACCATTGCGTCCGCGTAGACCGCAGCTGAGCCGATGCGAACGGTCTCGAAATGCCGTCCGTTCGGAATCGGAACGTCGACGGCATCGCGGCCATCAAGGCCATCGGCGATGACGAGCGGTGCCTCGATCGTGGCGTACGAAAAGCCATTGTGGAGCGCGCATTCGAGATGATCGACCGCGTTCGCGCGTTGCCCGCGGTAGAGCGTGTTCGCGTCGGTGAGAAACGGCCGACCGCCGGCAGCCTTGATGCGCCGAACGACCTCTCGCACGTGGACTGGCTGGACGAACCCCGTGTTCCCCTCTTCTCCGAAGTGGAGCTTCACCGCCACGAGGTCTTTGTCGAAGATAGCTTCCTTGAGGCCGGCACGCTCAAGAAGCGCACCGGCACGGCCAATCATGCTGCGCTTCATCTTGGAGCGCATCGGCGCAAAGTAGACGACTGATTTGCCGCTCATCGGTGGAGTCCCTCCCGGCTGTCATGCTCATCGAACGCCAGTGCTGCTGCGCCGAGAACTCCGGCGTCGTTGCCGAGCTGCGCCTGAACGAGCTTCACGTCACGCCGACCCGCAAGTGCCTTCTCGGCGATAACCTCTGCCGCTCGGGTGACGAGCATATCGGCTGACTCACCGATTCCGCCGCCGACCACGATAAGGCGCGGGTTGAGTAGGTTGACGATTCCGACGAGCGCCTCACCGAGGATGTCCCCGGCTGCGAGCAATATGCCGCGGGCAATCTCGTCGCCGGCAAGCGCTGCCTGGACGACATGTTCGGCCGTGACCGCGTCGGCGTCTCCTCCGGCACGAGAGCGTATCGCCTCGCCGCTGTACGCGCGGGCAGCCTCTCTGCCACGTGCGGCAATGGCCGGGCGCCCCAGATACGATTCGATGTGTCCGAAGCCCCCACAGGGGCACGGAGGGCCGTCCAGGCGCACAACCATGTGGCCGATCTCGCCACCGAGGCCCCGGGAACCCCGGTACGGCTCGCCGTCGAGCAGGAGCGCACCGCCGACGCCGGTACCGAGTGTGATCATCACAAAGTCGCGCACGCCCTTTGCGGCACCGAATCGCGACTCCCCGATTCCTGCGCAATGACCATCGTTGTCGAGGGTAACGTCCTGGCGGATGCGCGACATGATGAGCGAACGCACATCAACACCTGCAAGCGGCAGGTTCGTGCAGAACTCGACCGACTGCTTCTGGAAGTCGATCTGGGCGGGCAAGCCGATGCCGACACCGGCGATCTCCGACGGATGCGCACCCGCAATTGTCTCTGTGATGAGCTCGATGATCGCGTCAACGACCGCAAACGGGCCGTTCTTGGGAGTGAGAACCTTCGTCTCGGTGACGACGCGGCCCTTGCGCTCGACAAGGCCGGCGGCGATTCTCGTTCCCCCGACGTCCACTCCAACGGCATACGTTGTTCGCATTGCCCCTCCAGTACGAGATAGCACACGACCCGCATCGATTCAGTCCGGGCGCGGTCGCTCCGATGATACCAGTAGGGCGCCTGTGCGAAGCGACGTCAGTAGTCCCACAGCAGGCCGCGGTTCTTGAGGATCCCCAGGGCATGCATCTTATCGAGCATGCGCTTCTCGCTCACACCGAAGAGCCGTGCCAGATAGCGGTAGTCATTGAACCACTTCTGCGCCTGATCGATGACCATGAAGCTTGGTATCTCAAGTTCCTCGGACAAGAAGTCCGCATCCCGGTGGTAGGTCAGACCCTCCTTGGGATACCCGGCACTCTGGTCGTCCAGCACGATGAGCAGATGTCCGAGAAGATGGCCGACTCCTGAGCGCCGGGTCGCCTCCTCTTTGGTGCTGTTGAGGAGGATCGCCGGCATACCGTCCTCATAGACGAGTGCTGCGGTGAACCACGACGGGAACGGCAACTCCACAATCGGGACGCCGAGTTTGGCCGCAATCGCGGTCGGCGGTACTGGCGGCTCCTCGATGTGCGCGTCACGCACAGCCTGAGCCGCTAGCTCCCGATAGTAGTTGTCACTTCTGAGGGCCAACTTCACTCCCTATCGCACGAACTACCCTCATTATAGGTACCATATACATATCGGCGCGCGCAGTGATCACAAATAGCCTCGGTGTGATACCTCGCGCACCCGAAGATTACCGCTTGGGCCAATGCGCCGGAAGCACTCCGGCGACCGAAGGGGGAACAGTGGACGTATCGGGCGGCAACAGCCCGGTCGCGCGCGCGGAGCAGCTTCTGCGCCTGCTCTCTGTCGCGGCGAACGCCGTCCGGCTGTATCCGGTTTCAAGCCCGATGCGCGAAGACGCGATTGCGCGCTTCGCAGAGACCAGCCACTCCTTGACTGCCGCAGGCGCGCTGCAACTACGCGTCGACCGCGAGCGCTTCTTGCTCGGTGACGTCTCAGTCGGTGCAGGACAGACGCAGATTGCGGCGCTCGCAGAGGCACTCCACGCGCTCCAGGTCGGTCAGCTCATCATCGCGTCCGGCGCCACCACAAGCGAGGTCGGGGCATTCCTCGACATCCTCGGTGCGGACGCGAAGACGGTTCGCGGAGGCGGCGGTGCGCGAGCCGCACTCATCCAGGCGGGTGTCCGCAATATCGCTCTCGTCGAAGTGTCGCTCCGCGTCTCAAGCGAATCGGGAATCCTCGGAATGGATCTGACCGCTGCGCCGCTCGACGATATCGCGAGCGAGCTTCAGACGGCTGTCGATGCATGGGTTGCGAGCGGACATGATCGTGACGACATCGCGGGTGCGATAGGCGGATACGAAGCCGCAGCGCAGGATCTTGCCGCGAGACGCATCGGTGAAGCGCTGCTGCGCCTCGATGAAGCGACGCGCGTGCGGGTCGTCTCGGCCGCCATGCTCCCCGGCAACGGGGCGAAGCCCATGAAGGGCATGCTCGACGCGATCGCGCAGATGCAGCCCGCTGCTCTCGCGCGGCTCCTCAAGCTTGTCGCAACAAGCGCGGGCGAGGCGCCCGATTCTCTTCTTGGTGCCATCGAGATTCCACCTGAAGTGGCACGGGAGCTCGCAGCCCTTCTGCGACCCTCGCCGCAAAGCGATCAGGAGCGCGGCGTGCCCGCAGAAGCGGACGCGCCGGGCATCGTGGCCGAGGTCGCCGAGTACAGCGAGAGCGACCAGGAGCATGTCGAGACGCTCGTGGCTGCTTCCACGCCGGCGCAACTCGCCTCCAAGGCTCTCTCCACGACACTCCAGGTCGCCGCAGCACGACCCACCGAGGAGTCGGTAATCGCCATCGGGGACGCCGTGCGAACGGCTCTGGAGCGCCACGTCTACGCTGGTCTCGGCGCGGCTTTTGTGCTGCTCGCGCAGCTCGCGTCCAACCCGGCGCTGAGTATGGGCGTATCGAGCGTCCGAACCTCGCTCGCCGAGGAAATCCTCGAAGCGTACGTGAACGCGCCTGCAGACGCCCGCGCGTACCTCGCAACCGAGACCGGGCGGCTCGCAGAGATCGTCGGCCCGGTCGCCGCGCGCGTGCTGCGCACCGGCACGCCTGAGCGTTCGGCAATCGTCGTCGAGCTTCTCGTCTCGCTCCGCGACAAACGACTGACGCCCGTCATCAGCCAGGCGCTCGACCACCTCGACGGCGGCGTTCGCGCGGCGGCAATCACCGCGCTCGCCGACATGCCCGGCAAAGAAAGCGCATCGATGCTCCAGCGCGCACTCGCGCACTGGGATCCACAGACCCGGCGCATCGCGGCACGCGAGATAGGACGCGCAAATCGCGTGGAGGCGCTGCCCGCACTCCTCCGTTTACTCGAAGAGGTCTACCTTTTCGAAAGGAACTACGAGCTTAAGAAAGAAGTCTTAAGGAGCCTGGAACTTATGCGTCCTGCTCAGGCCAGAAGTGTTCTCACACGGATGGCACGACGGCGCTTTGTTATCGGCAAGAAGAATCGTGAGTTGCGCTACCTTGCCCAACGGACGCTCTCGCTCCTTGAGAGTTCATAGCATGACCATCGAGGGGAGATGCCCGCGTGACCGATGAGACCCGCAGCAACGAGGAGCGTCTCGAAACGAACGAGGAGATAGCCTCACTGGCCCAGCCGGCGAGCAGAACGCCATTCGCGACGGCAAAGCGGCTTGAACGCGCCCGCGATCTGGCACGAACCTTCGCCGTGGCTCAGACGAACGCGTCGCTCTACCCGGCGTCCCACCCACTCGTGATGCAGTCGAACGCCGACTTTGTCGCCGCCGTAAGCGCCGTGATGGCCCTCGGCTTTGAGGACGTGACCATCAACGTCTACAAGGGGACGCTCTTCATCGAGGACCACGTCCTGCCCGAGGAAAGCGTCACGTATCGCAAACTCATCGTCGACTTGCTCGCACATGAGGTCTCGGCGGTCACGCTCGACTATGCCTTCAGCGAGAATGATGCGGTCGCACTGGTTGGCCTGATGAACGAAAGCAGCATCTCCGAAATCGGCAAGTCGCGTGAGTATCTCGAGAGCAAGGGTGCGACTGCGGTCAAGCTAGCCGAAACCACTGATCTTGACTCGGCCGTCAAAGAAGCCGAGGAACGCCAGAACAAGCTTGAGGCCCGGCAGGATTACGACAAGGGCGTCACGATCATGCGCGACGTCGAGACGCAGGTGAAACTCGGCAAAGTCTTCGAGGTCGGACCGCTACAGAACCTCGTCGGCAACCTCCTCGACAACCTGTTCAAGGATCCCGCTGCAGTTCTCGGCCTGACTGCAATCCGGAGCCATGACGACTACACGCTCAATCACTCGATCAACGTGTGCATCCTCTCGCTCTCACTCGGCGCCACGCTCGGCCTTGATGCGGAGTCGCTCAAGTCACTCGGGCTCTCGGCGCTGCTGTACGACCTCGGCAAGGTGCGGATACCCGAAGGGATTCTCAACAAGGAGGGCCCGCTGTCTGCCGACGAGTGGCAGATCGTAAAGAGCCACGCCAGTGAAGGTGCGGACCTGCTGAAGCGCATCCAGCTCGTCGACCAGATGCCGATGGTCGTAGCCTACGAGCACCACCAGCGCCACGACATGCAGGGCTATCCCGAGGTCAGTGCACCGTCCGAGCAGCACCTGTTCAGCAAGATAGTGGCGCTGTGCGATGCATACGACGCGATGACGACCCGACGTCCGTTTCGTCGCGAGATCCGTCCGGACAAAGCGCTCGCCGTGCTCATGCAGGGTCGGAACAAGGCGTATGACCCGAGTATCACGAAGGCGCTTGTCGCAATGCTCGGCATCTACCCGATGGGTGCTGTCGTGACGATGAATGACGGGACCACGGGTGTCGTCTTCCGCGTGAACCGCGATGACCTGCTTCGCCCCCGCATCAGGCGACTTATCGATCAGGCCGGGCGCTGGCTCGAGCAGCCGGAGACCGTGGACCTGCGACTCATCTCAGAAGAAAGCGGGACGTTCTCGCTCTCGATCACTGACTGCATACCCGCGGCTGAGGCCGGCATCGAAGACGTCTGGCAGTACCTCTAGGGAAGATCGCCCTCGATCAAGCGCTCCTTCAGACCCGCTGTCCTAGGAGAGCGGGTCTCCGAAGTACCGCCAATAGAGCATCCAGAACGATGTCGTGCCGCGAAGGTGCGGCGTGTATTTGTAGAGCGAGTAGGTCGCCTCATTCGTGGGCAGCACGAGGCTGCCGTTGATGATCATCTCGATACCCGGATACCACGGCTGCGCATTCTTATCGAGCTTCTGTGCTCCCCACCAGATCTGCTTCCCAAAGCCCTGGTATTCGTAGTACGTGCGACTGTCAGCCTTTCCGCACCCCATGGCCCAGTCGTATGCCGTCTGAGACGGGTTGGCCTTTGCGAGAAGTGACTGTTCCTTCTGGAGCTTCACGAGAATGACCTTGGGCGATATCTTCCAGTACGTAGATGCCTCTGCGATCATCTGCGCGGCGGTCTTCGTGCGGCCGTCATAGTCGAGGGCGCTATACGAGCCGAGGGTTCCCGGCTGCTCATCGAGGAACTCCTGAATGTCGGCAGCGGTCATTGACCCCACGTCACGGAAGTTCGCGTCTGAGATCACTGTGTCGGGCGAGAATGAACCGTCGGGTGCACTGCCCGCCCGCAACCTCATGAGACGTGCAATGTCCTCGCCAAGTTCGGTCGCCTTCAGCTGCTGGGCATCGATGGCGTTCTCAATATCAGCCCGCCGGGTATCCGCCTCAATCTGCAGTTGTGTGAGCTGATCGACCCGGCTAAAGAGCTCTTTCTGCTCCCACTCGCTTTGCTGGCGTGCGATACGCATCTCTTCGATAAGCCGGGTGTCGTGCCGCCCAACGAGCGTGAGGTAGTTCGCCCGATTCATGAGATCCTGTATTGATTCTGCGGCGAAGAGCACCTCGATGAGCCCGACGCGACCGCCGCAATAGAGCTGCACGACGCGATCCTCGAGCGCGGCCTTTGCCTGTTGTAGCTGGACGTCCGCCTCTGCAACCCGGGTCGTCGCGTCAGAAAACTCAAGTCTCGCGACTTCGATTCTGCGGCTGATGTCGACGTACTGCGTCATCTGGGTGTTCAGTCGGGTCTCAAGCGCCTCGAGCTCAGCGAGTGCGGCCGTACGCTCGGCTTCCTTTGCCTTGAGGGTAGACGGCGCGGCGTTCGTAACGCCGGGCATGGCGATGAGCGCGGCGAGCAGAAGCATCGTCGCGATGCGCATCGGAGCGAATCTCGCAGACCGAAGCACTACGCCTCCCGTGCGGACAGGGGTTCCCACCCGGTTCTCCGGCATCCGGAGCCTACGATGATACCAGCACGTCTGCTGGCAGTCCCGCTACCCGAGCGCGACGCTACGGTTGGGCCGGGATTCGGACCACGAACGTCGACCCCTTGGCCAATGAGCTCTCGACTTCGATCGTACCGTTGAGCAACTCCACGAGCCGTCTTGAAACGGTCAGTCCCAGTCCGGTACCTTCAGACTTCGCGATGTCACGACGCTCGACTTGATAGAACTCTTCAAAAACGCGATCGATGTCTGTCTTCGCTATTCCTCGCCCCGTGTCGGCGAAGGTGAAGATGACCTCGTCAGCGATTCTGGAGACTCGTAACCCGACCTGTCCGTGATCGGTGAACTTGATGGCATTGCCGAGGACGTTGAAGATGACCTGCTCGAGACGCGTCCGATCCGACACGAGTGATTTCGCCTCGGGAACCACCTCCCAGGTGAGATCGAGATTCTTCTCGGCAGCAAGCGGCGCGAGCGACTCAACGACCGTGCCGACGAGTTCGGACACATCGATACACTTGTGTTCAACTTTCATGCGACCGGCTTCGACTGCGGTCAGATCGAGCACTTCATTCACCAGTTCAAGCAGGTGCTTGCCTGAAGAGTGGATCATTCTGACCTGCTTCTCTTGCTCCGGCTCGAGGGCACCTGCCATCCCCCGCGCAAGAATCTCCGAGAAGCCGATGATGGAATTGAGCGGCGTGCGAAGCTCATGACTCATCGATGCCAGAAAGTCACTCTTCGCACGGGTAGCTTCGTCCAGTCGGGTATTGGATTCGGTAAGTTCTTCATTCGTAGCAGTTAGTTCCTCGGTTCGTTCCTGAACCCGGGCCTCGAGGCTCTGATTGAGCCGTACAATCTCCTCCTCGGCCTGCTTCCGCTCAGAAATGTCCCTCGTCACGGAAAGGATGCACGGCTCACCGTCGACATCGACGACCTGGGCCGACATGAGCGCGATGGTGAAGGTGCCATCCTTGCGCCGGAACCGTGCTTCGAAGTTATTGACCACCCCGTCAGATCGAAGCATCCCCACCAGACGATCACGGTCTCCCGCATCAGCCCATATCTCGATATCCTGCGACGATCGACCCTCGACATCTTCGCGTGAATAGCCGGTCAGCTTGGTGAAACCCTCATTCGCCTCAACAAAGAGCCCATCGGAAAGGCGATTGATGTTCACTGCATCGGGAGACGTATGGAACGCCGTCGAGAACTTACGCTCGCTCAGCCGCAGGGCGTCCACTGTGGCCGCACGCTCGATGATCTCGGATTTGAGAGTCGCCCGCAGTCGCCCGTTCACCATGAGGACGAGCGCGAACGTAAGGCTTACCGACAGTGTCTGGTATGACAAGATAACGAACGACTCGAATAGCCCAGATTGAAATAGATCGCTGACCGCCGGCAGCATCAGCTCTGCACCGATTCGGACCGTGCTGAGCAGGCCATAGGCAGCGCAGACGATTGCAGCCATCAGTGTGTCGGGTCGAATCCCGGGTCCCACCCTGTACCGCAAGAGCCAGACCGCCTGAGCACACAGAAACGCTAGACCAAACGAAGAATTGATATTCCGCGCCATCAGATCAGGCTGGACGACCGAGAAATACGTGTGAATCCCCGCAAACAACACAACGTACGCGTAGTTCTGAATCCGCATCCCCCGACAGTCTAGATAGCGTTCGAGCCCGATGATGAGCAGCACCAACCCCGCGATGACAAGCGTGTTGGCGACCACTATGGAGAGCAGATCCGGCACCACTCCACGGAGAAGGATGAGCACGAGAGCTACGAACTGCATCCAGAAGTGGACAGCCCAGAGATTGAGCCCCGTGAAACGTTGACGATTCTTCAGCCACAGCGATGTGATCACGATCGCACACAGTGCGGTCGTGATCACATGACTCGTGAAGACGGTCCTGAAGTCGAGAACGTACACTCCCCCACCCCATCTTTGTTGTTCTACGACGTCTCCATAGTGCCTGTACGCCGAACAAACAACCAGAGGAGAATCGACCAGAGATGTGATGCAGCGCTGCGTCGCGCTACACTCCTCTGATAGTCGCTACACATCAATCCGAGGGACGCACAGTGGATGAACAACCGACAGCTACCAGCGAGCCCCGCAGAGGGCGCTTTCCGAGATGGCTGCTCCTTGGTTTCGGCTGGGCGTGCGTCGTGCTGGGGTTCATCGGCGTGTTCGTACCGGGTATGCCCACAACCACATTCCTGCTCATTGCAGCGTGGTGCTTCTACCGGAGCAGCGAGCGAGCACACACATGGCTTCTGCAGCACCGGATCCTCGGCCCGTACGTTCGGGACTTCCTGTCCGGCAAAGGAATGCCGCTCCGCTCGAAGGTAATCGCTGTGTCGATGATGTGGCTGACCTGCGGCGCTTCAGCCCTGTTCTTCGTGCCCGCACTCTGGGCGAAGGTGCTGGTTCTCAGTTGCGCGGTCATCGGAACCGTCATGGTGTCTCGCGTTCCCACACGCGTTGCCGAAGCTCCGGAGCCGGCCGGGCCAGACCTGAACGGCTGACCCGGCCGCTGATGCTACGGGGCGGGTGCTTCTGCTGCGACGAGTCCGGTAGCAGCAAGTGCCTGCCGAACCGCGGCCTCGGATGTCTTCGACTCACAGAAACCAACCTCGACGCTCTGCGTCTTAACGTTGTAGGTTGCGATATTCATGCCGCCGAGCGGTCCGAGTGCCCCAAACAGTTTCTCGGCCGTCTTATTCGGGTCGGCGTTCTTCGGTGCCGTGACGGCAAGCGTCGACGTAAGGCACGGCTCGCCCGGCGAGAACGTCCGGGTGATGGTGTCGCCGACGAGCTTCGGCTTCGTCGTTTGCCCCACAACGATGAAAGCAGCAACGATCAGTGTCCCGATGACCACCGCAGTGATCAACATCCGCTTGCTGGCTCCCGCCGGCCTGCTCAACTGTGTTTCCGGGGAGGCCTCAGAGAACTGCTCCTCGTCGGAGAACTCCACCTGCGTGTCCGCCGCTCCTGTAATCACGCTCTGCTCGCCATCCGATGATTCTTCCGCTGGCTTACGCCGCACCGAAACTACAACGAGCGCAGCGACCGCGATGACGAACAGCACCAACACAAGCGGAACGATCGGGTTGGTGCCAGGCGTCGCCGCCGTCGCAGGCACTGCAGGCAGTGTGTAATCAAATGTGAGATCCAGTGGTTGCCCTGCCTTCACGCCCTTGATCGTCTTGACGTAGTAGCTGTAGCCCGCCTCACCGGGCTGTAGCGCCGCACCTTCCACCGGCGCTGCGACCTGAGCGCCCTGCGGCACGCGCGCAATCAGCCGGACCTCGGGGACATCCTGCGCGGACGTCCACTTGAGTGCCAAGGTATATGCTGACCCGTTGATGACCTGTTTGATGGGAGCCGGAATCTCGACCTGAGCCGTACGCGACTTCGTCAACGTGAAGCGGTATACATCAAGCTCCCCGATGGTGGTCTTGGTGTACTTCAGCTCCGGATCCGCCGAAGGATCGCCTCCGAGAATCTCCCCGATCCACATGAACGCAGAGCCGGCCGGAACGGAGAGTTCCGCTTCGGCGGGAAGCGACACGGTTTCAGGCAGCGTGCCGGACACAAGCATTCGGGACTCTGCCGACTCTGAGTGCAGTGTTACGTCGATACTCTGCCACGCGACAGGCGCCGCGAAGGCAACTGTGGCGCTGAGAGTCGTCAAAACGAAGGCTGTGGCTACAAGAACGAGAGTGAACGAACGACGCATGGGATCTCCTGCCCTGGGGTTCAACAACAACAACCGCAATTGCCGCCGGCGCTCAGATTCTCAGAGCCGAGATCCGTGCCAGTGCAGGGGCGGGTACGACCGACGTAAGCGCCGAGTGGAACCCCCGGGATGCGAGGGCGAACACCAAGAGCCCGAACGAAAGAGCCGATACGCACGCCCCGAGCAACTTCTGCGCAAGACGCCACAGCGGTCGGAAACGATCTGCGCCGCTACAGCAACCGTGAGAACAAACGGAAGTGAGTCCATCGGCGCACACCGCAAGAACGAACACGGCGACGACAAGCACCAAAACGATCAAGAAGTATCTGAGGAAATTGTTCATATCGGGTTGCACTGTAACAAGCGCAACACCCTCACTACCAGTCCCTCACAAGAAACACATGAGGTTGTCGCCCCGAAACAGACCCTAGGACGACTCTTCGGGTAGATTCGGTAGCCACACCCTGAAGGTCGAACCGCGCCCGAAGTCGCTCTCTACCGTAAGCTGGCCGCCCAGCATCGTGGTGAGCCGCTTCGAGATCGAAAGACCGAGCCCGGTACCCCCCGGCTTCAGCCCGTCCGAACGGTCGATCTGATGAAAATCGTCCAGGACGCGATCGAGATCCTCGGGACGTATGCCGATTCCGCTATCGGTCACGATCAGAGAAACTCCCCGCCCATCGGCCACGCACAAGACCCTCACCTCGCCCGCATCGGTGAATTTCACAGCATTGTCAACGAGGTTCAACAACACCTGCTTCACTTTTGGTCTGTCTGAGCACAATTCGAACGGCACGTCATGTGTAGCGATGTTGAGTGCTATCCCTTTCGCGAGCGCCTGGGGCTCGAGGGCAGCACGTACGTCCTCCGCAAGTGCGCACAGATCAAACAAGGCGGCTTCTACGACTTCGTGTCCGGTCTCGATACGCTCCAGATCAAGGACATCGTTCACCAGCCCGAGCAGATGCTTGCCTGAACTATTGATCATCCCCAACTGCTTGGACTGCTCTTCGGTCAGCGGACCGGCAAGACCTTTCGCCAGGAGGTCCGAGAAGCCGATGATCGAGTTCAACGGGGTTCGCAACTCGTGACTCATATTGGCGAGGAAGCGACTCTTGGCCTTCGATGCTTCAAGCAATTCTTCGTTCGTGTTCTGCAGTTCGGCGGTGCGCTCTGCAACCTCAGCCTCGAGCTGAGCTGCGGCATCCAGGAGACGCTGCTCACTCGCGACGAGCAACCGGCGAGTCGCCACGTCCTCGGTCACGTCTTGGTACGTGATAGCCACGCCATAGCCGGGAATCGGTATGGGCGAAGCACTGACATCCAGCCAAACTACCGAGCCGTCGGGCCGGATGATTCCCTCCTGCGCCCGCTCGCTGGATTGGCTCGCCAGGGCCCGTGTCGAGGTCCACTCCTCCGAAGGCTTCGCAGATTCATCGGGCCAGAGAATCTGCCACTCCGCCCCCCGGGCCTCGCGTTGCCTGTGCACCTCGGCTGACACGCCGAGAATGTCAGCAGCATGTTCGCTCGTCTCGATGATCATCCCGGTGTCATCCGAGATGGAGACCCCAATCGGAAGTGTCTCAAGCAAGACTCGATACTTCTCCGCGACGACACCGGCGGCTTCCTCGGCAACCTTTGCCTCTTCAATCGAAGCCGAAATGTAGAGCTGAACGAAGACCACCACCGCGAGAAACGCCTGCAAAGCGACAACCTCGCCGCTCGCTGCGCCCGTGACAACAAACACCTTGCTCCAGCGCGCCACCAGTCCCACGACTGTTGAGACTGTCAGCACGAGGCCCGTCGCGGCCGCGCCAGAGGGTCCAAACGAGGCCGCAGCAAGAAGTGCCGGCAGCAAGAAGATGAACTTCCACCCTGAGAGCGGACCCAGCTCGACGACGAACCAATGACCGATCAGGGCCGTGCCGACGAGGAGGGCGAGAAACGTCGTACTCCGTCCCGGCAGCGCGAGCGAAGGCTCGCCGCGTCGACGGCGCCGGTCAACCTCGGCCAGTGCAAGGCCGAACGCACCGACGGTGAGAATCCCAAGCGCGTCACCCGACCACCACGTGACCCACGTACGCCACCAGGGGTCGGCACCATACGCCATTGAAAGCACGACTGTTCCGATCGATGCACCGAACGCGGGGGCGACACCGGCCGCCAGCAGCGTGAACACGACCACATTGCGACGGGTACCAAGCACGGCCCGCGCTCCCATAAACCGCCTGATCAACGCAGCACCAAGCGTCGCTTCCACACAGTTTGCCACCGAGAAGCCCATGCTCACGACCAGAGCGCGGTCGTGCATGAGGTCCGAACCAATGTTCGCCGAAGCGGCAGCGACCAGGAGCCACGGCCATTCACGGGGATTGGCAAAGACCAGCAACACGAGCAACACGCCGGACGGCGGCCAGAACGTGGAGAACTGCTGTTGCACGGAGAGCGCATTCCCTAGCTCCGCGGCGGCCAGAAATGCGACAGCGACCACGATGGCCTTCAGCCACAACGGTGCCTCGGTCCAGTAGTCCTCGCGTACGCGTGACATGACTGCCTGCGTCCTCCCGCCCCCACGTCCGACGATACCACCGGCGGCACCGATTCCAAAGTGAGAGCACGGAGTAGCCGACGAACGGCACGGGCGACAGCCTACATGATGTTGAAATCCAGGCTGCACGGAACACGAAGAGTGAACCTGGATCCCACGTGGACCTCACTCGCAACATCGATCGTTGCGCCGATCATCGCCGCAAGTCGAGAGGAAATGGCGAGCCCGAGGCCGGTGCCCTGGTTCTTCGCCTCACCCATCGGCTCGGCCTGATAGAATTCCTCGATTACGTGCGGTGCCTCAGATGCGGGGATACCGCGGCCTGTGTCAACGACCGCGAAAGACATGTG
Organism: Actinomycetota bacterium; assembly: GCA_009773565.1. GTDB lineage: Bacteria > Actinomycetota > Coriobacteriia > Anaerosomatales > Anaerosomataceae > WSXY01. The sequence continues at coordinate 30,460 of WSXY01000002.1, read as the reverse complement.
CTCACGCTCGACGGAAATGGTGAGTGAGACGGAGCCAGAGCCCGTGAACTTAATCGCATTGCCAAGGAGGTTGGTTAGAATCTGACTCACAAAGCGATGATCCGACCTGAGTTGATCCGTTCCTGGCTGGCAGGTGAGTGTGAGTTCGATGCCCTTGGCGTCAGCCAACGGGCGCACCATTTCCATGACGCCCTCGGCGAGCGGCCTCACCTCGAACTCCTCGAACACCGCAGCGACCTTTCCCGATTCGATCTTGGTGAGGTCGAGGATGTCATCGACGAGTGAAAGTAGGTGCTTGCCGGACGAGTTCACCATGCCGATCTGGATCTCTTGTTCGTCGTTCAATGGCCCGGCGAGACCCTTCAGGAGCAGTCCAGAGAAGCCGATGATCGAGTTGAGTGGCGTCCGAAGCTCGTGGCTCATCGACGCGAGGAAGTCGCTCTTGGCGTGCGTGGCCTCGGCGAGTTCCGCATTCGACCTGGTGAGCTCTGAGGTTCGCTCCTGTACGCGCTGCTCGAGATCCTCGTTGAGGCGCCGGATCTCGTCTTCCGCGCGCTTTCGCTCGGTGATATCCCGCGTGACTCCGTGTACTTCCACGCGTCCGGTTGACTCGTTCAGGTGGTAGCTGGTCACAACCTCAGTCCACACAAGCGAACCATCTTTGCATGGTTGTTGAATCTCCTCTGTGTAGGAGTGCCTCGGTAGCGGCTCGCCAGCAAGGCATTTCTTGACTCGACCCGAGAGAAGCGCCCGCACATGATCTCTACCCTCCGACGTCAAGGCAGCATCCAGCGGCTCGGCGCGCACCTCGTCGGGAGTGAATCCTCTGAGCTTCTCAACGGATGGACTTACATAAAGAAACCGGAGTGTCTCAGGGTCAAGAACCCAGACAACGTCACTGATGCTCTCGGTAATCGTGCGATATTTCTTCTCATTCTCGCGTAGTGCTTCCTCGGCCGCCCTGCGCTCTGAGATATCCGTTACAAGCACCGCAAACTGGTTCTTCTGCGGCGAATACGCGTATGTGGAATAGAACCGCCCCGTGGTTTCCAGGTAGTTCTCGTAGTAGCTCGGTATGCCCGTCAGTGCAACTTCACCGAAGTTCTTGATCCAGTACTCCTCAACCTGCGGCATCACTTCTCGGATACGCTTGCCAATAGCATCGCGAGAGACTCCCAGCAATTTCGTGTAGCTTTCGTTGAGGTCAAGGTAGACGTAGTCGACAGGCGTGCCATCCGCATCGGTGGTTATCTCGTGGAGCGCAAACCCCTGGTCGATCGAGGCGAACAGCGACCTGTACTTCTCCTCGCTCTCGCGCAGGGCCTGCGTGCGCTCCTCAAGCTCGGTCAGGTCGTAGCCGAAGATCGCGACCTCCGTTACGCGACCGTCAACAGTTACGGGGTAAGCAGAGTTGAGCATACGGCGGCCTAGGCGAACGTCCTCAAACCGGGCTGACTCGCCGCTCTTCATGACCTGTTCGATTATCGCGCGACGGCTTGCCGCAACATCAGAAGGAAGGATTTCCCACACGTTCTTCCCCATGAACTCGGCCGGCGTATCTCCACCAATCCGCCTTGCGGCAGTCGCGTTGATGGCAAGGATCTCACCATCGAGGCTCAACATGAGCGCGGATTCGGTGATCGCATCCAGGAGAGCGCTTATCATCTGCTCGCGACGAGCCAGCGTGTGATTCAGCTCATCCTGAACCCGCTTGAGCTCGGTAATATCCCGCAGCTGTTGTCGCAGTTCGTGCTCGGCCCGCATCCGCTCGGTGATGTCTCTGGCCATCCCGGTGGCACCGATGATCGTACCCGCGTCATCAACGATGGGGTTGAAGAAGCTCTCGTAGTACGCCACTTCAACGTCGCCGTACTCCCGTATGTTCGAATGCGACTCGCCGCCCAATGCACGGTCGTAGTTGTCCTTTGCGACAACCCGGTCCTCTTCCGAAGTGATGTGATCGAGAACGCAGTCGCCAGCCTGTATTGTCTGTCCGTACGCGAACTGCATGACCTCGGCATGGGCCGCGTTGAAGTACAGGTACCGATACTCCGGGTCGATAGAGAAGAGTATCGTTCCTCGTTGGCTCTCAAGGCTGGAGGAGAGAAGCAACTGGGCCTTCTCCGTCTGTTCTTCACTTCTCTTTCGTTCAGTGATATCCGAACCAACGGAAACAAACTGCCCCGGTTTTGGAGAGTAGGCTTTGATCTCGTAATGCTTGCCAAGCTCGGCCGAATAATCCTCGAACGTCGCGGGCACGCCGGTCATCGCAACGGCCCCGTAGCGAGCTATCCAGCTCGGTTCGATGTTCGGCAGCACCTCGCGTACCGTCTTGCCGATAATGTCCTCTGAGCGGAGGCCGGTCGTCGCCTCAAAGGCCGGATTGACGGCGAGGAACCGATAGTCGCATGGCACTCCGGCTTCATCGAGGATGATCTCGTGAAGCGCGAGCCCCTCGGACATGTTCCTGAGAACGAGGGTGTTGCTCTCGGCGGCCTCAGCCAGTTCTTGATTTCTATGAATGCCCGCCAGTGCCGAATAGCAGTGTCGGGCGAAAGATTCGATGATATGCGTCGACGGGTCGGCCCCGGGCGTTCGAGTGAGGACAATGACGTTTCCTAGAGCGCTGTCGCCGTCGGCGATCCCGATAGCGAAGACGTCGTGAATACCGAATGCTTTGGCGCCAACCTCCGCAATCGCGCGCGGGACGACTTTCGGCATGAGTTCAGTGAATCCGCCAGCAATAATCGACAGTACGCCGCTGAGCATCGCATCACGAAACTCAGGGAGGACCGCCGATCGCCTATCGATAATCTGGAATCCGAAGATGTCAGCGGCCTTTTGCAGCATAGACTCACTCGCCCCCGTAACTGTGCGGGTGATGAGCCAATCCGTATCCTCTGTTGCCGCGTTGACGATGATGATGGCCTCTGGCACGAGCAGGGCCATGAAGTCGCCGATGACCTGGTAGACATCATCGGGGGTCTTGCAGCCGAGTAGGGCCATAGCGGCGTCTGCCAACTGCGCGCTCTCCCGTGCGCCTTTGGTGGCATCCTCAGCCCGTCTTGTCTTCGACGGATCTCGCCTATCGGTATTAGTCACGCGTCCCCCCGACCCGAGGGCCGAATCCCGGGCGCCGTTCCTGTGAAGCATCGGAAGAGCGCTCCAATCCCTACTGCTCGCAGTATACCCCCGACGCCGATACAGCCGGACACCATCCACCCGGCAAAAAGGGTCGCGCCCATTGGATGCGACCCTTCGCGTTAACTATGGTGGCCAGCGACGGACTTGAACCGCCGACACGGGAATTTTCAGTCCCAGCATTCTTGCTGGTGGATGCATGATTTCTAGTGTCGATTTCACGTATGTCTTACGTCACTGTGGCTTTGAGCTTGTCGATAATTACGGTATCGATGCCGTCTCGCTTGGCCCATTCATACAGTGCCAACCAGTCCACATTCTGACGATTCGCAACCATCGCAGCCTGATTCAGGGACTGGTTATCTTGCCAATAGACGTACGCCGCGATGCGATCCATGACGCAGTGTGTTGGCGTGATAATCCGCAACAGACCGTATTCGGTCTCCAGAACGGGGGCCTCGTCACTGGCGATGACCGTCTCACCGAAAGCAAGTGGCCCGGGCGGAAACTCCACATACCACTGTGTGTCGGGATGCTCGAACTGTCGTGCCTTGCCAACTCGCCGGAAGCCTAGTGGCATGATCGCATCACCGATGGTCTTCAACCGTTCCGATGAAACGAAGTCGAGGTCATGACTCTGGTACTCGTTGTCGCTGTACACGGACACAGCGCCACCACCAGACAGCGTGGCTGTGACGCCGGCGCGCTCAAGTGTCTGGCTCACCAACACAGCCAACTCCTGCATCGTGGTTTCGCCTGTGATCCCTCGCATTGGCTACAGCTGCTTGCCACTGCGACGTGGACGCTGTCGCTGTCGGTAGTATCGCTTGATGTCCGCCTCTGGCAGCTGCTCGAGTTCAGCACTCAGGAACTGGCGTAGATTGCGAACCGTTGGGATACGCATATTGAACTCGAACACGCGGGTCTTACCCACCGTGCGGCTGAGTAGTACGCCGTCGGCCTCTAGACGACGCAGCTGCCTTTGCACCGCCATAACCGGCACCTCATAGGTGGTTGCGATACGCGACGCATACCCCGACCCATAGGCTTCCAGGAACAGCAGCACTTGCACGGCTGATCGATTGCCGAATATGGCCTCGAGTACCGGATTCACAGCACTGACCTCACTGTTAGACTGACGTAATACTACCACAATGTGTGGTCACATTACCACATTATGTGGTGCTCACAGGAATGGGACTCTTGCCACCGAGACAACATCAAGTGAAGAGCGGCCACTCGGAACGGAATCGAAGACGTAGTACGGGGATATCAAATTCCCAGGTCAGGGTAGAAGAAAGCCCCACCGTTTCTGGTGAGGCTTTCGCGTTAGCTATGGTGGCCAGAGACGGACTTGAACCGCCGACACGGGAATTTTCAGTCCCCTGCTCTACCAACTGAGCTACCTGGCCATGTCGTGCTGAAAGACTGTAGCGAACGCACGTGGATTTATCAAGAAGCACGACGCGGCTACGCTGTCCGCAGCTTCCGTAGTGCGTTCTTGAGGTAGCTCATCACTACCCCTTCGCCGGTGTCGGCACTCACGAGCGCGTAGAACACGCCGGGCAGATCGGCGGAGTTCGGGAACACGAGATACCGTGGCTCCCACCTCGGGTCGAACTTCTCCTTATACGAGTGGAGGCCCTGGAAGTTGTAGAACTGACCGATGTGGTCGTAGACAAGCCGCAGGACCTTCTCGGCTGCCGGATCACCAGTCTCGCGGCCCACGTCCGCGAGCGGGCTCAAACCCAGGTTGAAGGACTCACAGCCCTCCAGCTCCCGACACCACTCGAGCAGCCGAACGAACATGAAGTCCATCGTCCCGCTCGGCGCCTCCGGAAGGTGGCGCATGAGGTCAATCGTGCTCTCCGGACGCTGATACTCGCTGAGGATGTTTGCGAACGCCACGACGCGCCCGTCGGGCGCATGAACGGTCATGATCGGACACGAGGAGATGTACTCGGGCAGGAACCAGCCGAGCGAGTAGCGCTGCTCGGTTCCGTGCATTCTCGTCAGCCAGCCATCGCTCACGGCTTTGAGCTCGCGCATAAGAGCGGGAGCGATCGGCGGGTCGTGTACGACTGCCGAGTAGCCTTCCTCTTCCAGGCGTTTGATCCGGTTGCGCATGTTCTTCCGGGACCCGCCGCCGGCCATCGAAAACGTCGTGAGATCGATCACCGCTTCGTGGCCGACCTTGATCGACTTGAAGCCGGCGGCCTCGTACGCCGGGAGGTCGTCGGGAAGCGTCTGGTAGAAAATCGGCGTCCATCCGTTTCGGCTGCACACCGCCTTGAAGTCGGCGATCGCGGCGCCGAAGTCCCCGGGCGGACCGATCGGGTCGCCAAGCGAGAGCGCGAAGCCGTTCTCGAGCGCGTAGGCGATTACCGAGCCGCCGGGGCTGAAGTGATACGTCTTGTCGGGCAGCAGCGTCATGGCCGCGAGCGACGAGCACCCCCACCGCTCGACGATGCCGGTGGCATGCTCCTGCTCGGCAGGCGTCGACGGCGCGCGGAGCAGCACCGGCCGCAGGAGCATGACGACCGCGTATCCAAAGGCGATGATGCCGACGATATAGATCGAGTCGGCGAAGAACCTGCCGAAGCGCGTCAGCGGCGCGAGTCCCGGGTCGTAGAACTGGGTGAACATCACGACAGTCTGCCTGACGGCCGCCCATAACCCGAAGTTCAGGGCGTAGTGCCGGTCCAGTAGGTAGAATCCGGCGGTGCCGTATGCGACCGTACCTATCGCTGCGGCCGCAAGAACGCGCAGACCCTGCATGAGCGACGGTCCGTCCGGCCGAGCGTGAAACGCTGCATGCTCGGTGAGCAGCCACACCAGGAATGCGCCACTGATCATCGCCTCCTCGTAGTCGAGACCCTTCACAAGGTGGCTTATGACCGATGTGGCGAGCAGAACCACGGCGAGTACCCACGCACTCCGCTTGCGGCGCCACAGACCACGCGAAAGGAAGATGAGGCCCAGTCCGGCGATCGCCGCCGAGAGATGCCCGTAGTGAACGTGAACCGGCAGGTACGCCTCGAGCGCCAGCACACGCGCGCGGATGCTTGGCGTGACCGCGGAGAGCACGTCGATCACGCCGACCAGCGCGGCCATCACTGCGGCCGCCCGCACAGCGAACGTCTCGGCACCCTCGGAGCGGCGCGCCGGCTGGAACGTGCTCACCCGGCGTAGCAGCAAGAACCCGAGCAGGAGGGGCAGCCAGAAGCTCATGCCGCGGAACACCAGCGAGATCGCAGTCGCCTGCGGGAGCGCCGCGCCAAACGAGACGAGGACGACCGCGATGGCGCCCTCGACGACGCCGATCCCTTGCGGCACGATCGAGACGATCCACACGAGTACACCGACGGCGTACGCCGCGAGCAGCGACCCCGGCTTGTCCCAGCCAAAGGCGAAGCCCACCGCCATGAGCCCGAGCAGGTCGAGCCCGTACCCCGCGACGCCGATGACACCCGCCTTCACGACCCCCCGCGGGCGCTCGGCAAGCATGCGTGCAGACGCGGTGAACTCGGCTGCGGTTCGCTCGGCCCAGTCGTCGGCGAGCGGTGACGGGCGCTTCGCGAGGCCCCACACACCGCGCACGCGACGCGCGACCCACCCGAGCACGCGCACGAACGCGGACGGGCGCACGAACGCAAGCACGAGCGCCCCGGCAAAGAGTGCGATGAGTGCGATGAGCACTGCGGCGGCGGCGACCTCGTAGGCCTTGAGACGTCCGGAGACGCCCAGGTAGATGAAGCCGGCCGTCATGATGACCGCAAACGAGGCGAAGTCGACCACCTGCGTAAGTACCATCGCGGCGGCGGACCCTGCCGGCGAGTGCCCGCGGCGAACCGCGTCATCCACGACGAGTGCCGGGCCCGCCGTGCCGCCGGTCGGTGTGACGACATTCACGAAGATACTGCCGAGGACGACCGGGGCAAGCTCCCCGTACGGTCGCTGGATGCCGACCGCCTCGAATGACGCCTTGAACGTCCAGATGTAGAAGGCGTAGTACGCCACCTGTAGCAGTGCCGCACCGACGAGCCAGCGCGGGTCGCCCCCTCGCATGACCTGCCACAGCCGTGTGATGTCGGCGGTATGCGTCGCGACAAGCCAGACCGCGGCCGCAAGTGCTACCCAGAACAGGATGCGTCGCTTCACGGGTTCCTCTCGAGCGGTCGGTGTTGCTCCAAGAACGGGTATTCCCGAGACTGCCTGGATGAGTGCTCAGAACGTCAGCAGGTTCCTAATCGCGGCGAACACACCCAGACTCAGCGCACCCGTACCACCAAACACTCCCACTCGCTCGATAGTCGCCTTGTTGGCGGCGATGGCGGCCGAAGCCGGCGGCGAAAGTGTTGTAGGAGTCGTGAGTAGCAACACGCCACCCATGCGACCACACGCCACACCGCCCGCAAGCGCGTCGGGGAAGTTCGCACCGGTCGACACGCCAACGAACGCGTAGCTGTTCCAACCCTTCCCGACACCGAAATCTGCTACATCACGAGCGGTCTCATAGCGGTCCTTACCGGCAACTCTTTCGACCATGGTGGCACCGCCATTGAGGCGGTCGATTGCGGAAGCCACACCGGAGGAAACCGCGCCCGTGCCACCCGCGATGTAGACATTGACCACGTCATTGGTCTCGAGAAACGCACTGATCGTGGTGGGAAGCGATGCTGGTTCCGTGAGTAACACCGGGGCCTTCTGCGTGTACGCAAAGGGTGAAACCGCCAACGCATCGGCGAAACTGTCACCGCGCACAACAAACGCATCCGTCGTGCCCACAAGCGCGTGTACAGCCGTCGCGCACGCCGCTGACGTCGCGTATCGACTCACGCCTGCGAGCCGTTCAACGATGAATCCACCATCAACAAGCGTTGTAGCGACCCCCGCGCTCACGGCGCCGGTTCCGCCAACGATGATGACCTTCTCGACGCCCATCTCGACAAGCTGCACCGAGACGGCATCAGGGAGCTCGGTGGCACTCGTCAGCAATAGTGGTGCGTTGTACGCACCGGCGAGCCCCGCCGCGGACAGCGCATCGGCGTAACCCGCTCCGCTCGCGAGAATCGCGACCGTGCTCTCGTGCGAAGTGCTCCGAACGATTGCCTGGCCGGTCTCATATCGCGTGGCACCGCTCATGCGTACGACCGCGTTCTGGTTCGTACTCCAGGTCAGCGTGTAGTCACCACTACCAGCCCATGCCTCCGCGGAAAGGAAGTACCCGCCCGCTCCGCCCGGAGGCACAACGAAATTGAGCGACTCGGGCATTGCGACGCTGGCGAGGTTCGTCGAAGCGACACGCGCGTCGTCATAGTAGACGTACGTGTCGGTGTTGACGTTGCTCGCGTGCGGTGGATACAGCAAGAGCTCCATACCCAGGTCGCGGTCGGTGGTGCTGACCGTAGCAATGAGCTGATCACCCTCTGCCAGATCAATCGAGCGCACATCGGAGCCGTCGACCAATGTGCCGGGATATGCCGATTTCCATTTAAGCCGGTCCGGGGGCCGCGTATCGGGGTATCCCCACAACCACGCGGAGGTCGCCCATCCCACCAGCGGAGATGCAAGGAGCGGGAGCGCATCAGGGATGTCGTTGTCGCCATCTTCCGGGATGATTCGCCAGGTGACCGTGTACGCGCCGCCTCCTGCGCCGAACCAGGCATCAAGGTAGTAGGTGCCCGGCGAATAGCCCTGCGAGGGATCAACCTTGAAGTCAAAGCCAAACGGGTAGACATACGACCGCTCGACTGAGTCCGTCGTGTAGATGACGTTAGTTGCATTGAAGATGGTCGTGGAGCCGGGCTGATAGAGATCAACATCCATGTACGTGTTTGCCGGCCCCGTGATACTCACAGAAAGCGTGTCGCCCACCCCGAGATAGACCGAGTAGACGTCACTGACGTCGGTCGTGTTGAGCCAACCCATGAAGGGTGATACGGGCAGCGGGATACCCGGGATGTCGTCGTCGGCAGCGAGCGTCCGGATACCACTTGGTAGATGACGCTGCGGCTGAACGATCGACTGCGGCAGCCGGGCCTGGCTGCGTGGGACGACCGACGCTTCGAGGGCCACAGCCGGCACCGTCGCCACCAACAGCGACAGTGCAACGGCAGCGGCGAGCATGGCCGTGACTCGCGTTTGGCTTCGTACGTTCACGCTAAACACCAACCGATCTCCAGCGTAGCGCGGCTGGTTCGCCCTATAGTCAGGTGCGCTTCAACCCTCAATGTACCCGGCCTCGCTCAGCCCGACTCACTCCCGAGATGCACGAGCAGCAGCGCTTGTGCAAGCGAAGCGCGCTCTAGTTCGCCAATGTCGACGCTCTCGTTGGGCGCGTGCATTGCACATGCAGGCTCCTCGGTGCCCCACAAGATGACCTCGGCGCCAGGAAGCGCGTCGGCGAACGCTCGTACGAGCGGAATCGATCCGCCGCTTCCCTTATCGACCGACGGCTTGCCGTAGGCCTCTTCGAGCGCCAGACGTGCTGAAGCCACCGCCGGACCATTGGAGGGGGTAGCAAAGCCGGGTCCGGCCACACCCGGCGTCACCGTCACGCGTGCATTCCACGGCACCGCCCGCTCAAGATGCCTGACGAGCGCCTCGCGCGCGGCTGCACCGTCTTGCTGGGGCGGGTAACGCAGGCTCACCTTCGCGCGGGCCATATGCACGAGCGCGTTGCGAGAACGGACGACATCCGGCACATCGATTCCGATGACGTTCACCGACGTCTTGCTCCAGAGCCTACTGCCGACCGTACCGGTGCCGGTGAGGTCGACCCCCTCGAGAATGCCCGCGTCCTGCCGGTATTCGTGCTCCGAAAGGTCGAGGCCGGCCCAGTCACTCGAGACAAGACCCTCAAGCGCAACGCTACCATCATCATGCTGCAGCGTGGCCAGCGCCCGAATGAGCGCCATAAGCGCATCCGGTGCCGGCCCGCCCATCGCACCGCTGTGAACGGGTCCGGCAAGTGTCGAAACTTCGACAACCGCGTCGGCCACGCCGCGGAGCGAGGTGATGAGCGTCGGCTCACCGACCCGCCAGTTCCCCATATCCGCGACCACGATCACATCCGCCGCGATGACGTCAGCGTGATCGGCCACATACTCCTCAAGTCCGCTGCGCCCGGTCTCCTCCTCGCCCTCCACGAGCACCTTGATGCCTACTGGCGGCTTCCCGTCGAAGGCACGAAGCGCCGCAAGGTGCATGCAGATGCCCGCCTTGTTGTCGGCCGCCCCGCGTCCGTAGAGGCGGCCCGCGCGCTCGGTCAGCTCGAAGGGTGGCGAGTACCAGTCGGCGTCATCGCCGGGTGGCTGAATGTCGTAGTGCGCGTACAGCAGCACGGTCGGCGCACCGGGCGGCGCAGGAATCTCGCCGAAGATGGCCGGCGGGCCGCCCGGCAGGTCGATCATGCGCACCACGCAGCCGGCCTCGAGAAGAAGCATCGCGGTCAACTCGGCCGCCTCGAGCACGGGCGCCTCATCAAAACCAGGGAACGCGATTGACGGGATTGCAACAAGCGCCCGCAGGTCGTCAATCAGTCTCGGCATGCCATCGTGGATTGCGGCGCGCACGTTATCGGAAGCAGGCATGGACTCTCCTCGTAGAATCTCGGGCTATTGAGCGTCGCAGCCGAGCTTCCCGGCATCGCCATAGTCGTGCTTCGCCATATCGTGGATGACGATGTGGACGTTCTCGGGCGCGGTTGCAACGGAGTTCACGATCGCGTCGGTGACGGTTCGCACGAGTTCGCGCTTCTGGTCGACACTCCGGCCCTCGAACATGTGGATGTGAACAATCGGCATAGCGGCCTCCTTGGTCGGTTGTGGCTATGAGTGTATCAGCGACGAGCGGGCCAAAACCCCACTTTCTTGTGTGTGCCCGCGAGTCGGGTTGCCGTACTCTCAAGACGGAGGCGCATTGTGGCGCCCGGGATTCTGGGGGAACCCGCCGTGAGCGAACCGACACTCGAGCAGAACCTCACCGCATGGCTCGCTGACGGAATCCTGTCCGAGGAGCAAGCGGACGCGATCAGAACCCGTAGGCACGGTCTTCTTCTGGCTCGGGCTTGCGTGGCTTGTGCTAGCCGAGCGCGGATTCCTTCGACCGCTCAACGAGGCCTGGAGCATGGGCTGCCTCGCAATTGGAGTCGGCCTGTATGCCGAGACCATCTTCGCAAGCTCTACTGCCAACGAGCTGGCGACCGGCACCGCCTGGTTCGGTCTGGCCGTCTCCGCGATCCTGCTCCTCGCCGGCGCCCGACTCGGGCGCGGACCCGGCATCGGATTCGGGTCGGTCGGCATCCTCGGCTTCGTGATGACGTTGCTCTTCGCAGCGCCGAAGACCGATACGTTCCTCTACGCGGCCCTGGCGGCAATCGGCATCGCTCTCGTCGGTGCAGCGGTTGCGCTCCTCGTCATCCGCAAGAAGGCTGCCGTGAAACGCATGAAGGGCGACCCCGATGGGATCGCCCTTCTGCAGAAACCGTAAGCGCCGAAACTAGATGGCGCTGACCTTGGTCGCCTGCTGCTTGCCGTTCTGGCCCGTGGTCTCCTCAAACGAAACCTTCTGGCCCTCGTCGAGGGTCTTGAAGCCGTCGCCCTGGATCTCGGAGAAGTGGACGAACAGATCGTCGCCATCCTCACGAGAGATGAAACCGTAGCCCTTGTCAGCGTTGAACCACTTAACTGTACCTTCAGCCATTTGAAACCGTCCTCTCGCCCCGCGGGGCAAAACCAAACGACGCGAACTACCGCTAGAAATGCGGCATCTCACGTCGCAATCCTCCGAGTCTCTTTGACCCGTCTGAGGGGAGTATGGCACGTTTCTCGGAGAATAGCGAATCGAACTGTGCACCGGGGTGGGTCGTGCCGTCTGTTAGCGCTCGTCACGCCGGCGATAACTCGTCTTGAACATGCGGAGGCGGTTCCTCAGATAGCGCTCAAGCTCAGCGATATCCGACGCGTCGAGAAGCTCGCGGATCCGTAGCCTCATCGCACGTGCATCGCTGCGTTCGACGAGGTCTTCGAAGAACTCCCGCGCACGCGCGCTCAGATGCTCGAAGGGATCGCCGATGTCAGGTAGTTGCGCGCGCAGGCGCGCAATCTCCTCCGCGAAACGTGATGGCGGGTCCGCGGCCCCGGGCAGGGCATGCGCGCCGAACTCGTACTCGAATGGAATCTCGCGAATCGGGCGGCCGGTGATGGCGTGCATCTCCGACCACAGGTACTTGAGTGAGAGCGCGATGAGCCCTTCTGACTCGAAACGGCGCATCGAGGTCGGCATCGACACACCCGTCAGGACCGCGAAGCCGCCCCGGGCAGACGCCCGCTGGACGTAATCGTGATCCTCGGCGAGCAGAAGCGACTCGTCGAATCCGCCGATTGCCTCGTGAACCGACCGCAAGCACAGCACGCACGAGCCTGGTGCGTGCGGCGAGATGGGCCGCATCACCTGGAGGTACAGGTTGGCGCTCTCGGCGAGAAATGTGTTGAGCGCGCTTTCCTCGAGCGGCGCCATAAGGCACGTGGCGACAACACAACCGGATCGTTCGAACTCATCGGTCGCTGCTGCCAGGAAGTCGGGCTCGGGCCGGACGTCCGCATCGAGGAAGAGGAGGAGTTCGCCGGTGGCTACGGCGGCACCCGCGTTGCGGCCAACTCCCGGCATACCGCCGTCGACGACTACGCAACCGGCCGCGTCCGCAATCGCGCGGGTGTCATCGGTCGAGCCGGCATCGGCCACGATGATCTCGAGTGCAGGAACCGACTGCTCGCTGAGAGCTAGAAGAAGCACCGACAGACGCTCGGCCTCGTTGAGCGCAGGGATGATGATCGAAACGTGCACTCCTCAGCCCCCTGCAACCGTTTCCGAATGATTCATTCTCGCGGAAGCCAGTGTACGGCAAGGCCAGGTTCAAGCGCACGGAACTCGAGGTCGCCCGTGAGAAGCGGTACACCGAGAGCCATGGCAAGCGCGGCCGCATACGCATCGCCAAGCGAGATCGAGTGCTCGAACTTGAGCGCTGCTGCTCGTGAGCTGAGCTCCTCGGTGGCATCGATGACCGCGATGGGAAGACCACGCATGAGTTCGGCGACGTCCTCCGGTGCCACTCCTCGCAACTTGCGAGGCACACCATAGAGCACTTCGCACCAGTTGACCGTGCACATAGGGAACCGAACACCCGCGCGCGCGGCCGCGTAGCAGGTGTCGCGCACAATCTCCCAGCATGGCTCGCGATTGATCATCGCGATCACGGCCCATGAGTCGAGGACTACCCTCTCCTCGCCCACTTTTCGTACCGCTTCCACTTGGCCTCCTCCAGCTCGAGATCCTCGCGCCGAAGGTCCTCGAAGTCCTTCATCGTCATGCCACGATCCGCATAGGCACCACAGGCTGCGGCGATGGGGTCGTCGGGTAGCCGAAACAGGTAGAGCTTGCCTGCGAACTCCATGAGCTCGAGTTTGTCTCCGGCTTTGAAACCGAACTTCTTGCGAATATCGGCGGGAATCACGATCTGGCCCTTCGACGACATCGTCACCTGCAAAGGGGCCACCTCCTCGGGAGAGCGTCTTACTTTTCGACCTAATCGTAAGACGTTCATGCTCAGCGCACAAGCAAGGGCGGCCGGCATGAGTATCGCCGACCGCCCTGAACAGAACCTTGCCAGAACCTAACCCTACTCCCCCGCGCGCTCCCGCGCGACGTAGCCCGCCCAGCGCTTGTCGACCCAGGCCTGGACCTCGGCGACCGCGTCGGCGGTCATCGCCTTGAAGCGGCCCTGCGTGGCGATGTACTCGGCAACCGGGGTGAGCGCTTTACCCGCCTTCGCGAGCGCCGCGCTCCGACCAGTGAGTCGGAAGACGCCGTCCTCGACCTCGTAGAGCACGACGATCCCGCACTCCACGGCAAGCTTGCCGAGGCGGACGGTGTCCTTCGGGTCGAAGCTCCAGCCGCTCGGGCATGGTGTGTTCATGTGGATGTAGCGCAGGCCGTGGATCTCGCGCGCTTTGGCGACCTTGTCGAAGACGTCGGTCGGGTACGCCGCAGACGTGGACGCAACATAGGGGATGTTGTGCGCCTCCATGATGCGCGGCAGGTCCTTCGGGTTCTCGCGCTTGCCCGCCCACGTGGTGGTCGTGCGCGCGCCTGCGGGCGTGAGGCCCGAGCGCTGCGTACCGGTGTTCATGTACGCCTCGTTGTCGTAGCACAGGTAGATGAAGTCGTCGTTGCGCTCGGCCGCTCCGGAGAGCGCTTGGATGCCGATGTCCCCCGTGCCGCCGTCGCCCGCCATCGCGAGCACGGTCATGTCATCCGCCTTGCCCATCGCGCGCAGGCCCGCGGCGGCACCTGCAGCCGCAGCGGCCGTACTCGGAAACGCCACGTTGATCCAGGGCACGTTGACCGAGGATGTGGGATACATGCCGCCGAGGACCGTCAGGCAGCTCGCCGGCACGGTCATCACCATCTTGCCGTCGAGCGCCTTCGTGACGACCCGGAGCGCGATGCCGATGCCGCACCCGGCGCACGCGCGGTTGCCCGGAAGGACGTACTCGGTCGTGGGAAGCTCGGTGATGCGCGTCATCGGGCGCCTCCCTCGGGCCGCAGGTTGATCCAGTCGGGAGTGCGGTCACGCAGCCCGGAGTCGAGGTCGGCGATAGCACGACGCGCCGCATCCGCGAGATTCTCGGGCGAGACGTCGCGTCCGCCTATGCCGCAGACGCAGCCGAAGACGACAGGGGAATTCTCGGCGGTGAAGAGCGCGGCCTTGAGGTCGCCCGCGATGGGACCCTCGTAGCCGTAGGAGAGCGCCTTGTCAAAGACGACCGCGAGCTGCTTGCCCGCGAGGCGTGCGCGAAGCTCGGCGGCCGGGAACGGCCGATACGCGCGGATGCCGAGCACGCCGACCTTCACGCCTTCGGCCCGGAGCGCCTCGACCGCGAGCGTGAGTTGCGTCGTGAGGCTACCGGCCGCGACAAGCGCGACGTCGGCGTCAGCGAGCTGATACTCCCAGGTGAGGCCGCCCCACGAGCGTCCGACGGCCGCGCCGTACTCGGCGTCGACCTCGGGGATGACATCGAGTGCTTCGAGAAGCGCGCCATGGTGGAGCGCGCGGAACTCCATGTAGCCGGGCCGCACGACGCCGTCCGCATCCGCGCGAGGGTCGGCCAGGGTGACCGGGCCGATGTTGCGCGGGTCGTTCGCATCGACGAGTTGCAGCGGGGCTGTCCTCGGCGGCAGGAACGCGTCGATCTCCTCGGCCGACGGGACATCGACCGGCATGACGGTGTGCGAGAGCAAGAAGCCGTCGTAGCACACCATGACCGGCACGTTGAGACGCTCGGCGATGCGATACGCCTGGATGGTCGTGTCGAGGATCTCCTGGTTGTCGCGGCAATAGAGCTGGATCCAGCCGGCGTCGCGCTCGGACATGGAGTCCTGCTGGTCGTTCAAGACGTTCCACGGCGCGGCCATGGCGCGGTTCGCGATGCACATGACGATCGGGAGCCGCGCGCCTGCCGCCCACCACACCTGCTCGTTCATGTACGCGAGGCCGTTCGCCGACGTCGCGGTGAAGACGCGCGCCCCGACGGTGGATGCGGTTATGCAGACTGTGAGAGCCGAGTGCTCGCTTTCAACCGTCACGAACTCGGCGGGTAGCTCGCCTGACTCCACCCACGCCGAAAGCGTCTCGACAACTGGCGACTGCGGCGTGATCGGGTAGGCCGCTATGACTTGCACACGAGCGAGCTTTGCGGCGGTGGCGGCGGCTTCGTTGCCGGTGATGACCTTCGTCGTCATTTCACACCGCCTTCCGCTGGCGCGCACACGCCGTGAGCCGCTTCGGGGCGCATCTCGATCGCGTGATGCGGGCAGACCTCGGCGCAGATGCCGCAACCCTTGCAGTAGGTGAGGTCGATCACCGGCGGCATACCCTGCGCGATGCACGCGTCAGGGCAGTGCGCCCAGCAGATCTGACAGGTGATCTTCCCTTGCTTGGCCGCGACGCACGTCTCAGCGGCCACAACCGGGTACTCGTTTCTCCAGTCACCCGTGGCGCCGGCCTCGCCAACGCTCGGGCGGGACATCGATATCTCGTGTGCGCTCATCTCGCTCCTCACGCGTTCGTACACTGGAAGGCGAGGCGCGCGGCCTCGATGTTCTTCGCCGCCGGCCCTGGTGGGAATGCATCTGCAATCGCGGCCTCGACACTCTCAAGCGTCACCAGCTTCGTTGCCGCCGCGATACTGCCGAGAATCGCCGTGTTCACCATCGGCTGTCCGCCGACAACGACGCCCGCCGCCAGAGCCGAGCCGGTCACGTCCGCAGTCACGACACGCACGTCCGCAGGAATCGCAAGCTCCGCGCGCGGGCGCACCGTGTTCACGATAACGACGCCGCCTGGCTTGAGACCGGCTGCGGGGTTGGCGACGGCCAGGAGTGAGTCGTCGAGAACGACGACCACATCGGGCGTCGTGACCTGCGAGAGAATGCGGATCGGCTCGCGGTCCATGCGTGTGGAAGCGGTGATGGGCGCGCCGCGCCGCTCGGCACCGAACGACGGTGCGGCGGTGACGCCGCTCCATCCGCTACGGAAAGCCGCCTCGGCGAGAATCTTCGAAGACGTGACGGCACCTTGCCCGCCTCGGCCGTGCCAACGGATCTCGTGCATACGCACCCCCGGTTCGTCAGACATGCACGACATGGTACCGCAAGAGGCGGGTGTCCACCCGACTACGCCTTCGTCTCAGCCTCGCTCGCAAACACCTTGACGTCGGTGAGTCCCAGCGCCTCGGCGGCCATGTCGCGGAGCTTGTACTTCTGGATCTTGCCGCTGGCCGTCTGCGGGAACTCGTCGACGAAGAACACGTGCTTCGGCGCCTTGTAGCGGGCCATCCGCGCGCGCGCATACTCCTGCACGTCGCCTTCCGTGATGTCGCTGCCCGCAGCGCGCCGGACGAACGCACCGACCACCTCGCCGTACTTCGCATCCGGCACGCCAACGACCTGCGCGTCTTCGACGCCGGGCATCGTGTAGAGGAACTCCTCGATCTCGCGCGGATAGATGTTCTCGCCGCCGCGGATGATCATGTCCTTGATGCGGCCGGTGATGCGGTAGTAGCCGTGCTCGTCGACGGTGCCGACGTCACCCGAATGCAACCAACCATCCTTGTCGATAGCAGCAGCTGTCGCCTCGGGCATCTTGTAGTAGCCCTTCATGATGTTGTAGCCGCGACAGCAGTACTCGCCCGGCACGCCTGGCGGGCAGTCCTCGCCGGTCTCCGGGTCGATGACGCGCACCTCGACCTCGTCGTGCTTGCGTCCGACGGTCTCGCACTTGCGCTCGAGCGTGTCGTCCGTCGTGGTCTGCGTGAACACCGGGCTGGCCTCGGTGAGCCCGTAGCAGATGGTCATCTCGGAAGCGTGCATCTTGTCGATGACCTGCTTCATCGTCTCGATCGGGCACGGCGAACCGGCCATGATTCCGGTGCGCAGGCTCGTGAGGTCGAACATGTCGAACATCGGATGCGCGAGCTCCGCAATGAACATCGTCGGCACGCCGTAGAGTGCGGTCGCGCGCTCCTTCTGCACTGCCGCCAGCACGATGACCGGATCGAAACTCTCGACCATGACCATCGTCGCGCCGTGTGTAAGCACGGCGAGCACACCGAGCACGCACCCGAAACAGTGGAAGAGCGGCACCGGCAGGCACACGCGGTCCTCGGCGGTGAACTTCTGGCGCTCGCCGATGTAGAAGCCGTTGTTGAGGATGTTCGTGCTCGTGAGCATAACGCCCTTGGGGAAGCCGGTCGTGCCCGACGTGTACTGCATGTTGATGACGTCGTCGGCGTGTAGTGACGCGGTGAGCGACCGGAGCGGCTCGTCGGGCATGTGCTCGCCAAGGATGAGGAGCTCCGGCACGTTGTAGAAGCCGCGATGCTTCTCGGGACCCATGTAGATGAGCGACTTGAGCATCGGGAACTCGGCGCTGTCGAGGTGCCCGCGCTCCTGCGTGGCGGCCTCGGGGATGATGCCGCGGATGATCTCGATGTAGTCGACGTCGCGAAACGCATCGATGATGACGAGCGCCTTCATGTCCGACTGCTTGATGACGTACGCAAGCTCGTGGCTCTTGTAGACCGGGTTGACCGTCACAAGCACCGCACCGATCTTGGCGGTCGCGAACATGAACGTCAGCCAGTCGGGCACGTTACGCGCCCAGATGCCCACGTGGTCGCCCTTGCGGATGTCGATTGCGAGGAGACCCTTGGCGAGCCGGTCAACGCGCTCGTTGAATTCGCCGTAGCTCCAGCGCAGGTCGCGGTCGGGATACACGACAAAGTCGCGCTTTGGGTCTTGCGCCACGGTGCGCTCGAAGTACTGCCCGATAGTGAGGTCGGTGTGCAACTGCATCGAGGACCCCCTACGCCGGTGCGTACACGACGGCAAGAATACGTGCAGGGCCTGCGGCGGCCGCACGGACCTGGTGAGGAACGATCGAGTCGTAGTAGATGCTGTCGCCGACTCCAAGCACGTGCAGGTCCTTGCCGTACTCGACCTCAATCTCGCCATCGAGGACAAAGATGAACTCCTCGCCCTCGTGCGACGAAAGCTTGTGCTCTCCGGCTTCCGCCGGATTCACGGAGATGACGAACGGCTCCATGTGACGCGATGTCTTGCCCTGCGCGAGCGAGAAGAAGTCGAGAACGCCGCCATCAGAGGAGGTCTCAAGACTCTTGAGGCGCGCGACCTGCTCGGCCTCACCCGCGCGCGTTACGACGGGTCCGACGTTCGCATCGTCGTCGAGCAGCGTGCCGAGACGGACGCCGAGAGCGCGCGTGAGCTTGATGAGCGGCGCAAGTGACGGCGCAATCGCGCCACTTTCGAGGCACGCGATGGTCGCGGCATCGCAGCCGCTTCGTCCCGCAAGCTCGTCGATCGAGAGCCCAAGCGACTCGCGGAGCGTCGTGAGTTTGGCGCCGATACGGTTGTCGATCATAAGAGCCCCCTTCATATCCCCTACATCGCGCGACCCGGGCCGCGTGGTCGAAAGTATACACGGCGCGGGGCATTTCCCTGAAGGCGATAGCGCTCGTTAGGCGGCGGGTAAAGTCTGGTGCAGGACACCTCCGGTGGACACCATCTCGGCGCAAGGAGCTGATGGGGCAATGAGGAAGCGTTACCTGCGAGCGATCCTCGCAATCATGGTTCTGCTCTCACTCGCGATTTCTCCCGCGATGTCGTTTGCGGGTGACGCGAAGACACCGGACGTGCGAGGGATTCGGCCGGCGGCCAATCTCGCGCCCGCGGACACATATGAGCCCGACAACGCCCCCGCTACTGCAAACCAGATTAGCGCAATTCCCGCAGCAGGCTACGGCTTCTACACCCAGGCGCACACGATAACCAACGCGCTCGATAACATCTGTGACGTCGACTGGTACTACTTCGACGTAGCCGCTGACGAGATCGCAATCGACGAAGTGAAGTTCCTTATCGAGGCCGTGAGTTACGACACCGAGATCGACCTCGTCGTGGAGGTGTACGCAACCGGTACGTCCATCGGCGACCCCGTGTTCGGCGGTGGCTGGACGCTCGACCCGGCCGCAATCGCGAAAGACGATGACTCCTTTGGCACGCGTAACCCCGCCGCCGAGTTCATTCCTTCGGTAGCGGGTCGCTACTGGGTGCGGGTACGGCCGTACTACTCGTACGGGAGCACCCGCTACACCAACCACGCCGGCTACTACACCTTCAAGATCCAGAGGACGCTATCCGAGCGAATCGCCGGCTCGGACCGCATCAACACCGCTATCGAGGTCAGCAAGAAGGGGCTCACGACCTATCCCGTTGCATCGATCACGTCGCGGACGATACTTCTCGCGAACTCGCTCACCTACCCCGATGCGCTGTCTGGCGCTGCGCTCGTGAGCGCAAATGGCTACGGTGGCTCACTTCTGCTCACGCCTCAGAACTCGTTGCCCACCGCCGTTCGCAACGAGATCATCCGAACCGGAGCGAAGAACGTCTACATTCTCGGCGGCACAGGAGCCGTCTCCGATACCGTCAAGGCGCAGGTGCAGGCAATCAACGCGGGGCTCGTCGTCAAGCGCGTCGCAGGAGACGACCGCATTAAGACATCGGTGGCGATTGCCAGGGAGAACTACACTAAACTCGGAATCCCCCGACGATTCGCAATCGTCGCCTACGCATTCAACTACCCGGACGCGCTGGCAGCCACCCCGATTGCCGCATGGAACTCCATGCCGGTCTTCCTGACGGCGACAAACTCACTCAGCCCCGAGACCGAGTTGGCGATGGATGATATCGGCGTGACCGACATCATCATCGTTGGCGGCACGGGAGCGGTCAGCGCGAATGTGGCCAACCAGTGCGCCGTCCATGCCGGCGGCACGGATCACGTGCTGCGCATCGCCGGATCAACCCGCTATGACACAGCCAAGGAGATCGCCCTCTGGGCATGCGACAAGAAGGGCCCGGGTACGCTTGATGACGGGTTCGTCGGCACGGTAGCTAACCCCGCCGGCCTGAATCGACTCGTTATCGCACACATCGGCCTTGCCTCAGGCGAGAACTTCCCCGACGCCCTTTCGGGAGGCGTGCTGTGTGGAATCAACGCTCACCCGCTACTCCTCACTCCGAAGGCCTCACTCTCACCGTACATCTACGATATATACCTCGACCTTCCAGTGGGCGCGACCGACTTCTTCAACGAGGCCGGATCGCCACCGATAACGGGGCAGGGCCTCGTCTTCGGAGGCACGGGCGCGGTCGAGACACTGCCGCTACTAATCTTCTCGATGATGCAGCGCTTCTAGTGACCAGCACGCACTAAAGCCAACGCAAAAGGGCGGCCCGCCACGGGCCGCCCTGGCTTTGTCTGTGAACTCCGCGAATCAGCGAACCAAGATCGGTAACGCAGCCACAACGGCTGCCGCAACGATAAGCACATAGATGCTCGCCTTGAACGCAGGCGTGGCGTTTGACCAACCGAGCCAGCGCCACTTCCAGAGCGCCTCTCGCTGCAATTCGCTCAAGTGCCGCCTGAGTGCCATAAGAATCTCCTCGAAAAGAGCGCCGATAACGCTGTCATAGGAGTTCTTCGGCATGTGATGAAGGGTCTTTGAGCGGCATGCGACGGACGGTGTATCGTGAAGACATCGACGACCGCGAGAGGATGGAATGATGTTCGAGTCCGCGCAGGGGATGAAGATCGTGGTCCGCACCAACGGGCCGTACATCGTTTCCGGTGGCGTCCCGCTCGCTCGCGGCGAAATCGTCGTGAACGACGCCGGAGAATCGGTCGCCTGGCGCGAGATCGAGCGCGTCCCGACGGGCGAGACGTACGCGCTCTGCCGCTGTGGCAAGTCCGGCAACAAGCCGCTCTGCGACGGCTCTCACTTCGCGGACGGCTTCGACGGCACCGAGACCGCCGAGCGAGCACCCTACACCGAGCAGGCGTCTTGCACAAACGGCCCGGGCCTCAAGCTCCTCGACGCCCGCCAGTTGTGCGCAGAAGCCCGCTTCTGCGACCGCGCCGGCGGCCTCTGGAACCTCATCAACCGCTGTGACGAACCGGGCGTTTCCGATCTAGCCGACGAAGAGGCGGCGCTCTGTCCCTCGGGACGCTACGTCACCTGCGATGCGGTGACCGGCGAACCGCACGAGCCGGCGCTTGAGCCGTCGATCTGGCTCATCGAGGATCCGTCTCTCGGCGTGAGCGGAGCGCTCTGGGTGCGCGGAGGAATCCCGATCGTCTCGGAGGATGGCACGCCTTACGAGGTGCGCAACCGCGTGACGCTCTGCCGCTGTGGAGAGTCGAAGAACAAGCCGTTCTGCGACGGCTCTCACATCGCCGCAGTGTTCGACGGTCGATAGGCGCCAGACGGGCTGCATCGACGAGCGACTCAGTTGTTGCCGGCCGGACCGCGCCCCGTCCACCAGCGGCCCAGTGTCGCCGCTGTGACGCTCCCGGCCAGGTTCGCGACGAGGTCGCGCATGTTGTTGTGATAGTCGCCCACGCCGGTTCTCGCCAGGCTCATCACCGCGGTGTACTCGACGATCTCCCACACGGCACCGACGCCGAGCATCATGAGCACCACGACAAAGCCCTTGGCGCGTCGGAGCCGGACTCCCGCACCGTCGATGATGTACGTGATCGCAGTGGCGAGAACGGCCGAGTTGTAGAAGTGAACCCACTTATCGAACCTGATATCGAAGTAGCGGTGGTCATAGAGGCGCAGGTTGCCGGGTCCGAAGTGAATCAGCCCGCCGGCGAAATGCGCGAGGATCCCGATCTCGACAAGCGCGAGGAGCCAGAGTGGAAACTCGAATCTGCGCAGGTACCACCAGGCGAAAGCGACCGAGACCATGAATACGGCCGCATAGAGCCCGAACTCATAGTCAGCCTTGCGGTACACGTACCACGACATTCCGGCGAGCAAGACGAGGTTCGCCACCGCCCACACGTCGAACACGCGAACGCGCGCGCGGGGGCGCGACGCGGCTTCGACATTGGACTCCTCAGGGCTCACTGACCCACCGGTACACGCTCGGCAACCGCGGGGATGGTGCCCTTGATGTGCAACTTCCCGGCCTCGACCGAGGCACTCTCGATATTGAGGCCGTCCATACGGGCGAGCCGCTCGTTGATGAGGCCGACGGCGGCCGATTGCGCCTGGGGCCAGTACTTCGCGGGAAGCTGGACGCCTGACACGTTGATCGATGACGCCTGCGCGGATACGGATTTGGGTCCGGCGAGCTGTGCGGTGGCGTTCACATACACCGGGTACTTCACACCAGCGTACGTCACGATGCCGGAAGCCTCGGCTCCGTTGCCGTCTTTGAGGAGGACCTGCAGGTCTGAAACCGGATACCTCGGGCTATGCCGGAGCGACAACAGCGCCGAGACTTCCTTCCTGAGTCAGCTCAATATCGATCGCCTTGGAGCCGCTGTAGCGCATCTCGGTGCCTTCGACCGGCTTTCCGTAGCCGGTCTCGAAGCGGTCCATTCCAAGCTTCGCGATACCGGAGTTGTAGTCCTTCTCGGTGTAGCGGACCCCTAAGTCACGCGGCTTCCCAAGCGGAATGAGTCCAAAGTACGCCGCGGCAACAGCCGCGACCAGACACAACAAGACAATCCCGAGCGCGGCCAGCGTGAGCATACAGCCGCGCTTCTTCTTGGGTGTGGGAGTGGACGCAAGCGTCTGCCCGTCCATTCGCGGCGCTGTGGGCGCATAGGAGCTCGACTGATCGCTCATGTGGTCCCTCCCTTGGAGGCCAACCGACGACACGCTCTCACGCGATTCTAGCATCGTAAAGGGGGCCGGGCGATGAACTCCCAACCCCCTTCTCGGCGCGGTCTTCGATCTCTACGCGCTCAGCCAACCGGCATCGGCCGGAATGATCGCACCGTTGATCTTGCTTGACTCGTCGCTTGCGAGGAACAGGGCCAGATTGGCGATGTCCGCAGGCTTGAGCTGCCCGGGAATGGCAGCGTAGTACGTGTTGCAGCGGGCGCTGCCGGCGGGATCCATCTTCGTCGGGTCAACGCTCTGCATGATGTTGGTCTCGACCGCACCTGCCGCGATGGCGTTGCAGCGGATGCCCTCCTGCGCGTATCGGAACGCGGTCTGCTTGGTGAGGCCGACGATGCCGTGCTTGGAGACTGTGTACGCGAGACCCGCCGCGCCGCCGCCCACACCGGCTACCGATGCGGTGTTGATGATCGAACCGCCCCCGCCGGCGAGAAGAACCGGGACCGCCTTGCGTGACAGGTACATCGGGCCGTTCAGGTTGATGCCGAGGACGCGATCCCACATCTCGTTCGTGACGTCCGCCACACCCTGGTTGGTATCCATGACGCCGGCGTTGTTACACAGAACGTCGATTGTTCCGTACGTCGCAACAGCCGCGTCGATGATCGACTCGGCTTGCGCCTGGTCGGCCACGTTTCCCTGGACGCCGGTGATGGTGCCACCTGCACCGGTCACGAGTGCGACCGTCTCGTCGAGGGACTCCTGGTTCCAGTCCGCGGCGACGATCTTGGCGCCTTCGGATGCGAACAACTCAGCCATTGCGCGCCCCATGCCCGAGCCAGCGCCGGTGATGACTGCTACCTTACCTTCGAGTCTCATGAGAACCCCTTTCAACTCCGACGATTGTGTTCGTGCCACATGTGATCTGGGCTGCCGGAACCCGGAGTGTGCAGACGGATTGTGGCACGCTACTGCGTAACAATAGTTACAATCCCCAGCTAAGGGACGCGCCAAACAATACGCTGCCGGGGTATCTAAAACGGCCGGTAGTGACCCGTGATCGTGAAGGCGAATAGCACATCCTCGACCCTCGTACCGCGCCCGGCATTGTGGATGATGGCGAAGCGATTCTCCCCGGATGCCTGCTTCTCCGAGACGATTCCCACGTGCGGCCTGCCGCCCGGCATCTTCCACGTCACGATATCGCCGGGCTGGTAGTCGGCCGCAACGCTCGTGACCGGCAACGATTTCCCGAGTCGGTCAAAGTAGACCCGCAGATTTGGCACCCGGCGGTGGTCGATGTTGGGATCGGGCTCGCTGAGACCCCACGTGCGCGGATACTCACCAAATGCTGCCGCCATGTCTTCGTGGATTTCGACTTGCAGGTCCGTCCCCATCTCGCGCATCGCGCGCACGACAACGTCGGTACACACACCGGTCTCCAACGGGACATCGCCGCCAGGATATGCGAGCTGCACGTAGGAAGCATCGTAGGAGACGGTCACGCCGACCTGTTTCGCTGCTGCCGCGGCGAAATCGTGCGCCTTCGGGCTGGCTGTGTCCGGCGGCGGATCGACCCTCACGATGAGCTGTCCGAGGAGAACGCGGCCCCCGGGGAACCCGACCATGACGAACACGATGACCGCAGCAACCACGAGGAGCACGATAAACGGGCCCGTCCGACGAAAACCCCGAGCGCTTTTCGGCCGCATTACTCCTCCACCTTCACCGGGACACTGTGGTCCCAGTCTCACAGGTGGGCGCGCGTGATGGTGCCAGAATGGTAACGCCGACACCGGACTGTCACCCGGCTAGGAGCGACCCGGTTGCGTGATGAGCCGCTCGAGCCGCTCGACGAAATGTTCGCGGTCCTCGTCGGTGAACTTCGATGGTCCGCCGGTCCGACCGCCGGCGCGCCGGAGCTTCTGCTCGGCGTGGCGGACCTCCATCTCGGCGTCGATGGTCGCGAGATGGAAGATGCGGCCGCGCGGACCGATTGCGCCCGCCCCTCTGCCGAGGACCATCGCTGCAAGCCCGGTGTCCTGCGTGACGACAACGTCATCCGGGCCAAGCCGCTCGATGATCGCGAAGTCCGCCGCGTCACGACCGCCGGAGACCTGCACGCCCTCGACCCCGGAGCGCGACGTGTGACGCTCGAAGTTCTGCGTGCCGTTGGCGACGAGAACCACCTGCATCCCGTGTGAGCGCGCGATCGAAATCGCCTCGCGGGTGACGGGGCAAGCGTCGGCGTCGATGAAGAGTGTTCTCATGCGGTCAGTGTACGTCACCCGGCAAGCTGCCCCAATGCGAGCGAGATCGCGATCCACCACATGATGCAGCCCACGAGTACGTCGAGTACGCGCCACGCGATGGGGCGCGCGAAGAGCGGTGCGAGCAGGCGCGCGCCGTACGCAAGCGAGAAGAACCAGACGAACGATGCGCTCATCGCGCCGAGGGCAAAGAAGATGCGGACGCCTGCGGGGTACTGCGCCGCAACGCTACCGAGCAAGACGACGGTATCCAGATACACGTGCGGGTTAAGCAAGCTGACAGCGAGTGTGGCCGATACGACGGCACCGAGTGAGGTGTCCTTCTTCTCCGCGCGAGTGGCCCTGCTGTCGAGCGAGCCGGGATGCAGAGCCGCAAGGAACGACCGACCGCCGTACACCGCGAGGAACGCGACGCCGCCCCACGCCGCCACCGCGGTTATCGTAGGATGCGAGCTCACGACAGCGCCAAATCCTCCGGCCCCAAGCGAGATGAGCGTCGCGTCGATGACAGCGCAAATGGCTGCGACAGCAAAGACGTGCTGTCGCTGGAGACCCTGACGCAAGACGAAGGCATTCTGCGCGCCGATGGCCATGATGAGACTGGCGCCGAGCGCGAAACCGGACGCGGCCACCGCGAATGAGCTCACGCGCTCACCACCGCCCACAACTCGCAGTGGTATTCGCCGCAGATGGGCGCGCGGTATTCGTGAGGTAGAAGACAGCCTGTCTCGGGATGGCAGAACTGACACTTCCGGGTGTCAATCCACCCGGGGAGTGTCGCGCGATACGCGGCGCCCTCAGGTGTCGGCCGATGGCTGAGGCGGGGGTCGTGAAGCGGCTCAACACCTGCGTTCCCGGCCGCATACACGGTCTGGGTAATACGTAGTGCGCCACTTGCCACGAAACGTTCGAGCCAGAGGTCGATGTACTCGGGCAGCCAACCCTCGCCGATGTACTCGCCATTCTCGTCGTGCGCGAGATAGAGCGCACAGCACAGCCCGCCGCAGTCGTGGCAGATGGCGGGGTTACCGTACTCGTCGGTGGCGTAGTCGGTCATGGAGCCTTCGATGTCGTTGTGGGGACCGGGTGCCTAGTTCTGGCGGCCTTCTACTGCGGCAAGCAGGATTGCTGCCGATACCGCCAGGCGTCGATCAAACTGCTTCGACGGATCAGTCGAGAGGTCCACATTCAGCTTGTACACGAACGGGTTGAACTCCTGGTCCATGTTCGCGATCTTCTGACCGGTCGTCGCGTCGGGGAAGAAGATGTCGTACTTTTGGGGAACGAGGTTCGTCAGAAGGCGCCGGATGAGCGCGTAACCCATCGAGTCCTCGATGATGGTTCCGACTGCAGTGTCGCTCGCATCGAGGATTGACCACTCGTCGCGGAGTATCGACTTGCCACCGCAGCGACGGAGCGCCCCGACCTTCTCGCCCGTAGTGCTGTCGGTCACATCGTATGCGGCCGAGAAATCAATGATCTGACGCGCCTGGATCACGAGCAGTTCACGCGTCTTGCTCTCATCGGCGAACACCCGGATATCCTCTTTGAGCTTGAACGCCTTTTGCTCGGAATAGGCGACGACTGCGCCTTGCGGGTCATATACATGGAACGCCCCACCCGCGAGCTTGAAGACCTTGCGACGAACCAGATAGCGCTCGGCGTTGAAGAGCTCTGATGTAGACATGAAGGGCCTCCCGTGAAGCGACAGCGGATGTGTCGAGGGTAGCATAGGGGCTGCGCCACTAGTGGGCTCGAAAGATGCTGAAACAAGCGCTGACACAAGCAGTCGGGTATGTACTCTCTGCACACCTCACGGAAGGCGTGCATACGCAATAACCCACGGGGGGTCCTATGAACACGAGTGCCCAGATTCTCGGCGTCAGTATGCCGATGTTCACGTCGGTCGTTTCCGGCCTGGTGCTTCTGATCCTGACACTCGCGCTCTTTTGGCTTGTGAACAAGCGTCGAGGCGGAAAGTCCATGAAGACGCACAAAGGACTCGCCTGGATCATCTTGTCGGGATTAGTTCTTCACGCCGCATGGGGTGTCTTTGCGGTCTTCGTCCTGAAGTCATAGCCGCAATCGAGATCTGCTGAAGGCTACCGCTCGACGAACCACCGGGTTGGAGCGCATCGGGCGGACAGACTACGGCTTGTCGCCTATCTCATAAGGCAGATCGAACACCTTGGCGGGGATGTCGCCCCCGATCTCGGGTTCGTCGAACCGGTACTCACTTGTCACGAGGTCATCCGGGGATTCCGGCTTGTGACTATTGGTTCGCGTCACTGTCTTGGCGATTCGTGTTGTGTTCGCGTAGACGACCAGATCCTCAACATAGAACTGCTGGCTTGCGCCCTCGATGTCCCACAGCTTCTTGGCATCGTAGGTGTACGCCGTGAGGTCACCATCAGGAACGCCAGCGCCAAGCTCCCAGCCCTCTGGCCCATTGAATACCCACTGATGCATTTCGGGAAGCGTGTAGGAAATTGCGCAGACCTTCTCGGCCACATAGCAGTAGTAGAGCTTCTCACCGTCAGGGCTAATCATGTGCAGCCGCTCGGTGCCGTCCGGGTTGTACCAGGTCAGGCGATATCGATTGCCGTCGAACCAGTACTCGACCTTGTCCTCTTTCTGCTCCTTGCCGCTGACGAACGTCAGTGTGCCGTGCTTGCGTGAAGCATCGAGAAAGGTTCTAGTGACGGCATCCGGCGTGGTGCCAGATGGGGCGATTGCTGTCGGCGACCCTGAGCCGCCGGGAGTGCACGAACAGCCGCCGATGCCCACAGCGATAATCGTGGCAGCCGCCAGAATGCAGACGAACCTCAGCACACGATGCATCGCGATCCCCCTTTGCCGATGACAGAACGCCCCGATTGTGGCACATCCTAGAAGACGAGGCGCTACGGTCACTATCGACGCGCGGCCTAACACGTCCTTCAGACCGCCAGCACCCTGAGCGTCTCAAGCAGGCGCACCATGGCGAGCGTGTCCAGGCCGCAATACTCGATCAGGTCCGCGTACGTCTGCTCGGCGACGTCACGCTCCACCAACCCCCGCACGGCTTTCACGTAGCGAACACTCGCGGTCTGGCCATCGGCGATGGCAAGCCCCGAATACGACATGTCCGGACACCACGCAGGAAGCACATACTTGATGCTGGTTCGCCCGCACGCATCAGGATGCTTGGTGTACGTGCCGATGACCGGCTCGAGGTCGAAGAGTCGTTTCCGAACCGAGGTGATTCCCTTGGCCAGGTCGGGCAGCGCGAGTGCGAGACCTTCGAGTATCCGAACCTCGTAGCCGGTGTAGTGCGTGACAGAGCCCGCTTCACCCAGATCCGCAAGCATGCGCTCAGTAAGCGCACGACGTGGATCCGTACCCTCCGTGTGGAGGTACTCGCGATGCTCGTAGGATCCATCCTCGTGGTGGACGTGGATGGAATACTGGAACGGGATCACTTCGTAGGGCCTCGTTCCGACCCAGAGCGGTAGCGCCGGGTTGATCGTCTCGAAGTCGAGGTGGTAGACCGGCCACTGGAGTCCGCCAAGCGCCTCAGCGAGCTCCGCCGAACGCACAAGTGGCTCGCCCTTCTTGACGACAGAAACCGTCTCAGCCTGATTCGTCGTGAGTTGACTGAACGAGTCGGGGATCTCGCGAATACTGGTAACGCCGATGTCGAGCAGTGCATGGAGCGAGCGCTCCGAAAGGTACGGCAGGTTGGTGATCGGATGCACCGCCGGGAAGAAGGCATGACACCGATCGATGAAGTCGCACTCGTAGGGCTTGCGACAGTGTGCGCCTACGCGAAGCTCCGGCTCAGGTCCCTCCAGCATCGCCCGGAACGACGCGAGAAGTCCCGGGATCGTCGGCATGAACGACCGAACGTCCTCGGTCACATCCTCGGCCGCAAACAGCTTCGTCACATCGTACTCGCCGCCCTGGTACACGTACGAAGTGTCGAGGTGCACCACATACGACCGGCCGACCCGAAGCCCCGCGCCCTCAAGCACGTACGTCTGCACTGCGGCATCCGTGACGTTCTCCGGCTTGAGCTTGCTCGACGATTTGACCTCATAGAGATCCCAGAACTCGCCCGCACGCACGAGCGCGTCCACGCGCACGAGGACGTCGTCGTAGAGGAAGGCCGGCTCGTATAGGACGCTCACACCCTCAGATACCAGACGCGTGGTCGTGGAGACCGCTTGAGCCTGGTGGCGATAGTCCTCAGTGACCTCCACTCCACCAGGGAATAGACCGTGCGCGAGGCGACCGACCTCCGTGCCCTGATCGAAGATCCACTGCTTAGACTCCGTGATGGGACCAGCAGCCGCTGGTTCGTGCGCGGACAGCCACAGGGCTCGCTCACACTGCAGGCCCTTCTGGAAGCGCGACTTTGAGAGTCTTGTGTTCATGCAAGAACCGTATCACGGGGGTCTGACATCACCCCAAATAGCAACAGGCCGAGCGGCGTGTTCGCCTCTCGACCTGCGGTGTTCTTATGGCGGGAGTGACGGGGCTCGAACCCGCGACCTCTGGCTTGACAGGCCAGCGCTCTAACCAACTGAGCTACACCCCCGAGGGTGTTGTCCGCCTTAGCAGACAGCACGCGAAATGTTACCAGCGACCCGCGCCGCTGTCCACAACAATCCGCGCGCCGCACGGAATCCTTGATTGCAGAAGTTAGTGCAAAGCCTCTTGCACTGAGTCTGGCGGGGCTCGATCTTCGTCCTTCCCCTTGCGTATTGCTCTATCCTCTTGCCGCTT
>WSXY01000010.1:72318-90878 GCA_009773565.1 Actinomycetota bacterium | reverse complement strand
GCCAACATGATCATGGAGATCAGGTTGATGTAGTGCGTGATGACGAACACCAGCGGGTGAGCCTCACGATAGTGAGCGTGGCCTGACATCTACATCACCCCTATCGGCGAAGACATCACGGTCGCACCATGGCCGGTCTTTGTGTCCACAACGTGGACAGCACAGCCGATTCAAGGATCGAAGCTGTGGGCGATACGCAGGGCCTCGAGGGGCCTCTTTGCATCGACGCACGGCGAGCCAACGAGTGCCTCTTCCATCGGACCGCGAACGCCATCGGCGTTGCGGGGTGCGATGTCCCATGTGGTCGGGGCGACGATCTGGTACTTGGAGATCTTGCCACCCTTGACCGACATCCAGTGACCGACAGAACCGCGCGGTGCCTCCCAGAGGCCAGCGCCGTCGCCGTCGCTACCACGCTCGGTGACGAAGTATGCGCTGTCTCCACCCTTGATGGCTTCGACGAGCTCAAGAACCCATCCGATGGACCAGTCAGCAACGACCTTCGCCTCAAGGTTGCGGGCAGCTATGCGGCCGAGAAGTGACAGGAGCACTTCGGGCCCAAGCTTTGCGCCGGCAGCCTTGCTGAGAACGCCAAGCGTGTCATCGATGATCTTCTTGACTTCCGGCACGCCGTCAACGTACGCGACGAGCATGCGCGAGAGGGGACCGACTTCGGCCGGAAGGCCGTTGAGGCGGGCCGCCTTGCCCCACGAGTACTTGTCGTTGACGTCAAGCGACGTGAACTTCGCGGCAGTCTCGCCCTTGGCCGGGTTGAGGCCGGAGGGGGAGTCGTACCAGGCGTGCTCGACATCCTCGGTGACCATCTCGGGGCCGACTTCCATAACGGAAAGGCCCTTCGCGCCCTCGATGAAGCCGCGCGGCAGTGACCGCGTGTACGGATCCATGTCGGCGGACTCGAAAACGCCCCAGCTGAGGAAGTTCTTGCAGCCGGCGCCATACGAGGCGGTGTCGAGAATAAACGGTGCGATAGCAAGCGTGTCCGGGATGAGCGCCGTATCGATGAACTCCTTGACCCGCGTGAAGCGGAAGAGGATGTCATCGAGCTTCTGCTCGGTGGGGACGAACGCCGTGCCACCAGGGATCGACGTCATGTGGTGCGGGAACTTACCGCTCATGACGGCGATGATCTGGGCCGCGACACCCTGAAGCTCGAGAGCCTCGAGGTAGTGAGCGGTCGCGATCAGGTCAAGCTCGGGCGGAAGCGCATAGCCAGGGTGCTTCTCTTCGCCGACGCCCCACCAACCGAGGTGACCGGAGAAGATCGAGAACTGGCCGTTCTCCACAAACCCTGCAAGACGCTTCTGAACGGCACCGAAGTCCGCAACGCGGGTTCCGGCAGCCTGCGCGAGAGCATACGTGTCGGCGATGTTCGCGGAAAGCGCGTTCACCGGGTTCACGAAGTCGAGCGCAGCGAGGGTGTAGAACCACAGAATGTGGCTGTGGAGGTACTGAGCGGCTTCGATCAGGTTACGGATGATGCGGGCGTTGTTCGGGATCTTGATTCCGAGCGCCTGCTCCGTGGACTGTGCCGAAGCGTGGCTGTGCGAGATCGGGCAAACGCCGCAGATGCGCTGGGAGATCCAGAATGCATCCTCGGGATGACGATTCTCGAGAATCAGCTCCATACCACGCCACAGCTCACCGGTTACCCAGGCATCTGAGACCTTGCCATCAGTAACCTCGACCTCGACACGCAGGTGACCCTCGATTCGGGTCAACGGGTCAATTACTGTACGAGCCACTACTTATCGCCTCCCTTCTTTGCTCCACGCTTGCGGTCGTACGCCTTCATCTCTTCCATGGGAGGACCGTCACCAACACGCCCGGCTGCTTTCATGCCGAGACCGTGGGCAACAAGAGCGGCGGCGGCGACGCCACCGACGACAGCGGCGGCCGTACCGGCCTGTACGTTGCCGATCGTCCCACCCATCTGCATGTCAGACATACGCATGAGGAACGGAGCATTGTTGTCGACCCAGTTCAGGCCACCACAACCGATGCACGGGGCACCGGACTCGACACACCAGCTTGCGCGGCTGTTCCAGCGAACGACCGGGCAGTTGGTGTACGTCTGCGGGCCCTTGCAGCCGACCTTGTAGAGGCAGTAGTTCATTGCCTCTTCGGCACTACCGAGCTTGGTGACGAACTCACCGTTCTCGAAGTGGCCGCGGCGCGGGCAGTTGTCGTGAATGGTCTGGCCGAAGATACCCTTCGGGAAGAGAAGGTCGACCGACTCGCCGGTGACCTTGCAGTCGACCGTGCGGGTGACCATCGGGGTAACCTTGAGGAACTTCGCTGCGTCGAAGTCAGCAACCAGAAGCAGCTGAACGACCATCGCGACGATCCACTCAGGGTTGACCGGGCAGGTGGGGAGGTTGACGACAGGAGTCTTGATCTTCTTCTTCTGTAGCCAAGCCTGAACACCGGTTGCCTCGGCAGGGTTCGGGTGAGCCATGACCCAGCCACCGTCGACCGCGCACGAACCGACCGCGATGACCGCGGCGGCGTTGGACGCGACGTGCTCGAGGATCTCGGTACCCTTCTTGCCATTGATGAGCAGTGTGTTGCCGTCCTGCCCCGTCATAACCGAGCCTTCGTAGATGACGATGTAGCCACCAGCGGCCACCGTCTCCTCGATCTGCTTCTCAGCATCTTCGCCGCCGGCGGCCATGATCGTCTCGAAGTAGTTGAAGGACAAGTAATCGAGGACGATCGTTGCTACGTCGGGCGTGTCAACCTGAGCAATTGACTCGGTACAGCCGGTGCACGATCCACCGTTGATCCACAGAGCGGGCTTCAGCTTGCCTGCCCCCTCCATGGCGGCGGCGATCTGAGGAGCCATCGTCTCAGACAGCCCGAGTGCTGCGGCAACCGAGCCACAGTACTTCAGGAAGTCTCGACGAGACACGCCGCGGACCGCGAGCAGGTCGTACAGCGCGCTGTGCGCCTCTTGCGCCATGCCATACACCTCCTTGGTGTCGTACGGAACCTATAGTGCGTTGTGTACCAGCGTTCTACCGGGCTCCAGCCCGGCAATGCCCCTACGCGACCGACACTCCTCCTTCCGAAGAACAAGACGGGATTCTCTCAGCCGTATACAGGAATGCGACAGCAGCCGTGACCGGTACGGCAGGCTGTCTCCTGTGGCTAACAAAAGAGGGGGTTCGCGGTGATCTGCACCTGCT
This sequence comes from Actinomycetota bacterium, assembly GCA_009773565.1. Classification (GTDB taxonomy): domain Bacteria; phylum Actinomycetota; class Coriobacteriia; order Anaerosomatales; family Anaerosomataceae; genus WSXY01. The sequence continues at coordinate 87,672 of WSXY01000010.1, read as the reverse complement.
GGCGATGAGTGCCAGGCTAGTGTGGGGCAGACCTGCCCGGAGAGGTGCTCAAGAGGAGGGGAGACCGAGGGGTGATGCGGAGAAAGGCGTACGGCTGTCAGCGCCGTGATGCACGGCGGCCAGCGTGTCGCTCTCGATGAACCGCAGAAACGTGCTGCTGCCCATGTCCCCCTCGATGAACGCACCGATTCCCTGTGTGCAAGTGTAGCAATACCGTAACGTATGCGAAACGTTCTTATCTGTATCTCCTTACCGAGAGTTTCTTCGTCGGTGTATGAGACCCTGCCGCCTGTTCGTTAGTGGGTACTCAAATGCAGGATTCTGCGTCTCGTTGCATAATGTATGTCCAAAGAGAACACGAGTGATTGTTGCCGGGGAGGCTCGTTGTACGTGAGCGTCGGGTGTACCAGCAAGGGAATGCGAGCATGAAGGGGTCGGCGAACGGACTTGTCGTCGATCTTCGAGGGCTTGCGCCTGCCATGAGGCGACCGATCGTGTTTTCGATCGTCGACAAGATGATCGAGGTCGATTGTCAGGACAGCATGGTGCTCATCTGCGAACACGATCCGTCCGGGTTGGGTTACCAGCTTGACCTCAGGCGCGAGTCTCGCGGTTGCTATGAGTTTGACTGCGACCAGCGGCTCGACGGTGCCTGGGTAGCGCTCGTCAGACGGCGCTTGACGTAGAAGCGAGTCTCGGCAGCAGATCCGCAAGATCGTCGAGCGTCCCCCGGTAATCGGCGAACGCCTCCGAATCCGTTCCTACGTAGAATGTGCGCATGCCGATGTCCGCTGCCGGCATGTCAAGGTATCGGTCATCGCCGACCATCAAACACTCGTGCGGGTCGACCCCCAAGAGCTCGGCGGTCTGCGAGAAGTACCCGATGTGCGGCTTTGTTGCGAGCATATTCTCGTACGTTGTGAGTACCTCGAGATCAAGGTCGCCGAGTCCGGCCCATGAAAGCCGATGCGCAACCGCAGCTCGCGGGAAGATCGGATTGGTTGCGATCGCAATCTTCAACCCCAGGTCCCGGGCAGTCTCAAGAGCGCGTCGCGCTCCGGCGATCGGACCAGCGCCATCGATGAGCATGGGAAAGACCTCGTCGTAGAAGCGGTCGTAGACGGCGCGAACATCCTCGAAGGGGATTCCCGAGATCGCTTTGAACTCCTGTGCGAATGTCTCTGCGTTGGTAAGCCCAGGATGTGCATCCATCATCGCGCGCGTTCCGCTCTGGACTGCGTCCATTATCACGCCGGCTTCTTCGGGCGTCGCGAACGAGAGTGTTGCATCATGGAGCGCCGCAAAGTAGCGCCCGAGGAACTGCTGGAGGTTGATATCCAGAAGCGTGCCATCAAGGTCGAACAGGATACCGCGAATCATCCGCGCTCCTCAGGGAAGAGTCATCACAGGGCTCCGAATTCTACCACGGTCATCGACGCCTGCTCACATCGGGGAAGTTGCACGATCCTTGCGAGATGGGTTCACGCGCCGCCTCCCTTCGTGTATGACTATAGGGACCGCGCTGCGTGGCCGATAAGAGGGATATGAGCGTGCCTCAAACTGACATTATCGCGAAGCTACACACATTCCCGATGTTCTCGGATCTTCGCGAGGACGACCTCGCCGCGCTCGCCGCTATGGTGACGCTCAAGCAGTACCCAAAGGGATCGTTCGTCATCTCGCAAAACGATCACGGTTCGGTCATGTATCTGCTGGTGTCGGGACGCGTGAAGGTCTCGCTCGCATCTCCTGAAGGGCGCGAACTCGCCCTGAACTACCTTGAGGCGCCTTCGCACTTCGGCGAGATGAGCCTCGTCGATGCTGAGCCTCGGTCGGCCGACGTCATCGCCGTCAGTGACTGCGAGGTACTCGCGCTTGACGCACGCGACCTCTCAGCGGCGATCCAGGTACAGCCAAAGCTTGCCCTCACGTTGATCGCGACGCTCTCGCGGCGTGTTCGTGGACTGATCGGGCGGCTTGAGGACATGGCCTTCCATGACGCCAGCCACCGCGTCATGCGCGTTATCCTGAACGTCGCAACGGCTTCCTACGAAGCCCGTGGTGTTCCGGTAGTCGAGGGACTTACGCATTACGAGGTCGCTACGCTCGCCGGAACGTCGCGTGAGACCGCCAGCAGGGTGATCTCGCAGCTGGCGAAGGACGGCATCGTCGCCACGAAGGGGCGCCGCGTCATCGTGGATCTCTTCGCGCTGCGGGACCGTATCGAGGGCGACTAACCCGATAATCCATCGAAGAGCGACCGTATATCGCCAAATAGCGACCGTTTAGCACGACGGCTGTCACAGAGTGACGCGAATCACTCCACCGGGCCCTCGCGGAACCGATACCCGCAGTGTTGATTGGAACACGAGGGATTCGGGTGCATCATGTCGGCTCATTGGAACAAAGCAATCGTGACGCTTGGGCTTACATTCGCACTCGTTGTGCTTCCTGCTATCGCCGTGGCCGCTCCGGGTGACGCCACCGTGGTTTCGACCCGGACGGAGACCGTCAACGGTGTTGAGATCGCCGGTCAGATCATGAAGAGCCTCGATCATGTTGCCGTGGGATCGAAGGGCGCCACGATCACCCTTGACGTCGACGGTGCTCCGCGCGACATCGGTCTCGATCTTTCCGAGGCAGGCTCGGGCATCATGCAGGGCAAAGGGTCGGGTCTCGGGGGACTCGCAATCATCAGCGCCATTGCTGCCGGGCTCCTGAAAGCGGCCGGCATGATCGTCCATCTCTTGAGATAGATGCACGACTTGGGGCAATCTGGGGAATACAGGCTCTGTCCCGAAATCTATCCAGGAGGCTTCCATGAAGGAATTCACTCTCGAAGAGCTGAAGAAGTTCGACGGGCGCGAAGGTCGTCCGACCTACGTCGCTTACAAGGGTATGGTGTATGACCTCACTGAGAGTTCGATGTGGGACCAGGGTGATCACGAAGGCATGCATGCCGCAGGTGGAGACCTGACTGCCGACCACGACGACGCCCCTCACGACGAGCATGTCTTGGACTTCCCCGAGGTTGGCAAGCTCGCCTAGAGCACATCCTCGCGAATGAGTGTCGTGACAGATTCGACGTGGTACGTCTGCGGGAAGAGGTCGACGGGGCTGACTCCAGTGATGCTGTATCCGGATTCGCGGAGGATCTTGGCGTCGCGGGCAAGGGTCGCCGGATCGCACGAAACATACACGATACGGGCGGGGCGGGCCTCGATGAGGGCTCGTCCCGCTTCCTGTGACAGGCCGGCGCGCGGTGGATCGATCACCACGGTGTCGATTCCCTCCAGGCCGGCGAGTTCGCGTGCCGCATCTCCGGGGATAACCTCTGCGTCGAGACGGGCCTCGTCAAGATTGCGTCGGAGGTCGCTCAATGCGTGTGCCGACGACTCCACAGCGATGACCTCGCCAGCGATAGCTGCGAGAGGCAGCGTGAACGTCCCAACGCCCGCATAGAGATCCGCAACGGTGCTCGTCTCGTCCACAGAAGCTGCGGCGATGGTGATCGACTGCAGGATCTCCGCGGCACGGGTGTTGACCTGGAAGAATGACGGCGCTGAGACGATGTAGCGGTACGCGCCGAGTCGCTCCCGCCAGGAGCCTGGCCCGGAGAGAACCTCGACGTTGCTGATGCGTCGAGCCTCCTTTTCACCTTTCGCGATCACCCGTGTCACCGTCTTGGCGCCGACTGCGTCGGTTATGACTTTGGCCGCCAGTGAGCGTGGGTACGGTCCGGGCGCAGTCCAGATGTCGACCTCGATGCCGCCGTCTCGGGCGACTCTGATGCTGACACGTTCCGGCGCGGTTTCGGTGCGCGAGCCAAGATAGCGCAGGGCCCCTGAGAGCGAACGAGGAGCACGTCGGGCTGCCTTTGGTAGAAGCATGCACTCGTCGATCGAGACGATCTCACCGCTCCCATGGCGTGCGAAGCCAAGCGAGGGACCCTTCGGAGTCAGTGCGACAGAGAGCTCGATCTTGTTGCGATAGCCGTACTGGTCTGGTGATGCGGCAACCGCAGCGACCTCGGCACTCTCGATCTTCCCGATGCGCAGCAGGGCATCCTCGATCGCGCGACGTTTTGCGGTCAACTGCGTCTCGTACGAGATGTGCTGCCACTGACACCCGCCGCACTGGCCGAAGTACGGGCACGGAGGCTGCACGCGGTCAGGAGAGGCTTCGAGAATCGTCTCGATGCGTGCCTTGAGGAACCGCGGGTGTTCCTCGATGGCCTGGGCCTCGACCGTGTCGCCGGGACATGCGCCTTCCACAAAGACGACGCGACCATCATCAGCGGACGCAACACCGGCCCCGCCGTATGCTAGGCTTTCAATGAGCAGGCGCATCCGTCCTCCGTTTGTCGTGTTCAGGTGTTCATCATAGCGGGATTCACCTTGACTAGATGGTTCAGCCGAGACACTACGGTGCCGATAGAGTACGAACGCCCATTTTGCGGGCATCAACACGGGGTGGGGCCATGTGCCCACGAGGCGGGAGGTCTTCCGGAAAGTGGCGGAAATCGGGATTCTCATCGTGCACGATGACGCGTCGTACTTTGAGCGCGTCTCGAATGCTTTGCGCGCTGCATTGCCGGGCGCAGACGTTTACAACTCCATCTCGGGTCCTCGCGCGCTTGGCATCGTCAAGCAGCGTCGACCCATTGTAGTCATCGCTGACGGGGACCTTGTCGGCATGGATGGCTACGCGCTAACCCACGAGATCAAGGCGGATCCTGATCTCTCCGGCATACCCGTGATCATCGTAGCCGCCGCGCCGAACGAGGCAACCGCGCTCAAGGCTCGTCAGTCCGGGGCCGCAGCTCATCTGCCAATGAACATCGAGATCGAGACCCTCGTCCAGAAGGTGGCGTCACTGGCTGCCGTGCCGATGAGTGTAGCTCCAGCGGCCGTGGGTGCGTCTGCCTCAAGTGGGGGAGATGCGTCACCGGCAGAGTCGGGCATGTCGGCGGGCTACGGCGCGCCGCAGGCTGTTCCGGAAGGCTACGGTGCTCCGCAGGCCGCTTCAGCCGATTTTGCCACTGCACCGGCTGCCTCGTCGACGGTCGTCAATCCCGACAAGAGCGATGCGCCGCACATCGATGACCTGCTTCGCCTCATGATCGATAGAGGCGGATCGGATCTGCATATCGCCGTCGGTAGCTCTCCCGGCGTCCGCCAGCGTGGGGAACTCATTCCTATCGAGGGTGCCAAGATTCTCACACCTCGAGACACCCAGGCGATGATTCTCAGCCTGCTTTCCGAGGAGCAACGGCGTCGGTTCGAGACTGAGCTTGAGCTCGATTTCGCGTACAGCATCCCCGGTCTATCGCGATTCCGTGCGAATATCTTCCAGCAGCGGAACTCCATGGGTGCCGTATTCCGTGTGATTCCGATCAAGATCCCGAGCATCGAAGAACTTGGCCTCCCGAAGGTCTGCCGCTTTCTGGCCGAGCGCCCGCGTGGTCTCGTTCTGGTGACCGGTCCGACCGGCTCCGGTAAGTCGACGACCCTCGCGGCGATGATCGACCACATCAACTCGACGAGGTCGCTCCACATCATCACCATGGAAGATCCGATCGAGTTCATGCATAAGAACAAGCAATGCTACGTGAACCAGCGCGAGGTGGGCGAGGATACGCACTCGTTCGCATCCGCGCTCAAGCGCGTGCTACGTCAGGATCCGGACGTCATCCTCGTCGGCGAGATGCGCGATCTCGAGACGATCTCCGCGGCGATCACCGCGGCTGAGACCGGCCACCTCGTCCTGGCGACGCTGCACACGACCGGTGGCCCTGCGACGGTCGACCGCATCATCGACGTCTTTCCGCCGCACCAGCAGCAGCAGGTGCGCATGCAGCTCTCAGGTACGCTTGAGGGCGTCATGTCCCAGGTCCTGTTGCGCTCGACGGACGGCAAGAGTCGCGTCATGGCGATGGAGATCATGCTGGGCGTCCCCGCAATCAGCAACCTCATTCGTGAAGGCAAGACGCACCAGATGGCGACCATCATCCAGGGCGGCGCCTCGCTCGGCATGCAGACGCTCGACCAGCACCTCAAGGTGCTCTGTCAGGCAGGTCGCATTACTTTCGAAGAGGCCATCAGCAAGGCTCAGGAGCCTCGCGAACTCTCACAGATGCTGGGCCGCAAGGTATAGCATTCTCGGACAGCATCCTCATATGGCGCGAAAGGGGCAGCGCATGGATACCGCACGGGTGTTATGGACCGGCAAGCGGCAGTTCGTCGGGCGCGACGAGGTGGGCCACAGCTTTGTCATGGACGCCCCCGTCGAGAGCCATGGCGAGGGCGGAGGCATGCGGCCGTTGCAGGTCTTCTTGTGTGGACTTGGCGGATGCACCGGCATGGACGTCGTGTCTATACTCGAGAAGAAGCGCCAGGACGTTCGTGGACTTGAGGTGCGAATCGAGGGTGAACAACGCCTTGATGATTACCCGAGGATCTACACGAAGGTCCTCCTGCACTTCGTCGTGACCGGATACGGTGTCTCTCCCGAGGCAGTCGCTCGAGCTATCGATCTGTCCGAGGAGAAGTACTGCTCTGTCGGCGGAATGCTTGGCCCGCAGGTCGAGGTGTCGACGTCGTACGAGGTGCTTGAGGCGCATGAGCCCGGGTACGCGCCCGGACCTCCGAGATAGAGGCGCCGGCACCGTGAGGGATGTCGTCGTTCTACCGGTCTACAACGAAGCGAGCACGGTAGCAGCCGTTCTCGATGCTGTACGCGCCGTATTCGATGGCGTGATCATCGTCGTCGACGACGGATCCACCGATGCGACCAAACAGATTCTCGGTACGCGGCACGATATCGTCAGCATCTGCCACGTCGAGAACCGCGGGTACGGTCGCTCGCTTGTCGACGGCTTCGCTATGGCGGTTGCAGTCGGCGCGGATCGGGTCGTCACGATGGATTGCGACGGTCAGCACGAACCGGCGCATATCCCCGCGTTTCTCGACGCGCTCAAGGACTCTGACATCGTCTCGGGCAGCCGCTATCTTGGCGAGAGCGAGGTCGTCGGTTCGGTGCCCGAGGATCGTCGCGCGGTCAACGAACGGGTCTCCGCGCTCATCAATGCCGTGACGGGATGGAGCATCACTGATGCTTTCTGTGGCTTCAAGGCATATCGCATGGAGGCGCTCGGCCAACTCGACCTCGGGGTTCCGGGCTATGCAATGCCGCTCGAACTCTGGGCGCATGCATGGAAGGCCGGACTTCGCGTGAGGGAGCTTCCGGTTGAGCGCATATACTTCGATGGGGACCGCTCGTTCGGCGAGGACCTGGACGATCCCGAAAAGCGGCTCGCGTACTACGTTCGTGTCTGGGAACAAGCACTTGCCGAGGAGGCCTGATGGTCGACGTCGTCTGCATCGGTGCGCATCCTGATGATGTCGAGATCGGGATGGGCGCGACTGTTGCCGGAATGGTGCGCCAGGGCATGACCGTCGCAATCGTCGATTTGACGAATGGCGAGCCGACCCCATATGGCACTCCCGAAACGCGTGCCGGTGAGTCGGCAGAGGCAGCGAGGATACTTGGCGTCGAGCGCCGCACGCTCACGATGCCCAATCGGTATCTGTTCGACTCGATTGAGAACCGGACCGAACTTGCAGAAGTGCTTCGTGATCTGCGACCACGCCTGCTCTTTGCGCCCTATCCGACAGATGCGCATCCGGACCACATCGCGGCCTCCGCGATCGCGGTCGGGGCCCGCTTCTACGCGAAGTTCACAAAGACCGATATGGCCGGTGAGCCACATTACCCGGCACGTCTCTACCACTACGTCGCCGTGCATCTCGCCCTGCAGGTCAAGCCATCGTTCATCGTCGCTGCGACCGACGAAGACGTTGTCGTCAAGCTTGACTCGCTGCGTGCGTATCGTTCGCAGTTCGAAGCGAACGAGCGCAACGCGAGCATCATCGCGACCATGGAGCTCAGGGCACGTTACTGGGGCGGACTTGTGAACGCGCCAGCAGGGGAGCCGTTCTTCTCGGCCGAGGAGATCGGCGTTCGCTCTGTCAGGGATTTGGTGTGATGTCACGATGCGCGTAAGAAAGCAGACTCCGACGGGACACGGCGAGGTTCTCGCCGACCCGCCCTACGAGTCGTGGGCCGGGCTTGTCGAGTCGAACGCGGCACTTGCCAACAGTTGGGACGTGTCTATAGCGGGAGTCCCGCTCGCGCGCATGCGGCGCGATGCGCGCAGGGAGGCGACGGCATCTGCGGCCGCGTTCTCGCGGAAGCTCGACATCCTTGTCGATGAGGCGCCTGTTGATCCTGCGCTGCTTGTGATGACAGGTCACCAGCCCGAGCTCTACCACCCTGGTATATGGGTGAAGGACTTCTTGCTCCAGCGGCTTGCCGAGGAGACCGGTGCTACTGCCATCGACGTCGTCGTGGATTCCGACGCATTCGACCGCGTGGAACTGCGCGTGCCGTGCTTGCGTCCCGAGGCGATGCGCTGCACGTCCGTCCTCGCTGTGGCCAGCCCTGACAGCTGCTTCGCCAGCACGCCAGCGCCCACACCGAAGCAAGTCGCGGCGTTTCGGGAGGCGGGCATCGAGGCACTTGCAACGCTGCCGGCACCTGCGCTGACGCGACATTTCGCGCTCTTTGCCGAGACACTCGCATCAGCTTCAGGCGATGCCGGCAATCTAGCGGAGGCCATCACAGTCGCCCGCCGCCGGTACGAAGCGACTGCGGGGACGACGTACCTGGAGCTGCCACTTACGCTTCAGGCGACAACGGGTGCATACCTACGCTTCCTCACGCATCTTGTTCTCGGGGCCCATGCGTTCTGCGAGGCCTACAATGTCGAGCTTGACGCGTTCCGCGATCGCACATCGACACGGTCGGCGGCACAGCCGTTCCCCAACCTGCGACGCACAGACGATCTCATCGAGTTGCCGTTCTGGTGGATCGAGGGCGGTCGGCGACGTTCGGTTTGGGCGCGGTCCGAGCATCCGGCGATCGTTGTGGACGACGCGGTCGTCATCGAGCTCACGTCCGATCCGGAAGAGGCGTTCTCACTCATGCTGGCTGCGGCGCCGATGATCGCACCCAAGGCGCTCGCACTCACGATGTTTGAGCGGGTGTTTGTGGCCGACCTCTTCATCCATGGCGTCGGTGGCGGGCGATATGACGAGGTCACAGATGGTGTCATTCGCCGGTTCCTCGGTATCGAGCCACCGCGCTATGCCGTGGCATCGATGACGTTGCACCTGCCGCTCGGTGGGCACGAAGTGACCGAGGAGGAGGTAGCGGCCGTCGAACAGCGCCTCAACAGACTCCAGCACAATCCAGATCAACTTCTCGGCGAGATCGAGTTCGATACCGTTGACGAGCGTGAGCGGGCGACATCGCTTTCGATTGAGAAGACCACGCTGGTTGCTGCCATCGGGCGACCGGACGCCGACAAGAAGATGATCGGCGCTCGGATTCGGGACGTGAATGCTGCGCTGGCACTCCTCATGGAGCCACTCGTTGCCGGGACGAACGACGAGCTTGAGCGACTAAAGGCCCAGCGCGACGCCGGTGAGGTGTTGACCGACCGAACCTACGCGTTCTGCCTCTGGGATCCCCGGGAGGTTGCTGACAAGGTGCGCTAGCAGGAGGCGCGCGATGCAACCTGCGGTGTATCATGGTGCGAGTTTGAACGGCGGCCTGGTGCCGCATCGCGAATCGAAAGGACTGAGAGAATGGGCAAGCCTGTTGTCGATCTCGATCTCTGTACGGCCTGCGGCATCTGCGTTGACGAGTGCCCGACGAGCGCGCTCGATCTTGAGGATGTAGCTGTCCTCGCCCGTCCTGATGACTGCACCGAGTGCGGTACGTGTCAGGATGTTTGCCCGAACGAGGCGATCACGCTTTCGTAGCGCTCATATGCTTCAAGCGCACGAAGGGCCGGACGCAGTGTCCGGCCCTTCTGCATGCCAGGGGGAGGGTCAGCCCCTCGGTCCCTGACGATCGTTGACGTAGAACCTGGGCTCGTTGCCTTTGAGCATGCCGACGAACCGTTTGTGATGAGCGGCGTAGACGACAAGTCCCATCACCAGCGCGAACGGCCAGTCCGGCGAGCGCAGTGCGAGAGCGGCGACCGGTAACGTCAGCGCTGCCGCAACCTGCCCTGCCATCATGTAGCGCGTCAGCGCGATCACGAGCAGACCGACCACGACGACTGCGAGACAGAGGCGCCAATCGTACGCAAGCAGCGCCCCTCCGCCTGTTGCGAGTCCTTTGCCGGTCCGGCCGAAGTGCCGCTTCTTGAGAGCGATCCAGAGCGAGTAGTTGTGACCAAGCACGGAACCTGCGACCGCAAGCATCGCGAGATACGCGAAGTAGACCGAGTCTCCGGCGCTCAAGGTGCCGCCCAGCAGGAAGCCATTCGGGAGAAGCATCCAACCCGGAAGCGAGAAAAGGCCGGTCTTGGCTGCTGCAACCGGGATCATGCCCTTGAATGCATCCGCGAACATTGCGACGACGAACCAGCCCCAGGAGCCTGTCGTGCGCCGCACATTCATGGCGCCGATATTGCCGGTACCGTGGGTTGTGACGTCCTCACCGGTGACAGCCCGAACGATAATGTAGGCGAACGGTATGCTGCCGATCAGGTAGGCGCCAAGGAAGACAGCGACGGCAGTGAGAATGGGCTCCATGGTCAGGCCCTTGGAACGATGCACTCGATGGCGGACGGAACGATTGAGATCTCGTATCGCTTCTCGAGTAGGACTTCGCCGTCGATCTGCGCGGGGAGCGGTGCGTCGCACTCGATGACGACCGAGGTGTGTCTCGACATGTGTACCGGCCGCATGCCCGTGTGCTTTCCGGCGATCACAAACGGCAGGCGCATGAGCGCTCCGGGCAGATCGAGCGGGTCGATCATGCAGACGTCAAACAGGCCATCGTCGGCCACCGCATCGGGTGTGATGAAGAAGCCGCCGCCGTACGTCTTGCCGATGTTCGCGGCGATGATGAGTGTGTCGACAGTTTCGGTCGCACCGGCATCGAAGGTGAGCCGGATGGGGAAGCTGCCCAGGTCGTTGAAGAGGACATGCAAGACCGCCGTGAGATACAGCCACAGCCCGTCTCGCTTCTTGGTGACCTTGTATTCGACGGCCTTGGCGGTGACCTTTGCATCGAGGCCGGCGGCAAAGCTGTTGTTGAAGTACGTACCGTTGCAGAGGCCCACGTCGAAGTGGCGGCGCTCACCAGCGGCAAGTTCGAGCACCGCCTGGGAAAGGTCCGTGGAGATGCCGAGCGTGCGCCGGGTATCGTTTCCAGAGCCGGTTGGCAGCAGTCCGAACGCGGGGCGGCTGTCCGCCGGAATACGCATGAGACCGTTCAGGACCTCATGGGCGGTGCCGTCGCCTCCGACAGCTACCACGACATCGTAATCGGTCGCAGCCGCTGCCAACCGTTCGGCGTCGCCGGGGCGTTCGGTCTGCACGGTGTCGTGAACGACCATGGAGCCGAGAAGCTTCTCGATAACGGGCACGAGTTCGGCAGTCTTGCCGTGACGTGCCGCCGGGTTGATGATGACGAGCGTCCGGCCGAGTGACATGGGTCCTCCTCGCATCGCAGGTCGTGTGCCGCTCGCGGGACACCCGCGTCTACCGTCGACCGCTCCAGAATAGCGGCTGTCTGCCGGGATGGAAACGCCTTCGAGGTTATGCTACTGTTCTCGCGCGGCTCACCGGAGCCGGCTACACGCCTCCTTAGCTCAGGGGATAGAGCGTCTGCCTCCGGAGCAGAAGGTCGCAGGTTCGAATCCTGCAGGGGGCACCACCCCGGAAATGACGAAGACCCGGCCGATATCGGTCGGGTCTTCGTGTTCTCGATCAGGGTCGGCTAGTGATCTTCGGCCTTCTCCTTCTCGTGCTGTTCTATGATCTTCGCCGACATCTCGCGTGGGACGTCTTCGTACGATTCGATCGTTATCGAGTACGAGCCCGTGCCGCTTGAAAGCGAGCGCAAGAGCGGCGAGTAGTGAACGACTTCGGCGAAGGGGACGTGAGCGCGGATGCGCTGCATGCCGCCGTCGATGGGTTCCATGCCGAGGATGCGTCCTCTCCGCGACGACATATCGCCCATGACCGCGCCAGCATACGCATCGGGCACCTCGATGATGAGTGTGGCGATCGGCTCCAGCAGTACTATGTCCGCCTTTTCTGCCGCCGCCTTGAAGCCGATACGGCCTGCCGTGCGGAATGCCATTTCCGAGGAGTCGACCGCGTGGTAGGAGCCGTCATATACGGCGACCTTGACGTCGTTCATCGGGTAGCCGGCGAGAACACCGTGAACCATCGTGTCCTGGATACCCTTGTCGACGGCAGGGATGTACTGGCGCGGGATGCGTCCGCCGACGATCTCATCGATGAACTCGTAGCCCTTGCCGGGGTTCGGCTCGACGCGAAGCCAACAGTCGCCGAACTGGCCACTGCCACCGGTCTGCTTCTTATGGCGACCCTGGGCCTGTGCCGTCTTGCGAACGGTCTCGCGGTAGGGGATGCGCAGGTCCTGGAGTTCGGCTTCTACGTGGAAGCGATCGCGTAGGCGGCTGAGGACGACGTCGATGGCCATCTCGCCAAGCGCGGAGAGCACCGTCTGGTGGGTCTCCTCGTCACGTCGGATGGTGAGCATCGGGTCTTCATCGACGATGGCCTTGAGCGCGGTGCCAAGCTTGTCCTCGTCAGCTTTCGTCTTGGCGATGATCGACACCGGGTAGAGCGGTTCCGGCGTCGGCAGGGGACGGAACGTGAGGTTCCCCTTGGCCGAGAGGGTGTCGTTGGTGAGGGTGTCGGTCAGCTTCGGCAGGACAGCGATATCGCCCGCGGGAACGGCGTCCATATCCGACGTGTCCTTGCCGACCAGCTTATACACATGGCCGACGCGCTCCTTCTTTGTGGTGCGGGAGTTCACAAGTTCGGTGTTCGGCTTGAGCGTGCCGGATACCACCTTCACGAAGCTGAGCCTGCCAACATAGGGGTCGGCGAGGGTCTTGAATACGTGAACAGCCACGTCACCATCGACGCTGAAAGGCACGTCTGTGCCGTCAGTGGTAGTGAGGGGACCGTGTGCGGTCGGCTCGGGGAAGAACGTGACGATGTCGTCCATGAGGTCCTCGACGCCCTGAAGGGTGAGGGCCGATCCGACAAAGACAGGGATGAAGATGCCCTGGGCGATAGCCTCATCAAGAAGCCGCTCGAGTTCTTCCTGGGAAAGCCGCTCGCCTTCGAGATACTTCTCCATGAGCGCGTCGTCAGCCTCGGCGACCAGTTCGCAGAGCTTCTCGCGTGCTGCTTCCGCAGCGTCAACGAGGTCTGCGGGGATGTCGAAGACTTCTTCTTTGTCGCCTTCGTGGTGATACGCCTTCATGCGGATGATATCCGCGACGCCTCTGAAGTCGTGTTCTTGTCCGATGGGCAGCTGTACCGCTCCCACGCGATGTCCGAAAGCGTTGTCGAGCGCGGTCATGACGCTCTCGAAGTCCGCGTGCTCCTTGTCCATCCTGTTGATGAACACAGCGCGGGCGATACCCATCTCGCCGGCGTGCTTCCAGAGTCGGATGGTCTGGACCTGCGGACCGGACACGGCATCGACGACGAAGAGCGCCATCTCGGCGGCCTCCATGCCGGCGATCGCGTCGCCGACCAAGTCGGCATAGCCAGGGGTGTCGATGACGTTGATCTTGGTACCCTTGTGCTCGACAGGTGCGAGCGACAGGTTGATCGTCATCTTGCGCTTGATCTCTTCGGAGTCGAAGTCGAGGGTCGAATGTCCCTCGTCGACACTGCCAAGGCGCTTTGTCTGTCCGGCCATGAAGAGCATTGCCTCGGCGAGGGACGTCTTTCCCGCGCCTCCATGGCCGACCAGGACGACGTTGCGGACCTTCTCGGTGCTGGACGCTCCCATGAGCATCGCCTCCTCGGGACGGATGATCGTAGAAGACCAAACACCCCGGGTCCGGTTCTCGGGACCCGCGGTGGTGTACCACCGGATGTGAAACGGGCAGAGAAGCGCTGACGAAACCAAACGATAGCACACCACAGGCAGGGTTATGCAGGTGTTCCATGCCCCTGCGCCGTCTCGCCTCAGATGTTCGCGTGAATGACGCGTACTGGTAGAATGAAGCGGTTTGAGCCAGCGCCGATCGGGGTCTGGCACGGTACGAGGAGAGGACGACACGCATGCAGTTTCGGTCATCGGCCCGGGTCGCCTTGTTGGTGGCCACCGTGCTGACGCTCGGTGTTATGGGCCTTCAGGGGTGCTCAGGCACGCCCGCCGGTCAGAAGTCCGATAAGGTTGACGCGAGTGCGCCGAGTCAGGAGAACACGCAGACCGCAACGGAGTCTGCTGCGACGCAGGAGGAGGACGGCATGCACGTATCCGACGAGAAAGTCACGGGTACCGAGGTTGCGATCATCACGACCCCCAAGGGTGTCATCAAGTTTGAGTTCTATGGCAAGGATGCGCCTAATCACGTTGCGAGCTTCATTGAGCTTGCACGCGCGGGCTTCTATGATGGCACCACGTTCCACCGTGTTGAGCCCGGCTTTGTTATCCAGGGCGGCGATCCCAACACCAAGACAGGCAACGGACCTGCGGGCACCGGCGGCCCGGGATACAACCTGAAGGCGGAGTTCAACAGCCGCCCCCATCTGGACGGCACCGTCTCGATGGCGCGCTCGCAGAGCCCGGATTCCGCGGGTTCCCAGTTCTACATCTGCCTCGGGCCGCAGCCGTTCCTGGACGGGCAGTACACCGTCTTCGGCCAGGTCACCGAAGGTATGGACGTCGTCAGGGCGATCAAGGCCGGCGACGTCATGGAGTCCGTACGCATCGAGGACGGCAACTAGCACCAGGAGGCGGTAGTGGACGAGACACGCTTCGCAGCGGCTGAGGCCGCATACGCCGAAGGCGATTGGCGAACGGCCGCACGCGAGTACCTTGGCGCAGCCGGGGGTGGCGGCGAGGGCACCGGTGAGGCATTCCACAAGGCCGGAAACGCGCTCATGCGCCTCAAGCGCTACGACGATGCAGTACAGGTCTACGGTCGAGCTCTCGAAGATGTCGCGTACGGAAACAGGGGCTCCTTGAGTGCGAACCTGGGAGCGGCCTGTTTGTCCGCTGGCGACCGCGCACGATCGATAGATGCCTATCAGGCCGCGCTCGAAGATGCGGAGTACGAGGCTCGCTATCGGGCGCTGCAGGGTCTTGGTGGTGCGCTCTTCGATGAAGGGCGGATCGAAGAGGCCGCTGACGCCTATCGTCGTGCCGCGCTCGATGACGCTAACCCGCAGCCGGGTAAAGCGCTTAACAACCTCGGGTTGTGTTTTGTGGCGG
>WSXY01000010.1:69010-72309 GCA_009773565.1 Actinomycetota bacterium | reverse complement strand
CCCCGCCGACGCGGTCGAAGCGTACCGCGCCGCAGTTGCCCTTGATGACTACGCAGGTAGAGGACGTGCGGCCGCAAATCTTGGCCTGGCGTACATGGCGCTCGGAATGACGGAAGAAGCTGCGCGGGCGTTCAGCCGCGCATCGGGCGAGTTCGGCTACGAGTTGACCGGCGGTGCAGCGGCTGCGTACGAGGCCGCTGAGGCTGCGCTTGGCGATCGCGAGGTCGTTGACGGGTGGAGTACCGGCGAGATGGCTCCCGTTTTCGCAGCGAAGACCGTCGAACCCGATGAAGAGCTCGAGACCGCATTCTTCACGCGCACCGATGACGAGATGAAAGTTGCGGATCGGGAAGTACGGCGTGTGGAGCGGGCCGATCGACGTTCGAAGAAGAGCGTGTGGGTCACTGTCGGCGTGTGGGTCGCTATCGTAACCGTCGTGATTGGCGCCATCGCATTCGCGTGGTTGAGTGGATTCGGCTATCCCACGCAGGAGATGGCAGTCAAGGGGCTTCTTGACGCACATCGTACGGGCAAGACCGTCGCGTCTTTCTGGGTCGCCGTACCTTCTGCCGACGTGACAAAAGAGATGAGCAACCTGCCCCCCGGATTCTCATCCTATAGCCTCGACGGTACTACTCGTTCTGCGAAGACCTCGACTGTTGATGTGACGATCGTGTTGGACAAGGGTGCACCTTTGGCATACAAGATCTCGCTGCTTCGTGAAGGCGTGGGTTGGAAAGTCAACGGTGTCACGAACGATTGGCGATCGACTGGCGGAGGCTCGTAACGCGTTTTTCGCAGGGATTCCATTGCGGGCGACGAAAGATTGTTGCTAACGTTACAAAGTCCGTTTCCGCAATGGAGGAGAGCACGTGATTCAGAACACCTATGTGATGATCAAACCCGACGCAGTCGCACGTGGCCT
This sequence comes from Actinomycetota bacterium, assembly GCA_009773565.1. Classification (GTDB taxonomy): domain Bacteria; phylum Actinomycetota; class Coriobacteriia; order Anaerosomatales; family Anaerosomataceae; genus WSXY01. Next base: position 71,384 of record WSXY01000010.1, on the reverse strand, counting down.
GATCGGCCGCATCGTCGGACGCGTCGAGGCCGTCGGCCTCACGATCGAGCGCATGGAGCTCAGCATGGTGACGGCTGAGCAGGCCGCCGCGAACTACGCCGAGCACGAGGGCAAGGGCTTCTACGCCGGCCTCGTCGAGTACATCACGTCCGGTCCCGTCGTGAAGTTGCAGATCTCGGGCGAAGAAGCCGTTCCCGTCATGCGCAAGCTCATGGGTGCGACCAATCCCAAGGACGCTGCACCCGGCACCATCCGCGGCGACTTCGGTCTCTCGCTCGATGCGAACATCATCCACGGCTCGGACTCGCCTGAGAGCGCTGTCCGCGAGCTCGCCATCTTCTTCGGATAGCCACCGGCCAACCGCGTGCCGGCACGGCGGACTGACTGGGGGTTTCCGATGTTCTTTCGCGTTATCGATAAAGCGCGCCTTCCTGACCTGGTGAAGGGGCTTGCAACCGAGTACGAGGTGATCGCGCCGATCGCGAAGGGCGAGCAGTTCGTCTACGCTGCCGTGACCGATCCCGCGGACATGCGACTGGATTACGACACGACGTTGCTTCCGCCGAAGAGGTTCTTCTTTCCGTCCGAGGAGACGCTCATGCGTTTTCGGGTGGCGGACAACGAGGTCCTTGATGACGAGGTCTATGCTGCACCGCGAGTGCTGTTCGGGCTGCATCCGTGCGATATCAACGCGCTGCTGCTCATGGACAACGTCTTCAGCGGCAAGTATGAGGATCCATACTATCTTCGCAGGCGTGAGCAGACGCTCCTCATCGGTATTTCATGTACGCCGTCTGAGACGTGTTTCTGCAATGTGTGGGATACCAATGAGGTGCACTGGGGCTTTGATGTATTCCTGACCGATCTGGGGGACAGGTACTTCGCATCGTGCCGTACCGTCAAAGGCGCAGAGATCCTCGACAGATTCGTCGAGAATCGCCAGGTCACCGATCAGGACACCACGGATTTTCAGAGCGTCGTCCACGGCTTCAAGAATTCCTTCAAGCGCGTCGCGGACACCACCCAGCTTCCCGTGCTGCTGGATGCGAAGTTCGACAGTCCCATCTGGGACGAGTTCGGCGATCGTTGCCTGTCATGTGGTGCCTGTTCGATGGTGTGTCCGACGTGCTACTGCTTCGACGTCGAGGATCGCCTTGAGCCCGACCAGAAGTCTGGGGTGCGAGTTCGCACGTGGGACTCATGCCAGTTCAAGGAGTTCGCGGCGGTTGCCCACGGTCAGAACTTCCGAGAGTCTCGCGCGAGTCGGGTCAAATACCGCTACTACCACAAGCAGTGGGGTTATCTCAGCAAGTTCGAACGCGTACTCTGCGTCGGTTGCGGTCGGTGCGCCCGGGCCTGCCCTGCCGGAATCACTCCGGAGAATGTGATCGCAGCACTGCAGACGGGGGAGGTACGATGACGGCCATCCAGGAGAGCGCACAGCGTGATATCGAGGCGAATCCGTATCGCCCGTGGCCAGCGCGCATCACGTCGATCACGGATCTGACCGACAAGGAGAAGCTCTTTGAGCTTCGCCTCATCGATGAAGACGTCCGTGAGGCGTTTCAGTTCGAGTCAGGGCAGTTCGTTGAGCTCAGCATCTTCGGCGTCGGTGAGGCGCCGGTCTCAATCTCCTCCGCCCCAAGCAAACAGGGTTTCATCGAGCTGTGCATCCGCGAAGCCGGAGATGTGACGGGAGCGATGCATCGCAAGAAGTGCGGTGATGTCGTCGGCCTTCGGGGTCCCTACGGTCGCGGGTTTCCGTTCACCGAGATGAAGGGTCACGACGTGCTTCTCGTGGCCGGCGGGCTCGGTATCGCTCCGCTCAAGTCGCTCATCAATCACATCCACGATGACCGCCACGAATTCGGCAAGGTCACCATCTTGTACGGTGCAAAAAGCCCGGCGGAGGTCCTTTTCCGCTATCAGTTCGATATGTGGCAGCACCGGGACGACTTCGACCTCATCCTCACCGTCGACCAGCCGGATGAAACATGGACCGGCGAGACGGGTCTCGTGACACGGCTCTTCGACAAGATCGACGTCGATCCGGCTAACACCTATGGCGCCATCTGTGGCCCTCCGGTGATGTACAAGTACGTCATCGAAGAGATGCGCAAGAAGGACATGGATGTGGATAGGATCTATGTCTCGTTCGAGCGCCGTATGAAGTGCGGCGTCGGCAAGTGCGGGCATTGCGGTGTCGGCCATCAGTACACATGCGTCGACGGACCGGTATTCAACTATTGGGAAGCCATGAACCTGCAGGGGGCGATCTAGATGGCGCCTCGCGTAGCGATCATCGGCCTGGCGAGCGACTTCGGCTGCCAGGTGCAGATGACCAACATGGAAGATCACCTTCTCGACGTCCTGG
>WSXY01000010.1:0-68953 GCA_009773565.1 Actinomycetota bacterium | reverse complement strand
GGATGTCGTGTACTGGCAGCTCACCTCAAGCGGGCATCTGCCCGATGAGTACGACGTTGCGGTCATCGAGGGTGCGGCGACCACCGGCGAGCACATCGAGACGCTTCGGAAGGTTCGCGAAACGGCGGCCGTCGTGATTGCGCTCGGGACCTGTGCTGTCACGGGCGGGATTCCTGCGCTTGCGGGCACGCTCGATTACGATGCCCGCTACGGAGTCGTCTACGGTGACGGCATCGCGGTCGCGCGTGGAAGACAGGTGCCGGTGCCGGTAACCTCGGTCATCGCCGTTGACTACCAGGTCCCCGGTTGCCCGATCGATCCTGCTGAGTTCGTCAAGGTGCTCTCTCGCGCCTTGATGGGGCTCAAGGATGCTATTCCCGTCGACCCGATGTGCGCCATCTGTAAGACCGAGGAGAACATCTGCTTCCTCGATCAAGGCAAGGCATGTCTTGGCCTTGTGACACGGACCGGGTGTGGCGCGAAGTGCGTATCACTTTCTAGGCCGTGCACGGGTTGCCGGGGGCTGTCCCCGGAGGCGAATCTGCCTGCTGCGCGCAGGGTTTACGCCGATAAGGGCCTGGATCCTGCCGAGCTCGACCGCCTGTTCGATCTGTACAACGCTGCCCGGGAGGTCGTTTTATGAGCACCGTCACCGTCGAACATGTGGCCCGCATCGAAGGGCATGGCACCATCACAGTCGAGATGGAGTCGGGCGTTGTAAGCGATGTGCGGATCGACGTCGTTGAAGCTGCGCGATTCTTCGAGTCTCTTGTCGTCGGACGGCGCTTCGACGAGGTGTCGCTCATCACAAGCCGCATCTGCGGAATCTGCTCACCGAACCATGCGCTGACGTCGCTCAAGGCGATCGAGGCTGCGCTGGACGTCGAGGTTTCCGAGCGAACCGTCTTGCTGCGGAAGTTGCTCGTCTACGGTTCGTATCTGCAGAATCACGCGACGCATCTCTATGTCTTTGCCGCGCCGGACTTCGTCGGCCTGCCAAGCGTGTTCCCGCTTGCTCAATCGCATCCCGATATCGTCGAGCGCGCCTTGCGCGTCAAGAAGACCGGCAACGAGCTCACGACGCTCGTTGGTGGCCGACCCGTGCACCCGGTGACCGCGGTCGTCGGCGGGTTCACGGCCGAGCCGTCAGCGTCGGATCTTGTTGCGATGCGTATGCGCCTCGAATCGCTTGTGGCCGATACCGTGGCCACAGCTGATCTCTTCTCCTCCTTCGAGGTTCCCGATTTTGCGACGTCCGGCGAGATGGTTGCGCTTGCGGCAGCCGATGACTACGCGATCTATGACGGGGACGCAGCGGCCCTTCAGGCTGGCTGGAGCCGCCCCGCGAGTGAGTATCGCGACTACATCACCGAGGCCGTCGTCGGGCACAGCAACGCCAAGCACAGCACCGTCGACGGTCGCACCTTCATGGTCGGCTCGCTGCCGAGGATCAATCTCTCCTCGGCGCAGCTCATGCCGCGTGCAGCAGAGGTGCTCAGCGCCCTCGGGCTCGCCGTGCCGTCCCTGAACACGTTCCACAACAATGTCTGTCAGGCCATCGAGCTGGTGGACGCCACCGAGCGCTGCGTCGCCTATATCGATGAGTTGCTCGAGGCGGGGGGCTCCTCCGCGCCCGCTCCGTTCGCTGTACGCGCCGGTTTCGGTGCGGCGGCTACCGAGGCGCCCCGAGGAACGCTCTATCACGCGTACGGAATCGATGACGCGGGAATGGTCGTTCGTGGGGACATCATCACGCCGACCGCGCAGAACCTCGGCAACCTCGAAGCTGACATGCGTGCGTTCGCGCCAACGATTGCCGGTCTTCCGCGTGAGGAGTTCGTTCTCGCAATGGAGAAACTCGTGCGCGCGTACGACCCGTGCCTGTCATGCGCGGTCCATTAGACCGTTTACCGCTTCAGCACTACCGTCCACGTTCATGTATGTTGGGATTCGCAGGAGGATGCCGGTACGTGGCGAATCCTGATTCCTCATATGCCATTCAGGTCGACGGAGGGGTGAGCGCTTGAGCAAGGCTGCCTTCAAGGGTGGTGTCCATCCACCCGAGCGCAAGGAAGCAACGTCGTCTTCGGCGACGCAGTGGGCGCCAGTTCCCGGTAGGCTCGTCATCCCGATGAGCCAGCATCTGGGAGCACCGTGTCAACCAGTCGTGGCGGTCGGTGACCGTGTCGTGCGTGGCCAGGTCGTCGGCACGGTTGATGCGATGGTGAGCGCTCCTGTCCACAGTCCGGTTAGCGGCGAGGTGACGGCCGTCGGCCCCTGGCTGACCGCCGGTGGTACGCGCGTCACGAGTGTGACGATCGTTCCCGACGCTGAGCAGGACCTGGACTCGTTCGTGCCGGTCGAGGGTGATGATGTCCGTACGCTCGTGCGTGCGGCAGGAATCGTCGGCATGGGCGGTGCGACATTCCCTTCGGCGGTCAAGTTGACGCCTCCCAAGGGCCTCGATGTCTCGACCGTGATTCTCAACGGCTGTGAATGCGAGCCGTTCCTTACCTGCGACCACCGTCTCATGCTCGAGGAGTCCGAGAGAGTCGTTGCAGGCGCACGCATCATCGCTGAGACCGTCGGCGCGAAGCGGGTTGTGATCGGGATCGAGGCGAACAAGCCTGACGCGATCGCGGCCATGCAGAAGGCGGCTGGCGATGGCGTCGAGATTCTTTCACTCGTGACGCGCTACCCGCAAGGCGCCGAGAAGCAGCTCATCTGGGCGCTCCTGCGCCGTGAGGTTCCGCATGGCAAGCTTCCCGCAGCTGCCGGTGCGCTCGTCCACAACGTCGCCACCGCGGTTGCGATCGCAGACGCCGTCGAGCTGCACAAGCCGCTCATGGAGCGCATCGTCACGGTGACCGGGCGCGTCGCGCGTCCCGGCAACTACCGGGTGCTCCTCGGTACGCTCGTGAGCGATCTGCTCGAGATGGCCGGCGGCATCGTCGGCGAGCCGGGTCGCGTGATCGCGGGCGGCCCCATGACCGGACCCGCGCTCGGTGATCTCGATGTGCCGATCGCAAAGGGGAGTTCCGGTATCGTCGTCCTCAGTCCCGATGAAGCCGCACCGCTTGTCGATGATGACCAGCCGTGTATCCGGTGTGGACGCTGTACCGAGGGCTGCCCGATGTTTCTGCAACCGTTCCAGATCGGCACACAGGCCAACCGACGTGACTGGACTGCGGCCGAGCCGCTTCATCCGGTCGATTGCATCGAGTGCGGTGTGTGCTCGTACGTCTGTCCGACAAAGCGTCCGCTACTGCAGCTGATACGCCTCGCGAAAGCGGCCGTGATAGCAAAGGGGGCGAAGCTGTGAGCGACACATCCACCGGCAGCACACGCCTCGCCGTGACATCATCCCCGCATATCGCTGCAGGGGTCACCTGTTCGAATATCATGCTCTGGGTTGTCGGATCTCTTGCGCCGGCTGCGGTCTGGGCGATGATCTCGATGGGCTGGCCCGCCGTGCAGCTCTTTGCGCTCTGTATCGGCTCGTCGCTTCTCACTGAGTTTGCATGGAATGCGATTGCGAAGAAGAAGCAGACGCTCATGGACGGTAGCGCGCTTGTGACCGGCACGCTGCTCGCGATGTGTATGCCGCCGATGCTTCCCTGGTGGATGGCAGTTTTCGCGGGCCTCATCGCCATCGGTCTTGGCAAGATGATCTTCGGCGGGCTTGGATGGAATCTGTTCAACCCGGCCCTTGTCGGCCGCGCGTTCGTCCTTCTGTCCTGGTCAGGCGTCTTGTCGAAGCTCCCGAACAAGGGTTGGTTCGCAACGCTGGACATTCCGGCGAAGGGTGGGCTCGACGCGATCAGCGGAGCGACCCGGCTTGCCGTCGCGGCTGCCGATCGCGCTGCCTCAGGTGGTTACGGTTTCAGTCTTGCCGAGCAGTATCAGCCGCTTCTGTGGCGCAACCTTGAGGGGTCGCTCGGAGAGGTTTCAGCTGCACTTCTGATACTCGGCGGGCTGGTACTTCTCGCAAAGGGCATCATTGACTGGCGGATCCCGGCGGGCTATATCGGTACCGTCGCCGCACTGTCCTGGGCCTTCGGGTCTGACCCCATCTTCCAGGTGCTCGCCGGTGGCGTGCTCCTCGGAGCGTTCTTCATGGCGACCGATTACGTCTCGTCGCCAATGACCAGGAACGGACGTCTCGTCTTCGGTATCGGTTGTGGGCTGTTCAATGTGGTCGGACGATTCTTCGGTCCGTCTCCCGAGTCGACGACCTTCGCAATCCTGTTCATGAACGGATTGGCGCCATTGATCGACAAGATGTTCACGCCGCGGACCTTCGGGTGGGTGAAGCGCGATGAAGAGTAGTCCGCTCAATCTCATCCTTTCGGTTCTGATCGTTTGCGTCGTTGCAGCCGCAGGACTGGCGGCAACGTACTCCATCACCGCTCCCATAATCACGGCGCAGGACAAGGCCGCCGAAGAAGCGGCTCTGAAGGGCGTGTTCCCCGATGCTGCCTCGTTCAAGTCGGTTGAGCCGGCGTTGTTGGAGAAGGTGCAGGCACTCGCGGGTGACACCAAGGTCGATGCTGTCTATCGCGCCATCGATAGCGCGGGTGCGCAGATAGGCTGGGGATTAAAGGTTGGTTCGCGCGGTTATGGCGGCTATATCAACCTGGTTTTGGGATTGGATAGAGATGGGAAAGTCACGCGCGTTACGATCCTCTCAATGAACGAGACGCCTGGCCTTGGCACTCGGATCAAGACAGAGCCCGCGTTCCTGGAGCAGTTCGCCACGCTTCCGGCGGGCTTTACCGAGAAGGACGTCAAGGGTCTGGATATGATCTCAGGCGCGACGAAGTCATCGCGTGGCGTGAGGAATAGCGTGTCAGCGACAGCAATTATCTTCGAGAAGGTTCTCAAAGACGCGGGGGAGGTGCGCTGATGAAGGAATGGCTGCGAGTATTCAAGAACGGGCTCTCCATCGAGAACCCGCTTACCATCCTCATGATCGGTCTGTGCGCTACGCTCGCCGTGTCAACGCAGGTGCAGGGGTCGCTCTTCATGGGCATCGCGGTCATCTTCGTGCTCGTGATGAGCAATACCCTCATCGCGATGTTTCGCAAGGTGATTCCCGATGAGGTCCGCATCCCGATCTTCATCGTCATCATCGCCGGGTTTGTGACCATCGTCGACCTGTTCATGAAGGCGTTCTTCCCGCCGATCTACGCGGTGCTTGGAATCTGGATTCCGCTCATCGTGGTCAACTGCATCATTCTCGGTCGCGCCGAGGCCTTTGCGTATCACAACACCGTGTGGCTTTCGATCGCTGACGGTTTCGGCATGGGCACCGGGTTCTCCATCGTGCTCGTCGGCCTGGCGTTTCTTCGCGAGTTCTTCGGCTCGGGGAAGATCGAGTTCTTCGGCACGGCAATCCTCAAGATGCCTGCGGGTTACGCACCGCCAACGATACTGATGATGTTTCCCGGAGCCTTCATCCTGTTCGGTTTCATCGTTGCCTTCATGCGTTGGCTGAGCGAACGCTCCGCTGCCCGAAAGGCGGCCTGACATGTCGATGCTGAGTCACTACATGCTGCTCTTTATCGGCGCCGCGCTGATCAACAATATCCTTCTGACCAGGTTTATCGCGCTGTGCTCGTTCTTTGGTATCTCGAATAGCATGCACACTGCCATCGGAATGAGCGCGGCCGTTGTCTTCGTCATGATGATGGCGAGCACGACGACCTGGCTGGTCTGGATGTTCCTGCTCGTGCCGCTCGGTGTCGGGGAATTCCTCTACATTCCGGCGTTCATCCTCATCATCGCTGCACTCGTTCAGTTCGTTGAGATGTACTTGCGCAAGTACAGCCCGGTGCTCTACCGGTCGATGGGCATTTACCTTCCGCTCATCACGACCAACTGCGCCGTTCTGGCCGCTGCGACAGAAGTCGCGAAGCCGGGCTTCTTCAAGATGGCGATGGCATACAACTACACGATCGGCGAAGCGCTCGTGTACACCCTCGGGGTGTCCGTTGGCTACGGCTTCGCGCTCATAGCGTTCACAGCGCTTCGGGAGCGTCTCGATATCGCACCCGTGCCGCGCGCGCTCAAGGGAACCCCGATGTCGTTCATCACGGCGGGACTTCTGTCGCTCGCATATGTTGGACTCGCCGGCTGGTTCGGGCTGTAGGGGGATGTCGATGCTGGTTTCGATACTTAAAGCAGTGGGTGCCCTGGCATCCCTCGGGGTCATAGCGGCTGCGATGCTCGCTGTCGCAGCGCGCAAGTTCCATGTCGAGGTCGACCCGCTCGTGGAGTCGGTTGCGTCAGCACTGCCCGGGGCAAACTGCGGCGCGTGCGGCAATCCGTCGTGCTTCGCCGTTGCCGAGGCGATCGTGGCTGGTACACTGCCCGCGACCGCGTGCGTTGCCGGTGGGCAAAGCGTTGCCGAAGTTGTCGCCGGCCTCATAGGGTCCAATTCATGCGAGGTCGTTGCCGTCATCTCCGTCCGCCACTGTGGGGGCGGTAGCAACGCGGTTCGTGCATATGAGTACGGCGGGATCCAGTCGTGCAATGGTGTGTCGCGCATGGCAGGTGGACCGCTCGTCTGCACCACGGGATGCATCGGTTTTGGTGATTGTCTGCGCGCCTGCCCCTTTGGCGCTATCGAGATGGACGCTCGCGGTCTGCCGGTGATCGACGTCGTCAAGTGCACCGGTTGCGGTATCTGCGTGCGCGAATGCCCACGCGGCCAGATCTCACTTCTCGAGCTCCTGCCCGATGCGGCTCCGGTGGTCGTCCGCTGCTGCGCACATGACAAGCCCAAGGCCCGCAAGGCAGGCTGCTCGATGTGCTGCATCGCCTGCAAGAAGTGCGAGAAGGAGTGCCCGGCCGACGCCATTCACGTTACGGATCTTCTCGCTGTCGTTGATTACGAGAAGTGCACCGGCTGTGGGACGTGTGTATCGGTGTGCCCACAGAACTGCATTGACGTGCTGGTCTCCACGACCGTTTCGTCAGCGTCCGCGGATGGTCTTGGCAAGGATGCTCCGGGCTTCGTGTCAGTCGTCGCGACTGCGAGTGTGAGCGAGTAAGCCGTGACACACGCTGACCGCATCCTCATCATCGTGATCGCCGTGCTCGCGCTCCTTATCGGGCCTGCGACGATGGTGGCGTCTGGCTATGCGAGTGCCTCGTCCGCCTACATCGAGGGGCCGTCTGGCGAGACGGTGGTTCCGCTGGGCAGCGACCGTGTTCTTGAGGTTGCCGGTCTTCGCGGCAGCGTGGTTGTTGAGGTCGTTGACGGTTCGGTATCCGTGAGAGACGCGGTATGCCCGGACGAGTTGTGTGTCCAGGTGGGCCAGGTGTCTCATGCCGGAGCGGCCATCGTGTGCGTTCCCAACGCAGTGACGGTTCGAGTTGGGGGTGTGCGGAGTGGCGGACTCGATGCTGTTGCGCGCTGAGGCTCTGATGCCGCGGGTCGCTGCGGCTGTTAGGACCGGGCGGACAAGTCGGCTTGTGACGACCGGGCTTCTGCTCTCGCTCGCATGTGTGCTCGGACTGGTTGAGTCCTCGATTGCCGCGCCGATCGCCGGCGCGCGACTGGGACTTGCAAACATCGCTATCGTCGTAGCCCTCGGCTTGTTGGGGGAGACGCCGGCACTTGCGATCGGGCTGCTTCGGGTTGGTATCGTCGGGCTTGCCACAGGTTCGCTCTTTGGCCCCGCTTCGGTCTTGGCGTTCGCCGGGGCACTCGCGGCGTGGGTCGCTATGTGCGTCGCACTGCGCAGCCGCGCGGGTTTCTCGTATGTCGGCATTTCCGTCTGCGGCGCGGTGGCGCATGTTGCCGCCCAGTACACGGTTGCCGTTGCTTTGACCGGCGCCCCCGGTATCCTGCTCCTCGCCCCGGTCTCCCTGCTTACAAGCCTTCTCTTCGGCATCGTGACGGGCTACGCAGCCCGGTACATCATCTCCCGGCTCGAGGTGTCTCGCCTGTCCGGTAGATGATGAAGGGGGGTGGCGCTCATGGCGCCACGCCTGGTCGGTCGGGCCGTTGTTGCCCGCGACCTCGTGCTCGATGGTCGTTCGGAGACCGTCTCAGATGAAGCGCTTGTGGGGCTTGTCCTGGGGGAGGGGAACGACGCACTTGGTCGGCTCGTCTTGCGGGAGCATCCGATGCCCGAGGGGCTCTGGCGTGTACGCGCCGAAGACCTGTGTATGCATGAAGGTATCGGGCCGGCGAAGGCAGCATCCTTACTCGCGTGCCTTGAACTCTCTCGCCGCGCCGCCACAAATTCCGGAACGTGCAGGCCTGTTGTGTCGACCCCGGAAGATGTCGCTCGACTCTGCGGACCGCAACTTCGCGGTTCTGATCGGGAGCACTTCTGGGCGCTCGCACTCAACACCAAGAATCAACTCATCAAGACGATCGAGGTCTCGATCGGAAGTCTCAATGCTTCAATCGTGCATCCGCGTGAGCTCTTCAAACATGCGGTCCGACTTTCGGCTGCGTCTGTCGTGGTTGTTCACAATCATCCCAGTGGCGATCCCACTCCGTCTGGTGCCGACATCCAGCTGACCCGGCGCCTCGTGAAAGCCGGCGACGTCCTCGGGATCGAAGTGCTCGATCATGTTGTGATCGGTGAGGGCATGACACATGCCAGTCTGCGTGAGCTGGGACTGATGTGAACCTGCGACCTGCCCGGGTCTGAACACCGCCGCCGACCTGCGGTGTTGCCATGTTGACAATCGCAAATGAGCGTGCGGGCGCGGTCGATTGTGCTACACTCTGCACCGATGTGCGCCTGCGGGCGCGGCATCTCTCGCTGCGTGTTTTGTGCGTGTCCGCGATGTGAATAGGTTCCATCACCGCGGTGTGCGCTGACGAAAGCTGTGAAAGGAGAGCGCTTTGTCGCTTATCGATATGTTCTTCGGCTCATGGTCAAGCGACATGGCTGTCGACCTTGGTACCGCTAACACCCTCGTCTCGGTTCGTGGACGCGGAATCGTTCTCATCGAGCCGTCGGTTGTCGCGATTGAGCGCGACACAAAGCGCGTGCTGGCCGTCGGCATCGAGGCCAAGCGCATGCTCGGTCGTACTCCGGGCAGCATTGTGGCGATTCGGCCCCTCAAAGACGGCGTTATCGCTGACTTCGAGGTTACCGAGGCGATGCTCCGGTACTTCATCAACAAGACGCGCGTGAAGCGCTTTCCGTGGCAGCCGAAGCCGCGCGTTGTCGTGTGCGTGCCCTCGGGCGTGACCGAGGTCGAGAAGCGTGCAGTCTTCGAGGCGACGATGCAGGCAGGAGCCCGTCAGGCCTACCTCATCGAGGAACCCATGGCTGCAGCGATCGGTGCGGAGCTTCCGATCCAGGAGCCGACCGGAAACATGGTCGTCGATATCGGCGGTGGTACCACGGAGGTCGCTATCATCTCCCTTGGTGGCATCGTCGTTTCTCAGTCGATCCGTATCGGCGGTGACGAGTTTGACGAGGCCATCATCGCGCACATCAAGAAGGAATATAACGTCCTTATCGGCGAGCGCACGTCCGAGGAGATCAAGTTCGAGATCGGCTCGGCGTACCCGCTTGCCGAAGAGCTTGATGTCGAGGTACGAGGTCGCGACCTGCTGACCGGCTTGCCGCGTACCATCCAGTTGTCTTCCGAGGAGATTCGCGTTGCCGTCGAAGAGCCGACCGCCGCGATCGTCTCGGCGATCAAGGGCACGCTGGAGAAGACTCCGCCAGAGCTGGCGAGCGACATCATGGAGTATGGCATCGTTCTCACCGGCGGCGGTGCGCTTCTCAAGGCGCTCGACGACCGCATACGCGCGGAGACCGGCATGCCGGTTCACGTTTCGGAGAATGCGCTCATCAACGTCGTCCTCGGATCGGCGATGGCCCTTGAGGAGATCGACGTGCTCAAGAAGGTCCTCACCGTGACCCGGTAGGCCCGGCAGCAGATGCGTATCGCGAATCCCGAACCCAGGCGCAACAACCCGACGGTACTCGTCGTGCTTGTCGTTGTGTCGCTCGTCCTCATAACCGCGTACTTTCGCGAAAGCGAGTCCGGGCTTCTGCATGGTGCCCGCAAGGTGACGCTCGCCGTTACCACACCGCTTTCCCAGGCGGGTCAGGTCATCGCGCGTCCGTTCGAGAGTGTCGGAGATTGGATCTCCGGTCTCGGCGTGTCTCGAAGCGATATTGCGACGCTCCGCAAGCAAAACGAGGAGCTTCGTGCGCGCCTTGCCGATCTTGAAGAGGCGCGTCAGGAGAATGAACGTCTGCGTGTTCTCGTTCAGTTTGCCGAGGAGCGCAAGCTTACCAAGGTCGGCGCGCGCGTTATCGGTCGCCCCACGAGCTCGTGGGAGGGCGTCATCCTGATCGACCGTGGCACCGCTGACGGCATCGTCACTGGCATGTCGGTCCTTGCCCCGCAGGGCCTCGTCGGTCAGATCGAACAGGTGTCCGAGAACTCCGCACGGGTGAGGCTCATCACCGACCAGGAGAGTGGCGTGGCCGCGATGATCCAACAGACGCGCGCGGTCGGTGTCGTTCGCGGATCGATCGACAGGACGCTTCGGATGGACTTCGTCGATAAGGCGAATCTGCCGAAGGTCGGCGATGTGGTAATCACTTCGGGTCTCGGCGGCATCTACCCGAAGGGTCTCGTCGTCGGTGACATCATCGCGGTTGACGCACGACGCGCTGACCTCTACCCGAGGATATCGCTCAACTCGCGCGTTCCTATCGGGGAACTCGAGGAAGTGGTTGTCCTTCTGGGAACGGTCGTCACCGAGGGAACGGGGGTGATCGAGTGAACCGCGCTTGGACTACCGTGGGCGCAATCGCGATCGCCGTCCTTTTGCAGGTCGCCGTGGCGCCACATATCGCGCTCCTCGGGGTGGTGCCCAGTTTCCCGTTGCTCGTGGTCATCACGCTGGCCTTCTTCGACGGTGCTGCTCCCGGCGCGGTCGCCGGGTTTGCCTGCGGGCTCATGCTTGATCTTCTCGGCAGTGGGCCCATCGGCGCGTGGGCACTCGTCTTGAGCGTGGTCGGCTACATGACCGGGATGCTTGAGGCGAATGTGTTCGCAGAGGGTTGGCTCTTACCGGTCACGGTGGCACTCATCGCGGGTCTTGTCGCCGAGTTCTCGTACCTGGTCGTCATGCTTGTTCTCGGCCTCGAGATCAACTTCTGGAGCACGCTCTGGCAGGTGGTCCTGCCGGGTGGTGTGTACAACAGCGTTCTCGCCCTGCTGCTCTATCCATGGTTGGCTCGCTTCTTGCGAACCGATCGGTCCGTAAGATCGTTCCGTCGCCTCGCCTGACTTCGCGCCTGGAGCTAGCGATCAAGCGTCCCCCGGGAGCACGTACCTATGACCACTTTCCAGCAGCAACTGAAGTCGCGATTCGCGGTGCTTGGAGCCATTGTGCTTCTCGTACTGGGGTCGCTGCTGCTACGGCTGTGGTCGATGCAGGTGCTTTCGGGAGAGTCGTACGCGCTGCAGGCGAAGAACAATCGCATCCGTGAGATATCGCTGGAGGCACCGCGCGGCCGTATCCTTGACCGCAACGGCAAGCCGCTGGTGACGAACAGAGCGACCCTCGCCGTCTCGGTCGATCCCGCCAACGACATCGTGCGCAGCCTGATCGTTCGCGCCCAGAGCAGCGACAAGACAGATGACCCGACGCGCTCCGAGCTGGAGGGGACGTTCGGTGGACTCGCGACCCAGCTGGGGATGACGCCCCAGGAGGTCTTTGCAAAGGTTTCAGACTCCCGTGTCGAGGCGCTCCGGCCAAGACTTGTCGCCATCGACGTGCCGCTCGAGACGGTATCCATCCTCTCCGAGCGTCAGCAGGAGTTTCCCGGTGTTCGCATCGACGAGGTTGCCGTACGCGAGTATCCCAACGGAAGTCTTGCTGCACACGTCATCGGTTACACGGGCGAGATATCCGAGAGCCAGTTCACGGCCTCGGAAAGCGCTGCCGGTTACGAACTTGGCGATATCGTCGGCAAGAGCGGAGCAGAAGCCCAGTTCGAGAACGTCTTGCAGGGTGACAAGGGCAAGCGTCTGATCGAGGTGAACGCGCAAGGTAAGCCCCAGCGCGTTATCGACGAGCAGCCTGCCGTGGCTGGCAGAGACATTCGCCTGACGATCGATATCGAGGTTCAGAAGGCCGCCGAAAAGGCTCTTGTCGGCGCGCTTGATGAGGCGCACCGACAGAACTACCCGAATGCGAAGGCGGGTTCGGCAGTCGTTCTCGACGTCAAGACCGGTGAGGTCATCGCCATGGCCAGTGTCCCGACGTATTCGCCGACCGTTTTCCTCGGCGGCATCAGCCAGGGCGAATGGTCAAAGCTGAACGAGAAGGCAAGCGAGTACCCGTTGAACAACAGGGCCGTCATGGCGGCCTACCCGCCAGCCTCGACATTCAAGGTCATCACCGGACTCGCCGGGCTGCAGTACAAAGTGACGTACAGCGGCAAGACCTACAACTGCACCGGTAAATGGATCGAAATGGGAGCGCAGTGGTCGAAGTGGTGCTGGAATCACGCCGGTCATGGGACGATTTCGTTCGAAGGCGGTGTCGAGGAGTCTTGCGATACTGTCTTCTATAAGATCGGGTACGAGTTCTACAAGCGCAAGAATGAAGAGATCCAGGTGATGTCTCGCGCGTTCGGGCTTGGCTCGGACACGAAGATCGATCTTCCGGGTGAAGTGAACGGTAGGGTGCCGGACGCCGCCTGGAAGAAGTCATACAACGCGAACTATCCTGAGTATCAGATGTGGCTCCCGGGCGACACGGTCAACATGGCGATCGGCCAGGGCGACATGCTGGTCACGCCGCTACAGATGACTGCCGTGTACGCGGGTATCGCCAACGGTGGAGTGGTTATGCAGCCACACGTGCTCAAGGACGTGCTGGCATCCGACGGTAAGGTCGCCAAGTCGTTCAAATCGGAGGTCCTTGCAACAACGGGTATTTCGAGCCAGAACCTGGCGATCATGACGAATGCTCTCGTGCGGGTTACGACGCAGGGCACCGGTAGGGGTGCGTTCAGCGGTTTTGATGCGAGCGTTGCCGGCAAGACGGGTACCGCACAGGTGAAGGGCAAGGACGATATGGCCTGGTTCTGCGGGTTCGCCCCGGCCGGAGCGCCGAAATATGCGGTCGCCGTCGTTATCGAGCAGGGTGGCGGTGGCGGCGCAGTCGCGGCACCGGCGGGTCGCAACATTCTTGCCAAGCTACTCGGCCTTCCTGCCGTGAATGTTCGCACAACGGACCCGTCGCGATGAGGAAGGTCGAGAAGACACGATGGAAGTCGGTTCGCGACGCGGTGAACGTGCCGCTGCTGCTGTGGACCATCGGGTTGGTCATATACGGATCCGTTGTTGTCGCGTCGGCGACCTCGGGCATGACCGGCGGCCCCGGGATGTTCAGACGTCATCTTCTCGGTGTCGCAATCGGCCTTGTTCCCATGATCGTGGCGTGGGTCGTCGACTACAAGGTTCTCAAGCACTGGTCGGGTCCGCTTATGGTCGCACTCAGCTTCCTGCTCATAAGCCCCAGGATTCCCGGTCTCGGGGGAGCGGCCAAGGGCGCAACGTTGTGGCTCCAGATTGGCGATGTCCGGCTCTTTCAGCCGTCCGAACCTGCAAAGCTTCTGCTTATTGTCGTAATGGCTGCGTTGATTGCCGATTTTGAGGGCAAGATGGATCGCCCGAAGGACGTCGCCCGCATCATGGGGTATCTGGCTATGGCGATGGTTCTTATCTTGTTGCAGCCCGACCTTGGAACCGGACTCGTCTTCATTGCGATCACGATGACGATGCTATTGGTCGGTGGTATGAAGGGCCGCTATTTCGCCGTTCTCGCCCTGGTGGGGGCACTCGGAATCGGTGTCGTCCTCGGGTTCCACCTTCTTCAGCAGTATCAGGAGGATCGTCTCCTTGTCTTTGTCGATCCGACGCGAGACCCACAGGGGGCCGGCTATAACCTTGCGCAGGCTAAGATCGCCATCGGATCAGGCGGCGTCTCCGGTCAGGGACTCGGGTCTGGAACGCAAGGCAACCTGCACTTCTTGCCGGAACGTCATACTGACTTCATATTCGCAGTGCTTGGCGAGGAGCTGGGTTTTGTGGGGGCGCTCCTGCTCCTCGGCCTCTATCTCGCGTTGTTGGTCACGGCGCTCGCAATCGCTGCATCTTCGCGAGACCTCTACGGCGCGCTCATAGTCGCCGGTGTCATCGGCATGTGGACGTTCCAGATACTCGAGAACATCGGCATGTCGCTGGGTATGATGCCTATTACAGGTATTCCGTTGCCGTTCTTGAGTTTCGGTAGTTCGGCGATGGTGACGAATCTCGGTGGCGTGGGACTGATTCTGTCTGTGTGGTCCCGAAGGTACGGCACCTGATCATCCCGACAAGGGAGGGAATTAATCATGGCGCTTCCATTTGATGTTCGAGACCTGGTGAGTTCGGGGTCTAGGTTTCTGAAGGATCGCGATCAGCTGGTGCGTCTTTCGGTCGTCATCGAACCTGATGCAGCCGACTATCTCATCGACGCGCTCCGTGAACGGCTGCGGCCCAATACAGTCGGAGCCTCGCTCCAGGTTGTTGTGGCAGGGGAGGAGCAGGCACCGAACAGCACGTCGGGGATTGATGTGGTCATCGCTGTCGCCGGTTCCGGCGGCGCCTTGCTCAAGTCCTCGCTCGTGCCGTTTCGGCAGGCTCGGATTCCTGTCGTTGTCGTCTCGCTCGGCAACGATACGAACCGCATAGCGCTGGCCGATGGACTTCCGCAGCCGACTGCGGACCTGATCGTTGGCGATACCGTCGCAGAGGTCGTCGACGTAAAGCTCGCCGGTTGGCTGGCCGATGAGCTCGCTTCCAAGCGTCTCGCTCTTGCGAACAACTTCGCCTTTGTCCGACGTGCGGTCGCCGAGGAAGCGGTTCGCGCTACAGCGTGGCAGAACGGTCTCGTCGGGGCGGTAGCGATACTTCCCGGCGCGGACATGCCGATCATGACCGCCAACCAGGTGAAGATGCTCATGCAGATCGCTGCCGCGTTCGGCCAGAAGCTTGGCCCGGAGCGCATCAAAGAGCTGGTGGCCATCGTCGGTGGAGCGTTCGTCATGAGGACGGTGGCGCGCCAGGCGCTTGGTTTCATCCCGGTCCTCGGTTGGGCGGTCAAGGGTGGAATCGGCTACGGCGGTACCGTCGCGATGGGTATGGCGGCAATCGCCTATTTCGAGCAGGGCGCCGACCTGACCGAGGTCGCCCGGAAGCTCAAGGCCACCGCCGGTGACGCGGTTGGACGTCTACCGCGGCGGCGGAAGTCGCTTCCCGTGGTTCTCGCACCGGACGTGCTTGAGCCTCTCACGCTTCCCGGACTGGCCCCCGGAGACGACATCGGCGGCCCGGCCGGTGACTGATCTCTGGAAGCGTATCGAGCCGCTCCTCGACGGTGTGGAGCGGCCCGCGCGATATGTCGATCACGAATGGGGAGCGAGCATCCGGCGAGATGCCGCCTACCGTGTCGCACTCGTCTATCCCGACCTGTACGAGATCGGGATGGCCAACCAGGCGATTCAGATCCTCTACGGTCGTCTCCTGACGCTGCCTGATGTCGCCGCCGAGCGGGTCTTCCTTCCCTGGAAGGACATGTCCGACGCGCTTCGTGGGGCAGTCGTTCCGCTCTTCACGCTCGAGACATGCACCCCGGTCGCGGAATGCGACCTTGTCGGCATCACGTTGCCGTACGAGCTCACCTACACCAACATCCTCGAGACGCTCGACCTTGCGGGAATCCCGCTCCGGTCTTCTGCACGTTCCGAGAAGGACGCCCTCGTCATCGGCGGCGGCCCGTGTGCATTCAACCCGGAGCCGATGGCGCCGTTCTTCGACGCGATTCTCATCGGAGACGGCGAGGAGGCGGTCCTCGACATCGTCGCGGTGCACCGCGCGGCCAAGGAGCGCGGCGCGAGTCGCGAGGAAGTGCTCGCCGCGCTCGCCGCCATTCCCGGTGTCTACGTGCCCTCGCTGTACGCCCCCGAGGGCGCGCGCCTGCGTGCGATCGCACCCGCGCCTGCCCAGGTGCGCAAGCGCATCCTCGGCGACCTTGGCACGTACGAGGCGCCGACGTGCCCCGTGGTCCCGTTCATGGACGTCGTGCATGACCGCGTAGCGATCGAGGTCCTTCGCGGTTGCGCCCGCGGGTGTCGCTTCTGTCAGGCAGGTATGGTGTACCGGCCGGTTCGCGAGCGCACTCCCGATGCGATCGTCCGTGACGCGTCCGCCGCGCTCACCTGTACAGGCTACGAGGAGGTCTCACTGACCTCGTTGTCGACTGCGGACCACTCGTGCCTTGAAGAGGTCCTCAGGCGGCTTACACGGCGCCTGGAGGGTACCGGTGTCGGAGTCTCGTTGCCGTCGCTGCGCGTTGACGCGTTCAGCGTGGGAATCGCCCGGCTCCTCGGCGGCGGGAAGAAGACTGGTCTCACGTTCGCGCCAGAGGCCGGAACTCAACGGCTGCGAGATGTCATCAACAAGAACGTCACCGAAGACGATCTCATCGGAACCGTCACAAAGGCGTTCGATGCCGGCTGGCGACGTGTGAAGCTCTACTTCATGATCGGGCTTCCGACCGAGACCGGTGAGGACATCAGAGGTATCGGCGAGCTTGTGAGCCGCGTGTGGGCCGCTGCGAGAGAAGCGACGCCCCCGGCCGAGCGTGGTGGCCTGAAAGTCGCCGTTTCGGTGTCGACCTTCGTCCCGAAAGCACACACGCCCTTCCAGTGGGAGGCTCAGATAGCGCTTGAGGAAGTCCGACGGCGGCAAAGCGTGCTCCGCGACGCCATGCCCCGCAAGGGTGTCGACCTGTCCTATCACGACCCGGAAGTGTCATTTCTCGAAGGAGTCCTCGCCCGGGGTGGCCGTGAGGTTGCCGACGTGATCGAGGCCGCATGGCGCGGAGGCGCGCGCTTCGATGCGTGGACCGAGGAGTTCGACCCCCGGAAGTGGCGAGAAGCATTCGCGATCACCGGCATCGACGGCACGACGATCGCGAACCGCGAGCGTGAGCTTGATGAGACGCTCCCGTGGGCGCACATCTCCGCCGGTGTCACCACCGCGTACCTGCGCATCGAGAGGGACCGCGCCCGGGCCAATACGCCGACACCTGATTGCACCTTTGACGGCTGCACCGGCTGCGGTGTCTGCGGCGCCTCGGGCGTGGCAAACGTGCTCGCGGGGGTGCGAAATGGCTGAGAGCACCTTCCGCGCTCGCGTCTGTTTTCAGAAGTCCGGACCCCTCAGGCACCTTTCACATCTCGAGACCGTTCACGCGTGTGGTCGCGCGGCACGTCGCGCGCGATTGCCGTATGCTGTCACCAAGGGGTTCAGTCCGCACATGCGCATCGCGTTCGGTCCGGCGCTTCCCGTGGGAACGGCCGGCCGTGGCGAGTACTACGACCTGTGGTTGCGGTCTTATATACCTGCGAGTGACGTTTTGGCGAGTCTGCGGTCGGCGACACCGGCCAATCTCGCACCCGTCAACGTGGTATATGTTGGTGAGCGAAGCGCCTCGCTGACTGCGGCGCTCACGATCGCTCGCTACGAAGTGGTTGTGGAGGGAGGAGAAGCACTAGCGGAGAGCCTCGCAGGCTCTCTGGCGGCAATCGTTGCTGAAGGCGTGTTTGCTGTCGAACACAAGGGCAAGCAAAAGGTTTTCGAACTCGCATCGACGCTCCCGAAGGAGCCGGAAGTGAGTTCGGTCGAAGGGGTCACCGTCGTCAGACTGACGACGAGAATGGGCGAGCGCGGCTCGCTCCGCCCCGAAACCCTTGTCACGACGGCGCTGGCACGCGAGAAGCTCGAGGGTCGTATCGCGTCCGTCACGCGCACGGAACTCCTTGTGGAAGAGGAGGACTCCTGGCGCAGCCCGATGTGACACCGGGGGTGCTCAGTGCCAAACACAGTCCGCGAGATGCTCATCTCGCATGACGCACATGAAACGAGGGTGGCGGTTCTTGAGAATCGTCATCTCGTTGAACTCTATATCGAACGTCCGAAGCGCAGCGTCGTCGGCAACGTGTATCTCGGGAAGGTCCGGGATGTTCTGCCGGGGATGCAGGCCGCATTCGTCGACATCGGCCTCGACAAGAACGCCTTCCTCTACGTCGATGAGGTCGTCGCGCCCGAGGACGTCAAAGACGTGCCAAAGCGCGATATCCAGGCGCTTCTCAGGCCGGGTCAGCAGCTCATGGTGCAGGTTCTGAAGGACCCGATGGGCACCAAAGGCGCCCGGGTCACGACGGAACTGACCTTTCCCGGGCGGTTCCTCGTACTGATGCCGTTCTCGTCGTTTGTCGGTATTTCTCGCAAGCTTGCTGACGAGGAGCGCGACCGCCTGCATGCGATCGTCGCGCCTATCGTCGAGGAGGGGCTTGGCGTCATCGTACGAACCGCCGCAGCCGGAGCCAGCCAGCGGGATCTTGAAAGCGACCTCGAGTTTCTTCAGCGCCTGTGGCGGCGCGTGAAACATCAGGCTCATGAGGGTCTCGCACCCGAAGTCGTGTACACCGAGATGGACCTGGCGCTGCGGATGGTTCGCGATGCGTTCGGCCCCGAGTACAAGCGGCTTGTCGTCGATGACAAGCGACTGTTCGAGAAGGTGGTGTCGTTCCTTAAGAAGACATCACCGGATCTCGTTCGCAAGGTCACGCTCCACAAAGACCGGACTTCTATTTTCGATGCGCAAGAGTTGCAGCCCCAGATTGACTCCGCAACGCTGCGGAATGTGGCGTTGCCGTCGGGCGGGCACATCACCATCGACAAGACAGAGGCATTGACGGCCATCGACGTGAACACCGGGTCGTATGTCGGTCGCAAGAATCTCGAAGACACGATTCTCCGGACGAACCTTGAGGCTGCCGAGGAGGCCGTGCGCCAACTCAGGCTTCGCGACATCGGAGGAATCATCGTCATCGACTTCATTGACATGGAGAGCACGACGCACCGTGCAGACGTCTCGAAGCGCCTCAATGACGCACTTGAGCGCGACCGTACCAAGACGCGCACCACGGAGATATCGCGACTCGGACTGGTGGAAATGACCCGCAAGAACGTGACCGACGGCCTCTATGGTGTGCTCACTGCACCGTGCCCGACGTGTCACGGCGAGGGCAGGGTGCTCTCGGACGCAACGCGACGCATTGCGGCGGAGCGGCGGATCAAGGAGATTCTCGTCAGCGGAAAGTCTTCCGCGTACCTGCTGGGGCTGCAACCGGAAACCTATGCCTTGGTAACAGCGCCCGGAAACAATACAATAGCCATCCTGAGGGCCGAGACCGGAAAGGGCGTCGCACTCGTCGCCGATCCCGATTGTGGCCCCACAGAAGTCAAGATCGTGATCGAGGGACGAGGGAACATCGCAGAAGCGACGACCCCGTAGGGACGCTCGTTGACCCTACCCATGCCCTGTGTTAGCATTTCTCCTCGCGTTTGATTCCGCAGACAGGAGCTATTGATGTACGCAGTCGTCGCAACCGGCGGTAAGCAGCTCAAGGTAGAAAATGGCGCTGTTGCCGTTGTAGAAAAGATCGATGCACCGGTCGGCGAGTCCGTTACGCTGCCCGTGTTGTTCGTGGCTGATGGTGACACGATCCTCTTCGGTGATGACGCCGCTGCGGTCACGGTCACCGCTACCGTCGTCGAGCACTTCAAGGGCGACAAGCAGATCGTCTTCAAGTTCAAGAAGCGCAAGGGCTACAAGAAGATGAGAGGTCACCGCCAGCAGCAGACGACGGTGCTCATCACCGATATCGCCACGGGTGCGCCAAAGAAGGCCGCTAAGGCCGTCAAGGCCGAGGCTCCCGTTGTCGAAGCTGCAGTCGCCACCGAGAAGCCTGCGGTGAAGAAGCCTGCTGCTGAGAAGCCGGCCGTCAAGAAGCCTGCGGCGAAGAAGCCCGCAGCCAAGGTTGAGACCGCCGCTGCTGAGAAGCCGGCCGTCAAGAAGCCCGCGGCTAAGAAGCCCGCAGCCAAGAAGCCCGCGGCCGCGAAGGCCGTCGAAGGTGAAGTCAAGAAGCCGGCTGCTAAGAAGCCGGCCGCCAAGAAGCCCGCATCGAACGCCGACGAGGCCGCCGAATAGAGTCGAAGGGGTTGTGAGCAATGGCCCATAAGAAAGGCCTCGGTTCAACGAAGAACGGCCGCGATTCCAAGTCCAAGCGACTTGGCGTCAAACGGTTCGCCGGTCAGATCGTCACGTCCGGCTCGATTCTCGTCCGCCAGCGCGGCACGCGTCTCAAGCCCGGTGTGAACGTAGGCATCGGTCGTGACGACACGCTCTTCGCCAAGATGGACGGCGTCGTCGAGTTCTCGCATGGCAAAGACCGTCGGGTCCACATTCGACCGGTCGTCGCTTAACAGGCCGTTCGAGTACGCACTAAACGTACGAGGGCCCTCCACCGGTGGTGGAGGGTCTTTTGTCACGATAGGGGTCGAACCGCGTATCGACTATCATCGGTGCAGGTCCTCCGGTAGGGAGCAACCATGTTCGTCGATGAAGCGAAGATTCACGTAAAGGCCGGAGACGGTGGCGGCGGTAGTGCCTCGATGCGCCGGGAGGCCCACGTTCCCAAGGGCGGACCGAACGGCGGAGACGGCGGCAAGGGCGGCAGTATCGTCATCGAGGCCGATCAGGCGCTCTCGACGCTCCTGGACTTCCACTAC
The DNA here is from genome assembly GCA_009773565.1 of Actinomycetota bacterium. GTDB lineage: Bacteria > Actinomycetota > Coriobacteriia > Anaerosomatales > Anaerosomataceae > WSXY01. The sequence continues at coordinate 48,256 of WSXY01000010.1, read as the reverse complement.
AAGCGACACTTCAAGGCCGAGCGCGGTACGCACGGTAAGGGCTCCAACCTGGACGGCGCGTGCGGTGAGGACCTGGTTCTTCGCGTGCCCGTCGGCACGGTCGTGCGGCTCGAGGAGACCGGCGAGATCATGGCAGACCTCGCTCGCCACGGTCGGCGCGTGGTGGTCGCCCGCGGAGGCCGCGGAGGTCTCGGCAACACTCACTTCGTGACGGCAACGCGCCGCGCGCCTTCATTTGCGCAGCTTGGCGAGCCCTCCGAAGAGCGTTGGATCACGCTTGAGTTGAAGTTGCTCGCGGATGCGGCACTGGTGGGTTTCCCGAGCGTCGGTAAGTCATCGCTGATCGCTCGTATGAGCGCTGCTCGCCCCAAGATCGCCGACTATCCGTTCACCACGCTCATCCCGAACCTGGGTGTCGTAAAGGCGGGCGACCGTTCGTTTGTCGCGGCTGACATTCCCGGCCTCATCGAGGGTGCCAGCGAGGGTGCCGGTCTCGGGCATGCGTTTCTCCGGCATATCGAGCGTACGGCGCTCATCTTGCACGTCGTCGATCTCACTGGCGGCTATGAAGGGCGAGACCCGGTCGAAGGCATCAGCATCATCGACGCAGAGCTCGCGGCTCACGCCGAGGAACTCGCTTCGCGTCCGCAGGTCGTCATCGGCAACAAGATGGACGTTGACGGTGCGGATGAGGAGTCGACCCGTGTCGCGCAGTGGTGCGAGGACATCGGGCGGCCCTACTTCGCCGTTTCGGCCGTCACGGGTGTCGGTATCGAGGATATGGTGCGAGCTGTCGCAGGCATCGTGCATGAGTTGCGCCTCTCGGTTGAGCCCGAGGCTGATGTCTTCGAGGAGACATTCATCTATGAGCCGCCGAAAGAGCGCGTCATCGAGGTCGAGCGCGCCGGTAAGTCCGAATACGTCATTCGAAGCGGCTTCGTCGAGCGCATGGTCATCATGACCGACATGAATAATGAAGAAGGCGTGGCACACCTGCAGCGACGCCTGAAGCGTGCGGGCGTGGAGAACGCGCTCATCGAGGCCGGTGCCATCGATGGCGACACCGTGACCATCGGGCCGGTATCATTCGAGTTCGAATCGCTTGTTGCGCCGGAGATCGCGGGCGTGGTGGAAGAAGAGGCGGGGGATGAGTAAGCGGACGATCGTCGTCAAGGTCGGCAGCTCGACGGTGACCGGTGCCGACGGGCGGGTCTCTCGCGAGTTCCTCGGGACGCTTCTCGATCAGATCGTCTCGCTTCGCGAAGAAGGTTATCTCGTCGCGCTCGTATCGTCAGGTGCGATCGCCGCAGGGCTTGAAGCACTCGCACTCATGAGCCGCCCGAAGGATATGCCGACCGTGCAGGCGACGGCAGCCGTCGGTCAGGTGCGCCTCATCGAGACGTACGCGGAGCTTGCCGCCGAGCGTGGCATGAGCGTCGGGCAGGTGCTCTTCACCCGGCAAGACGTCTCTCATCGGCAGCAGTATCTGAATGCGAGCCACACGCTGGAGCGCCTGCTCGAGATGGGCGTTCTGCCGATCGTCAACGAGAACGACACGACTGCCGTAGACGAGATCCGCTTCGGCGACAACGATTACCTGGCGGCGCTCGTCGGCATCATGCTTCACGCCGACGCGGTCGTGCTGCTGACCGATATCGAAGGCCTCTACGACACTGACCCGCGCCAGGATTCTGCCGCGCGCCTCGTCGAAGTCGTCGAGGAGCTGACCGACGAGTTGCTTGCAGCTGCTGGCGGAACTGGCTCGCTCATCGGCTCCGGCGGTATGGCCACCAAGCTTGAGGCCGCGCGAGCGCTCATGGATGCGGGGATTCCGCTGGTCGTCTGCGACGGACGACGCGAGAACGTCGTCGTCGATGCTGTAGCGGGCAAGCCCGTCGGAACGCTCTTCGCGGGCGGCAAGGCGGCCATGAAAGGACGCAAGTTGTGGCTGGCTTACGCAGGGCGCGCGGTGGGTTCTATCGCGATTGACGCTGGCGCGAAAGAGGCCCTATGCTTGCGTGGTGGTAGCCTGCTCCCGGCCGGGGTCGTTGACGTGTCCGGGAGCTTTGTTGTCGGGGATGCGGTTACGCTCAACGATAGCGAGGGGACCGTGGTTGCCCGTGGGCTTGCGGGGATGTCTGCCGAGGACCTTCGAAAGGTGAAGGGTATGCGTACGTCGCAGATCGCGGGCGTGCTGTCGCACTGGGATGGGACCGAGGTCGTCCACCGCGACCATCTCGTCATCGTCTGAACAGTTTGACGGTACCTGACGCCTGCGAGTGATGCACTGGAAGGGGTTGCGAATGTCCGAGGTCACGACGCTTGCGCACCGCGCGAGGGAAGCCGCGAACGCGCTTGCCGCGACATCGACCGATCAGCGCAACCGTGCGCTTCTTTCCATGTCGCATGCGCTCGTCGCTAAAGTCGATGAGATCATCGCCGCAAACGAGATCGATATGCGGCTTGCGCGCGAGAAGAACACTTCGGAGCCCCTGCTCGATCGGCTTGAGCTCACTCCTGCGCGCGTGAAGTCGATTTCTGAGGCGCTCAAGAGCCTGTCGCTGCTGCCTGACCCTATCGGCGAGGTTGTGAGTGGTTCGCGGCTTGCCAACGGCATCTGGTTGCAACAGGTGCGGGTGCCGATGGGCGTCGTCGCGATGATCTACGAGGCACGCCCGAACGTCACTGCCGACGCCGCCGGACTTGCCATCAAGACCGCCAACGCCGTCATTCTCCGCGGTGGCTCGCTTGCCGCGAACTCGAACCTCGCACTCACCAAGGTGCTCGCGTCAGCAGCTGTTGGCTCCGGGCTTCCTGACGGCTGCATCCAATACGTGGAGTCGCCCGGTCGCGAGGCTGCCGAGGAGCTCATGAGCCTCCACGGCATGATCGACGTGCTCATCCCTCGCGGGGGCGCCGGCCTCATCAAGAATGTCATCGAGAACGCGAAGGTTCCGGTTATCGAGACGGGCGTCGGCAACTGCCACATCTACGTACACACGTCAGCCGACATCGAGATGGCCAAGCGCATCGTTATCAACGCCAAGGTGCAGCGCCCTGGCGTGTGCAACTCCGCCGAGTCGCTCCTCGTCGATGAAGCCATCTATGAACGAGCCCTCCCGCCGATCTTGAAGGCGCTTGAGGACTCGGGAGTCACGGTCTACGCTGACGAGAGGACGCGGGCGCTTGGTGCGATCATGCAGATCAAGCCGGCCACCGAGGAGGACTGGGGTACCGAGTACCTCGACCTCAAGATATCCTGCAAGGTCGTGAGCGGCCTCGACGAGGCGATTAAGCACATCAACACGTACGGCACCAAGCATAGCGAGGCAATCATCACCGAGGACTACCAGGCCGCACTTCGGTTCCTGAACGAGATTGATGCCGCAGCGGTTTACGCGAATGCCTCGACGCGGTTCACTGACGGGGGAGAGTTCGGTCTTGGTGCTGAGATTGGTATCTCGACACAGAAACTTCACGCCCGCGGCCCCATGGGCCTTACGGCGCTCACGACGACGAAGTTCATGGCAATGGGAAGCGGTCAGATTCGCGAGTGAGAAAGAAGCTGAGGCTCGGCATCATGGGCGGGACGTTCGACCCGATCCACTACGGTCACCTCGTCACCGCCGAAGAGGCGCTTGTCCAGTTCAACCTGGACAAGGTCATCTTCATGCCGACCGGTGTTCCCGTGCGAAAGACCCATCGGACCGTTACTCCGGCCGAGCATCGCTACCTGATGACAGTGATTGCCACGGCGAGTAACCCCGACTTTGAGGTGTCTCGTCTGGAGATCGACCGCGCCGGTCTGACGTACACGGTCGATACGATGCTCGCATTGCGCGATCTGAACGGCCCGCAGACGGAGCTTTACTTCATCACGGGCGCGGACGCGGTCTGGGACATTCTCACGTGGAAGGACTCGGGGCGTCTCGCAGATGTGTGCACGTTCATCGCGGCAACGCGCCCGGGCTACGACCTCGAGCGGTTCTCGCAGGAGGATGCGCAGCGCCTCAGCATCGAGTTCATGGAAGTTCCGGCACTCGCTATCTCATCGACTGACATCCGCTTGCGCCTCGGTGAGCGTCGTCCGGTGCGCTACTTGCTCCCCGAGTCCGTTGGCGCGTATGTGGCGAAGAACAACCTGTACGCGGGAGGGTTGTGACGTGATGCCACCGTATGACGTCGCCCTCACCGCGCTCGGAGCGCGCCTTGATGAACGAGGCGTCCGCCATTCGGTAAGCGTCGCCGCGATGGCAGCGCATCTCGCGGACACCTACGGCCTTGATAGTGAGGCCGCACGCCTCGCCGGTCTGCTTCATGACTGGTGCAAGAGCATGACCGGCGCGGAACTTCTTGAACGGGCCGGGGTTCTCCGCATTCCGGTCACCGATGCGGATCGCGCCGTGCCATATCTGCTCCACGCACCCGTTGCAGCGGCGATGCTGAAGCGTACGTTCCCCGGTATCGACGCGGCGGTCCTCGACGCGATCGGCGCCCACACGTACGGGTCTGCCACACTCACTGACCTTGATATGGTCGTGTACATCGCCGACACGCTCGAGCCCGCTCGCACGCACGCAGGCGCGGGGGAGCTCCGTGAGCTTGTGGGAGTCATTTCGCTTGAGGAGCTCTTCACGCGGACGTATGCGGATTCGCTGCGCCACCTTATCGAGAGCCGTCGTCGGATTCATCCGGAGACCGTCGCGACGTGGAATCAGATCGTCGGGGGCGAGGCGAGATGAGCCGCAAGCACCGCAAGCATGATGCCGACGTCGAGCAGACTCCTGTCGAGGAGGCGGTACCGACCGTCGCTCCCGACCGCTCGGGTGTCGATTACCCGCGACGCCGGACCCATGTCGAGAAGCCCGAGCAACCCGCTGCGGGCTATCGGGCGTCGAAGCGCTCCTCGAAGGGTGGCAAGCGCCTGCGCCAGAGCGTCAAGGCCGATCGCGTGAAGGCGGGAGTCTCCGAGAAGGCCGAGACCGCCGGCAAGGCGCTTGGAACGGGATTGCGGTATGCGGGAATCGCGCTGGGAGCGCTCGTTGGTCTTGTGCTTGTCTTCATGCTTGTGGCAACCGGCATCAACAGTGCGGCACGCTTTCTTGCCAAGCGTCAGGCCGTTGCCGCGAACAGCCCGGAAGCGGTGCAGGAGCGCGCACAGGACAACCTGCTGGTTATCGGAACGGACGGCACGTCAGGGGCAGATTTCCTCGCGATCAGACTTGATGAGGTAAATGGCCAGATCTTCGGAATCGCGATTCCCGATGGCGCATTTATGGAGGTGCCGGGGCAGGGTTTTGAGCGTATCGGAGACTCTTATAAAGCAGGTCCCGCCGTTTCTATGGCCGCAATCTCCAACTATCTCGGGGTGCCGTTTGGCAAGCATGTCGTTGTGACCAAACAGACGTATCAAGACGCTCTCACCAACCAATCACTTGCCGGACTCATGGACGCCGTGGTTTCATCTGACCTCGACGCTGCGGGTAAGGCCAAGGTGAAGGCCTTCATGGACGGCGTCAAGACGGCACAGGTGGCGCTTGTGCCGCTACCGGTCAAGCCGATCAATCTCGCCGATCAGACGTACTTCGAACCGCAGCGCGACCAGGTGGCCGACTTGTTGCTTTCGTGGTGGGGCGTTCGGCTTAGTGCTGACGACGGCGTCATTCGCGTCATCGTGTACAACGGGTCGGGTTCCCCGGGCACTGCGGGCGAGGCCGCGCAGGTGCTCATCAAGGCCGGGATGCGTGTCGTCGATACCAAGAACGCCGATCGCTTCGACTACAAAGAGACGCTTATCGTCGTTCAGGATGGCGACCTGGCGAAAGGCGAGAGCGTCAAGAAGGTTCTCGGCGTAGGTAAGATTGTGAATCAACCGTCCGAGCAAGACGTGGCCAATATCATCATCATTGTTGGACAGGATTGGAAACCATCGAAAGGGTGAGTGTTCTGGAAGCACGGGATTACGCGCTACTGGCAGCCGAGGCTGCTTCAGATAAGAAGGCGATCGACCTGGTTGTGCTTGAAGTCGGTCCGATGCTGGTCATCACAGATTTCTTCGTGATCGCAACCGGCTCAAGCGACCGGCAGGTACATGCGATCGCTGACGGAATCGAGCGCCGCCTGCGTGACGCCGGCCTGCGCGCCATCGGTCATGAGGGCGAACGCGAGGCCAAGTGGATTCTCATCGACTTCGGTGAGATCGTCGTACACGTCTTCCAGCCCGAGGAGCGCGAGTTCTACCGCCTCGAGAAGCTCTGGAGCGATGTCGAGCACCTGGCTTTGCCGGATCCGGCTGCTGATCCGGAAGCCGAACTGGCGGCCAAGCCCGTCGCCGCGATTGCGGAGCCCGTAGGCTCGTGACTCCTGCCGCACGCCGTACGCTCATAACGCTTGCACTCATCGGTGTCGCCGTAGTGTGGGGCGGCACCTTCGTCATGGTCAAAGACGCCGTCGCCGGTTACCCGCTCTACAGCTTCCTCGGGTGGCGATTTGTGGTCGCGACCGTGGCGTTCATCGCCATCTTCCCGGGCTCGGTCAAGCGGTTGACGTCCGGGACGCTCCGCATCGGCGTACTTGCCGGCGTGTTCCTGACGGCGGGCTACATCTTTCAGACGTGGGGCTTGCAGGCAACCTCTGCGAGTAAGGCCGCATTTGTCACCGGCATGTTCGTCGTCATCACGCCGCTCATGCAGGCCGTCTTGTTGAAGCGGCCCCCTAAGGCATGGACGATCGCCGGTGTCGTGCTCTCGTTCATCGGCCTGTGGCTGCTCTCAGGTGGCTCGGTCGGCGGATGGAACGTCGGCGATACGCGTGTGCTGCTGTGCGCGATCGCGTACTCGGCGCACATGATCGTGCTGGGAGGTCCCGGACGGCGCTACTCCGTCACCGGCCTCACGCTCGTGCAGCTTGCGACGGTCGCGCTCGCCACCGGCGCCATGGCGCTCTTCACGGAGCATGCGCCGCTGCCGACCGAAGGCTCGCTCATCTTCGCGCTGCTCGTGACGGGCGTGCTGGCATCGGCAGTCGCTTTCGCGGTGCAGACGTACGCGCAACAACTCATCTCGCCGACGAAGACCGCGCTGATACTCATCACGGAACCCGTGTTCGGCGGAGTGTTCGGCTGGCTTGCCGGAGAGTCGCTTGGTATTCGCGGCCTGGCGGGGAGTGCGCTTATCCTCGCGGGAATGATCCTTGCTGAGGTCGTGGGCACGATTGCCGCGCCTTCAGAGCACGTTGAGCTTGAAGCGTCACTTGAGGGTCCGCCGATTCCGCTGCTGGAAACCGACGGAGGCGTTGAGCGTCCCGAGTAGGGGCGGGCTTGTCCGAAAGCAGCATTTGACCGTGGCCGAGTGCCTGTTATACTACCGTTTGCTGCGCGAGCAGCGCCCAGATGTGGGGCCATAGCTCAGCTGGGAGAGCGCTTGGCTGGCAGCCAAGAGGTCAGGGGTTCGATCCCCCTTGGCTCCACCATTTGAAGAATCCGATGCCCGCCGGGAGAACCCGAGCGGGCATCGTTGCGTCCAAGAGTGCATACTGCTGTGCGAATCGTTGAAGGAGGGGGCGAGTACGATGAAGCGATTGTGCGTCGGGATCCTTATCGCAGCGCTTGTGGTGGTGGCGCTAGCGGCGTGTGCCGAGAAGAACGCGGTGGTCGATGACACCCTGAACGGCAAGAGCGCAGCCATCGGATCCGGTGGCACGCTCGAGGTACGGCTGCCCTCGAACCCGAGCACCGGCTACGCGTGGCAGGTGCTGAGCGTACCGGGGTTCATGACGCAGGACGGTCCGTCCGAGTTCAAGCAGGGTGGTGCCGCGGGTGCGGTGGGGGCATCAGGTATCGAGGTCCTCCGGTTCACGTCCAAGGAAGGCGGGTCGGGGACGCTTAAGCTCGAGTACCGCCGCTCGTGGGAGACGACGACCCCTGCCGAGAAGACGTACACCCTTGAGGTCACCAGCGACTGATCGCACTGGCTCGAACAGGCAGGCCATAGGCTACAATGGTGCGCACGTTTCCCCGTTGTGACCGGAGGCCCGCGTGACGCGCTCGTACGACCCGCATGCTATCGAGGAGAAGTGGCAGGCTGCGTGGGACGCGGCCGGACTCTACTCGGTCAGCGAAGACGCCTCGAAGCCCAAGAAGTACGTGCTCGAGATGTTCCCGTATCCCTCGGGCGACATTCACATGGGGCACGTGCGCAACTACTCCATCGGTGACGTCGTCGCGCGCTACTTCACCATGCGCGGCATGAGCGTCTTGCACCCCATCGGCTGGGACGCCTTCGGTCTTCCTGCCGAGAATGCGGCCATCAAGAGCAACTCGCACCCCGGCACGTGGACGTACGCGAACATCGAGAAGCAGACGGCCAGCTTCAAGCGGATGGGCTTCAGCTACGACTGGAGCCGCAAGGTCGTTACCTGCGACGAGGACTACTACCGCTGGGGTCAGTGGATCTTCATCAAGTTCTGGGAGCGCGGTCTCGTCGAGCGCAAGAGCTCGCCGGTCAACTGGTGCCCCTCGTGCAAGACGGTGCTCGCAAACGAGCAGGTCGTCGGCGACGGCGTCTGCTGGCGCTGCAAGAGCGTCGTGCACAAGCGCGAACTCGAGCAGTACTTCCTCAAGATCACCGAGTACGCCCAGGAGCTTCTCGACGACCTCGACGAGCTGCCGGGCTGGCCCGACCGCGTCAAGGCGATGCAGGCCAACTGGATCGGCCGCAGCGAGGGCGCCGAAGTCGACTTCACGCTCTGCGACGAGTCCGGCGAGCCGTCCGACCGCACCATTACCGTTTTCACCACCCGTCCCGACACGCTCTTCGGCTGCTCGTTCTTCCTGCTCGCGCCGGAGCACCCGCTCGTGCGCGAGTTCGTCGCGGGCACGGAGTACGAAGCTGCCGTGATGGACGTCGTGAAGGCTGCCGAGATGGAGTCCGCGATCGACCGCTCCTCGGCCGACAAGGTGAAGCGCGGCGCGTTCACCGGGCGCTACGTCATCAACCCGGTCAACGGCGAGAAGGTCCCGATCTGGGTGAGCGACTACGTGCTGATGGAGTACGGCACCGGTGCGGTCATGGCTGTCCCGAGCGGCGACCAGCGCGACTTCGACTTCGCACGCACGTACGGGCTTCCGATCCCGCCGGTCGTTCTCGCCGACGAGGACCCGCTGCTTGCTGAGCTCGCGGACGTTCGTGAGCGCGTCATGCATGAGGTGCCGTGGGAGACCGCGTTTGCGGGCGACGGCGTGATGGTGCAGTCCGGCGAGTTCACCGGCATGCGCGGCGGCAAGGCGAGCGAGGGCATGCAGGCGGTCACCGACTGGCTTGCAGCGCGCGGACAGGGCCGTTCCTCGATCAACTTCCGCTTGCGCGACTGGCTCATCAGCCGTCAGCGCTACTGGGGCAACCCGATCCCGGCGATCCACTGCCCCGTCTGCGGCCTGGTGCCGGTTCCCGAGGACCAGCTTCCCGTGGTGCTGCCGACCAACGTGGACGTCACCAAAGGCGAGACCCTCGCTGACCACCCCGAGTTCTACGAGACGACCTGCCCCACGTGTGGCGGCGCTGCACGGCGCGAGACCGACACCATGGACACGTTCACGTGTTCCAGCTGGTATTACCTGCGCTACTGCGATGCGCGCAACGACGCCGCCATCTGGGACACCGACAAGACCGACTACTGGATGCCGGTCGACCAGTACATCGGCGGTATCGAGCACGCGATCCTGCACCTGCTCTACTCGCGATTCTTCACGAAAGTCTTCCGCGACATGGGGCTCGTCACGTTCGCCGAGCCGTTCACGAACCTTCTCACGCAGGGCATGGTGAAGCTCGACGGCGCCACGATGAGCAAGTCGCGCGGCAACGTGGTCGCTCCCGAGGAGATCATCGCCAAGTACGGCGCGGACACGCTGCGCGCGTACATCCTGTTCATGGCGCCGCCCGATAAGGACCTCGAGTGGAGTAACGACGGTCTCGACGGTATGTGGCGCTTCCTCGGGCGCGCGTGGCGGTACATCGCCGAAGTCGCCGAGGAGTCCGCGTCCGGCGCCGCTAGCGTTGCGGATGCGACCGATCCCGCCAGCAAGCTTCTGCGCCGCGAGCGACACCGCGTCGTCGGCAAGGTCTCAGACGATGTCGAGCGCTTCCAGTTCAACACCGCGCTTTCGGCAATGATGGAGCTGCTCAACACTGCGATGGACTACCGCCGCGAGGTACCCGCCGATCAGCGCGACACGGCACTTGAGCGTGATGTCGCGGAGACACTCACGCTGCTGCTCGCGCCGTACGTTCCGCATATGGCCGAGGAGCTCTGGCTCGAGGTCTTCGGAAAGCCGGAGTCGGTGCACCTCGAGTCCTGGCCCGCGTGGGATCCGGCTGCCGCCGCTTCCGATGAGGTCGAGTACCCGGTGCAGGTCAACGGCAAGGTCCGCGACCGGCTGACCATTGCCGCATCGGCGTCGGAGGATGCCGTTCGTGAGGCAGCGCTTGCGCTCCCCAAGATCGTCGAGAACATCGAGGGCAAGACCGTGCGTAAGGTACTCGTGGTTCCCGGCAAACTTGTCAGCATCGTGGTCGGCTGAGGCGGCGAGGATGCGACGTGCCGCAGGCTGGGCCCTCATCATCACGCTGATCGGACTCGCGGTCCCGGCCTACTTCGGGAATGCGCTTCTCTTTGCGTTCTACCTCGCAGCACTCGGCAACGCGGTCGCGTTCCACTGGTGGTACGCGTGTAGCAGGTGCTCGAATGCGTGCTGCACGTTCAATGTGCGAAGCCCCGATTTCATCATGCGATTCCGTCCGGTGGTGATCGTGGACGAGTGCGAGCGTGAGTTCTCGAATCTCCGCTCGCTGGTTGCCGGAATCCCGCTTGTGCTGTCAGTTGTCATAGGCGTTGTGGCGGCCTGGCTCTTCAGCCCACTCGCGGTGGCGATCTGGGGTGTCATATTCGCCGGTGTTGGGTTCTGGTACTGGAAAGTGACCTGTATCGGCTGCGGGAACGATTGTCCGGCCAACCGCAATGCGCGTTACCTGGCCTGGCGGATGGAAGCTGGTAAGGATTTGGAGAGTTCTGGTTAGGGTCGACCTCCTAATGTGATACGTGTGCGGACGCCCCCTCGTCCCGGAGAGGAGGGGGCGTCCGTGCATTTCGAGGTACCTGAGAAGATCCGAGACCTGCTGAAGCGGGCGGGGCTCGGCGGACTGAGCGATTCAGCGGTACTGGTGATCGCGTGTCTGGCGGTCGTCGTGTTGGCGCTTGGAGTGTGGCGGTTCTGGCCGTCGTCGACCGGGACGACGGTCGAGGTCGTGCCCGAGGAGATCGTCGGCACTACTCCGGCTGCCGCTGAAGCCACAGCGCCGGCCGAGGTCGCGGTCGTGGTCGTGCACGTCGTCGGGGCGGTGCAGACGCCGGGACTCTATACGCTCCCCGGAGGGAGCCGCGTCGGTGATGCCCTCACTGCGGCGGGAGGTGTCACACCCGAGGCCGCGGGGGAGTCGGTCAACCTCGCGCGCGTGCTTGCCGATGGCGAGCAGGTCTTCCTGCCGACCAAGAAGCAGGTGGCCGCTGGTGTCGTGGCGCCGCCGGGAGCAGTGGGAGCGAGTACCGGCGGGGGAACGACTGCCGGCGGCAAGATCGATCTCAACCGCGCGACAGCGGCCGATCTGGACACGCTCCCGGGTGTCGGTCCGTCGACCGCGAAGAAGATCGTTGATGACCGCACGAAGAACGGCCCGTTCAAGAAGATCGAAGACCTCATGCGGGTCACCGGCATCGGGCAGAAGAAGTTCGAGAGCCTGAGGGATCTCGTGACGGTCGGATGAGCGCTCCTGCGCACACGCTCGTGCCCGTGCATGCGCCCACACGCGCGAGTCTGCCACCGGTCGTGTGGCTCGCCATTGCGGTCTGGATGGGCGCGGTGCTCGGCGAGGGCTGGGCCTGGCAGGTGTGGGCGGAGGGGACGGCACCGTGGCTTGTCGTCGGTTGCTGGAGCGCGCTCTGGCTGGTGACAGCATTCGTCGTCACCCGGCGGCGTCTGCGTACCGGTCATTGGGACGCCGTCGGCGCTATCGCGGTGGTCTTCCTTGTGGGCGTTCTTGTCGGCTGCGGACTCTCCGTGATGCGTGGCGTGTCCTGGCGCGCGCAGACGCGGCTGCTCGCGGACGCGGGCGCGCGCGAGTGGACCGGCGTGGTCACCGCCGACCCACGGGATGGCCGCTTCGGGCCGAGTGTGCGACTGCGCATCGTCGGTGGCCCCTACGACGGCGTCGCGCTGACGATGCGGCTCCCGGCCGGAGTCACGCCGCCGGAGTACGGACGAGTCGTGCGCTGCTCGGCGATCGCCAAGCTTCGCGAGGCCGACGAGTGGGGGAGGCTCGCCGCACGAAACGGCGAGAACGCGACTGCTTCGGCGTGGACGTTCGAGGACATAGGGTGGGAGAAGGGTGTGAGCGGCGCGCTGTTCGCCTGGCGAGCGGAGGCGGTCACGCGGCTCGCTGTCGTGTCCGGCGACCCGGGAGCGCTCCTGCGCGGCGTCGTGCTGGGAGACCGGCGCGCGCTCACCGGCAGTGCGGTCGACGAGGACTTCCGGGTTCTCGGACTCTCGCACGTCGTCGCGGTATCCGGCTCGCACCTCGCGGTCGTGTGCGGCGTCGTGCTGGCGCTTGCGCGGCGTACGCGATTGCCGCGACTCTCGGTGCTCGCGCTTGTCGTCTCGGTCGCCATCGGCTACACGGTCATGACAGGTCTTGCGCTCTCGGCGGTCCGCTCATGCGTGATGGTGGCGGCCGGCGCCGTTGGCGAGTGCGTCGGCGTACGGCGTGACGGCACCGGTGCACTCGGGCTTTCGGTGCTCGGGATCGTCGTGGTCTCACCGTGGGCCGTGTTCGATATCGGGTTCGCGCTTTCGGTGCTCGCGGTCGCCGGGCTGCTGCTCTACGGCGACCTGGCCGCCACGTGGGTCTCGTGCGCGTTCGGCGGGCGCTTCGAGAAGACGACCACGCTCCTCGGCGCGACGCTGGTAGCGCAAGCCACCACGATGCCACTCGTTGTCGGCACGTTCGGGATGCTGTCACTTGCGGCGCCGATCGCAAACCTCATCGTGGTGCCGCCTGCCGAGATCGCCATCTGCGTCGGGCTCGCGGGCGCCGCGCTCTCGGGTGTGGCGGCTCCGCTCGGGCGGCTGGTGATCGACGCCGCCGGGGCCGTCCTCGGATACGTGACGTGGGCAGCATCAATCCTGGCCTCGATGCCCGGCGCAGCGGTGAGTGTGGGTGCACTCGGTCCGTACGTGGTGATCGGCGGAGTCCTTGCGCTTGTGATCGTCTGGGCGCGGTGGCCGCTGCCCTCGGGAGTCGTTGTGGCGAGGCTGGCGCTGTCCTGCGTACTGCTGTTGTCTGTTGCCGCAGGTATCGGGCCGCGCGGACCCGCGCAATGCGAGGTTGTCGTCCTCGACGTCGGTCAGGCGGATGCCATCCTTGTGCGAGACGGACCGCGCGCGATGCTCGTCGATGCCGGCGCAAACGCGACGGTGCTCAGGCAGGCGCTTGCGCGGACGGGAGTCCGCTCTATCGACGCGGTCATCCTCACACACGATCACGAGGACCACATCGGCGGTTTCGCGGGTCTCGCGGGTGTGGCGCGCGTCGGTTGGGTCGGCCTGCCGGCAACGGCGGCCTCGGGTGGCTTCTCTGCCGTTCGCGCTTCCCTGGGACGTCTGACACCGCGAGGATCTGTCGAGGAGCGGCTCCTGCACGCCGGAATGTCGTGGCGTCTGGGACGCGCAACAGTCCGCGTCCTGTGGCCGACGGAGGATCCGCCGCCCGACATCAAAGCGAACGACACGAGCGTGGTCCTCGAAGTCGCGACACGGGGCGTGCGCTACGTCCTGACGGGCGACGCCGAGGAGGCTTCGCAACAGGGGATGGCCGGGGAGGCGCTGCTGCGAACTACAACCGCACTCAAGGTGCCGCACCACGGCAGCGTGAACGGGCTGACGCAGGAGGCGCTCGATGCGTGGACGCCACAGGAGGCGATCGTGAGCGTCGGAACCGGGAACGACTTCGGGCATCCGTCGCCGTCGACGATTGCGATGCTCGAGCGTGCGGGCACGCGGGTCTGGCGCACCGACCGGGATGGCGACATCACGCTTGAGATGCTCGAGCGAGGCTATCGCGTGCGCGGCTCGCGCCGTGGAGTCGCGCACCGGCCGTGTGCGACAATACGCAGCGTGAGTCGTGCACCCGCTTCCGGCTGCACGCACCGCCCGATCGCCGCAAAGGAGTCCCGTGGCCGCTACAAGCCTGGCCGATCTGCTTCCTGTCTACCTGATCTTCGGAAAAGAGGATCTGCTGATCGAGCGCGCCCTCCGCCGCTTGAAAGACATGCTCGCCGCAGAGGGCGATCCGGACTTCGATTTCGATACGTTCGCGGGTGAGAACGCGCGCGCGGACGACATCATAGCTGCTGCTAACACGCTGCCATTCATGGCGCCGCGGCGCCTCGTCATCGTCCGTGATGCCGATAAGATGTCCGCCGACGAACTCGGGGTACTCGCCTCATACGCGGGGAACCCGGCTGATACGGCGTGTCTCGTGCTCGCCGCCACCTCTGTGGCTAAGAACATGAAGATCTACAAAGCGGTCGACGCGCTTGGTGGCGTGTCAGAGTACGCTGCGCCCAAGAAGTCGGAGCTTCCCGGTTGGGCTGTCGCGCTCTTCAAGACGAAGGGTCGCGCGCTCGATCGTGAAGGTGCCGAGACGCTCGTTCGCGCCGTCGGTAAAGACCTGCGCAGGCTTGAGAGCGAGGCGGACAAGATCATCGCGTTCGCCGGCGAGAAGACCTCGCTCGGGCGCGACGATGTTATAGCCGTTGTCACCGAGACAGCGCCCACCAACATCTTCGAGTTTCTCGACGCACTCGGCGCACGAGATGCGGCGGCAGCACTCGCACGGCTCGACGGTTTGATCGACGGTGGCGATACGCTGCTCGGTATCCAGGCGATGACGCTCAGGCACCTGCGCTCCCTGCTCGGTATCGTGTCGTTCCGGGAGCGGGGGATAAGCGCCGGTGAGGCTGCCCGCACGCTCAAGCTTGCCGATTGGCAATACCGGAACCTCGCGCGACAGGCCGACCGCTTCCGCGCAGACGAGCTCAGCGCGGCACTTCGCGCTGCGGCGGAAGCCGAAGGGAAAATGAAAACGAGCCAGGGTGATCCCCGGCTCGTTTTCGAACGGTTCATCGTGAGCGTGTGTGACCGAAGCGGCCGCACCGTCACGCGAACGGGCTAACCTTCGATCGAGTTCGCCTGCTTGACGATGCCCGACTTGCGGTTGGCCGCCTGGTTCTTGTGGATGACACCCTTGCTCGCAGCCTTGTCGAGGGCCCTGCTGGCCTGCTCGGCAGCTGCAACAGCCGCGGTCTTGTCTCCGGCCTTGACGGCCTCGGCGACGTGCTTAACGGCGGTCTTGAGGGCAGATTTCGTGCCCTTGTTGCTGATGCGCGCCTTCTCGTTGGTAAGGATGCGCTTCTTCTGGCTCTTGATATTCGCCACGTTCGTCAGGTCCTTCCGAATGCTTATCGAATGGTGTCCGTCTCGAGAGCGTGCAGACGAACCCTGAGATACTAACACACGCCACCGAGCGTCGCCAACAGGGGTGTTCGCGCCAGCCGCACCCTGTTATCCTTACGACCCGATGACTGACCCCACACTCATAAGAAACTTCTCGATCATCGCGCACATCGACCACGGGAAATCGACGCTGGCCGATCGCATGCTCGAGATCACCCACACCATCGCGGACCGCGACATGATGGAGCAGGTGCTCGACTCGATGGATATCGAGCGCGAGCGCGGCATCACCATCAAGGCGCAGGCTGTGCGCCTCGAATACGAGGCCGATGATGGTGTGACGTACCAGCTCAACCTCATCGACACCCCCGGACACGTCGACTTCACCTACGAGGTCTCGCGTTCGCTTGCGGCATGCGAGGGCGTGCTGCTCGTCGTCGACGCCGCCCAGGGCGTCGAGGCGCAGACGGTCGCTAACGCCCAGCTCGCGATGAACGCGCACCTGGAGATCGTCCCGCTCATCAACAAGATCGACCTGCCGGCCGCCGATCCCGAGCGTGTCCGTCACGAGATCGAGGAGGGCCTCGCCATTCCGGCCGACGAAGCCGTGCTCGCGAGCGCCAAGACCGGCGTGGGTGTCCGCGAGGCGCTCGAGGCGATCGTCAAGCACGTGCCGCATCCCGTCGGCGACCCGAAGGCGCCGCTCAAGGCGCTCATCTTCGACTCATACTTCGATGCATATCGCGGCGTCGTCGCGCTCATCCGCGTGGTCGACGGCACGGTCGGCAAGGGTATGAAGATCCGCATGCTTGCCACGCAGACCGTGACCGATGTCGAGGAAGTCGGCGTCCGCCGACCCGCCAACATCCCCGTCGACAAGCTTGGCGTAGGTGAGGTCGGCTACCTCATCACCGGCCTCAAGGATCCGTCGATCGTGAAGGTCGGCGACACGGTCACCCTCGCGCACCACGGCACGACCGATCCGCTTCCCGGCTACCGCGAAGTCAAGCCGATGGTCTACACCGGCATCTTCCCGATCGATGGCGACCAGTACCCGGAGCTGCGAGACGCGCTCGACCGCCTGCAACTCAACGACCCTGCACTCATCTACGATCCCGAGAGCAGCCACGCGCTTGGCTTCGGCTTCCGCGTCGGGTTCCTCGGATTGCTGCACATGGAGGTCGTGAAAGAGCGTCTCGAGCGTGAGTTCGACCTCGACCTGCTCGCCACCGCACCCTCGGTGGAGTACCACATCTTCCTCACGAACGGCACGAGCGAGTTCATCCACTCGCCGCAGGACATGCCCGATCCGGGCACGATCGACCACATGGAAGAGCCGTACCTCAAGGCGACGGTCCTCGTGCCGCCGGAGTACGTCGGCGCTGTCATGGAGCTTGCTGAGGGGCATCGCGCGTCGTTCAAAGACATGCAGTATCTCTCCAAGACGACGGTCGAGATGCACTACGAGATGCCGCTGTCGGAACTCATCATGGACTACTTCGACCAGCTCAAGAGCCGCACCAAGGGCTATGCGAGCCTGGATTACGAGTACATCGGCTACCGTCAGAGCCAGCTTGTGAAGCTCGACGTGCTGCTCGCGGGCAAGGTCGTGGACGCGCTGTCGTTCATCGTCCACAAGGATAAGGCGTTCGCCCGCGGCAAGATGCTGACCGAGAAGCTCCGCGGCATCATCCCGCGGCAGATGTTCGAGGTGCCCATCCAGGCGGCCATCGGCGGACGCATCATCGCCCGCGAGACCGTCAAGGCCAAGCGCAAAGACGTTCTCGCCAAGTGCTACGGCGGTGACATCTCGCGTAAGCGCAAGCTTCTGGAGAAGCAGAAGAAGGGCAAGAAGCGCATGAAGAACGTGGGCAGCATCGAGGTTCCACAGGAGGCCTTCATGGCCATCCTGAAGGTCGATGAGTAGCGCCGGCGAAACCACCCCGCTTCTCCCCGCGCACCTCTACGTGCACGTCCCACTCTGCCGCTCCAAGTGCGCCTACTGCGACTTCTACTCGCTCCCGCTTGCCGGTGTGACCGAGGACGTCAGCACGATCGCCGGCTCCCTCGCCGCGCAGGCGCGGGCATGGCTTGCGAGAGACGTCGAGCCCCAACGACTCAAGAGCATCTACATCGGCGGCGGCACACCCAGCCTGCTCGGCCTGGAGCTTGCCGGACTCGTCGCATTGCTCACGACATGGTTCCCGCTTGCGCCCGACGCGGAAGTCACCGTTGAGGCGAACCCTGAGTCGCTCGACCCCGTGCTTGCCCGCGCGCTCGCGGATGCGGGTGTGACGCGCGTGAG
Organism: Actinomycetota bacterium; assembly: GCA_009773565.1. Lineage (GTDB taxonomy): Bacteria > Actinomycetota > Coriobacteriia > Anaerosomatales > Anaerosomataceae > WSXY01. The sequence continues at coordinate 30,389 of WSXY01000010.1, read as the reverse complement.
TCTCGGCGTGCAGAGCCTCGACGACGCGATCCTCAGCTTCCTCGAGCGCCCGCACGACGCTGCGACGGCTCGCGCGGCCGCACAGGCGGTGCGCGAGGCAGGTCTCGCACTCTCGCTCGATCTCATCTGTGGCATTCCGGGTCAGACCACGCAGTCGTGGATCGACACCCTCGAAGGCGCGCTCGTACTGCGTCCCGAGCACGTCTCGGTCTACCCGCTCGTCATCGAGGCTGGCACGCCGCTCTCGGCAGCCGTTGCCATCGGCGACGTCCCGGAACCGGACCCCGACGTTGCCGCCGACATGATGTTGCTCGCGCAGCACGTGCTCGCCCAGGCGGGGTTTGCGCGTTACGAAGTCGCCAACTACGCGCTTCCCGGCGCCGAGTCGCGCCATAACACCGCGTACTGGACCGGCGCGTCGTACCTGGGCGTCGGCCCCGGCGCTCACGGCATGCTCGATGCCACCACCGCAAGCGCCGTCGGCTTTGTGCCCGCGCGTGGCGAGGATGTGGCCCGCCTGCGCTACTCGGTCGTCTGCGACCTCCGTGAAGGACTCACCCCGATGCCGCGCCTGGATATCGAAGTCCTGACAGCCGCGGAGACGCGTCGCGAGGATGTCATGCTCGGCCTGCGGCTTGCGCGCGGTGTACCCGCGGATCAGGCCGCCGTAGCGGGCGCCGCATCCGCGCTCGAGACGCTCCGGGCTGCCGGTCTTGTTGAGCTCGTCGACAGCCGCTGGCGCACCACAGAGCGCGGCTGGCTGCTCGGCAACGAGGTCTTCTCGGCGGTGTGGGCGGGGGAGTAGCGCAGCGTTCGGGCCGAGGGCGGTGCCTCGTGCGTCTCTCGTGTGCGCTAGCCGCGTCCCATGTGTCGTCCCCGGCCGCGCATGAGGATCCACACGAGCGGCAATGCCGAGGCACCCATCAGGCCGGTCCCGAGCCCCGCATCCGTTCCGTAGAGGATCGCGCCGGCGACGAGCAATGCCGAGAACACCAGCCCGCCCGAAATCGTGCCGACCGAGCGCTCGAGGCGCCGCACGCGCAGTTCGAGCATCGGCGTCTGCACGTTAAGCTCGCCGCGCTCGATCATCGTGAGCACCCGGTCGGTGCGCGCCGGCAAGCCGATGACCGTCTGGAAGATCTTTGTTCCCTCGGCAAGGATCGTGCCCCATGTCGAGCCACCTTCGTCGGACACGAGCTTGGTCGCGTACGGCGCGATGGAGCCCCAGAGGTTGAACTCTGGGTCCAGGCCGGTACACATCCCGGAGAGCACCGCGATCGAGCGACCCAGCAAGAGCAGGTTCTCGGGCAGCTGGAAGGGGAGGTTGAGCATCAGTTCGCGGAACTGCAGGCCGAAGCGCATCATCTCGTCGTGGTCGATGTCGCGAAGCTCGCCCATGCTCATCCCGCCGAAGCGCTCGAATACCTGGATGCTCGCCATCTCGATGAGCTTGAGGTCCGCGCTTGGCAGAAGGACTCCCAGCGTCTTGAACGCCTTCACCAGGCGGGCGCCGTCTTGGAGTCCGACCGCGATGACTGCTTCGCGCAGTCCCGATCGGAGGTTCTCGGGCACGCGGCCCACCATGCCGAAGTCGACGAAGGTGAGTTGCCAGTTGCGGTGACCCTCGGCGTCGTTGCCCGCGAGCGGCGTGACGAACAGGTTGCCGGGATGCGGGTCGGCGTGGAAGAAGCCGTCCTCGAATATCTGCTTCATGTAGGTGTCCACCAGCACCTTGGCGACCTTTGAGCGGTCGAGCCCGGCTGCTGTGATGGCGTCGTAGTCACCCAGCTTGATCGCCGAGACGTCCTCGAGCGTGAGCACGCGACGAGTCGTGAGCTCCCAGGCGATGTGCGGGACGTGCACGCGCGGATCGTCCGCGAAGTTCTCGGCGAACGCTTCGGCATTGCTGCCCTCGGCGAGATAGTCGATCTCGGCGCGCGTGGTGGTGGCGAACTCCTCCAGGAGCGCGCTCACGTCGACCCGATCCGCGATTGGCCGGTAGCGTTGGAGCCAGCGACCCACGCGGCGCAGCGCGGCCAAGTCGACCTCGATGACAGCCTCGATGTGGGGACGCTGCACCTTGACGACAACCTCGGCGAAGCCCATCTCGGCGGCGTCTGCTTCGCGCAGGCATGCACGGTGCGCCTGTCCGAGAGAAGCGGCGGCCAGCGGGTTCTCGTCAAAGGAGGCGTAGTGCTCCGCAAGGGGTGAGCCAAGCTCGCTTTCCGCAAGCGCGCGGATCGCCTCGAAGCTCTCGGCAGGAACCTCGTCTTGCAGGCCGGCCAGTTCGTCGGTGATCTCCGGCGGCAACACATCCAGTCGTGCCGAGAGGAACTGGCCGACTTTGATCATGAGGCCGCCCATGCCGATGGCGAGCGCCCGGAAGCGCACCGCCGTCTGGCGGTTGCGCTCCGAGCGATTGCGGCGTGCCACGCCGCCCAGGCCGATACGGCGGGCGATGATCTCCCAGAAGATGAAGCCGAGAGTGACCCGGCCAAAGAAGAACACGATGCGCCAGTAGCGAGCGCGCAGTTGTGACGCTTTCATGGATCCTCCGGTTGCCCGTACAGCACGACCTGGGACGGCTATGGGTGAGAACTAGTCCTCGGCGAGGATGGCGTAGAGCTTCTTGCGGGTGTCGTTGAGTATCTCAAGCGCGGCTGTCCGCTGGTCATTCGTACCCGACTTGCCGATCTGGAAGACGACCTGCAGCAACTTGCCCGCCGACTGGCGGTAGTCGCCAAAGCCGGAGTCGTCCTGCACTGCGTCTTCCCATGGGGCCGGCTGGTCGGCGGTCTTCGCAACCTCTGCCATGCCGGTCTCGGTCAGGCTGAAGACCTTCTTGCCGGCGGTCTCCTCGGAGACGATGAGGCCTTCGTCGGCCAGCATCTGGAGCGCGGGGTAGACGGAACCGGGACTGGGACTCCAGGCGCCACCGCTGCGTGCGGAGAGCTCCTGGATCATCTGATAGCCGTGCATGGGGGACTCGGCGAGGAGACGCAGGATCGCCGCGCGGATGTCACCGCGACGGGCACGCATGCCGCCGGGACCGCCGAAGCCGTGCAGGTGGCCGGCCATACCGAAGGGGGGCTTCATGCCGCCGCGGCCGAAGGGCCCATGGTGGTGGCGTGCGCCGTGGCCGCACGAGTCGTCGGTGCAGTGTGAAGTGTGCATGTGAGTTCCTTTCGCTACGTGGTAACGCGATATATCGCTACCTGTCGCGATACCAAGCGAACAGCGTGCCATAACTCTCAGGAACGGTGATCTGAGAGGCGCTTGACCGAGTCGAAAATCGGGCATATCGTCAGTATGACCGCCAGTGTGAACGTCGGTATGACCAGGAGTCGCCATGACCGCCAAGATCACGATCTCGCTTCCCGATGAATTACTCGCGCAACTTGATGCCGAGGCGTATGCGCTTGCCACTTCGCGGAGCCAACTGGTGCAGGAATCCGTCGCCACCTACCTGGGCAAGACGCATGTCGAGCGCGATGCCGATGCCAGACGCGAGCGGATCCTCGGAGCGATCGAGAAGATGCGACACTTCGGTGAGGGTCGGGAGATACACGATGACCGGCCGTCGCTGGAGATTCTGCGGGAACTCCGCGACAACGATGACTTCGGGTACGAGTGATGGGTGCGCAAGGCATGCTGGTTCTCGACGGTTCTGTGGGAGTCAAATGGTTCAAGGATGAACCAGGGCGAGAGGCTGCGCTCGAGATTCTTACGGAGTCCGCGAACGGCAATGTGACTGTCGCGGTACCGACGCACTTCATACATGAGGTGCTCTCCGTCGTGCGTCGGAGCAGGTCTGCCACGGGTGTCATTCCCGTCTGGGAGGACATGCTACAGGCCGGGATCACCGTCGTCCCACTCACCGATGAGGTCATCCGGGAAGCGGCGCGGCAGTGCTCGGCACTGGGCTGCACGTTCTACGATGCGCTGGCTCCGGCGTGTGCCACCCTCCTCAGCGCAACGCTCGTGAGCGCCGATTCGCGAGCGCACGCCCGCTATCCAGGTGTGCGACTCATCAAGGAGTAGGGCGACCGAGGTTCCTATAGGTTTGGGTCGCCGCGACATGTTTGACATTAACTCAGTCTAGTGAGATAAATAACTCACAGCATTGAGTTAAATACATTTAGGCAGGTGAAGCATCATGTATGAACGCAAACAGACCCGTATTCTCGCTGAGAGACTGAGCGAACCCCGCCGCTTCATCCAGATTCTTTTCGGGCCGCGTCAGGTAGGGAAGACTACCTCACTGCGCCAGGTGACACAGACGTTGGTGCTCCCGTTTCACTACGCGACTGCCGATACCGCGCTCTTACAATCGGGCGCCTGGCTGGCGGAGCAGTGGGCGGTAGCGCGGGAGCTCCACGCGGAGGTCGCGGGCCCGATCATTCTGGCCATCGACGAGGTCCAGAAGATCGCCGAGTGGTCCTCGTATGTTAAGCGACTCTGGGACGAGGACTCGTTTGCCGGACGTGACATCCGTGTGGTTCTCACAGGATCGTCTCCGGTCCTCCTGCAAGAGGGCCTGTCCGAGAGTCTTGCGGGCCGCTTCGAGACTATTCAGTACACACACTGGTTCTGGCCGGAGTGCCGCGACGCATTCGGATGGGATCTCGACACGTTCATTTACTATGGTGGCTACCCGGGCTCTGCCGAACTCATCGATGATCCCGTGCGTTGGCGGTCGTACGTGCTTGATTCGATCGTAGAGACGACGGTATCGCGGGACATTCTTCTAATGAGTCGTATTGATAAGCCGGCGCTGCTGCGGCGCGTGTTCAACCTGGCGTGCGAGTATGCCGGGAGGGAGCTTTCGTACGAGAAGATGGTCGGAGCGCTTGAAGATGTAGGCAATACCACCACTGTCGCCGGGTATCTCGATCTGCTGGATACGGCGGGGCTTGTCGCCGCGTTGCCCAAGTATGCGGGGGATCACGCACGCCGCCGCCGCTCCACGCCGAAGCTCGCTGTCCACAACACCGCGCTTATGACCGCCGTGGGAGTGCGACGTCTGGAGGACATCCGCCAGGACCCCGCAGCCTGGGGACGGCTCGTTGAATCAGCAGTCGGGGCGCACCTGTTGGCACGGGCGAGGCTTGACCGCACATCTGTCGGCTACTGGCGAACCAAGAAGACTGGCCGTGACGTCGAAGTCGACTACGTCGTGTCAGGAGCTTCAGGGGTACGCGCCATTGAGGTCAAGAGCGGTGCCTCGGTCGGGAGCCTTGAAGGACTGTCGGCGTTTCGAGCGTCATTCGGCGACGCTGTTGAGACTGAAGTGGTCGGGACCGGTGGTACTCCGCTTGAGGAGTTCCTGTCTCGGTGATGCTATCCCGCTTCGATATGTCCGCTCCCTCGCCCCCGTTTCCCCCAGCGTGATACCATCGCTTAGCACTCGCACGTGCCGAGTGCTAACACAGGAGTACGCAGATGCTGAACGAACGCCGGCGCGCTGTTCTCGCCGCTCTCGTCGATGAATATGTGAGCACCACCCAGCCGGTCGGCTCCAAGGTCCTCGTGGAGCGACACCGTCTGGGCTGTTCGCCTGCGACCGTGCGGGCAGAGCTTGCGGCGCTCGAGGAGAGCGGGTTCTTGCGCCAGCCGCACATCTCGGCCGGACGCGTGCCCACCGACACCGGCTACCGTGCGTTCGTCGATGACGTCCACGAGCGCATCGGCGCCCTCGGTCTTTCCTCCGAGGAAGTCGGCAGCATCCACACCGCCTATGACGCGCTCGAGCGCGAGCTTCCCGATGTGATGCGCGAGACATCGATCCTGCTCTCGCGGTTCACCAACTACGTCGCAGTGGTCGCCGCACCCGCGCTTCGTCGTGCACGAATCCGACGCGTCTCGGTCGTCCCGCTCGCAGAGCGTCGCGCGCTGGTGGTCGTTGTCACCGACTCCGGTCAGGTCGCAAACCGCACCCTCGACCTGGACGTTCCCGTGCCGGAGTCAACCCTCGGCGAGGTCGAGCGGTACCTCACGGCAATCCTCGAAGACAAGGTCGGCGAGCAGGTCGTCAGCATTCGCGACGACGCGTCAGCGCACGGCGACGAGTTCGCGCACGCCATGCTCCAGGTGCTCGATGAGGTCGTCGACTGCCTCAAGGAAGCCGACGAGGACCGCGTGGTCACCGGCGGCGTTGCGGCACTTCTCGCACAGCCGGAGCTTTCCGATCCCGGCGTCGCCCGGCCGCTCATGGAACTGCTCGAAGACGGTCTCACGATGCTCAAGGTACTCTCGGACGTCATGCACTCCGGTGGCGTTGCGGTGCGTATCGGGCACGAGAACCCGGTCTCAGCGCTGGGCGGCATGAGTTTTGTGGCGAGCACCTACGGGAGCCTCGACCACACCGGCGTCATCGGCGTCATCGGTCCGACTCGCATGGATTACCCCCGCGCAATCACCACGGTCCGTACCGTGGCTGACACGCTCACAGACGTACTCGGCTAGAACAAGGAGCACACGTGTCCCAGGTCGACTATTACCAGGTCCTCGGCGTATCGAACGACGCGTCCGCCGATGAGATCAAGAAGGCGTTTCGCAAGAAGGCGCGCGAGACGCACCCTGACGTCTCCGATGGCGCTGACACAGAAGACGAGTTCAAGAAGATCAACGAGGCGTACGAGGTGCTTTCCGATACCCAGAAGCGCGCCATGTACGACCAGTACGGCACGGCGGATCCTCGCCAGGCCGGCTACAACGGATACGCGGATGTCGGTGACGTCTTTGGCGGATTCGAGGACATCTTCTCGGTGTTCATGGGCGGCATGGGTGGCGGCGGTCGTCAGCGCGTGAACCTCGAGGGCCGCGACATGCGGGCGCAGGTCATCGTCACGCTCAAGGAAGCCGCTACCGGCGTCGAGAAGGACCTGCAGCTCACGCGCACCGGACCGTGCGGTACGTGCAATCAGAGTGGCGCCGCACCCGGCGGCACCGCCAAGACCTGTCCGCAGTGTGGCGGCACCGGCCAGCGCCGGACACAGCGGCGCACGATCCTCGGCGTCATGGAGTCGCTCGCGCCGTGCGAGGCGTGCGGAGCGACCGGCTCGATCGTCGACCCGCCGTGTCCGACCTGTGCGGGAGACGGTCGTACGCGCATCACCGAGACCGTGCGCGTGAACGTCCCGGTCGGCATCGCTGACGGCCAGGGACTCCGCGTCTCCGGGTACGGCGAGGCGGGCGTGCGCGGGGCCGCCGCCGGTGACCTGCTCGTGACGGTCCGCGTGAAGGAGCATGACACGCTCCATCGCGACGGAGACGACCTCCATGCGATGGCGGCGATCAACATCGCCCAGGCATCGCTCGGTGACACCATCAAAGTCGCCGGTCTTTTCGGTGACGAGGAGATCGAGATCAGCGCCGGTGTGCAGAGTAGCGAGAATGTCCGCGTCCGCGGCAAGGGAATGCCACGTGCGCGCGGCGGCACGGGTGACCTCATCGTGCACTTGCGAGTCGACGTGCCCAAGAAGCTCAACAAGAAGCAGCGCGAGCTGCTCCGTGAGTTCGGCGAGTCGCTCGGCACCGGCAAGGGCGCGCCCACCAAGCTCGAGCGCCTCAAGGATTGGCTCGGCGCATAGGCGTGGCCGGTCACCGATTCTTCCTCGAGGGAGCGATTCCCGAAAGCGGCCTGTTGCCGCTGTCAGCGACGGACCTGCACCACCTGCGCGACGTGCTGCGACTCGGCGTTGACGACACCATCGTGGTGGTCGGCGACGGCGGCGACGCGGCGGTCGTGCGTCTCACGTTCGTGGCCGCTGACGGCGCGACTGCCGAGATTGTGGAGCGGCTGGCCCAATCCCGCATTCCACGTGTCGTGCTCGTGCAAGGGCTCGCCAAGGGCGAGAAGATGGAACTCGTCATCCGCCAGGCGACCGAGCTTGGCGTCGAGCGCATCGTGCCGCTCTCGACGTCACGCTCTGTCGTGCGACTGGATGCCGCGAAGGCCGCGGCTCGCGCCACGCGCTGGCGGCGTATCGCGGCCGAGGCCGCCAAGCAGTCGCAGCGCACGTCGGTCCCGGAGATCGCTGACCTGACCGACGTCCCGGGACTTGCCGGGGTGCTCGGTGATGTCGAGTGCACACTTGTCGCCTGGGAAGACGCCGACGGCGCTCCCGGCATCGGCGAGACGCTCGCAGCGGCCGTGCTCACGCCGGACGCCGCCGTTGCGATCGTCATCGGCCCGGAAGGCGGCCTCTCCGCCGATGAGGTCGCGACGCTCGTTAGCGCAGGCGCGCGTGTCGTCTCGCTTGGGTCCAACGTGCTCCGCACCGAGACCGCCGGTGTCGTCGCGGCCGCCCTCGTGCTCTATGAGCGCGGCGGCCTTGGAAAGGAAGCCCCTGTTGCCTGACGCCCCCCGCATGCCACGAGTCGCCTTCAAGACGCTCGGTTGTAAGGTGAACCAGGTCGAGGCCGAGCAGATCGCGGCTGCACTTCTCGGCGAGCACATCGAGCTATCCGTCGACATCGAAGCCGACGTCATCGTCGTCAACACCTGTACAGTGACCGCCGAAGCTGACCACAAGGCGCGCAAGGCCGTCCGTCACGCGCTCGCACTCGCGCAGCAGCCCGTTGTCGTCGTGACCGGCTGCCTGGCGACGCTCGACGCCGAGGGCCTGCAATCGCTCGGCGATCGCGTGGTCGTCGAGGCCGACAAGGACGCCGTCGCTGCGCGGGTCACCGCTCTCCTCGCCGCGCAAGCGCCCGAAGCGCCCGCCACCCCCGAAGCGCCCGCCACCTCCGCCACCCCCGACGCGCCCGTCGCCCGTGCCGGTCGCTGCTTCCACACGCGCGCGATGGTGAAGGTCGAGGACGGCTGCGATAACTTCTGCGCGTACTGCATCGTCCCGTTCGCGCGTGGCGTTCCCCGCTCGACGCCGCTTGCCGACGTCGTCGCGGAAGTCGAGGCGCTCGTTGCTGCCGGAGTCCGCGAGGTCGTGCTTACCGGCATCAATATCGGCCGCTACGACAACGCGGGTGCGCAGCTGCCCGAGCTCATCCAGGCCGTCGCTGCGACGGGCATCGAGCGCATACGGCTCTCAAGCATCGAGCCGCCCGACGTCGACGCGCACTTCCTTCAAGTCGTCGCCGCTCTACCCGCGTTCTGCCGCCACCTGCACATCCCGCTTCAGTCCGGTTGCGATCGTACGCTCACCGAGATGGGCCGCCACTACACCGTCGCGGGGTACACATCGACCATCGCACGGGCCCGCGAGGCGCTGCCCGGCCTGGTGCTTTCGACCGACATCCTCGTCGGCTTCCCTGGCGAGACCGACGCCGACGCTGCCGAGACCTTCGCGCTCCTCAAGCGCATCGGTTTCGCGAAGCTGCACGTCTTCCGCTACTCCGCGCGCCCCGGCACGCTGGCGTTCACCCGTGATGATCGTGTCTCGCCGAGAGACGCTGCCGTGCGCTCCGAGCGCGTGCGCGTACGCGGGGAGCACATGCGCGACGCGCACCTGCGCGCGCAGGTCGGTACCGACGTCGAGGTGCTCGTGGAGCGCGTGAACGCCGACGGCATTGCGGCGGGTGTCGCGCGTGACGGCTCGCGGGTTCGTCTGGAGTCTCAGGCCGCGCCCGGTTCGCTCGTCAGTGCGCACGTCACGGGTGTCGAAGGCGCGGTGCTTATCGGCACCGAAGCGTGATTCCCGCAGGAAGCGGGTATCGTGCGTGATAGAATCGAGCTGTCAAACGCAAGGAGGCGATGGCGCTCGTGGTGAACCCCACACAGGTTCGTTTGATCGTGCCAAATGACATGAACATGGTCGACCTCCTCGGTGAGGGTGACCATCTCCTGAAGCTTATTGAAGGCCAGTTCGAATCTGACATCAGCGTCCGCGGCAACGAGATCACCATCTCCGGTGATGTCAGCGAGGCGCAGGGCGTATCGGCGGTCTTCAGCGAGCTCATCACGCTCGTCGGCAAGGGCGAGCACCTCACGCCCGACAGCCTCGATCGCGCGATCGACATGCTCAAGCGTGGCGAGTGCAGCCCCTCGACGGTTTTCTCGGATGTCGTGCTCACGCACCGCGGCAAGAGCATCCGCCCCAAGACCGCCGGCCAGAAGCATTATGTCGACGCGATTCGCAAGAACACCGTGACGTTTGGGATCGGTCCGGCCGGCACCGGCAAGACGTATCTCGCGATGGCAATGGCGGTCGACGCGCTTCGCAAGAAGGAGGTCGGGCGCATCATCCTCACGCGTCCGGCCGTCGAGGCGGGGGAGAAGCTTGGCTTCCTGCCCGGCACCCTCTTCGAGAAGGTCGACCCGTACCTCCGCCCGCTCTATGACGCTCTCTTCGACATGATGGAGATCGAGCAGTCCACAATGCTCACCGAGAAGGGCATCATCGAGGTCGCGCCGCTCGCGTTCATGCGCGGCCGCACCCTAAACGACTCGTTCGTCATCCTCGACGAGGCGCAGAACACCACGCCCGAGCAGATGAAGATGTTTTTGACCCGCCTCGGTTTCGGCAGCAAGATCGTCGTCACCGGCGACGTCACGCAGACCGACCTTATCGGCGGGATGTCGGGCCTCATGCACGTCCGCGACATTCTCGGCGATGTGCCCGACGTCTCGTTTGTCGAGCTCACCGCGCGCGATGTCGTTCGTCACCGGCTCGTCCAGCGAATCGTCACCGCCTATAGCGAATTCGAGGAGGCGAGGGCTGCGGCCCGCGATGCCTAGTCTGCTCGACAAGATCGTTCGTCTGTGGCCGGAGAACGGGGTGCTTGCATCCTCCTCGGGACAGCGTGTCGCGCTCGGTATCGGGACGTCGCTCCTGGCCGTGATTCCGTTCGCGTTCGGGCACGCAACGGTGACGCTGCTTGCGCATGTCGTGCTGATCTCGCTCCTGGTGTACGTGGGTGGCCTGTACCTCAAGCGTAACGAGCACGACGTCTGGGCGCGTCTGCGCGACCTGGTGATTCTCGCGACGCTCGTTCTCGGCGTCGTCTACGGAACGTGGATCTCGACTGTGCTTCTGCCCGGCGTGCCGCCATACGTGCTCCCGGTGGCGCTTGCGCCGGTGCTTGCGACGCTGCTGCTCAATCCCCGCGTCGGGATGCTCATCGCCGTCGTCGGTGTTGGTGTGGGCGTGCTCTTCGGGATGCTCGACGGGGCGCATGTCGTGGGCTCGCTCCTCGCAAGCGCTGCGGGTGTCAGGGCGATGGGCGTCATCAGCGAGCGCTCGCGGCTCATCTCTGCAGGCGGGCTGGTCGTAACGGTCACCGGTGGCGCTGCACTTGGCGCGACGCTGGTCGAAGGCGGGACGCTTCAGGCGGCATCGGTTGCGGGCGGGATGGGTCTCGTCGGCGGCGCCATGACGGTCATCCTCATGCTCGGGCTGCTGCCGGTCTTCGAGTTTGTCTTCGGCGTCACTACCGACGTGCGCCTGCTGGAGCTTGCCAATCCCGGCAACGCGCTCCTCAAGCGGCTCATGATGGAGGCGCCCGGAACGTACAGCCACTCGGTCATGACCGGCAACCTCGCCGAGGCAGCTGCCGAGAGTATCGGCGCGGACGCCCTGCTCACGCGCGTCGGCGCGTACTATCACGACATCGGCAAGATCCGCCGCCCCGGCTTCTTCGTTGAGAATCAGGCGGGCGGACACAATCCCCACGACAACACCACACCCGCGCTCTCGGCGCTCATCATCACGGCGCACGTCAGAGAAGGCGTTGAGCTTGCCGAGGAGTACCGGCTGCCCCACGAGGTCATCGAGATCGTGAAGCAGCACCATGGGACTTCCATGGTGATGTACTTCTACAACAAGGCAGCGGCTGGCGGCGGTCCTGTCTTCGAGGCTGACTTCCGCTACGCTGGCGAGCGGCCAAGTTCGCGGGAAGCCGCACTCATCATGCTCGCCGACAGCGCCGAGGCGGCTGTTCGCGCCGTCGTGAAGCCCACGCCGCCGCGCATCGAGGAGACGGTCCGCAAGGTCATCGCCGGTAAGCTCGCGGACCACCAGCTCGACCTTGCTAACCTCACACTTGCCGAGATTGAGAACATCACAGCCGTCTATTCGCGCATGCTTGCAAGCGTCTACCACCCACGCATCGACTACAACGACATGATGGTCAGGAAGGAGCGCCATGCAGGTCAGCATCACGAGCCATCGCGAGCCTGAGCCGCTCAACTTCGAGGGGTTCGAGCGTCTCGCACTCTTCGCGCTTAAACTTGAAGCCGCGCCGGAGCTTTCAGAGCTCTCGATCGCCCTCGTTGACGAGGAAGAGATGGCGCACTTGAACGAGCAGTACCGCGGCATCGCGGGCCCCACCGACGTTCTCTCGTTCGGGTGCGACGATCCGTGCGTTGCGGGCGGTGACGAGCCGATCACCCTCGGCGACGTCATCATCGCGCCTACGGTCGCCCTGCGGCAAGCCGCGGAGCTTGGCACGACGATCGAGGCCGAACTCAACCTGCTCCTCGTGCACGGCATCCTGCATCTGCTCGGCTACGATCACGAGGCTGATGATGACGCCGCGGCGATGCAGGCCCGCGAGACGGTCGTGCTTGACGCCTATGCGGCCGAGTAGCCAGATGCGCACCCGCTCCATCGTCTGGAGTTTCAACCACGCCATCGACGGGATCGTGTACGCGCTCAGGACGCAGCGCAACATGCGCATCCACGTGGTGGCGGCGATGCTTGTGCTGGTGGCGGCGCTCTTCTTCCGCGTGAGCCGCATCGAGTTCCTCATGCTCATGCTGACGATCGCGTTTGTCATCGGCACCGAACTCGTGAACACCGCTGTCGAGGCCACCATCGACGTCGCGACGCAGACGTTCGACCCCATCGCCAAGATCGGTAAGGACGTTGCCGCGGGCGCGGTTCTCGTCAGCTCGGTGTGCGCGGTCGTCGTCGGCTACGTGGTGTTCTTCGGCCGTCTGACGTCTTCAACGGCGCAGCTGCTCATACGCGTGCGCCAGACGCCCGCGCACATCACCGTCGTAGCGCTCATATTGACCGCGCTCGCCGTACTCGTCGCTAAGTCGTTCAAACGAGAAGGCGGTACGTGGCTTCGCGGTGGCTGGCCATCGGGGCACGCCGCGCTCGGCGTCGCGGGCGCCGCTTCGATCGCCTATATCACCGGCAGCGCGGGTGCCGGCGTCATCGGCCTGTTCATCGCAGCGCTTGTCGCGCAGAGCCGCGTGGAGTCCGGAACGCACACGCTGTGGCAGGTTCTGTGGGGCGGCGTACTCGGCTTCCTCATCACGACCGCCATATTTCAGCTATTCTGGTTGTAGTCGCAGCCAGGGAGGATCTTGATCCGTATCTCATGATCGCACTCATTCTTGTTTCCGAAATCGTACTGTTGCTGGTGCTCTGTGGAGCGCTTGGCATCCTTTCCGCAGCCGAAGTCGCCGTCCCGCGTATCGCACGGGGTCGTGCCCGGCGTCTCCTGGAGACCGATCGCCGCGGAGCCGCGGAGCTCGACACGCTTTCCGATCGCGAAGGACGACTCGTAGGCGGTGCCGCGCTCGTGCGTGCGCTCGCGTACGCGCTCTGTTCTGTGAGCGTTGCGTGGGTTCTACTCGCGCTCGCGCCGCTGCCGCACGAGTGGATGACGCTGCTCGTTGGGGGCATCATCGGGATGGTAATCGTGTTTGTCTTCGGCGAGGCGCTTCCGCGCACGCTCGCCGTGCATAACCCTGAGCGTGTGGCGCTCGCCTCGGCACCGATCGCCCTCGCTCTCGTGAGCGCGTCGTATCCGATCGCGAGTGCGCTCGCGGCCGTGTGGACGTCGATCGTCGGGCTTGTGGCCGAGGAGCCCGTCGGCGATGCGTGGGTTACTGCAGGCGAGGTTCGGAGCGGTTCCGGGACCGATGACGAAGATGCCGCACGCGATGAGGCCGAAGACGCCATCATCGATGCCGTAGCAGATTTCACAAGCAAGATCGTTCGCGAGGTCATGGTGCCGCGCACCGACATGGTGTGTCTCGAGGACACCGCGACCGTGTCAGAGGCGCTTGATGCAATAGAGCAGTCGGGAGTCTCGCGGCTGCCTGTCTACCACGACACGGTTGATGATATCCTCGGCGTCCTCTACGCCAAGGACTTACTGCTGTGCCTCGGACGCGGTACGTGCGAGGTGCCGCTCGGGAGTATCGCGCGCGAGCCGTTCTTCGTGCCGGAGACCAAGCCGGTCGAGGAGCTGCTCATCGAGATGCGCACCAAGACGCATATCGCCATCGTTGCCGACGAGTACGGCGGAACCGCCGGCCTTGTGACGATCGAGGATCTTCTCGAGGAGATCGTCGGCGAGATCTTCGACGAATACGATGTGGAAGAGACGCTCATGATCGACCTTGGCGACGGGCGCTATCGGGTTGATGGTCGTACGCCGATCGATGACCTGAACGCGGTCTTCGGCACCGACGTGGAGCTTGAGGCCGATTCGGTCGGTGGACTGTTTGTTGAACTCTCCGGACGCATCCCCGAAGCGGGAGAGACCCTCGAGGTCGAGGGGCTGCTCATCACCGTGGAGGATGTTGAAGGTAACCGTATACGACGGGTGCTTGTGGAGCCCGCATCGACGCCTCAGAAAGGGGCCGAGGATGAGTGAAGGAATCACGCAACCCGATCTGGCACTGCTTGCTTTCGCGCGTGAGATCCGCCCGAAAGCCTACGCGCCGTACTCCGATTTCCGTGTCGGCGCGGCGATCTTTGCCGGGGGCGAGATCTTCCAGGGCGTGAACGTCGAGAACGCCGCCTTTGGTTCGACGATCTGCGCGGAGCGTGGAGCCGCAATGGCGGCTGTAGCGGCGGGCTTCCGCGAGTTCGACGCTATCGCTGTTGTCGGCGACTCGGATGCGCCGACCGTACCGTGCGGCGCGTGCCGGCAGTTTCTCGCCGAGTTCAATCCTGAGATGCGCGTCATCATGGGTGGCTGCACGGATGCCGTCGAGGTCACGACGCTCGACCGGTTGCTGCCTGATGCGTTCGTTCGCGGCTATCTCGATCAGCACGACGGCGAGGACGACGAATGACGGCTCCTGCGTATGAGGTCGTGAAGAGCGGCTTCGTCGCACTTATCGGACGGCCGAACGCCGGCAAGTCCACACTGGTGAACGCCCTTGTGGGCGCAAAGGTGGCCATCGTCTCCAATACGCCGCAGACCACGCGGCACCGCCTGCGGGCAATCGTCGACCAGGAAGACGCCCAGATCGTCTTCGTCGACACTCCCGGCATCCACAAGCCCGAAGACACGCTTGGCGAGGAGCTCAACCGCGCCAGCATCAAAGCGCTTTCCGATGTCGACGTGGCGTGCCTCGTCATCGATGCCTCGCAGCAGATCGGCCCCGGCGACCGCTGGGTCGCGCATCGTGTTGCCGAGGCGAGAGCCGCCCACGTCCTCATCCTCACCAAGGCGGACATCGCGAAGCCTTCAGAAGTCGAGAAGCAGCTTGCCGTTGCCGGCGGACTCATGAAGTTCGACGACGTCGTTGTCTGCTCGGCGCGCGAGGGATTCAACCTCGACGGTGTGATCGAGACCGTGAAGCGGCACCTGCCCGACGGCCCGCGTTACTTCCCGCGCGACATGCCCACGGACCAGCCCATCGAAGTCATGCTCGCCGAGTTCATCCGCGAGCGCATCCTGCACAACACGCGCGACGAGGTCCCGCACGCCATCGGCGTCTCCATCGAGGACATGACGCGCGAGAAGAACAGCGACACCACCACGATCATGGCGCTCATCTACGTGGAGCGTGAATCGCAGAAGGGCATCATCGTCGGCAAGGGTGGCGATATGGTGCGCAAGATCGGCACCGACGCCCGCGTCGACCTTGAGCGACTGCTCGGCACCAAGGTCTACCTCGACTTGCGCGTGAAGCTCAAGAAGGACTGGCGTCGCGACGCATCGCAGATCAAGCGTTTCGGGTACGGAGAGGGGCTGCAGTAATGGATATCGACCGCGCCACGCTTGCGAGCACGCTCGATCAGACGCTCCTCAAGCCGACGGTCGGTTTCAAAGCCGCCCGGACGTGGATCGAGGCAAGCGCGCAGCTTGGTTTCGGGTCGCTCTGCGTCTCGCCATTCCTGGTGCCGGTCACCGCACAACTTCTCGCCGGGACAAGCACAAAAGTCTGCTCGGTGTGCGGTTTCCCGCTTGGCTACGCTATGACCGAGAGTAAAGCCGAAGAGGCCGCGCATCTTGTCTCGCTGGGCTGTCAGGAAGTCGATATGGTTCTCAACTTCGCCGCGCTGCTTGAGGGCGAGGATCTGTTCGTTCAAGACGACATCACCGCCGTCGTCGACGCCGTCGCGAAGGCCTCCGGTGGCTCTGCCATCGTGAAGGTCATCTTCGAGACGGGTTATCTCGATGCTGAGCAGATCGCGCGGGCGTGCGGTCTCGCGGTGGCGGCCGGGGCGGACTTCGTGAAGACGTCGACCGGTTTTGGTCCGCGAGGCGCGTCTGCCGACGACGTACGTGTCATGCGCGCGGCCGTGGGGCCGGACATCGGCGTTAAGGCTGCCGGCGGCATCCGCGACCTCGAGACCGCGCTTGCGATGATCGAAGCCGGTGCCAGCCGCATCGGGACCTCCTCGGGCATCGAGATCCTCGACGCGTTCGACGCGCGGAGCGGCGAGTAGCGCTGTGGCCGTCGCGTACCGCGTGCGGGCGCTTGCGCTTCGCAAGACGAAGCTCGGCGAGTCGGACCTCATCATCACGCTCCTTGCCGAAGACGGCTCGCAGATTCGCGCCGTCGCCAAGGGTGCGCGCAAGATGAAGTCGCGCATCGGCTCCCGTCTCGAACCCTACTCGGTGGCCGATCTGATGTTGTCGCCGGGACGTTCGCTGGAGATCGTTACCGAGGTCGAGATGATCACGAGCCACGACGCGCTGCGTAGCGACTACGACCGCCTGCGTGCGGCGGCTGTTGTAGCCGACTTCCTCGACAAGGTGTCAGTCGAAGGCCAGGCAGAGTCACGAACGTTCGCGCTTTCCACAACGACGCTCGATGTGATGGAGACCGCCGACGTCGCCGATCTGCCGCTGCTTGTGGTCGCCTTCCTCGCAAAGGGGATGGCCATGCACGGCTACCGTCCCGCACTCACCGCGTGCGCATGCTGCGCGGCCGCGACGGTGCCTGAAGACACCCGCTTCTCGCTGTCCGCCGGCGGTGTGCTGTGTCCTGCATGCGCCGGTCAGGATTCGTCGGTCGTGCGGACCGCGCCGGACGTGCCGGTCGTGCTGGGGGCGCTTCTCGGCGCGAAACTCGCCGACGTCTCAGCGCTTGGCGTGCCGTCGGATCTCACACACGACGCGCTCATCCTCATGAAGGCGTTCGTGACGTACCACGTGCCCGCGCGCATGAAGGCGCTCGACGCGTACACGCGCGAGGGGTAGCAGACGATACCCCCGTTGACATGTCAGAGGTAAGGCGTAGTGTGAGAAGTAAGGCACACGCCGAAAAGTAAGGAATCCGACATGTATGCGAACGCGAAGATCACCTCAAAAGGGCAGATCACCATTCCGGCCGAGATCCGAGAGGCGCTCGGCGTCGACAAGGGTGACACGCTCGTGTTTGAGACGACAGCCGAGTACGTCACCGTGCGTCGGCAGCCGACGCTGCAGGAGATCATCTCCGAAGTATCGCGTGTCAGTTCGCCCTTCCCGATTAGCGACAAGAGCGATGATGAACTGATCGCCGATGGCATCATGGAGGAATGGGCAGAGAAGGAGAAGCATTTCGGGGGACCCTACTTGATCGGACCGGATGGCAGCTTCATCTGGCGCGACGGCGAGTGGGTGCCGTACAGCACAGCCGAAGCCGAGCGCGACGAAGCCGAGCGCGACAAGGCCGCAGCTGCCGAAGGTGCTGAAGAGAGATGAGGATTGCAGACACGAGCTTCCTGGTTGGTCTCATAGAAGACAATGACTTCCACCATGAGGCCGCCCTGACACTACTCGAAGACGTAGTGGCCATGAATCTGGGTCCCGTCGTAGTCGGGGAGGTGGTAATTCGCGAGACGCTTCAGGTCATGGAACGACGGTACGGTACACCGCGGTCCGTCGCGGCTCTCGCACTGTGTCGTGTATGTAGCACGCAACCGTTTCGATGTGACCCTGCGGTGTTACTGGCTCTCCGAGCGACAGTTGATCGTCCGGCGCTTGGATTCGTCGACGCGCTCATCGCAGAGCAGTCTCTCCTGACGGACTCACGCATCCTGACATTTGACGCCAAGCTCCTTGCACACGCGAATCGTCTCTACAACCGCTGATGTAAGATAGCGTGCACACCGCGCACCTCGCACGGTGTTCCGTCAACGAGTGATCGAAGGGTTCGAAGACGATGACCGCACTCACATTCCAGGACATGATCCTCGCGCTTTCGCGATTCTGGGCCGACCAGGGTTGCGTAGTGTTGCAGCCGTACGACATGGAGGTCGGCGCGGGCACGTTCCATCCCGCCACGACGCTTCGTGCGCTCGGGCCGGATGCGTGGCGCACCGCGTACGTGCAGCCGTCGAGGCGCCCGACCGACGGTCGCTACGGCGAGAACCCCAACCGTCTTCAGCACTACTACCAGTATCAGGTCATCCTCAAGCCGAGCCCGGACAACGTGCTCGACCTCTACTTCGATTCGCTCCGCGCCATCGGCATCGAGCCTGCCGAGCACGATATGCGCCTCGTGGAAGACGACTGGGAGTCGCCGACGCTCGGCGCCTGGGGCCTCGGCTGGGAAGTCTGGCTCAACGGCATGGAAGTAACACAATTCACGTACTTCCAGCAGGTCGGCGGCCTGGAGTGCCGTCCGGTTCCGGCCGAGATCACGTATGGTCTCGAGCGCCTCGCGATGTACATCCAGGGAGTCAACAGCGTCTACGACCTCATCTGGTCAGAAGGCCCCGACGGCCTCAAGTTCACCTACGGCGACGTCTTCTTGCGCAACGAGCAGCAGTACTCGGCGTATAACTTCGAAGTCGCCGATGTCGAGATGCTCCTCGGCCTCTTCAACACCTACGAAGCCGAGTGCAAGCGCACGCTCGAAGCAGGTCTCGTGCTCCCGGCGTACGACTTCGTGCTCAAGTGCTCGCACGCGTTCAACATGCTCGACGCGCGCGGCGCTATCGCCGTGACCGAGCGGACCGGCTACATCCTGCGTGTGCGCACCATTGCAAAGGCATGTTGCGAGGCCTACTACGCCCTCGTGACCGACGCACCGGTGACCGAAGGCGGTGATGCGCTGTGAGCAGCCGCGACCTCGTCTTCGAGATCGGTGTCGAGGAGATCCCCTCCGCGCCCCTGTACGCAGCAGTGACCCAGCTCAAGAATCGTGCCGAGAAGGCACTGAACGACGCGCACCTCTCGTATGGCAGCATCGCCGTGTACGGCGCCCCGCGACGTCTGGCGCTCGTCGTCCGCGATCTGGCCGACCGCCAGGCCGACGTGACGCTTCGCCACAAGGGTCCCGCGGTGAAGGCCGCATTCGACGCTGACGGCGCGCCTACCAAGGCCGCTGAGGGCTTCGCGCGCGGCAAAGGCGTGGCGGTCGCCGATCTCACCACCGAGGAGACCGACGGCGGCAGCTACATCTTCGCCATCGTCGAGCAGAAGGGGAGCGCGACGATCGATGTGCTCCCGACGATGCTTCGCGACCTCGCCGGTGCGATCGAGTGGCCGAAGTCGATGCGCTGGGGCAGCGGCACCGACCGCTTCATCCGTCCCGTGCGCTGGCTTGTCGCACTCTTTGACGAGACCGTGGTTGACGTCGAATATGCAGGCGTCAAGGCTGGTCGTACCAGCTCCGGACACCGGTTCCTCGGCGTTCCCGTCGAGATCCCGTCCGCGGACGCATACCTCGAGTCGCTCACGAGCGTCATGGTTCTTGCAGACTCAGACGTTCGCTCCGCCGCCATTCGCAACGCCGTCGAGGCTGCCGGCGCCAAGTATGGCGCCCGCGCGGTCATCCCTGAGAAGACATTCGCCGAGGTCGTGAACCTCGTGGAGTGGCCGACGGTCGGTGTCGGGACCTTCGATGAGGCGTTCCTCGCCGTTCCGCGCGAGGTGCTTGAAGAAGCGATGGAGTCGCATCAGCGGTACTTCCCGGTCGAGAAGGCCGACGGGTCGCTTGCGCCGCACTTCATCGTCGTCCACAACGGTGATCCGGCGCGCACCGACGCGATCATCGCCGGTCACGAGCGCGTCATCCGCGCCCGTCTGGCTGACGCCGCATTCTTCTACCACGAGGACCTCAAGCAGCCGCTGGAGGCGTACGTCGATCAGCTTTCGCGGATCGTCTTCCAGGAGAAGCTCGGCTCGCTCGGCGACAAGGTTCTCCGCATCGAGGCGCTCACGCGCGCGCTGGCAGCGCAGGCCGATGCCGCGCCCGATGACGAGGCGTACGCGGTCCGCGCCGCACATCTCGCGAAGGCCGACCTCGTCACGCACGCCGTCGTCGAGTTCACATCGCTCCAGGGACTCATGGGGCGCTACTACGCGCTCGCTTCAGGCGAGTCCGAGGGCGTTGCGGACGCGATCGTCGACCACTACCGTCCCAAGTTCGCCGGAGACGTTGCACCGCGCTCGCTTGCCGGGATGCTCGTCTCTGCGGCTGACAAGTTCGACACGATCGCCGGTATCTTCGCCATCGGCCAGGCGCCGACCGGCTCTGCCGATCCGTTCGCGCTCAGGCGCTTCGGCATCGGCATTCTCACCATGATGCTCGACGCCGGTCTCAAGATCACACTCGATGACTCCATCGCGGCCGCGCTCGGCGGCTATCGCGACACGCTGCCTAACATGGACGTCGAAGCCGTTGGCGCCGACATCAAAGCGTTTCTCCTCGGCAGGCTCGAGGGCATCATGCGCGACCGTGGCCACGCGTATGACACCGTCACAGCGGTACTCGCCGTTGCCGGTGACGATCCCGCGGACGCGCTCGCGCGTGCGGAAGCGCTCACGGCCGTGCGCGCCGAGGCCGACGCCATCGAGGACCTCTCGGTTGCGTTCGCCCGAGCGAGCAAACTCGCGAAGCCCGAGCTCGGCGTGGACGCCGACGCTGCGCTCATGGGTCCCGAGGACTCCGCGCTCGCGGTCGCGCTCGCGCACGCAGAGGGTGCGTCCGCCGAGGCGCTTGCTCGTCGCGACTACGCGGCAACCTTGCGCATTCTCGCGGAGTTGCGTCCGTCCATCGATGCGTTCTTCGCTGGCGTGCTCGTCATGGATCCCGACGAGAGCATCCGCACCATGCGCCTCCAGCTTCTCAATCGCTTCGTCCGGATATTCTCGGAGTTCGCCGATCTCGGCGCTCTGGCCGGGTAGCGGGGCCTCATGAAAGAGACGCTCACCATCCACGTGCTGTCGGATTCGCTCGGCGAGACGGGCGAGACCGTTGCGCGCGCTGTCTCCGCGCAGTTCGATCCGGACGCCTTCAGGATCGAGCGGCTCCCCAAGGTGAGCACGCCCGAGGAGTTGCGGGAGGCCGTGAGCGCTCACTGCGGCCCGCACTGCATCTTCTTCTACACGTTCGTGAACGACGCGCTGCGCACCGAGATGGGCATGCTTGCCATGAAGGGCGCCAACGCCGTCGACCTGCTCGGTCCGGCGGTCGAGCTGCTCCACAAGGTGAGCGGCTTCGAGTCCACCGGTGAGGCAGGCGCCATTCGCCGCACCGATCAGGACTACTTCGACCGCATCGACGCGATGGAGTTCGCGGTGCGTCACGACGACGGCCGTAACGAGGAAGGGCTCCCCGAAGCGGACATCGTGCTGATCGGCGTGTCTCGCACGAGCAAGACTCCGCTCTCGATGTATCTCGCTTTCAAGGGGTACCGCGTCGCCAACGTTCCGCTCGCACCGGGTATGGCCCCGCCGCCCGAACTCTTTGAGCTCGATCCTCGCCGCGTCTTCGGTCTGATCACGTCTGCAGACGTCCTCATGGAGATTCGCACCGCGCGCATGAGCGAACTCGGGGGATGGGTTCCCGGCTACGCCGACCGCGAGGCAATCGAGCTGGAACTTGAGGAGGCGCGTGGTGTGATGCGCACGATCGGCTGCATCATCGTGCGTACCGAGGACCGCGCCATCGAAGAGACAGCCCGCGAGATCACCGCTTACCTGCAGGGATACACCACGAAGGACTGAACCTGTCCGCCTACCCACCTGCCGTCCGTCATCCTCTTGCGCCCCCGCGCGGGCGATAGGCTATCATGCACACACGAACGTCACCCGGCTGTGAGGGAGTCCGCGTTGTCTGACGTCAAGCGTGTGTACGCTTTCGGAGGCGATCGAACCGAAGGCAGTAAGGCCATGAAGTTCATTCTCGGGGGAAAAGGCGCAAACCTTGCCGAGATGGCCACGATGGGACTTCCTGTCCCGCCAGGTTTCACCATCAGTTGCCAGGCCTGCATGGAGTACTACAACTCCACGCCGCCGGCATTTCCCGCAGGACTGAGCGAGGATATCGCCACGTATGTCGCCGAGCTCGAGGGCAAGATGGGCAAGACCCTCGGCGATCCGGCCGACCCGTTGCTGGTTTCGGTGCGCTCTGGCTCGCCGTTTTCCATGCCGGGCATGATGGACACCATTCTCAACCTCGGCCTCAATGACATCTCGGTGCAGGGCGTTATCGAGCAGACCGGCAATGAGCGCTTCGCCTGGGACAGCTACCGCCGCTTCATCCAGATGTTTTCCAAGGTCGTCCTCGACGTTGAGGGCGAGAAGTTTGAGAACGCCATCAACAGCATGAAGTTCGCCCGTGGCGTCAAGAACGACACCGATCTTGACGCGGATGACATGCGCAAGCTTGTTGACGAGTTCAAGGAGATCGTTGCCACCGTGGTGAGCGCCGAGGAGTTCCCGTCGCTTGCCGTTGACGGGCGCGTCATCTTCCCGCAGACCGTGGCCGATCAGCTCACGCTGTCGATCGAGGCGGTCTTCAAGAGCTGGAACAACCGTCGCGCTATCGACTATCGCAAGATGGAGAAGATCGCCGACGACCTCGGTACTGCCGTCAACGTGCAGTCGATGGTCTTTGGCAACAAGGGCGACACATCGGCCACGGGCGTTGCTTTCACGCGCAACCCGGCCGACGGCACCAACGAGTACTACGGTGACTTCCTCACAAACGCGCAGGGCGAGGACGTCGTTGCCGGTATCCGCAATACATCGCCGCTCGCCGAGCTGCCCGCCATCTTCCCCGAGGCCGGCAAGGAGCTGTGGGAGATCTTCGAGATCCTGCAGAACGCGTATCGCGACATGTGCGACATCGAGTTCACCATCGAGCAGGGCAAGCTCTGGATGCTCCAGACCCGCATCGGCAAGCGCACCGCTCGTGCGGCGCTCAAGATTGCCGTCGATATGGTTGACGAGGGCATGATCTCCCGCGAGGAGGCCGTGCTCCGCATCGATCCCGCGCAGCTCGACCAGCTCCTGCACCCGCAGTTCGACGTGAAGGCCACCTACGACGTTGTCGCGAAGGGCCTGAACGCCTCTCCCGGTGCCGCCGTTGGCGAAGTCTGCTTCTCGGCTAACGATGCCGATGCAGCCGCTGCCGAGGGTCGCAAGGTCATCCTCGTACGCTGGGAGACCACGCCCGATGACCTGCACGGCATGGTCGCCGCACAGGGTATTCTCACCTCGCACGGCGGCAAGACGTCGCACGCGGCCGTTGTCGCCCGCGGCATGGGCAAGCCGTGCGTGTGCGGCGCCGACATGCTTAAGATCGATTCCGAGCACAAAGTCGCCCGGATCGCGGCCCCGAATGGCGAAGTCGTCCTGAACGAGGGCGACATCATCTCCATCGACGGCACCAGCGGTATCGTCGTGCTGGGCGCTGTCGAGCTTGTTGAGCCGGAAGTCTTCGCTGAATTCGATACGATCCTCTCCTGGGCCGATGACTACCGCTCCATGGGTGTGCGCGCCAACGCTGACACGCCCGACGACGCGGCCCTTGGCCGCAAGTTCGGTGCGGCCGGTATCGGTCTCTGCCGCACGGAGCACATGTTCCTCGGCGACCGCAAAGACATCGTTCAGTCGATGATTCTCGCTGTCGACGGCTCGCCCGAGCGCGCGACGGCCCTCAAGCAGCTGCTCGACGTGCAGGTTGAAGACTACCTCGGCATCCTCTCGGCGATGGACGGGCTGCCGGTCACGGTGCGCCTGCTCGACCCGCCACTGCACGAGTTCCTCGACAGCCCACGCGAGCTGGAGATTGAGATCGTTCGCGCCGAGTGCGCCGGTGTACCCGCTGCCGACCTGGCCGCGAAGCGCCGCCTGCTCGTTCAGATCGACGGCATGGCCGAGAGCAACCCGATGCTCGGTCTCCGCGGTTGCCGCCTCGGCATCATGTTCCCTGAGATCTACGCGATGCAGGTTCGCGCGATTGCCCGGGCAACGGCCCAGCTCCTCAAGGAGGGCAAGAACCCGCGTCCCGAGATCATGATCCCGCTTGTCAGCGTGAAGGCAGAGCTTGATACCCTGCGAGGCGAGAGCGAGAAAGTCATCGCCGAAGTCGTCGCCGCTACCGGTGTTGCGCTTGATATCCCGATCGGCACGATGATCGAGCTTCCGCGCGCTGCTATCACCGCCGACGAGATCGGCCTCTCCGCCGACTTCTTCAGCTTCGGCACCAACGACCTCACGCAGACGACCTTCGGGTTCTCGCGCGATGATATCGAGTCGAAGTTCCTGCCGCGGTACCTCGAGCGCAAGGTGCTTGTGCGCAACCCGTTCGAGACGGTGGACTCCGGCGTCGCGGAGCTTGTCCGCATCGGCTGCGAGAAGGGCCGGATCGCCAATCCCGGCATCAAGCTGGGTGTCTGCGGCGAGCATGGCGGCGACCCCGAGAGCGTGAAGGTCTTCCACGCGATCGGCCTTGATTACGTGAGCTGCTCGCCATATCGCATCCCGCTCGCACGCCTTGCAGCGGCCCAGGCGACACTTGCCGAGAAGGCGACCGCGTCGGATAACCGCTAGATCACGATTTCCTCTATAGCGTTTACGTGTGCCTCCGGCGATACTTCGTACGGAGGCACACGACGCTCAGGGGGCGGTATGGCACGCAGCACGAGGCTGTACCAGCGGGCTCAGTCGCCGTTGATTCAGGGACTCTCGAAGCGCCAGCGCCCGTGGTGGCAGCCAGCCGTGGGTGCGTTCTGTTCCTCGCTTCTCGCGGTGTTCGCCATCTGGTGGTTGCTCGCCGTCGCGCAGGGTACGTCACCACTCGGTGCTCTTGTCATCTTCGTGGTCGAGCCCCCGTTCGTGTTGTTTCGCATTCTCCCGGGTGCGCTTATCGGCGCTGTCGGCGGGGTCCTGGGCGCGCGGGCGTGGGGGAGCAGCCACCCCTGGATTGTCGGTGCGGTGCTTGGCTCGGTATTCGGGGGCGCCACGCTCGCCTACATCATGTTGATCGGGGGACAGGCGTGAACAGCGGCATTCTGACGCGCGAAATGGCCGAGGCCGAGGAACATGTGCGGCTTTCTGAGCGTGCTGCCTTCTCGGACACCTCGCGTGGGCGCGTGCGCCCGCTCGTGCTCGACCCGCTGCGCACCGAATTCCAGCGTGACCGTGACCGTATCATCCACTGCAAGTCGTTCCGGCGGCTCTCTCATAAGACGCAGGTGTTTCTGGCGCCCGAGGGCGATCACTACCGCACGCGTCTCACACACACGCTCGAAGTCGCCCAGATCGCGCGCTCGATCGCTCGGGCGCTGCGACTCAACGAGGACCTCACCGAGGCAATCGCGCTTGGCCACGACCTGGGGCACACGCCGTTCGGGCACACCGGGGAGTCGGCGCTCACGGCGTGCCTCGCCGAGATTGCGCCGAGATACCCCGACCTCGTGCCCCGCTACGAGCACAACGTCCAGTCGCTTCGGGTCGTCGAGGTGCTCGAGTACGACGGAAGCGGGTTGAACCTCACCTGGGAGGTGCGTGACGGCATCCGGCACCACACCGGCGAGGCCCTTCCGGCCACACTTGAGGCGCAGGTGGCGAGAACGTCGGATCGCATCGCGTACGTGAACCACGATATCGATGACGCCATGCGTGCCGGCGTGTTGGACGAGTCTGAGATTCCCGTCGAGTTGCTCAAAGTGCTCGGCCCGCATCATGGCGCGCGCGTTACGACGCTTGTCGAGTCGATGGTGCGCACGAGCGAGGGCGCCGACCGCATCTCCATGGAGCCCGAGGTCGAGGAAGCCATGCTTGCGTTGCGGACGTTCCTCTTCGAGAACGTCTACTTCTCGATGGACGCCAAAGGGGAGGACCCCAAGGCGTTCGAGCTTGTGCGGGCGCTCTTCGGGCACTACCTTGAGCATCCCGAGCAGCTCCCCGACGAGCTACAACCCTCCTCCGATGCCGAGCTGCCCCAGCGCGTTGTCGATTACGTGGCGGGTATGACCGACCGCTTCGCAATCCGCACATACGAGCAACTCTTCATTCCAACACGCTGGCGCGTCTAAGGACGCCTTTCGTCAGAATCCTGACTCCCGCGTGTCAATCTCGTGAAATCTACACGTTGACGGCGTGATGAACGCGCCCCAAGGGGTAGATTCCTACTTTGAGGGCCGACTGCTCCGACCCTCAACCGGCACAAGGTAGGAATGCCCCGTGATGCGGGGTATCGCCATGCCCGAGACTAGGGGGTACCAGATGCGTGAACTGATGCGTGTGAATATGTCTGACCTCTCCATCAAGATGGAGCCGCTTCCCGCCAAATGGGCGCGATACGGCGGACGGGCGCTCACTTCGGCACTCGTCTTCACCGAGGTTCCCGCCATGGCGGATGCGCTCGGTGCGGAGAACAAGTTCGTCGTCGCCCCCGGTTTCCTCGGCGGAACGAATACACCCAACGGCGGTCGCCTTTCCATCGGCGCGAAGAGTCCGCTCACGGGCGGTCTCAAGGAATCCAACTCCGGCGGCCAGGCAGCGCACGCACTCGGGAAACTGGGTATCGCTGCTGTGATCGTCGAAGGCAAAGCGGCAGATGCGTCGGCGCGCTACATGTTGGTGATCGAAGCCGACAAGTCCGCGAAGCTTGTACGCGTGGACGCCTGGGCTGGTATGGGCAACTACGCGCTTGCCGAGGAGATCAAGGCCACACGGCCCGCAGACGATCACTTTGCCACCATCACGACCGGCCCTGCCGGCGAGATGGGCCTCAAGGCCGCCGGCGTCGCCGTTTCCGACCCCAAGGGCTACCCGAACCGGTTCGCCGGACGCGGTGGCATGGGCGCGGTCATGGGCACCAAGGGCCTCAAGGCGATTGTCGTGAGCGACAAGGGTCTGTCGTATGTAGAGCATGCCGACAAGGAAGCCTTCTCGGCTGCGATGAAGGTCTTCGCCAATGCTCTGACGACTCACCCCGTCTCGGGTCAGGGTCTGCCAACGTACGGCACCAACGTCCTGGCCAACATCATCAATGAGGCCGGTGGCTATCCCACGCGCAACTTCTCCGACGGCCGCTTCGAGGGCGTCGAGAATATCTCCGGCGAGAAGATGCGCGAGGTAACCCTCGAGCGCGGCGGCAACGTGAAGCATGGCTGCCACACCGGGTGTGTCATCCAGTGCTCGCGCTACTGGGTCGACAAGGACGGCGCGTACGTTACAAAGGGCATGGAGTA
The DNA here is from genome assembly GCA_009773565.1 of Actinomycetota bacterium. Lineage (GTDB taxonomy): Bacteria > Actinomycetota > Coriobacteriia > Anaerosomatales > Anaerosomataceae > WSXY01. The sequence continues at coordinate 2,805 of WSXY01000010.1, read as the reverse complement.
CGAAAATGTGTGGTCGATCGGAGCCGACTGTGGCATCGACGACCTGGACGCGATTGGCCTCATCGACCGCGAGTGCAGCGATCTGGGTCTGGATACCATCGAGATGGGCGCCACGTTGGCCGTCTATATGGATGCCGGCAAGATCGCGTTTGGCGACGGTGCGGCTGCGTTGGCTGCAATCAAGGAGATCTGGGCCGGGACCGAGCTTGGCAAGACGCTTGGCCAGGGCGCAGAGGTCACGGGCAATGCATTTGGCGTGGCGCACATTCCGGTCGTGAAGCATCAGGCGTTGCCGGCGTATGACCCGCGGCCGATTCAGGGCATCGGCGTCACGTACGCAACGTCGACGCAGGGCGCGGACCACACCGCTGGCTATGCCATCACGGCGAACGTCCTTGCCGTTGGCGGCAGTGTTGATCCGCTCAGCCCCGAGGGTCAGGCCGGGCTGTCGCAGGGCTTGCAGATTGCAACGGGCATGCTTGATGCGATGGGCTTCTGCATCTTTGTGGCGTTCCCGGTCCTCGATATTCCCGAGGCATTTGGGGCGATTGTCGACATGGTGTCGGCGCACACGGGCGACACGTGGGATGCCAATGCGCTTCTTGCAGTTGGCAAGGAGACGCTCACGTACGAGCGCCTGTTCAACCAGCACGCCGGCTTTACTCCGGCTGATGACCGTCTGCCTGCGTTCTTCAAGACGGTTCCGCTGCCCCCGCACAACGTTGTATTCACCGTGTCCGACGCGGATCTGGATTCGGTGTTCGACTTCGTACCTGAGACTGCGGCTGGTTTAGGAATCTCGTAGTTCTGGGTGCGTGTTCGGTCATAGCTCGCGCCGGGTGGCCCCCCGTCCGGCGCGAGCACCTCTTTTTGCGAGACGTGTGGGTGTGGGCGAGACGTGTGGGTGTGGGCGAGAAGTGTGGCCGCGCCCGAGCACGGTTCCGTGCCAATAGGCTGACGTAGCGAGAGGTGGTTCGCCCGATGAAGGTCGATGTTGCTTTGTTTGCGAGTCTCGCCTCGTTTCAGCCAGATGGGCTGAGCGGCCGGCACACGCGCGAGTTCGACTTTCCCGACGGGATGCTTATCAGCGAGGTTATTGCTTCATTAGGCCTGCCAGACGAGCCGCGCGTGATCTTCGTGAACGGCCGCCATGCCTCGGAGGGCGCGGCCCTGAGCGCGGGCGACCGACTGGCGATCTTCCCGCCCGTCGGTGGAGGGTAGGGGCCGTGCCTCGGGCGGAATCACCGCGTGACGACCGTGCCACCGGGCGCGACGACCGTGCCACCGGGCGCGACGACCGTGCCACCGGGCGCGACGACCGTGCGCCACTCCGTTCAGCCACGGTAGCCATCATCGGTTGCGGCGGGCTTGGTAGCAGCGTCGCCGAAATGCTCGTTCGTTCGGGCGTGGGCGCGCTTGTATTGATTGATTTCGACCGCGTCGAAGAGGACAACCTGAACCGGCAACTCTTCTTCCGCGACCAGCTCGGGCGACTCAAGGCCGAGGCGCTTGCGGAAACGCTGCGACGGATTGATCCGTCGGTTCATCTGGACGTTGTGGTGGAGCGCGTTACCGCCGCGAACCTCCTTCCGTACGTATTTGGTTGTGACGTGCTTGTCGAGGCCGTTGATGGCGTCGACGACAAGGCGATGATCGTGAACGTGTGCACGTCGGAGCTGCCCGAAGTTCCCCTCGTGACCGTGTCCGGCCTTGCCGGAAGCGGGTCAGCGAACGAGATTGTGACCCAGCACATCGCCGACAACGTCTACCTCGTCGGCGATCTTGCGAGCGACGTCCGTGACGGACTGCCGCTCTACGCGTCACGAGTGATGGTTGCGGCGGCGCACCAGGCGCACGTTGTAGTGCGCGTACTGCTGGGACTTGAGCATCCCTAGTTGGAGCCGGTTAAGTCTCGCGTTAGTCCCTGTATAGCCTCCCGCAGTAGATTGCTTCTTGAGGTCGCTGTTTTGAGCGTTAAGGTTCGTTCATCGCAGGAACTCAGAGGGTCCATCCGGCATACATTGATGCGAATCGATGCTGACGAGGCCAATATCGAGACTCATCAAACGGTTTTTCGAAAGTGCTCGATGTGTGGTTTATGCACCAGCGCGGCATGGAGCCTCGGGGCCGTGGCGTTTCGTCAGGATCAGTCGTGCTTCAGGAATCGCCCATCGAACGGCATCAATAATCGGTTCGATGAGCTTCGATGCTGACGAGGCGGATATTGAACCGCTTCAAAGAGTTGCCAAGGAGGTCGCCGAGCAGCCGGGATTAACGGGGTATGAAGGCGGTTGCAATAGGCAGTCGCAGAAGACGGATGCAATAGGCAGTCGCAGAAGGCGGATGCAAAAGGCAGTCGCAGAAGGCGGACGCAAGACAGCGGTCGCGAAACGGCGATCGGACAACCGAGGGGGGAGTGCACCAATGGGAGGTACAGATTTCGCCTCCATTCCGGAGACGATCGCGATGCTCAACAGCTATTCGCGGAGGCAATCATCGAAACGCTCGCGGAGCAGCGAATGACAACGGGCCAGCTCCAGCGCTTTGTGCCGGTAAAGCAGCCCACGCTCACGTATCACGTACACCTTCTCCAAAAGGCCCACTTGATTGGCGCAGATTGGGAGGAGCCTGGCTTTCACGTCAACACGTCACAGATAAGGCTGCTCTCCAGTTACGTCGATCGATATCTGATGCCCAGGGAATCTCGGCTGAGCATCTTCTACTAGCTCGTCCTCGCGGAGGCACTCGTCGCGGACGGCGCGCCCCACGCCCGCGCCCCACGCCCGCGCCACGCGCCCGCGCCAC
>WSXY01000009.1 GCA_009773565.1 Actinomycetota bacterium | reverse complement strand
CCGCACCTATGTGAAGCCGGAGATCAGCGGGCTCCTCGGAAAAGGCTACTCCGTGCTGAGCGCCAAGCTCGAGCTCTACTGTTTCTGGAAGTACTACCAAGTGACCCTCGATGCGGTATCGACCCTGCTGGCGATTGTCCCGGGGGTGGCGGGCGCTGGTACGGGCTTTGGTGCACAATCGGTCTTGAGCGGTTGGACCAGCCTAAACCTCGGCGTAGCCGCGGGCGTTACCGACAACTACGTTGACTAGGAGACGTTATGATCACGGACTATGAACTGCACGGCATCCTGTCTGGTTTTGCGCAGGCGCTGGTTCTGGTTCAGATGTGCCTCATGGCGGTTTCTCGAAATCAGAAAGGTCCGACCTCGATTCGTCCGTGGCTGGCATGGGGACTACATGATTTGCGGGCCCGGGGAGCCTTCCTTCTCGGCGCCAGTGTAATGATTCCTATCGTCACGGTAGTGGGTCTTCAATTCGAAGCCTCAATTGATCTATCGATTATCCTTGGGGGAGCCTTGATGTCGGGGTGCTTTCTGACCCTGATGCGAGGCATACAGGAGTTGCAATACAAGTCCCTGCGCAAGGCGGTCAAATCATGACCGCACTCATCTTCTATGACGTCGGTATCGCTTTGACTCTGACCGTGGGTCTCGCACTTCTTCTTTCTACGCGGGATACACGGGTCGCCGTCGGTCGACTACGTTGGGTTGTGGTCGTTGCTGGAATCAACGCAACACTTCTCGCGTTCTCGGAATCTGGAGCTAGCACGGGCTTTCGAGTAGCGCTCATCAACTCGGTCGCGGTCGCTCTGATTGAAGTCGTACGTCGCTTTGGGTTCCGTTCGACGGATGACACAATCTAGGTTTCAGAGTGTTTCAGCTCGCGCTCTGTTTCAGCTCGCGCTCTGTTTCAGCTCGCGCTCTGTTTCAGCTCGCGCTCTGTTTCAGCTCGCGCTCTGTTTCAGCTCGCGCTCGCTCGCATCCCACCGGCCTGTGCTATACTTCTGCGGTTGTGTTGTGTACCTCTGCCTGGGATGACCGAGTCACCCACGCTCACCGCGGACAGAGGCGAAAATCGAATGAAGGGTGAAAGAGAATATGGCACTAGAAAAGGACGTTAAGTCCACGATCATCGCCGACCACGCCCGCACCGAGGGCGATACCGGCTCACCTGAGGTCCAGGTCGCGCTCCTCACGCAGCGCATCCGTGACCTTACCGAGCACCTCCGCACCCACAAGCACGACCACCACACGCGTCGTGGTCTGCTCCAGATGGTCGGGCAGCGCCGCCGCCTTCTGAACTACCTCAAGAAGAACGACATCGAGCGCTATCGCGCCATCGTCGCAAAGCTGGGGCTGCGTAACTAGATTCACAAGACGACTCGTAAAGGCGGGAGAACTTCTCCCGCCTTTACTGTCATAGGGGCTACGGCCCCGGGTACGTTCCTGCAAGGACGCAGAAACGACTGATGAAGAAAGAGGAAGAGGCATGGGAAAAGTCACTGAAACGTTTGAACTGTTCGGCAAGGAATACACTCTCGAAACCGGCGAACTCGCAAAGCAGGCCGGCGGCGCGATTCTCGTCCGCCAGGGCGACACCATGGTGCTTGTCACCGCGACCGCCTCAAAGTTCCCCAAGGATCTGGATTTCTTCCCGCTCACCGTCGATTTCGAAGAGCGGATGTACGCTGCGGGCAAGCTCCCCGGCGGCTTCATCAAGCGTGAGAGCCGCCCGTCTGAGAAGGCGACGCTCACCGCACGCATGATCGACCGCCCCATCCGCTCGTCGTTCGCCGACGGCTTCCGCAACGAGGTGCAGATCATCGCGACTGTGCTCTCCGCGGACCAGGTGAACCAGCCCGACGTCATCTCCATCATGGGCGCATCCAGTGCGCTCCTCGCAGCGGGCATCCCGTTCGAGGGTCCGCTCGCCGGCGTTCGCGTCGTGCGTGACGAAGATGGTGCATTCATCGTCAACCCGTCCTTCGAAGAGGCCGAGGCATCCGATCTCGACCTTATCGTCGCGGGCTCCAAGGACGCTGTGTACATGCTTGAGGCCGGCGCCCATGAAGTCACCGAAGAGGACATGCTCGCCGCCCTCATGTTCGCCCAGGAAGCCATCAGCGCGTTTTGCGAGGTGCAGGAGAAGTTCCTCGCCAAGCTTGAGATCACGCCGATGATCGTTCCGATCCACGAGATCGACCCCGCGCTCAAGGACCGCATCTTCGCGGCCGGCGCTGACAAGATGAAAGTCGCCCTCCACAACGCCGACAAGCACGCTCGCATGAGCGGCGTCGCCGCAGTGAAGGACGAGGTTCTCGCCACGTTCACCGCCGAAGAGATGGCAGCGGACGGCAAGGACATCAAGGCCCTGCTCAAGCAGCTCGAGAAGAAGACCATGCGTACCATGGTTCTCGAGGAGGGCGAGCGCGCCGACGGCCGTAAGCTCGACGAAGTCCGCCAGATCACCACGACGGCCGGCTACCTGCCGCTGTCCCACGGATCCGGCCTCTTCACCCGCGGTCAGACGCAGGTCCTCTCGGTGCTCACGCTTGGCATGCTCTCCGAGTGGCAGCGCATCGACACCATCGATACCGCCGAGGGCAAGCGCTACATCCACCACTACAACTTCCCGCCGTACTCCACCGGCGAGACGGGCTTCATGCGTGGCCCGAAGCGTCGCGACATCGGCCATGGTGCCCTCGCGGAGCGCGCGCTGCTCCCAGTGGTTCCTGCCGAGGAGGACTTCCCGTACACCGTGCGCATCGTCTCCGAGGTGCTTGAGTCAAACGGCTCCTCCTCGATGGGCTCGGTCTGCGGTTCCACCCTCGCGCTCATGGACGCTGGCTGCCCGATCAAGGCTCCGGTCTCCGGTATCGCGATGGGCCTCATCAAGGAGGGTGACGACGTCGCCATCCTGACCGACATCCAGGGCCTCGAGGACTTCCTCGGCGACATGGACTTCAAGGTCGCAGGCACCGAGAACGGCATCACCGCGATGCAGATGGACAACAAGGCCAAGGGCCTCTCGGTGGATATCCTCCGCCGTGCGCTCATGCAGGCCAAGGAAGGCCGCGCGTTCATCCTCGGCAAGATGCTCGAGTCGATCGCCGTTCCGCGCGACGACCTCAAGCCGTTTGCCCCGCGCGTCGTCACCATCAAGATTCCGACCGACAAGATCCGCGACATTATCGGCCCTGGTGGCAAGATCATCCGCGCGATCATCGAAGAGACCGGCGCGTCGATCGACGTCAACGACGACGGTACCGTGTACGTCGCATCGCGTGACGCCGGCGGACTGGCCGCAGTCGAGCGCATCAAGGCGATCATCAAAGACGTCGAGCCCGGCGAGCACTTCACCGGCCGCGTCGTGTCGATCCAGCCGTTCGGCGCGTTCATCGAGCTCATCCCCGGCAAGGACGGCCTGCTGCACATCTCGCGCATGGCCAAGGGTCGCATCGAGCACGTTGAGGACGTCGTGAACGTTGGCGACGAGGTCGAGGTTGTCGTCCTCGAGGTCGATGACCGCGGTAAGGTCAGCCTGGACGCTGTCAACAAGTTCGACGTTCCCGAGAAGAAGCCCGGCGCACCCGGTGCCCCGAGCTCCGATAGCCGTCCTCCGCGCTCCGATGATCGCGGCCGGGACGACCGCAAGCCACGGCGTCACCACTAAACCGTGAGCAACACTTTCTACGATAAGACGATTCTGGACGGCGGTGTCGAGGTCATCACTGAGACCATCGACACCGTCCGTTCGGTCGCCATCGGTATCTGGTTCGCGGTCGGCTCTCGCGATGAGAGCCCGGCCGAGGCCGGCATGTCCCACTTCATGGAGCACATGATGTTCAAGGGCACGCCGACCCGCACCGCGGCCGAGATCTCGCAGCACTTCGACCGCCTCGGCGGCGAATTGAACGCGTTCACGAGCAAGGAGTACACGTGCTTCTACGCGCGGGTGCTCGACGAGCACGTGGACGACGCCGTAGAGGTCCTCTCGGACATGTGCGTGAGCAGCTTGCTTGCTGACGAGGCGATCACTCCCGAGCGCGAGGTCGTTCTCGAGGAGATCTCACGTCACGACGACACGCCTGACGACGCTATCCACGAGCTCTTCGCGTCGACGCTCATGCCCGACCATCCGCTCGGGCTGCCGATCCTCGGCCAGCGCGAGACGGTCGGCTCCTTCGACCACGCCGCGGCTGCGGACTTCAAGCAGCGGCACTACGTGACGGGCAACGTCATCGTGGCGGCCGCCGGTCACATCGACCACGCGCGCGTTGTGGAACTCGTCAAGCGGTACCTGACGCTCCCCGAGGGCACACGCACCCCGCGCGGCGAACGCGAGCCCGTCGTCTCATCCGCGCTCCGCGTCGTTCGCAAGGACACCGAGCAGGCGCACATCTGCTGGGGCGTGAAGGGCCTTCGCGCCGATTCGACGGACCGCTTCACGCTCTCGATCCTCGACTCGGTCCTCGGCGGCGGCATGTCCTCGCGACTGTTCCAGGAGATTCGCGAGAAGAACGGCCTCGCATACGCCGTCTTCTCGTACCACTCGCTCTATCTCGACACCGGCCAGTACACCATCTACGCGGGCACGCGGCCGAGCAATGCCGAGCAGGTCATCACGCTCATCAAGCAAGAAGTCGAGAAGATCACGCAAGACGGCATCACCGCCGATGAACTGTCGCGCTCGAAGGACAGCATCAAGGGACAGCTTGTCCTCGGCCTCGAGAGCACGCGGGCGCGCATGTCGCGTCTCGGCAAGTCCGAGGTCACAAACGGCGAGATCCTGTCGCTCGACGAGCTTGTGAGCCGCGTCGACGCTGTCACCGGCGACGACGTCCGTGACCTCGCGCAGCGGCTGTTCTCGGGCCCGCGCGTGCTTGCCATGATCGCACCACTTGATGCCGAGGACGTCGCGCACCTGCTCTAAGCGCCGTCGCGTGGGGGAGGGACGAACATGATTCGCGTCATCGTCACCGGAGCCGCAGGCAAGATGGGCCGCGAGGTCGTCGCAGCCGTTTCGGCCGAATCCGGCATGGAAGTCGTCGCTGCCGTCGACCCGCTGCATTCTGGCGAGTGCCTCGACGGTGTGACCATCACCGGAGATCTTTCCGAAGCGATCGCCGCATCCAACCCCGACGTGCTGGTCGACTTCACACACCCGACGGTCGTCGAGGGCAACATCCGCGTTGCGCTTTCTGCCGGCGTTGACTGCGTCGTCGGGACGACGGGACTGCCTGTCGAGACGCTCACGGAGCTTGCCGCGCTGGCACCGGAAGGCACGTGCCTGTTCGTGGCGCCAAACTTCGCCATCGGTGCCGTGCTCATGATGCGCTTCGCGGCCGAAGCCGCCCGCTTCATGCCGCACGTCGAGATCATCGAGCTCCACCACGATCGCAAGGCCGACGCACCAAGCGGCACCGCGCTTCGCACCGCCAGCCTCATCGCCGATGCGCGCACGAGTGTGCCTGCCGCTCCCGGTCGCGAGACGGAGATCGCCGAGGGTGCGCGGGGTGCACTTGTCGACAACGTCACCATCCACTCGGTGCGACTTCCGGGACTTGTCGCACACCAGGAAGTGCTCTTCGGCGGACAGGGGCAGACGCTCTCGATCCGACACGACAGCATCGACCGCACGAGCTTCATGCCGGGTGTCGTCCTCGCCGTGCGCGAGGTCGGTACACAGAGCGGGCTCGTCGTCGGCCTCGAACGCCTGATGGGGGAGTAGCGTGTCCACCCGCCCCGTCGTCGTCATGAAGTTCGGCGGCACGTCCGTCGCCACGCCCGAGGGCCGCAACGCGATCGCTCGCCGCGTGACCGAAGCGCTCGAACTTGAGACGTCACCGGTCGTTGTCGTCTCGGCCATGGGTCGCTCCGGCGCGCCGTATGCGACCGACACGCTCCTCGGACTTATCGAAGGCTTGCCAGCTGACGACCGCGAGCGCGATCTGCTCGCATCAACCGGCGAGCTCGTCTCGGCAGTCCTCATCGCACACGAGCTGCGCGCGGCGGGCATCGCGGCCAGCGCGTTCACTGGCGCCGAAGCGGGCATCGGCACCGACGGCGTCTTCGGTGGCGCGACGATCACCGACGTCTACCCCGAACCGCTCCTGTCTGCGATCGCTTCCGGCGCAGTGCCGGTTGTCGCCGGCTTCCAGGGGATGGGACCTGACGGCTCACTCACGACGCTCGGGCGAGGCGGGAGCGACACGACCGCCTGTGCGCTCGGCGTCGCGCTTTCTGCCGAGACGGTCGAGATCTACACCGACGTCGACGGCGTCATGAGCGCCGACCCGCGGTCGTGTGACGCTGCTGGGGTGCTTGACGTCATCCGTGCCGACGAGCTCTTCCAGATGGCGCGCCACGGCTCGCGCGTCGTGCACACGCCCGCGGCCGAACTCGCGCTCGCCAGCGGACTGGCCGTGCGCGTCCGTAACACCTACTCGGATCATCCCGGCACACTTGTCGCCGACATCGCCTCCTACCAGCCAAAAGCCCTCGCAACCGCCGTCTCTAACGACGCCGGTGTCGCGCGCGTACGCGTGAGCCTGCCCGCGCACGAGGGCACGCCCGAGCACATGGCCGCCCAGGCGCGCGTCTACCGCGCGATGGCGGATGCGGGCGTCTCACTCGATATGTTCACACCCGCCTCTGACACGCTCGTGTTCACCGTGCCCGAGGCCGATCTGCCACGTGCGTGTGGAGTCATCGAGGGTCTCGGCCTCGCCTGCGAGAAGCGCGCCGGTCTCGCCAAGGTCACGCTCGTGGGTGCGGGGATGCACGGCGTCCCCGGCGTCATGGCCCGCGTCGCCGAGTACCTCTCGGCGGCAGGCGTCACCGTCTTGCAGACGGCCGACAGCCACACGACGATTTCCGTTCTTGTGCCCGCAAACGAAGCACTGCCGGCCGTCGACGCGCTTCACCGGGGATTCTCGCTGGGGCGTCCGTAGCACGCGTGTTCGCGGATGAGCACGCTCACGGTATACTCGCCGTGACGGGTTCCTGTCTTCTTTGGGGGATACATGACTGCCACTGACGCTCTCCACCTCCTCAAACAGGAACGTGGGCTTGTAATTGCGGTTATCGTGCTTGCCATCATCGGCGCGGTTGTTGCCGGCCGGATCATGCCTCCGGCTGCCAGTGCAACCGCCCAGGTCCAGGTGTACGACGACGCGCGCGCTGCGAGTCTTCTCGGAATCGGAGATGGTATCGAGGCGCCCGAGCACGATGTGCTCATGGATACGCACATCCGTCTGGCAACCAGCCCGACGATCGCCAAGCGGGTAATCGACAGGCTCGGGCTCTCCGACACGTCGCACATCGTTCTCGAGCGCGTTACCGTGACTGCGCTCGGCCGCTCTACGGTTCTCGCCTTCAAAGCGACCGCGCCGGATGCCGACGCCGCTGTTAAGCTCGCTGACACATGGGTCGCCGAGTACCTTGCATGGCGCACGGAAAGCATCTCGTCTGACCTCACCGCTGCATCTGCAGCGCTTGCTCCCCGGATCACCGCCGCCGAGGCGCAGCTTGCCGAGGTCGAGGCGCGCATCAAGGCCGGCGGTCACACCAAGGAGATCGACACGGCGCTCATCGCCGCAGGAAATGACTACGAGGAACTGCTCGCGGATTCTGCCCGGCTCGAGCTGCTGGCCAGCGTTGAGGGCCCGCCGCTCTCAATCGTCTCCGGTGCCACCGTCGAGGACGCTTCGCAGGTGCTCTCCATCGCCATCAACGCGCTGAAGGGCCTCATAGCGGGCGCGCTGCTTGCGGTTCTCCTCGTCTTCGTCCGGCATCGTCCTACGCCTGCATCACAGCCGGAATAGCGGGTCCGTGGCCGAGATGGGGACCACCGCCACCGTAGTCCGAAAACTGTTCGTGCTGCTCCTTGGGGAGGGTGCCGCACGTATTCTCGGTGTCGCGACATTCGCTTTACTCGCACGCGCGCTCGGATTGGCGGACCTTGGCGTCTTCAGCTTTGGCATGAGTCTCGCGCTCGTGCTTGAATGCGTGATGGACTTCGGCCAGAACGCGCAACTCGGCCGTGTCGTTGCCCAGGATCCAAAAGCCGGATTGTTCCAGTTCACGCACGCCGCGTCCAACAAGACGCTCATCGCGATCGCGCTCTCTGCTGTAGTAGCTGCCGTGATGTACTTCGGGCGCTTCTCGACTCAGGAGACGCTCACCGTCTTGCTGCTCCTGGTGTGGGCGGCAGGCCTTTCGGTCCTCGACAGTCTCAGGTCGGCCGCACGCTCACTTGAGCGATTTCGGCTCGATAGCACCGTCAACGGTGCCGAATCCTTCCTGCGGCTCTCGGCGGTGCTGCTTGTCTGGGCACTTGGCGGAAAGCTTGTTCACTTCGGCATCGCGTTCGCCATCGAGTCATGGATCGCTGTTTTCGTCGCATGGGCGTATCTCGGTAAGAAGCACGATGCACTGTTGAAGCCCCCCGCGAATGCCGGAGATCTCCGCCGCTTCCTGCGGCAGTCAGCTCCGTTCGGCATTGCGGTTATGAGCCTCTCGGCCTTCTACAACCTCGATCAGGTCTTCGTGCGCACCATCGTCGGTGCGGCCTCGAACGGGTTGTACGGCGCCGCCGCTCGCGTCTCGTTCACCGCTTCAGTCGTCGGGAGTCTCCTCGCGATGGTGGCTTACCCCGATCTGGCACGGATGCGCGACGACCTCGCCGCATTTCGGCGGTACCTCGGACGCGCGGTCGCCCTTGCCGGCGCTGTCGGCCTGAGTGCCGCGACGCTCGTGTTCATCTGGGCAGGGCCACTGCTCACGCTTCTCTTTGGCGCAAAGTTCGCCGCCGCCGACAGCCTGCTGCGAGTGCTCGCGATCGTCATCGTCTTCCGGGGCATCTCGACGGTGGCACTCTACGCCGCCAACGCGCTTGGACGGAGCCGCCAGATCGCGATTGTCGCCATCGTGTTCACGGTCTGTAATGTCACGGCAAACGTTGTACTGCTGCCACGCTACGGAGCCGCGGCGGCTGCATGGATCAGCGCGGTCGGCGAAATCGCGTTGGCCAGCGCGCTCCTGGCGGTCTCGTTCAATCGCTCACGAACGACCGCCCCAGATGCGCGAGTGGAGGTGGTCCCAAGTGCTCGTGGCTGACTCGCACGAATTCATCGAACTCTACCGTGGCGACAAGGACGTACGTCTCGGCGCCGAGATGGTGCGACTCGATCCCTCGCTCCGCTACGTGTCGTTCGCGCCGCGTGCCGTGAGTCCCGTCGAGCGCCCTCTCATCGGCAGGAACCGTCTCGCGTCTTCGGACCTACCCGAGCTTCCCGACCGTATGGAGCTCCAGCTGCTGCCGTCCGTCGCCGTCCGGTTTGCGCGGAAGGAGGTCGGCGGCGTGCTGTCGCTTATGCCCGGGTACGGCCGAGCGCTTCGACGCTTGCGGCCAGATGTCATCCTCGAGAACCCCTATACGTGGTTGACGCCGCGCAGCTACCAGACAGATTCCGCAGCACGTCGGCTCGGCGTACCGGTCGTCTACTACGATCCGGGCGATGACGTCCCGCTCTCCCTTAAGCAGCGCATCATGCGCCCGTTCGAGCGGCCCGTCGTCAATCGGGCGGCTGCGATCATCACCTACAACGAAGTCGGCCAACGCCGCTTCATCGACAAGTACGGCTACCCGCAGGAGCGCATCTTCGTCATCCCCAAGCCCGTAGACGTATCCCGCTGGAGACGCCCCGATCTGCGAGACGAGGTCCGTGCCTCGCTGGGCATCAGCCCGCAAACGCATGTGATTGCCCACGCCGGTCGCCTGACGCGCTTCCGTGGGAGCGTGTTGCTCGCAGACGCTGCCCGCCAGGCGAGGACCGATGCGCGATTCTCGGACACCGTCTTCCTCTTCATCGGCGGGACGCTCGGCTCGGATGTCGACCCTTCCACGTACGAGGGACCAAACACCATCGTCACCGGCATGGTTGCCAACGAGAAAATGCCAGGCCTGCTCGCCGCCGCAGACGTCGTCGTCTTCCCGGACCTCGCCACGAAGGCCGGATTCACGACCGCGATCGCCGAGACTATGGCGGCGGCGCGACCCATGGTCGTCGGCGCGGATCCCACGCAAGGCGCGCTTCCGCTGACTGACGGCGTGGAATGCGTCTTCGTCGAGCCCGGTTCAGTGTCGGCGCTCATCGAAGCGCTTGCGTCGCTGAAGGCCGCTCCCGACCGGTTGCGCTCTCTTGCAGATGCGGCCAGCGCATTCGCCTGTGAGCGTATGGACTACCCGTGCGTCGCTCGTGCCTATCTCGACATCCTCGAAAGGGTGGTGGCTCATGGCCGCCCGTCCTGAAGAACGCGTACCCGACTGGCGCGAGCGAGGCGGCTGGACCCTTGGCTGGGAGATCCGACGCTGGGGCAAGGTCTTCATCAGCCGCGTACCGGGCGGCTTCGGAAGCATTCTGCGTCGCACTTTGTACGGGTTCGCAGCGTGCGGCAAGGACTGCCTCATCCTGGAGAACGTCTGGGTCGAGTACCCCGAGGGCCTCACCATCGGCGAACACGTGAATATCGCCAGGGGAGTCATCATCAACGCTGCCGGCACCGTGGTGATCGATGACTGGGCGCTGCTCGCGCCTGACGTGATCATCTACAGCCAGGACCACGTCTTTGACGGTATCGACGTCCCTATCTCTCTGGCCGAGGACCGGCGCGCGCCGATCCATATTGGGGAGTCCGCCTGGATCGCGTCACGCGCGATCATCACGGCGGGCGTAAGCATCGGCGCAGGTGCGGTCGTTGCGGCCGGGGCTGTCGTCACGAGAGACGTCCCGCCGTACACACTGGTTGCGGGCGTTCCAGCACGAGTCATCCGTCAGCGTGTGATGCCCGGGGAGGAGCTGGATGCAACCGCGGTCCACGAGTAGCGCGCTCGACTATCGCTTCTGGCTCGCGGCGGGAGCCGTCGCGCTCCTCGGCGGTGCGCTCGCGTCCATCGCCTTCGCGCAACTCCTCGCACTCGGCGCCGTGTGCGCACTGGTGTGGGTGGTGGCCACTCGCCCCCGCGCTTCGGTCATCGCCCTGGCGCTCGCATCGCCGTTTTACGACCTCGCAGTCATCCAGGTCTCCGGAATCGCGGACATCCGCGTGCTCGAGGTGCTGTGGCTGGTCGCGGCACTCAGCCTCGGGTGGCGACTCCACACGGGCACCGAAACGCGGTTCAACCCACCGCCCCGCTGGTTCCGCACCGCACTCATCGTGTTTGCGAGCTGGTTTGTCATTGCGGCCATTGCGTCCGGAGGCGGAGCCCGCCCATTCATCGAGGCGCTGCAGACGATCTACCTGTGCCTCATCGCGTATCTCGTAGCGGGCGTAGTCGCAGCAACAGACCCTCCGGAACTCGGCCACTGGCTGCGCCCGTGGGCGATCGTGCTTGGGCTTGTGATGATTGTTTCGCTCGCCGGATACCTTCTCGGCTTCCAGCCGGTTTCCCAGGTCGTCGTCAGGGTGCCAGGCTTCTCAATCGAGTACCTGACAGACTCTCCACTCCTGCAAGGGGCGGGGAGCGACCACGTCCAGATTGCGCGTCTCGGGATCCTCAACCTCGGGCCGGTCGGCTCCGCAGCGATCATCGTGAGCATTCTCACAATCGCGCTCTCGGTCGCGCTCACCAGGACGACACGCGCGAACGTGCGCTCTACATGGCTTCTGCTTGGCAGCGGCGCAGTGGTGCTACTCCTGACCTACTCGCGCGCCGGTTGGCTGCTCGCTATCGCGGCCGCGGCGCTCGTGATGCTCGCTGCAAGGCATCGAACCGCTGCTATCTCGCTGTCGTTGTTTGTGCTGGCGCTGGCGCTTGCGGCAGGCCTGCCAAGCGTTGCCTCTCGGCTTGAGGAGTTTGCCGACGTCGGCGAAGGCTCGTACCAGGCGCACGCGCGCATGTGGGTCACCGCCGTCCATATGGTCGGCGAGCGACCCGTCTTTGGATGGGGACCGGGCACGTTCGCCGAGAAGGCCGACTCGATGGCCATCAACACATGGATGGCGACCGACATCTCGGCCGATCAGCCCCATAACTGGCTGCTGGAAATCGCCGCCGAGACCGGCATCATCGGCAGCGTTATCGCCGTGCTTTTCGTCGGTACGCTCCTCGTTGTGAGCTGGCGGCGCATCCGGGGTGCCCCGCTGCCAGTCTTCGGTCTGTGGGTCGCCACCGGAACGTACGTGACGATGAACCTGACGATCAACGCCTTTCGTACCGAGATGATGTGGGTCTGGTTTGGCGCGCTCATGGGCATCTCCTCGTGGTACATAGCGAAAGCCTCATCCGCTCGTCCCGGGGAAGTCCCAGTATGCGAATCCTGATGGCCAGCAAGTTCCTCTACCCGCGCGGCGGACTCGAGCGCGTGCTGTTTGACGAGTCAGACGCGCTCGAAGCGGCTGGACACGACGTCCTTCACTTCGCCACACGGCATCCGGAGAACCTACCGTCGCCGTATGAGCGCTACTTCGCACCCTATCTCGAGATCGGCGCCGGCACTGAACTCGGAACCCTCGAAAAGGTGCGCGCGGTCGCTCGTATGTTCCGCAACGGTGCAGCCGCGGGCCTCTTTGGCGAGATGCTCGATGACGGGCGGCCCGACCTGGTCCACGTGCACGGCATCCACCGGCAACTCTCGCCGTCGATCCTCTTCGAAGCGTCGAGACGCTCGATTCCTGTGGTGCACACCCTGCACGACTACCATCTCGTGTGTCCCGCCGACGTCATGCTCCGTGGGCAAGCGGCGCCGTGCTTGCCCCGTGCATGTAAGACCATCGATTGCAGCGCCGCCCTCCGCAACCGGTGCACTCGCGGCAGCATTGCAGCGTCCGCGATCGCCGCATGCGAGCTTTCGTTCCAGCGCCTTACTCGCGCTTACGAGAGAACCGTCACGCGCTTCATCAGCCCGAGTCGCTTCCTGCGCGACCTTATGATCGAGGGCGGCTGGACGAACACACCGATCGACGTCGTCCCGCCCGGTACGGCGCTCACCGACGGCACTACCCGGACACCCGGCGAGTACGCGCTGTTTGCCGGACGGCTGAGCCCCGAAAAGGGCATCTCGGTATTCCTCAGCGCGGCACGAGCAGCCGGTATCCCGGCGGTCGTCGCGGGCGATGGTCCGCTCGCCGACGCACTCCGCGCCAAGTTCCCCGAAGCGCGTTTCACCGGTCACGTCACACCTGCCGAAGTCACGCGCCTGCTCGATGAGGCCCGGGTGGCTGTGGTACCCTCTGTCTCCTTAGAGAACGCCCCGCTCGGTGTGCTCGAGGCGATGGGTGCCGGTGTCCCGATCATTGCATCAAGCGTCGGGGGAGTGCCGGAGCTTATCGGGGACGGTATCGAAGGACTCCTCGTCCCGCCGGGAGATACGGCCGCGCTCACCTCGGCGCTGCAGATGCTGTCGGGCGACAGAAAGCTTGCGGCCACCATGGGAATCGCTGGCCGCGCGAGGGTGAGCCGGGAGTTCACACCCGAGCGCCATCTATCCGGCCTGCTGGAGACGTACGCACGAGCAACAGGGGAGCTTGCATGAACGGCTGCGTGATCACGACGTTCCGGTGTAATGCGAAGTGCCACATGTGCAACATCTGGCAGCATCCGACGAAGCCCGAGGACGAGTTGCCGGCGCACTATTACGAGAAGCTGCCGAGCGGCCTCGGTCGGGTCAATATCACCGGCGGCGAACCTATGCTGCGCTCCGACATCATGGATATCGTCGGAATCATCACCAAGAAGGCGAAGATCGTCGAGATCTCCACCAACGGCTACTTCACCGACAAGATTCTCGAAATCGCGCATGCGTACCCGAAGACGATGTTCCGGGTCAGTCTTGAAGGCCTGCCCGAGATGAATGATCGCCTCCGTGGCACGAAAGACGGCTTCGATCACGCGCTACGTACCATGCTTGGGCTGATCGATTCGCCGGCCAGAGACATCGGCTTCTCGGTGGTCATCTGCGACAAGAACGCCGACGACCTGCTCATGCTCTACAAGCTCTGCGTTGCGCTCGGAGTCGAGTTCGGCAACTCGGTCATGCATAACTCCTGGTACTTCCATAAGGAAGATAACGCCGTCGAGGACATCGCAAAGGCGACTGCTGCCGAGAAGGAATTCATCAAAGCCCTGCTTACTTCGCAGCGCCACGGACTTCGAATGAAGCTCAAGGATTACCTGCGTGCGTACTTTAACCTAAACATTCTTAATCATCTTGACGATAGACCAAATGTGATGGCCGGCTGCTGTGCGGGGAGCGACCTGTTCTTTGTAGATCCGCTGGGGGACATCACACCGTGCAACGGAACGCACGATCGTTGGGTAATGGGGAATATCAAGAACCAAACGTTCGACCAGATCTGGAACAGCACCCAGGCAGTCGACGTACGGCAACAGGTGCTCGAGTGCAAACGTTCATGTGCGTTTATCGGAACGGCAAGATTTGATATGGTGAAGCACCCAATTCGACCGTTGAGTTGGATAGCTCGCAGCAAATGGTCTCTCGCAAAGGGCGCCGACATCACATACACGCCATGATTCGTACTCCGGATAGGCAAGAGAGGCTCTGTCGAAGATGGCTCCACGCATTGCGGTCATTGGTACGAGAGGTGTCCCCAACGTTCACGGTGGGGTCGAATACCACTGTGAAGAACTTTATCCGCGACTCGTAGAGCTCGGCTTTGATGTCACGATTTTCGCCCGCGAGCCATACGTCACCAAACCGTGCGAGTTCAGGGGCGTCCAAGTCGTTCCACTGCCGGCTGTACAAAGGAAGTCCCTCGAAGCGATAACTCATTCCGCGCGCGCCGCCTACGAAGCAGCTCGCGGGAAGTTTGACATATGCCACTTCCACTCAGTAGGACCCGCAGCGACGATTCCTATTGCCCGGCTCTTCGGCGCCCGCAATATCGTCTTCACGATGCACGGCCCTGACTACGAGCAGCGAAAGTGGGGCGCGAACGCCAAACGCTTCCTGCGCTTCGGCGAGGCTGTCGGAGCACGCCAGGCCGACTCTGTCATCTCAGTCTCGGAACACATCCAGAAGCGTCTCACAGAATGCTACGGGCGACCTGTCCTCTACATCCCAAATGCGGCTCGTGCGATACGCCCCACGCCACCCGGAGATCTGCTCGCCTCGCTCGGGCTGAGGGGTAATGACTACGTCCTGTACGTTGGGCGCCTCGTTCCCGACAAACGGGTCGAGGATCTTCTCGCAGCGATGGCGAATGTGCACCCCTCGCTGCCGGTCGTCATAGCAGGACATAGCAGCCACGCTTGGGAGTACGGCGCACGGTTGCGGGAGCAGGGCCAGGACCGGGCGATATTCGCCGGATGGGTCGACTGGCTCGGCACCCAGGAACTCTTCCACAGTGCCGCAGCTTTCGTGTTGCCATCGGCTGTGGAGGGCCTTCCGCTCAGCCTTCTCGAAGGCCTTGCCCACGGTGTGCCCTGTATTGCGTCCGGCATCGCTGCCAACACAGAGGTTCTCGGCGAGCCGGCTGCAGGACTTGTGTACCCGGTCGGGGATGTCGCAGCACTGAGTACCGCGATTCAGTCGGTGCTGGACGACTCTGTGCTTGCCGCCAGGCTTCGTGCCGCAGGGCCGAAGCGCATCGCTGCAGCATACGATTGGGACCAGATTGCACGCCAGGTCGCGGACGTCTACTCGAAACTTCTCGAGTCAGCGGGTGAGAACGCTGATGCGCAATGTACCGGCGTTATCGGCGTACAGCCCGGGCGCGTCATTGATGACGGCGCGTACGTGTTGTCCCGGAGTCCCGCTCACAGCGCGCATGTCACCGCTGACAGCAAGTTCGCTGTAGGTGGTGTACGGGCCGTCGCCAACGCGGAACAGCAAAGCGCCGACGTTCGCACTCGGCCGAATCGGAACGAAGGTGTAGTTGTGCGTGGAGTCACCCTCGGGGCCACACGTGCCACCCTTCCAATACCTGATCGAGCCAGAGGCCTTCACAAGTAGCGTGCCTCCGGAGCCGATCACGCCGATGTCCACGCCTGATTCTGCCGACGCGATGAGCTCCACGGCGAACTTGGACGCTGTGCCGTACTCGAGGATTTGAACAACCGGGGCGAGTTCGACCCGTTCCGTTGGTCGACCGTCCGGAGCGATCGCTTCACGAGAGGTCACCTTGCCGAGGAACGAATGCTCTTCGAAGTAGGCGTATACGGCCTTGCGTCCCTGCGTGCCGGCCTGCACGACGGCCTCGGTACCGACAGGCAGTTCTGCGGATGCGACCTTCTGCGTGTCGAAGCGAATCACCTCGGTCCGTGACTCAATGACGATCTCGGTCCGGAACGGGCGGATGATTACCCATGTCGACACAAGCACGAGTATCAGAAGAAGAATCAGCAGAACACGTCGACCCCGTGACTCCATCGATTCCTCCCCTGGTAGGACCCGCAATGTGCACACATGATACTGTCTACCTGCAACGATGACCAGTCGCAACCATCCGTAACGGACCGATCGACTCGACAATGGGGGAGTGCCTGGTGAGTAAGGGGGCCCGCCTTGAAGGACACGCCAGGACGGTGGTGTTTGCACTCCTTCGTGTGAGCGGATTGCCCCTCTTGGCGCGTCACTTGATCCAGAAGCACCGTCTGACGGTTCTCCTGTTCCACCAGCAGAGCCCCGGGCAATTCGACCGAACGCTCCGCATCCTGAAACACCGCTACAACTTCGTCTCGCTCGGAGAGGCGCTTGACGCGCTCGAAGCGGGAGACCTTTCCCGGCTTCCGGATCGTCCACTCGTACTCACATTTGACGATGGCAGGGCATCGAACGCCTCGCTCATCCCTGTTCTTACGCTCCACGGCGTCCGCCCGACGGTCTTCATCGCAACTGAAGTCGTTGGCACCCGACGGCACTTCTGGTGGACGCATCTTACCGCCGGCGAGGTGACGAGCTTCCAGGCACTGCCTGACGACGAGCGTCGCTCCTCGCTCTCGCTGCGCGGTCTTGACCCGGCGAGAGAGTACGACGAGCCCCAGGCACTCTCTGCTGCGGAACTCACGGCGCTCGCCTCGGTCGCCGATATCGAGCCGCACACCCGCACGCATCCCGTGCTCACGCGCTGCACACCCGAACAGATTCGCGATGAGGTCGAGGGATCGATGCTCGACGTGACCGCACTGGTGGGGACGCGACCGCGTGTCTTCGCATATCCCAACGGGGTGCTCTCCGATGAAGTCGCTGCACTGGTCGCGCAGTGCGGATTGCGTTTCGCCGTAACCACCGAACCCGTGCTGATAGACGAGCATTCGGACCCCATGCGACTCGGACGGATCTTCGTTCGAGACGGCGCCGGAGCGAGCGAGCTCATCGTCTTTGCAAGCGGACTTCAGGGCGCGCTCAAGCGCCTGCTTCGGAGGGCTTAGCGGGGCTCTCAAGACGAGTCGCCTGCGTCACGGAATCTGAGCACGTTGTGAGCACAAACGACCGTTCGTCGGAAGTGTGTGCTTTTTGACGCTTTTCTACTCACAGACCACTGCGGAAATGCCGACAAAGAAACTGTAGGCGAAATTGATAACTGCAGATCGGCACGAATCTCCTGAAAAAGGCACGATCCGCCGAAAGGCGGGTTTCGCAAAGTCACGGGTCTAACGGAAGGAAAACCTTCCTACGACAGCCGGACTGCCGGAGCCCCAATGGTCATTGACCCGAGGCTTCCTGGCGACAGGGAGTCCCGGGTCGATGTGCACTAGGGGCAGGGTTCACGTGAGCATCAACGCGAAAGCTCTCAAGGTTTGTGCTGCTAGGGTGGTCATCCTCATGACGGCTGTCGCCGTCATGTTCTCGTTTGTAAGCTTCCCTGCTCCTGCGGCAGCCGTTTCCGCCGCAATCTCTGTGACCGACTTCGGCGCCAACGGCACCGACACCGCGGACGACACCGCAGCCTTCCAGAATGCGATCGACGCAGCCGTCTCCGGCGGAGCGGTCACAATCCCCGCCGGCAACTACATCCTCGGCCAGATCCGGGTCACCAAGCCCCTCGAGATCTCGGGCGTCGGTGCCACTTCCGTTTTGAAGCTCCGCGACGGTGCCAACCTGACGCTTCTGGCCATCGTCAACACCAACAACGTGACGGTCCGCGACCTGGCTATCGATGGCAACATCGCCGCGCAGACCGCCGGCTACCCGCACGGCATCCAGTTCACCGCCACGACCGACTCCGTTGTCACCCGCGTCGACATCCGCAACTGTGAGAAGTCCGCGGTCTCGGTTTACGACGGCTCCGATCGCGTGAGCGTCACGTACAGCCGCTTCGACAACAACGAGAATGACGTCGAGATTCACTCGAGCGCTTACAACTACTGCGCCAACAACTACGCCACCAACACTCAGTACGAGTCCTGGGTCAGCTACGAGCAGGTCGGCGGCCCGGGCAAGGCCCACCACAACACGATCGTGAACAACACCTCAATCGGCGCGTATGCGGGCATCAACATCGAGCGCTCGCATGATGACCTCGTGCAGGGCAACATCATCGAGAACGCCAAGTGGGGAATCATGGTCCAGGGCCGCGACTCCACCTTCAGCCACAACGCCACGATCGTGGACAACGTCCTGCGCGGTGGCGCGAACTCCACCCAGTGGGGCATCACTGCGGAGAACCCGTCACACAGCAACACAATCGCCCGCAACTCCGTGACGGGGTGGCTCGCGACTCCGCTCAACATCCAGTCCTCCAACTCGGTCTACGAGAACAACACGATCGTCAACAACCCCAAGACCGTCCCGGTCAAGGCGAGCAACGTCATAGTCCGCAACAACACCTTCAGCGGATCCGGTGAGGTCGGCGTACAGTTCACCGGCGCACTCACCGACGTCGTCTTCGAAGGCAACACCGTAAGCGGCGCTGCTGAAGAGGGCGTGCTCGTTCTCGAAGCGATGACCCGCCTCACCTTCGTTCGCAACACGATCACCGGCAACGGCGCCTCCGCCAGCGGAACGCTTGAGGGCCTCTACTCCCTCGGAATCTGGACGGACTCGTCGTTCCTCGGCAACACCATCACCAACCCGGCTGGTGCCTCAGTCCAAAGGCGGCCCGCGACGATTCTTGATGGCAGCACCGTAGCGGTTGAAGGCAACGTGCTGAGTGGCCTGGTTGCGTCGGTTCTGCCCGCAGCCACCACCGGTGCATCGGTAACAATCGCTGCACCGGTCATCGAGTCCGGTATCTGGGGATGCACCGCAGCCGGTCGCCCCGGCACGTGGGCACTCCAGCAAGCAGTTCCGGCACCCACGCCCGCACCCACGCCCGCACCGGTCGACGACAGCCGCAACGTCGCACAGACCGCAGTCCAGGGCGCCGATCGCTACGCCACAAACGTTGCAATCTCTCAAGCCGCGTATCCCAACGGCGCTGACACCGTCGTGATCGCCACCGGAGCGAACTGGCCGGACGCGCTCGGCGGAGCAACACTCGCGAACGCCGTCGACGCGCCGATCCTCCTCACCACCGCAAACCAGCTTCCTCCGGTCGTTCTGGCCGAGATCCGCCGTCTCGGCGCGACTAAGGCAATCATCCTCGGCGGAACGAGCGCAGTCGGCACAAGTGTCGAGAGCGTCCTTCGCCGCGAGCTCGCTACTGTTGAGCGCATCGCTGGTGGAAACCGCTATCAGACCGCCGGCGCAATCGCCAAGGCGAGCGTCGCGAGGCTCGGTGCGGCCTACGATGGTACCGTCTTGCTGGCAACCGGCGGCAGCTTCGCTGATGCGCTGGCCGCCTCTCCGATGGCTGCGGCCAAGGGTTGGCCAATCCTGCTTGTCGGTCCGAAGGGTCTTGCCGGCGTCCAGGCCACACTCAACGACATCGGCGCCAACAAGGTTGTCATCCTCGGCGGAGCCGGCGCTATTGGCGCGAGTGTTCACGCCGCCCTCGTCGTGCGGTACGGATCCAGCAATGTAGCCAGGATTGCTGGCGGCAACCGCTACGCGACCTCGGTCGCCATCGCGACGTGGGCCGTCGCCAACGCTGGTCTCGACTGGAACCGCGTGGCCATGGCAACCGGTGCGAACTTCCCGGACGCGCTCTCCGGCGGCGTCTTGCAGGCTCAGGAAGGGTCCGTCCTCCTACTCACCACCGGAGCGTCTTTGAACAGCGACGCCAAGTCGTGCCTGGCCCTCAATCGGGCCGGCATCACCGCCGTCAAGTACCTCGGCGGCCCGAGTGCCCTGACAAGAGGCGTTCGTACGGCAGTCATGAGCGCACTGCAGTAGACAGCCCTAACGGGAAGTCCGCTCCGCGCCTGTCGACACTTCACTCCGTTGCCGCACTCCACCTCCGCAGACGCATGTCAGCCCGATGTGGCACAATACCGGAGTAAGAAACGCAATTTCCCGGGGCCACGTGCCCTGTCGAACCAGGGGAGTCACCATGACCCAGCCGAGATTCGGACGGCTCATCACCGCAATGGTCTCGCCGTTCACGCCGGACGGCGCACTCGACCTGCCGCGCGCTCAAGAACTTGCGCTCCGCCTTCTCGACCAGGGGAGTGAGGCGCTCGTCGTCTGCGGCACGACCGGCGAGTCACCCACCATCCACTACGAGGACAAGGTCCGGCTCTTCTCGGCCGTCGTCGAGGCGGTCGACGGACGAGCACCGATCATCGCGAACGTCGGCGACAACTGCACGGACGACTCGGTCGAATTCGCGCAACGCGTGGCCAAGCTCGGCGTAGACGCGGTCATGGCCGTCGTCCCGTACTACAACAAGCCGCCGCAGGAAGGGCTCTACCGGCACTTCGCGGCGATCGCCGCGGCGGTCGAGCTGCCGGTCATCTTGTACAACGTACCGGCGCGCACGGTCACTAACCTCGAAGCGCCCACGACGCTTCGTCTCGCCGGCATCGAGAACATCGTCGCCGTCAAAGAGGCGAGCGGACAGCTCACGCAGATCGCGAACATCCTCGATGGAGCGCCTGCAGGTTTCGAGGTTTTCTCTGGCAACGACGAGGACACCTTGCCGATGATGGGCCTCGGCGCCACTGGCGTCATTTCGGTCGCCTCGCACGTCGCCGGCCCGCTGCTCGCCGAGATGTTGACCTCGCAGAGCCTCGGCGACCACACACGCGCGCTCAAGATCCACCTGCAACTCATGCCGCTCTTCAAGGCGCTGTTCATGACGAGTAACCCGATCATGGTGAAAGACGCACTCAAGCTCGTCGGTTTCCCGGTCGGCGACACACGCCTTCCGCTCATATCTGCTTCCGAGGAGCAGACCGCGGAACTCAAGCGGATCATGGACCACCTCGGCCTCATCGACTGATAGCCCGCTTTAGCGGGTCGCACGGTACCTACACCTCAGACGCACGAAAAGGAGCACGATCGAACAGCATATGGCCAATAACACGAACCGTCTCCGCGTAATCCCGCTCGGTGGGCTCGACGAGATCGGTAAGAACATGACCGTCGTCGAGTACGGCAACGATATGGTTGTCATCGACGCAGGAATCATGTTTCCCGATGACGACACACCCGGCGTGGACCTCATCCTCCCGGACTTCAGTTACATCGCGAAACGCAAGGACAAACTCCGCGGCATCATCATCACGCATGGTCACGAAGACCATACGGGTGCGTTGCCGTATCTACTCAAGGAGATCGGGGCGAACGTTCCGATCCTTGGCACGAAGCTCACGCTCGGCCTTATCAAGGGCAAGCTCGAAGAACACCGCATCAAGAAGCCGAAGCTTCGCGAGATCAAGCCGGGCGGACACATAAGCCTCGGCCCGTTCGGCTTTGACTTCATCGCCATGAACCATTCGATTCCGGACGCCGTGGCGGTCTTCATTCGCACGCCTGTCGGCAACATCTTGCACACAGGCGACTTCAAGCTCGATCAAACGCCCATCGATGGCGTCCCGACCGACTACGCCGGGCTGGCGAAGGCCGCGCGGGCGGGCGTGACACTGCTGATGAGCGACTCCACGAACGCCGAGTCGCTCGGGCACACCCCGTCCGAAGCGGTAGTAGGGGTCGCCCTGCGGCGCATCTTTGATGAGGCAGACCAGCGCATCATCGTCGCATCGTTCGCGTCGCATATACACCGGCTCCAGCAGGTCTGTGACGCAGCCGTTGCCGCAGGACGGAAAGTCGCCGTCACCGGTCGTTCGATGGTGAACAACACGACGATCGCCCGCGAACTCGGCTATCTCCACATCGCCGACGAGGACATCGTCGACGCCTACGCCATGCAGGGCCTCGCGGCCGAGAAGGTCGTTGTGCTCTCGACGGGCAGCCAGGGCGAGCCGCTGTCGGCGCTCGCACGCATGGCGAACCGCGACCACAAGACAGTGGAGATCGAGGAGGGCGACACGGTCGTCCTCTCCGCGACGCCGGTTCCCGGCAACGAGAAGGCGGTCAGCCGCGTCATCAACCGGCTCTTCAAGGCCGGGGCAAACGTCATTCACAAGGGCTCAGCGCAGGTCCACGTCTCGGGCCATGCCGCAGCCGAAGAACTCAAGCTCATGTTGAACCTTACAATGCCAACATACTTCGTGCCGATTCACGGCGAGACCCGCCACCTTCACGCACACGCCAAACTTGCCGAGGCCGTCGGTATACCGGCGAACAACATCTTCATCCTCGAGAACGGACGCTGCCTGGAGCTCACCGAGAACTCCGCGAAGGTGGGGGAGCATGTCGAGTCAGGTGTCGTCTATGTTGACGGCATCAATGTCGGCGATGTCGGCGAAGTCGTTCTTCGTGATCGTCAGCTGCTCTCAAGCGACGGCATCGCGATGGTAGTCGTTGCCGTCGATGCGCAGACCGGCAAGGTCGCCGGCGACGCGGAGCTCGTGCTCCGCGGCCTCGTACTCACCGGTGGCGACGATGAGGCGCTCTTCGCCGAAGCCCGTCAGCGTGTGGCAAAGGTCCTCCAGCGCACGTCGACCGAAGGCGTAACGGACCATGGCGTGATCAAGAAGGCACTTCGCGACTCGCTTTCGCAGTTCATCTGGGAGCGCAGTCGCCGCCGCCCGATGATCATCCCCATCGTCATGGAGGTCTAGGCGAGTGAATAGTCTGCAAGCAATCGTCCTCGGTGTCGTTCAGGGACTCACGGAGTTTCTGCCGATATCCTCGGACGGGCACCTCGCCGTAACGTACCGTCTCCTTGGCCAGCGACCCGACCTCACATTCGAGGTCTTCTTGCACGCCGCAACGCTCATTGCGATGGTCATCTACTTCCGTGCCGACATCGCGCGGCTGCTCGCCTCACTCCTGCCCAAGAACGCCGACCGAAGGGATGACCGCCGCCTGGTTCTGCTCATCATCATCGCGACCGGCGTGAGCGGCGTGCTCGCGCTCGCGCTGTCGCCGTATGTCGAGGATCTCTCGAACTCGATGACGTGGGTCGGGCTTGGCTTCATCCTCACGGCCGTGCTCCTGACGGTCGGCGAGAAGCTCGCACAGAGCGAGAAGTCCGGTGGCACCGACAAACTACGCGTACCTGCCGTCGGGTTCATCGGTGCCCTGCAAGGACTCGCGGTTCTTCCGGGTGTCTCCCGCTCAGGCTCGACAATCGCTGCGGGTATGCTTGCGGGCCTCTCACGGGAGCAGGCCGCCCGCTTCTCGTTCCTGCTCGGGATACCGATAATCTTCCTCGCAGTTGCCAAAGATGCCGTCGATCTGCTCCGCGGTCACGAGCAACTCCCGGCCGTGCTACCGTCGATAATCGGCTTCATAGCCTCCGGTGTGACCGGCTATCTGGCGATCAAGCTCCTGCTATCGATCGTCAAGCAACACAAGTTGTATTGGTTCGCGGCATACACGGCAGTCCTCGGCACGGCTATGCTGTTGATGGACACCGTCTTCGCCAGGGGGTAGCACGTGGCTCCAGCAAAGAAGAAGCAGACCGACAAGCGCCCGAACTCCGGTAGCGCTTCTCGACGCGCGCAGAAACAACCGCCGACGCCTGCGCCGGTTCTCGACGCCGAGAGCCGCCACGAGGTCATCGGTATCGTGATGTGTGCGCTCGCTGTTGCACTCGGTCTGATGGTGCTCACACAATCGAACGCGGTCGTCCCGAAGTTCGTCTCGGACGCGCTGCGCCTCGGCTTCGGCATCGGCGCGTACGTCATCCCGGTCGTCGTATTGCTCTGGGCCGTCACGTTCTTCGTGCGCGCGGTTCGCGTCGATGAGACCCGCGTCGGCATCGGCCTCGGCCTGCTGCTCGTCTCCAGCATCGCGATCGCATCCGTCGGTGCACCTCTCGCACTGCAGTGGGAGCCGTCTGTGCTCACCGCACACGGCGGGTACGTCGGCGGTGGTATCGCGTGGGCACTCAAGACGCTCTTCGGCCCCGCGATCTCGTACGTCGTGCTCTCTGCCGTCGCCCTCATCGGTCTCGTCTTCGCAGGAATGTCCATCTCCGAGCTCGTGGAGTGGGTCACCAACGCCGTCCGCGGCCCCGAACTTGAGGATGCCGAGGAAGAAGCACTCCCCAGACGCCGCGCCCCCAAGACGATGCCCATCGAGGAATTCGAGAAGCGCGAACGCGAGGTCGGCGTCGAGAAGCCCCGTCGCGGGCCGGACCCCGAGGCCGCGCGGCCGACGGTTCCCACGCACCAGGTCGCTGCACCGCGTGCGCTTGAGGGCTTCGAGCTCCCGTCGCTGACGGCGCTCATGCGCTCGCCCCAGACCGCTGCGGCAAGTCGTGCCGGCGAGAAGGAGCTCAAGGCCACGGCGGCGATGATCGAGACGACGCTTGCGACCTTCGATATCTCCGCTCGAGTCGTCGACTGGATCTCCGGACCGACGGTCACAATGTTCGAAGTCGAGATCGCGCGCGGCATCAAGGTCATGCGCGTCACGGCGCTCTCGGACGACCTCGCACTGGCTCTCGCCGCACCGACGATCCGCATCCTCGCGCCGATTCCCGGCAAGTCCTACATCGGCATCGAGGTTCCCAACGCGCTGCGCTCGACCGTCACCCTCGGCGACGTGCTCTCCGGACCCCCGATGAACCACCCGAGCCCGCTCCTCCTCGGCATCGGCAAGGACGTGAGCGGCGAGCAGATCACCGCCGACCTCGCCACCATGCCGCACCTGCTCATCGCGGGCGCGACCGGCACCGGTAAGTCGGTGTGCATCAACGCGATCATCATGTCCATCCTCATGCGCGCCACGCCCGCCGAGGTGCGCCTGATCCTCATCGACCCCAAGCGCATCGAGCTCAACTTGTATAACGGCGTTCCGCACCTCTACGTTCCCGTCGTCACCGAGTCCAAAGAGGCCGCTTCGGCCCTTGCGTGGGCGGTCTCCGAGATGGACTCGCGGCTCAAGCGGCTCCAGAAGGCGGGCGCCCGCAACATCGCGCAGTACAACTCGATGCTCCATGACGGCAAAGGTCCGGAGGGTGCAGAGCCGATGGCGTACCTCGTCATCGTCATCGACGAGCTCGCCGACCTCATGATGGTCGCTGCCAAAGAGGTTGAGGACTCGATCTGCCGCCTCGCGCAACTCGCGCGCGCCGCAGGCATCCACCTCATCGTCGCCACCCAGCGCCCGTCGACCGACATCATCACGGGTCTCATCAAGACGAACATCACCAACCGCATCGCATTCGCGGTCTCCTCGGGCATCGACAGCCGGGTCATCCTCGACACCTCGGGCGCCGAGAAGCTCGTCGGCCTCGGCGACATGCTCTTCTCCACGCCGGCATGGCCTAAGCCCAAGCGCGTCCAGGGTGCCTTCGTGACCGAGGATGAGATCAACGCCGTCATGACGCACCTCCGCGCGCAGGCCGAGCCCGAGTATCACGAGGAGATCCTCCACCTCAAGATCTCCGCGTCCGGCGGCGGAACTGACAACTCGATGGGCGAGGACGACCCGCTTCTGTGGGAGGCCGCAGACATCGTCGTCGTGAGCGGCATGGGCTCGACGTCACTCCTCCAACGCAGGTTGAAGGTCGGCTACGCACGCGCCGGTCGCATCATGGACATGCTCGAAATGAAGGGCATCGTCGGAGCTCCTGACGGCAGCAGGCCGCGGGAAGTCCTCGCCGATATCGAGGAGCTCGAATCGATCAAGGTCTTCGAACGCGAAGACCGAGAGGAACTGGCATGAGAACCAGCCACCCGAAGGCGGTGACGTCCGATGTCCGTTGGTGAAACGCTCGCTGCCGAACGGCGCAAACAAGCAAAGACGATCGCCGACGTCGTAGCCGCCACAAACATCATGGCGCGCCAACTAGACGCGCTCGAGAACGGCCGTCTCGATGAGCTGCCCACAGGAGCCTACGTACGCGGCTTCATCCAGATCTACGCGAAGTACCTGGGACTCCCCGCAGCGCCGCTGCTCAAGGAGTTCCAGGATGACATCGGTGGTGTTCGACCGCGTTCGCGGCTCGAAGATGTCCCCGAACGCACGGTCGTTCCCATGCGTGACCAGCTCCATCACATCCCGAAACAGACCTGGTTCTTGATTCTCGGCGCGGTGGTTGTCATCGGCTTTGCGCTGTGGCTTGTCGGAACGCTCGGCTCAAAAGACACCGCACCGCCGCCCATCCCACCGGTCACCGCCACCGAGTCAATCGAACCAACCTCAGTCGCCCCCGGTATCACAACCGACACCGTTCCCGGAACCGGTACCGTATCGCCTTCCGGCGACCCGGCCACTCAGCTTCCCGGCAAGGAGTTCGTCCTCAAGGTGGCCGTCGCGGACGGTATGGCGTCGTGGCTTCGCGTCACGGTCGACGGCCTCAAAGCGTACGAGGGTACGCTCGCGGGCGGAAGCACCAAGGAATGGACCGTCACCAAGGACGCCGAAGTCCGTATCGGCAAAGCGACCGCCGTCACGGTCACGCGAGACGGCCAGCCGGTCGCAACGAAGTCGGTCGATGGCATCACCGTCGCGACGATGAGCGCAACCAACTAGACACTCCCGCGCCATACGACAGGTGCGTTACCGACAGGAGAGGGCAACATGGCGAAAGATCAGAGTTTCGACGTTGTATCTCAGGTTGACCTTCAGGAGGTCGACAACGCGGTCCAGCAGGCCGTCAAGGAG
The DNA here is from genome assembly GCA_009773565.1 of Actinomycetota bacterium. Lineage (GTDB taxonomy): Bacteria > Actinomycetota > Coriobacteriia > Anaerosomatales > Anaerosomataceae > WSXY01. The sequence continues at coordinate 112,367 of WSXY01000009.1, read as the reverse complement.
CTCGTGCAGCGCTACGACCTCAAGGACACGGGCTCGACGATATCGCTCGACAAGCACGCGGCCACACTCCTGGTCACGGCGCCGAGCGACTTCGTCTTCAAGCAGGTCAAGGACGTTCTTGATACCAAGTTCGTCAAGCGCACGATCGACCTCAAGGCCATCACATGGGGCAAGATCGAAGCTGCCTCAGGCGGTACCGTGCGCATCACCGGCACGATCGTCAACGGCATCGACATCGAGATCGCGCGCAAGATCAACAAGGAAGTCCGCGATGAGAAGTTCAAGGTGAAGGTGCAGATCGAGGGCGACAAGGTGCGCATTTCAAGCGGCAGCCGCGACGACCTGCAGGCCGTCATCGTATTCCTCAAGGCGAAGGACTACGGCATCCCGCTGCAGTTCAACAACTACCGCTAGGACGCTTGTGAGCCCTCATCCCGCAATCCACTTCCAGACTCTCGGCTGCCCCAAGAACGAGGTCGACAGCGATCGCATGCGTGCGGCCGTGTCGTCCTCAAAGCTGAGCATCACGACCGAGCTCGAGAAGGCCGACGTCGCGGTCCTCAACACCTGCGCGTTCATCAGCGATGCGGTCGAGGAGGCTGTCTCGGTCATTCTCGAACTGGCCGAGTGGAAAGCTCAGCGAGACGGTCGCACGATCGTCGTCACCGGCTGCCTCCCGTCTCGCTACAGTGAGAGCCTCGCCGAGGAGCTCCCCGAAGTCGATGCGTTCGTCCCGGTCGCGGATGAGGGAACGTTGCTCGCCATCATCACCGACCTCACCGGCGCGAGTGCGGAATCCGCACAGGACAACGTCGGCCGCACGATACCCGGTCCGACCGCGTACCTCCAGGTTTCCGACGGCTGCCACCGCACCTGCGCATACTGCACGATCCCGTCGATTCGTGGCCCCTACGTGAGCGCGCCGCTTGACCGTATCCTCGAGGAGGCCCGCTTCCTCGTTGGCGCCGGTGCGCGAGAGATCGTACTCATCGGGCAGGATATCTCAGCGTACGGCCGCGACCTTGAAGAGCCGCTCGGTCTATCGGGTGTGCTTGAGGCGATTTCCGACCTGCCGGGCGAGTTCCGCGTGCGCCTCATGTACGTGCAGCCCGACGGTGTCACTCCAGAGCTTCTCTCAACGATCGCCGCCCACGACAACGTGTGCCACTACCTCGATATTCCGCTCCAGCACGCCTCGCGCGACGTGTTGCGCCGCATGGGCCGCTCCGGCGATGCAGCATCGTTCCTGCAGCTCATAGGACGCATCCGCGCGACTCTGCCTGACGCGGCGCTCCGCACGACCATGATGGCGGGATTCCCGGGCGAGACAAGAGACGACATCCGTATCCTCGAGAGCTTCATGCGTGACGCTGCGTTCGACTACGTCGGCGTGTTCGCTTTCTCTCCCGAGGAGGGGACGACCGCCGCCACGATGCCCGATCAGGTCCCGAAGCGAACGCGACTCGCGCGCGCACAGAAGCTGCGCGACCTCGCGGACGAAGTCGGCCTCAAGCGCGCGGCCGCGCGAATCGGCGACACGGTTCGCGTACTCATCGAAGGCTCTGACGAACCCGGACAGAGCACGGGCCGCTCCGACGGACAGGCTCCCGAGATCGACGGCGAAGTCGTGATCGGCGAGGAACTCGCACCCGGATCATTTGCCACAGCGCGTATCATCGACAGCATCGGCTACGATCTCGTCGGTGAGGTGACCGCGTGAAGAGCATCAACAACGCCGCAAACCGCGTGACTATCGCGCGCGTACTGTTCATACCGGTCTTCCTCGTCGTGCTTCTCGGCGAATGGCCGCAGTTCATCCCGTCACCGGACCGCTGGAACGCGGCTAAGCCATGGATCGCAGCGGCTGTCTTTGCATTGCTTGCGGCAACGGATGCCGTCGACGGTTACCTTGCGCGCTCGCGCAATGAAGTGACCACCTTCGGGAAGTTCATCGACCCGCTCGCTGATAAGCTCCTCGTAACGGCGGCGCTTGTCGCCCTCGTGGACCTTGACCGGCTCCCATCGTGGATCGCGCTTGTGATCATCAGCCGCGAGCTCATCGTCTCCGGGCTCCGAATGGTTGCCGTGGCCGAGGGTAAGGTCATCGCTGCGTCGTCATGGGGCAAAGTGAAGACAATCCTGCAGATCGTTGCGATTGTGGCGTTCATCGTGAAAGACAGTCCCGTGACGTCTCAGGTTGCCGGATCGACCGCTGCTGTGGCACTCGCCTGGGGTTCATGGGGCGTGATGGGGCTCGCGGTCATCGTCACGATCCTCTCGATGATCGACTACTTCTACCACGCACGCGACATCATCACGGGTCCGTGGTCGGGGAGAAGCGACGATGCCGTCTAAGCCAACGGCGGCAATCCTGACCATCGGCACCGAGCTCGTCACCGGCCAGCGACTCGACACGAACAGTACCGAGATCGCCCTTGCGCTCCACGCAGCGGGTTTCACGGTCACCGAGATGCTCTCGCTTGGCGATGATGTCGCCGCGTGCGCCCGGCAACTCGAGCGCTTGTGCGCGGCGTGTGAGCTTGTCATCGTCACGGGCGGCCTCGGACCGACGCACGACGATATCACCCGCGAGGCGGCCTCTCATGCGCTCAAACGACCACTTCTGCGCGATCAGAGCATCGCCGAAGGGCTTTTGACGGTCATCGCCAGGCATCGCGACCCCAAAGCGGCCGAACACATACTCCTGCAGGCCGATATCCTCGAAGATGCCACCGTCATCCCGGCGACGACTGGAACCGCTCCCGGACAGGCCGCGGCAACCCCGCGCGGAACGCTCCTTCTGCTGCCGGGACCGCCGCACGAGATGCGGCCGATGCTCGCCGCGTTCCTCGGTGAGCACCACACCGGCGTGCCTCCCGTGCGACTGCGCTGCACGGGCACGACCGAGTCCGACGTCCAACTTGCCGCACAGCGCGCGCTCGCCGGACACCGCGGCGTCGAACTCACCGTCCTTGCGGCGCCCGCGGAAGTCGAAGTCGTTCTCTTCGACGAAGGAGCGGGGGAGGAGGGTCTGCTCGCCGCCGGCCTCGCGGTCGAAGCCGCTCTTGGCGACGTCTGCTACTCCAACGACGGTGCATCGCTCGCCGAAGTCGTCGTGCGCCGTGCGTGCGCGGCCGGGGTGCGACTCGCATGCGCAGAGTCGTGCACGGGCGGGCTTATCGCAAGCGCGCTCACCGATGTCGCCGGAGCGTCCGACGTGTTCACCGGTGGCGTCGTCGCATACTCCAATGACCTCAAGATCGCTGCGCTCGATGTGCCTCCCGGGTTGCTCGCGCAGTTCGGGGCCGTCAGCGGCGAGACGGCGGCGGCCATGGCCGAGGGCATCGCCGCGCTCACCGGGGCGACGTACGCGGTCGCCACCACCGGCATCGCCGGGCCCGGAGGCGGCTCGTACGAGAAGCCGGTCGGACTCGTGTGGTTCGGACTCGTCACGCCGAAGGGCACCTCGACTTCGTGCCGCTCGTTTCCCGGCGATAGGGCAGGCGTAAGAATCCGGGCGACCAGGACCGCGCTCGACCTCGTGCGCCGCGCACTTCCGGAGGCGCAGTGACCATCCGGGTGTTTCTCGGCATAGGTCTCGCACCGAATGTCCGCCAGACGCTGACCCGATGCTGCGACGCGATCCGCGCACAGTCCATCCCATGGCGGGCCGAGAAGTGGGTCCCGGAGGAGAACCTCCACGTGACCCTCAAGTTTCTCGGCGCGGTGCCCGACGAGGCGCTGACGGAGATCGAGCGCGCGGTCTCACGTTCATGCGAGCAGATGCAGGAATACCAGCTCACGGTCGACGATGTCTCAGCAGTTCCCCGGCTGCGCTCCGCGTCGATGCTCTGGGCCACCGTTTCAGAAGGCACCGATGAGACCACGGCTCTCGCCGCCGAACTCGAGCGCCGCCTGAGCGCCGTCGGCTACGCCCGCTCCGAGAGGCCGTTCAAGACGCATATCACGCTTGCCAGAGCGCGCAAACCACGCGCGATGCCCTTCGAAGTCCTCGACGATGCGCACCGCCTGCTGTACGCCGCGGACGAGCGTGACGTTCGCATGTCAGTGCGGGGAGTTACGCTCTATTCGAGCACACTCACTCCGCTCGGACCTGTCTACGAGGAACTCTCGTTTGTACCGTTTCCGGGTGATTGACACCGAACGTGTGTTCGTATACGTTTGACGCAGCCTTTCAGGGGTCGCCCGCACGGGGAGAAGGAGAGCAGTAGGCATGGATACAGACAAGGCGAAAGTACTCGATCTGACGCGAGAACAGATCGACCGCAAGTTCGGCAAGGGTTCGCTCATGCGCCTTGGCGACCACAGCGCGGCACTTGGCATCACGAGCATCCCGACCGGTTCGCTGGCGCTCGACGCAGCTCTCGGCATCGGCGGTGTCCCGCGCGGACGTGTCGTCGAGATCTACGGTCCCGAGTCATCCGGTAAGACGACGCTCGCGCTGCAGATCATCGCCGAAGCGCAGCGGATGGGCGGCGTCGCCGCGTTCATCGACGCCGAGCACGCACTGGACCCCACGTATGCGGCGCGCCTCGGAGTCGACATCGACGAGATCCTCATCTCGCAGCCGGACACGGGCGAGCAGGCTCTCGAGATCACCGATATGCTCATCCGTTCCGGAGCCGTCGACGTGGTCGTCGTCGACTCGGTCGCCGCACTCGTGCCTCGAGCTGAGCTTGAGGGTGAGATGGGCGACTCCAGCATGGGACTCCAGGCACGCCTCATGAGCCAGGCTATGCGGAAGCTCGCCGGTTCGCTCAGCAAGTCGAACACGACCTGCATCTTCATCAACCAGCTCCGCGAGAAGATCGGTGTCATGTTCGGTAGCCCCGAGACCACCTCCGGCGGTCGCGCGCTCAAGTTCTACGCCTCGATCCGCATCGACATTCGTCGCATCGACTCCATCAAGCAGGGGACCGAGATCGTCGGTAACCGCGTGCGTGCGAAGGTCGTCAAGAACAAAGTCGCCCCGCCGTTCCGTCAGGCAGAGTTCGACATCATGTACGGGCGGGGCATCTCCAAAGAAGGAAGCCTGCTCGATCTCGGCGTCGAAGAGGGTGTCGTCGCAAAGTCAGGCGCCTGGTACAACTACGGCGAGGAGCGCCTCGGACAGGGCCGCGAGGCAGCCAAGGAGTTCCTGGCCGAGCACATCGAGATTCGCGACACGATCGAGCGCCAGATTCGCGAGAAGCTCAATCTCCCGGATCCTAACGCCGTTGCAGGCGACGCTGTCGCCGGGGAGTGACGCTTCCCATGCCCGTGACGATCACCGAGATCGCGACGGTGAGGACCGGGAGCCGCGTACGAGTGATTTCGCTCGACGGCGAGCCCTGGCACACCACCGCGGCCCCGGTGATACGGGAGCTTGGTATCGCCGAGGATGACATCGTCGAAGCGCCCGCTCTTGCGGCCGATCTTGAGGCCGCGGAGCGAGTCGCCGCTCGTGAGCGGGCGCTTGCAGTACTTGGCTATCGCGAGCGTAGCGTGGCCGAACTCCGCCGCAAGGTTCTCGACGACGGCTATCCGTCCGGTATCGTCGACGACGTGATCGCGGACCTCGTTCGCGTAGGAATCGTCGACGATGCACGGTTCGCCGAGGCGTTCGTCCGGTCGCTCAGCGTCGGAAAGAAGCTCGGACGTCGTCGCATCGAACGGGAGCTCGAACTGAAGGGCATCTCGCCCGAAGTCGCGGCGGCGTCTCTCCTCGAGTACTGCGACCCCGAGGATGCTCCGCAACGCTTACTTGAGGCCGCACAGCGGCTCGTCCGCAAAGGTGACCGCGTCGATCTGCTCGCCTCGCGCCTGGTGCGCAAAGGCTACGGGGCGGGCGAGGCATTCGCAGCGGCTCGCGAGACACTTGCGGCGATGGCATCGGATGACGACGGCTTCGACGTCACCTAGAGGGTCTCGCGACACCTCTGATATGGGGTTTTGTGCCTTTTCATCTTCGTTCACTGCTTGACGTGCGTAGTAGGCGCGACTACGATAAGCGCGGCAAATGTGATCGAGACGACGGAAGTACCCAGGCCGTCGATATGTGTGGAGTGTCCGGAAGACCACGTTACGTTACCGCAGGGCGAAAGCCCTGCTTGATGTGTATGCGCTCACTTCCGGGCGGTCATACAGGTTCAATCGCAGTTGCCGGGCGCAGTGTCGTCCGGCTTGACGTCGCAACCATGCGGGATTCCTTTCCCGCGCGAACAAGACGGACCATGGTCTACGGCCGCACTACCGGCCGCTGGCGCCCTTCTGACAGTGTGTGTTCATGACAGAAGGAGGGAACCGTGGAAAACTTCGTATTTATCGCCCTCTCTCTCGTCCTCGGTGCAGTTGCAGGGTTTCTGATCAATCGCTTCGTCGTTTCGGACAAGATCAACCGCTCCCGCGAGTCCGCGGAACGTTTGCTTGCCGATGCGGAGAAGCAAGCCGAGACGACGAAGAAGGAACTCCTGCTCGAAGCACGCGACGAGATCTACCAGATGAAGCAAACGGCGGAGGAAGAGGGCAAGGAGCGCCGCAAGGAGCTCACCGCCATGGAAAGCCGCCTCATGCAGCGCGAAGAATCCATCGAGCGCCGTGCGGAATCTCAGGACAAGCGTGAGCATCAGCTCTCAAGCCAGCAGGGTCAGATCTCCAAGATGGAGAAGGACCTTGAGCTTGCGATCGAGGAAGAGAAGGTTCGCCTCGAGGCGCTTGCCGGACTAAGCAGCGATCAGGCGCGCGAGGTTCTCCTCGACCGCGTGCGTGATGATGTCCAGCACGATGCTGCGGTCCTCATCCGTGAGACCGAGGCCCGTGCCCGCGAAGAAGCGGACCGCAAGGCCCGCAACATCGTCGGCATCGCCATCCAGCGTGTAGCCGCTGATCACACCGCCGAGTCCACGGTGTCGGTCGTGCACATCCCGAGCGACGACCTCAAGGGTCGCATCATCGGTCGTGAAGGCCGCAACATCCGCGCCTTCGAGCAGCTGACCGGCATCAACCTCATCATCGACGACACACCCGAAGCGGTCATCCTCTCCTCGTTTGACCCGGTTCGCCGTGAGATCGGCCGCATCACCCTCGAGACGCTCATCGCAGACGGTCGTATACACCCCGCCAGGATCGAAGAGATGTTCAACAAGGCGACGACCCTCGTCGAGCAGCAGGTACGCGAGGCCGGCGAGGCTGCCGCCTTCGATATGGGCATCCCCAACCTGCACACGGACATCATCCGGACCCTCGGGCGCCTGAAGTTCCGCACTTCATACGGCCAGAACGTCCTCAAGCACTCCCTTGAGGTCGCACACCTCGCCGGTGTCATGGCCGCAGAGCTTGATGTCGACATCAAGCTTGCAAAGCGCGCTGGACTCCTGCATGACCTCGGCAAGGCCATCGACCACGAGATCGAGGGGCCGCACGCGCTCATCGGTACCGACCTTGCGCGTCGCCTCGGCGAGCCCAAAGAAGTCCTGCACTGCATCGAAGCCCACCACGGCGATATCGAGGCGACGACCGTCGAAGCCGTTCTCGTCCAGGCCGCTGACGCGATCTCCGCGTCACGTCCGGGTGCCCGCCGCGAAACGCTCGAGAGCTACATCAAGCGCCTCGAGAAGCTCGAAGCACTGGCGACGTCGCACAAGGGCGTCGAGAAGGTCTACGCTATGCAGGCCGGGCGCGAGATTCGTGTCATGGTCAAGCCGGACGATATCTCCGACGCCGCCGCAGTCGTGCTCGCGCGGGACATCGCCAAGCAGATCGAAGAAGAGCTGCAGTACCCCGGCCAGATCAAGGTCATGGTCATCCGGGAAAGCAGATCGGTCGAGTACGCAAAGTAAGTAATCACGCACGCCGGAGACCGACAGGGGAGTGAATCGCATGGCAGAAGATGCCGAGCGCCTCATAGACTTCATCTCCTCGGTCTCCGGCGATGCGTATCTTAAGGTTGAGGAGACTCTCGGAGACGGCTACGTGCGCCTTCGTGTCTCGGAAGCCGAACGACGCCAGGCCAAGCACGATATCCGCTCGTTCGAGGATGTCGTGGTCGAACTCCTCCGCAACTCTCGCGACGCTCACGCCCAGCGTATCTTCGTCGCCACGACCCGTGAGGCCGACATGCGCACGATGACCGTCATCGACGACGGTATCGGCGTTCCGCCGCATCTCCACGACACCATCTTCGAGCCGCGCGTCACCAGCAAACTTGAGACGATGGTGATGGACCGGTGGGGCGTTCACGGTCGAGGCATGGCGCTCTTCTCGGTGCGATCGAACATGTCATCTGCCCGTATCACCAGCTCGGACACCCACCGCGGTATGGCGCTGCAAGTCGTCGCTGACGTCGGGTCGGCGATCCCCGAACGCGCGGACCAGTCCACGTGGCCGGCGGTCGAACGCGAGCCGGACGGACGGCTCAAGGTTCTCCGCGGACCGCACAACATCGTCCGTCGCGTGCTCGAGTTCGCCTGCGAGCACCCCGAGATCGACATCTACCTGGGGTCGCCGACCGAGATTCTCGCCACGCTCCACTGGACGGCCCGCGACTTCCTCGATACGTCCGACCTGATGTTTTGCGAGGACCGCTCGCGGATGCTCGTCTGGCACCGACCGGCACTGGGCGCCGACGCTGCGGAGCTTGTCGAGATCGCGGACGAACTCGGGCTTTCAATCTCGGAGCGCACCGCGCACCGGGTGCTCGCCGGGGATCTCGCGCCGCTTGATCCAGCGCTCGCTCAGGCGGTCGTGGAGGACGAGCCGGCTCCGACGCCGAAGCCCGACATCTACCGTGACCGACGCTCCCTGCATATCCACCACGGCGACCTGTCGTCGTTCCGCCGCGAGCTGGAGAAGGCGTTCGATGTACTCTCTGAGCGCTACTACCTGAACCTCAAGGGCGAGCCGAAGGTTACCGTCGGTCCCAACGAGATCAGGGTCAGATTCTCCGTGGAGAAGGAAGACTGACCTGCTCTGAAACCCCTCTAGCACGCAAATCACCTCGCGTGCGCTATACTTCTTCATGAATCGCCACACTACTCAAGCCGCATCACTTCGCAGCAACAGTCGAGCACTCATCGGCGCCGATTTTGGTGACGCCGATAGCAGCACAGGAGGCACCCGTGGAAACCTTGAAGGTTTCGAGCAAGTCCAGCCCGAACTCCGTTGCCGGGGCACTCGCCGGAGTCATCCGCGAGGACGGGGTCGTCGAGATCCAGACCGTCGGAGCTGGCGCCCTCAACCAGGCCATCAAGGCGATCGCCATCGCGCGAGGATTCGTCGCCCCCACCGGGTTTGACCTCGTCTGCGCACCTGCATTCGCGGACATCGAGATCAACGGCGAGGAGCGCACGGCGATCCGACTCCTCGTGGAGCCGCGCCCGATGCACCACGACTGAGCGCGGCTGCCGTGCCTGTCGACCTCCACATTCACTCCACTGCTTCTGACGGCACGCTGTCTCCAGCTGCGGTGGTGTCTGCCGCGAAAGACGCCGGCCTCGATACCATCTCCCTCTGTGATCACGATTCAGTCGCCGGTGTCGACGAGGCGATCCGTGCCGGCACCGCGCTGGGCGTATCGGTCATTCCCGGAGTCGAATTCTCTTCCGAGACGGACGACATATCGGTCCACATCCTCGGCTACTTCGTCGACCAGAACGATGTCGAACTCGGTCGACTGCTCTGCTCGCTTCGTGACGTTCGTCTCAACCGTGCCCGTGCGATCGTTCAGGTTCTCACTGATGCTGGCTACGCGATACGGCTGGAGACCGTTCTCGAGTTTGCGAACGGCGGGAGCGTCGGCCGCGCTCACGTGGCGATGGCTCTCGTCAAGGCCGGCTATGTCCCCACCATGAGCAAGGCGTTCTCACGATTCCTCGGCAGGGGAAAGCCCTTCTACGTTCCTAAACCTGTAGCAGAGCCTGAGGTTGTGATCGCCACCATCAAGAAGGCGGGCGGTCTCGCGGTTCTCGCACATCCCGGCGTCAGTGGAACGGAACATCTCATCGATCGACTCCAGACGGCCGGACTTGAGGGCATCGAGGTGTACCACGCGCAGCACAGTACCGAGGAGCGCGATCGCTACGCTGCCATCGCACTCGAGAGAGGCCTTGTGTCTACAGGAGGTTCCGACTTTCACTCTCCCGGCGAGAGCCGCCCGCAACTTGGGGACGGACGCGTTCCGGAAGAAGCCCTCGTTGCACTCCTCGCTGCCGCCGGCGATAGGGCACGCATGCTAAGGATGACGCAATGAAGACCTACTTCGTCCGCACGTTCGGTTGCCAGATGAACAAGCACGACTCGGAGCGGATCGCAGGCATGCTGGAGGATCGCCTCGGGCTTGTTGAGGCCACGCAACCGGAGCTTGCCGACGTCGTCGTCTACAACACCTGTGCGGTGCGTGAAGGCGCCGAGGAGCGATTGCGTGGACACGTGTCGTCGCTCAAGGCCGCCAAGACCGTCAACCCCGACATCCTGATCGCGGTCGGCGGCTGCATCGGCCAGCGCGATGGCGAGTCGATGCTCTCGTATCTGCCGCATGTGGATGTGGTCTTCGGCACGCACAACATCGCGCACCTGCCCTCGTTGCTCGAGACGGCACAACGCACGCGCCGTCCCTCGATCGAGGTCCTCGACACGACAACCGACTTTGCCAGCGATTTGCCGGCACTCCGGGGCACACCCTGGCACGCCTGGCTCCCGATCACCGTCGGGTGCGACAACTTCTGCACCTACTGCATCGTGCCGTACGTCCGCGGTCGTGAACGCTCGCGTCCGCTCGACGATATCGTTGCCGAGGCGACGCGGCTCGTCGCAGACGGGGTCGCCGAGATCACGCTTCTCGGCCAGAACGTCAACTCGTACGGACGCGACCTCTATGGCGAGTCACGGTTCCCGGAGGCGCTCGCTCGCGTTGCCGAGACGGGCATCCGACGGCTCCGGTTCGTCACGAGCCACCCGAAGGATCTCTCGGATGCAACCATCGCCGTGATGGCCGAGAACCCGGCTGTCTGCAATTCCTTGCACCTTCCGGTTCAGAGCGGATCCGATCGCATCCTCGACGCCATGAACCGCCGCTACACAGCGGCGCACTACCTCGGCCTCATCGACAAGCTCTACTCCGCGATGCCTGACCTGGCGCTCTCCACAGACATCATCGTCGGCTTCCCCGGCGAGACGGAGGACGATTTCGAGGCCACGCTCGACGTTGTGCGTGCGGCCCGATACGACCAGGCATTCACCTTCCTCTACTCGCCGCGTGAAGGTACTCCGGCCGCGAAGCTCGAGGAGACCGTCCCGCGCGATGTCGCCCAGGTGCGCTTCGACCGCCTCGTCGAGCTCGTGCAATCTTCCGCACTTGAGAAGAACCGCGCACTCGTTGGAAGCCTGCAGGAGGTCCTCGTCGAAGGCGGTTCCCGACGCGACGCGAGCGTGCTGACCGGACGCACGGCGGGCAACAAGGTCGTCCACGCGCCGCTGCCTGACGGGATCGATCCCGCCTCGCTTGCCGGAACGTTTGTGAGCGTCCGCATCGAAGAGACGCAAACGTGGTTCTTGTCGGGTCACCTCGAAGGGTATGAACGCACGTAGAGCGTTCCTGGAGGTGGTTCACGTGGTACAGGACATCCTTGGCATTATCGCCCCGCATCCGCCCGTGATGGTAGCCGCCGTCGGCGGTACCGATGCAGACGTGACGCGCGCATCAGCGGCTGCGCTTGAGCACGCCGCGACGCTGCTCCGCGAGTTCGACCCGGAGACCGTCGTCATCATGTCGCCCCATAGCCCGGCGATTCGTGACGCGTTCGTGATCGACACCGCGCCCCGGACAACCGGCACGCTCGCGCAATTCGGAGCGCCGGATGTGCGCATCGATACCACTACAGACGTGGTGTTCGCTCGCGAGCTTCTCGCAGAACTCGCGCGCGCGGGCATTCCTGCGCTCGACCGCGCGCAGGCGCCCGGGCTCGAGAGTGGCGTGCTTGACCACGGCGTTCTGGTGCCCATGAGCTTCCTCGACCCGGACGGCAGATGGCCGCTCGTCAACATCTCGCTGTCCTGGCTTTCGTATGAGGAGCACCGCGCGCTCGGAACGTGCATCGCCGCAGTGGCGAAGACGCTCGGACGCCGTATCGCCTTCATTGCGAGCGGCGACTGCAGTCATCGACTCAAGCGGGGCGCGCCGGCGGGGTTCTCGCCACGGGCCGTCGAGTTCGACCAGCTCCTCATTGACGCGATTACGCGTGGGGACTTCGAGTCCCTCATGCACGTCGATCCGGACCTCGTCGAAGCAGCAGGGGAGTGCGGCCTACGCTCGTTCGTCACGCTCGGGGGCGTCATCCCCGATGCGACCACGCGCGTTCTCGCGTACGAGGGCCCGTGGGGAGTCGGCTACCTGACCACGATCGCCGCAAACGGTCCGCTCTTTGACCGGCTCATGACGCCGTCCTTCGGCACGAAGGGCGGCACGGCCGGGGCCGAGGAGTCCGAGATCGTCTCGCTCGCGCGGCGCACCATCGAGACCTACGTTCGCGAACGTCGCGTCATCCAGGCAACCGCGCCATCGGGTCTCCTGGCAACGCGCGCGGGAGCCTTCGTGAGCCTGCACCGACACCACGACCTGCGCGGGTGCATCGGCACGACCGCTCCCACATCGGACAGCCTCGCCCAGGAAGTCATCCACAACGCCATCCAGGCGGCGACCGGCGACCCGCGGTTCCCTGAGCTCGCCCCCGACGAGCTTGCCGACCTGGAGATCTCGGTCGACGTCCTTCACGAACCAGAGCCGTGCACCTTCGAGGACCTCGATCCCGCACGCTTCGGAGTCATCGTGACCGCCGACTGGCGACGCGGACTGCTCCTGCCCGACCTTGAGGGTGTGGACACTGCAGAGCAGCAGGTCGCCATCGCCAAGCGCAAAGCCGGTATCTCGCCTGGCGAGAAGGTTCACCTGGAACGATTCCTCGTCGATCGGTACCTCTGATCGTGGAACCGACATTGAACAGCCGGGTAATCGCTGTTGTCGGCCCCACGGCGGTCGGCAAGACCGCCGTTGCCGAGACGCTTGCACTCGCACTGGGCGGAGAGATCGTCAGCGCTGACGCCATGCAGGTCTACCGCGGGATGGACATCGGAACCGCCAAAGCCCCCATGACCGAACGTCGCGTGCCGTACCACTGCATCGACCTCGTCGACCCGGGCACACCGTACTCCGCCGCGCTCTTCCAGTACGATGCGCGCGACGCGATTCAGGGGCTCGCCAGCCGTGGCTCGATCCCGGTGCTGTGCGGCGGCACCGGCATGTACGTCCGTGCCGCGCTTGATGACTGGGAGTTCCCGACCGGCGATAGCGAGACGCCACTCCGGGCGCGACTTGAAGCGCTCGCGACGGAGATCGGTCCCGAAGCGCTCCACGCCCGTCTCGCAGAGCTGGACGCCGATGCCGCCGCAGCCATCCACCCGAACAACGTGAGGCGCGTCATCCGCGCTCTTGAGATGGCCGAGGAAGGCACGTCGTACGCGGACCAGGCACGCCGCTTCTCGACGCGATGCAGCATCTACGACGCGACGCTCATCGGCCTCACCATGGAGCGCTCGCAACTCTACGCTGCAATCGACGCTCGCGTGGACGCCATGATCGCCGCCGGCCTGCTCCGCGAGGTCGAAACGCTCCTCGCCGCAGGCTTTGGCGAGGCACTCATCGCCACGCAGGCGATCGGCTACAAGGAGCTCGTGCCGGTGTTGCTCGACGGGGCATCGCTTGAAGAGGCCGTCGAGAGCATCAAGCAAGCCACCCGCAGGTATGCGAAGCGGCAACTCACGTGGTTTCGTGGCGATCCACGCGTGACTTGGCTCGATGTCACCGGGATGTCACCTGAAGATGCAGCCGCTCGTTCGCTCGACTTGGTAGAATCCTTGGTACCGTCGCTCAGGCGACTCTGAATCGACACCGACCGGAAGGAACCCCGTGAACCTCACGTTCACTAAGATGAATGGCCTCGGCAACGACTTCGTGTTCATCGAGGACCTTGAGAGCGAGTGGGCCCTCGATGCCGACGCGGTCGGCTGGCTCTGCGACCGCAACTTCGGCGTCGGCGGTGACGGCGTGATTCTCGTGCGACCGGCAACGGACACAGCCGCCGACTACTACATGCTCTACATCAACGCCGATGGGTCATTGGCCGAGATGTGCGGAAACGGCGCTCGCTGCTTCGCGAAGTACGTCGTCGATCACGGACTCGTCAGTTCTGACGCCGACTCTCTCGTCATCCAGACGCTTGGCGGGCTGCGCCCCGTGACTTTCACCCGCGACGCTGACGGCATGCTCGAGACCGCGACCGTCGACATGGGTGAGCCGATACTCACGCCGGCGCTCATCCCGACAACGCTGCCCGGCGAGACGATCGTGGATGCTCCGCTCGAGACGTATCTCGGCACCATGCGCCTGACAGCCGTGAGTATGGGTAATCCGCACGCGATCCTCTGGGTGGACGACGTCGAGACCGCTCCGGTCGAGACCATCGGGCCGCTCATCGAGAATCACGCGTCCTTCCCGAAGGCCACGAATGTGGAGTTCGCACAGGTCATCGACGCCGACACCGTGCGACTTCGCGTCTGGGAGCGCGGCGTGGGCGAGACGCTCGCCTGCGGTACGGGCGCGTGTGCGACCCTCGTCGCAGCCGTTCTCGACGGCAAGACCGGTCGCAGCGCGACCATCGAGCTTCCCGGTGGCGAGCTCCAGATCAGCTGGCCGGAAGGCGAGCACGTCTTCATGACCGGCTCGGCATCCGAGGTCTTCACCGGAACCATCCACCTGCCCGAAGACGGGGACGGGTGCGAGTAAGCCCGCGTAAGGACCCCCCGCACGTACGCTGTTCTGCTACCATGTTCCGAACACGAGGCGCCTCCGGCGCCGGACCGGCCGTTTAAGACCGAAGGGGACCACCACTGTGAGGACCGCCCAGCGCATCGCCAGCTTGCCGCCGTATCTGTTCGCCGAGATCGACCGCAAGAAGGAGGCGAAGCAGGCGCAGGGCATCGACGTCATCTCACTTGGCATCGGTGACCCCGACACTCCCACGCCCGATCACATCGTCGACGCGATGGCCACGGCCATTCGCAACCCCAAGAACCACCAGTACCCGTCGTACGTCGGCTCGAAGGCATATCGCCAGGCCGCCTCGACGTGGATGAAGAACCGCTTCGATGTCGATGTCGATCCGGACACCGAGACCCTCGCGCTCATCGGCAGCAAGGAAGGTATCGCGCACCTCTTCCTCGCATTCGTGGATCCGGGCGACTACACCCTCGTTCCGGGCTGCGGCTACCCCGTCTACTACACCGGCGGCATCCTCGCCGGTGGCCTCACGCACTGGATGCCTATGACCGAGGAGAACGGCTTCCTCGCTGATTTCGAGAGCACCCCGGCAGACGTGCTGGCCAAGGCGAAGATGATGTTCCTCTCGTACCCGAACAACCCCACGTCGGCGATTGCCACGCCCGAGTACTTCGACCGCGCGATCGCGTTCGCCAAGGAACACGACCTGCTACTCGTCCACGACAACGCATATTCCGAGATCGGCTACGACGGCTACGTGCCGTCGGCCCTTCTCGAGCGTCCCGGAGCGAAGGACGTCGCGATCGAGCTCTTCAGCTGCTCGAAGGCGTACAACATGACCGGCTGGCGTGTCGCGTTTGCCGTCGGCAACGCTGCCGCGCTCAAGGCCTTCGGAACCGTGAAGAGCAACATCGACTCCGGTGTGTTCACGGCAGTCCAGGATGCCGCCATCGAGGCGCTGACCGGCCCGCAGGACTCCATCGTCGAGCTCAACGCCATGTACCAGCGCCGCCGCGACCTCGTGATGGACGCCCTCGCGAAGATCGGCATCGAGGCCGAGACCCCCAAAGCGACCATCTACGTATGGGCAAAGGTTCCCGAGGGATACACCTCGGCGGAGTTCGCCACGAAGATCCTCGACGAGGCCAACGTCATCGTCGCAGCCGGTACCGCGTACGGGCCAAGCGGCGAGGGGTATGTTCGTATCAGCCTCACCACGCCTGATGACCGGCTCGAAGAGGCTATCGAGCGCATCAAGAACACTCTTTAAAGGAGGCGGCGCAGGCCGCGACTATATGAGTACCAACCCGAATCGCTTCACTCCGCACGAGGTTATCCACGACGTTGTCGACCGCGCCATTCTTGTTGGCGTCGACCGCGGCCGTGGTGGCGGCTGGGCGCTCGAGGACGACCTTGAAGAGCTCGGACGGCTGACTGATACCGCAGGTGCGGTTATCGTCGGCACCGTCACGCAGAAGCTCGACCACCCGCACCCGAGGACGTTCGTCGGCAAGGGTAAGGTCGAGGAGATCGCGACGCTCGTTGGCGAGACGGAAGCGACGCTGGTCGTCTTCGATGACGACCTCACGCCTTCACAGCAGTCGAACATCGAGAACGAACTGCCGAAGATCAAGGTGCTGGACCGGACCGCGCTCATCCTCGACATCTTCGCGCTGCATGCGAAGAGCCGCGAGGGTCGGCTTCAGGTGGAACTCGCGCAGATGGAGTACCTCCTGCCGCG
This sequence comes from Actinomycetota bacterium, assembly GCA_009773565.1. Lineage (GTDB taxonomy): Bacteria > Actinomycetota > Coriobacteriia > Anaerosomatales > Anaerosomataceae > WSXY01. The sequence continues at coordinate 95,799 of WSXY01000009.1, read as the reverse complement.
ACTCCGGGGTCTCTGGCGCCACTTCGGACAGGCAGCTGCCGCATCCGGCGGGGCGCTCGGCATCGGAACGCGAGGCCCGGGCGAAACCCAGCTTGAGACGGACCGTCGGCTCGCCCGGACGCGCATCCAGGAACTCAAGCGCGAGCTCAAGCAGGTCTCGAAGAACCGCGACACCCAGCGTCACGCGCGTGCGCGCTCGGGCGTCTTCCGCATCGCGCTTGTCGGGTACACGAACGCGGGGAAGTCGACACTACTGAACGCCCTCACCGGCGCAGACGTCCTTGTCGAGGACAAGCTGTTCGCGACGCTTGATGCCACCACCCGTCATCTCGAGCTTCCCGAGGGCAGGGGAGTGACGATCACGGACACGGTCGGCTTCATCAACAAGCTGCCGCACGGCCTCGTGAACGCCTTCAAGTCGACGCTGGACGAAGTCCGCGAGGCGGACCTGCTCGTCCACGTGATCGACGCTTCGCATTCGATGGCAGGCGCGCAGATCGCAGCGGTCTCCGAGGTGCTCGGAGAACTCGATGTCGCCGGGACGCCGCAGCTCCTCGCCTTCAACAAGATCGACCTCGTCGACGCGGCAGAGGTCGCGCATCTTCGCGACCTCAACCCGGGCGCGGTCTTCGTCTCCGGCGCCGAGAATACCGGGCTCGATGATCTGCTTGCGCGGGTTGCCGCCGAAGCATCACGCAGCGAGACTACCCTCGACGTGCTGATCCCGTATACGCGAGGAGAGCTGGTGCGCCTCGCGCACGAGCAGGGACACATCATGGCCGAGGAGCACACCGCAGAGGGGACGCGTTTGAACGTGCGGGTGCCGGCATCGATCGCCGCTGCGCTTGCTCCGTTCGCCGTCTCGGACCGCTAGATACGGCGGAAGAGCGCCACGACCTTGCCGATGACGATAACGTCACGAGAGTAGATCGGCTCCATCGTCGCGTTCTCGGGCTGCAGCCTGATCGTGTCGGCTTCGCGGAAGAACCGCTTCACCGTGGCGTCCTCGTCGATCATGGCCACGACGATCTCACCATTATTGGCCGTCGACTGCTGACGGACGACCACGAAGTCGCCATCGAGGATTCCCGCATCGATCATGCTCTCGCCCTTAACCCGGAGAATGAACGTGGACTCTCCGGCAAGCTCGGTGGGAAGCGACATCGTCGACTCGATGTTCTCGGCAGCGAGCAGGGGAGCGCCCGCGGCAACGCAGCCGACGACCGGTACCGCCTGGACGGAGCCGTAGTCGACGGCGCGCTCGTTGTCACGGAAGTCGAGAACCTCAAGCGCCCGTGGCTTACTCGGGTCACGACGCACGAATCCCTTAGCCTCAAGCGCAGCGAGATGGGAATGCACGGTCGATGAGGAAGAGAGCCCGACGGCCTCGCCGATCTCGCGGACTGATGGGGGAAAGCCCCGGCGGTGGACTTCAGCACGAATGAAGTCGAGGATCTGGCTCTGTCGTTTGCTGAGCTCGTGCCGGTATTCCATCGAGTCCCCCTCGGCTGTTAACGCTTCGCAGATAGTTTACGCCGAACTCTCCCTCTCATGCAAACACGCGTTCGATTTCCTGCTTGCATACGAACACGTGTTCGCCTACTATACAGAGAGAACATACGTTCGCTCTCTGAGAATGCGATGTCAGAGCGGGGGATTACGCTCTCATCGAAAACAGAGAAGCCAGCGAGGAGGCGGCACCATGTACGCGACGACTTATGCAACCAGCCCGATCGGCCACTCCGGCCGGATGACACGTACGCAGCGCTCTGGCGCTCAGCTGACGCGAACTGAAGTACTTATCGCTGTCTGTGCGCTCGCGTTCACATTGTGCGCTGCGATCATTCCGGCAGTCGCATCACAAGCGGCACCCGCTGCACCCACGATCTCCGTCAGGGTGGCCAGCCAGGATACGCTCTGGGATATCGCTCGGGCGCATCCAGTTGAAGGCCACACAACAGCAGAGACCGTGCGTCTGATCAAATCACTCAATGACATGTCCGGGAGCATGATTTCCGCTGGTGAGGTTATCCGTGTACCTGCTCCAGCGACTGCACGTACCGCTGTCGCCCGCCGCTAGAATCGGCCCCAAAAATGCCATTCGATGAAAGAATCTGAGTTCTCCGACACTTTCCGTTGTAGCCCCATATCTTGTGTGCTAGGCTCACAGGAGTCCTAGATGTGGGGGGTGTAGCGATGCGGTGTCCTTTCTGCGGTCACTCGGAGACGAAAGTCGTCGATTCCCGGGTTTCCGAGTCCGGCGACGCTATTCGCCGACGTCGGGAATGCCTTGACTGCGAGAAGCGATTCACGACGTACGAGCGCCGTGAAGAGATGCCTCTCATGGTGGTGAAGAAGGACTCCAGTCGTGAGCCGTTCGATCGTAGCAAGCTCTTGCGGGGACTCATTGTTGCAACCGCGAAGCGTGACGTGACCCCGCTCCAGCTGGAAGCGCTCATCGAAGGCATCGAGAGCGAGCTTCACAACTCGTTCTCGTATGAGGTCTCAGCAAAGGTTCTCGGAGACATGGTCCTCATGCGACTCCTGGATCTCGACAAGGTTGCGTACATCCGCTTCGCATCGGTGTACAAGCAGTTCCAGGACCTCGATGAGTTCACATCCGAGCTGAAAGGGCTTGGTTAGGCCGCGCTAAGGCGGCGCAGTACGTCGCGTGTGTGAACTAGTACGTAGAGACAACTAGGGTGACGCGGAGGACGCAATGGTACTTGAGCGTGTAATCAGTGTGATCAAACCTTCCATGTCGCCCGCGAACACAGACTCGATGGATATCGCTCTTCTCGTCTCCACGACGTCCCGTCAGGAGATCGACACCTGGGATCGATCGAAGATCGCAGAGTCCCTCGTCAAAGAGACCGACATTGCTCCGCGCATCGCGGAAGACATCGCTCTCTGCGTCGAGGATCGAATCGACAGCACCAACCTCATGACGGTGACGACGGCCATTATCCGAGAGTTCGTAGACCTTGAGCTTCTCGATCGTGGGCTGACCACAACGCTCAAGAAGCACACGCACATCGGCCTCCCGATGTGGGATGTCGAGCAGATCATCACGAACGCGAACAAAGAGAACTCGAATACCACCCACAACCCCGAATCGATCAACCTTACCCTCGCCGAGACGATTCTCAAGGAGTACGCACTCCGAAAAGTCTTCAGTGATGACGTATCGGAAGCGCACTACGTCGGCGACATACACCTCCACGACCTCGGATTCATCATCCGTCCGTACTGCGGAGGCCATAGCCTCGAGTACATCAAGAAGTACGGCCTCAAGCTCCCGAATATCACCTCGGTGTCTAAGCCTGCAAAGCATGCAGAGGTCCTCATCGGGCACATGGTGAAGATGGCAAGCGCGCTTCAGGCGCACTATGCCGGAGCCGTCGGGTGGGAAGCGGTCAACGTATTCCTGGCACCATTCCTTGTCGGGAAGACCGAGGAGCAGCTCGATCAGCTGGCTCAGATGTTGATCTTCGAGTTCAACCAGCTTGCTGGCGCACGTGGGTCTCAGGTCGTCTTTACAGACTTCAACCTCTACTTCAACGTTCCCGCCCACTTTGCAGACACTCCCGCAATCGGTCCTGGCGGCGAATATACCGGCAAGACGTACAAGGAGTACGAAGGTGAGGCGCAGGCCTTCCTCCGCGCGATGTTCAACGTCTACAGCCGCGGCGATGCACACGGCAAGACGTTCGTCTTCCCGAAGCCTTTGCTGCATATCAGTGAGGACTTCTTCAAGACGCCAGGCCACGAGGTCTTCCTGCATCAGGCGTGCTCGGTTGCGAGCAAGCAAGGTATCACGTACTTCGTGTTCGATCGTGGCGACGAAGTCACCGTATCTCAATGCTGCAGGCTTAAGTTGAAGTTGAGCAAGGAACAACTCTGCGAGACCTCTACTCCCGAGAAGATGCGATTCTCGGCGCTGCAGAACGTGACGATCAACTTGCCCAGGATCGCTTACAAGGCACACGGGAATGACCAGGCCCTGTTCATGGAGTTGAATCGCACGCTGGAGCTCGTGGGCAAGGCGCATGCGCAGAAGCAAACGTTCATCCAGGATCTCTTCGACCTTGGAGATGACGGACCGCTCGGCATGCTGACACTCAACCTCGACGGCTCGCCCTATCTCAAGATGGATCAGTTGACCTATCTCGCCGGTCTCATCGGCCTGAACGAACTCGTCCAGGTCCACACGGGCGAGCAGCTCCATGAATCTGACCAGGCCCTAAGGTTCGGGTTGAAGGTTATCTCGGCAATGAGCCTCAAGTGCCGTGAGCTTTCCGAGCGCTACGGGATCAACCTGGTTCTTGAGGAGAGCCCGGCGGAATCCGCAGGATACCGGCTTGCGAAGCTCGACATGAAGTACTGGCCCGACCAGACTGCTGCAGTGGTGAAGGGCGACCTGACCGCAAGCAACTACTACTACACCAACTCGATCCATCTCGCCGCGGATGCTCCGATCGACTACATCTCGCGGGTTGAGAAGCAGTCGCGGTTCCACCCGCTCATCGAAGCTGGCGCCATCGTGCACGTCTGGTTGGGAGAAAGCGAACCCGATCCGGGCGCAATCGAGTCCTTTGTGATCAAGACATTCCGCAATACGCAGTGCTCGCAGATTGCGTTTAGCCCCGAATTCACTGTCTGCGAATCATGCCGAAAGACCAGTCGCGGTCTAAAGCCACAATGTCCGCTCTGTGGCTCTCTTGATGTGTATGGAGTGACCCGTATCGTCGGCTACTTCAGCAAGGTCCAAACGTGGAACCGAAGCAAAGTGGGCGAACTGTACGATCGCGTTCGCACTGACCTGAGCGAGCAATCCGTCCAGACCGCGTAACGAAAGGCACCGCCGATGGAGGTCAAACTGTTCATCAAGGAAGACTGCCCTCGCTGCCCCGCGGCAAAGCGCGCCTGCGAGGGCGTAGCGAACGTCCAGGTCTACGACGTCACATCCATCGACGGGCTCGCTGAGGCATCGTTTTACAACGTCCTCGCTACACCGTCAGTGCTTATCGTCGATTCGACCGGCCGCGAAGTCGCAGGCTGGCGCGGGGAAGCGCCCGACGCAACCGCAATCCATGTGCTGATGGCGAACTGAGGCCGCCGACCCGATGAACAGCCCGCACACACAAGCTGAATCAACGAGCGTGGAAGCTCCCACGCGGAGGCTTGTCGGCTGGCGACCGGCTGGAATGCTTGACTGGCCGGGTCGGGTGACGACGACGATATTTCTCGGCGGCTGTGATTTTCGGTGTCCGTTCTGTCACAACGGACAGCTCGTGACGGAGCCCGCTGAATGCGCGGACTGGAATGCCCTTGCCGCCCATCTCATAGAGAAGCGGGACTGGCTGGATGGCGTCGTCATCACCGGGGGCGAGCCGACGACCGATCCGGCGCTCAGAACCGTGCTTGAGGCGCTCTCCGAACTGGATATGCCCGTGAAGCTCGACACCAACGGAAACCACCCGGAGATCGTTGCGGAGCTTATCGCCGAGGGACTCGTTGCGTTCGTCGCACTGGACATCAAGTCCCTCAGGGATCGCTATGACGCGGTTTCCGGCGTCGAGGGCTCGGGCGAGCGTGTTACTCGCACTATCGAATCCCTCATCGGCAGCGGCATCGCTCACGAGTTCCGTACGACCGCCTACCCGGGAGCCGTCGCACTTGATGACTTCGCGAAGATCGCCCAGACGCTTCGCGGCGGAGACCGTTACGCGATCCAACAGTTCCAACCCGACAACGCGATGGATCCGCGCGCCGTGTCAGTGCTCCCGTATCACGCTGATGAGCTCGCCGAAGCCGTTATCGAGTGCCGAAAGTACCTGCCAACCGCACTCAGAGGGGCATAGCGATGCAACTGGAGATCAAGCGCCTGGACGCCGAGCTTCCACTTCCGTCATACGCTCACGCGGGCGACGCCGGCCTCGATCTCTTCGCGGCCGAGAATCGAATCCTGCAGCCCTTCGAGCGTGCTCTGATTCCGACGGGTATTGCGGTCGCCATCCCCGAAGGCTTTGCGGGATTTGTCCTTCCCAGGAGTGGCCTCGCGATCAAGCGGGGCCTCAGTGTCGTCAATTCGCCGGGGCTGATCGACAGCCACTACCGTGGTGAGATCAAAGTGATCGCCATTAATATGGACGCCCACGCACAGATCGAGATCGGACGCGGCGAGAAGATCGCACAACTCGTTATCCAGCGTGTCGAGGTCGTCGAGCTCATCGAGGTCGATCAGCTCAATGAAACAGCTCGAGGGGAGGGCGGCTTTGGCAGCACGGGCATCTAGCCGACCCCGTGTCAGGGTCGCAGCCGTCGTCGTTATCGATGGCAAGATCCTACTCGTCCGCCAACGCCGCACTGGCGAGCCGTACTATCTGCTACCCGGAGGAGGCGTCGACGCAGGGGAGACCCTCGCCGAGGCGCTCACCCGCGAGGTACGCGAAGAGACGGGACTGGATGTCGCCCTGGCTCGACCGCTGTTCATCAGCGACACCATCGAGCCTGGCGGAACCCGCCACGTCGTCAACATCACCTTCCTGACCGAGGTCACCGGCGGCGAACTCGAGACAGACCCAAGCGACCCGAGCATCGAAGGTATCGACCTCATGGCCGCATCCGCACTCTCAAGCATCGATCTCAGGCCGCCGATTGCCGACGCCCTCTTCGACGCATCACAGAAAGCGTACGACGTTCCTACCGCGTACCTCGGGCCGCTCTGGACACCCGAAGATGGCCCCGAATGAAGCACCCTCAGATACCTACTTCCATTCTTTTCCATTTGTCGTCCAAACTCGGTGAGAGAGGGGGAGTGACCCGGGAATCCTGAGTGGTCCGTCACGGCGGCCGTCCGGGGTGACGGCGAGACCGTGGAATGACTGACAAGCACAACCTACGGGAAGGCTGGTGCGGTGGAAAACTTCTTCAAGTTCAAAGAGCGCGGGACCAATCTGAGGACCGAAGTCCTCGCTGGCGTCGTCACGTTCATGACGATGGCCTACATCATCTTTGTGAACCCGGGCATCCTCTCGGCGGCTTTCGGTGAGGGCGCTGTCGGAGCGGCGTGGATACCTGCACTTGCGACGGCGACCACCCTTGGCGCCGCACTCATGTGCATCTGTATGGGCGTCTTCGCCAACCGGCCGCTCGCACTTGCGTCAGGCATGGGCCTGAACGCGGTCGTCGCCTTCAGCATCATCCTTGGGGCGGGTGTTCCCTGGCAGGTCGGCATGTCCGTGATCTTCGTCGAGGGCCTCGTCATCCTGGTCCTCGTGATGACCGGGCTTCGCGAGAGCATCATGAACGCGATTCCGCTCGACCTGAAGCGCGCCATCGGCGTTGGCATCGGGTTGTTCATCACGTTCATCGGTCTCGTCGACGGCAAGATGGTCGTCGGTGACCCGAACACGCTCGTCAAGCTCGGCGACTTCACGCAGCCGGCCGTGTGGGTTACCCTCATCGGTCTCGTCGCGATCGTTGCGTTCATGGCGCTCAAGATCAAAGGCGACATCCTTTGGGGCATCGTCGTGGCAACCGTCGCCGCGCTTATCCTCAAGGTCACGTCGTTCCCGACCGGCAACCTCATCGCAATGCCGGACTTCAGGACGTTCCTCGCGCCGTTCCAGACACCTGCAGGCACCGACTCAATCGCGCTCTTCCAGGTGTTCACACCGACGCTCCTGCTCTTCGTCTTCGCGGTCATGCTGACGGACTTCTTTGACACCATGGGCACCGTCATCTCCGTCGGCGAGCAGGCTGGTTTCGTCGAGAAGGACGGCAAGGTCCCCGGAATCCGCAATATCCTCGCAGTCGACTCAGCAGCTGCCGCGGTTGGCGGACTCTTCGGAGCCAGCTCAATCACCACGTACATCGAGTCCGCAGCGGGCGTCGCAGAGGGTGGCCGCACCGGCCTCACCGCGATCGTCACCGGCGTCCTCTTCGCACTCTGTGCGTTCTTCTCGCCGGTCATCGCTATGGTCGGTGGCTCGCTGCCGATCACCGCTGGCGCCCTTATCGTTGTCGGCTTCCTCATGATGTCCTCTGTGAAGGATATTCCCTGGGGCAACTTCGAAGAGGCGTTCCCGGCGTTCCTCGTCATCGTCGGTATCCCGCTGACCTACAACATCAGCTATGGCATCGGCCTTGGCTTCATCAGCTACGTCATCATCAAGGTCTTCCACGGCAAGACGAAGGACATCCACTGGCTCATGTGGATCGTCGCTGCCGCGTTCGTCGTGAGCTTCATCCTGCCCGCCATCCAGAAACTCGTCGGGTAAGGGGAGAGCATTGGCAGAACAGCGCATCATCCAGACTGACGAGAAGCTACCGCTGCTCCAGGCGATACCGCTTTCTCTTCAGCACCTCATGGCCATGTTCGGCGCGACGGTTCTCGTGCCGCTCCTGACCGGGCTCGACCCGGGCGTCGGCCTGATGACCTCCGGTATCGGAACGATCCTGTATCTCATCTGCGTGCGGAACAAGATCCCGAGCTACCTCGGATCGAGCTTCGCGTTCATCGTGCCGATCGCGTACGTCGCGAAGATGTCCGGCATTCCCGCAGCGCTCGGCGGTCTGGTCGCCGCCGGGTTCGTGTACATGATCGTCGCCGGCCTTATCAAAGCCTTTGGCTCGGCGTGGATCGACCGCGTGCTTCCTCCGGCCCTTGTGGGCGCGGTCATCATCGTCATCGGTCTCGGCCTGTCGGCCACCGCGGTGAAGATGTCCATCTTCCCGGGTGTGAATCCGGCCAATCCGGTGGACCTGAAGCTCGTCATGGTCGCCGGTATCACGCTGGCGGCGGCAATCGCCTTCTCGAGCTTCTTCAAGGGGTTCGCGGCGACGATCCCGATCCTGCTCGGCATCATCGTCGGCTACGTGGTCTCGATCCCGCTCGGGCTCGTCGACTTCGCTCCGGTCGCTGCAGCCAATTGGATCGGACTGCCGAACCTCACGTTCCCGGTCTTCAACATGAACGCGATACTCATCATCGCGCCGGTGTCACTCGTCGTCATCGTCGAGCACATCGGACACCTGCTCGTCATCAACGAGATCACGGGCAAGGACTTCACGCCGCTTCTGCCGGAATCGCTTTTTGGCGACGGCATCGCGACGGCGCTCTCAGGTTTCGTCGGCGGCACGCCGTCAACGACCTATGCCGAGAACATCGGCGTCATGGCCGTCACCAAGGTCTACGCCACGCAGCTCTTCTGGTACGCCGGTGCGTTCGCGTTCCTCATCGGTGGATTCATTCCTAAGGTCGGCGCCGTCATCAGCTCGATCCCGACGCCGGTCATGGGCGGCATCTCGCTGCTGCTGTTCGGCCTCATCGCCTCAAGCGGCCTCAGGATGCTCGTGAACAGCGGTATCGACTACAGCCACAGCCGGAACCTCATCCTGTCGAGCGTCGTGCTCGTCATCGGTATCGGCATGGATACCGGCGGCTATGCGATTCCGATCGGTTCATACGCGATTCCGGGTATGGCGCTCGCAACGGTCATCGGCATCGTCCTGAACCTGATCCTGCCTGCACAGTCGAAGGGCCTGGCCGAGACGGCCGGCGCTGACTTCGGCGGAGACCTCGCGAAAGAGGCCTCCAAGGGCTAGCGGTTGACCACCACGTGTTGCACGTGAACGCGTGTGGCTCATACGACGGCCCCGGGCTGCGCTCAACGCGCGGTCCGGGGCCGCTTCGATTCTCTGCGCGTGAGAAGCAGCACCCTGCACTCTCCGCGAACAGCGCAAGGGGACTCCTCTCTCCCTCACACCATGGACGCCCGATAATACATCTTATGTTAAGTTCGATACTAACAACACTACCCCCCGTGTAGAAAGGCGCTGAAAGGAGTCTGGAGCTGTATCCCGCGCCAGGAGACGTCTACTCCCGGTAGGACTCACAAGGCGCAGTGGACTACACGTCACCGAGTCCGTCGAGTACCGGGAGCCCGCCATCATCGGGAAAGTACGTGTGCTCGAACTCTGACTTCGTCATCTCGCTCAGATCGGTCGCGCTCGTCTCAAGCCACGCGTATGCCTCATCTGATGATCCGAACGCCGAAAGCGGTGTTGCGACATCTTCGTCATCCAGCTCGACCGCCTCGACCCGGTAGACCTCGCCCTCTGCGACGTGATCTGCGGGCGGGCGACGGTAGAGTATGTCGTCACGCCACTGCAGGTCGGGGGAGTCGCTCGCGTCGACGCGCAGTACCCGCAAGCGGTAGAACTCGTCGGCTCTGCCAATGACCTGTCGCCCCATCGTGGCTCCCCTGCCTCTACTCGCCGAGTTTTGAGTACTGTCCGCCGGCGGCGACCCAACCCTCGTCGCCTGCCGCGTCTCGCACCTTGTACCAACCGGTCATCTTCTCGACAAGTGCGAGCTTGTCGCCCTTCTTGAGCGTCTTGATCGATTTCGAACCGATCGTCGGCTTGTCCCGAAGGTTCAGCCCCTCGGCCAGCACGGTCACAACGCCCGCGGTGGACCCGACGGTCCCTGTCCCCTCCCCGCCTGATTTCGTGCTGGTACCCTCAACGCCTGCCGTCGAATCGACCGACCCTCCGCGACGCGCACTGCTTACGGCGGCGCGGTAGTCACCATACGCGTTCAGGACCATCCAGGCGACAAGACCCAGCGCGAAAAGGGCCCCGATAATCGTCAACGCCTTGCGCGCGCTCACGGCTGGAGAGGAATTCATGTCGGCCATCGGACGTCCCCAATCCACGGGCGGAGATTCAGATATACAATCCCCCGCCATAGACCGCCGTGTCATCGACACCATATCGCTCGACCAGTTCGGCGAGAAGCATGTCCGCGGCGTCAATATGACCGATAACAGACGCAAGATCGATACCGGCGAGCGCATCGAGCGCGTCACTCCCCTCTTTTCCAACAAACGCTCTCGTTTGCGCTCCTAAGAGTTCGGCAGCATCCGCAAGTTCGTTCGCGGAATCCCAGAGATGCTTCGGGAGCGGCATCGTCGCAAGTTCACCCGTGAGGAACTCCATACGAGCGGCGATCTCCTCGAGCGTCCTGCGTTCGTCTGAAGTCGCGTCAAGCGCAAAAGCGACAAGGTCTCCGTCGCTGCCGCTTGCGAGCGTGGCCACCAGGCTTTCAACGATAGAAAGGGACGCTCTCACTCGTTCGCGATTGCTGACGAGGACGACGACGTAGCGACGTACTGTCCGTCGCCACAACACGAACGCTCCCGCACCAATGCCCGCAATTCCGACGAGCGCGGCGATTACGATGAGGACTATGGCGAGCACTTGCGACACGTAGATCCTCCGCTGTCCGGGCCAGCGGTCGCCCTTGCCTACAGGGCCTGCCGCTTATCGATGACGTGCCGGGCCTTGCCGACCGTCCTCTCTATGGTACCAGGTTCTACCAAGGTCACCTTCGCGTGGAGGCCGATCACGGAATGGATGCGCTCCGCGACCCGCTTCGTGAACGCGACCATATCGGCCATCACATCAGAGAATATCTCCCCGGCGACCTCGATTCTCACCTCGAGATCATCCATCGCCCCTTCGCGGTCGACGATGATGACGTAATGCGGCTCGATTCCCTCGATCTGGAAGAGCGCATCCTCGATCTGGGAAGGAAAGACGTTCACTCCGCGAATGATCAACATATCGTCGGTTCTGGCGCGAACCTTCCGCATGCGCGCGAGCGTGCGCCCACACACGCACGGAGATGCGTCGATCACGGTCAGGTCGTGTGTACGGTATCTCAGGACCGGGAACGCCTCCTTGGTGAGGGTCGTGATGATCAGCTCGCCCTCCTCCCCTTCAGGCAGTGTTTCGCCCGTCTCGGGATGGACGACCTCGAACAAGAAGTGGTCTTCGGCCATATGGAGTCCACACTGGTGCTCGCACTCCCCCGAAACGCCCGGGCCCATAACCTCCGACAGGCCATAGTTGTCAGTGGCAATGATTCCCAGACGGCGCTCGATCTCTGCTCGCATGCCCTCGCCGGACGGTTCGCCGCCGAACAGTCCCAACCGGAGCGGCAGCGAGTGGATATCGATACCGGCCTTCTCGGCAACCTCAGCGATGTAGAGTGCATAGCTGGGCGTGCACACAAGCGCGGTGGTGCCGAAGTCCTGCATCATCATGAGTTGTCGCTCGGTGTTGCCGCTGCCCGCCGGGAAGACGGTCGCACCGAGACGCTCGATGCCGTAGTGCATGCCCCAACCGCCCGTGAACATGCCGTAGAGGAACGCCATCTGAACACGATCAGCAGCAGTGACTCCGGCTGCCGAGGCGATACGGGCGGTCAGCTCGCTCCACGTGTTGAGGTCGCCCTTCGTGTAGCCGACGACGATCGGCTTTCCCGTGGTACCCGACGAGGAATGCACGCGTACGACCTGCTCGAGCGGCACTGCGAACATGCCGTACGGATACGTGTCGCGGAGTGCGGTCTTGTCGGTCAGTGGCAGAAGACGAACATCATCAAGCGACCGAATGTCCCTCGGCTTCACGCCTCGTCGGTCAAGTTCCTCGCGATAGAACGGGATGCGCTCGTAGACCCAGGCGACCGTGGATTGCAGGCGCCGAAGTTGCAGCTCCGCGAGCGACTCACGGGGCATCGTTTCGTATTCGGGATTCCAAACAGGCATCTCGCTCTCTCCCTACTCGTTACCGTGCCAGGCGCCCAGATAGATGAGGCGCACGTCATCGTTGTTGGCGAGTTCCTCGGCGGTGCCCGTTAGCACCACGTGACCGGTTCGCATGACGTACCCTCTGTCCGCATGCTTGAGCGCAAGGTTCGCATCTTGTTCGACAAGCAGGATTCCGAGCCCCTCGGCTCGCAGCCCGTCGAGAACGCCGAATATGTCCGCGATGACCTTGGGTGCAAGTCCGAGTGACGGCTCGTCAAGCAAGAGCACGTGCGGACGAGACATCAGCGCACGGCCGATGGCGAGCATCTGCTGCTCACCGCCGGAAAGCGTTGCCGCGGGTTGCGCCGCCCGCTCTGCGAGCACCGGGAAGAGCGCCTGAACGCGCTCGAGATCCTGCGCGATCTCCGTCGCGCTCGTACGGGTGTGCGCACCGAGCGCGAGGTTCTCAGCAACGCTCATCGGGCCGAAGAGCATGCGGCCCTCCGGTACGAGGGCAAGCCCGCGTCGGACGAGCTTCTCCGGAGCGGTGCCGGTGATCGCGCGACCATCGAGCGTCACCGTGCCACCGGTCAGGTGCAAGAAGCCGGTGATCGCCTTCATCAACGTCGATTTGCCAGCGCCGTTCGAACCGATGATGGTCACGATCTCGCCGGCAGCGACGTCGAGTGAGACACCACGCAGCACGGACACGTGCCCGTAGCCGGCTTCAAGATCACGCACCTGGAGAACGGGATCAGGCATATACGGCCTCCTCACCGAGATACGCCTCGATGACAGCAGCATCCTTCTGAATGAGCAGCGGCGGGCCTTCAGCGATCTTACGACCGCGGTCGAGCACGACGATCTCCTCCGATACGTCCATGACGAGGCCCATGTCGTGCTCAACGACGAGAATCGTGATGCCGTCATCGCGAATCCGGCGAAGACACGTCGCAAGGGTGCGAGTCTCGGCGTTATTGAGACCGGCGGCCGGTTCGTCGAGCAGCAGGAGGCGCGGTGACGTAGCGAGGGCTCGGGCGATCTCAAGGAGTCGTCGCACCCCGTGAGGCACGTCGGCGGCCGGCGTATCGGCGTACTGGTCAGCGCCAACGAGTCGCAAGAGATGCCCCACGCGCTCCCGGGCGTCTCGCTCCTCGGCACGCGTCGACGGCAGACGGAGCGCCCCGGCCATGAAGCCGGTACGCATCGTCGGGTGCATCCCGACGAGAACGTTCTCCGCCCCCGTCATCTCCTCGAAGAGCTGCGTGTTTTGGAAGGTTCTCGCGAGGCCGACGCGCACCACTTCATGCGGACGCTTGCCGCCAAGCGCGGTACCTCCGAAGGAAACGCTCCCCGCATCGGGTCGCTCAAAGCCGGTCAGAAGGTTGAACAGCGTGCTCTTCCCTGCCCCGTTCGGACCGATCAGCGCCTTGATGGTGCCCTCAAAGACCTCGAAGGAGACGTCATCGACCGCAGTGAGCCCGCCAAAGCGCTTGCTGATGCCCCTGACCGAGAGAAGACTCATTGCACACCCCCTGCCCCGCGCGCGCTCGTGCCGCCAAGTCGCCGACCAAGCGCCGCCAGCCCACCGGGTGCGAACAAGAGTACGAGGATCATCACGAAACCGGAGATGTCCGCTTCCCAGTCCTGAATGAGCGCGATCAACTCTTTCGAGAGCCCCGGGATGAGCGCATCCGCATACGGGAGCAACGTCAGCAATGCGCACGCCGCTACCGGTCCGGCAAGCGAACCTGCCCCGCCGATAACGACCATCGCGATGAGCAAGACGGAGAACTCAAGCGAGAACGTCGATGGCGAGATGAAGCCGACCGAACTCGCGTAGAGCGCGCCAGCAAGACCGGCGATACCCGCCGACAGCGCGAACACCTCCGTCTTGAGGCGTCCCGTATCGACCCCGGACGCCAACGCTCCAAGCTCTGAGCCGTGGAGTGCTCGCATGGCGCGCCCGGGGCGGGTGCGTATGATGTTTGCCGTCAGCAGCAACACGACCACCGCTACGCCCCAGACAAGCAGGTAGTTGCCTGCCGGGGTGTCTATCTTCCACGCGCCGATGGATGCGAACGGAATCCCCCGGAGCCCATCGTTGCCACCCGTCACCGGACGCAATTCGACGAACAGCACACTCATGATCTCGTTGAAACCAAGCGTAGCCATTGCGAGGTAGTGTCCTTTGAGACGGAGGCTCGGGATTGCGAGAAGAAAGCCGCCGACCCCGGCAAGCACGGTGCCCGCGATCACCGCGACAATCCACGGAACGCCGCGGGCTGCGGTCAGGTACCCGCAGGTGTACGCCCCGATGCCCACAAACGCCGCATGACCGAGCGATATCTGCCCGGCAAACCCGAAGAGCAACGCAAGACCCGCGATCACGATGACGTTGAGGCCAACGAACGTGAGCACTTTGAAGAGATAGCGGTCATCGGTGAGCATCGGCACCAAAAAGAGCACACCGCATGCGACGACCGGCAGCGCGCGGCCAAGGATTCTGGGTGTCAGAAACCTCGCCATCACACCTTCTCCCGTCGGGACTTGCCCAGCAGTCCCTGCGGCCGCAAGAAGAGCACTGCCAGCAACACAACCAGTGAGATGGCGTCTTTGTAGGTACTCGAGATGAACGCCACCGAGAGGCTTTCGAGCAAGCCAAGGACAAGTCCGCCCACCACAGCCGCAATCGGGTTGCCAAGCCCGCCGAGAATGGCGGCTGCGAAGCCCTTGAGCCCCGCTCGCGACCCGACGTCGAACGCGGTCTGTGTAAGCGGCGCGACGGCGACACCGCCAAGGGCGCCGAGGGCAGCCGCCAGCCCGAAGGAGATCATCACCACGCGGGCCGTATCGATGCCCATGAGCCGCGCAGCATCATGACTGAGCGAGCACGCGCGCATTGCCCGGCCGAGCTTCGTCTTAGAGTAAAGGAACGTGAGTGCCACAACAGCGACGATGGTAAGGCCCCAGATCCAGAGCACCTGTCGGTCGATCGACGCCCCTGCGAAGACGATTGGGACACCGGGGCTGAACGGCGGCAGCGAGAGCTCATTCGGTCCGAACGCATGACGGGCGAGCGATTTCATCACCATAGAACCGCCGATGGTGATGATGATAAGCACCGTCGGCCCCGAATCACGTCTCGGACGTAAGGCGACCCGCTCAAAGAGCAGACCGATCGATGCGGTGAGGACAACCGAGGCGAGAGCGGCGAACGGGAGTGGCAGCCCGGCACGCACACCAGCGACCGCCAGCATGCCGCCGAGCATAAAGAACTCGCCCTGAGCGAAGTTGATGATCCCGGTGGACGCGTAGACGAGTGTGAATCCAAGCGCGACGAGCGCGTATACGGCTCCGTTCTGGAGCCCCGAGGCCACAAACTGCAACAGCTCTGCACTATTCATCGATCACCGCAGCCATGCGAACGGCTTCACTGGTCGAGAACCCATGTCTTGTCGGCCACCCGGTAGAGAACGAGCTCTTCCATGGTCAGGCCGTTGTGATCTGTAGCCGAGTAGCTGAAGGTCCCGCCAATTCCGACCAATCCGCTTGTCTTCTCGATCGCGTCTCTCAACGACCCGGGCGTGACATCCCCCTCGACACGACCAAGCGCATCCACGACCACCAGGAATGCGTCATACGCGTGCCCGGCGAAGATGTCGGGTGGCGTCCCGTATGCCTTCGTGTACCGCGTGATGAAGTCATTGGCCACCTTGTACGGCTCGGAATCCGTACCGTATGCAGCGGGAACCAACACCTTACCGGCGGCAAATCGGAACCCCTCAGCGGCTGCCCCTGCGCCTTCGATAAACTCCTTGCGACCGTTGCCAGGACTACCGACAAGGGGCGTCTTCATGCCAAGTTGCTGCATGTTCTTGGCGACGATTGCAGCTTCTTTGCCCGCATTCCACATCAGAATCGCGTCAGGAGCTGCGCCTTTGATCTTGGTGAGTTGCGCGGTCATGTCAGTATCGCCGGGATTGAGCGTCTGCTCGGCAACAACCTCAATACCTGCCGCAGCGGCTTCTTTGACGATGATGTCGTGACCATCGGTACCGTAACCGCTCGTATCACTGATGAGGGCGATCTTCGTCAGACCGCGCGCCTTGAGCGCTTTGAGCGTGAACGGGACGACAATCCGATTTGGCCAAGGGGTCTGAAACACGAGCGGGTCGAAGTCGTCGGTCACGACCGAACCACCCGCCATCGACACCTGCGGCACACCAGCGCGGGCAATCTCACTCCTGATGGCCATGGTCTGACCGGTACCGGTCGCCCCGATAATCGCGAGAACGTCCTCCTGCTCGATGAGGCGCGCGGCAGCGGCCACGGCCTTCGCGGGATCCGTACCATCGTCTTCGTAAAAGACCTCAATGAGACGTCCGTTGATGCCCCCCGCGGCGTTGATTCGGGCAGCCTCAAGCTTGATCGCATTCTGCTCCGGCGTGCCAAGACCGGCATACGTCCCGGTGAGCGAAAGAACAGCGCCAATCCGATAGGGCTTGGCCGACGTGCCATCCGAAGCGCCGCGTTTCCCCTGTGCACAACCGGCCACAAGCGCCGACCCGAGCGCAAGAACGACGACTACCGTGAGCAATCTCCCCCGCATCTTCAATGCACTGCCTCCGCTCACCCCCATCACCGCACCGTCGTGCGCGATGGACAGCTACTTCTCGACGATCCAATTACCATTCTCTACGCGATACATGACGAGATCCCCGGCACTCAGTCCGTTATGGTCCGTAGCCGAGAACGTGAACGTGCCACCGATTCCGACGAAGCCGCTCGTCTTCTCAATCTCGGCACGCAACTCTTCGGATGTGAATCCTTCATCGAGCCGTCCCAT
Organism: Actinomycetota bacterium; assembly: GCA_009773565.1. Taxonomy (GTDB): domain Bacteria; phylum Actinomycetota; class Coriobacteriia; order Anaerosomatales; family Anaerosomataceae; genus WSXY01. The sequence goes on along the minus strand of WSXY01000009.1, from coordinate 78,348 downwards.
GGCTGAAGCGATGAGGTTGACCGCATCGTAGGCGTGACCCGCGAAGGTGTCAGGCGCCTTCCCGTATGCAGCGGTGTACCGCTTGACGAAATCCGTCGCGACCTCGTACGCCGGGGTGCCCTCGCCGTATGACTCAGGTACGAGAATCTTGCCTGCGGCGAAATGGAACCCTTCGGCTGCCGCGCCGGCGCCCTCGACAAACTCCGTACGCGCATTACCGTGACTGCCGTAGAGCGGTACCTTCATACCAAGCTGCAGCATATTCTTAGCAACGATCGCTGCCTCTTTGCCGGCTGTCCACATGACCACGGCTTGCGAATCCGTGCCCTTGACTTTTGTCAGCTGCGACGTCATGTCGGTGTCGCCCGGATTGAAGGTCTGCGCTGTGGTGATGGTGATTCCGGCCTTGGGCGCCTGGGCCTTGAGCACAGCCTGCCCGTCCGCACCGAAGCCGCCCGTGTCAGTCACAATCGCGATCTTGGTGATTCCCTGCTTCTTGAGATAAGCCATCGTGTACGGCACGACAAGGCTGTTCGACCATGGCGTCTGAAACACAAGCGGGTCGAAATCACTCGTGATGACCGTTCCACCCGCGACGGAGACCTGTGGCAACGCCGCACGATCGACCTCGGTTCGCATCCCCATCGACTGGCCCGTACCCGTCGCTCCGATGATCGCGATGACGTTCTCCTGGTCGATGAGGCGGGCGGTTGCCGCTACTGCCTTTGCCGGATCGGTCCCGTCGTCCTCGTAGATGACCTTGAGCGGATGACCCTTGATGCCACCAGCCTCATTGATGCGCGCGACTTCCATCTCAATGGCGTTCTGCTCTGGAGCACCGAGGCCCGCGTAGGAGCCGGTGAGCGACAAGACAGCTCCGACGATATACGGGTCCTTCGCCTGCGAGTCGCCTGTCCCGGAACCCGCTGCACCGCCGTCGCCTTTCGCACATCCAGCAAGCGAGAACGTACACAACGCGAGAATCAGTACGGTCGCCAGAAGTGCTTTCAGTTGCCCCTTCATATCGATCATCCTCCGTTGATCGATGTGCCGACTCCTGCCCGTGATCGTGGCCGAGCCGGCAACCCCTACACTCCCCTACGCCTTTGCAGCTGCGATCTCCGCCTGCGACACGAGTCGAACCGGCTTGTCAGCCAGAAGATGAATCGCGCGCTCCACATCCGCGACGTTGATGACAACGTACGTCGCTATCAGTGAGTAGACGTATTCGATGTTGACGCCGGCCGATGCGACGAGCTTCAAGACCCCCGCGAGCCCACCGGGCACATCAGGCAGGTCGATGCAGATCACGTCGTCCTCGCGCACCGTGAAACTCGCCGCCTTGAGGGCGTTTGCTGCCTCATCGGGGCGGTCGACGACGAGCCGCAGGATGCCGAACTCCGCCGTGTCCGACACCGAGAATCCCCTGATGTTGACACCGGCATCACCAAGAATCCCGGTGACCTCGCTCACCCGTCCCGACTTGTTCTCGATGAAGACCGAGAGCTGCTTGATGGACTGCTCACTCATACTCCGCACGCTCCTTCGGAACAGGCTTTGCGTCCAAGATCGAACGCACGCAGGTTGGCCTCGACCGTCTTCGGCGGAACCCTCGAGGCGATGACATCACGCCAGCTGCTCTCGGGAAACGGCAGCCCGTAGGACGCCGCACCGAGAAGCACCACGTTGGCCGATCGCGGACTACCAGCCTCGCACGCAAGGGCCTCCGCATCCAGGAATACAGCACCTTCGTATGCGAGCGCCGCCTCGATCCCCGTCGGGGCACCCATGGCACCTGTGAGAACAGGCAGCGGCTGGATCGTTCTCGTATTGACCACAAATCGACCACCCGGCGAAAGCGCCGTCAGTCTGCGCGCGGCCTCGATGAGCTCAAAAGCGATGAGGTGATCGGCGACACCCGGGTCAACGATCGGCGAGTGGACACAGTCCCCGAAGCGGACGATCGTATCGACCGACCCACCGCGCTGTGCCATACCGTGAACCTCGGAGAGCTTCACGTCGTATCCCTGGGCGACGGCGACTTTCGCAATGACGTCGCCGGCAAGGATAGTCCCCTGACCGCCCACTCCAGCAAGAACCACGGTCGTTACTCCCGGCATCACAGACCACCCCCGAAATCGCACGCGGGGCCAACCGAGACGATCGCCTCGAAGCGGCACACCTGAACACACTGCTCGCAGCCAACGCATGATGCAGTGTCGATGATCGGATGGCCGGACGCAGCCTTCATGATCGCCGGACATCCGAGACGAACACAGGCGCCGCACGCGGTGCACAGGTCCTCATCGATCGCGAACGGCTGCTGGTCATCACGCTTCACGAGCAGGACACACGGCGACTTCGCGATCACGACGCTCATCGCGCCCGTCTGAGTGGCCTCGGTGAGCACCGCAAGCGTCGCGTGCATATCGAGCGGATCGACCGTCCGAACCCAGGGCACCCCGAGTGCCTTAACAAGCGTCTCGAGGTCGAGCATAGGAGCTTCAGCCCCCGAAATCGTCTTCCCGGATACCGGATTACCCTGGTGGCCGGTCATCGCGGTCGTTCGGTTATCAAGAATGACAACCGTTCCGGTGCCGCCGTTGTAGACCATGTCGAGAACACCGGTGATTCCCGAATGAGCGAAGGTCGAGTCACCGATCACGCCAACGACGGGTCGCTCAGCGGTGCCCGCAAGCCCGAGGCCGTGAGCCATCCCGACGCTCGCCCCCATACATACGCACGAATCCATCGCTGAAAGCGGTGGAAGCGCGCCAAGGGTGTAGCAGCCGATATCTCCCATGACGGTCGCTTTCAGCTTCCCAAGAGCCCAGTACACGCCGCGATGAGGACATCCCGCACACAGAAGCGGTGGCCGCGGAGGCAGATCGGTGATCGCGTCACGGGTCTCTCGCACGGGCGCACCAAATGCTTGCGCGATACGATCTGGGGAGAGTTCGCCGATGACAGGAAGCCCAGTCTCGACTAGAGAAAGACCGAGAGCCTTCAGTCTCAGGCTCATGTAGGGGTCTAGTTCCTCAACAACCGCCAGGCGCTCGACCTTGGATGCGAATTCAACGATGAGCTTCTCGGGAAGCGGGTTCACCATACCGACCTTGAGTACGGATGCCTCAGGAAGCGCCTCCCGAACGTACTCGTAGGCGATGCCGCTCACGATGATTCCAAGTGACGGGTCACGCATCTCGATGCGGTTGAACTCGCAATCGTTTGAGAAAGCGCGCAGGCGTTCCGTGCGCTGCTCAAGATCAACTCTTCGCACGCGCGCGTTGCCCGGCATCATCACCCACTTGCCAACCCGCGGCGCGTACGGCGGCAGTAGCGGCTGCGAATCACGCTCGCCACGTTCGACCAGGCTCTTCGAGTGTGCGACGCGCGTTGTCGTCCTTACCAGAACCGGAATATCGAATTCCTCGGAGATGCCGAAGGCCGCACGTGTGAACGCGAGTGCTTCCTGGCTGTTTGAAGGCTCAAGCATAGGAACCTTGGCAAAAGCAGCGTAGTTCCTGCTGTCCTGTTCGTTCTGCGAAGAGTGCATACCGGGGTCATCGGCAACCAACAACACGTATCCCCCACCGACGCCGATATACGCAAGTGTGAACAACGGATCTGCGGCAACGTTCAAGCCGACGTGCTTCATGGTGACGAGCGTGCGTGCCCCGCCTACACTTACGCCGACGGCGACCTCTGCGGCCACCTTCTCATTGGGCGCCCACTCGCAGTAGACGTCCTCGTACTTCACGAGATTCTCGAGCACCTCGGTCGAGGGCGTTCCGGGGTACCCCACTCCGACCTTCACACCGGCTTCCCAGGCCCCACGTGCAACAGCCTCGTTACCGGACATCAGCAAGCGCGACAAACGGTCACCTCCACGACGGATACAGCACCCTTTAAGCGCGGAATTCGCTGAATCATAGCATAGCCATCATGCAGAACACGGCGCGCGACGGCGGGCGGCTTTGCACGGGCGGTAGACGGTCGCGAGGAGCTAGAAGCGCGATGCCCCGACGTAGTCACCGCGGCTGGAAATGCGATCCGTGAGCGAGGACACCTTCACAACATCGCCGGTGCTGGGTGCATGGACGTAGTTGCCGTTGCCCACATACATCCCGACATGATGAATGCGACCCGGATCGCCGTTCGTACCGAAGAACACAAGGTCGCCGGGCTGCAAGAGATCGAGGCGGTCGGGCGCGATGTTCGCACCGGCGTTGTACTGGCTTCGGCTTGTACGGGGAAGCTGAATCCCGATCTGCCGATATGCGTACTGACAGAGACCCGAACAGTCGAATCCGGACGGCGATGTGCCACCCCAGCGATACGGGACGCCGAGGAACTGAAGCGCGATGCGAACGACCTCGGGATGCGATGCGGGGAGATTGCCCTCAGCTACCGGCTTGCGACCGCCAGATTTTGCGGCAAGAGCGGCAGCGAGGCGTGCTCGCTCTGCCGCAAGCGCGCGCTGCCGTGCCTCTTCTTCGGAGATGAGCGTCTTGATCTCGGAGTTCAGAGACGCGAGAAACGCCTCCTGCTTCTTGATGGCTGTCTCGATCTGCCCGGCACGACGCTCGGTCTCGCTGCGGAGCGAGACCTGCTCGGCCTCCCGAGTCTCGAGTGCGAGTTGAATCGACTCGACCTGCGCCTTGGCATCCTTCACCTGGGCGACCGTCTCGGCGTCGCTCCGATTGATGCGCATGAGCAAGTCGAAGCGTGCCACGAAGTCCTCGAACGAGGTCGTTCCGAGCAGCACATCGAGAAGACTCTGGTTGCCGCCTTTGTAGATGTTCGCAGCACGTTCGGAGAGTTGCCGGTTTGCATCGCTCAGTTCACGCTCGGCGATCACGAGCTTTGCTCTCGTTGTGCGAATCTCCTCGCGCGTGGCGTCGAGGGCCTCCGAGATCGCGTTGAACTCCTCGACCTGCACTTCAAGCTCGGCGTCCATCGCGTCGCGCTTGTCCTGCGCGGCACGCGCTTCTGCTCGTTTAGCTTCGATGGCGGCGGTCGTTGGGACTGCGACCGCGGGTGCAGCAGCAAACAGCATCACGAAGGTCAGGAGAAGCGAAAGGAGGGCTTTGAGCGGAGTCCCGCTCTGTGAGGACCGCACGATGCACCTCCAGCTACGTCAATGGCTGCTTCAAGAGGGCGAGGCTTACTCGCTGTTCGGACCGTATTCAGTTTACCACATCAACGCCGCCAGGCGCCCCGTTGACGTCCGCGGAAGCGACGCCTAGTCCACGTGGATGAGCGAGATGATCTTCGAATCGTCGAGCTTCTCGCGCCCTGCAAGGAAGTCGAGCTCGATCAGAAAAGCGAACCCGGCTGTCCTGGCGCCGGTCGTCTGGACGAGTGCGTTCTTGGCGGCAGCAGTACCGCCTGTCGCGAGCACGTCGTCGACGATCAGCACGACGTCGTCCTCGGAAAGCGCATCGCAGTGGATCTCGAGCGAGTCCATGCCGTACTCGAGCGCGTACTCGGCTTTGGTCGTCTTCCAGGGAAGCTTGCCCGGCTTGCGTGCCGGCACGAAACCGGCCCCAAGCTTGTACGCGAGTGCCCCGCCGAAGATGAATCCGCGTGCCTCGGCGCCGAGGACCTTCGTGATACCCGCGTCCGCAAACGCATCAGCGATGGTGTCGATAGCGCCCCGGAACCCCTCAGGGCTCGCCAGGAGCGGTGTGATGTCCTTGAAGACGATGCCTTCCTTGGGGAAGTCAGGGATGTCGCGAATGTAGGTTGAAAGATCCACCAGGAGTCTCCTCTTCATCGGGTCAGAGCACGCGTCCAAGGGTAGCGCGTACGGTGGACGACCACCAGTACCTGTCGCGCAAACGATGTAACCGGAGCAACTAGACCAATGCGGCGAGCGCTGCCAGCTGCTCCCGGGTACCGAGGGAGATGAGCGTATCTCCCGCATTGAGCACCGTCTCGGCCGGCGGATTGGCGTTGGTCTGCCCGTCCTCGGTCCGCACCGCGAGTATGTATGCGCCCGTCGCATGCCGAACGCGAGCGTCTTTGATGGTGACCCCCGCGAGTTGTGATGCCCGGCCGACCGGCATCGAGTCGAGTCGAAACTCAATCTCATCTCCATGCGTAACGATATCGAGGTAGTCAGAAACAAGCGGATGGAGCACCATGGCGGCCATTCTCCGTCCGCCGATGACGTTTGGCGTGAGCACGCGATCGGCGCCCGAGCGCAAGATCTTCGCTTCGGAGGCGACCGACGAGGATCGGGCGACGATATACAACTTCGGATTGAGCGTACGAGCGGTCAGCGCGATGAAGAGATTGTCCGCGTCGGTGTCTACAGCAGTGACGAGCCCGCGCGCGCGAGCCACCCCCGCCTCGAGCAACGCCTGCTCTTCTGTAGCGTCGCCGTGCACGAAGAGCCACCCGGCCTCCTCGGCAGCGACACGGCACTCCTCGCAGGAATCTATGACCACGAACGGCACACCTTCATCGGCAAGTGACTTGGCAACGACGGAACCGACCCTCCCGATGCCGACGACGATATGGTGTCCGCTCAAAGCGCTAATCCGCTTCTCCATGCGACGTCCTTCCAGAAGGCTCGTAAGGTGCCCCTCAACCATGAACTCGACAATCGTACCGAAGGAGAATGCGATACTCCCGACGCCAGCGAAGATGAGAAGGATCGTGAAGACGCGTCCCCCATCGGAAAGCGGGCCAACCTCGCGATAGCCGACGGTCGCGATCGTGATGACCGTCATGTAGAGGGAATCAAGGAACCCCCAGCCCTCGATGATGGCGTAGCCGGCAGTACCGGCGAGAATGACACCTGTCAGCAAGAGCGCCGCTGTCCATACGCGGCGAACCATCACTCCATCACCTCTTCACGGAGCGTCGCCAGGAATGGCAGGTTGCGATAGCGACCCATGAGGTCAAGCCCGTACCCGATGACAAAGCGGTCCGGAATGCGTATGCCGCTGTACTCGATGGGCAAATCGACCAGGCGGCGGACATCCTTATCGAAGAGCGTGCAGACAGCAAGACTTGCCGGGTCGCGCTGCCGCAAGACACTAAGCAAGTAGTTGAGGGTGAGGCCTGTGTCGATGATGTCCTCAACGACAAGGACATCGCGTCCTGTGATCGAATCATCGAGGTCCTTGGTGATGCGTACGGCACCGGCCCCCGGGCTATATGACGAGATGGCCATGAAATCGAGCGAGAGCGGCAAATCGATTTCCCGACACAGATCCGCCAGGAAGATAACGCCACCTCTCAATACCGTGACCAGGGCGAGATTCTTGCCGGCATAGTCCGCAGTGATCCTGCGTCCAAGTTCGCTGACCGTATCGGCGATCACTTCAGTCGAAACGAGAATGCCCTCAATTGCGGGGTCATGCATCGAATGATAAAACCCCATCGTCACTGACCGCCATCGGCATCAGCGGCATCAAGCCCGCCGCCGTCACTGTGTGCGCGCTCCTGCACCGGGATGCCGTACTTGAAGAGAAGCCGGCGGAAGTCCTTCTGGTAGAGCACCTTGATGTTGATCTCGGGATAGAGCTCCTTGAGCCTGCGAACCTTCCGGTTCTTCTTCGTCACAAGCTTCTGGCTCATCGTTGTAAGCTCGATGTAGAGGCCGAATTCCGGCAGGAAGAAGTCCGGTGCGAACGATGCGATGACATTGCCGTCGCCATCCCACTCGATGGGAAACGTCGTGGGTTCGTACTCCCACTCGATGCGGTAGAAGTCGAGAATCTGCGCGGCAACGCGCTCACTCGGATGCGCGAATTCGATGCCCGCGACCTTGCCGGAAACGGGAAATGAATGGCCGAAGTCGTTCGCTGGTTCTGTCATCACACCTACATGACGTCGTCGAACGCCCGCGCCAGCGCACGATGAAGCATCGATCGCTTGAGTGCGCCCGTGAGTTCCGTGAGTTCGTTCAAAGTCTCGATCAACCGCTGCCGTACCTCGGGCGTACGGTGGCGGAATGACGGCGACAGCGCCTGCGAGAAGAAGGTCGCCTCGCGCTCGGCGAAGGTCTCGTACATGCGTAGGTGACGAGGCTCGAGACCGAACTTGCGGAGGTCCCAGCACGCGTGCGCGATGGCGATATCCGCTCCGGCGATCTCCTCGCCGTGGTCCCCTTGCGACAACACCACGAGACCGAACTCCGCCAGCTCCCGGATGAACGTCGTCGGCAATCCGAGAGTATCGCTTGCCTTCGCTACGAGAACGGTCTCAGCAGTCTCGAGTGGAAGCTGGACGGCCTCTGCACGTGCAACGGATGGCTGAAGCTCGGGAGGAATACGACCCTTGTCGATCTCCTTGAGTTTCTCGCGAATGACCGCGAGCGGCATGAAATGATCCCTCTGGAGACGGAGCGCCAGCTCGATACGCGTGACGTCTGCGGGATGGAACTTGCGATACCCGCCGCCCGTGCGTTCGGGCGAGACAAGCCCCTCGTCTTCGAGAAAACGCACCTTTGAGATTGTCAGATCAGGATAGGTGTCTGCAAAGTGCTCTACGACCTCACCTATCGTCATGTAGTCGCGACCGCTTTCAGCCATCTACGCGACACCTCCAGAAAGGAAGATCATTCGGAAGCGTCCGACCTGCAAGGCGTCACCGTTGTGAAGCCGTGCCTTATCGACAAGGATGTCGTTCACATACGTTCCATTGAGGGAGCCCTTGTCTTCCACGCTCACTCCGTCAGGAGAAACCACGAGCAGCGCGTGGTCCCGGGACACCGTCACATCATTGAGGAAGATGTCACACTCGGGGTCACGCCCGACCGTGAACTCACTGCCATCGAGGTAGAAGCGCTCGCCCACCTCGGCGCCCTTATGAACCACGAGGACGGGCCCTTCGCCTCCTGTGCCATCAACGACGGCGGCGGACTCCTCGGCGGCAACAGGCTCAAACGAGGCGGTCGCCCCGGCTAGACGCAGCCCGCACGCAGGACACACCTGATCCTCCGGTGTCACAACACCGTCGCACGCCGGGCATCTGTCCACGCGAACCACCTCCGATGCGGCAGAATCACCGCCGAGCCTATTTGTCGAGAAAACCGAACTCTCGAGTCTTGAATGACTGAGCTATCTGCTCCTCAAGCGCTGATGCAATGCCGGGATTCTCGAGAACTCCGGCCAGCTTCTCTTCGCTCAGGCGGTTCTTCACGTAGGGATCCTTCAGTGCTTCGGTGAGCTTGCGGCCGTTTTGCACCTCTCGGATGACATACTCGACAACTCGCTCCTCGATGACATCATTCGCTAGATCATCCAGGAACGCCTGGATCTTCTCGGCAACTGTCGCCACGCTTCCTCCTTGTGTCCTGCTTGTTGCGGCGGTCGAACCTACTCGTCCCAATCATCGTCAGATACGGCGGCGACGTCGTACTTGGAGACGCCATGCAAGTCGCTCGAGAGGATACCGATGAGCCGCTCGATGTCGTGACCCGAGACGACTCCCTCGCCGCCCTCACGCTGCGACTTCAGGCGACCAACGAGTTCTGCACGGAGAATATCGATCTTCCCGTGAAGCACGCGTCTGCGATAGCTGACGGCCTGCTCCTCTTCGTAGATCGAATCGAGTAACCCCCGAAGCTCCTCGAGGGACTTCTCCTCAAGATTCAACAGGGCATCATCGTTGGCGCGCTTCTTATCGCCGCTCATCAGTCCTCCAGCCGCTCGACGGCCGTCCCTAGCCGCCACGATTGTATCAGAATCCTATGACATCACCCGTCATAGACCTCTGCCTCATGTCGAACCTGATGGCTCGACTTCCGGTATCCGGAATGTACCCGTATCACGTGTCGCCTCGGCACGCTCCTGTTCGGTGAGTTCGCCGGGTTGAAGCGTGACCCCGAGAACGGTATCGAAAGCGGAGCACACCGCCCTGGTGATGGCCTCCAGCGTGGGCGCCTGCCCAAGTACTCCGCCAAACGTGGCGGTGGAATCCTTCAATCGTGCCTGTGACCGATCGTCGAGGCGAAACACCTGTGCCTCAGCCTCGACGTCTCGCGAGCGCACAAACGAACCATGCTGTAAAACGGCGTTTCGATCCCAGACCTGGGCACTCCCGGATAGTTTCGCCACCCCGAACGACAGATCCGCGCTGGTCGTGTGCAGGTAGCAGGCGCCCGCGGCCTTGTCGCCGTGGGCTCGCCCGGTGAGCGTCGCAGGAACCCCGAGCGACTGATACACCTCAACGAGGACTCCACACAAGACGCGGTAGCTCGCCGCAACGCCCCGCGGGATGCCGTCATCAAGCGACGCAACGACCGAGTAGTGAAGGACCCCGCGCCCGCCTGTCGGACGGCGCACGACGTCGAAACCTCGATCGCGACACGCGACCACGTCAACATCATCGAGGCTCTGGTTCCGGCCGAGCGTGACTGTCGGGCGAATCCAGCGATAGAGCCGCACCGTCGGCGGCACCTCTCCCCGCTCCCGGGCACGAAGAACGGCCCGGTCGACCGCCATGTTCCAGGCACCGTCTTCCGGACCGTCCAGTATGAGTCGCCATGCTTTCACGCCCGAACCCGCCTCCAGGCTATGTGGCGGGCTTCCAGGCAAGATCAGGTTCCTTCACCGCTTTGGCCTCATCGAGCCGGCGTACGGGCGTCGTGTACGGCGCATCGTGCAGCAGGTCGGGGTTCTCCTCGGCTTCACGGGCGATTGCGAGCATCGCGTCCACGAACCGATCGAGCGTCTCGAGGCTCTCGGTCTCGGTCGGCTCGATCATGATCGCCTCATCGACGATCAGCGGGAAGTAGATCGTCGGCGGATGAACGCCATGGTCGAGCAGTCGCTTCGCCATATCGAGCGTGCGCACGCCGTTCGCCTTGCGCTGACGCGAACCTGACAGCACGAACTCGTGCATGCACACGCGGTCGTACGGGAGCTCGAACGCGCTCTTGAGCTTCTCTTTCAGGTAGTTTGCCGAGAGAACTGCCTGCTCGGAGACCTCGGTGATACCTTCAGCCCCGAGCGCGCGGATGTACGTGTACGCACGCACGAGAACCCCGAAGTTGCCGAGGAACGCCTTCACGCGACCGATCGAGTGCTCGGGTGTCGACAGAGCGTATGCGCCAGCACCGTCATGAACCACGATCGGCGAGGGCAGGAACGATGCAAGCGTCTCGGTCACGCACACGGGACCAGAGCCGGGGCCACCGCCACCGTGCGGCGTGGCGAATGTCTTGTGCAGGTTGATGTGCATGGCGTCGAAGCCCATGTCGCCCGGCCGCACCTTGCCCATGATGGCGTTGAGATTGGCTCCGTCGCAGTACGCAAGTGCGCCGACGTCGTGCACCATGCGGGTGATCTCGACGATGTTCTCGTCGAAGAGCCCGAGGGTGTTCGGGTTCGTCAGCATGATCGCGGCGACGTCTGTGTCGAGCGCCGCTGCAAGGGCGTCAAGGTCGACTCCCCCGCGCTCGTTGCTCGGTACCTGCGTCACCGTATAACCGCACATGGCGACGGTCGCGGGATTCGTACCGTGCGCCGCATCCGGGATGATGACGCGTTTGCGCGCGTCGCCGTTGGAAACGTGGTGCGCGCGGATCACCATGAGCGCAGTCAGCTCACCGTGCGCTCCGGCCGCCGGCTGCAGTGTTACCGCCGGTAGTCCGGAAATCTCGCCAAGAGCCTCCTGGAGGCCGTACATGAGCCCGAGAGCACCCTGCACGGTCTGCTCCGGTTGATACGGATGCGCTCCCGCGAATCCCGGCAACCGACATGCCCACTCGTCGATCTTCGGGTTGTACTTCATCGTGCATGAACCTAGCGGGTAGAAACCGCTGTCCACGCCGAAGTTGACGCTTGCGAGATGCTCGTAGTGTCGCGCGATCTCGCCCTCGGTCACGTGCGGCAGACGCGGCCGTGTTGCGCGCGCCGAGCCACCGAGGACCTGCGAGAGGTCGATGTCGGCGACATCAAGCGGCGGAGCCTCGACACATCGGGACTCGGGTGCACCGATCTCGAAGATGAGGGGGCGGGCGATCGGCTCGCGCTTCATGTGCTCGCTCACAGGGACGCCACCTCCTCGACGAAGCGGTCCATCTGCGCGCGAGTACGCTTCTCGGTCACCGCAAACAGAACGAGACCCGCGTACTCACCGCCAAATCGACCAAGATCGAGCCCTGCGAGGAACCCGCGCTCGAGCAGTGCGTCTTGCATCGCGGCCACGTCGCCGTCGTAGCGCAACGCGAACTCGTTCGCGAATGCGGCATCGTTCGCGGCCGTGAACACGCCGGTCGCGATAAGCGCCGCCCGGAGATGGTGCGCCTTGGCGATGCACGCACGCCCGATACCGGCGAGCCCCTCACTGCCGACGGCGGCCAGGTAGACGCTCGCCGCAAGCGCATTGAGCGCCTGGTTCGAGCAGATATTCGACGTCGCCTTCTCGCGACGGATGTGCTGCTCGCGAGTCTGCATGGTGAGCACGAATCCGGTGCGGCCGTCGACATCGAGCGTACGACCGACGATTCGACCCGGCATCTGCCGGATGAACCGGTCGCAGCTCGCAAAGAACCCGAATCCGGGTCCGCCGAACGACATCGCGTTGCCGAGCGGCTGCCCCTCCCCGACCACGATATCGGCGCCGAGAACTCCCGGAGCCTCCATCACTCCGAGAAGCACGGGGTTCGCCGCAACGACCAGCAAACCGCCTGCTGCGTGCACGAGTTCGGCGATTGCCGACACGTCCTCAACGCATCCGAGGAATGATGGCGAAGCGACCAGCACGGCCGCAGCCCCTTCGACGAGTCCGGCCAGCGCGCTCAGGTCCGTGACGCCATCGCGTGACGGGCACGTGACGACCTCGACCATGCCGGACTCCGCATAGGTATCAAGGACGTCGCGCCACTCGGGATGCACAGCGGCGCTCACGACGATCCGGTTGCGCTTGGTCACGCGAGCCGCCATCAGGGCCGCCTCGACAAACGCTGTCGCACCGTCGTACATGGAGGCGTTCGCGACATCCATCCCCGTCAGCGCACACACCATCGACTGATGCTCGTAGATGGCCTGCAGCGTGCCCTGGCTGACCTCGGGCTGATACGGCGTGTACGCGGTGAAGAACGCCGGCTTACTGACCACCGCATCGACGATGGCCGGCACATAGTGGTCATAACACCCTCCGCCGAGAAACGACACGAGGCTCGTGTCGTTCTCGTCGGCACATTCTTGCAGGTGGGCGGCGAGCTCGATCTCGCCCATGCCAGAAGGCAGGTCGAGAGCGCGCGTCAGGCGCACCTCGGGAGGAATGACGTCGAAGAGGTCCTCCACCGAGCGCACCCCGACCGCGCGCAGCATCGTCTCGCGCTGCTCGCAGGTGATCGGTACGAATCGCATCCGGGTCAGGCTTCCTCAGCGACGAAGGCTTCATACTCGTCGGCGCTCATGAGGTCATCGGTCTGAGCCGCATCGGCCATCTTGATCTTGACCATCCAGCCGTCGCCGTAGCAGTCTTCGTTGACGGTCTCGGGCGCGTCCCCGAGCATCTCGTTCACTTCGACGATGTCACCGGAAAGCGGCGAGAAGAGCTCGGACACGGACTTGACCGACTCGACTTCGCCAAAGCTCTCGCCGGCGATGATCTCATCGCCCACTGCAGGCAGATCGACGTACACGACTTCGCCAAGCTGCTCCTGCGCGAAATCACTGATGCCGATGATGGCGATGTCGCCGTCGACCTTCACCCATTCGTGCTCTTTGTCGTACTTCAGGTCCTTGGGATACATGTGGGCAACGCTCCTCTCGAATGTCGTGCTACGACGTGAGTGCACTGAGCGACGTTTGCTTCACGAACGGTGGCCGAACGACCGTCGCGGCCGACTCCTTCTTGCGAATCGCGACGACCAGTTCCGTTCCGGGCGCACTCAGGTCAACAGGTACGTATGCCGTCGCGATTCCGTGCCCAAGCGTCGGCGAGAACGTACCGCTTGCCACCTTACCGACCTCGGTTCCCTCGTGCAACACCGGATACTCGTGACGCGGGACTCCATCCGCCACGATAAGCCCGACGAGCTTGCGCTCCACGCCTCGCTCCCGGATGCGCGCGATCGCCTCTGCGCCGATGTATCCGGACTTTGTCTTCGGGACGACCCAGCCCAGCCCCGCAGAGATCGGATCGACGCCCCGGTCCATATCGCTCCCGTAAAGCGGATACCCCATCTCGAGTCGCAGCGTATCGCGAGCGCCAAGCCCGCAAGGAGACACCTCCGCGAATGAGAGCAGAAGACGCCAGACGCGAACCGCATGGCTCTCGTGGCAGAGGATCTCGACGCCGTCCTCGCCGGTGTAGCCGGTGCGTGCGAGCAGAACCGGGAGGTCGCCACCAAGGACCGCCTCGGCGATATGGAACCGCTCCGGAAGCTCGAAGTCGTCCCCCGCGAGTTCCGAGATGATCTCGATGGCCTTCGGACCCTGGAGCGCGATGAGCCCCGTACGATCGGACTCGTCGACAGCCTCGAGACCATCTGGAAGATGCGAGGTGATCCAATCCCAGTCGGTCTGCCGGTTCGAAGCGTTCGCGATGATCAGGTACTCGAGATCGCCCGTGTGATAGACGATGAGATCGTCGATAATGCCGCCGTCCTCATCGCACATGACCGTGTAGAGAGCGGCCCCGAGTTCGGCGATCTTCTCAAGATCGTTCGTCACGATCGTCTGGAGCGCTTCGAGCGCCCCGGGACCGAAGATGCGGAACTCGGCCATGTGACACACGTCGAACACGCCCGCCGAGGCGCGCACAGCCTTGTGCTCCTCGATGATTCCGGCGTACTGGACGGGCATATCCCACCCTGCGAAGGGAACGATACGCGCCCCGAGAGCGAGGTGTTCGTCATAAAGCGGTGTTCGCAGCATGTCCTCGGTCATCATCATCCTTTCGCTTTGCGGGTCACATCACGGTGAGGGGTACTGCCTTCAGCGCCCCACCGAACAGTTGTCTCCAGAACCGGGTAGCCCCGATCTGCACGCCTTCCCAGAACGTGGGTACCGGGACCGCCTGCGCTGCCACGATGGGCACCTGAGCGAGGAGTCGTCCCCCTTGCTTGACCGTCAGCGTCCCGAGTCGCTGTCCCTTAACGACCGGAGCGGCGACCTCCCCGATGACGTCGGCCTGGACCGTGACCGGACCGCGGATATCGTATACCGCCGTTGAAGTCGTCTCGGCGACCAGGGCCGGCACGGTCCGGTCAAGATAATCTGTCACCGCTACGATGGAAGCCGTCTGCTCCGCGCTCGTCACCTGCTTGACCGCGTAATGTGCGAAGCCCCAGTCGAGCAGCCTCTTGGCCTGAACGAATCGGGCGTTCTCCGTCTTCGTGCCGAGAACGACGGTATAGAGCTCGATCCCGCCCCGTTCCGCAGACGCGACGAGACAGTAGCCCGCGTCGCTCGTCCATCCCGTCTTGATTCCGGTAGCTCCTGTATACGTCCCCAGAAGAAGGTTGCTCGCATCAAAGCGTCTCGTACTCGATCCCGCCGGGATGCGCACTTCCTTCATCCGCACGATGTCCCTGAATACCTGGTTGCGCATCGCGTATCGCGCCATGGTGGCGAGATCAGCTGCGGACGTATGGTGGCCGGCTTCGTCGAGACCATGCGGGTTCGTGAACGTCGAGTTGCGCAGATCGAGCTCGGTCGCTTTGGCGTTCATCGCCTCGACGAATGCGTCGAGCGAACCCGAGACATGAACGGCAAGGGTGATCGCCGCATCGTTGCCGGAGTGAACGAGCATCGCCTCGAGAAGTTGGCGAACCGTGAGGCCCTGCCCGGGTACAAGTCCGACGCCTGCCTCCCCCACCTTGGCGGCTTCGGGCGGCACGGTGACGCGCTCGTCAAGTTGAACCCCGCTGTCCATTACGACGATTGCGGTCATGATCTTTGTCGTGCTTGCCATCGAACGCTCTTCATCTTGCACGCGCGCCCAGAGAAGCTCACCATCAGCCGTTTCGAGAATGCCCGCCGGGAGCGTGACGTCCGGTGCGATGGCGCCGAGCGTCTTCGATGAAGAAACGGGCGTCTCGCCGAGAGTGTCTGACGGGCGAACCTCACCAAGAGCGCGTCCGGGCATGAACGCAATGAGGGCAACAAGCACCACGAGGACGCGGCTGCTGCGCACGGTCGCGCCAAACCAAGACATGCTCATCGCTCCCGGGGACGGAGAGGCTGGGTAGTGAGACATTGTAGAACGTGCAGCAGGAAAATGCCCACCGCCTACAAAAACGAAGGATTCCCGCCGATTACAGACGCACTGCGACGGATTGTCTATACTGTTCGCGATGGTCGGGTCACATCGAACCGGGGGGCCACGTGGGTACGTTTTGGAGACAGACTCAGGGGATCAAGCGCGATAGTGGGTTCACACTTGTTGAGCTCATGGTCGTCGTGCTCATTCTTGGAGTTCTCATGCTCATCGCCGTCGCATCGTATTCGATGCTCGCAGACAGGGCGGCGGAAGCCGCGTGCATATCGAATCAGCGCACACTCAACGGGGCAATTCAGATCTACCGGGGTACCAGAGGATCTCTCACGTCGACCTTTACCCTCGGCGACCTCGAGGGGTATGCCACCACCTGGGACGTCATCACGGTCTGTCCCCTTGACAAAGCACCTCTGGTTTTCGACTCAGCAACTGAATCCATCATTTGCCCGAACCACCCGTTCGACTAACTCCGATCCGAAGCAGTCCGCGCTCGCCGTCGAGGAGGAACCTCTGTGAAGTACGGTCGATTCGAAACACTGATGATATCGCTCGGTGCGGTGGTCATCTTCGGGAGCCTTCTCGTGGGACCGCCGATGAATCAGGCCGGCTTCTGGCAGGAGGCACTCGGGCAGGCAATGATTGTCGTTGTACTCGCGGCCGCTGTGCACTGGGGTCGAGACGGAGGCTCAGTTGCTGCCTTCGCCGCCACGCTCTCATATGTGATAACCCGAATTCCGCTGCTGAGTGAGCAGGGTCTCTCCAAGAATGTACTCGCCATGATTGCGACGCGCGTACTGATCTACACGATTGTCGGTATCCTCGGCGGCGAGATCTTCGGACGGGTGAAGTACATCATCGCGCAGCTTGAGGGTTCATCGACGCTCGATGACATCACACAGGTATACAACCGTCGATATTGCGGTCAGACACTCAAGAACGGACTCGGGCAGTTCCAGCGCTACCAGGTTCCGTTCTCTGTTGCCGTCATCGGCCTCGCACCGGGTCTCTTTGCAGACCTGCGGCCTTCGCGACAGCGGACGCTCCTCCGAAGCGTTGCGGGTCACATCCGTAACGACATCCGCCTTGTTGACGATGTCGGCTATCTCGGAGATGGACGGTTCCTTGTGATCCTCCCACAGACCCCCGGGTCAGGCGCTGCTGTCGCAAGCGATCGTGTGCGCAACGGCGTTCGGGAGCTTCTCGGAGCGAAAGATGAGTCCGTGTCGGCGACGCCTCTCTCTGTGCCAGAGGACGCGGCGGCAATGTGCGACCTTGCGCGATCACTGGATCCGGCGACCGAAGAGCGCGTTGAAGACGTCTGCGGGTCGGACGAAACTGCGACCGCTTAGTCTGAGACGTACAGTGCGGCCGGCTCCACAACGACGATTCCAGCGTGCGTGAGTACCGCGCTCGCCCGCAGCGGATCGTCTACGCGAAAGATATCAATGGCGGCAGCCCCGCTCGGCGACACGAAACAGTAGGCGTATTCGACGTTCAAGCCTTGCTCGCCGAGAACGCCCAGAACGTCGGCGAGACCCCCGGGGCGATCCGGAACGGCAACAGCGATGACCTCGTTGATCGATGCACCAAATCCTGCACGCTCGAGCACATCGACAGCAGCACGCGGTCGGTCACAGATGAGGCGTACTACACCGAACTCCGCTGTGTCAGCCACCATGAGCGCCCGCATGTTGACGCCTGCATCGCCCAGTACTCGAGTCAGCTCGGCGAGCCGTCCCGATGTGTTCTCCAAGAAGACCGAGACCTGCTGGACCATTCCGCCTACACGCTCCCCTCGTTTCGCAGGTCGAGGACGCGCTTAGCTTTGCCCTCGCTGCGCTGGATGGACTTTGGTTCCACGAGTTTGACGCCGATGGAGATTGCGAGCGCTGAGGCGATCTCAGCACTCACCCGCCGCTGCAACTTCTCGAGCGCCCTGATCTCATCGAAAGCGAAGTCGGGACCGACCTCGACGTGTACCTCGACGTGGTCGAGTGAACCGTGCTTGCTGAGCACCACCTGGTAGTGCGGAGCAACGCCCGGGATTCCGGTGAGAACCTGCTCAATCTGGCTGGGGAACACGTTCACGCCCCGTATGATGAGCATGTCGTCCGTGCGCCCGCTCACGCGCTGCATCCTGCGGAAGGTGCGCCCGCAGGCACACGGTCCGGGGATGATGCGCGAGATATCCCTGGTGCGGTATCGAATCACCGGTATGCCCTCTTTGGTGATGGTGGTGAAGACAACCTCGCCCATCTCACCATCAGGAACCGGCTGGAGCGTCTCGGGATCGACGATCTCGATGATGAAATGATCCTCATTGACGTGCAGACCGTGCTTTTCGGAACACTCGGCTGCAACGCCCGGACCAAGCACTTCCGAGAGTCCGTAGATGTCGATTGCTAGAACGCCGAGGGTCTCCTCTAGCTGCGTTCGCATGTTCTCACTCCAGGGCTCAGCGCCGAAAACACCAGCCCTGAGTGGTAGATCCCGAACGTCGATGCCCATCTCGAGCGCGGTCTCACCGAGAAGCAGCGCGTACGAAGGCGTGGCAGCGAGGATGGTCACGCCAAAGTCCTTCATCACCTGTACCTGGCGCTTGGTATTTCCGCCGGAAATGGGAATGGTCACACACCCAAGTCGCTCAGAGCCGTAATGGACGCCCAGCCCGCCGGTGAAGAGTCCATATCCGTAGCTGATCTGCACGACGTCATCGGGTGTCGCACCGGCGCATGCAAGCGTGCGGGCCATCAGATCGCCCCACCGCTCGATATCTCCCCGGGTATAGCCGACTACCGTGACCTGGCCAGTCGTGCCGGAAGACGAGTGCACGCGCACGATCTCTCGCATTGGTGCCGCAAACATTCCATACGGGTATGCCGCGCGGAGGTCATCTTTGACCGTAAACGGGACAGTTGCGAGATCCGTGAGCGAACTGAGTGCGTCTGGCCTGAACCCCGCAGTGTCGAACTTCTCCCGATACGTCGGAACATTCTCGTAGACACGGGTCAGAGTGGCCCGTAGGCGCTCAAGCTGAAGCGCCTCGAGCTCGTCGCGAGACATCGCCTCGAAGTCTGGCTGGAACACCCCTACCCCCTTCGTACTGGCATGAACCTACGTATCTGACGCTACGGCGTTGTCGTTGCGGGCGTTGATGGCACTATCTTCGTGCCGACCCGAACGACCTCCTCGGTCGCCTTATAGGTCGACTTGAACGTGTCGGTTCGGATGGTCTTACCGTCCTTCTTGACGATACGCGTGACGATGATGCTCCGGCCGCTCGTACCCTTCTCATCAACGATCTTCGTGCCCTTGGGGAGCTTGGGGTCTTTGATTTCGCGAACCGAATACGGAACCATGTTCGTGAACGCACCGGTCTGGTACGTGACCTTGTAGCCGGGATCCGTCCCGTAAAGCGAAACCGTCACCGACGAATTCGTGTATGCGGTCGAAACGAGGACCCACGTGTTGCTGTCATTCTGGAACTTGAAATCCGGTCCGCCCCACGAAACGGTCGCGTCACGGCCTTTCGGATAATGGCTGATGTAGATGGAATGGTTGTGGCGCTCGGTGACCGGAAACCCCGAAAAGAAGACCGTGTTGAAGATCGTGGAACCGATCTGGCAGATGCCGCCGCCGAGCTGCGGGACGAGTTTGCCGTTCACGATCGCGTTGGCTTCCTGATAGCCTTTCTCAGCGGTCCGTTGCCCGATGGTCTCGTTAAACGAGAACACCTGACCCGGTGCGAGCAGTGTGCCGTCGAGCGCGTCGGCCAGCAGATGGATGTTGTTGACGCGCGGCTTGTTGCTCGAGGCGTACGTCGTCGTGAAGGTCGAGAGCCGCTCGGTGATACCGAGCGTCCTAGCCTTCTCGGTAGTCATGGCGGCTTCCACACGCTTCATCGGAAGCGCGACCACTCGCTGCCCCGTACCACCCAGCGTCTGCAGCAGCGTTGTGGCAAGATCCTCGGCGTCGAGACCGAGACCGTCTTGTGAAGGCACGATGCTCACTTTGCCAGAAGACACCTTGAATGTAGCGTCCTTGGCCAGCTTGCCGATCTCCTTGACGAGCGGGACGACCGTCGCTGAGACTTCCGCGCTGTCGAGATAGCACTCGAGGACGGTCGCGGAGGTCGAGACGCTCGAGGTGGGATCTGCTGCCGGACGGAACGCAAGCCAACCGCCGATTGTCGCTGCCGGAACATCCCACTTCTTCTTGTCATAGGTGAGTGTGCACGGCGCGCTAACCATCTGCCGGGCCACATCGTAGGCCGCGCGAGCGCCATCCTCGCTGATCGCCGCGGCGCGCGTCGTCAGATCCAGCGTGACCGAACGCTGATCTGACCCGAAGGCGGTGAGTATGGCGGTCCTCGCGGCGCCCGTATCGATGCCCGTGCCCTCCTTGGGTGGTACGAGCGTGACGCTGGTACCGCTGACATCGACGGAAGCATCAACGGGCGGCGTGCCGACCGCCTGGGTGGCGTCGAGAAGGAATGCGCTCATGAGAGACTCGTCCGCGCCGACTGCGAGCGCAAGACGTTCGCGGCCGAACCAGGCACCCGCGCGCGCACCAAGCGCCGCGAGGACGTCATCGCCGCGACCGATCGAATACGCCTGAGATGCGAGCGCGCTCGCATCAACCGAGGCACCGACCTGCGCGGCAGTGACCTGCCACTCCTGTCCGCTCGCGGTGACGGCGACCGGCTCTGCGAGCAATGGCGCGATGCCGCTCTCGATCGCGATCGCCGCTTCTTGCTGCGTCATCCCGCCGACGGCGACACCAGCAACGGACACCCCGGGGTGCACCCTGCCGGTCGAGAATCCCACCTCGACACCGACGACCACGAGAAGCAGAAGCACGACCACTGCGCCGATGATGATCGCAGCCCGCACCCCACCGGAACGTCCTGCCAGCCAGCCAAGAAGCCCACCCTTGGGCGCACCACTGCCTCGCCGCGCATGGGAATGGCCACCTGAACGCCCGGTCCGCGTACGCCGGGGCGTCTCGGTATCGGGCTCGGTCTCAGTATCGGCAACCGGAGTGTCGGTAATCTCGGTCATGTTCGTCCTCAAGGTGGGTTGGATACACGTCGTGCCAGTATAACGGACTCGTACGGGGGTCGCCCATCCCGGGACCACGCCTAACCAGCAATCGCGGGGCCGAAACACTACTCCGCGACGATAGCCTGCTCGACAAGCGCAACGTATTGGTCGGCGATCTCGTCCGCACGCGCGGACGTGCCGCCCTCACTGAAGACCTCCACCAGCGCCTCAGACTCGTGCGGCAGCACGAGCGCCCAGCCGTCGTCATACGCAACCCGAACGCCCTCGGTCATCTCGACCTCACGATGCAACCCGATCTCCGCCATCTGGCGCATGACTGCACCCTTGCGGTTAAAGGGGCAGAAGACGCGCCTGCGCCGCAAATGGAACGGCGGGAGATTCTCAACGACCTCGTCGAGGGTCATTTCAAGCTTGTCGAGCATTCTGAGCAGCATCGCGAGAGACATGACCGCATCGTAGGCCGCGAGGAACTCTGGGAAGACGAATCCACCCGTCTGTGAACCCGCGATGCCAACATCGTCGCGCAGCGACGCAGCAGAGAGCGACCGTCGAGAGGTGCCTGCGCGCACGACGCAGTGTCCCGTCTCCTGTGCGATAAGCTCGATCACGCGCGAGGCCGTCAGCGGAACGGCCATGCACAGCCCAGAGGAGTCCGTATGACTCCACAGGTACGCCATGACATGCAGCGTCGTATCGGGATCCAGAACGCGTCCGGACCCGGTGATCAGCGCGATCCGTTCGGCGGTTGCATCGATAGACAGGCCGAAATCGGCCTGGAAGGCGCCGATTGAGCGCACCATCTGCTCGGTCATGCCCTCGGGAGTCGCACCGCTCGCCCTCGTCTGCTCCGAATCGACGAACGGACGGAGCGCGATCATCTCGATATCCCAGCGCCCGGCCACCTGCGGGAGCACGAAGGATGCCGGACTCATGCCCATATCGATGACGATCGTCGGCCGCCGGTGCACGAGCGCATCGTCATCCAGGGCCTCCATGAGGCCTGCCGTGTAGTACTCAAGCGCCCGGGGCGGATAGATGATCTCCCCGACCTCCTCGAAGAAGGCCCGTCGGAACTCGCCTCGGAAGTAGAGCCGCTCGACCTTCTTCTCGATCCAGGGCGCTAGGTCGATACCGGCTTTGTCGTAGAAGTGGACTTCGAGTATCTGCGGATCCTTGCTTGAGGCGCAGATATGGACGCCTCCCTGACAACGGGTGTCGCGCGTCGTGAAGCGCGTGATCGCGGGAGATGCTACCCGCAGGTCTCGCACATTTATGCCCGTGGAGTTGAGGCCCGCTGCAATCGCCCGCTTCACCATGCGGGCGCCCCTGCTCGAGTCGCGACTGACGACGACGTGCGCCTTGCTCGGAAGGATGCTCCCGAATGCCTGCGCCGTCTTGAGCGCAAGATTCGGCGTGATGTCGATGTTGGTGAGACCCGCGATACCGTCCGCCCCGAAGAGTGAGCGCATGCCCTTGCTCTCCCAGATGATCGACGAGGAAACGATCGCGCCAGACTCGATACGCTTGAACGGGTACACCTGCACGTCGCTACTGACAAGCGCACCATGGCCGATGACGGTCTCGTCGCCGATTGCGGCGCCCGGCTCAATCCTCGCGCGGGCGCGTATATCAACCCCGCGACACACCACGGCCCCGCGCACTTCTGAACCCGTGCCCACGAACGCATCGGACCACACGATAGCGTGCTCGAGAACCGCCTCGACGCCGATCAAGCAGTTGTCACCGATAACCGTGTAGTCCTCGAGACGTGCGCCGGCCCGAACGCGCGTGTTCGCACCGATGACGACCTTGCTGCCGATGTGTGCGCCCGGGTCGACCTCGGCACCCCGGCCGACCCACACGTCGTTGCGTGCGCGTGCGCCAGGTACGTAGATCATGGCCTTGCCGTCAAGAATATCCCGGTGTGCCTCAACGTATGACTCGAGACTCCCGACATCGCACCAGTAGCCATCGGCGACGAACCCGTACAGGTCGTGACCGGCCGCCATGAGCGCCGGGAATAACTCAGACGAGAAGTCGTACGGTGTGCCGTCCGGAATGAAGTCGAACACGATCGGGTCGATCACATAGATTCCCGTGTTGATGGTGTCCGAGAACACCTGCCCCCACGTGGGCTTCTCAAGAAAGCGCTGGATCTTCCCGCTCTCATCGGTGATGACGACGCCAAAATCGAGCGGATCCGGCACCCGCTTGAGCGCGATCGTGACCGGACCGTCATGTGAGTTGTGGAACTTGATGACTTCTGTGAGGTTCATATCGGTGAGCGCGTCACCGGAGATGACGAGGAACGTGCCGTCCTTGAGCGCATCCTCGGCATTCTTGACCGAACCCGCGGTCCCCAGCGGCGACTCCTCCACCGCGTACGTGATGCTCATCCCCCACTCTTCGCCGTCCCCGAAGTAATCCTCGATGACCTGGGGCATGAAGGCGAGCGTTGCGACGACATCGGTGAGCCCGTGGTGTTTGACGAGGCCGATGATGTGCTCCATGACCGGCTGGTTGACGATCGGGATCATCGGCTTCGGACGCATGCTCGTAAGCGGCCGCAACCGGGTACCCTCACCGCCGGCCATGATGACTGCCTTCATCGTGCGCTCGCCTGCCTCTCCGACGCCTTCACCTGTTCCAGCGCGCGAGACGCGCGGAATGTGTACCCCACAGCCGCAATGAGCGAGAGTACGACGCCTACATACACGAACCAGATTCCGAGAGATGCACTCGCTTCCCCGAGACCCGGCAACCAGGAAAGATCGACAACGCCGAGCCCACCCACGACAGGCCATCCTGCGATGAGCGAGGAGAAGCCCACGAGAAGAACAGCCGTCGTCACCTTGCCGATGTAGGTCACCGGCAAGATCGTGTGATGTCGCTCCATGACATACGACCCGTAGAGGAGATAGACATCGCGCAGGACAAGCACCACCGGAATCCAAGCAGGGAGCTCCCCGATGATGTAGAGACCGACGACCCCGGAGGCAAGCAGCAGCCTGTCGACAAGCGGGTCGATGATCTTCCCGATTGAGGTCACCGTGTGCGTACGGCGTGCGATCTGACCATCGATCCAGTCGGTCGAGGCCGCTATCGCATAGATGGTGAATGCCGTGAGACGGGCCCGCTCGGTATCACGGATGAGGATTGCGAAGAAGAACGGGATGAGGAGCAGTCGCAACGCCGTGATGAGGTTCGCCACCGAGTAGATGTTGTGGTGGACCTCCTCTTCGGCGCTGCCTGTGTTCGAGCGCTCCTCTACCACCAGTCCCTCCTCTTGAAAGCCCAAAGCATCCCTGCCGAGATCAGCACCATCGAACCGATGACTAGCGGAAACGACCACACCTTGTCGATCGGCGGCCACATGCCCACGGTGATATTCATCCCGTATATGCCCGAGAGAAGCGTCAGCGGCATGAAGATGGTCGCAATAACCGTGAGCTGCTTCATGATCGCGTTCATCCGGTTGCTCACCGAGGATAGGTAGATATCCATCGTTCCGGAGGCGACATCTCGGTAGGTATCGACTTCGTCGGCAACACGAGCGAGATGGTCGCCGATGTCCTGGAAGTACATGTACGCCTCGGGCTCGACGAATGCCTCCAGCCGGGCCAGGCCCCGCACGACGTCGCGCTCGGGTCCGACGATCTTGTGCAGCTTCACCAGCGCGCGTTTCGCGGCGTAGAGACGCTGAAGGCTACTCGGCTTGGCATCAGAGAGCATGAGGTCTTCAAGTTCCTCAAGCTCATCGGATAGCGCCTCGATGACCGGAAATGACTCGTCTACGGCGATGTCGAGGATCGCGTGAAGCGTCCACTCGACGCCGCGCTTGAGATACTCCTCCGCGTGTTTGGCAACCCGGTCAACCGCCCCGATCGTCTCCTTGTGAACCGTAACGAGGTGATTCTCGCCGAGGAAGATATCGAGTTCGGACGAATCGGTGCCGTCCCCGATGATCACCCTCGGCAAGAGCCACACGAGGAATGTCACATCCGGGTAGACATCGATCTTGGGACGCTGCGGGAAGTGCAGGCAGTCCTCGACGGCGAGTGGTGGGAGATCGAAGCGTGCCGCAATCGCCGCGAGAGAGTCCATATCGGGCTCGAGCAGATCGATCCAGACCGCACCGGTCAATTCATCGGGAAGTGTGTCGAGGCCATCAGAGCGCAAGGCACCCGACTCGATCCAGCGAACGGTGATACTCGCGGCCATCGCGTCTCCCCCAGCCTCAGTGTTCACCTGCCGTGCTCAAGGATAGCAGAGGCCCGGTGCGCTACTAATTGCCGAAGACGTCTTTGTAGACCTTCTTGGCCTTCAAGAAGTCATCGTAGGTCGCGGCAAACGTCTGCGAGCCGTCTTTGCCCGTGAGAACGTAGTAGTAGTACTTCGTCTCCGCCGGCGCAGCTGCGGCCGTAAGCGCTGCAAGTCCCGGATTACTGATCGGCCCGACAGGCAGCCCGTCGTGGACATACGTGTTGTACGGGCTCTCGCGCTTCGTGTCAGCGTCGGTGACCTTGGTTGTGCCCTCGGGCATCTTGTAGAGGACTGTCGCGCACAGCTGAAGTCGCATTGGCTTTGCGAGCCGGTTGTAGATGACCGAAGAAACGAGAGGAAACTCCTTGGGAAGCTTCGACTCCCGCTCGAGGATGGACGCGATCGTGACCACGTCGGGCAGATCGAGGTTGTGCGCCTTCGCGTATGAAAGGTCGATATCCGCAACGACGTCATCGAACTTCGTCAGCAGCATCTTGACGATCTCGCGGGCTGTCGTGCCTTCTTTCACGGTATACGTAGCGGGGAAAAGGTATCCCTCGAGAGAGCCGCCATACGCGCCTTCCAGATACGGATGCTCCGCAACGAACTCATCGGCACCGGTGGTCATGAGCGCAAGAAGCTCATCCTCAGACACCTGAGCACGTGCTGCGAAACGCGCGGCAATCTGCCGGGCGGTAAAGCCCTCAGGAATCGGCACCTCGAAGTAGACGATGGTCGGACCTTCCGCAAGCTTCGCGAGAACAAGATCGTATGGCATGCCCGTTGACAGCTCATACTCCCCTGCCCTGAGCGTACCGTCCGCCTCGGCAAGACGAGACTGGAGCCGGAACATCATGGCATTCTCAATAACGCCAGCATCCGAGAGGGTCTGGGCGATGGCGGCGGTCGATGCGCCGGACTTGATCACGACGACGACCGGCTTGCCCGCCGTGACTTCCGCATCAGGCTGATACAGGAAGTACCAGGCGACCGAAGCGCCCGCGGCTGCAAGCACCACGATGACGAGCAGGATCGCGCCGATGACGCGCCCGGCACCGCCACGCCGCTTGGCGCCACGTTCGGGTCGCGAAGGACGTGTACGCCGTCCGGGCGGCTGGCGTCCTTCGGCTGCGTGGCGCTCTCTGATCGCCTGACTCCTATCCAACCAACTGCCTCCGAGTATCGATTGCGTTGCGGGCACCAGGCTATCACGAGAATGGGAATGTAGGGTTGCAAGGAGTATGCCGGACGCATCGTGTTGACACATATTAACCCGGAGAGAAATATAAGACTGCGGAGACGAAGGGGGCGCGCCTTCGCGTTGCACAGCATCACGAGAAGTACGGTTAAGAAGGTGACGCTTTATGAACGAACAACGCCCGCTGACACCGCAGACGAAGCTCGGTTGGTGGGCCGTAGGCCTCATGATCGTTGCAGGAACGATCATGCTTCTCAACGGGCCACTCTTTATGAGCGGTCTGGTCCGACTTCAGGGAATCGGCATCCCTATCTACCTCGGTATCCTCGGTGGGTCAGCCCTCGGCGCTGCTCTCTGCAGCATCCTCGCCATGACGCTCAAGCATGACCGCGCCTGGCTGCTCTACGTGCCGCTGGCTCCCGCCCTCCTCATCGTGCTGTTCCTGATCGGCGAATTCGGATCCTCGCTCATGGGCTTCGGTCACTAGTGATTCTCGCTGAACGAGTGGGGCACCCGAAGGTGCCCCACGTAGCTATCGCGTTGTACTGACGGAGCGCGTTGCTGCGCTTAGTCAGGCAGCAAGTCCTTCATCTGCTTCTGAATGACTTCTGCGGCCTTCTTGGGCGCGATACGCGCGAGCTTGTCGAGCATGGCAGCGTCGGAACCGACCATGACCCTGAAGGCATCCCGCTCCATCGCATCGACGATCATCTGCGCGGCGTCGACCGGCGCCGTCATCTTGAACTTCGGCGCCTTGCCGTCGGCCATCGCCTCGTCCTTGCCCGGCCCGACACCCGAGTTCTTGCTGATATCGGTAGCGATAGCACCCGGGAAAGCGATAGTGACCTTTACGTTGGTCCCGATGCACTCGGCATACAGGCCCTCGGTCAGCAGCTTGACTGCCGCCTTGGAGGCGCCGTAGATAGTCTGCCCCGGAACCGGGCAGAAGCCGCCCATGCTCGAGATATTGACGACGTGAGCAACCGGCCGACCGAGCAGAATCGGCAGGAAGGTCTTCGTCATATAGACGACGCCCCAGAAGTTCACGTTCATGACACGCTCGATGGCCTCGTACTCGAGGTCCTTGAGACGCACGAATGGCTGGATGATGCCGGCGCAGTTGATGAGTCCATCGATCTGGCCGTGCTTCGCCATGACGCTTTCGGGGAGTGCCTCGACCGAGATCCTATCGGTGATGCTCAGGGCATGGGTGGAAAGCCGATCCGCGTTCGCTCCGGCCTTGACGACAGTCTCCGCAAGCCCCGCCTCGCTGATGTCGACAGCGGCCACGCGCGCGCCCTTGGCGAGCAAGATGAGCACGAGTTCACGACCGATGCCATTGCCCCCGCCGGTCACCACGATGGTCTTACCTTGTGCCTTCACGATTGTCCTCCTCAAGCAGAACTGCCGGGTTCCGCGCAATCGCATCCGCTCCATGAGAAACGGGACGACTTCATGAGGCTAGCACACGCGCAGTGGAACGCGAATGGGGCACTTGACTACCGCTCACCCGTGGCGTGCGAGAACGGCCTCGGCGCACCGAATGCCGTCCACCGCGGCGGACATGATGCCGCCCGCATAGCCGGCGCCTTCGCCACAGGGATAGACGCCCCGCAGGTTCGACTGCAAGGTATCGTCCCGCTGGACGCGAACCGGAGAAGACGAGCGCGTCTCAACCCCTGTGAGGAGCGCGTCTTGTGTCGCGAAGCCGCGCATCTTGCGTTCGAAGACCGGTGCGGCCTCACGCAATGACGACACGACGAACTCCGGCAGGCACTGCGCGAGGTCGGCGTACGTCACGCCAAGCGGATAGGTCGCCTGAACACAGCCCGCGGCCGTGGACGCAACGCCCTTGAGGAAGTCGCCCATGACCTGAGCGGGAGCGCGGAACTCTCGGCCGCCGAGCTCGAATGCCGCTCGCTCCCAGCGTCGCTGGAAGCGCACCCCTGCGAGCGGGTGGTCGTCTTCGAAGTCCCCGGGATAGACGCTCACGAGGAAAGCGGAGTTCGAGTTCTCGCCGTCGCGCGCGAACCGGCTCATGCCGTTCGTGACGACACCGCCAGCCTCGCTCGCCGCAGCAACGACCCAGCCACCCGGGCACATGCAGAAGGTGTAGACCCCGCGTCCGGACGGTAGGTGGCACGAAAGCTTGTAGTCCGCCGCACCGAGGGCCGGGTGACCTGCCGTCGACCCATACTGTGCACGGTCAACCATGCGCTGGTCGTGCTCGATGCGCACACCGATAGAGAACGGCTTCTGTGCGATACGCGCCCCGCGGAGGTGCAGCATCTCGAACGTGTCACGGGCGCTATGTCCCGTTGCAAGAACGAGTGCTTCAGCAGCAAACTCCTCGCGCCCACGATTGCTCTCCGTGACGACACCGCGAAGGCTGTCGTCCTTACCGAGGATCACGTCCGAAACGCGTGTCCCGAAACGCACCTCCCCGCCAAGCGACTCGATCTCCGCTCGCAAGTTCCTGACGGCGACTGTGAGGTGATCCGTGCCGATGTGGGGCTTCGCCTGCCAGAGGATCTCCTCGGCGGCACCTGCTTCGACGAGAGTCGTGAGGACGCTCCGGCATCGAGGGTCGCGCGTATTGGTGGTGAGCTTGCCGTCCGAGAACGTCCCCGCCCCGCCTTCGCCGAACTGGATGTTTGAATCCGGGTCGAGCACGCCCTCGCGAATGAAAGCGTCCACCGCGCGGATGCGCGCATCCACGGCCGCGCCGCGCTCGAACACGAGCGGCCGCACGCCCGCACGCGCGAGTACGAGCGCCGCAAACAGCCCTGCGGGGCCCGTGCCGACGACGATAGGGCGCACGGGGGGCGCGACTGCGAGACGCGAGATCGCAAGCAGCGGAACGTCGGTGGCGATGTACACGTCGTCGTCCCCGACGCGGCGTGCGACGGTCGCCTCGTCATCGCCCACGAGATCGAGCGTCACTCCAAGCGTTGCCACGAAGTGCACGTTGCTTTTGCGGCGGGCGTCGACGGAACGCTTGATCAGGCGAACCGAGGCGATGCGCGCCGTGTCGATGCCCAGACGCGTGGCGGCCGCCTGCCTCAACACGTCTTCGGCCGAGGATTCTGCCGCTGAGAGGGGAAGTGCGAGGTTTCGGACTTCTATCACGCGGAGCCCCGTGAGCTGCCGTCGGATTCCGCGGCGCGGGTCATCGCCGCCCGGGCAGCGCTCTCCCCCGCCATGATGCCGGACGCCCACGCCCAGTGCAGGTTGAAGCCGCCTGATCGACCGTCGATGTCGAGCACCTCACCTGCCGCGAACAGGCCGTCCACGCGGCGCGATGCCATCGTGTCCGGGACGAATTCCGCGACCGCCGCACCGCCACGGGTGACCTGCGCCTGGCCTGCATCAGCGAGCCCTAGGACCCGCAACCGGAAGTCCTTGAGAAGCGCGACGAGGCGAACTTGCGGCACCTCGGTGACCGGCGTGTCCCCGCTCACGCCGGCCGCACGCAGCATCGCGCGCGCCACCCGGTCATGCAGCATGCCGGCGAAGAACGTCTCGGCGGTTCGCCACGCCAGCGCATCGCAGCGCTGCGAGATCATCGACTCGAGCTCTGGCTGCGTTACGTCCGGGAAGAAGTCGATCGAGATGACGCATCCCGCCTCGAGATATCGCGAGAGGTCGAAGATCATGATGCCGCTCACGCCATAGTCGCGGAAGAGCAGCTCGCCGCGTTCGGTGGCGATCGCGTTGCCGCCAGCATCCTCGCCACCGGCACCGCCGTCAGCGACGCCGCCGAGAAGCGTCGCAGCACACTTCACGCGCACTCCGGAGAGTCCGCGAATCGGCGCGGCGTCGGTCTGTATGGGGCCAAGCACGGGAACGCATTCGATCAACTCGTGACCGAGATTCCCGAGCAGCTCGCAAGCACCGCCGGTCGTGACGACCACGGCTTCCGCACGCAGGGTCTCGCCGTCTTCGGAGGTCGCATCGAAGCCACCGCTGGGCACCTCCACGACGCGCACGACCTCGAACCCGCAGCGCACATCAACGCCGAGATGCGCGCACTCCATCCGCAGTACGTCGAGGACGGAACCGGCCGCATTCGTCGCGGGATAGACGCGACCTTCGTCGTCGGCGCGCGTGAGCAGGCCCATCTCGCCAAAGAAGGCGCAGACACGCTCGCAGGTATAGGCATCAAGGACTGGCGAGACGAAATCGGGATGGTTGTAGGCCTCAGGCGATGTCGAGAGGTTCGTGAGGTTGCAGCGCCCGTTGCCGCTCGCCAGGATCTTCTGACCGACGCGAGCGCCGCCCTCGAGGAGCGTCACGCTAGCGCCACGACGCGCCGCCGCGATAGCGGCCGTCAGCCCAGCCGCTCCGCCACCGATGATCAAAACCCTCGACTGCCGCATCGCGCCCTTCTCACCGACAATTGCGTGCTTCATAGCACATCATAGTTTCTCGGTATCCTTTGTGCGCGCGCAATGCGATAGTGTCGTTCGTGCTTGCGACCCGTAAAGAGTGAGGTTCATCGAGTGGCATACCTGCTTGGATGCGAGAACGTCCACCTGGAGTACCCGACGAAGAAGGTCTTCGACTCGGTGACGCTGGGCATCGATGAGGGCGACCGGGTCGGCATTGTCGGCGGCAACGGCGACGGCAAGTCGACGCTCCTGGCACTCCTTGCGGGCTCCGTCGAGCCCGACGACGGCCGCATCATGCGGCGCGGCGGAACCACCATCCATATGCTCGAGCAGACCGATGCGCTCAATCCGAACGCAACCGTTGCCCATTCGGTCGTCGGAGACGTACCCGAGCATACGTGGGCGTCGGACGCGCGGATTCGAAACATCATCCGCGGCCTTATCGCCGACATCGGTTGGGAGAGCCGCATCGGCGAACTCTCCGGCGGGCAGCGGCGGCGCGTGGATCTTGCCCGCGTGCTCATCGCCGACTGCGACGTGCTCATGCTCGATGAGCCGACGAACCACCTCGACGTTCACGCCATCGCATGGCTCGCCGACCACCTCAAGAACCGTTGGCCGAAGAAGTCGGGCGCGCTTCTCGTGGTCACGCATGACCGCTGGTTCCTCGATGAAGTCTGCCTGAGCATGTGGGAAGTCCACCACGGGCAGGTCGATCAGTTCGATGGCGGGTTCTCAGCCTACGTGCTCCAACGCGTCGAACGCTCCGCAGCCGCCGAGACAGCCGAGCAGAAGCGCCAGAACGTCTTGCGCAAGGAGCTTGCATGGCTCGCGCGTGGCGCCCGCGCTCGCGCGACCAAACCGAAGTTCCATGTCGCGGCCGCGCAGGCGCTCATCGCCGACGAACCGCCGGTGCGCGACTCCCTCGAGTTGAAGCGGACGGCGATCTCGCGCTTGGGCAAGCAGGTTGTCGACCTCCACGACGTGAGCGCGCGGTTTGGCGACAACACGGTCATCGACAACATCACCTGGCACATCGGCCCCGGCGACAGATTCGGCATCCTCGGCGAGAACGGATCGGGCAAGACCACGCTTCTCAACGTGATTCAAGGCGCACTTAATCCGACATCGGGACATGTGAAGATCGGTACGACCATCAAGTTCGCCGTCTTGTCTCAGCACCTCGAAGAGCTGAACGAGCTGGCGGACCTCCGCGTCCGCGAGGTGTTGTCACGCTACAAGACGCGCTACGAATTCGATGGCAAAGAGATGACTCCGGCCCAGCTGCTCGAGCGCCTCGGATTCTCAGCGGCGCAGCTGTCGGCGTACGTGGCCGACCTGTCGGGCGGACAGAAGCGCCGTCTGCAGCTGATGCTCATCCTGCTCGACAAGCCGAACGTCCTCATCCTCGACGAACCGGATAACGACCTGGATATCGACATGCTCGCAGTCGTGGAGAACCTGCTCGACTCGTGGCCCGGCACGCTGCTTCTCATCACCCACGACCGACATCTGATGGAACGCGTTACCGACGATCAGTTCGCACTCGTTGACGGCAAGGTTCGCCACGTCCCGGGCGGCGTCGATGAGTACCTGCGGCTTTTGGACGCACGCAAAGACGTGCCGGTGGCGGCGAAAGTGGAGAAGCCAAAGACGACTGAGAGCGCATCCGGACTATCGACGGCCGAGGAGCGCACTCTCAAGAAGGAGCTCGCTGCGACCGAGCGCAGACTCCACACCCTCGGCAAGAAGGCCGACGAGATTCGCGCTGAGCTGAAGGCGGCCAATCCGTCCGACTATGTCGCCCTGGGCGACATCCAGTCACGTCTTCACGCAGCGGAGAGGGAGAACTCTGACCTCGAGGACGCATGGGTGGAGCTCTCCGAGAAGCTCACCTGAGACTGATTGCTAACTAGTGCTAACAACAGTTGGACTATCGATACGATGCCGCGACGTGGGCACTCCTACGGAGTCCCAATCCCACCGTCGCGGACACTCACGGGTAGACGAATCGAGGCACCCCGGAGGGTGCCTCGATAGTCGCTGGTCGGGCTTAGTGAACGCGGAATGCCGGATGCCCCAGTGTGCTCAACTCCATCACGGCCCCTGTCCGTGCCCGCGCAGACGCTCCAAAGCGTGCAATCGATTGATAATCGCTCCGGCCGTCACGGCACCTACCCGAACAGCCGACCGGGGGCTTCGGCCAGGTCCCTGAGAGGGACCGCCTCCACACTTGCAGCCAACGGGTACCGCTTGTTCCCCGGATAGACGATCGCGACTCGCTCGAGACCTAGGTCCTCCAATGCGATTCGAACAGATGGTGTGATTCTGGGTGCGTCCGTCCGCTTGATCTCCACCCCGAGGAGCCGACCTTCCCGCTGCATCACAAGGTCAATCTCGGCACCTTGATGCGTGGCCCAGAACCACGCATCCTCATGGCGCTCGAGCGAGATGATCTGCTCGATGACGAAGCCCTCCCAGGAAGCTCCCACCTTGGGATGCTCGACGAGGTCCTTCTGGCCGGAGATGCCGAGCAACCGATGCAGCACGCCGCTGTCCCGGACATAGACCTTCGGCGACTTCACCTGTCGCTTCTTTAGATTCGCGTAGTACGGCTGCAGCTGCCTCACGACGTTGGCATCGGTCAACAGATCCAGGTAGCGCTTGATCATCGGCTGGCTGACATCCAAGGTCCTGGCGGCGTCTGACGCATTCCAGGTCTGGCCGTGGTAGTGGGCGACTATGGTCCAAAGCCGTCGAAGTGCCGTCGCGGGAACGCTCACCCCCCACTGAGGCAAGTCACGCTCCAGGAGCGTCTGCATGAACTGACTACGCCACACAGCGCTGTCAGTATCGCTGGTAGCAAGAAAGGACCGCGGAAAGCCCCCGCGCTCCCAGAGACGATCCTGCTCGCTGGCGCCGACCTCGGCGAGTGTGAAGCCGCCCATGCTAATTCGCTCCGAGCGACCGGCCAGGCTCTCGGAACTCTGTCGCTCCAACTCCCCCGAGGCACTGCCCAGGATGAGGAAACGTGCAGGTGAAAGATCTCGATCCACCAAGACCCGTAGAACAGGAAACAGGTCTGGCCGACGCTGGACCTCATCGATGACAACGAGTCCCTCAAGCGCTCCGAGCGCCGTCATCGGCTCGTCCAGCCGAGCCAGGCTCGTCGGATCTTCAAGATCGAAGTAGTTGAGCGAGTCCGGACTCAGGAACTGTCGCGCAAGCGTGGTCTTACCGCACTGCCGTGGCCCCGACAAGACGACGACCGGAGCTCGGCCGAGCGCACTACGAATCGAATCGAGTATATGAGTCCGTATGACCATAGACACACTCTACCATGCAATTTCAAAGCCGGACTATGTTTTTTCATGGTTATTCCACGTGCAGCACACTCGACACACCAACGTGACGCGTTTATAGCTGCACTCTGACGCAAAGCCACAGACATTCCAGCAGCTAAACGAAACGAGGCACCCCGAAGGGCACCCCGTTCATGTTTATGGTCGGACTTAGTAAACGCGTTTGTAACCAGTGCAACTGTCAAGTGAAGTCGCAAGAGTCGGATGATTACGGCCGCCAAATCGGATGATTATCGGATGAATACGTCGGACGCTGCTGCTCAGTCGTCATCCGCGGTCGCAAGAGTGTACTTCACAGAGCGACCGGAGCCCGTGGGCACAAGTAGGCGAAGCGCGACCATGTCCACGAGATCACGGTGTGCGGTGTCGCGAGCGACTTCAAACCGCTCTATGCACCAACGAGTGGTCACATCACCAGACTCCACCACATGCTCAAGAATCACCCGTTGTCGATCATTTAGGCTCGCCATGATCGCCGGCGATACCGACACTCCTTCCGGCGTGCGAAGGCGCTCGATGTCCTCGCCGGGACCCAGTAGCGTTACCTGAAAGTACCCACTATCCGTCGTTAGGATGGGTGTATCGAGCCCATGGTCTAGCATCCGGTCACGCATCCGGCGAAAGCCACTTCCCCGCTCCTCAATGTGTTGGAAGTACGACAGGCCCTGAGCAAGCACCGGGTTCCGCGAACACGGGCGGTACTTGCCCGTACGCAGAGCCGCAAGGGTAATCGGGGACGGAGGGAGCCCCGGACTTGAAACGACCACCTTGTCGGCGAAGACCTCCAGCAAGATCTTTCGGCCGGCATCCTCATATTGCCGATGAACCAATGCATTCACCAACGCCTCACGCAATGCCTCAGGCGGGTACTCATCAAGGCGAATCCGCTTCAACCCCACCACACGCATCGGATGGCGCGTATTGCGTTCGACGAACTCCACTGCTCGCTCAACCGCCCGAGGAATCGGCTCTCTGATGTCCTCATGGTCACGCGGTGTGCTATCGGCCTGGATTCCAACGTAGGCGTCGGCCAGAATGCGGCACTGCGGAAAGACGGCCGAGGGATCATCGGACAGCAGCAGCACGCCGGCCGCAGTTGCGTAGTACTCACCTGTAGCCGCTGCGCGCCACACCAGCCCGCGCAGAGCAGCCCCAGTGAGAACCTCGCCTTCTGACAGCGCCATCTCCTCAACAGCGCTGGCCTCAGCGACGAGTCGGCGAGTCATACCGTAATCGAGGTCGGACCAGCGTACGTGGTCCAGCGGCCGAGATTCGAAAACAGACGTAGCGGCGATCGTCTGCTCCGCAACCTGATCCTCATCGCTGCTTGGCGAGAGACCGAAGCGTGATTCCAACAACTGCACCAGCGAGCCGCGCACCTCGCGCTGCAGATCGACCACGTTTCCGAACCGCTTGTACTTCAGGCCGTCCGACTCAATCTCTTCCAGGAGCGCGGATGCGCCGTCTTCACGAGAAACATGCCGCTCTCCCCTGATGAATGCCAGAACGGGGAGGCCACCCTTCTTCGCTCGCTGGTACTCCATGTGAGTGATTGTGAGACTCCCGACCCCGGCGCCCTGCTTCTGCCCCACGATCACCACGTAGACGCGGCATCCGTCGAGTCGCTCCAGACACTCCTCCGACGCCTTCTCAGCGGAGGCCGGCTCGTATTCATACAGCACTGGTTCGCAGTGGGCAGAAAGGAACGCATCAGTGCTCAGAAGGTGCTGGACAATGACGCGTTCGTCCTCCAGTTCCTTCTGCACGGAACTTACGAAGATGCGCACCTTGCCTGTCACGGAGCCCCCCGTTGTACCTCGAACCTGCGTTCGTATTCAGAGTACGCCACGCCGCCTGACCCGCCAATGATCTCGGCTAGCATCGTGGCACGAGTGCCATGAAGAACGCGAAACGGGACGGCCAGACGGCCGTCCCGTTCCTTCGTCAGTTGCAGTCAGAATAACTGCCCTGTCAAGAGCTGGTCGGGCTGACAGGATTTGAACCTGCGACCCCTTGACCCCCAGTCAAGTGCGCTACCAAACTGCGCTACAGCCCGAGAATTGCCCTCGCGGGCAACGAGTACACATAGTACGGCTCCGACGGTGCTCGTACAAGTGGAGAAAGCCGTCTATCGGCCCGAAAGCAGAGCCGCCACCCGATCCAGCAGCTCGCGCGCGATGACGCGTTTGTCGAGCACGGGGCGATCCTCGACCCCGTCGGCCGACACGAACACGACTCTGTTCTCGTCGGTCTCAAAGCCGAGCTCACCGGAGACATCGTTGGCCACCACGAGGTCGAGGTGCTTGGCCGCGAGCTTCTCGCGAGCAGACGCGACGACGTCGCTTGTCTCGGCGGCGAATCCTACGAGGATGGCGCGGCCAGCGTTCGCCTCGCCAAGCTCCGCGAGGATGTCCGGGTTGCGCGCGAGCACGACAGCATCCGGCGCGTCGGTCTTCTTGATCTTGCCGCTCGCAAACGTCGCGGGGCGAAAGTCGGCGACTGCTGCGGACGCGATGACGACCTGAGTAGCGTCAAACCGCGCAAACACCGCCGCGCGCATCTGGAGAGCGGTCGTGACGCGCACGACCTCGACGCCGAACGGATCCGGTAGAGAGACAGGACCTGTGACAAGCGAGACGCGTGCACCGCGACGGGCGGCCTCCTCGGCGATGGCGAAGCCGGTCTTGCCCGAGGAACGATTGCCGATGAAGCGCACCGGGTCGAGCGGCTCGTGCGTGGGGCCCGCGGTCACGAGCACGTGCACGCCCGCGAGATCGCGCGCGCGATGGGCCTCTGCTTCGGCGGCGTCGGCGATCGTCGTAGGCTCCGCAAGCCTCCCCTCGCCCACGTCCCCGCAGGCAAGCGCGCCGCGGCCGGGCTCGATGAAGGCGAAACCGCGCGAGCGGAGCGCCGAAACGTTGGCTTGCGTGATGTCCTTGCGCCACATGTGCGTGTTCATCGCAGGCGCGACGATCACGGGCGCCTCGGTCGCGAGAACAGTCGTGGTAAGCATATCGTCGGCGCGCCCGTGGGCGAGCTTTGCGATGACGTTCGCGGTGCACGGCGCGAGGACCACGACGTCGGCTTCCTCGGCAAGCGAGATGTGGTGCACCTTGGAGTCGGGCTCGTCGGCCCAGAGCGAAACCGCGACCGGCTCGCCGGTAAGCGTGCGGAAGGTAAGCGGGGTGACGAAGCGTGTCGCTGACTCGGTCATAACGACCTTCACGCGGAAGCCGCGGCGCATGAGGTCGCGCACGAGCTCGCACGCCTTGTACGCGCCGATGCCGCCGGTGACTCCGACGACGATGGTCTGCTGCTCTCGCTTAGACGACATCCGAACCTCCTCAGGCGATAAGGATACACCGAGGAGGCATCGGGGCGCCGCCGCAGAAGGGTATAACCTGACTGGAACACTCTGACACCGACACGGGAGGCACGCATGCCCGAGGCACCCACCGAACTACGCGTCCGAATCGGCGGCGAGGCAGGCTTCGGCATCAAAGCGGCCGGCCAGACCCTCGCCCGCTCGTTTGTCGACGCGGGGCTCGAGACGTTCGACCTCACCGAGTACCCGTCGCTCATCCGCGGCGGCCACAACAACTACCTGCTCCG
This sequence comes from Actinomycetota bacterium, assembly GCA_009773565.1. Lineage (GTDB taxonomy): Bacteria > Actinomycetota > Coriobacteriia > Anaerosomatales > Anaerosomataceae > WSXY01. The sequence goes on along the minus strand of WSXY01000009.1, from coordinate 40,262 downwards.
CGTGAGCACCGAGCCGGTCTACTCGCACGTTGAGCCTGTCGACGTGCTCATGTGCCTCAACCGCGAGACGCTCGACCTCCACCACGCCGAGCTCGTAGACGGCGGCGCGGTCATCTTCGACCCCGCTGACTTCGACGCGAGCGACGTCCCATCGCGGTTGCGCGCGGTGCCGGTGCCGCTCATGGAATTCGCACGCGAGGCTGGCGGCAAGATCATGCGCAACACCGTGGCGCTTGGCGCTGTGCTCGCCCTCGTCGACTTCCCGCTCACTACGCTTACCGACTCGCTCCGCGCGCAGTTCGCGCACAAAGCCCCCGAGATCGCCGAGAACAACGCAAAGGCCGCCACGCAGGGCTACGACACCGCCAAGGCCGCGTGCCCGGACTTCCCGATTCGCCTCGCGGCCGTCAAGGATGCTCCCAAGCGGATGCTCGTGGACGGCAACGAGGCGCTCGCTATGGGCGCCCTCGCCGCGGGCATCGGCTTCTACGCCGCGTACCCGATGACGCCGGCATCCTCGATCCTGCACTTCATGGCGGCCCACGAGCGCGAGTATGGCGTTGTCGTGAAGCACACCGAGGACGAGATCGCCGCGATGAACATGGTCGTCGGTGCGGCCTTTGGTGGCACGCGTGCGATGACCGCATCGGCCGGTGGCGGCTTCGCGCTCATGGTCGAGGCATTCGGCATGGCGGGCGCGAGCGAAAGCGCCGTCGTTGTCGGCGTGCTCACCCGCCCCGGTCCCGCGACCGGACTTGCCACATGGACCGAGCAGTCCGACCTCCGCTACGTCATCCACGCCGCCCAGGGCGAGTTCCCGCGCGTGGTGATGGCGCCTGGCGACCGCGAGGACGCGTTCACGCTCACGTGGAAGGCCTTCAACCTCGCCGATCAGCTCCAGACGCCGGTCGTCATCCTCGGCGATAGTTACCTCTCGGACAACCGACAGTCGATTCCGCCGTTCGACCTCTCACAGGTCACCATCGACCGCGGCAAACTCGTCACCGAGGGTGACATGGCGGATCACCCCGACGCGCTCGATGCCGACGGCCGCTACCTGCGCTACAAACTCGCCGACGACGGCGTCTCGCTCCGCGTTCTCCCGGGCGTGAAAGGCGCGAACCAGCTTGGCAACTCCTACGAGCACGACGAGTACGGCTTCGGCGCCGCGGGTGAACCCGCTGAGGTCCGCACCGCACAGAACGAGAAGCGCATGCGCAAGATGGACCTCGCCCGCACGCTCGTGCCGCCGCCCGCGTACTTCGGCGCGCCACCCGAAGAGGCGGCGATCGGCCTTCTCTTCTTCGGCACCACCAAAGGCCCCGCCCGCGAGGCCGCGCGCATGCTCGAGCGCGAAGGCGTAAAGGTCGCCCTCATGCAGGTAGTGACGGTGTTCCCCTTCCCCGCCGACGAGGTCGCAGCGTTCCTCGGCACGGTGCCCAAGGTGCTGCTCGTGGAGGGCAACTTCACCGGGCAGCTTGAAGGCCTCGTGCGCCAGGAGTGCCTGCTGCCGATCGAGAACACGCTCCACCGCTACGACGGGCGGCCGTTTACGCCCGAGCAGATCGTCGCCCGCGTCAAGGAGGTGCTGTAATGCCGACCGTAGCCGAGCTCGAACGCGCGATGAAGCCGACGTGGTGCCCCGGATGCGGCAACTTCGGAATGTACCGGGCGCTCAAGGAGACGATCGAGGAACTCGGCCTGTCCGCCGAGGAGTTCGCGATGGTGTGGGGCATCGGCTGTCACGGTAACGGCGCCGACTTCTACAACGTGCAGGGCTTCCACGGTTTGCACGGGCGTGCGCTGCCGGTTGCGACCGGAATCGCGATCACGCGACCCGACCTCAAGGTGATCGTGGAGATGGGTGACGGCGACGGCTACGGCATCGGCGGTAACCACTTCATCCACTCCGTGCGCCGCAACATCGACATGACCGCCATCTTCCACAACAACCAGATCTACGGCCTCACGACCGGTCAGGCCTCCCCGACCTCCGACCAGTTCATGAAGACGCCGAGCACCCCTGGCGGCGTCGTCGAGGAGCCGGTGAACCCGGTCGGTGTCTCGGTCGCGCAAGGAGCGACGTTCGTGGCCCGCGGCTTTGCCGGCGACATCCCGCACCTCAAGGAGCTCTACAAACGCGCGATCCTCCATGAGGGCTTCTCGGTGCTCGACATCTACCAGCCGTGCGTGACGTGGAACAAGTTCAACACGTTCTCGTGGTTCCGCGACCGCGTGTACAAGATCGAGGACCTCCCCGACTACGACCCGACCGACCGCACGAAGGCGTTCGACCTGTCGATGTCGACGTTCCACGAGCTCACATGCGCGCCCGACGAGTGTAAGATCCCCATCGGCGTCTTCTTCGAGGAGCCCGACTCGTTCACGTATCAAGACGGGCTCCCGCAGCTTGACCGCCCCATGTGGAAGCACGCCGAGAAGCCGCGCAACATCAGCGCGACGATGGCGAAGTACGGCGGTTAGGCCGTCGCGAACGGGATGCTAGTGGATCACCGTCTCCCACCACGCCCGAAGCCGGGCGGCGTGGTGGCCCGGGACAAGGACGATGTGGTTCCCGAGCGGTGAGTGCAGCAACTCGCCGACGTTGCCGTCGGTCAGGTGGATCTTCGCCTGGGTGCGGCAGAGGTTCTCGGCATCGCCCGACTCGATAAGGTCGCCCTCAGCACACCAGAGGCGCTCCATCGTCACGCCGCCGAGACGCAGGAGCGTCACCGGACCCTTTGGCAGCACGCCCTGGATACCGACACCGCGGCCCGACTCGAAGTGCGAGCGCAGCCGGTAGCTCTCGACCATGCGACGCGGCACCGTACAGTGCGCGAGCCACAGCGTATTGGCCGCTTCGTCGAGCTGTGCGGGGTTCGCCATCCACGGCACCTCGCCGGTGATAAGCGACGCCCACAGCAGGCCGATCGTGCTAGGCAGATCGCCTTCGCAACCGGCGATCACGCCGCTGTCGGTGAGTTCTGCGAGACCGAAGCAGCCGGTCATCGAAAGGTCGAGCACCAGGTCGAAGCAGCGCACCGTGAGCGCGTCGAGCTTGTGTTCTTTGACGAGATCCCGCAGCGCCGCATGGACGCGCGCGACGTCGGTCAGGTCCTTCGCTGTCGGCTCCACGATCCCGGTCGCGCCGCGTGCGAGTGAGTCGGCGGCTACCGCCACGTCGTCCTCGGTGGTTGCCGCTATACGCGCCTTGAGCTCCTCTACGGGGATTAAGACGATCTCGGGGCCCCAGACCGCTGTGACGGCCTCTGGTGCCGCCATGCTAGCCACAAGCCAGTCAGAGGGGTCACCGATGAGACCGACCCGTGAGCCGTGGAGTGTGCGGCGCACATCGAGGTCGCTCGCCGCCTGCGTGATCCGGCGCAGCCCTTCCGCATCGTCCGGGCCACTCAGGTAGAAGATCCGGCCCCGTGCGCCGTCTTGCTGCATCCGTGCGAGAACCTCAAGCGCGGCGGGCAGCGAGTTATTGCCGGGATGCGCGATCAGCAGCACCGGCTCATCAGGTGCGGACTCCTGTCGGATAGTGTGCAAGTCGAGCACGACCCGCTCGGTGCCGCCCGTCGCCACCAGGAAGAAGAGCGGCGCGCGGTCGCCGAACTGTGCTTTCGTCCAGCGCTCGCCGCCCGCACGCTCGAGCGCAACGATGTAATCGCCGATGATGCGGTTCTGCTCGTCCTCGCCAGCGACAAGTACGGAAGCGGCGGGCATGAAGCCGAAGCGAGTCGTCACAAGAACCTCCAATTACACGGGTGCTGACAGTAGGTACGTACCCGAGAAGGGCTAGAGGCCCTTCATCTGCATGAACTGCCGGAACGTCTCGACAGGAAGGTGCGTCTGCCAGTACCCGGTGGCAAGCGCGACGAAGTAGATTCCGAGCCACAGAGCGACGACCCCGAGCGGCCAAACCCACCACGGGAAGCGGAAGCGGCCGAATGCTCGCGCCGTGAGCGCTCCCTCGGCTGGGCAGACCCGCACGCAATCCTGGCAGCCATCGCATTCCGGGGCGCGAACAGACCGAAGCGTGTCGACCGGCACCGCCGCGTGGCAGACCTTCGCACACTTCCCACACTCGATACAGACGTCAGCATCGCGAACGACCGTACACGGCGAGACGACGCCACATGCGCCGTAGACCCCGCCAAGCGGGCACAGGTACCGGCACCAGACGTTGCCCAGCAGCATCATGCTCACGAACGCGATACCGATAACCATAAGGTAGATCGGCGCGCCGAAGAGGATCAGCATCTTTGCGTCGACCGTTGCGTAGTACGGCAACGTCTGGAACCACTGCGCTTCTTGCACACTCACGGCCGCGAGCCAGACCATGAGAATCGCCGCAAAGACGTAGCGGGCACCGCGGAGCGTAAGGTCGACCCGACGCGGCAGGCGGAAGTTGTCTCGCTTGAGCACCTTACGCCCGAACCACGCCGCGCCTTCCCACACCGTTCCGACGGGGCAGATCCAGCCGCAGAAGCCGCGCTTGAAAAGGATCGACGTCGCTATTGCACCGATGATGATCACGATACCGGCAGGAATCACCGGGTCGAAGAAGCCGGTCTTGATCCACAGGAAGAAGCTCATGTACGAGCCGATCGGGAGCAGACCGGCAACCGCTTCAGGGCGCGAGACGAACGGGCCCTCACCGAGCGCCCATGCGCGGAACATAAGAAGTCGCACCGAGACGTACACGAAGTAGAGCAGGAACGCGCCGCGCACGAGTAGTCGCGGCCCGATCCGGTCGAGCGTCCGGCCGATGATGCCCTCATTGGTGCGCGCCATGCGAAGTCCTGTCTCTGGAATCGGACGGTCATGCGAAGGCGTCGCGCGGGCTACCGGACCGACGGGCGACACGACTGCTGGTTCTACCACTCCGCACTGAGAGCGTCAAACCACGCGCTTTCGCGGTATCCTCGGCATCGGGGTTGCTGCATACCCCGCAACACTACTGTCGAGGAGGAGTCCGTGCGCCGCAAGCCGCTTACCGCACTACTCGCGTGCGCGTGCGCGCTCGCACTCGGCGTCACCGCGGGCTGCAGCGTCAACGGCACCCTGCACCTCCCGACCGGCGTCGTCTATCCCTCGATCAAGCCGACTGCAGGCACGCCGGACCAGACGGTGACCCACACGTTCAACTTTGAAGGCAAACAGCGCTCACTCACCGTCAACGTCAACGGACCGCTTCTTGCCGGCGCACGGACCGCCGAAAAGAGCGTCATCCGTTTCGGACGGGCACGCGAGAACGACTGGATCAAGGACTACTACCCCGCGTTCATCTTCGAGGATAACCAGGAGCCGTTCTTCACCGCGCTCATCGGTCAACTCCGCGAAATCCGTGACAGCGAAGGACTCGACGCCGACCGCTACGTCGAGCTCATGACGACCTTCGCCCAATCGATCGAGTACCGAACTGACCCCGGTGACCTCTCGCCGAAGTTCCCGGTCGAGACGTTTGCCGATCGCAACGGCGACTGCGACGACAAGACGCTCCTGCTTGGAGGGCTCCTCGCAAGAGAAGGCTACGACGTCGCTATCCTGCTCTTCGGGCCCGAGCAACACGTCGCGCTCGGTATCAAGGCCAACGCGCTTGCGTATCGAGACACGGGTTATGCGTTCATCGAGACGACAACGCAGGGCTTCGTCGGGATGGCGCCAGAATCCGTTGGTGACGGCACGGTTCTCAAGAGCGTGCCCCAGGTGTTCCCACTTGAAGGCGGCACAACGGCCTTCGGCGCAGCCGACCAGGTGGCGGAAATCGAGAAGGCCGCCGCCGATGTCGAGGCGCGAGTGACCGCGCTTGCTGCTGAGATCAAGTCCGCCGATACCCGACTCAAGCAACTCGAAGCGGAGGTCCGCAACCTGAAGTCACGGATGGACTCGCTCATGTCCGCGGGTGACAACGCTGGATACAACGCGCTCGTGCCAAAGTACAACGCGGCCGCTGCAGCCTTCAACGATGGCGTGGCCAGCCGAAACGACATTGTCGCGAAGCACAACGCGGCGGTGCAGACACACACCTACATCCGCGAGCATCTCGACGACCGTCGGGGCACGTTCGAGTACCTGCGCACGCGCGCGCTCTGAGGCGACTTCACGGTACCTTCACATGCGATTCGTTGCGCGTTCACGCCTGTTCGTTATTCTGTTCACGGAGTAGCTCAACGATGGAAGGACCGGCATGGCTCAGGAACTGGCACCAAAGGCGCCAAGAAAGCGCGCGCGCATCGTCCGATGGGCGGTTCTCAGCGCTGTTCTCGTGACCGTCACGGTTCTCGGCTACCTCCACCAGGTTGTCGGTATCGGCAAGCCTGCGGGCGTCGATGCACTGTGCCCCTTCGGTGGCCTGGAGACGCTCTACGCGCTGTTCAGCTCAGGTACCCTCGTCAAGCAGATTGCGATGTCGAGCGTCGTGCTTCTTCTTGCCACCCTCGTGGTTGCGCTTGTCTTCAGGCGTTCATTCTGCGGGCAGATCTGCCCGCTCGGATTCCTGCAGGAGCTCTTCGGCGGCATCGGGCGTCGCGTCTTCGGACGTCGGTTCGCCCTCCCCGGCTGGCTCGATCGTCCGGCGCGCTATCTCAAATACGTCGTGCTCGCCGTCCTGATCTACCTCACGTGGACGACGGTCAGTCTCGTCGTTCGCCCGTACGATCCCTGGGTTGCGTATCAGCACCTCACCTCTGCTGAAGTGTTCACCGATTTCGGAATCGGACTCGCCATCCTGGGCATTTCACTGGTTGGTTCGCTTCTCTACGACCGGTTCTTCTGCAAGTACCTCTGTCCGATGGGTGCGACCCTCGGTCTCATATCGAGGCTGAGTGTATTCAAGGTTCGCCGTTCCGAGGCGACCTGCATCGACTGCAAGGCGTGCGATACCGCGTGCCCTGTGAATCTCCGGGTGTCTGAGACCGCAGTGGTGAACTCCCCCGAATGTATCAACTGCAACGAGTGCGTTGCCGCGTGCCCCGTAAAGGACACGCTCACCGTAAGCAGCCGCTCCGGGAACGTGCTGTCCCCGATCGCTGTCACCGGCGCGGTTGTCGCACTCTTCGGCCTTGTCGTCGCGATCGGCACGTTCACCGGCAACTTTGATTGGCAGGTGCCTTCTCTCGCTACTGAAGCAGCGCAGAACGCCGCCACCTCCGGAGCCCCGGCTGAGGCATTTGACGTGACACTCATAAAGGGCCGCACGACGCTGACCGAAGTCACCGATGCCACGGGTATCCCGGCGCAGACGATCGAGCAGGTCTTTGGTGTGCCGGCCAACGAACAATCAAAGGCCATCAAGGACACGAAGGATGTGTACGGATACTCGCCTGGCGACGTGCGGACATTCATAGAGCTCTACCGGGACGACCCGGTCGCCGCTCTCGCATTCATTCCGACAGGTGCCGAGGAATAGCAGAGACGCTACCCCGCCTCGGCCGCGACTGAGCCCTCATGTGCGTAATGCGTCTCCGGGCGAAGCAAGCGACGGCGACCCACCATCCGGATGAACGCCTCGGTCATGTCCGGGTCGAACTGCGTGCCGATGCAAAGGTCAAGCTCCTGGAGCGCAGCCGACGATGACAGTGACGTCCGATACGGACGCCCGGTCGTCATAGCGTCATAGGCATCGCAGATGCACAGGAGACGCGCCTCAAGTGGTATGTCGTCGCCGGCGAGGCCGTCGGGATAGCCGGTTCCATCCCAGCGCTCATGGTGATGACGCACCCACGGCAGCACCTCAACGAGTTGCGTCGACTCGAGGATCTTCTCGCCAAGTCCGGGATGCTCGCGAATGTGCCGCATCTCGGCGTCCGTCAACGGGCCACGCTTGCGCAACACGCGATCCGAGATGCCGATCTTACCGATGTCGTGCAGGAGCGCGGCGATCTCGATAAGCGACTGCTTGTCCGCGCCAAGCTCCATCTCCTCGGCAGCCATCACCGCAAGCACCGCAACGTTGCGAGAGTGGAACTGGGTCAGCGGATCTCGGGCGTCCACTGCCGCCGCAAGCGCACGAACGGTCGCAAGGTGCGACTGCTCCTCAAGCTTCGATATACGCTCCTGTGCCGAAAGGGACTCAACGACAGACTCATCGAACACCACAATGCGATCCTTGCCGTGATACTTCGCCCAGTACAGTGCGCCGTTCGCTTTATGGAAGAGGTCCTCTCGGCTGTGCGCGTCACCAGGGAAGCTCGCGATTCCGATCGACGCCGTCAGAGCACCGTACTCGCCAAGGTTGATGTCGCGGAGCGTTGCACGGATTCGCATACCGACAGCCTCTGCCTCAGCAACCGATGCCTCCGGCACCACAACGGCGAACTCGTCTGCTCCGAGTCGACATGCGACGTCACTCACCCGGCACGCGCCCTGGATTGCGATTGCCACGCTGCGCAGCACTTCATCTCCGTGTGAGTGCCCGAACACGCCATTGAGCCGCGAGAAGTCATCGATGTCGACCACGACGATCGAGAGCGCGTCACCGTGACGTTGTGCGAGGTCAAGTTCGAGCTGGAGTCGCTCCTGGAAGTACCGGTGTCCGAAGATCTCGGTCAGCGGATCGTTCTCTGCCCGCGCCGACAGCGATTCATTCTCAACGGCGGATATCCCCGAACGAAGTGCCACAAGTACTGTCAGCGAAAGACTCACGAACGCGTACGTGGTCAGCACCACGGGATCGCCGTTCCCGGAAATCGCAAGGTATCCGAAAACGGGAATCGAAATGACGAAGAGGACCGGCCCCGTGACCGAGATTGCGCTGTGCCTGAGGGGGCGCATTCTGGGCACCGCCCGGAAGAGCGGAACATCCATACCGACCGAACGCAGTCGCGTGAAGGCACCACCGAACACCAGCAGCATGCCCGACATCCAAAGAACCTCGATGAGCGTATCAAGCGGCAGGCGGGGATCCAGTACCGCGCCGAGGTACCAAAGTGGCCAGATCGCGGTAGCAAAAGCATAGATACCCATACCGATCACCACGTGCCGCTCGCAGACGAGCCACCGGCTCCAGGAGCGGCTCGCGAAATTGACCACGGTTGCGCCGAGGAGCAGAGCTCCGGTGACCGAGAAGCACGCCGCAGCAACGAGCTCCGATGGGTTGGCGTGCGCGTACGATCGCGAGAGGGGCACCAGAAGCGCGATCAACTCGAACCCGAGCAGAAGCAGCCCTAATCCAGTCGTATCGATGAGGTGACGTAACCGCACTGTTCCGGAAAGTGTCCGGAAGTCGGTGAGTCGGAAGAGCCCGACGAGCACGAACGCCGATGATACGAACGTAAGAATCACCGGGAGCATAAGCAAGCCCCCAGTCATCTCAAAGCCAAAAACGACCTGGACGCTCATGTATGTCTCGGCCAGTGCTATGAGCACGATGCCCGTGCTGAGCGCCTGCCAGAAGCGTCGCTCACGACCAGTTGAGACGACACAGACCCAGACAGAGGAGATGGCAGCCGCTATAAACGGCACGAGGTAAGCCGTCTGCTTCAGGACCTCATACACCAGCCCCTGGCCGCCGATGCCCTTGATGAGGGTGTACACCGCAACACACACGACCCAGAGCACCGCGATGGGGGTCATCGGCTGGATGCGGGCGGCGGCAATCACACCTGGTATACCGTCCGGCTCGCATGCTTCCATCCCGTGGCCCTTCTCACTTGCATTCATGTGGGGACGGCCGAGCCGTCGGCCGTTGTGGGTAGTATAGTCGTGAGATGCCAGTTCATGCCAACAAAGGGGATACCGTGTCTGACGTACTCATGGTCATCGCTCCTGACCAGTTCAGAGACGAGGAATACGCGCGTCCAAGAGAGGTCCTCGAGGGACTGGGCGCGACCGTCGTAACGGCAAGCGTCGCGCCGGGACCGTGCCGCGGAAAACTTGGCATGTTAGCGAGAGCTGAAGTCGCCTTGAACGAAGTCAGCCCGGATCGCTACGACGCAATCGTATTCGTCGGCGGAGCCGGTGCGAGCGTCTATTTCGACGACTTAGATGCGCATGCGCTCGCGCGGGCGATGCACGCCGCCGGCAAGGTCGTCGGGGCGATTTGCGTCGCGCCGAGCACCCTGGCTCACGCAGGCCTGCTTCGCGGAAAGAACGCGACCGCCTTCGCCTCTCAGCGGGATGACCTGATCGCCCATGGCGCGACCTGGACCGGCGCCCCGGTCGAGATCGACGGCTCGATCGTAACCGCGAACGGCCCGGCCGCATCTCAGGATTTCGGGCTGGCGATCGCGGACCTGCTCGGCCTGTCTCGCTAGACGCTCATCGGAGAGGAGCACCAGTGCAGCTCAAGATGTACCGCTGCCGGATCTGCGGCGAGACCTACCTCGGCTACGAGAATCCCGGCAACTGCCCGTTCTGCGGAGCCCATGCAGAGTTCTTCGGGCCACCCGAGGAGTTTGACGCCTCGATCAACACCGTGGAGCTCACCGAGATCGAGCGCGGCGACCTGGAGTCGTCGATCGAGATCGAGCGCGCGAACGCACGCTTCTATCTCGGAATGGCCGAACGTAAAGACAACGACACGCTCCGCTCGACGTACAAGCGTCTGGCTCAGGTCGAGGCCGAGCATTGCTCGGTATTCTGTAAGCTCCTCAAAGTAGGTAAACCTGCTGACCTTCTCTCCCCGGCCGAGACCACCGGCACATGGGCGACCGACATCGCCGAGTCACTCAAACGTGAGAACCGCGCGACCGCACTCTACGCGAGCTTTGCGGCGCGAGCCACGAACGAGCGGCTCCGCGGAGTGTGGAACGCCATCAGCGCCGTCGAGGCCGATCACGTCACGCTTGACGACCTCGCGCTGACGTACCTCTAGGGACCACCACGTTCTGACGGTCGCTCGTCGTGAGCTCGTCACAACTCCCGACGTGAGAACACGCCGACAGCCGCGGCGACACACACGCCGACCATCACCGCACCAGTCACGAGCGGCCACATGAGGTCCGCTCCAGTCCTGGCGAGAACCGCGTTTGCCGCACCTGCGAGACCGGCTGGCGAGTAGTGCACCGCCGGTTCCCAGAGCGTCAACAACGTGAGGACGAACCAGACGCCGATCCCAAGACCCGCGGCCCCCGCCTGCGAGCTCTGCCAGGCGGACACGAGCGTCATGACTCCCAGGAGCAGCACGCCGAATGCAAGCCAGGTACCGGTGGTTTCCACCAGCAAGCGGATTGGGGCGACACCGAACGTCACCTTCGTGACTGCCCACGTGGCAAGGACTCCGGCGGCGATGCTGCCGATGAGCAAGATGAGCGCGCCGGAGAATTTGGCGAGAACGAACGCGGGTCGGGATAGCGGCTTCGTGAGCACCAGGACGGCAGTCCCGCTCTTCGTCTCGGAGGTCACAAGACCGCCGAAGATGATGATCACCGCGAACACCATCATCTGCGAGAGGTTCTTGATCCACGCCGCGTAGGCGTCGATGTAGGTCGGCTCCGGAAGCTGGAACACGACGCCCGGCTGCGAGGCGACGAACGACTTCATAAGTTCCGGTGTCACCTTTGCCAGCGGCGGGCCGGTGAGCGCGAAGAAGAGAACGATGCCGGGCAACACCCAGATTCGCCAGGTGCGCACGATCTCACGGAGCTCCTTGCCGAGAAACGCGCCGAAGCCACGCATCAGCGCTCACCTCCCACAAGTTCCACGAAGACGTCCTCGAGCGAGACTTCCCCGCCCTCGAGCCGTACGAGTCCGACACCCTGCCCCGCGACCGCGGTCGGGATCGCATGCCGCGCCGCGTCAACGTCGACGACCGTGATGGTGAGCGTGTGGTTCTCGCGCGCGACCGCGCTCGCCCACGGCTCGCGCGCGAAGCGCTGCTCGAGGTCGTCGGCGCCACCGGTCACTTCGACGACCATCTTCTGTGCGCCGTAGCGCGCCTTCAGGTCGTCGATCGGTGCCTGCACGACCACACGTCCGCTGTCGAGTATCGCAACCTGGTCGCATACGCGCTCGACGTCGGACAGGATGTGCGTCGAGAAGAAGACGGTCGTCTTGCCCGCAAGCGAGACGATCATGTCGAGGACATCCTTGCGCCCGATGGGGTCAAGCGCCGACGTCGGTTCGTCGAGCATGAGAAGCGACGGGGCGTTGATGAGCGCCTGCGCCACTCCGAGCCGCTGCTTCATACCACGAGAGTAGCCACCGACCTTCGTCGTCACGCCGGTGAGACCGGCGAGGTCGAGCAACGCTTCGACGCGTTCATCAAGCGTGGCACCGGTCACACCGAAGAGCGATCCGGCGAATCGCAGGAACTCCCGGGCGGTCATCCAGTCATAGAAGCCCGGTACGTCGGGCAGGAAGCCGATGCGCGCCCGGACGTCGTTACCGGCGTCTGCCACATCGACCCCGAACACGCGCGCCTCGCCGGCAGTCGCCCTGGCGAGGCCGGTCAGGATACGGAGCGTCGTGGTCTTACCGGCCCCGTTTGGGCCGAGGAAGCCGAAGACGGAACCTGCGGGGACTGACAGGTCGACCCCATCGAGCGCGTGTGCGGTTCCGTACGTCTTCCTGAGTCCGCGGAGTTCGATGGCTGGTGCCTCAACGCTCACCTTACTCGCCGTCCTTGCCGCCGTAGAGCACGTCGGTTGCTCGTCGGGCCCGATTCACATCCGGCAGCGATTGCGCGCCGGGCTGGTCGGCTGCGATAACCGGCTTCCGACCCGCAACCAAGAACGCGATCGCTCCGACGAGGTTGATGAACAGGATGATGAGCACCCACGGCCACCGCTTACCGAAGACAAGGCGGTCTTCCGGCGTCTTGAACATCTCGATAAGCGCGTAGATCTCGAATCCGATCTGGAAGACGCCGTACATGACGACGGCCACGAGCGCCCAGGTCGGCATATCGCTCAAAGCACTGAGATTGGTCATCGCGCATCTTCTCCTTCAGTCGCTCCGCGCGACTCCGCCGTCGCGCGCCATTCCGCCTTCAGGCTGGCACGCGCCAGCAGGTACAACATCACCCCGGGCACGGCGAGGCTTCCGACGATGAGCGCGCCGATCCACCATCCCTCGACGCCGTAGACCGCGTTGGCGATCGTGTAGCCGAGAATCACCGCGGCGAGCACGCTCAAAAACCCGAGCACAACGCTCGTGATTGCGATCACCGCACGCGACGCACGCCTGAGTGCGTGCCATGCGAGTATCACGACGGGAAGCCCCGCAGCTATCGCCAGGAGTGCGCCAAGTGCGACTGCCTTAGGTGCCCAATCGTCGGCCACTCCGGCACCGCTGAAGTGGATGGGAACCTCGGCCGGTAACCGACTCCAGAAGGCACCCGTGATCACGAGAGCCGCGATGCCTGTTGCCACCGGAACGGCGACCGCCGCTCCGACCGCGCGAGCCGACAGGTTCCCGAACGGACGCGCCTCGATGTCATCCGGACGCATGAGTCCGAGACGCACGGCAAGGGCACCGAAGTTGACCGTCCAGCCAAGACCGAACAGTCTCGGCATCGCGATCCTCGGATCAGACGGATTCCACATGCGTTCACGAATGCTGGTGGCGGTCGGCGCGCGGAACTCGTACGGCATCCCCAGGAAGCGCCCCTGCGGCTCGATCGCGTCAGCTTCGCCAACGAGCGCGTCTCGCAGAGCACGCGCGTACTCGTCCGGTGAACCGAAGCCTGCAAGCGTCGCTTGCACGGCAGCGGAGTCCCCGCCGCGTGTTTCGACCTCTGCGCGTATCGTGGCGTCAAGCTCGGCGATCGCCTCGTCGCGGTCGCGGCCGGGTACACCTGTCAACGCGGCACGCACAGCGGCGAGATATTCGCGTACCTCGATACTCTCAGCCACGCGAACCGCCTCCTTCAAGCAGCGAGTCGATCGCCGCCGAGAGGCCCCGCCACGACGCTGCCATTCCATCGAGATCGCTCCGACCGGCGCTCGAGAGCCGGTAGTACTTCCGCGGCGGACCGACCGGCGACTCGCGCCATACCGTGTCGACGAGTCCCGCCTTGTTCAGGCGGCTCAGCAGCGGGTAGACCGTTCCCGATGTCACAGCGATTCCGGGCAGCACTGACAGCCGCTCGACGATCTCGGCGCCGTAAAGCTCGCCCCCGTCGAGCAATGCGAGAATCGCTAGCTCGACGGCGCCCTTACGGAACTGCGACGTTCGTGTGTCGTTCTCGGCCACGGAGTCACTCCATCCGGATCACATGTGTGTATCACCTACTACCTTGTATCACACGCTAGTTTGCGTTGCAAGGTAGCGTTTTGGTCAATTCTGATGAGGAGAACTTCGTGACGCTCGAGCAGGCGCTGCTAGGCTCCTGAAGCCATCCGCTCGAAGAGATCGCGATACTCCGGGCCGACCCGGTCGATCGTGAACTGCTCCGCGATCGCGCGCGCGGCTCCGGGTGCGGGACGCTCGAGCACGAGCACGCGCAGGCGCGCGACGAGGCCATCGTGCCCCTGGTAGCGATACTCCTGCGGGTAGATCTCGGGATATGCCAGACGATCCGGCACGAGCGGGTAGCATCCCGCGTAGCACGCCTCGATCATCGCCAACCCGAAGAACTCATTCGTGGCCGTCGAAACCGCGATGTCCGCGCTAGCGAGCAACGCGGCGTACGCTCCCCTCCCCTCCGGCTCGCCGAGGTGTACGAGTCGGTCACCCAGCACGGCAGCGGCCCGGGCCATCCCGGCCTCGGTCTCGCGGAAGGACTGTCCGGCTACTGCGACCTCGAAGTCGAGTCCCTCCTCGGCAAGCACGCTTACTGCTGCGAAGAACGCTTCCGGATCCTTGTCGTGCTCCCAGCGGTGCGGCCACACGATCCGCGGTCGCGTACCGCGCGTCGGCGTCACCTCGAACGGCGCGGCGTCGAACGGCGGGGCCAGGACCTGCGACTTCGCGGCAATTCGTTCGGCGACGCCAAGCGGATGGTGATCGGGGAACTGCTTCAGGAAGCCGGGGATCTCCTCGCAGAACTGCTCGAGGTTCCATCGCGTGTTGAAGAGGCAGCGATCGGCCGCAAGCGCGCTGGTGATGTTTGTGAGCGGAAACTGGAGGTCCCACTCGGCGGTGTGCCTTACCGGATAGACGAGCTGGTTCTCGTGGAAGTACACGATCGCCGGAACGCCAGCGACCGCCGCGCCCGCCAGCCCTTTGAACTCCGCAAGGTTAAGGAACGTGCTCGCGAAGATGAGGTCCCAGCGCGCGCCTGCCTCGTAACGTGCACGCACCTCTTCGGCCATGGTGATCGCGGCGCCGCGCATGCGCCACTTCCACTTGCGAGGCGGCAGCGTCAGCAGGTCGTGCTCCATGCCAAGCACCGGCAGAAGCGCGTCCAGGACCGCGCGGTGCGAGCCGCCGTAATACGGCTCCAGGACGAGGATCCGCATCGTCATGAGGCCTCCGGCATCTGTACCGGAAAGCGCTTCGGCGCGCGGTATGCGTGACATGGGAAGTCGATCCATGTGAGCGAATCCATCGCATCGGCGACCATGCGGGGAATCTCGAGATCCACCTCGCCTTTGTCGAGCTGTGCGGCGGTCGCATGGGTCTCGGGAGTCCTCGGTATGAACAGCGTGCAGCAGTCAGAGTGCGGCTGGATCGACAGCTCATACGTGCCGATCGCACGCGCCTCGATGATGATCTCGTTCTTGTCGTGGCCGATCAGCGGACGCAGGACCGGAAGCGTCGCTGTCGCATCAACGGCTGCGATGTTATCGAGCGTCTGCGAGGCGACCTGACCGAGGTTCTCGCCGGTCACAAGTCCCATCGCACGTTCCTCGGCGGCGAGCGCCTCGGCGATGCGAATCATGAGTCGACGGTAGAGCAGAATACGAATATCTGGCGGCGCGGCAAGCGAGATCTCGCGCTGCAGGTCGCCGAAGGGCACGACGTACAGCCGCGCGAACCCGCCCCCCTGTGCGAGCACGCCCGCGAGTTCCGCAGCGACACGCTCCGAGACGCTGTCAGTCTGGGGGCGACCCGAGAAGTGCAGGCCGACGGTGACCGCACCTCGCCGGATGATGCGCCACGTAGCAACCGGCGAGTCGATGCCCGCCGAAAGGAGCGACACGACCTTACCGGAGGTGCCGACCGGCAGCCCGCCCGGCCCCGCGACACTCCGCGCGTACACGTAGACCTCACCCTGGACCACCTCGACAGTGCAGGTCACGTCCGGTCGCGTGAGGTTCACGCCAAGTCCCGTCTCGGCCTGAACGACAGCACCGATGCGGCGGTTCATCTCGAGGCTCGGCTCGGGGTGATCGGTCGAGGAACGACGCGCTGCGATGGCGAACGTGCGGGCATGCGGGCCCGCCTCGCGAACCGCGAGCACGGCCGCGCGCTCCATCTCGGCAGGATCACGTGATGTGATGAACGCCAGCGACGCCGAACTCACACCGGGCGTCTTGGAGACACACGAAAGGACTGCCTCGGCGGATGACTCGTGGACCGGCACGAGCAGTCGGCTCGCGACCTTCTCGACGCCGCGCGGGGCAAGGTGACCGACGGCCGCGACGATGTTGTCACGCAGCTGGCGCTCAAAGCGACCACGATTGCGACCCTTGAGGCCGATCTCGTTGAAGTGGACGAGTATCGCACGCTCGAACATTGACGACCCCCGAAGATGCGTGTGCCCCGCTGCCGGCCTCGGCGACGGGGCACCCTCATGCGCGACCCTGAGGTCGTGCTACTTGTACGATTCGGCGGTGCGCTCGTAGCCGATGTCGCCGCTTGCGATCTCTTCCATCGCAAGGGTGAGCGGCTTCGTGCTTGTGATCGAGGCGATCTGCGAGGCCTGCATGGTGAGCAGCGCCTGATCGCGAACGCCGTGAACCATGCCGTTGATCTGGCGGGCACGGCGGGCGGAGACGATGCACAGGGTGTACTTTGAGTCGACCTTGGACAGCAACAGGTCGATATCGGGCTTGATGACCATCAGGATTCCTTACCGCTGAGGGATTCGAGAATGCCCGCAAGCTGATCGGTAGCGCGGGACACGTCTTCGTTTTCTACCACAAAATCATAGGTATCCACAAGTTCCAGCTCGCGGACGGCAGTCGCTAAACGGGTCGCGACCTGCTCGTCAGTCTCCGCTCCCCGGCTTCTGATCCGACGCTCCAGCTCCGCCATCGAAGGCGCAAGGATGAACACGAGCACCGCTTCGGGCATGAGCGTCTTCACCTGAGCAGCGCCCTGAGGATCGATCTCTAGAACGACCTGTCGACCCTCGGCGATCTTCTGTTCGACGGTCGAGCGCAACGTCCCGTACCGCTTGCCATGGACCTTCGCCCATTCAAGAAACTCGTCGGCGAGTACCCGGCGCATGAATTCCTCATCCGAGAGGAACACGTAATCCTTGCCGTCGATCTCACCGGGTCGCGGAGGTCGCGTCGTTGCGGAGACGGACACCCAAACATCAGGGACCCTGGTGATGAGTCGATCGACCAGTGTCCCTTTTCCCGCGCCCGAAGGCCCGGAGATGATGATGAGGTTTCCTGTGCGCATCCGGTTGGGCAACGGGCCTAGCCCAGACGCTGCATGAGCATCTCACGCTGGCGGGCACCGAGGCCCTGCACGCGTCGGCTCGCAGAGATCTCAAGTTCTTCCATCGCCTTCGCGGCTTTGGCCTTGCCGTAGCCCGGCAGGCTTTCGAGCAGCGTGGCAACCTTCATGCGAGCGACGATAGGATCGTCGGATTTCTTCATGACAGCAGCAAACGTCATTCTGCCGGCCTTGATCTCATGACGAAGCGCGGCACGCTTCTGGCGCGCCTCAGCAGCCTTCTTCAGCGCAGCCTTGCGATCGGCCTCGGACAGATTCGGCAGAGCCATGATTCCTCCTCGTTCCCCGCACCCGGTTCATGCGCATCTTCGCACCCTCGCGTCGCCACGCACGTCGCGAAGACATGGGGCAGCACCGAAGATACTACCCCTGACCTGCCATGATGCCAAGCCTCAGGAAGAAAGTCGCCGACTCCCCGGTGAGTAGAGCGGCACATCTGCGGCACAGAGACCGCATGATTCAGGCTCCCAAGACTCAACCTGAAGTTGAAGCAGAGGAACGAGCTCTAGCTCGAAGGCTTTTGGACCGCCGCGATCGATGATCGAGGTGACGACCGTCGGGACGCCTCCCGCCTCGACAACGAGATTGATGACCTCGGCGACCGATCCACCTGTCGTGACCACGTCTTCTACGACAAGAACACTCGCACCCGCGGGAATCTCGAAGCCCCGGCGGAGCACCATGGCGCCACCCTGCCGCTCAGTGAAGATGAACTTGACGTCGAGCGCCTGGGCGACAGCGAATCCGATGATGATGCCACCGACCGCTGGCGCTGCCACAAGGTCGAACTGCCGTTCACCGAGTCGTGCGACCATGGCCGCCGCAAGACGCGTCGTCAGCGTCGGATCCTCGAGAATCCGGGCGCATTGCACGTAGGTGTCCGAGTGTCGCCCGCTGGTCAGCTGAAAGTGTCCGGAGAGTACAGCGTCCGCATCCTTGAGCGCTTGCAGGACTTCGGGTTCGGTCAGCGCGGTCATCGGCTACTCCCCTTCTACGATTCTTCGAACGGCGTCGACCGGGTTCGCGGCGCCGGTGATGGGCCTACCGATGACAAGGTGCGATGCACCCGCTTCAATCGCGTCAGCCGGTGTTGCGACACGTGCCTGATCGCCCGCCTCCGCCCAACTCGGACGAACGCCCGGCGTCACAACGTATGCCTCATCGCCGAGAAGTTCCCGCATCGCGGCAGCCTCCTCAGGCGAGCACACGACACCGTCGCAGCCCGCATCACGGGCGAGTGTCGCGAGCGCGGCAACCTGCTCGGCAGCCGTCCGCTCGCACCCGAGCTCGGCAAGCGCCGCATCGTCGAGACTCGTGAGCACCGTGACCGCCACGAGCGCAGGCTTCGGCACGCGGAACTTCGTAGCGGCGGCGGCAACCTCATCGGCCGCCGCCTCAAGCATCGCGCGTCCGCCTGAGGCATGCACGGTGATCATATCGGCGCCCTGACGTACGAGGATGCGACACGCGCCGCGAACCTGGTGCGGGATGTCGTTGAGCTTGAGATCGACAAAGACCTTGAAGCCAAGCGCACGCAGGTCGCGAACGACCTGTGGACCCTCGGCATAGAAGAGCGTCATGCCGACCTTGACCCACGTCACGCGTCCCTGAAGGGTCTTGGCCATATCGAGCGCCGAGGCAGCGTCAGGTAGGTCAAGGGCTACGATGATGCGTTCACGCACAGTGGTTCCTCTCTGTCGTCCGGGCCTACTGAGCGTCAAGTGTCTTGACGGGACCCTTCCAGATGATCTTACGATCGCCGCCATGAATATCGGTGACCTGCGCTTCCGGCCACTCGGTCGGGTCGGGATCCGGGTCGGAATACTCGGTCGTGACGCCGAGCATGCCCGCTGCGGGATGCCAGGCACCCATCTGCGGACCAAAGGAACCAAGCTGCTTCGGGCCACTCGCCGTGATCTGCCAGATGTCGCCATCGACGGCAAACAGCGGACCAGCGGGGTCCCATCCAAGCGAAGACGCGCTGTAGACGCCATCAAACTCTGACGGCGACGTCCACCCGAATTCCGCGAACGCATCGCCCTCGGTGCCGGTCGCACTCATTGAACGAATCCCGACGGAACCAGGCTCGGTTGAGGGGTCTCGAAGATCAGGCCAGAAGAGTCTGTCTGACGTCCCGGCCCAGAGCGCAGCTGGCGCGATTCCCGTGGCCGAAGACATCGTCCCCGTTGCGGAAACTTTACCTGTCGTCACGTCGAGCACCACCACGTTTCGGCGAGTGCCCTGGTCGGCCGCCGACGTCTTTGCGGTCGGGCTGTCCAAGAGGGTCTTCTCGTCAACAAGCTCCTCGATGGCAAAGAACTTGCCCGAGGGCGACCATCCCACCGGAATGAACGTGCCCATCGAACTCGGGAGCACGGCCTTGACGCCTTCGCCCTTTGACGCCTTGTTGTTGAAGAGCACCGCGGACGGGGCAGCACCCTTGAGCGGGTTGATCTCCAGGTACGCGACCGAGTCGGCCGGACCCGGCCATGCGCGCCACTTTGATGACACGTTGTCAGTCGGGCTGGATCCGTCATCCAGTTTCCACGCCACGAGGCGGGCCGGTTTGTGGTCGAGCGCGTCGCCGAGACCATCCATGGAATTCGCATCATCGACTTGCTCGTCCGTCGTCGGTTCCATCCACACCACCGGAGCGAACTGCTCCACGAACAGCACCCGATAGCCATCGAGCGAGCGTACGGTTCCGGTCTTGCGATCCCACACCGTGACCGACGGATACTGGTACTCCCGGTGGTACTGGATGACGGCATACGCACCGTCTCCGGCCCACGCCACCCCGTCAGTTCCGGCGGAGCCGCCTTCCGGCTGGATGTAATCGGGACCATTAACCACGGAATCCGTGAAACCCGTGATCGCATCGTCAAAGACCCAGAGTGCGGCGACGCATCCCCCGATGAGCATGACGAGAATGAGCGCACCAACGACCCACGGCCACCGCTTCCGACCGCCACCAGATGCCTTCTCGGTGTGGATCGGCAGCGGCACGGGTACTGGCGCGTTTGCATGCCCCTCTGGCGATGGCGACTGCTGGTCGGTCATCGACGGCTCCCCCCTAGAACTTCACGGCGCCGATAAGGTCCTTCACGGCCGAGATCCCACGGCCGCGACAATACGCTTCAAGCCCATCAACGACCCGCATCGTGGTCGTCGGATCGACGAAGTTGCCCGTACCGACGGCAACTGCGGACGCCCCGGCCAGCATGAACTCCACCGCATCCTCGGCAGTCATGATACCGCCCATTCCGATGATCGGGATGGAGACAGCGCTCGCAACCTGCCACACCATGCGGACGGCCACCGGCTTGATCGCAGGTCCCGAGAGGCCACCCACCCCGCGCGCAAGCTTGGGGCGCCAGGTATCGGTATCGATGGCCATGCCGAGAAGCGTGTTGATAAGGCTCACCGCGTCGGCGCCTTCAGCTTCGACAGCGCGGGCGATCTCGGTGATGTCGGTGACGTTCGGACTCAGCTTCACGATGAGCGGCTTCACGGTGACCGCGCGAACGGCTCGCGTCACCTCGGCAGCCGCCACGCACGTCGTGCCGAACGCCATGCCGCCCTCGTCGACGTTCGGGCATGAAATGTTCACCTCGAGCGCGTCCACGGTCAGATCCTGTTCCAGGCGCGCCGCAACCGCCACATACTCGGCGACGCTGTGACCCGAGACGTTCACGATGACCGGCACATCGTACTGCGCCAGCCACGGCAGGTCCTTCTCGCAGAAGGCTTCGACGCCGGGATTCTGAAGGCCGATGGAGTTGAGCATCCCGCTCGCCGTCTCAGCGATGCGCGGACTTGGATTGCCAGGCCACGCATTAAGCGAGACGCCCTTGGTGACCACCGCTCCGAGGCGCGAAAGGTCCACGAAGTCGGCATACTCACGACCGGATGCGAACGTACCCGATGCGGTGACCACCGGATTGCGAAACTCGAGGGTGCCAAGCCTGACCCTCATGTCGACGTTTATGTCTGAACCCTCGATGGTCATGTCTCGGTCCCCTAGTGTTTCGGCGGTATCTCGGAGGCATCCCAGAGGACATCTGCCGCATCGAATGCCGGTCCGTCCACGCATGCGCGCTTCTGGCCGTCTACGGTTGCTACGACGCACGACAGGCACGCCCCGATACCGCACGCCATAAGGCGCTCGAGCGACACCTGGCATGCCACACCCGCTGCCAGTGCCTGCCTGGCGACGATTCGGGTCATCGCTTCCGGCCCACAGACGTACACGACATCCGGACGATCGGCTGCGATGAGTCGTTCGACAAGCGCGGTCACGAAGCCGCGCTCCCCTGCCGAGCCATCATCGGTCGAGATCTCGACGCGCCGTGCGGTGGCCTCGAAGAGCTCCCGCGCAACGAGACGTTCTGTCGTCGGGGCCCCCTGTGCAACCGTGACCGCAATGCCGCGAAGCGCGAGCGCTTCTACAAGCATCCCGAGTGGCGCCGCACCGAGTCCGCCCGCGACGAGCAGTGCATGGGCGGTACCCTCCGGCACGAACCAACCGGTGCCAAGCGGCCCGATGAGATCCATCTCGGCACCACGCTCTTTGCCTGCAAGCGCACGCGTACCCTCGCCAAGCACCTGGTAGAGGATTTGGAGCCGGTCACCAACGACCCGGTGGATGGAGAACGGACGACGCAGGAGGAACGATGCGCCCTGCTCGATGCGCAGGTGCACGAACTGCCCGGGCTTCACCGCATGCGCCACACGTGGCGACTCGAGCACGATGAGGCCAACGCCCTCGGCGACACGCTCGTTGCTCACAACGCGCGCATGCTCGAGAAGCTTGCGCTCCGTGGAGGCGTCCATGCTCACGCCAGGTCGCCGTTCATGTCCTGGAGCGCGATGACCTCGAGACGGCCCTGCATCATCGCCTCGATCGCCTGCACGCTTGCCTGCGCGGCCGCGAGCGTCGTGATGTTGCTGACGCCGTGCTGCACCGCAGCGGTACGGATGTGGTAGCCGTCGGAGCGGGTCTCGCGTCCGAAGGGCGTGTTGATGACGAGCTGAACCTCGCCGTTCTTGAGCGCGTCCACTATGTTCGGACGCCCCTCGTGAACCTTCTGCACCTCGTCGACGGGGATCCCAGCCGCGCGGAACGAGCGTGCCGTGCCGCGTGTCGAAAGGATGCGGAACCCGAGCTGGTGGAGATGACGCGCCACGGGAACGACGGCGCGCTTATCCCGGTCGCACACCGATATGAACGCGGTGCCGCCATCAGGGAGCGAGTAGTCGATCGCAAGCTGCGACTTCGCATACGCCGAGGGAAAGTCGGGTGCGACGCCCATGACCTCACCGGTCGACTTCATCTCGGGACCGAGGATCGAGTCCGTGCCCGGGAAGCGCCCGAACGGCATGACCGCTTCCTTGACGCAGTAGCGCCCCAGCTCGCGATCCTCCGACGGCAGGTTCATCTCCGAGAGAGGCTGACCGGCCATGACGCGGGCGGCGACCTTCGCGAGCGGAATGCCGGTCGCTTTGCTCACAAACGGCACGGTGCGGCTTGCGCGCGGATTCACCTCGAGGACGTACACGCACTCGTCCTTCACCGCGAACTGCACGTTCATGAGCCCGCGCACGCCGAGTTCGAGCGCAAGGTTCTTCGCGTGCTCGCGAATCTCGCGGATCGTCTCCTCGCCAAGCGAGAACGGCGGGATACAACAGGCCGAGTCGCCGGAGTGGATGCCGGCCTCCTCGATGTGCTCCATGACGCCGCCGATGTACACGCGCTCGCCGTCACAGACAGCATCAACGTCGACCTCGATAGCGCCCTCGAGGAAGCGGTCGAGCAGCACGGGGTGATCGGGGCTCACGAGGGTCGCCTGCTCGACGTAGCGCAGCAGATACTCCTCGGAGTACGCGATAACCATGCCGCGGCCGCCGAGCACATAGCTCGGGCGGACGAGCAGCGGGAACCCGATGCGACGCGCGACTTCGACGGCCTCATCGAGCGTGCGAGCAGTCCCGGCTGCCGGGTAGGCGATACCGAGTCGATCGAGCACCTCCGAGAAGCGCTGGCGGTCCTCGGCGAGGTCGATCGCCTCGGGCTTCGTGCCGAGGATCGGCACTCCTGCGGCTTCGAGCCGACCCGCGAGTTTGAGCGGCGTCTGGCCACCGAAGGTCACCAGCACGCCCATCGGGCGCTCAACTTCCACGATATCCATGACGTCTTCGAAGGTAAGCGGCTCGAAGTAGAGGCGATCGGACGTGTCATAGTCGGTCGAGACCGTCTCCGGGTTGCAGTTCACCATGATGGTCTCGAAGCCCATCTCCGAGAGCGCGTAGGCGGCATGCACGCAACAGTAGTCGAACTCGATACCCTGCCCGATGCGATTGGGACCGGCGCCGAGGATCATGATCTTCTGACGATCTGAGGGGGCGACCTCGTCTTCCTCCTCGTACGTCTTGTAGTAGTACGGCGTGGACGCCGCAAACTCGGCTGCGCAGGTGTCTACCGACTTGAATGTGGGCTTCAACCCGAGGTCGAGCCTTCTCGCCCGAACGGAACCCTCATCTGACGATGTAAGGTACGCGATCTGCACATCTGAAAGCCCGAAGCGCTTGGCTTTGAGCAGCTCAGGGGCGGTAAGCGATTCGAGCGGTCGCCCCTTGATACTCTGCTCGACCTCGACCATGCGTCGAATCTGGTCGATGAACCACGGGTCGATCTTGGTGAGCGAGACGATATCGGCGACATCGCGACCGCGCCTGAGCGCCTCGGCGATGTAGTACGGGCGCTGCTCGTTTGGCACGGCAAGCATGCGGTCGAAGTGATCCTCGTCAAAGACATCCTTGCCGTCAGCGCCAAGTCCTGCG
Organism: Actinomycetota bacterium; assembly: GCA_009773565.1. Lineage (GTDB taxonomy): Bacteria > Actinomycetota > Coriobacteriia > Anaerosomatales > Anaerosomataceae > WSXY01. The sequence continues at coordinate 15,899 of WSXY01000009.1, read as the reverse complement.
CGGCCGGTCTCCAGCGAGCGGAATGCCTTGCCGAGCGCCTCGGTGAACGTACGACCGATCGCCATCGCCTCGCCGACGGACTTCATCCGCGTCGTGAGCGTCTCGTCGGTACCCTTGAACTTCTCGAACGCCCAGCGCGGCACCTTCACGACGGTGTAGTCGATACTCGGCTCGAAGCATGCCGGCGTCATCCGCGTGATGTCGTTGGGAATCTCGTCGAGCGTGTAGCCGACTGCGAGCTTTGCCGCGAACTTCGCGATCGGGAAGCCGGTCGCTTTACTCGCGAGTGCCGAGGAGCGCGACACGCGCGGATTCATCTCGATGACGACGAGGCGGCCGTCGGCGGGGTTCACGGCGAACTGCACGTTACTGCCACCGGTCTCGACGCCGATCTCGCGCATGATGGCGATCGACGCGTCCCGCATCGTCTGGTACTCGCGGTCGGTAAGCGTCTGCGCAGGCGCAACGGTGATGCTGTCTCCCGTGTGCACGCCCATTGCGTCGAAGTTCTCGATGGAGCACACGATGACGCAGTTGTCGTTGACGTCGCGCATGACCTCCATCTCGTACTCTTTCCAGCCGATGACGCTCTGCTCGATGAGGAGTTCGCCAATCGGTGAAAGTGCAAGGCCGTGGATGACGATGTCACGCAGCTCGTCGATGTTGTATGCGATGCCGCCGCCCGCGCCCCCCATCGTGAAGCTCGGCCGGATAATCGTCGGGAAGCCGACTGTCGCGAGGATCTCCTCGGCGTCCTGCACGCAATACGCGTAGCCGCCCTTAGGCGTGTCCAGCCCGATCCTTGCCATCGCCTCGGCGAACAGCTTCCGATCCTCGCCCTTCTTGATGACGTCAAGCTTGGCGCCGATGAGCTCTACACCGTAGCGCTCGAGAACACCGGACTCGGCGAGCGCAACTGCGCAGTTGAGGCCGGTCTGACCGCCGAGGGTCGGCAGCAGCGCGTCGGGACGCTCCTTGGCGATGACCTTCTCGACGAAGGCTGGCGTCACCGGCTCGACGTAGGTGCGGTGCGCGAACTCGGGGTCGGTCATGATCGTGGCGGGGTTGCTGTTCACGAGAACGACTTCGTAGCCGTCCTCGCGCAGCACCTTACAGGCCTGTGCGCCCGAGTAATCGAACTCGCACGCCTGGCCGATCACGATCGGCCCGCTCCCGATGAGGAGGATCTTCTTGATGTCGTCTCTGCGCGGCATTCGGCTCCTTACGGCACGATCATGACGGGGCACGACGCCTGCTTGAGCAGCGTCATCGAGACGCTCCCCATGAGCGCCTCCTGAACAGCATTGCGACCGCGCGTACCGGTGATGACAGCCGTCGCACGGCGTTCGTCGAGTTCCTCGAGAATCGCCCGCTGCGGCTCACCGCGGCTGATCACGATGCTCGTCGCGATTCCCTGCTGCTGCGCCATCGCCTGCAGATTGCGCAGGTGGAACTCGGCGCCTTCCTCGGTCTTGCGCAGCTTCTCGCCGGTCAGACCGGCATCGACCACGTGCATGAGATAGAGCGTCTTGATAAGCCCCTTCGGCAGCTCCATAGCCGTCGTGAACGCGTGGGATGCCGACAGCGAGAAGTCCGTCGGCATGAGGACCTTCTCGCCGAAGCGCTTGAGAAGCGTCGTGGGGTTGGACTGGTTCTTGAGAAGGTCGAAGCGAACAAGCAGCATCGGCACGGGCGCGTCACGAAGGAGGCGCTCGGAAACCGAACCAGCTACAAGCTGCGTCATGAGCCCCTTCGCATGCGAGCCGCACACGATAGCGTCGACGCCCATCTCGCTCGCAAGCCCGACGATGGTATCGAACGGATCGCCGGTCGGCACACGAACCTCGACGCTGAGGCCGGCCTCTTCGAGCGCAGCGGCAACACCGCGCAAACGGTCACACGCATCGTCCACCCGTGACGCGATGATCGGTCCCTCAAGACCGGACGCCTCGACGACGTGGAGAAGGACCACCACCTTCACTCCCAGCGCAGGAAGGCCCTTCGCGAATCCGAGAATGCTTTCGCTCTCCTCGGAGAAGTCGGTTGGCAGCATGACCGTACGCAGCATCGCTACTCCTTTTCCGGTCCGGCAAACACGTCGTCGTGCCCTTCCATGAGCCGCATGAACGCGCCAAAGAGGTAGCGCGCATCGTGAGGACCGGGAGCGGCCTCCGGGTGGTACTGGACCGAGAAGGCCCGCTGATCGAGCGCGCGGATGCCCTCCACGGTCATATCGTTGAGGTTGACGTGCGTGAGCTGCACTGCCCCGAAACGCTCAGAGCGCAGCACCGGCGCCACACCCGCCCGCACCCATGCGCCAAGGTCGGCCGGGTCCAGATCCAACCCGCCGGAACGCGCCACATCCAGGGTGCCGATGCTGCCGAAGTCCACGCAGAAGCCGTGGTTCTGGCTCGTGATCTCAACGCGACCGGTGAGCAGGTTCTTCACGGGCTGGTTGCCGCCACGGTGGCCGTACTTGAGCTTGTACGTCTCGCAGCCAAGCGCAAGGGATAACATCTGATGGCCGAGGCAGATCCCAAAGACCGGCACCGTGCCGAGAAGCTCCCGGAGCGTCTCGTACAGATACGTGACGGCCGACGGATCGCCGGGGCCGTTCGCGAAGAACACGCCGTCCGGCTTCAGCGCGAGAGCCTCGGCGGCGCTCGTCGTCGGAGGGACGACGATGACTTCGCAGCCCTCCTCGGAGAGGCGGCGCAGGATGTTGTACTTCACGCCCGAGTCGAACGCGACAACGCGAAATCGCGGCGATGCCGGCAGAATACCTGTGTCGACGGGGATCTCGCATTCCGGAGGCGCCTCGCCACCCCAGGTGTAGCGCTCGCGTACGGCGACTTCTGCGACAAGATCGCGACCAACGAGGCCGACAGACGCCTTCGCCTTCTCGACGAGCGACGCGGGGTCCAGGTCGAGCGTGGAGAGCACCGCGCGCATCGCTCCCGCCTCGCGAATGTGCCGTGTGAGGCGACGCGTATCAACGCCGTCGATCGCAACCACGCCGAGCCGCTGCAAGAACGCGCCGAGGGTCTCCTCGGAACGCCAGTTCGAAGCGACTTCCGAGAGCTCACGGACGACGAAGCCCGAGGCGAAGACGCCGCGCGACTCCATGTCGGCGGCGTTCACGCCATAGTTGCCGATGTGCGGCGAGGTCATCGTGACGATCTGCCCAGCGTAACTGGGGTCTGTGAAGACCTCCTGATAGCCCGCCATCGACGTGTTGAAGACGACCTCACCGGCTGTCTCGCCGGCAGCGCCGCACGAGAAGCCGCCAAAGACAGTGCCGTCCTCAAGCGCGAGAAGCGCTGGCTGCCGTTCAGTCACCGGGCGACCACCTTCCCGTTCTTGAGCGCGAAGTAGCCACCGACGAGGACTTCGCTCGCCTTGCCGAGCAGCTTGTGACCGAGGAACGCCGAGTTGCGCGACTTGCTCGCGAACCACTCACGCGTGACTTCGACGCGGGCCTCGGGATCGACGATCGTGATGTCAGCGACCTGGCCCGCCTCGAGGCGGACTCCCGGGAGCCCCAGCGCCGTCCGGGGGCCGTGGCACATGACCCGCACGACATCGGCCCACGTGAGCTTCTCGGTGGCCACAAGGTGCGTGTTCACCAGCGAGAGCGCCGTCTCCAGGCCGGTCGTGCCGAAAGGTGCCAACTCGAACTCCAGTTCCTTCTCGTGGGCAGCATGCGGCGCATGATCGGTAGCGATACAGTCCACCGTGCCGTCGAGGAGTGCTTCGACGAGCGCCGCCCGGTCCTCAGAGGTCCTGAGCGGCGGGTTCATCTTCAGGTTCGTATCGTACCCGATGACGACGTCCTCATCGAGGAACAGGTGGTGCGGGGTGACTTCGCACGTGACACTCACGCCGCGAGCTTTCGCCTCGCGCACGAGGGCGACCGAACCCGCCGTCGAAAGGTGCGCAAGGTGCAACCGGGCACCGGTGAGCTCCGCGAGTCGGATGTCGCGAGCGACCATGACCTCCTCGGCAGCCGAAGGCCAGCCCGGCATACCCATGCGTGTCGAGATGACGCCCTCGTTCACGACGCCGTGTCCCACGAGTGATTCGTCCTCGCAGTGGGCGATGAGCGGCTTGTCGAACGCGCGCAGGTAGTCCATCGCGATTCGAGTCATGCCGCCCGACTGAATGCCGCGACCATCGTCCGAGAACGCGACTGCGCCTTCTGCGGCCATGTCGCCGATCTCGGCAAGCGCGGTGCCCTCCTGCCCTTTCGTGATCGCACCGATCGGGTAGACACGTACACGACCCTCCTCGGCAGCTCGCTCCACGAGGAAGCGCACCTTCGAGCCGCTGTCGCAGATCGGCGAGGTGTTCGGCATCGCGCACACAGCGGTGAAGCCGCCGTGTGCGGCCGCGGCTGTACCGCTTGCAACCGTCTCTTTGTCCTCGCGCCCGGGCTCGCGCAAGTGCGTGTGCACGTCCACGAGGCCTGGGAGCACGACCTTCTCGCTGATGTCGAGGGTCTCGCCCTTCGCGATACTCAGATCGTGCCCGATCTCGACGATGACACCGTCGCGGATGATGATGTCGGCGACCTCATCGAGACCGACCACGGGATCGACCAGTCGGCCGTTCTTAAGCAGCAGCGCCACCGCCCTCACCTCCCAGCAGAAGGAACATTACGGCCATGCGGACGGCGACGCCCGCGTTGACCTGATCGAGCACGACACATCGGGGCGAATCGGCCACGTCGGATGAGATCTCCACGCCCCGGTTCATCGGTCCGGGATGCATGACGATCATCTCGGGCTTGGCAGCCGCGAGGCGGGCAGCGTTCATCCCGTAGAGTTTCGCGTACTCGCGGTTGCTCGGAATCGGCATCGCGTCCGCGCGTTCGAACTGAACACGAAGCATGTACGCGACGTCGAGGGTTGGCAGCGCCTCGTCAAGCGAGTAGATGACCTCCGCGCCGAGGACGTCGGGTCGGGCCGGCATGAGCGTCGGTGGCCCGATGACGACCGGCGTAGCGCCGACCTTGCGAAGCGCCGGCACGAGCGAGCCAGCGACACGCGAGTGACAGATGTCGCCGACGATGCCGACCCGCAGCCCCTCGAGCTTCCCGAGCGTCCTACGCATCGTGAACAGGTCGAGGAGCGCCTGCGTCGGGTGCTCGTGCACGCCGTCGCCGCCGTTAACGATGTGCGCGTCCATGCACTCGGTCAGTATCTGCGGCGCGCCCGCGTACTTGTGGCGCACAACGACGAGGTCGCACGCCATAGCCGAGAGCGTCTTAGCGGTGTCACGAAGCGACTCCCCCTTCACCGTCGCCGATGATGACGCCGTGAAGTTGATTCCGTCCGCCGAAAGGCGCTTGGCCGCGATCTCGAAACTCATCCGCGTCCGGGTGCTCGGCTCGAGAAAGAGATTGACGACGGTACGTCCGCGCAGTGTCGGCAGTTTCTTGATGCGCCGCTCGTTCACCTCGGTGAAGGAATCGGCCGTGTCGAGGATCTTCGTGATGTCCTCGGTGGACATGTCGTCCACCGTCATGATGTGCTTGCAGGAGAGCATCTATGCCTCACCCTCCCCGTCCTCGGCAAGGATGACGACGCCTTCTTCGCCATCAGTCTCGGCGAGCATCGACTTCACCCGTTCACGGCGCGAGGTCGGGACGTTCTTGCCAACGTAGTCGGCGCGGATCGGCAGCTCACGGTGACCGCGGTCCACCAGCACGGCGAGTTGCACCGAGCACGGACGACCGTAGTCCATCAGCGCATCCATTGCGGCGCGAATCGTGCGCCCGGTGTAGAGAACATCGTCGACGAGCACAACGCCCTTGCCCTCGACATCGAACGGGATGTCCGTGCGGTGTACTTCGGGGTTCATGCGCGTCGCAAGATCATCACGGTAGAACGAGATATCGAGCGTCCCGACCGGAACCTCTGTGCCTTCGATGTCGTAGATCCGCTCTGCGAGCCGTTCGGCCACCACAGCACCGCGCGTCACGATACCGACGAGCGCGAGATTCGCTGCACCCTTGTTCGCCTCGAGAACCTCGTGGGCGATCCGGGTGAGCGCCCGGTCGATTGCCGCGGCGTCCATCACCTCGGCTTTCACGCGATACGTCATCGCTACTCCACCTCCACATACGCTGTTTCGGTCCCGAGAACAAAAAATACCTTCTTGCAGACGGCAAGAAGGCTCTCAGCGGTGTCGCGCGACGTGGTGCACGACTCTATGCGTTTGCTCCTTGCCGGCCTCACGGGACCGAGATTAAAGGTCAAGGAGACCTTACCAGGAGACCGACATCATCACAAGAGCGCCAGCGCGGCCCGAAGTGCGGGGCATGCCGCGCGCTACTCCTCGTCAATCGGGAGATGAATGGTGAACGTGGTTCCCTTTCCAACGATGCTCTCCACCTGGATCGTACCGCCATGCGCCTGGATGATCTGATCAGCAACAAAGAGCCCGATGCCGACGCCGCCGAATGCCCGTGTCGAGGACATATCACCTTGCGTGAAGCGGTCAAAGAGCCGCGGAATCGCGTCCGGGGCGATACCGACTCCGGTGTCACGGACCGCGACGATCGCTTGATCATCGTTCGCTGACAGCAAGATGGTGATTGGTCCGCCGTCCGGCGAGAACTTCACCGCATTGCCGACGAGGTTCTCAACGACTCGCCCGATGCGGTCGGAGTCGCACATGACCATCGGAAGCTCTCCCTGAACGTCGATATTGAGCGGATGGTCCGAGTCCCGGCGCACCAGATCCGCATGCGTGCGGACGATCTGTTCCAGGTCGACACGCCGGCGCAAGATTCGAATACCTTCTTCTTGCATGGTGGTCACTTCAAGCAACTCCTCGACGAGCTGCTTCATGCGGCCAGCATTCTCGCGAATCTTTCCGAGCACCTGCGGCGCCCGCTCCGGAAGCGCTTCCGGCTTCAGGTGGCTGAGAACATCCGCAAACCCGAGGATACTCGTCAGCGGGGTACGCAATTCGTGAGAGACGTTCGCAACGAAACCGCTTCTGAGCTGCTCAAGCTGGCGGCTTTCGCTGATGTCGCGCTTCACCATTATGTAGCGGGGGTCCGACTCGTCGCGCCCGAGAACCCGGGCTACGCTCAAAGTCTCATAATAACGCGAACCGTCCTTGCGACACCCGACCGTCTCGCCCTGCCAGGTCTCGCCCGCCTCTGCGGCCGCCCAGGCGGTGACGTAGTCCGCGGCAGGCGTGGCATCGGACATGAGGTCGTTGACGAGCATGCCGACGTACTCCTCGTCAGAGTACCCGGTGAGAGTCCCGAACGCATGGTTCGCCCAGGTGATGATGCCCCGCTTGTCGATGATGGCGATAGCGTCGCCCGCGGACTCAAGCGCCGCGGCCTGCAGAAGGCCTCGCTCCCGGCTGTCGAGCAACGTGAGAGCCGTTCCGACGTTGGCCGCCACCGTTTTGATTACGTCACGCAACTGATCGTCGAGAAGTGCCGGGTCGCGTAAGAAGAACGTCATCGAACCGACCGTCTCCCCTTCGCTCACGACAGGAACCGCGTACACGGCCGTACACCCGATTTCTGCCGCATGTGCAAGACATGCCGTAACCGGGCCACCAGTTGCCAGGAGCAGCAATGCAGGCTGCCCTGTGACCATCGGGCAATTGTGCTCGGCGGCATCCGACTGACACCGGGTATCTGGATGTCTGGAGCCTCCCGGGGCACCGGCGCTGACTTCGACAGCGATACCATCGACCGTGAGACCCGCCCACGCACCGGTGAATCGGTCGCCGATGTCCGAGATGAGCCTGTCACACACCATCTGCAGCAGTTCGGCTTTCGAGGCACCCGCTATGACCAGAGAGTCTATCTCGCGAACGATAGACTCAAGCACCTGGGAACGCCGACGCTCCGTTATGTCGATTCCGAACATGTTGACCCCGATGACCGTACCCCCGGCGTCAAAGGTCACCGACGTGGTCACGTCAAGCAGGCGGTATGCTCCGCTTTTCGTCGGAATGAGTACCTCGTGGCACGATGATCCATGGCTCGCCAAAATGTCCTGGCGACGGCGCTCAACAATCTCCTTGTCCCATGGCGCGACAAACGCATCCTGGTAGCGCATCCCGAGAACCTCACCCAGCGCAAAGCCGGTCGATGTCTCCGCACCGCGGCTGAACAGAAGGATCGACCCATCGGCGTCGGTGATCACAATGAACGTGTCGGCATGGTCGAGGATCTGCCGTGTAAAGTCGCGCTCTTTTCGAAGCTCTCCCTCAACACGCTTGCGTTCATTAACGTCTGAGTTCAACTGAGCGATAAGATTCGCCTTGACCGAAACCTCCTCGGCGAGAATCTCCATGGCATGCCGAAGCTCCACGTTTGCATTCTCAAGATCGAGCGCCTTACCCTCAAGCTTATGGACGAGGCGCTCGCTATACTCCTGAAGAATCTCCGTCTCGTCAGTCATCTCGGGAGTGCGCACCGCTGAGACCGAACCTTCGGGCCTTCCCGTGATCTGCTCGATTTGCTGAAGCATCGACGTAGGATCGAGTGGCTTGCGCCAGAATGCATCCGCGCCAAGGCCACCTGCGAACCGTTCATCCGCCAGGTCGGTATAGGATGCCGTATAGAACGCGAGCGGAATCGATTGCAGCTCCTCGTCGGACTTCCACGCGCGACAGAGCTGGTAGCCATCCATCTTGGGCATCAGGATGTCGGTGATGATAAGGTCGGGCTTCGTCCCGCGCGCGACCGCGAGCGCGTCCTCGCCGTTCACGGCTGAGAGAACCTCGTGGCCCCCCGAACGAACGATCGACTCCAGCAGATAACGCCCCGAAGGGTCATCATCGACGACAAGGACTCTCACTAAGGCCCCTCACTTCCGCATTCTTGCCGACACGCGACCCCTGCCAGCGTATCCGAAATCATCGCCACGAGTCCGGCCGGATCAATCGGCTTCACGAGATAGCCGACAAACCCTCGTGCAACGCCTAGTTCTCCTTCGTCAATGATAGTGACACAGATGACAGGTATATCGGCCGTACCAGCGCTATTCCTGAGTCGATCGAGTACTTCCCAGCCATCCAATCGCGGCATCACCAGGTCGAGCACGATACAGTCAGGCCGGTCGACGGCAATCACTTCCAGCGCATGTTCGCCATCGACGGCCTCAATCACCCGGTAGCCCTCGGCCCTGAGGACGACTGAGACGATCGCACGCGCATGTGAATCATCATCGACGACGAGCACGCTGCACTGCTCGCTGTGAGGCTCGGCCGGTACGGGGGCGCTAGCCGCGACCGAAACCGGCAGCTCAAGCGTGAACGTGGATCCGACGCCCACCTCCGAGGTCGCAAAGACCCTGCCGCCCAGCAGACCGGCAAGTCGACGACTAATGGCGAGACCAAGTCCCGTTCCTTCCGGGCGAAGCTTTTCCGGCAACTCGATCTGGAAGAATTCGTCGAAGATGCTCTCAAGCGCCTCCCGGTCAACACCGACTCCTGTGTCGACAACCTCAAAGCGTATCGCTTCCTCATCTGAACTCACGGAGAGCGATACGAATCCGCGAGCCGTGAATTTGACCGCGTTCGAAAGGAGGTTGAGCAGTATCTGCTCGAGCCTTCGACGGTCGGTGACAAGACAAATATCGCTTCCAAGGACAGTCCGCAACTCCAGATGCTTCTCGTCGGCAAGCGGACGAAGAATCCCCTCGACCGACTCAAGCACCTCCGAAATGCGAACGACCTCGACGTTAGGAGCGGTCCGGCCCGACTCGATCTTCACGAGATCAAGTACATCGTTGATGAGCGCAAGTAGGTGATGACCGGCCAGGTTCACCATCTTCAGCTGCTTTCCCTGCTCCTCGTTGAGCGGCCCGGCCAGACCCTGCAGCATGATGCCCGAGAACCCGATGATCGAGTTGAGCGGCGTCCGCAACTCGTGGCTCATGCTCGCGAGAAACGTATCCTTCGCCTCGGTCGCCTGCAGAAGCGCGTCGTTGGAGCGCCGCAGCTCGACAGTGCGCTCATCAACAAGTTCTTCGAGGTGATCGCGGTAGCGTTCAAGCTCCTGACGGGCCGCCCTGCGTTGTGTGATGTCCTCAATGACACCCATCGTCCCCGTCACGGCACCATGGTCGTCATGAAGGGCCGCAGTGAACACTCTTACGAGGAGCGCCCGCCCGTCCTTGCCAACCCGGGCGACTTCGACACCCGACGCGGATTCATCTGCAGTAATCCGCTCGAGAATGTCGCGGGACTCCTCACGCGACTCATCGGGAACGAACGGGTTTGGTTTGCCGAGAACCTCCCCGGCAGTCCAACCAAAGACTCGCTCTGCCGCGGGATTCCACAGTGTCACATTCCCGTCGAGATCAAGGGTGACTATAGGAATAGGCGACACCTCGATGATGGCGCTCAGGCGCTCATTCACGCCGGTGAAACTACGACCGGTTTGACTCAATGAGATGAGCAGCACGACACCGGTGACCAGAACGAAGCCGAGACCCTTGTAAAGGCCGAGCGAGGCGGTTTGCCTGGCCGACAACCCGAGTCCGCCGAGAATCGTATCCGAGGCAAGAATCCACACAACCGCGACACACATGTACGTGGATGTGACGACCCAGGCGAGTCTGCGGCTCATATCCTCTCGTCCCCATTCGAACCAGTATCTCCCAAACGTGCGTACCCCGTGCGCCGCATGTGATAACGCCGGGCGCGGTAATCCGCACCTTCAGAGCCGCGCTGGCATGACGAGCGGCATGACCTCGTCACCGGCCGGCGTGCGCCCCATCGACTCAGGCTCAAGGGCGCGCAATCGGGACGCAAGGTCATCGGTCAGCGGGTCGAGGAAGTCAAGAGCCTCCCCCGTCGCCGGATGCTCAAACGAGAGTCGATAGGCATGCAGGAACTGCCGAGTGAGTCCCAGATCGGCCTTGGGGTGGTTGCGACCGTAGAGCGGATCACCGACCACCTGGTGTTTGATGTAGGCCATGTGCACGCGAATCTGATGAGTCCGTCCCGTGTAGAGCTTGCACTCGACAAGCGTGTAGCCGTCGTCATAGCGGCCCGCCATATAGCGGTCGAGCACGCGGAACGTCGTCACCGCCTGCTTGCTGTTGGGCGACTCTACGACGCCCATCTTCATACGGTCTCGCGGATTGCGCCCGAGCGGAGCATCCACGAGTCCGGTATCCGGCGCAATATAGCCGTGCACGAGCGTCACATATCGCCGCTCCACAGAACGCACCTTGAGCGCCTCCGAGAGGGCCGCCTGCGTTACGTCGTCTTTTGCGACCATCATGAGCCCGGATGTGTCCTTGTCGAGTCGATGCACGATCCCCGGGCGATCCTCGCCTTGCAGGGTACCGAGGTCGACGTTGTGTCCGAGGAGCGCGTGAACAAGCGTCCCTGACCAGTGCCCGCGGGCCGGATGCACGACGAGCCCGGCGGGCTTCGACAGGATGATGAGGTACTCGTCCTCATAACGGATGTCGAGGGGAATGCTTTCGGGCTCGAGGTCGCTTTCCTCGGGTGGCGGAATCGTGACGTCGATCCGCTCGCCGGCGCGTGTGGTGTGGTTCTTGTTCGGCACCTGGCCGTTCACAAGCACGTAGCCGGCCTCGATCAGACGCTGCGCTGCAGATCTGCTCACCATGAACTCGAGGTCACCGAGCAACCTGTCGAGACGTGTCCCCGCCTCGTCGCCCCGAACAGTGTGTGTGTGGTTCGAGCTCAAATCGTCGCCTCGGCGTCCTCATCGCTCAAGACCGGTTCGGCAGCCGATTCAAACTCATCACCCGCGAAAAGCAGCCACACGAGCAGCACGGCGACGCCGACGTCGAGAGCGATATCAGCGACGTTGAACACTGCAAACCACCCGAGGTCAAAGAAGTCCGTCACGCGGCCGGCGATAACTCGGTCGATAAGGTTGCCGGTCGCTCCTCCGGCAACAAGCCCGAGGGCGATCACGACCCAGGTACTGCGGGGCTTGAGGCGCCACCACACCCAGGCGATACCGGCCAGAACAAGCACGGAGATCGCGATGAACACCGGCAGACGTCCCGGGAAGAGCCCGAACGCCGCACCGGTATTGCGCACGTGCGTCAGTGACATGAACTTGCCGAGGAACGGCACGCTCGAACCGACCGGAAGATTCGCGCGAACGAGCGCCTTCGTTACCTGATCCGCAACCAGTACGCCGATTAGGGTCGCCCCGAAGATGACCTCACGGACTCGCGTCATCTAGCGGGTCTCCTCCCATTCCTTGCACTCGATACAAAGCTCAGCGTCAGGCATCGCTTCGAGCCGTTCGGCCGGAATGGGCGCTCCACATCGCGTGCAGACGCCGTACTCGCCGGACGCCATACGGCCCAAGGCAGCATCGATTCGCACAACATTCTCTCGGGCGATGTCCTCAAGCGACATATCGAGCTCGCGTGCGAACGTCGCCGAACCCTGATCCGCCATGTGATCGCGGTAGTTGTTCTCACCGGACACGTCTGAGAGCGATTCCTGACCCTCGCGCTCGTATTCTTCTATCTCGATGATGAGTTCCGCACGCTCAGACTCCAGTGCAGACTTGAGTTTCGCGTCCCGCTTCTCGTCATTCATTGTCGACTCCGACCTCTTCGGGTGTATGCAAAGCGCCCCTTCTGGGGGGCGCGTAACATCTACGGAGAGTATACCACCGCAGGGGTTATCCGAGCGTCTGGAGCACCTTTGCGCACCGACCGCAGACCTCGGGATACTGCTCGTCTGTTCCAAGCTCACGAAGGTTCCAGCAGCGCGGACACTTCTCGCCTTCCGCAGCGCTGACCTCGACTGCCAGCTCAACACCCTCGCGGGCAGAGAACTGCGAGACGATGAGCATCTCAGCCACGGCGTTGTCGCCGCGTGCCGAGAGGATCTCCAGCGTCTCCTTTGGAGCAGTCACGACGACACGAGCCTCCTGGCTCTTGCCGATGGTTCCGGCGGTGCGTGCGTCCTCAAGCGCCTTCGTGACGGCCTCACGGACGTCGAGAACGACAGCGTACGCCGAGCGCAACTCGGCCGCTTGCTTGACAGGCACTTCAAGCGCCGGCCAGCCCGCGAGGTGGACGCTCTCGATACCGTCGCGCATTTGCGAGGGCAGGTACTGCCAGACCTCCTCGGTAGTGAATGAGAGGATCGGCGCCACGAGGCGCGCGAGCGTCACGAGCACTTCGGCCAGGACGGTCTGTGCGCTCCGTCGCGAAAGCGAATCGGCAGAGTCCGCGTAGAGGCGGTCCTTGATGACGTCGAGGTAGAACGACGAGAGCTCGGTTCCGCAGTAGCCGTAGATGGTGTGATAGACCTGGTGGAACTTCCAGTCGTCATACGACTTCGTGACACGCTCCGCAACATCGGCGAGCGCAACGAGCGCGTGACGGTCGAGCTCGGGCATATCCTCCCACGCAACGGCCATCGACGGCTCGTAGTCTGCGAGGTTCGAGAGCAGGAACCGGAAGGTGTTGCGGATACGGCGATACGCTTCCGAGGTACGCTCGAGAATCTCGGCGGAAACCGAGATGTCCTGCGAGTAATCGGATGACGCGGCCCAGAGGCGGATGATGTCCGCACCGTACTTAGCGACCACGTCGATCGGCGAGACGACGTTTCCGAGCGACTTGCTCATCTTGCGACCGTCGCCGTCCACGATGAAGCCGTGTGTGAGAACCGCCTTGAACGGTGCCGTATCGTACGCGCCGACCGCAGTCAGCAGCGACGACTGGAACCAGCCGCGATGCTGATCGGAGCCCTCAAGGTAGAGCTCGGCGGGATAGCGGAGTTCGTCGCGCGCACCAAGCACGCTCGTGTGCGAGCAGCCCGACTCGAACCACACGTCGACGATGTCCGTCTCCGGCTTGAGTTCGGTCGCGCCGCAGCGCGGGCACGCGATACCGGCGGGCAAGTACTCGGACGGCGACTTCGTGAACCACGCGTCGGCGCCTTCCTCGGCGAAGAGGTGCTCCACCGCCAGGAACGTCTCATCATTCGCGACGGTCTCGCCGCAGGTAGCGCACTCGAAGACCGGGATCGGCACGCCCCACGCGCGCTGGCGGGAGATGCACCAGTCAGGCCGGTCGGTGACCATCGAGTTGATGCGATTCACACTCCACGCAGGCACCCACTCGACGCCCTGGATGGCCTTGAGCGCCGAATCGCGCAAACCGGTTTCGTCCATCGAGATGAACCACTGCTCGGTCGCGCGGAAGATGACCGGCTTCTTGCAGCGCCAGCAGTGCGGATAGCTGTGCGACGTCGTTCCGGCGGCGAGCAGTGATCCACGCTCGCGCAACCATTCGATGATGACGGGGTTCGCTTTCTCGACATGCATGCCGGCGAACGGGCCGCCACCTACATCAAAGACACCGTGGTCGTCGACGGGCATCGGCATCGGCAGGCCGAACTTGAGACCGACGAGATAGTCCTCCTCGCCGTGACCGGGGGCCGTGTGAACGGCGCCGGTACCGGTCGAAAGCTCAACGTGATCGCCAGTGATGATCACGCCCGTGCCATCGGTATGGACAGGCAGCTCGTACCTGAGTCCGGAGAGCGCTTCGCCCTTCGCCTTCGGTACAAGCACCTCGTACGCGTCCCAGCCCGCGACTGCCGCAACCGACTCAACGAGCGCCTCGGCCATGACGATGATCTCGCCACCGACCTTCACGCCGACGTAATCGGCCTTCTCGGCAAGCGTCACAGCAACGTTGGCCGGCAGCGTCCACGGAGTCGTCGTCCAGATAAGCACCGAGGTCGGAAGGCCTTCGGCCGCCCATAGTTCAGGGGCATCTATAAACCTGAACTTGACATAGATACTTGGTGAAACGACGTCGTGATACTCGATCTCAGCTTCAGCAAGCGCGGTCTTGCAGCGGTAGCACCAGTGGATCGGCTTGCTCCCCTTGTAGACCATGCCGCGACGGTACAACTCGGCAAAGACCCGAACGTCGCCAGCCTCGTAGCTGTGGTTGAGGGTGAGATAAGGATTCTCGAAGTCGCCGCGCACGCCGAGACGCTTGAACTCATCGCCCTGGACCTTCACGAAGTCCAGCGCGTAGTCACGGCAGAGCGCTCGAAGCTCCGCCTGCGACGTCGTCTTCATCTTCTCGGGTCCGAGGTTCTTCTCGACCTGATGCTCGATCGGCTGACCGTGGCAGTCCCAGCCCGGAACGTACGGCGACCAGTAGCCGCGCATCGACTTGTACTTGACGACGAGGTCCTTGAACACCTTGTTGAACGCGGTGCCCATGTGAATGTGGCCATTCGCGTAAGGAGGGCCGTCGTGCAGGATGAAGGTTGGCCCGCCCTCGTTCGCCTCGAGCGACTTCCGGTAGATGTCTATATCGTCCCAGTACTTGAGCCAGTCAGGCTCACGCTGCGAGAGGTTCGCCCGCATCGGGAACTCGGTCGTCGGGAGGTTCATCGTCTGCTTGTAGTCGTTGCTCACGTTCTCAGATCCTCTCACCGCTCAGTCGCCGAAAATAGAAAACACGCCCGTCCCTATCTGGGACGAAGCGCGTCTGCACTCCGCGGTACCACCCAGCTTGCCGAGGCCGTCTCCGGCCCGCGCCACTCGGTTGCCCTGTAACGGGAGCTCCCGTCGAAGCCTACTCGGCGCGTATCGCCTTTCGGTCCGAGGCTCCGAGGTGATCTTCGACCGGATCCTCCCCGCGGGCTTCCACTATCCCCGCTCGCTTGTGAGGCGGTGCGTCGGTCTACTCGTCCTCGTCAAAGCCTGGTCTTTCCTGTCGCCCCAGGGGACGACGTAGCGCCGATACTACCCCAGGTCACGAAGGCGGGTCAACGCGATGTGCTGGTCCACCACATATGGGACACCCAGGTCCAGATACATGCGCTACACCCATCAGGGTGATCCGTGTACGTCGGCTTGTCTTCGATAGTACTCC
>WSXY01000023.1 GCA_009773565.1 Actinomycetota bacterium | reverse complement strand
CGTGACGCTGCGGGTGCTGCCGAGCGCCGTGGTGGCGAGGGTGACCGGCAGATTCGAGTCCGCCTCGAAGGAGACGGTCGACGTCGTCGTTCCCGACGGGCCGCTCACGACCGTCGCCCTCGCCCGGTCGAGGTCGTCGAAGGTCACGCCGACGGTGCCGGTGACCTCTCCTGAGACGACGACGCCCTCCACGCGCGAGGCGAGGTCGTAGGTCGGCGTGGTGCGCGCGTACAGGCTTCCGTCCTCGGAGAAGACGTCGGTCGTGCCCGCGCGTCCGAGGGAGTCGTAACGCACACGCGAGCGGACCCCGAGCGGCCGCCTGACGCCGGTGAGGCGCCCGGGGGGGGGCGTAGGTCAGAGTCGTCACTGCGCCTGAACGACGCTTACGAGCAGGGTGAACGACAGAACCGCAGCGACCAAGCGCCGGACGCCGAGATGCCATGGCTGTCCCCTCTCGACCGCCCCCCGGCGGCGCCACGCCAATACACTCATCCGAGAATGGCAGGTGCTGGAAGGGAAAGATAGGGGCTGTATACACTTTCTTGACGGAAATACTCACTGCCACAACAGAACAGGCGGGAAGGTCTTCGAAAGTCTCGCGTGCCTCTGAACCTGGCCTACCCGAGCAGCGTGACATCCGGATAGCGGCTGTGAGCCTTTCGGTCGGCCGAATAGAGCGATGCAGCGAGAAGGGTCGCCACGGCCGGGGCGCACGCATCGTAGAAGTCACACCCAAGACGCTTTGACTCGTCAAGGGCGGCCGCGAGCATGCGCTCATCCGGCGGCACCGGGATGATTCCGGCGGACGCGAAGAACGCCACAACCGCACGCGCGGACGCATCACCAGCCTTGCGCCGGACGGTCCGGACCACCTCATAGATGAAAAGGTGGGGTACCGCGAGACGAAGCTCCCCGGCAGCTACATCACGGAGCAGCGCCATCGCCTCTCGGCGTCCGGGTTCAGGTACAAACCACTTGACGCCGACTGATGCATCAACGACTACGAGGCGACCGCTCACACTAATCCCGGGCCCGCTGTTCCAGGATCGACCGCACAATATCGTCGTCGTCATCCTGCTCGGACGCATGGCGAAGCCCGATCAAGAACTCGGTGGCGCCAACAGCGGGCAGCATGTCGTTCTCAGGCCACTCATGTGCGACGCGATCTGCGATGGCTATAGCGTTCTCAGCCCCGGATCTCCGCACACTCTCCGCCCGGGTGGCAACGTAGGTAGCAAGTGCCTCTTGGACGACAGAACTGCGGCTGCGCCCGAGCGAGAGCGCATCAGCGTCGACGCGTTCCAGAAGGCCATCCGAGATGTACACGTTCACTTTGGCCATGGGGTCCTCACCAGGTACTACCTTTATAGTACTACCTCGTGAGTATAGCTTCACAAATCCCTCAGATGCAAGAAGTACTTGTGAAGCGGTTGCCCCGCCTACTCGGCCGCTGGCTGGAGACTCTTGAGGACTCCAGCGCCGTCGGTGAGAGTGAGCGTCGCGATGGTCGCGTTCGTGATCGAGAAGCGCCACGACGACTCCATCGGGAGCCCCAGCCAGTGAGTCAGCAGCGTCCGGAAGACGCCGCCGTGAGTGATGATCGCAACGCGCGTTCCTGCGCCTTCGATAGCGGCGGCCGCGCGACGCACGCGAGCCTCGAAGTCCGTCCACGACTCCCCGCCCGGGGCGACCGGCCCGTCTCCGGGTCCGTTGAGGTCGTCCGCACTGTCGGCGCTCCCGTTGCGCAGGTAGTCGATCTTCATGCCGAGCGCCGTGATCTCGTTCCACGTGAGCCCCTCGGCGCGACCGAAGTCGATCTCCTGGAGGTCTTCGAGAACGTTGATCGGGATACCGCACGACGTGATCGCCTGCGCCGTGATGAGCGCGCGCTTGAGCGGAGAAGCAAAGACCACCGTCGGCTTCCATAGCTCCATTGCAGTGGTGAGGGCCATCATCTGGTCGCGTCCGTGCTCCGTGATCTCGGAGTCGCCCCTGCCGACAAAGCGGCCCTCGACGTTCGCTACGGTTTGCGGATGGCGGACGATTGCGATCTCAACGGACTTTGCGGCCATGCGTCACACTCCCGAAATCAAAGCAGCTCCGACTAGGACGGTCGTTTCAACAAGCAGTACTGACGCTCCGAGGATATCACCAGTGATACCTCCCACGGAGCGCGCCATGACTCTGGGTCCGAGAATCGCCACCGCAAGACCGAGGGCGAACAGCATCAAGCGCTCCGGGGTGGGCGCAATGAGAAGGCCCGCGCATACCACGAGCGCAACAACCCATGCGAGAACTCCCTCGCCACCGGCAAGTCGAGCCGCCAGGCCTTCGGCGCGTGCAGGCTTGATGGTCCAGAGCGCCGCCGTCGAAGCAAGGCGGCCGAGAACCGGTGCCGCCATGAGCGCCCACCAATCGCCGGACGCAAACACAGCGGTGACCGCGATGATCTGCCCGACTGCGATAAGCGTGACGGCAAGTGCACCGAACGAACCGGTGCGGCTGTCTCGCATGATCTCCAGCCGGCGCGCCGGATCGTGGGCGCCCCAGATGGCATCGGCCGTGTCCGACAGGCCGTCCCAGTGAAGGAACCTGCTGACGAGCGCCCATGTGCCGACGATTCCCCAGCCGATGACGAACTGCCCGAAGAAGCCGTCTCCGATGATCGTGCCGGCGGAGGCTATCGCAAGTGCCACACCCGCGAAGATCCAACCCACGAACGGAAACCAGCGCACCGGACGCACATCGTCTCCCGAAGGCATGGCGATGACCGTCATCCAGGAGATGGCTGCCGCTATGTCGCGCAGGACGCTCACGACTCGGCGCCTCCCGTCACGCCCGCCTCGGCGAACGTCGCCATACCGCTCATGACCTGGCAGGAAGCCTCGATGATGCTCATCGCAAGTGCCGCTCCGGTGCCTTCACCAAGGCGCATCTCGAACTGAAGCACTGGCTCCGCGCCAAGTGCCGTCAGCACGATCGAGTGCCCCGGCTCAAGCGAGCGATGCGAGGGGAAGAAGTAGCCCTCGCTTTCCGGGGACAGGTGCGTTGCCACAAGCGTCGCTGCGCCAGAGATGAAGCCGTCGCTGACCGCACACACGCAACCCGCAGCCGCGCCAAGCATCACGCCCACCATGCCGGCGATCTCGAGGCCACCAACGGCCGCGAGCACGCCAAGCGGATCCGCCGGGTCGATCGAGTTGATGGAGAGTGCGCGCTCGATAACGGCCGTCTTGAGCGAGACGCCTTCATCATCGAGTCCGGTGCCGCGTCCGACCACCGCGCCGACGCCGGCACCCGTAAGGGCGGCTGTCAGGGCGGCTGCGGCTGTCGTGTTGCCGATGCCCATCTCGCCGGTCCCGAGAATCCGGACGCCATCGGCGATGAGCTCGCGTGCAACGTCCACGCCCACCAGCACCGCCTCGGCGGCCTGCTCCCGTGTCATCGCGGGGCCCGCGGCCATGTTCGCGGTACCTGCGGCGACCTTCGCCTGACGCACGCCCGCAAACGCGCTCGTGTCGCCGGCAACGCCGACATCGACGAGGACGAGCTGTGCTCCGGCGTGACGCGCCAACTGGTTGATCGCAGCGCCGCCTGAAGAGAAGTTCGCGACCATCTGCACGGTGACTTCCTGCGGGTAGAGCGACACGCCTTCTGCTGCGACGCCGTGATCCCCGGCCATCAGCACGATGGCCGATGGTGATGCCACGGGATGATCGTTCTTCTGAATAGTCGCTACGCGCGCCGCGAGTTCCTCCAGGCGCCCCAGGCTTCTCGGAGGCTTGGTGAGCGAATCGAGGCGTCCCCACGCAACACCGGCGAAGGTCTCGTCAACCGGCTTGATCGTAGCGAGCAGTTCCTTGAGGCGATTCTCGGCAGTCATCTGTCTCCTTTGAGGTCAGTCGGTCGGCCACGCCGCGTCGCGCGGCATGGCACTGAGGTCGAAGCAACGTCCGGCCACGACAAGAAACGCGCGGTCCGAGACGTCCACAAGTCGCGCATTAGCCCTGCCGAGAACATCCCGGAAGAGCCGTCCTGACTCCGAGACCGGCACGACGCCCATGCCGACCTCGTTGGTCACGATGATGGTGTCGCCCGCGCGCGCGGTGAGCGCGTCCACGAGCGCGTGCGCGAGAATCTCGGCTCCGGCTTCTGTGGGAACCGTGCCTTCCGACGGGTACAGCAAGCCGCTCATGACCGTGCCCAGGCAATCGACAACGAGGCACGCGCCGTCAGGCACCCGGGGCAGCCAGTCGCTGACGGGGATGCCGGCCACCTCAAGTGTCGTCCAGTCGTCCGGGCGGTCCGCGCGATGGCGCTCGATGCGTGCGGCCATCTCGTCGTCACCGTCGCCGACACCCGCCACGGCAACCACGATCGGACTGCCCTTCTCGCACGCTAGGCGCGCAGCAACGGCGGACTTGCCGCTTCGCGCGCCACCCGTGATGACGACGAGCGCCACGGCTACCGCATCCTTCCGAGACCGGCGTTCTCGATAAGCGCCGCGGTCTCCTGAGGAGTGAGCTCCCGGGTCATCCCGAACGGCAGGTCGCCGAGCGTGATCGGCCCGAACCGCACGCGATGGAGCGCGAGGACCCGGTGGCCGACGGCTCCAAGCATGCGTCGCACCTGCCGCTTGCGACCCTCGCGGATCACGAGGCGCACGACCGACGTCGTGTCGCCGGGGCGATCAATGCTGATCTCCGCGGGCGCTGTCGGGCCGTCGTCAAGCTCGATGCCGTCGCGTATGAGCTGGAGCGTCTCCTCGGCCGGTCGACCGTAAACGGTTGCCAGATACTCCTTGGAGACGTGGTACTTCGGGTGCATGAGACGGTGCGCCAGCTCTCCGTCGTCGGTCAGCATGAGGAGGCCTGTCGTATCCATGTCGAGACGCCCGATGTTGAACAGGCGCCGATCAGTCGCGGGCATGAGTTCGGCGATGGTCTTCCGACCTTGCGGGTCCGACAGCGTGGAAACGTAGCCGGTCGGCTTATTGAGCATCACGTACATGCGACCGGTCGCGACGCCCACGCGAACGCCGTCAACCTCGACGACGTCGGTTTCCGGATCGATCTTGGCGCCCGGCTCACGAACGACGACGTCGTTCACCGTGACCTGGCCTGCAGCCATGATCTCTTCGGCGCCACGACGCGATGAGACGCCGGATCGTGCCAGGAAGCGGTTGAGCCGCTCCCCGCTACTCGTCGGTGTCGGTTCCATCGTCACCATCATCCGCAGCGTCGTCTTCGTCGTCTTGCTCTGGTTCTTCCTCCCCGAAGAGCGGCATCTCGAGCGCGTTCAGGCGCTCGCGGATGGCACGTTCGGTGTCGGGATCCGGTGCGAACTCGGCAAGCGGCGGCAACTCGGTGAGATCCTTCAGGCCGAACTTCTCGAGAAACGCCTTGGTGGTCCCGTAGAGGATGGCGTTGCCGGCGTCTTTGTCGCGCCCGATCTCGCGAACGAGGCCCTTCTCGATGAGCGACGCCATGACGGCCTCGCTGTTGACGCCGCGGACCGCATTGATGCTCTGGCGCGTGGCGGGCTGGTGATAGGCCACGACGGCGAGCGCCTCAAGCGCCGCTTGCGAGAGACGACGCGTGTCCCACGAGAGAACGTACTGCTCGACCTGCTCGTGGTACGCGGGATGCGTATAGAGACGCCATCCGCCCGCAACCTCGCGGAGCTGGAAGCCGCGCTCGTCGGCAGCGTACTCGGCCGCAAGCGCCGTGAGTTCCGAGGCGACATCGATCTCGTCCACCTCGAACACCTTCGCAATGCGAGCCGCGCTGACGGGCTCGTCGCTCACGAAGAGCATCGCCTCGATCGGGCCACGGAGGCCGGAAGAATCGCTCACAGCTTCAGTCCCTTCCCTTTCGTTCGCGCGATAGCGATGTCGCCGAACGTCGTGTCTTGCGTCAGCGTGATCAACCCACGTTTGTAGAGCTCGAGGATCGCCAGGAAGGTGACCACAAGCTCCTCGGCAGAAGCCCCGTCGGCGACCAGATCGGAGAACATAGCCCGCTTGCGCTTCGTGAGGATGCGATTGACGCCCTCGACGTGCAGCTCGAGGCTGATCGGCGCGGCGGCGATGTGCTCCGCGTGCAACAAGAACACTTCTCGGCCGTAGACGAGATCCGCGCACATGAGCGCGAGCGAGTGGAGCGTGACGCCCTCGAGATAGTCCGGCATGAGCTTGAGGAAGCCGTCTTCAAGCCCGGCGGAGCGGGAGTGCATCCGCGCCTCCGACTCAAGCCGCTGGGCAAGCTCGCCGGCCGCGTTCTTGAACTGCTTGTACGCCAACAGGCGCGTCACGAGCAGCTCGCGCGCCTCCTCAGGAGAGAGGTCCTCGTACTCCTCGCCAAGGTCCTGCACTTCGCGAGGAAGGAGGCTGGCGGCCTTGAGCTCAAGGAGTGTCGCGGCCACGAGCAGGAAGTCGCTCGCCACATCGAGGTCGAGCTCTTCCATCCGCTCGATCTCGGCCAGGTACTGGTCGGCGATATCAGCGATCGAGAGTTCGGCGACGTCGACCTTCTGCCGCGAGACAAGCTGCAGCAACAGGCCGAACGGACCCTCGAATGCGTCGATCTTGACGTTGTACGCCATCGCGAACTAGCCGGCGTCCACGTGCATGGCCCGGCGGACGTTACCCATAAGCTCATCGACCGCAGGGCGTACGCGTGCAGCGCCCTCAGCGAGCACCTCCCAGGCGTAACCCGGTGTGGCGGCCAGTTCGGCGCGACGCTCACGGAAGGCCCGCAGATAGCCGTTCAGGTCCTCTGCAAGCTTGCGCTTGTGCATAACGCACCCGCACTCGGCGCTCCGGCAGCAGCGATCGAACTCGGCCACGTCAGCGGCGTCGCCGACGAGCTTGTGAATCTGATGGAGCGGGCAGATGTCGGGATCGCCCGGATCGGTCTTCAGCTTGCGCGCGGGGTCGGTCATCATCCCCATGACTTTCTTGGTCGTCTCCTCTTCGGTCTCCGAGAGGAAGATCGCGTTGCCGTAGCTCTTGGACATCTTGCGGCCGTCGGTGCCCGGCACGCGGGCGCCTTCCTTGGCGATCATCGCCTGCGGCTCCTTGAGCAGACCGCCGTACGCGTTGTTGAAGCGGCGCGCGATCTCGCGCGTGAGCTCCAGGTGCGGCAGCTGATCCTCGCCGACCGGCACGATGTCGCCCTGCACGATGGTGATATCCGCCGCCTGCATGAGCGGGTACATGAAGAATCCGGTGTTGGAGAGGTCCTTCTCGGTGATCTGCTCGCGCTGCTCCTTGTAGCTGGGAACACGCTCGAGCCAGGTGACCGGGGTCACCATCGAGAGGTACATCGTGAGTTCGGCGACTTCCGGGACGTCGGACTGGCGATAGATGGTCGCCTTGGCGGGGTCGATACCGGCCGCGATCCAGTCGAGCACCATCTCCTCGGTGTACTTGCGGATGCCGGACGTATCGGCCCAGTCGCTTGTGAGCGCGTGCCAGTCGGCGACGAAGTAGTACGCCTCGTAGTCGTCCTGGAGCGCGAGCATGTTCATGAGGTTGCCGAACCAGTGGCCAAGGGTGAGACGGCCGGTCGGACGGTAGCCGGTGAGGACGCGCTTCTTGGACATACAACGCCTTTCGGAGGTGCCGAGACAAGGGACTTCCACATGATAGCGCACGTGAGGGAGCGCGGCGGGCGCTACTCGCCGATGATAACGGCTCCGGGCACGGTGCCGTGCGCACGACTGTCGGCCGAGTAGAGCGTCGCGCCTGCGAGTTCGGCAACTGCCACGCTGGTCGCGTCGTAGAGCGAGCAGCCCAAACGCGCCCGAACGTTGATCGCGGCCCGCATGAGCGCATCGGTGAGTGGAAGCACGACAACGCCCGCATCGCTGAGCGCCTCCCAGGCGGCCCTCGCGACATGCTCGCCTTCACGCGCACACAGAGCCGCGACGACCTCGTACATGAAGAGTGTGTCTACCACGACGGTCAGCTCGCCGGCACCGTGCGCATCGAGCACCGCGCGCGCTCCGACCGAGCCGGACTCAGTACGGAACAGCTTCACGCCGACAGAAGCGTCGAGCACCACCAAACGTTCGGTCACAACTCCTCCCCCGGCTTTGGGCGGGGAGGGAGCAACTCATCGAGGTCCATCCCGTCACGGAGTGCCCGAAGAATCTGGAGATTCGAAACATCAGGATATGGGTCTGGGAGCGACTTGATCTCGTCCATGATCGCCTTCGCGCGGTCGTAACCAGCGCGACGTGCGCGCAGGAGCTTCTCATCGCGCTCGACCGTCAGGTACCCTGCGGTGGCCTCTTGTACGAACGCACTGCGCGAGAGCCCGCGCGAAGTCGCCGATGCATCGATCTCTTCGAGAAGCTCGTCCGGGATGTAGATGTTGACCTTGGCCATAGCGAAACCTCGCAATGCGTCAGTCTTCGGGAATGTACTACCCGAATGTACTACCCGCTTGAGAGTGTCGTCAAGGCAGTCGCAATGATTAATCGCAATCCTCAGATACAGACGCAGTTCGGCGGGCGCCGAACGCTACCTCTGCGCCGTACTCGGCTGTAGCGGAGCAATCTCAAATCCGTGCCTTAGTAGTAGGTGTAGCCGGTTGCCGTCGGAGTCTGGTGGCAAATGACGCCGAGCTCGATGGCGACCTCGGCGCCTGAGAAGACGGAGCGGGTGGTCTTCGTGCCGGTCGCAGTCGTGACCGTCTTGAGCTCCCGGGCGCCGGTGGGACCGTAGGAATAGGCGGCGGTGGCCAAGCCGCCCATCCATTCTGTGACTCTGCCGTCTTGCCGAGGGCTCTCATCCTGAGGCATCAACAGAAGGTGTCATGCTCAAGTTGAACTTTGATTGTCACTGGCCGAGGGAGGACCGAGCGGAGTAAACCGCCAGGAGCCCGATCATCAAGCCGCTCCCCAAACCGGCCACAAGCAGCACGGGGGCCATCACGCCAAAGAGGATGCCCGCCTTGCCAATGGGAATCTCCCGAGATAGGACGTCTGGGGCGACTGCAGCTGTGAACATGAGGAGGAAAGTGGCGGCAGTCCCACATCCGCTGCGAAGTCCCCACGCGACAGCTCGCTTCCGTTGCGCTGACGTGGGCTCACCCTTTAGCGAACGAACCTCGAGCACAAAGCCGCGACCCATCAGCACAGCCCAAACAACAAGGCCTATCGCCGGCACCACATTCCAGAATGGATACATCAGTCCTCCTGCATAGGTTGAACCTATACCGCTACTCTGCCCACGGAATTCCCTGTCCTATTGTCCATCTCGCGAAACTATCACCAATATACAAGCCCAGCTGGCCCTCGCTCCCAATTCCCGGTACCGTGCCGCACGCGGCCACGATTATGTCTCCTACGGTCTTCCGACCCTCTTTCCACTCCGGGTAATAGTAGTAGACAACTGCACATCCATCGACGACGGCCCCGACTACCCAGAGTCCAATGGCGAGTCCGGGCACCGGCAAGCAACACACCCCAACGACATCAAGCACCGTGCCTGCGATGGCAAGGCCCCATTCGACCTCCCCCGGCGCGGACACTCCGAAGTTCAGGTTCTCTCGACCGAAAGGCGTGCCGTCTGAAAGTACTCCGAAACCGAACAGCGCGGCGTAGTATGTGTCCATGGCCGCAGCCCTCGCATCGGCCGCGCCTCTTGCGCGACGAGCCGCTTCCGATCCTGCCGCCTTGGAGCGCGCTTCCGCGGCCTTCTTGTCCCGCAAGTTGAGTATCTTGTGTTCCTCAGCACTGACCTTTCCGTCCCCGTCGAGGTCCGCGCGCGCACCGCTCGGATCGGTCGCCCCGATCGGATCGTTCCCGCAGTACACGAACGCGTTCAGGCTTCCCGGATCACCCGCGCTCGGAGGCGCGGGGTCCACCCTCAGGAACCGATACGTCGCCGGATCGTAGTATCTGGCGGGCATGTAGTAGAGGCCGGTCTCGGTGTCTTG
>WSXY01000008.1 GCA_009773565.1 Actinomycetota bacterium | reverse complement strand
GGAGTACTATCGAAGACAAGCCGACGTACACGGATCACCCTGATGGGTGTAGCGCATGTATCTGGACCTGGGTGTCCCATATGTGGTGGACCAGCACAACCTGTTGCCGCCTGCCCCTCCTTCGCATAGAATCACCGCAGCGTCGCAGGGGGCCTCGTGCTCACCTGTCGGCGCAGTCGATATTGGAGTTCGAGGGGAAAGGCACTTCTTATGGCTGATTGGATTGCCTGGTTTGCTCCGATCACTGCAGTGATCGGTGTGGCCGTGGCAGCGTACCTCGGTTCATGGGTCCTCAAGCAGGATCCGGGCACCGAGAAGATGCAGGACATCTCCAAGGCGGTCCAAGAGGGCGCCATGGCGTTCCTCTTGCGTGAGTACCGGGTACTCATCATCTTCGCCGCGGTCGTGTTCGTTGTTCTCGGCGTTGCAATCAACTGGCTCACGGGCGTCGCCTTCCTCACGGGTGGCATTCTCTCTGCCGGTGCCGGCTTCTTCGGCATGTACGTCGCCACGCGTGCCAACGCACGTACGGCGCAGGCAGCCACCTCGGGTATCGCCAAAGCACTCAATGTGGCGTTCCGCTCGGGTCTCATGATGGGTCTCACCGTGGCCAGCTTCGGTCTCGGCGGACTCAGCCTCTGGGCCATCTTCATGCTGGTGACCGGCACCAACCCTGCGTCCAATGCCGAGATTGTCAACGGCTTCGCCATGGGTGCCAGCTCGATCGCACTCTTCGCGCGTGTCGGTGGCGGTATCTACACCAAGGCTGCTGACGTTGGCGCTGACCTGGTCGGCAAGGTTGAGGCAGGTATTCCCGAGGACGATCCCCGCAACCCCGCCGTCATCGCTGACAACGTGGGCGACAACGTCGGCGACGTTGCCGGCATGGGTGCCGACCTCTTCGAGAGCTACGTCGGTTCGATCCTCGCACCGATGGTTCTCGCAATCAGCCTCTGGTTCACCGCAGGCGGCGCTCGTAGCCTCGACCTGCAGTACGGCATCATCACGCCGCTGCTCATCGCGGGCTTCGGCATCATCATGTCGATCATCGGCCTCTTCGCCGTTCGTGCGAAGGAGGGCGACAATCTCCACAACGCGCTCAACAGGGGCACGTACGTCGCTGCCGGCCTTGAAGTCGTCGCGATGTTCTTCCTCTTCTATCACTGGAGCACGCGCACCATGGAGCAGACTGGCGGCGTCGATACGAGCGCCCGCATCTGGTTCTTCGGCTCGGTCGTCATCGGTCTCGCCGCAGGTATCGCAATCGGCAAGATCACCGAGTACTACTGCTCGGATCACTACGGCCCTGTGAAGAAGATCGCCGAGGCATCCGAGACGGGTGCAGCGACCAACATCATCCAGGGTCTTGGAACCGGCATGCTTTCCACCGTGTTCCCGATCCTCGTGGTCGGCGCTGCCATTCTCGGCTCGTACGCCATGGGTAACATGGCCGTTCCGGACAACGACCTCTCCGGCATCTACGGCATCGCTCTTGCCGCGCTCGGAATGCTGTCCATCACCGCTATCACCGTCGGCGTGGACGCGTACGGTCCCGTTGCCGACAACGCCGGCGGCATCGCCGAGATGGCCGGCATGGGCAAGGAGATTCGCACCATCACCGACTCGCTCGACAGCGTCGGCAACACCACCGCCGCCATCGCCAAGGGCTTCGCGATCGGCTCGGCCGGGCTTACCGCCCTGGCGCTGTTCGTGGCGTTCCGCCAGAGCCTGTCGCTTGGCGGTCTGACCGTCGACATGTCGCTTGAGAACCCGTACGTCATCACCGGTCTGTTCGTCGGCGGCATGCTGCCGTTCCTCTTCGGCGCACTTACCATGGGTGCCGTCGGTCGTGCGGCTTTCGCGATGATCGGAGAGGTCCGCCGCCAGTTCCGCGAGATTCCCGGCATCATGGAGGGCACCGGCCGTCCTGACTACGCCGCGTGCGTGGACATCTCCACCAAGGGTGCGCTCAAGGAGATGGTCGTTCCTGGCGCCATCGCCGTCGCCGTTCCGATTCTGGTGGGCATCGTCGACCTGTCGCTCCTCGCGGGCTTGCTCGCAGGCGCGCTTGTGACCGGCTTCCTGCTGGCCGTCTTCATGGCCAACGCAGGTGGCGCGTGGGACAACGCCAAGAAGTACATCGAAGGTGGCGAGCACGGCGGCAAGGGCAGCGATGCCCACAAGGCTGCAGTCGTCGGTGACACCGTCGGTGACCCGTTCAAGGATACTTCGGGCCCGTCGATGAACATTCTCATCAAGCTCATGACCGTTGTGTCGCTCGTCTTCGTGCCGCTGTTCCTCAAGGTGCACGGCGCATAGCACCCGCGTCACTGCTGTAAGATAGAATGCTCCCGGGTGCCTATACGGTGCCCGGGAGCATTTCCTTTACCGAGGAGAGATCTTCGGCCGACAACCGACGCGCGCACGAGGGGAGGGTCTATGGGTCGCATCTCCGATGAAGACGTCGCACGCGTTCGCGACGCCACCGACCTCATCGCCCTTGTCTCGGAATCGCTCGTCTTGAAGAAGAAGGGTCGCCTCTTCTGGGGCAACTGCCCCTTCCACGGCGAGAAGACGCCGTCGTTCAAGATCGATCCGGCCTCTCAGCTGTGGCACTGCTTCGGCTGCGGGCTTGGCGGCGATGCCTTCGGCTATATGATGCGAGCCGAGAACCTCGAGTTCCCTGATGCCGTCCGTCGGCTTGCCGACCGTGCGCGCATTGAGATCGTCGAGGAAGGCGGCACGGGCGTTCCAGCGGGTCGCAAAGAGCGGCTCATCGCTGCGTGCGACGCTGCCGCCGAGTACTTCCACAAGAACCTCACCACCGGCAAGAGTCCGGGTGCCATGCAGGCGCGCGAGTACCTCAAGAAGCGCGGCTTCGGGAGTGACGTCGCCAAGCGCTGGCGTCTCGGCTACGCGCCCAACGGTCGCGACGAGGTCACCAAGGCGCTCGTCACGCAGGGATTCACGCGAGACGAGCTCGTCGAGGCGAACATATCGCTTGCCGTGGAGAACGGCGGGTTCAAGGACCGCTTCTACAACCGCATCATGTTCCCCATCGCAGACCTGCACGGCCGCACGATCGCCTTTGGCGGCCGCGTGGTCGGTGCGGGCGAGCCGAAGTACCTCAACTCGCAAGAGACGCCCATCTTCCACAAGTCGGCCAACATGTACGGCATCGACCGCGCTCGCAACGAGATCGTCACCAGCGGCACGGCGGCAGTCGTCGAGGGCTACACTGACGTCATCGCGCTTGCCGAGGCGGGCCTCGGGTTTGCCGTCGCCACACTGGGCACCTCGCTCACCGAGCGTCACGTGAAGCTGTTGGGTCGGTTCGCGAAGAAGGTCGTCTACCTGTTCGACGGCGATGAGGCCGGTATCCGCGCGGCAAATCGTGCCGGCGAGTTCATCGACTGGAGCGTCACACCCGAGGCGGGCGCCGCTCGCGTGGAGCTTGGCGTTTCCGTCATCCCCGACGGGCTCGACCCGGCGGACTTTGTCGTTGCCCGCGGCGTGGACGAGATGCGCGCGCTCATCGACGGCGCGCAGCCGCTCCTCAGGTTCGTCGTCGACCAGCGGCTCTCGGCGCATGACCTGGGAACTCCCGAGGGGAAGTCCGCGGCGCTTCACGATGCGGTGCAGCCGCTTGCGGTCCTCAAGGGGTCGATTCTCGCGCAGGAGTACGCCTCGTATCTCGCGAATCGGCTGCTGACGCCGGTCGAGGTCGTGCAGCGCGCGATGGCGCACACGCGAACCGCGCCCGTGCGCCCGCCCGCGAGCCGGGAGACGCGGGATGCCGACGCAAACGTCGCCCCAAAAGCGCAGCCGCCGATCGACGATCAGCAGTCCCGCGCGGAATGGGAGTTCGTCAAGACCGTCGCGCAGGCACCTCGGATGCGGGACGAGGCACGAGAATTGCTTTCGGAAGAGTTCGTGCTTGATGCGGAACGTCGTCGCCTGCTCGAGTACGTGCTGGACTCCGGTCAGCTCTCCGGACGTGCGCTCTACGAAGCGGTGGCCGCGAGAGACAGAAACCTTGCGGAATCTCTCTCAGGGTGGTTGGTAGACGCCCCCGACGTGGAACAGATAGAATACGCGTTTCGAGAAATTGCCGTCCGACTCAAGGATTTGGCCCTCGAGCGTCTAATCTTATCTAAGAAGGCCGGACTCAGAGCGCTTGACGCAGCGCGTGACCGGGAAACGTATGACGGACTCTTCAGGGAGATCGCGGATTTGCAGCGCCGACGAAGCGAACTGCGGAACGCGACCGTGAACCCCTCAGATGTAAAGGCGGAGTGACTGCGTGAGCCCAGCACCCAAGAAGACCGACAATGACACGACTGCCAAAGCCGCTAAGGCCGAGAAGACCCCGGTGACTGCGAAGGCGCCTACAAAGGCGCCCGCGAAGGCTGCCGAGAAGAAGGCCGTCGCCGCGAAGCCCGTCGCCGCGAAGCCGAAGGCCGCCGCAGCCGAGAAGGCCCCCAAGGCCGTCAAGGTCCCTAAGCCTTCGGGCAAGATCGTCCCCGAGCTTGAGCTCGCGGCCGTTCAGACGCTCGTCAAGATGGGCAAGGCCAAGGGTAATCTCACAGAAGTCGAGATCCAGGGCGCGCTCAGCGACATCGAGCTCACCGAGACGCAGTCCGACAACATCTACAGCTACTTCGTGAAGAGCGGCATCGACATCATGGACGATTCGGTCCATATCGCCAGCGATGACGACGTTCTTGCCGATGTCATCGAGCTGCCCGAGGGCCACGTCGAGGAAATCCCGATCGAGGCCATCGAGGTCGAAGTCGCCAAGCCGGCGGCAAAAGCCAAGCGCAAGCCGAAGCGCCGCACCGACTCGCACATGTCCGCGCCGCTCACGAGCGACCCGGTTCGCATGTATCTCAAGGAGATCGGCAAGGTTCATCTCCTCACGGCGCGCCAGGAAGTCTTCCTGGCCAAGCAGATCGAGGCGGGCGAGGAAGCGCAGGCGACCATCGATGCTGCCACCGCGGCTGGCGAGAAGATCGACCGCCCCACCAAGCGCAAGCTGGAGCGGACCGAGGCTCTTGGCCTGCACGCGAAGAAGCAGCTCGTCGAGGCTAACTTGCGCCTCGTCGTCTCCATCGCCAAGCGCTATGTCGGTCGAGGGATGCTCTTCCTCGACCTCATCCAGGAGGGCAACCTCGGCCTCATCCGTGCGGTTGAGAAGTTTGACTACACCAAGGGCTTCAAGTTCTCCACGTACGCCACGTGGTGGATCCGCCAGGCCATCACCCGCGCCATCGCCGACCAGGCGCGCACCATCCGCATCCCGGTGCACATGGTCGAGACGATCAACAAGCTCATCCGCGTGCAGCGCCAGTTGCTCCAGGAGCTCGGCCGTGAGCCGTTGCCAGAGGAGATCGGCGAGCGCATGGAGATGACCGCGGAGCGCGTGCGCGAGATCCTCAAGATCTCGCAGGAGCCCGTCAGCCTCGAGACGCCTATCGGCGAAGAGGAAGACTCGCAGCTGGGTGACTTCATCGAAGACTCCGAGGCGGTCGTGCCTCCCGAGGCTGCGTCGTTCTCGATGCTCCAGGAGCAGCTTGGCAAGGTTCTCGACTCGCTGTCCGAGCGCGAGCGCAAGGTCATCGAGCTGCGCTTCGGCCTGGATGACGGTCATCCGCGCACGCTTGAAGAGGTCGGCCGTGAGTTCGGGGTCACCCGCGAGCGCATTCGCCAGATCGAGAGCAAGACGCTCTGCAAGTTGCGTCACCCGTCACGCTCGAGCCGCCTCAAGGACTACCTGGAGTAGGCGACGCTCTCCCCGTACATGCAACGAAGCCGCCCGTTTGGGCGGCTTCGGTCGTTTCTGGCTCCTCGGGTAGGACTCGAACCTACAACCCTCCGGTTAACAGCCGGATGCTCTGCCAATTGAGCTACCGAGGAATATCGGGTCGCGCGCCGTAACGGCCGCGGGCACCGACGCATTATAGACGGTGCGCGGCTGCGGACGCAATTGCGGTTTGCGAGAAGCGCGCCACTCCTGGTACGCTCTCCTCCGTTCGCGCGAGCTTCCGGGGAGGGAAGCCAGTTGGTCCAGACATTCAGGAGTCGCCGCGCCTTTATCGCCATAGTGGTGGCGGGAATTGCGTTCGCCGTCCTTACGGGCGTTGCGCTGCTTGCGTATCTCGATATGGAGTCGCGGACGTTTGATAGCGCGGCGCTCCACACGCAGCATCTGGCAACGGCCGATTCTGCGCTCGTGCGCTACTGGCTGGATCAGCGCGCGTCGGACGTCTCAATCATGAGCACCGTCTCTCGCGTGCGCACGGAGTTCCCCAAGTACCTTGCCGGTGACCCCGCCGCCAAAGTGTGGCTCCAGGATCGTCTCGAGACCGAGCGCGCCATGCGAGACTACATCAACGTGAGCGTCTTCACGCTGGACGGAAAGCGAGTGCTTTCGTTTGGCGAGCACGACACCACCTATGACGAGAGGCACTCCGCAACAGCCCGCTCGGTTGCGCTACCCACCTCAAAGATGACGATGACCTCGCATCGTGACGCGAGCGGCGCCTATCACGTGAACTGGTTCGGCCCACTGCTTGTGCACGAGGCGGGCGCCGAACTCCAGGTCACCGGCGTCATCATGTATGAGGCGGACCTGCAGCGGTATCTCCAGGACGTCATCGGGCCCGAGCAAGAAGTCTGGCCGACCACCATCGAGGTGCGCGTCGCCAACGAAGACGGCGTCAGTATTGCGCGCTCCACGTCCGGGTTCGCGTTTCAGGCGGCCGACGCAACCGTTTCGCTTGATGAGGAAGTGCGCTCCTCGGTCGTCTTGCCGCTCAAGGGCTCAAGCATTTCGGCAACCGTGCTTGGCGCGGACATCCGCTCCGAACTTGCCTGGGCGCGCCAGTCCGTGCGCCTCGCCGATTTTGGTGTGCTCCTTGTCTTTGTGCTCTTTGCGTGGGCGTACACCTCGGGCGAGAAGAGCCGCCTTGGCGAAATCGCCGCGCGCGAGGCCATTGCCGATGCGCTCGCCACCCAGGATCGCTTCCTCGAGAACATGAGTCACGATCTGCACACACCGCTCAACTCGATCATCGGCTTCTCGGCACTCATGTCCCGCGGACTTGCGGGACCGGTGACCGAGGAGCAGGTCCGGCAGCTTGCGATGATCGAGTCAAGCGGCAAGCACCTGCTCGCGCTGGTGACCGGCGTCCTTGAGCTGAGCAAGACCAAGGCGGGTCAGGAGGACGTGCGTCTCGAGTGGATCGTGGCGACGGAGCCCGTCGAATTCGTCACCGACGTACTCACACCAGCAGTGGCCGAGAAGCGCCTGGAGTGGCGCGTGAACGTCCCGGAGCACCTGGAGTTGCGGACCGACCGCCGCCTCCTTGAGCGCATCTTGCTCAACCTGGCCAACAACGCCGTCAAGTTCACGCATGCTGGTTCGGTGTCGATTACCGCGGCTGCCATCAATGACGGAGAAGAGATCGCCTTTACCGTGCGCGATACGGGGAGTGGTATTTCGCCCGAGTCCATGGATTTCATTATGAAGGAGTTCATGCAGGTCCGGGCGCCCGGGCAGTTGAAGCCCGAAGGTTTTGGCCTTGGTCTGACCATCTCCACCACCACAGCGGCGCTGCTCGGTGGCCGTATCGAAGTTGAGAGCATCCCCGGCAAGGGATCCGCCTTCACGCTCATTCTGCCGAGGAACACCGGTGCGGTCACGTAGGTTCTCCCGGGGCGAGATGCTGGTATCATAGGCACTTGCGCGTTGGGCCCGTAGCTCAACGGTGGAGCGCGGGACTCATAATCCCTCGGTTGTAGGTTCGAATCCTACCGGGCCCACCACTAACACCAATCGCACCATCGGAGGTGCGTCATGAAGGAGTCACTCTTGTCGCCAGCGATCACCATTTACGGCGCCGGGTATGTGGGACTTGTGACCGGTGCGTGTCTGTCGAAGTCGGGCCACACGGTCCGGGTACTCGATATCGATCGCGGCAAGCTTGACTCCCTTGCCGCCGGCAAGACGCCGTTCTTTGAGCCCGAGCTTGACCACGTCCTCGCCGAGGCGATCGCCGCGGGTCGACTCACCTTCGCTCACCCCGACGACGCGTGCGCGGACGCGCCCGCGCCCGCGCACGCGCCCGGCGCCCCCGCCACCCCGTTTGTGTACATCGCCGTAGGCACGCCATCCACCGCTGCCGGTTCGGCCGACTTGCGGTTCGTTCGCGACGTCATCGACCGTCTCGCGCAAACAGCCTCGTCCGGCACCGTGGTCGTCATGAAGAGCACCGTGCCGCCCGGCACCGGCACGGCTATTGCCGAGCGCCTCGCACAGCGCGGTATCGGCTACGTCTCCAACCCCGAGTTCCTCAGGGAAGGCAGCGCCGTTGCCGACTGGTACCACACCGACCGCATTGTGTTAGGCGGTCAGGCCGCGCATGTCGACGCCGTTGCCACTCTGTATTCAGATATCGATGCGCCGGTCGTCCGGTGCGACATCACCAGCGCGGAGCTTGTGAAATATGCATCAAATGCCTTCCTGGCAACCAAGATCTCGTTTGTGAACGAGATTGCCAGCCTCTGCGAGATAACCGGCGCGGACATCACGGCCGTTGCGGCCGCCGTGGGCATGGATCACCGCATCGGACCCGACTTCTTGCGAGCGGGCATTGGCTACGGCGGCTCGTGCTTCCCCAAGGACACCCGCGCTCTTGATTACCTGTCGCGGTTCAAGGGCTACGACTTCAACTTGCTCAGAGCCGTCATCGAGGTCAACGCGCGGCAGCGGATGCTGCCGGTCAAGGCGCTCCGCGACCGGCTTGGTGACCTGGCCGGGCAACGGGTGGCCATCCTCGGTCTGGCCTTCAAGCCCGACACCGATGACACGCGCGAGTCACCCGGCATGGATATTGCCCGTATGTTGCTGGCCGAAGGCGCGCTCGTGACCGGGTTCGACCCCATCGCGCACGCCCACATCGATGACGAGCAGTTCACCGCGTGCGACACGCTCGAGGCGGCCCTTGAAGGCGTCGCCGCGGCGATTGTTGCAACTGAGTGGCCGTGCTTTGTCTCCGCTGACTGGAGCGCGCTCATTGCGCGCATGTCCGGGCCACGGATCGTCTTCGATGGCCGAAACGTGCTGGACCAAGACGCAATCCACGCAGCCGGCGGCACGTACCTCGCCGTCGGGCGCCCAAGTACACCGTAGGAGGCGCCCCGCTTGAGCAGGGTTGACCGCAAAGTAAGCTCCAAGGCGCGCCGAGGCCGCTCGATGGCCGTTCCGGTCGTCGCGGTCGTGGTTGTTGCCGTCGTCGCGATCATCGCTGGCGTGGCGCTTGGTCTGATCCGCGGGACGACCCCGGTTGCACCCGCAACGGTCGAGGTGCCCACCATCGCCCTCGAGACGACCGCCCCGGTCTCCAACGACACAACCGGTTCCGATGTGATGGTCGAAGTCCCCGACGTTATCGGCAAGCCGCTTGAAGATGCCAGCACGCTCCTCACGCTTGCTGGCTTCACGGTCACACGCGTGGCGACGCCAGCGGGGGAGTCAGCCACAGGCACCGTCTTAGCGCAGAACCCCAACGCCGGCTCCATCCTCCAGCGTGGCGATCAGGTGACCCTCACGTACGCCGAGGCGGCGTCAACGATTGCGAGCAGCACCGCGAACGACCCCGATGCCAAGGCCGCTACCACCGCGTTTGTCGTGTGCATCGACCCGGGCCACCAGGATAAGGCGAACAACAACCTGGAGCCCATCGGACCGGGTTCTGCCACCAAGAAAGCCAAAGTCACGGGCGGGGCGACCGGCGCCGTGACCCATCAGCCCGAGCACGACCTCGTGCTCAGCGTTTCGCTCAAGCTCAAAGCCAAGCTTGAGGCCCAGGGCGTAAAGGTGGTCATGACGCGCATGACCAGTGCCGTCGATATCTCCAACTCGCAGCGGGCGGCCGTGGCCAACAGCGCCGGTGCCGACCTCTTCATCCGCGTCCACGCCGACGGCTCAACCAACGGCGACGTGCGCGGGCTCTCCACGCTCTACCCCAAGGGCAACGCCTGGGTGAACCCCATCAGCGCCGAGAGCCTCAAGGCCGCCACGGCGATACACGCTGCCGTGCTGGCGACTACCGGCGCACCGGATCGCGGTGTGGTCCCGCGCGCCGACATGAGCGGCTTCAACTACGCAAAGGTGCCCAGCGTCATCGTCGAGTGCGGCTTCCTCAGTAATCCTGTCGAGGACCGCTTGCTTGCAACCGCTTCCTACCAGGACAAACTCGCGGCGGGGATGACTCGGGGTATCATGGGGTATCTGCGGGGGAAGTAGCAGATCCACAAGGGGGCAACGTGCGGCATCAGCAGCAGCAACAGAATCTCGGCTTTGTGCGCGCGCTCAAGCGCGGGGCGCTTGCGGGCGTCGCGGTCGCGCTTGTGGGCGCGCTG
Organism: Actinomycetota bacterium; assembly: GCA_009773565.1. Taxonomy (GTDB): domain Bacteria; phylum Actinomycetota; class Coriobacteriia; order Anaerosomatales; family Anaerosomataceae; genus WSXY01. The sequence continues at coordinate 65,647 of WSXY01000008.1, read as the reverse complement.
GCGTTTCTCGGGTGGGTGGTCGCACACGGCGGTCTGCCCGGCGAGGGCGGCAACGACGTCACATCCGTCCTCATCATGGTGGGGCTGCCGGACGAGAACAACGACCTCGTCGCCCAGGCGTTGGTGCGCGTCGATGGCCTCAACACCGCGTCGCCTACGATGACGTCTGTGGACACCTCAGCGTCGGTGACCGTGGTTGGCACGTCGTACAACAAACTCCGAGACGCCTACGCATTTGGCGGCGGCGCTCGCGTGGTCGAGTCGTACGAACGCCTCTGGGGCGCGCGGGTGCCCTATCTTGACTACGGTCCCGCAGCGATCGATCAGATCGTCGAGGAGAACGGCGGCATCAGCCTCACCATCCCCGCCGACATGAGCGTCTTTGATGGCGACAAGCTCTACACCTTCACGAGCGGCCCCGCCACGCTGTCCGCCGACGAGTTCCGCGCCGTACTCAACGGTGCCGCGTATCTAGCCGCAGGGGAGCGCACAGCGCTCCTGAAAGAGGTCGGGTCTGTCCTCGTTGGACTCACAGCGGAGTACCCCGGCGGCCTGGCCGCGGCAATCGACCTCGGTGACGTTTCGACGGATCTTTCAGCCGAGGGATTGGCTATTGTGGAGAAGGCCTGCGCCGCGCTCAGGTAGGTCAGCGGGGCGCTAGTCCGAATCTCCTGCGCGGCCGCGCTCGCGCAATGCCGCCATGAACTCTGCCGGTGCAAGTACCGTGACGCCAGATCGCACGTCTGGCGGGAAGTGGGCGAGATTGCCGGTCACGAGACAATCTGCGCCGGCGGCAAGAGCGACCTCAAGGAATGGCTCGTCATCCACATCAGGAAGACGCTGTCCGAGCGGTGCGGAGGCGACCACTTCACTTCTGAAGTCCACGTAGTCGAGGAACGCGGCTACGGAATCGGGATCGAACCCGAACTTGAGCCGCGCGAGTACGTCGTCGTACGCAGCGAAGATGCGCGCATCAACGCACAGAACCACCATGCCGGACGAGACCATCCGGACGATCTCTCCGGGAGGGCCGAACGGCGAGAGTAGGCCCGAGACGATCACGTTGGTGTCGAGAACGATTCTCAACGCGTACGCGCCTCACGGACGGCCGCGATCTCGGCACCGATGTCGTCCGGAGTCAGCGCGTCGAGGCCGCGCGAGACGGATCGACGTTGCAGAGATGCAACCGCGTCGATTGCACGGTTCTGCCGAAATGCCGCGAGCGACTCCTCGAGGTTGGACTCGTTGACCGCAGCGAGAATTGCGACGGGACGACCGTTGCTCGTGATGACCATCTCACGCTCATCAGGCAGATCGCGCCAGATATCTGCAGATTTTCCACGCAGGTCACGAACGCTCACAAACTTCATCATGTGCCTCCAATCGTGACTCTATTGTGCACACAAACGTCACCTGCTTCAAGTGACAACCGACGCACGTATTACTTGATCCACATGGAATCCGAGCGCAACGAGCGGGAAGGGAGTGTCGGGTGCGGGTCGAAGGGCCAGGTGCGAACTTCTGGTTGAACGCCACAGCCCCAGCATATAGCATTGACATGTGTCACGTGACAGTTTACGTTTGACGCATGATCAAGACGTTCGCGGACAAGCTGACCCAGGAACTCTACGACACCGGGCGAGCCAAACGGTTCCCACCCGACGTAGCCGGTCGAGCCGCGCGCAAGCTGGAGTACGTGGACCTGGCGACCCAACTGGATGACCTCAAGGTCCCGCCAGGCAACCGCCTGCATGCCCTCGGGGGCAACCGCAAAGACCAGCACTCGATCTCGATCAACGACCAGTGGCGCATCTGTTTTCGGTTCGTTGACGGGGATGCCTACGACGTTGAGGTCTGTGACTACCACTGAGAGGTGTGACATGAGTATCGCCAACACAGGACAGATGACGCGTCGTCCCACCCACCCGGGTGAGATGTTGCGGGAGGACTTTCTCCCGGACTATGCGTTGACCGTGACCGGGCTCGCGAACGCCGTGGGTGTCTCACGCCAGTCGATCAATGAGCTGCTCCGCGGGCGCCGCGCGGTGACCCCCGAGATGGCGCTGCGCCTCTCTCGGCTGTTCGGCAACTCCGCGGAGTTCTGGCTGAACGCTCAGCGCGCCGTGGACCTTTGGGATGCGGCGCAGACTATCAAGGACGACGTGGCACGCATCAAGCCACTGAGTGTCGCCTAACCGGCAACAGTGACGCGCTCGGAGCACGAACCATGCGCGGTCGCCACCCGGCCCACCCGCCGCCTTCGAGCGCGTAAGGTTTCGGGGGGCGGGGACTCCGTCACGGTCTTGAAGTGAAGTGCGGGTTTCCATCTACTCTTGGTTTGTCGAAGACCCGGAGAGAAAGGAAACCCGCATGCAGCATGATACCGCGCCTTTGAAGTCGGCTCTGGTCGAGTTGTGCCTGGAGAGGATCACCCGGTTCGAGGACTTCGAGCGTGCCGAGACCAGCGCGCTTGAAGACGTGCTCAAGACGCTCGCCTCGGCGCTCGCAGAGGCCCTCGAGATCTTCGATGAGCACCTGTTCTCAGACAGACCTGAAGGCTGGCGGGTCAAAGACCTCCGTCCGCGCTCGGTCCTCACGGAGTTCGGGGAAGTGGCCTTCACGCGGCGGGTCTACACAGACGAGTGCGGCGACCGCCGCACCTACCTCGACGAGATCGTGTCGCTGCGTCCCCGCAAGCGCCTCTCGCCCGGGGCGTTTCGCGCACTTACGCTCTTCGGTGCCGAGATCCCCTACGGACGTGCCGCGCGGGTGCTCTTCCGGCACTGCGACCAGAAGGTCTCCGCCACCACCACGATGGACACGCTGCGTGAGACGGGCGACTTGCTCGAGGCGCGTGCCGCACGGCAGCGTGAGGACCTGTTCGTCAAAGGACTCGTCCCCGACGCCGAGCGCGAGTGCTCCGAGATCAGGGTCGAGGCAGACGGGGTGTGGGTGGCCCGCCAGGGCGCGAAAGGCCGCGGCATCGAGATCAAGGCGCTCGTCGCCTACGAGGACAAGCGCGAAGGGCACAGGGTCGGGGTCGTGCACCACGCGCTCGTCGGGGCCCCGAAGCGCTTCTGGGAGGAGGGTGTGGCCCGCGTTGCCGGCCGCTACTCGCTTCTCGCCCTCAAGCGCTGCTACGCCGGGACCGACGGCGCGAAGTGGTGCGGGGCGCTTCCCGACTACCTGCACGGGCCTGCGGTCGTCCACAAGCTCGACCCGTGGCACGTCAACCGCGCCATCAAGGCGGCGTGCCAGGACCCGCGAGACGCCGCACCGCTTCTTGCCCTGCTCCGTGAGGGCCGCATCGACGAGCTGCTCGGTGAGCTGCGGGCACGGGCGGCTGCCGATCCGAAGGCCGAACCCAGGATGCGGACGCTTGGCGCCTACATCACCGCCAACCGGAAGGCGATCGAGGCCGACGCACCGGGCATGGGCACGATGGAGGGGACCAACGCCCACCTCTACGCGGCGCGCATGAAGGTGTGGGGCGGGGCGTGGTCGGCAGCAGGGGCGAGCGACATGGCGCGCATCCGGGCGGCGCTCTCCTCAGGAGAGACGCTGCCGGTCCCGGAGCGCGAGCATGCCTTCAAGGACAAGGACCGCACAAGGAGGGCCGCGATCCTTGAGAAGCAGCACTACGGATTCGGCTACGAGATGGTACGCTCGGACGGAAAGGGATACGAGCCACCGTCAGGACACCTGATGCCGTTCTCGACCAGGCAGCAGTTCCTTGCGATGTTCAATCCCTTGAACTGAGAGCAGACCCCCCGAATCCTTACGCGCTCGCCGCCTTCCGGTTGCGTGACCATCCGGCAACATCATGTTAGTATTGGCGACAGTAGCGTCTAAACGCGTGTGCGTACACAGACCACGTATGTGGTCGAAAGCGGGGGGAAACCGGCATGGTAGACAATTCTGAGCACGTCGAGGCTGTGACAAAGAGCAAGCGGAGTGTTGTAACTGCTCTGTTGTTGCTCTTGCTCGTCGTTGGCGGCTTCGGCATCGCTTACGCATTCCTGGGTGGTGATGACCTGGTTGCGGATCTGCTGGGGGGCGATACTGCGGAGCCCGTGGTCACCGTCATGCCACCAAAGACGACTCCCGGCAGCACCGATACCTCAACGGGTGCAGGTTCCGAGACACCCGGCACGTCCACCGGCACCACCGGCACCACCACACCGGGCACCACCTCTGGCACCTCAGGCTCCGGAGGCACGACAACTCCCGCTGCCAAGCCGCCAACCGGTGACCAGGCTGCCCGCATGTACTGGGAGCAGGTCGCCAGCCAGGAGCAGATCCTCAAGCTCGTCAAGGGCGAGGTTAGCTCGGTGGCTATCGGCACCGTCGTGAAGTCCGGCAGCACCGCAACCGTGCCGCTTACCGTTTCCTACAAGGCCGGCGGCTCGCTTTCCGGCACGATGGTGCTGCGCAACTACAGCAACGTGTGGTACTTCTCAAGCATCGCGCGTAGCGGCAACTCGCTTGCGGTGCGGACGAGTAAGCCCGGCGACGCCGGTATCGTGTCGACGATCGTGACCGGGCAGGCGGCCAACCAGTATGTGCCCCTGGGCATCATCAACGGCGGCTACAAGACCATCACCATCAAGAGTGCCAGCATGGGCTCCGGTACGGCGACCATCGGCATCACGCTTTCCGGTGGCAGCTCTGCCACATCCGCCGGCACGATCACCTGCGTGAGCAAGACCATTAACGGCGAGAAGACATGGTTCATCTCTTCGTTTGCCAAGAAGTAGCCAGTAACCCGGCCACACTTACGAATCGGAGACCGGACACGTGGAGCTGCGCGACTACCTGAGTGTTATTCGTGCTCGCAAATGGGTCATCATCCAGGCAGTCGTCATCGTGACGCTCACCGCACTCGCGGTGAGCTTCTTGCAGGCGCCGTCGTATGAAGGCACCGCGAAGGTCCTCATCAGCGGCCAGGACACCGGTTCTGCCATTCTGGGCACGGCGATATCTGCACTCTCCAGCCAGCCCGAGCGAGGCCTGCAGACGCAGGTGCAGCTTATGCAGTTGCGCCCCCTTGCTGAGAACGTCATCCGCACGCTGGGGCTTAAGACTGAGCCGGAGGCGTTGCTTGGCCAGATTCAGGTCACCGCCGTGGGACAGACCGACATCGTAGAGGTGAAGGTCACCGCCGGCGATCCGCGTCTGGCATCGCAGATTGCCAACGCCATGGCCGAGGAGTTTGTGACCTGGAGCAAGGAGTACAAGCGCGAGAGCATCAAGGCCGCTGCCGACGAAGTGCAGTCGCGTTTGGAGCAGTCGAAGCAGGAAGTACTCGAGCTCGGCCGCAAGATCTCCGCGCAGGGCAAGAGCGACGACCTTTCCGCCGAGCTGGCGATTGTGACCGGCACGTACACCACCCTTGCCGGCAAGCTTGAGGAGCTTCGGATCCAGGAGCAACTTGAGACCGGCAGCGGGCGAGTGGTCAGTCCGGCCGCGATTACCGAGGAGCCAGTCGCTCCGAACCCAAAGCGCAACGGTGCACTCGGTCTGGCCGTGGGCCTCATCTTCGGCCTGGGCATGGCGTTCCTCTACGAGTACCTCGACAACACCATCAAGAGTTCCGAGGAAGCCGAGACGCTCTTCGGGGCGCCGGTTCTTGGTCTTATCCCGGCAGAGAAGTACGACAAGGACGAAAAGCGGCGGCTCACGCTAGTCACACATGCGGGGACTGCGGCGGCAGAGGCGTACCGTGTCCTTCGCAACAGCCTCGACTTCATCAACTTCGAGCACAACATCAAGACGCTTCTGGTCACGAGCGCCGCGCCTGCCGAAGGCAAGTCCACGGTGTCCGCCAATCTGGCCGCCGGACTTGCGCAGGCGGGCAAGAAGGTCGTGCTGGTCAGCTGCGACTTCCGTCGTCCGACGACGCAACAGTTCCTCAAAGTGAGCACGATGATCGGTCTCTCCGACGTGCTGACCGGTGCAAATACGCTGAAGAGCGCATTGCAGCGATCAGCGGAGATTCCCAACCTTCTCGTGCTCACGAGTGGAAAGTTGCCTCCGAACCCCAGCGAACTGCTGGGGTCCGAGAAGATGCGTGCTCTGCTGAAAGAACTTGAAGAGTGGGCCGACTGGATCATCGTTGACACGCCGCCGCTTCTCGCTGTGGCTGACGCCGCCGCCGTGGCCCGCTGGTCGGACGGCGTGCTCATGGTCACGAGAGGCGGGGAGTCCACCCGTGACGCCGCAAAGAAGGCCGCGGAGATGCTCGGTCAGGTGGGCGCTAGGATAGTTGGCTCGGTCGTATGGGGTCTCGAAGAGAGTTCCGGCGGACGTGGCTACGGCTACTACTACGGCAAGGGCTACAAGGGTTACTACTACTACGCCGACTACTACAACCAGTATCAGGGCGAATCACCCGAGCATGGCCGCTCCAAGGGCGGTCGGAAGGACACAACGAGTGCGATTCCGAGCAGTCAGACCCAGCAACAGGTCTACATCCCGCCGACGAGTCCCGGGCGTCAACTTGCGATGACGGTGGGACGCGTAATCACTGGCGTACTGGCATTCCTGGTAATCGTGGTCATCGTTGCATTGGTGGTGTACTTCCTCGACCAGGCACTGGGCTGGGGGATTGTGCAAGGATTCTTGCGATGATGCTGCGGCCCAGGCTTGTTCACGGTTTCGTTGTTACAGATGAGTTTATGAGCGGTCTAGTGAACCCTCCGACGCACAAGGTTGGTTGCTAATTGAGCTCGTCACTTGACGGTGTCAGGTCGTCATCCACCCAAGAGCTAGTCATTGCGCCGGATATCAGGCGGAGCTTGTGGGGGATGATCGCCGAACTGTACCGCCACCGTGAGCTTGTCTTGTTCCTCACCTGGCGAGAGATAGCTATTCGCTACAAGCAAGCGGTACTGGGCATTGCTTGGGTTATTCTACAGCCACTGACAACCACGCTCGTGTTCAGCGTAGTCTTCGGATTGCTTGCGAAGTTGCCCTCGGAGGGCACGCCGTATCCGGTGTTTACGTTCGCCGCCCTGCTGCCCTGGCAACTGTTCTCCAGCGCAGTGGATCGCGGCAGCAAGAGCCTTGTAAGCAGTGCTGGACTCGTAACCAAGATATACTTTCCGCGGCTCGCTGTACCGCTTTCAGCGGTAGCGGCTGCAGCTGTGGACTTCGTTGCGTCGTTCGGGGTATTCCTCGTCCTGATGGTCATCTACGGCATTGCTCCTACAGGTCGCCTCATCGCGGTTCCGTTCCTGGCTCTGCTGGTGGTGCTGATGGCGCTGGGCGTGAGCTTCATTGTATCTGCGGCGAATGTTCTTTACCGGGACGTTCAGTACGTTGTGCCATTCAGTTTGACCCTCTGGATGTACATCTCGCCGGTAGCGTACTCATCCAGGTTGGTTCCCACCGGACCCCTTCAGCTGCTCTATGCTCTGAACCCCTTGGTTGGAGTCATTCAGGGATTCCGATGGGCGCTCATCGGCGGACCGTGGCCAGGATGGACGCTCATAGTTTCGTGTGTGCTTGCGCTTGCGGGGCTGGTTGGTGGTTTGGCGTACTTCCGACGTGTGGAGCGAATCATGGCGGATGTGGTCTAGATGACGTCGGCAGTGTCTATCGAAGGACTTGGCAAGATGTATCGGCTGGGCCAGCGCCGAGACGTACACGGTAGTCTCAGAGATGCGTGGGAGAGACTCTGGTCGAGCAAAACACCAGTGCCCTCTGGGGAATTCTGGGCGCTTCGGGACGTTTCTCTAGAAGTCGCCGAAGGCGAAGTTCTAGGCTTAATTGGTCGGAACGGGGCCGGGAAGAGCACGCTGTTGAAGATCCTCAGCCGTATTACACCCCCGACTGTGGGCGTTGCAAGGATTCGCGGGAGCGTCGGTTCGCTTCTGGAGGTTGGTGCCGGCTTCCATCCTGAGCTCACCGGGCGCGAGAACGTGTACATGAATGGTTCCATCTTGGGGATGAGTAGGATTCAGATTCGGGAGAGGTTCGACGAGATCGTTGACTTTGCTGGAGTCGAGCAGTTCCTGGACACGCCAGTCAAGCGCTATTCAAGCGGCATGTATGTCAGGCTGGCATTTGCGGTGGCGGCTCATCTAGAGCCCGATGTGCTGATTGTTGACGAGGTTCTAGCCGTAGGTGATGCTGCCTTCCAGAAGAAGTGTCTCAGCAAGATGGATGATGCGAGTCGTGGGGGCAGAACGGTCCTCTTTGTAAGTCACAATATGGCTGCCGTCCAGTCTTTGTGCTCACGCGCCGTGCTTCTTGAGCGGGGGGGCATCGTGGTGGATGGGTCCCCCAGTGAAGTGATTCACCAGTATATGGGTGGACAGAGTGCTCTATCGGGCGAACACGCATGGGACCTTGAGGGAGCGCCGCGATCAGGTCTCATCGCGTTGCGTGCAGTCCGCGTCCGTCTTGGCTCTGGGGCTGTGGTGGGGGCGGTCGCCTGTTCCGAGGCATTCGGGGTCGAACTGGAATTCGACATCCTTCAGTCAGATCCGCGGATCGGGATGACGATAGTCCTGCGCAATTCTGAAGGAGTGCCGGTGTTCACGTCGTTGAGTTCTGCTGACCCGGAATGGCCACTCGTGAGCAGACCTGTCGGACTGTATCGTAGTACGTGTTGGGTATGCGGGAATCTTCTGGCTGAGGAGACCTACTCGATTTCAGTCGTCTTCTGGTCGGACAACTACCAACTGTCGCTAAGTGAACAAGATGTTTTGAGTGTATCGGTTGAGGGTCCGTGTCGCGCTCGAGGTGATTACATGGGGCGCTTTGACGGCGTCGTGGCCCCGGTTCTGTCATGGGCGACGAGCGCCCACACGATTGATGACCGTTGCGTTTCCGGCGAAGATACAGCGACACAAGGCTGATGAAGAAGCACCAGCCAGGTCGTGAAGACGCTCTTCCAGAGGGCGATCAAGCCACAACGGATTCGAAAGAATTCCCCCGCGTGCTAATTGTCGGTCAGTCATTTAATGGACACAGTGGGGGCGGCATCACACTAACAAATCACTTTCGCGGCTGGCCCAGTGATCGAGTCGCGGTAGCGACCACAGCGGCGGATTTCCCCGACTTCATGACTTGTTCTCATTACTACCACCTCGGCTCGAGCGAGCTGAAATGGGTGTGGCCGCTGTCGTTGTTCTCATCATGCCGGGATCAATCAGGACGCGTTGCAGCTGCAGAGCCGCGAATCGAGTCGAGCAGCGCACAGAAAGCCTTTGCTCGCGAGAGCGGAGGATTACGCAAGGTCGTCGGCGGTATCTTCAGGACTCTAGTGGCGTTCCTTGGCTTGGGCGAGTTCCTCGTTGTGGCTAGGCCATCCGTCGCGCTTTTGGATTGGATAGCCGAATTCTGCCCAGATGTTATCTACACGCAGCTTGCGTCAGTCGGGATGATTAGGCTCGTTCACGGGATTGTGGAGCGCACGGAGCTGCCTCTTGTTGTGCACATCATGGATGACTGGCCGTCTGTGCTTAACGCAGATGGGGTTCTTGGGCCTTTACTGAATCGAAGATCACATAGCGAATTCCGAGGCTTGCTTCGGCGTACAAGTCGCCTCGTTGCCATTAGTGGGCGCATGGCTGAGGTGTATTCAAGTAGGTATGGACGCGAAGTTGGGTATTCTCACAATCCAATCGACATTGATGTCTGGACTCAGCACGCGAAGTCAAGTTGGGCGGTGGGCGTGCCATTTCGATTTGTGTACGCCGGTAGAGTAGGCCGAGCGAATGCGCGCAGTCTCGCGGACGTTGCGGCAGTTATTGCCGACCTTAGATCTGAAGGAGCCGACGTCGTTCTCGAGGTTTACACGCAGGACGCTGGGACGCCGCTTGCAGATGCCTTGTCGAAGATGGGGGTCCTAGTGAAGTCGGCGCTACCGCATGGTCGGGTTCCAGAGCTTCTTGGAGCTGCGGATGCTGTTGTTCTGCCGCTGGACTTCGATGATGCAGGATTCGCCTTCTCTAGTCTGTCAATGCCAACCAAGACTGCGGAGTATATGGCGTCGGGCGCCCCCATGCTTGTGTATGCACCGCGAGGAGGAGCGCTAGCCGAGTATGCACGATCCGCTGGGGAGTGTGCATTACTGGTGGATACTGCGCATGATGGTAGGTTGGCGGACGCGGTTCTGGCTTTCGTCAACGACGAGAATCTCCGAGCGAGTCTGGGTAGGCATGCGAAGATTCAAGCCATCAAGGAGCACGACGCTGTGCGAGTTCGCGAGAACTTCCGCAGCATTCTGGCCTCGGCCGCTCGTGATGGCCTAGCAGAATCTACCAGCCTTAGAGTGAGGTCGTGAGCGGGTCAATGACAAACCCTACGGGCCCACACCGTGAGGCGCTATCATCGTCGGTATTGCCGCCCGCAGGCGCCGTGTTTGCTGCGCTGGTGCTTCTTGGGTACTGGGTGGGAACTGGGTCTTGGATACTAGTTGCTGTTGCTACCCTGGCGATTGCCGTTGCGCTCTCTGCAGGTGGGAACCAGCTGCTTGGATTTGCGCTCCTCGGAGTGGTGAGTCTCTTCGATGAGTATGCCTACGGTGTGATAGACCCAGGGAGCACGTTTCTCCTGCGTCGCTACTATGTCCCTTACACCACTCTTGTTGCCGACGAGTTCTTGGTGTACCTCATGGCAGCGCTGCTGCTAGTACAGGTCTTCCGCGGCCGTCAGCTGAAATCACCGGGCAGGGTGGTATCTCGTGGTGTCTGCGTGCTGTTCGCCGTGTACGCGTTTCAGGTACTTCGTGCAATTTCTGATGGGTATGGGTTCTGGGACATCGCCCAAGTACAAAGCGGCAAGTATCTTCTGCTTCTCTGCATTGCGTTGCCGCTGTTCGTTCAGCTGCTTGACTCATCCAGGGTGCGCTTGTGGGTGCTGGATTTGCTGTATCTGTTCGGCGGCGGCCGAGCCATCTTCGCGCTCCTTCGGTTCTTTGTTGGCAACGGGGATCCGGCGAACGCCTATCGCGGACAGGTTGCCAAGGTGGCGCTATGGGACTCGGCTGACCATTTGCTGTACACCGTGCTGATTGTTGTGGCGTTGTCCGCCCTCGTCCAAGGTGGTCTATCCGGCAGACGCCTTGTCATATGGCTTTGTGCGTGTGTGCCGGCTGGCCTGGTGGTCGCTCTCTCCTATAGGCGCGAGGGGTGGCTAGGACTACTTATGTCAGTCAGCCTGCTTGGACTCATTACCTGGTCGCGCGGAGGCAAATCGATACTGGCTGGTGCCGGTCTCGCAGCTTTCGCCGGTTCAGTAATAAGCTATGCGAGATTCTCTTTGGGGGGTAATCTGTTCGAGCGAATCTTCCCTGATGCCGTGGCGGGCGGTGGGGCGACTCGGCTTACGGAGGGTGCGTTCGCATGGGCCACAATCAGCCAGCAGCCACTCATCGGTGGAGGCCTGCTTGCGGAGCGACTGGGGGGTGTGTTCTTCTGGACGACTCAGATTGTCCATAGTGGAGCGCTGTTTGTGTGGATGAAGATGGGCATTTTCGGGTTGACCGCACTGTTTGTCATCATTCTGGGCGCTTACGGGTCCGGTGTGAGAGCGGCGCATCATGGAGGTGACGAGCGCTACCTCGCGGTGGCGCTTGTCAGTACGCTACCGTTTATCCTTCTCGAGATGGGCTTCAGTACGCCGCTGCTCCAGATTCGGATCACCCTGATTTGGGCGCTCATTCTGGCGCTAATGTGTGTTCTCGGCGGGCAGGCCGGCAGCCGAGAGGAAGCGCACGTCGGATTATGAAATATGCGGATGTGACGGAGGACAACGTGAGTGGGTCCGATCGCTATGTCTGATGTGAGATAGATGCTCGAACGAAGCAAACGAAGTAGTGCTCCCGAGGCGCCCCGCTTTCTAATCACTGGTTCGTTCGGCTTTCCGAATGGCGCTGGCGCAACAGCCAGGGTTCGTAGCTATGCGCTCGGTCTCTTGCGCGGGGGCTGCCGCGTGGCTGTTGTGCCGCTCATGGTGGCCGCCCCAGGTTCGGTCCTTGCGGATACCGCAGCGGACGGGGAGTGGAGGGGCATCCGATATTGCTACGCGGGAGGTTCGGTAGTGGGCCCGGCCGGATTCCTACGGAGACGCTGGTGTGAGGTACGTGGCTTGCAGTACCTTCTCCGGATGATTCGGGATGCCGTGAGATCTAACGGCCTCGATGCGGTGATCCTATACGGTCCCGAGTTGCGATGGATAGTACCCCTGCGTATGATTTGCACTCGCTACCGGGTTCTCCTTGTACACGACCGGAGTGAGTATCCGTTTGTGTACGATCCCCCTGGGGGAGTCCTGAGGCGAGCCTACCGCGCGTGGTACATGAGTAGCGTCTTTCGGCTCTTCGACGGAGTAGTGGTAATTTCCAAGCTTCTTGAGCGGACGCTCGCACCAAGAATGCGGTGTGGCTCGTGGTTGCTGCGAGTCCCCATTATGGTTGACGCGGATCAGTTTACAAGCGCCGAGCCTCCTACACGGGGGTTAATAGGGTACGCTGGCAATGTGGGGCACATGGACGAGATTGAGGACTTGGTGTTGGCGGTCGCGTCCCTTGTCGACGAAGTTCCTGACGTGCACCTCTTAGTCATTGGTACAGGCTCTCACAGACAGGTCACGGAGCTCCGCGCAATGATTGAGCGCCACGGGATGACGGAGCGTGTAGATCTGAAAGTCGCCGTTCCGGCAGATGAAATGCCCGCACTTCTCTGTTCCGCGGAAGCGTTGGCTTTGCCTCGGCGTGTCGGTCTGTTCTCTGAGGCGGGCATGCCTACGAAGCTCGGAGAGTATCTTGCCACTGGCAGACCTGTAGTCGTGACGAGGACGGGTGATATTTCCGAGTATCTTACCGATGGCCTGGACGCATACCTTGTGGAGGCTGCGGATGTTGCCGAATTTGCTGCCGCACTGAGGCTTGCACTAACAGAATCCGCTTCTGCGGCCGTAGGGGTTCGCGGTAGAGAAGTGGCATTTCGTGAGTTCGACCCCGCGGCGCAAATGCGGCGCCTTATACAGCGTGTGTGTGCTGCAGAATCGGGGAACGCGCATGAATGATGCGGCTACAAAGCAGTGCAGGGTTTTACTCGTGGTAGACAGTCTGAACAACGGAGGTCTGGAGCGTCAGGTAAGTCTGTTGGCCAGATCACTGCACGAGCCGTGGGTGGCTCGGGTCGCGGCTCTCGGTGGAGGCATCTACTGCGAGATTATGCAAGGCGAGGGTGTCAAGGTTGATGTCTTGTTGCGCAGGTTCCGATTCGACCCGAGCCCCACACTGCGGCTACGAACAATCGTTCGCGAGTGGGCTCCGGACGTTGTACATACGTGGGGTTGGATGTCTACGGCCGCGGCCCTAGTGGCGTGCCGGCCAGGGGCTATTCCAGTAATTGAGGGTAGCATTCGAAGCGGCCGTGTTCCCCCAAAAAGAGGGCGAATCCAAAGCTTACTCCTTAGTCGGGCTAGTCTGGTAGTCGCTAACAGCCAGGCTGGGCTTGATGCATTCAGGGTCACCAAGGCGCGGGGACGCGTAGTCCACAATGGGTTTGACCCAGCGCGGATGGATCTTTGCGCACCCGACGGTGCAAAGCCCGAGCGCTTCACAGTGGCTATGACCGGGAGAATGTCGCGCGACAAGGACTTTCGGTGCCTTCTATCTGCAGCACGGGTGCTGAACAGCGAGGCTGCAGGCGCGTGGTCGTTTCTCGCCGTCGGTGCTGGCGACGACCGCGACGCGCTGATGCGTGAGTATGCCGACTTGGTGTCTTCGGGGGTGGCGAGTTTTCTCGAAATTGGCAATGAGCCGCTGCCTAAACTGCGTGGAGCACACGTAGGTGTTCTGTTGACGGACCCTACGGTGGCGGCCGAGGGCTTCTCCAACGCAATCATGGAGTACATGGCATGTGGGCTGCCAGTGGTTTGTACAGATAGTGGAGGCAACCGCGAGCTGGTCCTCGAAGGAGAGACAGGCGTGTTGGTGCCGCCTGGCAACGTCGGTGCAGTCGTCCAGGCGCTGCGAGTTCTGCGTGCGGACACGGCCGCCGCGAGTCGACTTGGACGGACTGGCCGGGAACGCATACTGCGAGAGTTCTCCGCGGATGCTTTGGCTCGGCGTACGATACGCGTCTATGAGGAAGCCGTCCGGAATAGAGTCAAGGTGGATGAGTGATGGGGCGTCAGACGACACGAACCCAAGTGTCTCTCGGAAAGCGCGTCGCACTGTTCGGGTGCCTTGTTGATGCGATGACGATGGATGAGACCGTTCGCCGCATCGAGGATATCGTGCGGTCGGGTGGGCCAATTCAGCATTGCGCGCTCAACGCCGCAGGTTTGGTCGCCATGCAGGATGACGAACGGTTGCGGCAGATCGTGCAGCGCTGCGGCCACGTCAGCGCGGATGGCCAGTCCCTCGTATGGGCTTCTCGCGCCCTACGGCAACAAGTCCCTGAGCGCGTGGCTGGGCCTGATCTATTCATGGCACTCATCAGGAGTGCAGCGGAGCGCGGATGGACCGTGTATCTGCTTGGGGCGGAGCAGACCGTCCTCTGGGCAGCGCGCACTGAGCTCCTGCGCCGCTACCCGGACTTGCAGATTGTGGGTGTCCAAAACGGGTATTTCGACGAGTCAGAGTCCGATCGAATCGTGCAGGAAATCCGAGGCAGCGGCGCGAGAATGCTATTCGTGGCGTTGCCGACGCCCATGAAGGAGTACTGGATTGCTGATCACCTGGAAGAGCTTGGGGTGCCGTTCTGCATGGGGGTTGGGGGCACTTTTGACATAGTTTCTGGCCACATCACCCGCGCACCCATCTGGATGCAGTCGGCTGGTCTCGAGTGGGTCTACCGGTTGTTCCAAGAACCGAAACGGATGTGGCGTCGCTACTTGGTCGGAAACACGCGTTTCGCAACAATGTTTGTCCGAGAACTGCTAAGCAACATCGGGCCGAACGGGAACAGGCGGTCATAGAATGATTTCTATCATCACGCCAACGTACAACCGATCGTCCGATCTTCAGCGTTCTGTGAACAGCGTCCTTCAGCAGACATACGAGGATTGGGAGCTGATCATCATTGACGATGGGTCGACTGATGAGACGCCTGACATTGTTGCTCGTATGTCTGATCCGCGAATACGAGTGCATCGGCATTCTCCGAATCGAGGTGTGACAGCAGCCAAGAACGCGGGTTTCGACAGAATCCGAGGCGAGTGGTTCACAATCCTGGACGACGACGATGAGATGGTCCCGGAGGCTCTTGCGGTACTGATTGGATGCGCGGGCGAGACTGGCGCCACTGCGATTACCTGCAACTGCGTCGATTCCGTTTCGGGTGTGTGTTCGGTACTCTAAAAGTTGACCACCTGGAGGCCTTTCGATCACCGAAAAGTTGACCACCCCACCAACGCCTGTACCGTCGCAGTGATCCCGGAACCGGGACGCTGTCGACAGTGGCAGGAGGAAGGCAGTGCTCGGGATGGTCGACGTCGAGATGATCAGACAGATGAACAAGCACCACTCGATCCGGGAGATAGCCCGGATGACGGGCTGGTCGCGACAAACGGTGCGCAAGCACCTTGCGGGGGCGCCTGAACCACCGGCCTACCGGACAGCAGCCCCGCGCCCCCGCCCGGTGATGGATCCCGTCGTGGGTGTCGTCGAGCAGTGGATGGCCGACGACCTGGCCGCTCCACGCAAGCAACGCCACACAGCCAGACGGGTCTATGACCGTCTCGTCGACGAGTATGGCTTCACTGGCTCGGAGATCACGGTGCGGCGCGCCGTTGCCAGGATCCGGGGCAAGCGGATCGAGGCGTTCGTGCCGCTCGAAGCCCCGTGGGGACACATCGCACAGGCGGACTTCGGCACGGCGGTGGTGATGATCGGACACGAACGGTGCACGGTCGCCCTCTTCTGCATGCGGGCCAAGGCATCCAAGGTGCCCTTCGTGATCGCGCTGCCCACTGAACGGATCGAGGCACTGCTCTTTGGCCACGTCGCCGCCTTCGAGTTCTTCGGCGGCGTGTTTCATGAGCTCTGGTACGACAACCCCAAGACCGCCGTGGTGAAGATCCTTGCAGGTCCGCACCGCATCGAACATGAACGGCTGAGTGCGCTTCGCGCCTGCTATCTGTTCGATTCGAGCTTCTGTACGCCGGCGAGCGGCAACGAGAAGGGGTCTGTCGAGAACCTCGTGGGCTACGTGCGCAGAAACGCGCTCGTGCCGCACACACGCTCGTTCCCTTCACTCGATGCGCTCAACGTGCACCTGCGAGGATGGTGCGAGCGTGAGCGGCAACGCCACGCCGCCGATTGGGCGATCGAGGCGGCTGCACTTTCAAGCCTGCCGGCCCACCCGTTCTCTCCTTCAGTGAGCAGGCCGGTCGTGGTGGGCAAGACCTCCATGGTCACGATCGACCGGGTGCGCTACTCCGTGCCGGTGACCCACGTGGGACGCACGCTTCGCGCCGAGAGTTTCGTCGATCGGGTCGAGGTGTTCGACGACTCGTCGCGTGTCGCACTCCACGTTCGCAACTACACCCGCAACGGCACGGTCCTCGATCTGACCCACTACCTCGACGCTTTCGAGCGCAAGCCAAGAGCTGCGCTCTCGTGTGCCGCACTCGGCAGTGCCGACCCGGTGTTCACGACCGTGCGCGACATGGCGCTTCACACCCCCGACGGTCACCACACGTTCGCACGGGTCCTGCTGCTCGCGCGTGAGTTCGGGCTCGAGCGCCTCGCTGATGCCCTGCGCTCAGCGGTCGATACCGGCCCCGTGACTCCTGAACGCGTGCGCCAGCTCGCTTTGAACGCCGCACACCGCACCCCCGAGCCGATCCGCGTGCCCGCACCGCTGCTGATCCCGCTTCCCGCAGCCAACATCGCCTGCTACGACGAGCTGGCGGTGTGTGCCTCGTGAAAAGCGACGTGCTTGCCGCCCAGATCAAGCTCTACGCACGTGAACTCAAGATGCCCGGGCTTTCCGGTGCCTTCGAGGAGGTCGCCCGCGATGCGGCCAAAGCGGGCCGGGGACATCTCGAGTCACTTTCGGCATGCCTGGCAGCTGAAGTCGAGTCGCGGGCCGAGCATCGACTCGCCGCACGGATCAAAGGCGCCCGCTTCCCGAGCTTAAAGACCTTCGACACTTTCGACTTCTCGCTTCTGCCATCGCTTCGCAAGAACGACGTGCTCGGTCTCGGCTCGGGTGACTTCACGAGACAGCGGGAGAACGTGGTGTGTCTGGGTGCCTCCGGCACCGGCAAGACGCACGTGGCCTCGGCGATCGGCCTGTCGGCGATCTATGCCGGCGCACGCGTGCGGTTCACGACCGCGGTCACACTCTCCCAGGAGTTGCTGGCAGCAGCCGACGATCACCGCCTGCCGCGCTACCTCAAGAGCTGGAGGAGTGCTGATCTCGTGATCGTCGATGAGCTCGGCTACCTACCGCTCGGACCCGGAGCTCCATTGATGTTCCAGTTCTTCGCGGAGCGTTACGAGGTCGGCTCGGTGATGGTGACGACCAACCTGGAGTTCAGCCGTTGGACCGAGGTGTTCGGCGACGCCACGCTCACCGCGGCGTTGCTCGACCGCCTGACGCACCACAGTCACGTGCTCGTGTTCGAAGGAGAGTCCTATCGGTTCCGCGAGAGTGCGGGTCGGCTCACGAAACCGCGCAACTAGAGAAGCTTGGGGTGGTCAACTTTTCAGTGATCGAAGTGGTCAACTTTTCGATGGACAAACACACGGGTGAGATGACGGGCCTCGGACCGAGCGTTGACGGATGGCTCACCGCCGAAGATGCTGCGAACTGCCGAGGCGAGCACTGGGGCATCACGAGCACCCAGTTGCTGAGAGATCGGCGCTTCGACGAACGTCTTCCCGGATATGAGGACACGCTATGGGCGAAGATAAACGTGGACGCGAGACGCTACTATTTGAATCGGGCGCTGCGCATCTATCACACCGAGGGTGTTAATCGGGTGACAGAGTCGTTAGGAAACCGCGGCATCAAAGAAAAGGTGCGTGTGTTTGCGGCTTTGGGCGAGGATCGCGAGTATCTGATGCTCCTAAAGTCCGGCAACCCGCGTGTATATCGGCGGTTGATGAATCGGATCCGAGCAGCGAGGCTGCTGAGGTTGTTTGTGCGCAGCACTGACTAGGTGTTGAGAATTGAAGAGACCCCTGTTGCCCTGTCTCGCCTACGGCGCGCAGCGGGTCTTAGGGCGTGACGCTGCCTCGTATGCCTGAAGGAGGACGCCGCTAACTGTCGGGGCAATACTCGCCGCTCGATACGTGCTCACCGAAGCGGATACTTCAGATGCTGATGGCAAATCCTGCAGCGTGTCCTCGATTGCGCGGGCGAAGGTGGCCGCGCTGGGGTCATGCACCAGCCGACCATTCACCCCATCCCGTACGATGGTTGGAAGTGCGCCCACTGCCGATGCGACGACGGGTACTCCACATGCCAGCGCCTCAAGCACGCAAAGGGGCATTCCCTCCGATCTTGAGGGTAGAGCCAAGACTGTGGCCGTCGTCAAGAGGCCTAGGACTTCGTCGGGTTCTAGCCATCCGGTGAAGGTCATTCGATCTATGATGCCCAAGGCGCGGGCCTGGTCTTCCATAGCACGACGTTCAGACCCTTCACCCGCGATGGTGGCGATGACGCGAGAATCGACGCCCATAAGGAGGGCGAGGGAATCGATGAGCAGTGTAGTGCCCTTTCCTTCCTCAAGACGACCGATGAACACAACATTCCGTTTACGGTCGCCGATCTCATTGCAGTTACGTTCAGACTCGAACCAACAATCATCCACCGCGGTGGACACGAGCACCATCGGCTTTGTTGTTCCATCTCTGAGGTAAGATACGCACAGTGCCAGGCCGTCGGCATCCACGGCAATCACAGCGTCCGCCGACCGAATCACACCACCCATGAGCCTTCGGTACGCCCACTGCAGAAAGCGCCCACGCGCCCATTTGTATCGCGAATGTGTAAGCGGATTGGCGTTACCGTGCATGTGAAACACGAGCGCCCGACCTCGGCGACCCCAGATGAAAGGAAGTGCCATTTCGGGCGAGTGGACGTAGACAACGTCAGAACCGAGCAGTATCTGTCCCCGTCGACGCGCTGTGCCAATGAGGGCTCTGAGACGGACCGGCAGGAACGGTCGACGACCAGGCCTGTCTAAGACGGCAACACACCGAGTCAGATAAGCTCTGTCTCCGAGTCTCGTTTGGTCGGAGTGACGTACGGCGCTCGAACACCCGGTGTATAGCACTACTTCATGTCGAATGTGCGGGACCACCGCACGAAGAAAAGTGGCTTGGCCACCGTAGGGAAAACGAATATCACCCGTATCCAGCAAAGCGATTCTCAGCGGCTGCTCACGAGCCTGCTGCATTCGAACGTCGGTCATGAGAGAACCTCACGTAGTACTGCCAGGGTATCGGCTGCAGTCCGTTCCCACGTGAGATCTGCGGCCCGTTTGAGCCCCCGCACTTCCAGCGAGGTTCGCGCCTTTTCGTTTGAAAGGATGAACTGCAACTGAGCTGCCAGAGTTTCGAAGTCACCAGGCTCGAACAGCATGGCGGCGTTCGCAGAAACTTCAGGAATGGAACTGGTGTTGGCTGCCACGACGGGCGTGCCGCAGGACATAGCCTCGAGAATCGGCAGACCGAACGACTCGCACCGCGATGGATACACGAAGACATCGGCCCATGAGTACATCGCGGGCATCTGCGACTGCGGCACGTGGCCCAGAAATGTTACGCGATTAGAGACGCCGAGTGATTCTGAAAGAGCGCGCAGGCGGCGCGACTCCCCGCGGTAGTCTCCCCCGCATATATAGAGGCGCGGATCTGAAGCGCCTTCGAGCCTCGCCAACGCTCGCAAGACGACATCCAGATTCTTGTACGGCCACAGTGTGGAGGCGAACAGGATAACGCTGCCTCCCGCTGCATGTACGGAGTCGTAGGGATCGTACGTCGATGTTGCTGAGTCGCCGTAGCCCGTGTCGACACCTTCCAAGACAGTTCGCACCTTCTCGCCGAACTGTGGTCGCCATTCCACGAGCACGTCAGCCAAGTACTGTGAGACGGCGATTATTCTCGAGGCTCTATGGCAAGATGCTTCGACAGCGAATCGACGGTAAGTGGAGCGGACTGCACCCACTTGTGCGGGGTCAAATAGCCACTGGAGGCTATGCAGAACAACGACGCTCGGGATGGTGCCACCTAGCGGAACGGAGTTTCCGGCGCCAAGCAGCACATCGCATCCGTTGCGGTGAGCGACCCTGTCAAGTAGTAGCTGCTGGGAGAGAATTCTCCCGAGCCGATTCTCGTTGGACCAGCCAGCCCGCACCAGATCAATACCGGCAACGGACTCGAAGTAGGTTCGATTGGCATCCGAACAAAGAGCGACTAAGGAATCATCTCCCAAGACGGCTGGCGCAGCCGAGATGAGCGACGTGAGGTACGTCATGCCCCCGGTCCCGGCGCCAGGAGTCTCGAATAGGGTGTCTACAGCGACTCTCATTCGGCTCCTATGATTGAGATGGGTGACAAGGGAAGAGTGCCTAGTTGTCCCTGCACCCATTCTACTGGAACTGATAGGTGTAGCGGGATTCATCGAGAGCAATCTAGTAGATTGGCTTCTGAGTGACGGCGTGAAAATGGCGATACAATGACCCGTGCTCAGATATGGAGAACAACGTGAATTCAGCCTGAGGCATCTCTGGTTCTCAGACAACAGCGACGCTAGCCGGTGTAGGTTGTTTTGTACCATTCGAGGGTCTGTCGAACTCCCTCTGCAAAAGCAACGGTTGGCCTGTAGCCGAGTACCTCCGCGGCAAGCGTACAGTCGGCTAGCGAGTGTAGTACGTCAGCTGTCCGACCTGGGGCCCGAATGACCTGGACTGGTGAGCCAAGTGCAGCGGTTATGGTATCGAGGAGTTCAATGACAGTATGTCTTTCGCCGCACGCCACGTTTACGGGCTGACCGTGTAGCCCGGTGGCTTCAAGAGCGGCGATGTTCGCCGAAACGACATTGCCGACGTAAGTGAAGTCGCGAGACTGGGTTCCATCTCCAAAGATTGTGCAGGGCTCGCCAGCAAGGGCCGACGTCATAAACTTCGCTACCACGCCCGAATACTGTGAGTTGGGATCCTGGCGCGGCCCGAACACGTTGAAGTAGCGGATGGAGAGCGTGTTCATTTTGTATGTTCTGGCAAATACGCCGACATATTGTTCCGCGGCTAGCTTCGAGGCCGCGTATGGAGACACGGGGGCGGGCAGCATGTCTTCGGTCTTTGGTTGCGCCATATTTGCACCGTAGATTGAAGAAGACGAGGCAAGAATGAGACGCTTGACCCCGGCGCGGTGAGCAGCACTTAGAACCTTGAGTGTGCCACTCGCGTTTACATCGTTTGAGGTGAGCGGAGCCTTCACTGAACGGGGGACTGAGGGTAGGGCCGCTAGGTGGATAATGGAGTCCATGTCCGCGACTGCTTCCTCAACTGTCTCCATGTCGCGGATGTCGCCTTCTACCAGCTCGATGTTGCCCATGAGATGGCGAATGTTCTCCCGGTGTCCCGTGGAGAAGTTGTCGAGCACTCGGACACTGTAGTGGCCCGTTGACAGCAGACCCTCGATCGTGTGCGATCCAATGAAGCCTGCCCCGCCGGTTACCAGGACCTTCTTCCGCATTGGTACGTCCCCTCGTATGCCAGGTTGATTACAGACGTATCCTACACGAACGCTCCGGGAACGGTTCCCTGCAGACAGACTATCCTTGAGAGGCAACATGAGCATCTCAGGGACGTATGCCAGTGTGGCCCGGGCGGGGTTCAGACAGGTCGGCTTGCCCGGTCTCGTCTCATATCGACTACCACGTCGAGCCTGAGGGCCACCTCGACTCTGTGCCTTACCCGGTCGTGTCCGTTCCCGATGCGGGGGCTTCGGTCCTGTTGGGCCCACTTATCGGAGGCGTGCTCGTCGATGCCGCCGCCTACACCAATGTCGAGGGTGCGGAAGACGATGCCGAGCGCGCCTATCTGGTGAACGAAACGGGCCCGCGGCTTCTCGCCACGGCCGCGCGCGAGGCAGAGCTCGCGTTTGTCCACGTATCGACCGATTTCGTCTTCGACGGGCGCAAGGTCGGCGCGTACGTGGAAACTGACGAGGTGAATCCGCTCTCGGTGTACGGTGCGTCGAAGCTGGCGGGAGAGCGCGCGGTGGCCGAAGCGTACCCCGAGGCGCTTGTCGTGCGGACCGCGTGGGTGTTTGGATGCGGCGGCGTGAACTTCCCGACGAAAATCCTCGAGCTTGCCGCCACGCGGGAAACGCTGTCGGTCGTCACCGACGAGATTGGCTCGCCGACGTACACGCTCGATCTGGCTAACGGCATCCTGGCGCTGGTGGATGCGGGAGCTTGCGGGCTGTTTCACCTGGCCGGGGCGGGATCGTGCTCGCGCTTCGAGATGGCGGGCGAGGTGCTGCGGCTGGCGGGGCTTTCGCGCGAACTGGTGCCCGTGACGGCCTCGGCGTTCCCTTCGAAGGCAGCGCGTCCGGCGAACTCGGTGCTGGACTGCTCGCGCGCTGCGTCTCTCGGCGTGACGATGCCCGACTGGCGCGATGCGCTGGGGCGGTTTGTCGGGGAGCGGTAGGTGGGCGACGGTGCGTTGCCTTCTGCTAGGCTATCGGAAGATCACAAACGCTACTTGTTGGAGGGGACGCATGTCGCACATCGCACTCATCACCGGTATCACCGGCCAGGACGGTTCGTATCTGGCAGAACTCCTGCTGGGCAAAGGCTACGAGGTCCACGGAATCATCCGCCGGGCATCCACCTTTAACACCGACCGGATCGAGCACCTCTACCGCGACCCGCACGAGTCGGGCACGCGCCTGTTCCTCCACTACGGCGATCTCACCGACGGCACCGGACTCCGCCGCATCATCGAGAAGGTCCGCCCCGACGAGGTCTACAACCTGGGCGCACAGTCGCACGTGAAGGTTTCCTTCGACCAGCCCGAGTACACTGCCGACTGCGTCGCCACCGGCACGCTTCGGCTGCTGGAGGCGGTCCGCGACTTCCAGGAGAGCTCGGGCACCCAGGTGCGCTTCTATCAGGCGGGCTCCTCTGAGATGTTCGGCGCCGAGAACCCTCCCCAGAACGAGAAGACGCCGTTTTACCCGCGCAGCCCGTACGGCGTCTCGAAAGTCGCCGGCTTCTGGTACTGCGTGAATTACCGCGAGGCGTACGGGATGTTCATCGCCAACGGCATGCTCTTCAACCATGAATCCGAGCGCCGCGGCGAAACGTTCGTTACTCGCAAGATCACCCGCGCGGTGGGTCGCATCAAGCTTGGCATGCAAGACAAACTCTATCTGGGCAACCTGGACTCCAAGCGCGACTGGGGCTACGCGCCCGACTACGTCGAGGCGATGTGGCTCATGCTGCAGCAAGACACCCCGGATGACTTCGTGGTGGCGACCGGGGAAGCGTACTCGGTGCGGCAGTTCGTGGAGCTCGCCTTCAGCGTCGCCGGCATGGACTGGAAGCAGTTCGTGGCTATCGACCCGCGCTACTTCCGTCCCACGGAGGTCGACTACCTCCTCGGCGATGCGTCGAAAGCGCGCGATACGCTTGGCTGGACACCGAAGGTCGGCTTTGAGGAGCTCGTGCAGCGGATGGTCGATCACGACATGGAGCTCGCCGCGCAGGAGAAGACGCTGCGCGATGCCGGGCACACGCTCGGGCTGCGAGGGGCGCAGTCGGAGTAAAGTGTTGCAGTAACTTGCCACTTATGGCATCTTATGGCTATGAAATGGAATGACCTTCTCGGCGCCGTAGGTGCTGAGCCACTCTTTGAGACCGGCCTGCTACTGGTGGGCGATGTCGACCGCGCCGACGTGATGCGTCAACTCTCGCGTTGGGTCTCGTCGGGCAAGCTCGTGCAGCTTCGACGCGGACTCTACGCGTTCGCCGGAAGCCAGATGCGTGGTCTGAGGTCCCCGGGACCCTACGAGATCGCTAATCGCCTCGTACCCGGCTCCTACGTGAGCCTGAGTTCGGTTCTCGCACGCACAGGCCTGATTCCGGAGTACGTGCCCGTGACGACGTCGGTTACGACCGGTCGTCCCGCGCGATATGTCACTCCGCTCGGGACATTCGTGTACCGCCATGTCAAGTCGGCGATGTTCTGGGGGCTCGAGACCGTCGAGCCCGGGCCCGGCGTGCGCGCTTTTGCCGCCACGCCAGAGAAAGCTCTCATCGACCTACTGTATCTGGAGCACGACGCAGCCGATCCGGCGTATCTCGAGGAACTAAGGGTTCAGAATTTGGACAGGATTCGGTTAGACGTGCTTGAGACAATGGCGGCGCGGTGTGGCGTGAAGCGTGTGATCCGGGCGGTGTCGCTCATCGCGGAGATGGCGCGCGACGAGCATGCGTCGTACGTGCCGTGGACGCCAGCAGGGGAGGATGTGTCTGAATGAAGCATGAGCTCGCCGCGTACGTCCGGCAGGCACCGGGGGGCTTTGGATATGCCGTTGCCCGGGAGTACCTCCAGGCCCGAATTCTTCAGCACATCGGGCTTTCGGGCCAGATGACATCGCTTGCTTTCATGGGTGGCACGGCCCTGCGGTTTCTCTTTGATGTGCCGCGCTACTCTGAGGATCTTGATTTCGCGCTGGAGGCCAATCGGGACGACTATGCGTTCGGTGACGTTTTGGGAGTCATCGCGCACGGCTTCGAGCGCGAGGGATACGAGATCGAGATCAAGTCCAAGGAGTCGCGGACCGCAGTCGACAAGGCGTTCGTGACGTTCCCGGGACTTTTGCATGAGCTCGGCCTCTCATCGCAGCTGCGCGAGGTGGTGAGTGTGAAGGTCGAGGTGGACACGAATCCGCCTGCGGGTGCCGTGTCGGTGGTGAGCGAGGTCCGGAGGTTCGTCGTCATCCGGCTCTATCATCATGACCGCGCAACGCTGCTCGCCGGCAAGATTGCCGCAGTCTTGATGCGTCAATACACCAAAGGGCGCGACCTGTACGACCTCATGTGGTATCTCTCGGATAGATCGTGGCCATCGCCGAACCTGGTCATGCTGCGCAACGCAGCGGAGCAGGGCGGGTGGGAGGATCTCGATGGTCTGGATGACGCCGGGTGGCGGGCAGCCGTGCTGCGGCGCCTCGGTGACGTAGACTGGGGCAAGTCGAGGACCGAGGCGGTGCAATTCCTGGAGCGGCCGCTTGAGGCAGATCTGCTGGAGTACGCGACATTTGAGCGACTGCTGAAGTCGTGAGCGCGTTCGCCGCCGGTTGTCGAAGTGGAAGGGTGGCCTTCGAGCCCCTCATGCGTGTCCGGGATCTCTCGGAGCTCTTTGGCGATTGTTCGATGCCGTTCGATACCCACGAGGGGGATATCGAAGGCCATCGAAGTGATTATCGAAGCGCGTCGATGGACGTACCTCGGTAAGAATCCGTTCAGAACCTGGTAAGCATCCGTTGCTAGGCTTGTGTTTCGATGACGCGGTGCAAGAAACACGCACGCCCTCTTGACAAAGTGAGTACTGGTGTACACCATCTATCTGAATAAGACATATGGTGTACACCAAACCTAAGGACTGTGCAATGAAACCCTCAAGGAGCCTAGGGGAGACTGAGTCCAGGTTTCTGGCTGAATTGGCATCTCGGGACAAGACGATCTTCACCACCGAGGACGCCCGCCGGGTCAGCGGCAAGTCGGTCGCTGCTGTGGACTTGCTCATTTCCAGGCTCACAAAGAAGAAGTGGCTGATCCGCCTTAACCGCGGTACGCACCTCATCGTGCCATTGTCGGCGGGGCAGTCCGCAGAGTACTCGGAGAACTGGTATGTGGTCGCCAAGTACCTGATTGAACCGGCGGCGTATTACCTTTCGCACTTCAGCGCGCTTGAGATTCACGCGATGACGACACAGCCGGTGCTCACCGTCTGTATCTCGACGCCAATTCGGCGAATCTCCAAGAAGATTGCCGGCGCTACCTACCGCTTTGTGACGACGGGGGCCGACGACCTCTGGGGCACCGAAGAGATCTGGGCTACGCCGGGCGAGCGAGTGCGAGTGAGCGACATCGAGCGCACAATCATCGATTGTCTCGACCGCCCGGATCTATCCGGGGGCATCGTCGAAGTCGCCACCGGCCTCTGGGCAATTCGCGACCGCATCGATTATGCGCGACTGGTTGAGTACGCGAGGCGTCTTGGCCGCAAGAGCGTAGCAAAACGGCTTGGGTTCCTACTCGAGATGTTCGAACTCTGCACTCCCGAAACACTTGCTGGGCTCGAAGCGCTCATCACCTCGAGCTACACACTGCTCGACCCGACCTTGCCCGCGACGGGACGCTACGTCAGCACGTGGAAGGTCAGAGTCAACATCGATCCTGATGAGATCAGATCGGCGACGACGACGTAATCCCAGGAGAGCAGCCAATGATGCGTGTGCTATGGGCGCATCCGGAACTCTGCGTCGATGCCGGCCTGGTCGCGCGTGAGTCGCGAGGGCCGTATAGCAAGCGGAGCTGAAGAGGGGCTTTCGGGCCCCTCCTGTGCGTCCGGGATCTCTCGGCCTTCTTTGGCCCTTCTTTGATGCCGTTCGATATCCACGAGGGCGTTATCGAAGGCCATCGAAGTGATTATCGAAGAGCGTCGATGGGCGTACCTCGGTAAGAATCCGTTGCTAGCCTAGAGACGTCCAGTTCTTGCGAGTCGTGGTAGCACCATGCTACCATTTCAGTAGCGGAGACACTCCGTGGCCCGAGTTGGTGAACTTGTGCGTTGTGGGCGTGTAAATACCACCCTTCGCGTGAACGTATGGTCGTGTTGCTGGGATGGCGTAGTCCACTAGCGGCATTGGAGGCGGAGGGCGATGTACCCCAAAAGATGTGCAGCCTGCGGTGGGCGAGTCGCGACCTCGACCGTAGCACTCCCGTTCTGCGTTCGCGGAGAGACCGTTGAAGTCCCTGATATCGAGCACGGTGCATGTACCGGCTGTGGTGAGGTCTATCTGTCCCTTGATGCGACCGAGCGGCTGCAAACTGAGGCGATTCGCATGTCAAAAGCGGCACGGGGCCTGCTCGCCCCCGCCGAAATCCGCGACATCCGTCGGTCGTTTTCGATGTCGCAGGCTGCGTTCGAGGATTTACTCGGCGTCGGTCCCAAGACCGTTATTCGTTGGGAAAAGGGCACCGTGTTTCAGAGCGCTACGGCAGATCGGTTGATGCGACTCCTGCGTATGCAGCCCGGTCTCTCTCGGGCTCTTTTGAGCGGCGAACTGTGTGTGCCTGCGACCGCCGATCGACCGCCGATCGCTGTGCTGGCGAAGCGTTACCCAGGGCGGTAGCTCGCGGAGTTCTTTGGCGCTTCTTTGATGCCGTTCGATATCCACGAGGGCGATATCGAAGGCTATCGAAGGGATTATCGAAGTGCGTCGATGGTCGCAGGGGTGGGACACTCCGGCATCGGTAAGAGGCTGTTTAGGTCTGGGAAAGACCGTTGGGGTAGCCTCAAATTGATCGAAGAGACCATTTGCACAGTTTCACACCAGTTGCCATATTCAGTCTTACTGAATATGACCTTTGGGAGTGAATATGCGCGAAGCTCTTCTGCAAGCGGAGTTCGTCGAGCGGCTTGCGTCACTCGGTATCGTGGCTCGCATGACTGGGGACGGCGTGATTGTGGGTAACGACGCCGGCGGGGAGGCCCTTGTGAGGATTGTGGATGCAGGCACCGGCGCACCGAGAGCGGTCGCGAATGCGCTCCTGCGCCAGGGCGAGCAGAAGTACACGTTCGTGCTGGTCGCCGATCACTTCGGTCGACAAGCCACCGGGGTGCTCGGGGACTCTCGGACGAGCTATATGGATGATCAGGTGCTCGACCTTCGCATACCCAACCTTGGACTGCGCGTTCGAGCCGAGAGGGCGCAACGTGCGGTGCCGCTCGCGCGCGGAAGAGTCCAGCTGAGCGGCGCTGCGGGTGCGGTCGTGTTGGCGTTGCTCCACAGCCCGAACCGCGAGTGGAAGGTGACTGATCTTGCTGACTTCTCGAGAGTCTCCGCCGGAACGGCACACACCGTCCTCGTGGCGCTTGAAGCCGAGGGATTGGTTGCAGGTTCTGGTAGCGGACCTCTGCGGCGGAGAGTGTTGGTGGACAAGTCGACTTTGCTCGACCGCTACGCCCGCGACGCCGCCAAAGACCGCAGGGTTGTGGGATCCGGATACGTGCTAGACGAGGGACCAGAGGTCACGCTACGTACGATCCAAGCTCGGCTTGATGGGGCTGAAGACGCGCCGCGCGGCATTGGACTCGTGTTCACCGGCGTTGCCGCCGCCCAGCTGTTGGCGCCTCATCTGACGGAGGTCACTAGATATGAAGCGTGGGTGACGACGCCGCACCGCACGGACTACGTCCTGCGTGCCATGGGTGCACAGGACGTTGTCAGCGGCTCGAACCTCACGCTGCTCAGCGGAGGGCTGAATCGGCTCTGGCCGCACGATACGTCAGCGATGCCTGTCACGGTGGCTCCGGTTGCATCCGTGTTCAGAATCTATGCGGACCTTCTGGCGGATTCCTTGCGAGGCGAGGAGCAGGCGGAGTACTTCAGGCGCACCGTGATCGGATTCTGAGCGATGCAGCCTTCGGATGACTACACGGCGCAGGCGACGCAACGCTGCGAGCGGGTACTCGGGACACTCATGCGCGGGGTGGGTCAGCCGTGGCGGGATCGGATGTGTCTCATCGGGGGACTTGTGCCGCGATACCTGCTCCCGATGTCTGGCTACCGACAGCCAGGGCATGTCGGGTCGACGGATGTCGATCTCGCTTTGAGCGTTGCACTTGGCGACTGCGATGAGGGCGCATATGCAACGCTTGCATCGAATCTCAAGCGTCTCGGTCTGAAACGATTCGACGCGTCGTCTTGGCGCTGGTTCGCAGATGTCGAAGGCTTGCCTACGGTGGTGGAGTTCATCGGAGATGACGCCGGAGCCGAGGCGGGCAGCATCTTCACGCCAAGGATTAGGCCTGCCGCCGGCGCCGGCGGGGGCGGGCTGCTGTGCGTTCGGGGCATCGACCTGTGCTTTGCGGATAGTCTCGTTGTCGATCGAACGGTGGAGCTACTGGACGGCACTGTCTCGGACGTGCGATTCAGGCTCCCGAATGTCGCGCCCTTTCTCGCGCTGAAGGCAGACGCATTTCTAGACAGGAACAAACCCAAGGACGCTTACGATCTGGTGTACGTCGTTCGCTGGTGGCAGGGCGGACCGGAGGCCGCCGCTGACTCAGTGAGCGCGAGCCCGGTCTTTCGCGAGACATTCGTCCAAGACGCTCTCGCTCGTGTGAAGAAGGACTCCGCACCGCCTTGGCGCAGTACAGTATGCGCGGCTCGCGGCCGGAAGGGCCTCGAGCGAGGATCTCGCATTGCACGCGAACGAGGCGGTAGCTGCCATGGGTAGCTTCTTCGCGTCCCTCCCAATGTGAAGGCGAGTCCCGGCGTCCCATCAAAGGGATTGTCGAACGGCGTCGAAGGGGCTAGTACCACTTGTGCGAAAGACGTCAGCGTGCTAGATTACGCATATGCGAACCCCCTCGCGCGATTGTTCGTGTCGTGGGAGGAGTGGCATGAATCAGGGCGGTACTCGCGAAGAGCGATTTCCTCACTACACGCTTAGGTCGGTGCAGTCCGCCTTTAAGGATGGCCGCTTCGTAATCACGTCGCGAGTTCGACGTCACATGGCTCTGCGCGATTGGACGGAGCTCGAGGGGAGTGGCAATGAGCGAAGACCAGAAACCGACCCCATGTCTCGTCTGCGGAGCAAGCGCCGTAGTGCTCACGGATGATCCTGTCTCAGTCGAGTTTCGCGAAAGCAGCTACGTCGTCGATGGCTTCCAGTACGAGCGCTGTGGAGCGTGCGGCGAGGAGTATTACCGCGCCGGTCAGGTCGACGCCATGCACACGCGCGCCGCGGACATGGCGCGTGCGGAGCGCGGACTTCTCACTCCCGATGAGATTCGGCGTCTACGGTTCGATCTTGACCTGACGCAGGCGGCGCTTGATGGCGCACTTGGCGCAAGCTCGGGCACGGTCGGACGATGGGAGCGAGGATCGGTCGTCCAGCCGGCGGTGGCCGACCGACTCATGCGCCTGCTGTGGGCGCACCCCGGGCTGCTGGTCGAGGTCGCACAGCAAGTGGCGTGCGAGTCGCGCGGGCCCTATCGACCGCGGGCGAAGTAGAGGGCTCTAATCACCGTCCGTGCCATGTAAGCGATTCGCGAGTCCCGTAAGAACCGCGTCCCTCTGGGCGACAGTATCCCCGGGGGTGCCAATCCATCGCGGGTCGAGTTCGGCGTTTCTCACCACAAGCTCATAGAGCGCCGGAGCCGCGACGTAATGTGCGCTGCGCCCGGCGCCCCTGGCTTCGAGCGCACCTGACGCCACGAGCTTTGCCAGGTCATGCGACGCTGTCACTTCCGATACGTCGGCCATCCCGCGGTAGTAGCGGTTGGTGACCTCGCGCGCGAAGAAGGCGTCGTAGAGCGCATGTGTGGCGCGTTCGTTCAGTCGCATGTCGTGTACGGCGACGTCCTGCAGCACCGTCCACATGGCACGCTCGGTTGTGTTGCGAAGTGACAGCGCTTCGACCTGTGCGACCTGCGCGACCACATGGGCCTCGATGAACGGAGTGACGTCGGTATCGGGCGCCCACTCAGTGCCCAGACAGTCGAAGGCGCCGTAGTAGTCCTCAAGATGACGGCCCCACCACTCCTCAAGACTGGTGAACTGGGACAACCGGTATCCGGCGCGATACATCGCGAGCGAAGCGACGATACGTGCAGTTCGACCGTTGCCGTCGCCAAACGGGTGGATGCCAGCCACAGAGACGTGGGCGAGCGCCGACATCACCGGCCCTGGCTCATCTGCGTTCTGTAGCCACCGCGCCAGCTCGTCGACAAGCGAGGGTACCTTCTCGGCGGGAGGGGGCAGGTACACCTGCGTGCAGCTTGCCCTGTTGGTAAGCCAGTTCTGACTCTCCCTGAATCGGCCCGCGCCCTTGGCGTACGAACCGCCGAGGACCAAATGGTGCAGCGAGAGCAACAACTCGCTTTGCCACTGGAATGCCCCGGCATCGGCGCGAGCGAGCACAAAGCGCATGGCATCGCGGTAGCCGTCCACAAGATCGATGTCTTGCGTCGATACCCCCGTCGGCCTGTCGCCTGCGAGGATCCGGCGTGCCTCATCGACGGTGACGGCCACGCCTTCCATGATCGTGGAGGCGGCAATGGCTTCGGCCTCGAGGTCTCGCCGCGTCCGACCGAGCCAGATGCGGGGGAGCGGCCCTTGAGCGTCCAAGCGGGCACGAAGTTCTTCGATTCGGCGGACGCCGGAGGCGACGGCCTGTGTCAGCTCGTATCTGTACATGTCGACGGACCTTTCTGATTGAAACAAGAAACACTAACGCGATTATATGATTAAGCATACAGATGGCAAGAGCAGGGGTCCGGTCGGCCATTTTGTGCGTCCGGGATCTCGCGGAGTTCTTTGGCGCTTCTTTGATGCCGTTCGATATCCACGAGGGAGATATCGAAGGCTACTGAAGTAAATATCGAAGCGCGTCGATGATGGACCGATTCGAGCGTACGCTGCTTGTAGCAATATAACCAGCGTGGTATGTTTCATGAGCGGGAACCCCTCTCGCGCATTGGCCGCGCGTCGTTCTGCCGCGACGGCGACAAACACTAGGGAGACGTTATGGAGTGGCCGAAACCGGAGGGATCGCAGTGTCCCGCGTGCGGGCAGCGGGCGATCATCGTGACTTCCGATCCAATCGAACAGACGGTGAGCGGTCGGGAGTATCGGATCGACGGCTTTCGGTACAACTGCTGCACGGCCTGTGGAGAGGAGTACTTTGCTTCCGGCCAGGTCGATGAGATTCTGCGGGCGGCTAATGCGGCCGCGCGCGAGGACTTTGGACGGCTGTCGGGTGAGGATATCGCAGTGATGCGACGTGGACTCGGCCTGACTCAGGTGCAACTGGCGGCCCGCCTCGGCGTGAGCATTGGCCTGGTGGCCAGATGGGAACGCGGCACGGTCCTGCCGAACGCTATGGCAGACAAGTATTTGCGGGACCTCTCTGCGCATCCCGAGCTCGTGAGCGAGGGCGAGCTAATCGCAAGAGAGGGCCGTGGACCGTATCGGGCACGGGCGAAATAGCTCCGTGCGCTGGGCGCCCCGGTTTCCGCGCGATTGGCGGCACTTTGGTTAAGTGCTTGTTTGGATGCGGGAAAGGATTCGGAAAGTACCGTGACGTAGGGTGTACCATGGGCGCGGAAGGAGGTGGGTATAGTGCGTGAACATGACGCCGCGATCAGGCGCAAGCTCAAGCGGTACAAGGGCGAATGGGTCGTGTTCTCCGGCGACCGGGTCGTCTCGCACGCGCCCACCCGCACGGAGGCCATCGAAGCCATCCGTGGCAATCCAGAAGGCAGACTCGAAGCCATCTACTCGCCCCGTGAGAGGTTCGCAAACACCATCTGGTCCGCGTACTGATTCGGCTGCGTCATGCGATTCGAATTCGGCGACGTAGATGGCGTCACCAGACCTCTTCTGGACTTCCGGCTTTTCGACGACCATACGGGTGTGGTTACGCTTGGATTGGTCGACACGGGATCGACACACACGGTGTTGCCGGCAAGCTTCTTGACTGCGTTCGCGGATACGGCTCCGCAACGCCATATCTCGGCGCTTGCCATTGGCGGATACACGGACATGGATGTCCCCGAGTTCAACGTGACGCTTGAGGTTGTCGGCCCTCGGGAAGACGAGATTCTGCGCATTGACGCTCCCATTTTCGTGACACGCTGCGAACTTCCGTTCGCGATCATCGGAGCCAGCGTCTTGCGCTATCTGGTTGTTGTTGTAAGGACGTATGACGGCGTGCTGCATGTTCACCCACGGAATGCCTTTGAGTGCAGCGCCCACGCACAGGATGCGCTGTTCTGACGCACCGAGGTCTTCTCGCGCGTGGCGGGCGAGCGGCTCCCCGGTTCAACCTTGTAGGCGACCAATCGATGAACCTCAGAGTATTGCGCGAATAATCGCATGGTGCTATGTTTGTGTTTGGCGAGCCCCTCTCGCTTCCGCGGTGAGAGGGGAGTTGTATGTCCGAACGAACTAGAGAGCGGGGTACGCCTCACTACTCGCTTGATGCAGTCCGAGCGGCCTTCACTGCGGGACGGTTCTGCGTGAGTGGTCGCGTGTTCGGTCATCTTCTGCGAAGAGGCTGGAAGCTGGATACCGTTCGCGATTGCGTCGCGACGCTTGTTCCCGAGGACTTCTATAAGTCCCAGCGTCACGTGTCGCGTGAGGGAGTGTGGCTGGACATCTACAAGCCGGTCTTTCGAGGAGAGTGTCTGTACGTGAAGTTCACTCCGCTTGAAGGGGATTTGGGCTTCATGGTTCTTTCGTTCTGCGGCGACGGCGAACCGCACTGATCCGGAGGTGGTAACGGTGACCGAACAAGCAACACTATCGGTGTGTTCGATCTGCGGCGAGACTGCGCTTCGCACATGCCGTGACGCTGTCCCAATTGAGTTCCGCGAAGGCACCTTCTTGATCGAGGGTTTCGAGCATGATCATTGCAGTGCCTGCGGAGAGGACATCATCAAGTCCGGGCAGATGGATGCGATGCAGCACGCGGCAATCGTCGTCGCACGAACGCAACTTGGTCGTCTTACGTCAGATGACATCCACGGACTACGACATGATTTGGGGCTCACTCAGTCTGAACTGGAGCGACAACTGGGCGTTGGTACCGGGACCGTGGGGCGCTGGGAGCGAGGCACGGCGCTGCAGAGTCACATGGCGGACAACTTCATGCGGCTGCTGTGGGCACACCCGGAGCTGTGCGTCGAGTCCGGTCTGGTCGCGCGTGAGTCGCGGGGGCCGTATCGCAAGCGGGTCTCCTCGCAGGATTAGGGATGTCCTCAAGTGCAACGTTCTGCTTGAAATCGGGTCTCGGTTAGCACGGTTCGCTATAATCGAATCATTCTACGTCGACGTATCAGACGTTGTTGCGCATCTTGCCTCAGGAGGGTCGACTGCTCATGAATGAGAACCTACCCGATCGTGGTTTCGCGCCAAGGTGCTGCGGGTCATGAAGGCGCTTGTCACCGGAGGTGCAGGGTTCATTGGGAGCAACCTTGTTGCGCTTCTGCTCAACGAAGGACACGAGGTTGTAGTGCTCG
The DNA here is from genome assembly GCA_009773565.1 of Actinomycetota bacterium. GTDB lineage: Bacteria > Actinomycetota > Coriobacteriia > Anaerosomatales > Anaerosomataceae > WSXY01. Next base: position 31,393 of record WSXY01000008.1, on the reverse strand, counting down.
ATGACCTGTCATCGGGCTACTCCGAGAATCTCGAACCCGGCGTGGAATTCGTGAGGTGCGACGTTGCGGACTGCGAATCCGTTCGGGCTGCCGCTGTAGGGGTGGACATCGTATTCCACCTCGCTGCCAGTGTCGGGAATGCGCGCGCGATTGAGCATCCCTTGCGCGATTCCGAAGTGAATGTCCTCGGGACTCTATCGGTGCTGGAGGCGGCGCGAAGCGAGGGCATTCAGAGGGTGGTTCTCTCCTCATCGGCCGGGATCTTCGGCGAACTCAAGACATTGCCAATCGCGGAAGATCATCCTCAGGACCCGGACTCACCGTACGGCGTCAGTAAGCTGGCGGCGGAGAAGATGTGTCTCGTATATAACAAGCTCCACGGAATGGACAACGTGTGTCTGCGCTACTTCAACGTTTACGGTCGCAATCAGCGCTTCGATGCATACGGGAACGTGATTCCAATCTTCGCCGAACGTATGCTGCGCGGCCAGGAAGTTGTGGTATTCGGTGATGGCCTGCAGACACGTGACTTTGTGAACGTGAGGGATGTTGTCCGGGCAAACTACCTCGCCGGCACAAGTGACGCAGCGAGGGGCGCGTTCAATCTTGGCAGCGCAACCCGCGTAACGATTAACGACCTGGCCAGTATGATGGGCGAACTCGCGGGTGTGGAACCCGTGTTTCGGCACACGGCCCCGCGCTCCGGCGATGTACGCGATAGCCTCGCGGCTATCGGTGCTGCGACTGAGGCCTTCGGATTTGTGCCGTCGGTTCCGCTTGAACATGGGCTACGCGAGTACATGAGCTGGCTGCGCGAAGACGAAGTCACTCTTGCTCGCTGGCGCGACGCAGAATGAGCCGAGTGCATCAGGAGTCCTGCATGGACAAGTCGAACTGCATATACGTTGCCGGGCACCGCGGGCTTGTCGGCGGGGCTATCGTGCGGCGTCTTGAGCGCGAAGGCTTCACGAACATCGTGACACGCACACATGCGGAGCTCGATCTCACCGACCAGGCTGCGGTCTATGCCTTCTTCGAGGACACGCGTCCCGCGTACGTCTTCCTCGCGGCTGCGAAGGTCGGTGGTATCCTCGCCAACAGCACTCGACCGGCAGAGTTCATCCGGGAGAACCTGCTCATCCAGACTAACCTCATCGACGCCGCGTACCACTCCGGCGTGAGCAAGCTGCTCTTCCTCGGCAGCAGCTGCATCTACCCAAAGATGGCGCCGCAGCCGCTCAAAGAGGAGTACTTGCTCACCGGCGCGCTCGAGCCCACGAACGACGCGTACGCGGTCGCCAAGATCGCCGGCATCATGATGGTCAAGAGCTACCGGCGCCAATACGGCTTCGACGGCATCAGCGTGATGCCCACCAACCTCTACGGCCCCGGCGACAACTTCGACCTCACAAGCTCGCACGTGCTGCCGGCGCTTATCCGCAAGATCCACGAGGCCAAGGTAGCGGGGGAGCCGAGCGTGACGGTGTGGGGCACGGGTACGCCCCGACGCGAGTTCCTGCACGTGGATGACCTCGCCGACGCGGCCGTGTTCCTCATGAGCGCGTACGACGACGAGGAGATCATCAATATCGGCACCGGTGAGGACGTGAGCATTGGCGAGCTTGCGGCGCTTGTCGCCGACGTCGTGGGATACGAGGGCGAGATCGTCTACGACACCTCCAAGCCGGACGGCACGCCGCGCAAGTTGCTTGACGTCTCGAAGTTGCGCGGACTTGGCTGGAGCCCGAAGGTCGGGCTCCGCGAGGGCATCGCGGCAACGTACGAGTGGTACGTGGCGCAGGGCACGCGCTGAGCGCCGATGACTGACGCGCGACGCTCTGGGACGGTTTCTCGGGGGTCGGTAGGTGGGCGACGGCGGGCACCTAGGCGCGTCGCTCGATAAGGGGGGCCTGCGGGCCCCCCTTGTGCGTCCGGGATGGCGCAGAGCTCTCTGGTACTTCTTTGATAGCGCTCGATATCCACGAGGGCGATATCGAAGGCCATCGAAGAGATTATTGAGAGGCATCGAGGGAGATTAGCGGCCATGGAGATCGCGCGGCCCTTCTACAGATGATGGTCCCGTTCGGTGGTATCGAAGCGCTTCGACAATGTGTTCGATGAGTGTCGATAAGCCCCTCGTGAACATCGATGCGCTTCAAACCATCGCCAAACGACCCTCCGCCCCCCCCGCCCCCTCAGCCCCGCTGCATTGCCGGGAGCACCGGGGGTAACTCGCAGCGCTGTCAGACGGTCGTGTATCATAGACAAGCGGTTACTCGCAATGGGGGAACACGAGGGGGAGGCACGAGTGGGAGACGCGGCGCACGACCTTTCCGGAGCGAACTTTGTCGAAACTGCCACTCGCAAGCGGATTGTCGTCGCGTCGCTCTTTCTGGTCGACTTGTTGATGCTCACCGCGGCCACCCTGGGCGCCACCTACCTCCGGTTCAACACACTCGCCGCCAACGCAGGTTTTGAGAACATCGGTGTACAGTTTTCGTATTACGAGGTTGCCGAGATTGCCGTCCTAATCTCGCTGTTCTTTCTCTGGCGCCACGGCCTCTACGACCTTGAGCGCCTCTTCTGGGGCAGCGGAGAGTATTCGCGGGTTGTCACCGCGATCGCCCTTGGGATGGTCGCCTTCATTCTCGCAACATACGCGCTCAGGATGCCGGGCCTCTCACGTGCGTGGATGATTCTCTCGTTCGCGCTGTCGATCGCACTTGTCTCGCTCGGGCGCGCCGTAGTCCGCTACGTCCTTCATACGGCTCGCCGCAGTGGGCGGTTCCTTCGCCGAACCCTCGTCGTGGGAACCAACCAGGAGGCAGCGCAGATCATCCGGCTTCTGAAGAGCGCGCCTGAGACCGGCCTTGTGCCCATCGGTTGTCTGGCTTCCTCGCAGACCGACGTCCTCAATCTCGACTTCTGTGGCGGCGATGTTCCGTGCTTGGGCGAGGCCGCCGAACTCGCCACCATCGTGCGTGAGCGGCAGATCGACACCGTCCTTATCGCTTCCTCGGCATTTGAGCATAGTGCCGTTTCGCGGATGCTTGGCGAGCTCAGGGGTTATGCCATCACCACGCACGTTTCATCAGGTCTCTTCGAGATTCTTACGCGCCGTGTGCTGGTGCGCGAGCTTGCCGGTGTCCCGCTCATCACCGTGAGAAGCGTTTCGCTTTCCCGCGGCAATCTCGCTGCCAAGCGCATCTTCGATATCGGGGCCGCATCGCTCGGTGTGCTTGTCGGCTTGCCGGTTTGGGCCGCGCTTGCACTTGGCATCAAGATGGAGAGCCGTGGCCCGGTCTTCTACAGGCAAGAACGCGTCGGTCGCGATGGCAAGACGTTCGGGATGTTCAAGTTCCGCTCGATGTGTCACGACGCCGAGGCGCGTCTCGCCGAACTCAAGCATGTCAACGAGGCCACCGGCCCGCTCTTCAAGATGAAAAACGACCCGCGGGTCACGCGTATCGGCGCCTGGATGCGTAAGTTCTCGATTGACGAGTTCCCGCAGCTCATAAACGTCCTGCGCGGCGAGATGTCACTGGTCGGTCCGCGCCCGCCACTGCCGGGCGAGACGGTGCAGTACACGCCCGAGCACTGGCGACGCATGGAAGTTCCGCCCGGTATGACCGGTCTCTGGCAGGTCTCGGGACGCTCGTCGCTCACCTTCGAAGAAATGGTGCGTCTCGACCTCTACTACATCGAGAACTGGAGCGTCGGCTTCGACATGTCGCTGATCATGCGCACCGTGCCTGCTGTGCTTTTCGCTAAGGGCGCGTACTAGGGGCGGAGCCGCTCTGTTGCTTGGTCGAATGACACCAGGAGAAGAGGTCCTATGCGCGTGCTTGTCACCGGCGCCGCCGGATACATCGGCTCCATTACGGCTCGAGCGCTGCTTGACGCGGGTCATGAGGTGGTCGTTCTCGACACGCTCGAGAAGGGGCACCGCTGGGCCGTCGATCCGCGCGCTACGCTGGTTATGGGAGACGTTGGCGACCGCCAGGTCGTGGGCGCGGCGCTGGGCGGCGTGGATGCGGTCATGCACCTTGCCGGATACATCGAGGTAGCCGAGTCGCAGGCCGACCCGGACCGCTACTTCGACAACAACGTGACCCGCCCACTCGTGATGCTTGGGGAGATGCGAGCGGCAGGGGTGGGGGCGATCGTGTTCTCCTCGACAGCGGCCGTCTATGGCGAACCCATGAGCGTTCCGATCGTTGAGGACTCCGCGACAGTTCCGGTCAACGCCTATGGCGAAAGCAAGCTGGCGTTTGAGGGCGAGCTTGACCGCGCTGGTGCCGAATGGGGCCTGCGTGCGGTGCGGTTGCGGTACTTCAACGTTGCGGGCGCCCTGCCCGATGGTAGCCTCGGCGAGGCACACGATCCCGAGACACACATCATCCCGCGGGTTCTCGGCGCGATTGCCGCCGGCGAGCGGAGATTCGAGGTCTACGGCAACGACTATCCCACCGACGACGGCACGTGCGTACGCGACTACATCCACGTGTGCGACCTCGCGCGCGCGCACGTGCTCGCGCTTGAGCATCTGCACGCGGGCGGGCAGGCGAGCGTGTGCAACCTCGGCAACGGTCGGGGGTACTCGAATCTGGAGGTCGTGCGGGCATGCGCACGTGCAAGCGGCACGGAGATAGAGGTTGTCTTCGGGCCGAGACGCGCCGGCGATCCCGCCGTGCTGGTGGCCTCGGCTGCGCGAGCAGCGTCTCTCCTCGGCTGGGAACCATCGCGCGGAGACCTCGCGATAATGGTTTCGGATGCATGGCGTTGGTGTCAGTCACGTGTGCCATAATGCGAAATGACGTCGCGCCACATCCGGCAAGCGACGGGGGGCTGCATCGGGAACACGTTCCCGATTAGGGGGATTCATGGACACGAGGATTCTGTTCGGTAGTCGTCGCATTCTTTCGCTGGCAGTTGTGGCTTCGCTGGTTCTGAGCGTAGCGCCCGTGACAAGCGCGCTTGCTCACACTGAGACAGCATCTGTGAGTCGACCAGCCGCCGCGCTCAAAGACGCAAAGGCAGCGTCGCGCGTGTTCCGTGCAGGGGTCGTCGCCGAGGATTCAGTCGTCGGCACAATCGTCCCGCTCGGTGCCGATGACACCATCGGTGGAGCTGTTGCGCTGCCGGCAAGCCCGGTCGCCGGCACACTTGACGCCGCTACCGATAAGACCGATGTCTACTCGGTCACACTGGCTGCTGGAAAACGCCTGAGGGTGGCAATCACGGGCAGCGCGACGCTCAACGCCGATGCGTATCTGTACTTCCCGGGGACCGTCGACGCGGAGATCACATCGGCCATCGCCGGAACACTCGGCGATGCATTCCCGAAGCTGTTCAAGTACGACGCCATGACAGCCGGCGAGTACTATATTGCCGTCGATACCGCGGCCGGATCCGGCTCGTACTCTGTGACGTGGGAGATCATGGACATCCCATCGGGCGCAGATGATGACATCTCCGGAAGCGTGTCGGCACCATCGCCAGTGATCGGCGACCTCAATTACCTGACCGACATCGACGATGTGTACCGCATCACCATCGGTGAGGGTCAGCGCCTCGTCGCCTCGCTTGAGGGTGACGCGGGCACGGACTTCGATCTGCTGCTCTACGGCAAAGACGCGACCGGACTCGGTGACACATGGCCGATCGGCGGCTCGTCGACCGCGGGTTCCACTGAGTCTTTCGTGTTTGAAGCTCCCACTGGTCAGGCGGGCGACTACTACATAGACGTTCACTGCGTGAGCGGCACGGGTGAGTACACGATGGAGTGGGCGGTATCAGACGTTCCTGCCGGCGCCTTCGAAACGGCCGGCGACGCGTTCTCCTTGCCGTTCAACAACGGCACCCGCGCCGGTAGGCTTGATCGTCTGACTGACACGAATGACTACTACAAGTGGACGCTTTCCGCTGGCCAGCGCTTTGAGGCGACTCTGACCGCAGATGCAGGCACCGATTTCGACATCTACCTGTACGGTCCGGGTGGCGGCGAGCCAGTAGCGTTTTCAAATGACATAGGGTCTTCGGAGTACCTCATCTATGACATTTCCATTGCTGGTTCCTACTACATCGAGGTCGTGTCATTCAGTGGGAGTGGCGCATACAACCTGGAATACAAGACAACGATGACGCCCGCATGGGCTACGACCGACCGGCAGGCGGGAGGCGACCGCTACACGACCGCCATGAAGCTTTCCGCGAGCGCGTATGCGGCCGGAAGTGTCGATACCGTTGTACTCGCGACCGGTGCTGACTTCCCGGACGCACTTTCTGCGGCCGGAGTTGCCGGAGCCTACCGGAGTCCCGTGCTGTTGACAAAGCCGCTAGCGCTTCCCGATGGCCTACTCGCAGAGATCACCCGCCTTGGTGCGCACAACGTCGTCATCATGGGCGGGGCGGGTGCTGTCGGGCTTCCGGTGGAGCGTGCGCTTATCGCTCGGGGACTCGCTGTCACGAGGATTGCCGGCAACAACCGGTACTCGACGTCTGCCGCAGCGGCAAGACGCGTTGCAGCGCTCAAGGGTGCCTCATTCGCCAAAATTGCGTTCGTGGCACGCGGAGACGACTTCGCCGACGCGCTTGCTGTTGCGCCGTTCGCGTACAGCCAGGGCTTTCCTGTCCTTCTCACGAAGACATCGACGCTCCCGCCGGAGTGTTCTGCGGTCATCACCACCCTGGGTATTCGAGAGATCTATGTGGTTGGTGGCACCGGTGCGGTTGCGACCAATGTCTTCAACGCACTCAACTATCTGCCAACCGTTACCACCGACGTTGTACGGTTGGCCGGCCTGAGCCGCTACGACACGGCCACGGTGATCGCCCAGAAAGGCCTCGATCTCTGGTGGGGCAACGCCGGTTACGTCGGGATTGCCACCGGACGAGGATTTGCTGACGCGCTTGGCGGTGGCGCCGTTTGTGGTGCACGCGGAGGTGTCTTGCTTCTGACGGATCCTTTGCAGCTTTCAGCGCCCGTTTCAGCCTTCATGACCCGGAACATTGCCGACATCGTAGATACTGAGATATGTGGCGGCCCGGGAGCGGTCAGCGGCCCGGTGGAAGAGCAGATCAATTCTCTGATGAGCCACTAGATTCCGGGGGCTCTAAGCGCTTGAATCTCGGGGTTACGTTCAGTCGCATTGCACGCTAGAATGGTCGTCGCCGCTTTTGGCGGCTTGAACGGGCGATTAGCTCAGTGGGAGAGCGCTTCCTTCACACGGAAGAAGTCACAGGTTCAAATCCTGTATCGCCCACCATGTAATTCAAGCAGACCCCCTCGGACGCCACTCGAGGGGGTCTGCTCTTTGAGCAGGTCGGTATGGTAAAGTTTAGTGAAGCCTGTTCGTCCCAAGGAGCCTGGGAATGTATAGATATGCGTTCGCTGTCGTCTTGACGGTAGCGATGGTTATGGTGTGCGGCGTTGCGTACGCATTCGATTACGGTCATGGATTCGGGACACTTACCCCGTGACCCGGAATGTTGGAGTGCGGAACCTGTCACGTAGACCAATCACCCCCCTACGGTGAGAAGACGGGCCCGCACGACGGTTACACAGCCACGTCCAAGAAGTGCCACCTGTGCCACACGCTGCATGACGCCAACTCTCCGTACAAGCTCCTGCCCGAGTTCACCGTCAAGGCGACCTGTGAGATGTGCCACGACGGTACAGCCGGCAGCGGCGTCTACGGGTCGATCAAGGCGCGCGGTCTCACTGTCGGAGCATCCCATCGGGTCGAAACATCGACGGTCATTCCGGGCGGCGATGGCGCTTCGGGAGGCAGTAGAACCGAGACATTCAAGGGTACTGGCGGCACGCTCACCTGTGGAGACTGTCACAGCCCCCACAACTCCAAGACCGTGGCCGGATTCCGAGGCGAGCGAGTTCGGTACCATGCGACCGATCAGTTCCTCGGCGCTCCCACCAAAGAGTGGCGCACCAGCAAACTGCTTCGTCAGCGGCCGACAGGCGCCGACACGACTGCGACGGTGTACGGCTCAGACTGGTGCGCAAGCTGCCATCTGGGGCGCAGCTCGGGAGCGACGGTCCATAACCACCCTGTCGACTCGAAGCTCACGACGACCTCGCCCTTTTACTACGACAACGTCGCCATTGTGAAGTCCGACACTTCGCTGGAGACGACATACGGGACGATGGGCATGGAGGGTACCAGCACGCCGAATCTCTACTGGCACAACAGGGGATTCGTGATGCCGTATCCCCGGACTGCCGGGCAAGCGGGGCATTCTCCGATCTGCCAGCAGTGCCATGAGGACTCCCGCGTGGTCGCAGAGCCCGGCGCGGTCAATCGGGCACAGGTCTACAGGTACGGCAACGGCGTGACCGACGGCGACACTCCCAACGCCAGTGGCCCGGCTTCGGACTCGCCGCTCTTCCAGAACTTCCCCCACGAGACGCAGAACGCGAGACTCCTCGTGGAAGTCGGTGACAACCTCTGTCTCAACTGTCACTCGATGGCGCAGCTACCCTAAAGGGTAATCACTCCGCAGCGGGACTTCTCGTTCAAGCTCGTCCACATGAGTCCGGTTGCATTACCGGACAAGGAGGCTCCTGATGGCTATCAAGGCAACATGGCGACCGCGTGATACGCATGGAACATTGTCGGAGGCGAAAGAGCGTGCGCTGCCGGATTCGGCGTTTGCGTTCCCGACCCAGCGCAAGGGGCCACTGACGGGAGCCGGCTACGTACGCGAGGCCATCTCGTCCTTCAGTGAGTTCACCGACGTCACCGACCAGGATCGCGACCTGGCTTTCGAGAACATCCGCAGAGCCGCCGATCGCTACCACGTGAAGATCACCGAGACCGACTGGCGGCAACTTGGAACCAGGCCGCACAAGCCGAGTTATGCCCGACGCTGAGTGAGTCCTACTACAGGTTGTGCTCCTGCGTGCCGATGAACGGTATGGACACCCGCCGGTTCCATCGATACTAGACACGACAACCCTGTGGCGGGTTCCGCTGGAGGCACGTTATGGCTCGAGATCGAGTCTACCGGGAGTGGCGGCTCCAAGTGGTATTGCCCGCCGAGCTTACGACCTTGCAAGCCAGGGATATCCTGCTTGATTGCTTCCACGCCGTTCATGGCGATTACTTCATTGAAGCCAAGTCACAGCTTGGCATTCTCGCGGATGAGCGCGCCGTCATGCGAAGCGTCAAGGGCGCGATGCGTCTCGCATTCAAGCAGATGCATGGCAACTACGATGCGCCAACGAAGCATGACCTCGAGAACGTCGCGGAGTATCTCGCCGAGAAATCCCGTGCGTGGGGAACCCCCGAGGTTGTCGTAAGGCGTCACCAGAGTGAGATGGAGCGCGTGTTCTCTCGCGTGGCCGACAACTAAGTGCTGTTGTTTCCGGTAATCGTGCCGATTCCTTCCGGCACGCGCCGCTTCAGATGGTAGACTGTTCGACGTGATAATCACCGTAGACCATGTCATGAAATCAGTTGGCGAACGCGTCCTCGTTAAGGACGCGTTCCTTCGCGTTGGAGCACGCGACCGTGTTGCGCTTGTCGGCGCAAACGGCGCGGGCAAGACGACGCTCCTCGAAGTCATCGCCGGCGAGCAGACGGCCGACGAGGGTAGCGTGTACACCGCCAAGGGCGCCACGATCGGCTACCTCAAGCAGGAAGCCATCGAGATGGCAGGCCGCAGCGTTCTGGCAGAAGTCCTGTCCGTCGCCGAGGAGGTCAACTCGCTCGACCACCGCATCCGCGTGCTCGAGGAGCAGCTGGCCGACGACCCAGAAGGCGAGGACGCCGAGCGCCTGCTGGCCGAGTACGGCCGTCTCCGCGAGCGGTTCGAGCACCTCGGCGGCTACACGCTGGAGATCGACGCCCGAGCGGTGCTTGTGGGCCTCGGCTTCAAGGAGCGTGACCTGGAGCGCGACTGCGCCGAGTTCTCGGGCGGCTGGCTCATGCGGATCGCGCTCGCGAAGCTGCTCTTGACGCAACCGGACGTCTTGCTGCTCGACGAACCCACCAATCACCTCGACCTCGAGAGCGTGACCTGGCTCGAAGGCTTCTTGCGCGCGTACGACGGCGCGATCCTCATCGTGAGCCACGACCGCGCGTTCATCGACGGCCTCGTCGACCACGTGGCCGAGATCGACCAGCGCAAGCTCACCGTCTATCCGGGCACGTATTCGGCGTTCCTCGCACAGAAGGCGGTCGCCCTCGAGCAGTTGAAGACCGCCTACGAGCAGCAGCGCAAGGAGATCGAGCACCAGAAGCAGTTCATCGAGCGATTCCGTGCGAAGAGCACGAAGGCCACCGCGGTGCAGTCGCGCGTCAAGATGCTCGCGAAGATGGAGCTCATCGAGCTTCCCGAGGAACGCAAGACGGTCAAGTTCCGCTTCCCGCAGCCCGAGCGGACCGGCGCCGAGGTCATCCGCCTCGACGGCGTGCGCAAAGCCTACGGCGACCTCGTCGTGTACGACGGACTCGACCTGGCGCTGCATCGCGGCGATAAGGTCGCACTCGTCGGACCCAACGGCGCCGGGAAGTCTACGCTCCTGCGCATGCTCGCAGGCGAACTCGCGCCCGATGCTGGGGAGCGCAAGCTTGGCCACAACGCCTCGGTGGCGTACTTCGCGCAGCACCAGCTGGAGGCGCTCGGCCTCACGAACACCGTTCTCGAGGAACTTGGGACTGCAGCACCCGCCTGGACGCCCCAGGAATGCCGTCGCCTTCTCGGCGCCTTCCTCTTCCTGGGGGACGACGTCATGAAGAAGGTTCGCGTCCTGTCGGGAGGGGAGCGTGCCCGGCTCGCGCTTGCCAAGCTGCTCGTGGCCCCTGCGCCGCTCCTGTGCGTCGACGAACCGACCAACCACCTGGATATCACGTCGAGCGACGTGCTCGAGCATGCGCTCTGCTCGTACACCGGAACGCTCGTGCTCATCACGCACGACAGGCACCTCATCCGTGCGGTCGCCAACAAGGTGATCGAAGTGCGCGACGGCGGGATTCGCATCTTTGAGGGCGACTACGACTACTACCTGTTCAAGCGCGCTCAGGGTACCGGATCCGCGACGCCGGGAGCCGCCAAGCCCGGCAAGTTGGCGGACTCCGCGTCCGGACGCGACGCCGAGGCGCCGCGGGTGGTCTCGAGCGATACGGGCGCCGCTGCTCCCAAGACCAAAGAGCAAAAGCGCGCCGAGGCCGAGGCACGCAATCACGCATACCGTGCGACTAAAGAGCTCAAGAAGCGCCTCACCACGCTTGATAGGGAGCTCGCGACCGCGAATGCCCGGCACGCCGAGATGCTCGTCGACCTTGCCGATCCCGCGGTCTATGACGACGCGGTGAGATTCGCGCGCGTCATGGCGGAGTACAAGGATCTCAAGGTCCAACTCGTCTCGCTTGAGGCTGAGTGGCTTGAGGCTTCCGAGGCCGTTGAGGGCGAAGAGTCCAAGTAGTCGCCCGGCGTACGGTTCGAGTAACAACCAACGAGAAGTCCGAGACTTTGTAACAATGTTTACAAAGTCTTGTTGATTCTGCTATAAAGCGCAGTAGCCGACGGTGTGACAGAGACCGCGGTTGGGGGGATATGCACGATGACGAGGGCGGATGTTCTCACCTCAAAAGTGTGTAACTCTTGTTACAATGTCGATGGTCACGTTTCTGGAGGGGTGGGGATCAGCTGATGGCGGCAGAGCGAGTGCTCTTTGCAATTGGGCTCGCGGCCGGCCCCGTACTCTTCCTGCTCCTGCTCATAACCGCAAACGCGCTGCTCTCTCCGCGCAAGCCGAACGACACCAAGAACTCCGCGTACGAATGCGGCATACCTCAGGCGTCGTCCCCGTGGCTTCCCGTGAACGTCCGCTTCGCGGATATCGCCCTGCTCTTCGTCATCTTCGAGGCCGAGACCGTGCTCCTGTTCGCGGTCGCACCGGCTGTTCGCGGGTCGGTCACCGGGTTGGTCGAGCTTGCCGCCTTCGCGGCGTTCCTCGGATTCGGCCTGCTCTACGCGTGGCGGAAGGGGGCGCTCAAGTGGCCTTCGTAGACGACCTTGGCGCTGCGCTCGACAAGACCCCCGGCGGCGGAATCATCCTCACGTCGCTTGATGCGCTCATCGATTGGTCGCGCGGTAAGTCGCTGTGGATGATGCCGATGGGCACCGCGTGTTGTGCGATGGAGCTTATCGCCGCGTCGTTCGCACGCTTTGACTTCGACCGTCACGGCTCGATCCCGCGCCCCGACCCTCGTCACACGGACGTCATGGTGGTGGCCGGCACGATCACCCGCAAGATGGAGCCCGCGGTCAAGCGCCTCTGGGAGCAGATGCCCGAGCCCAAGTGGTGTATCGCGATGGGCAACTGCGCCGTCTCCGGCGGCATCTTCTACTACGACACCTACTCCGTCGTGCGCGGCGTGGACGAGTTCCTGCCGGTCGACGTGTACATCTCCGGCTGCCCGCCTCGCCCCGAGGCGTTGCAGGACGCGATCCTCAGGCTCCGCGAGAAGGTCAGCGCCGAGTCGATCGTTCCTTCGCGCGCGAAACCTGTGAAGAGCATCCTGCCGCAGCCGGGCGATCCGCGAAAAGGCGACATCGCTGCCGAAGGTGGTGAGCCGTCGTGAAGATCGAGGACCTCCGCGAACACCTCTGCGGCATCTATCCGGACCTCTGCCCGCTCTTCTCCATCGAGTTCGGCGATGGTGTTCTCTGCGTCTCTCACGAGCGACTCCATCAAGCGGCGAGCGACCTCAAGGATCTTGGCTTCGACCGTCTCGGCATGGTCACCGCTGTCGACTACGGCGAGGAGTTCGAGCTGGTCTATCGCCTGCAGTCGCGAGCCATGCATGCCGGCATCTTCCTCAAGGCTCGCATCAAGCGAGAGACGCCGGTCATCGCGTCCGTCTGCGATCTGTGGCCCGCGGCCAACTGGCAGGAGCGCGAGGTCTTCGACCTGTTCGGCATCACGTTCGACGGCCACCCCGACCTTCGCAGGATTCTGCTGACGGACGATTGGGTCGGCTATCCGCTTCGCAAAGACTACGAGGACGACCGTATCATCCGACGTCCCGACTACATCTAAGGGGGTGCGAACATGACCCAGACATCCACGAGCGACGTCACGCCGGACACGGCGGAGACCCAGCCTACCGGGACCGAGCCGACAGAGACCGTGATGGAGACCGTCGTCAACATCGGGCCTTCGCACCCGTCCACCCACGGGGTGTGTCGCGTTGTCGTGCATCTCGACGGCGAAGTCATCACGCACTGCGAGCCGATCATCGGGCACCTCCATCGCGGTATCGAGAAGATGGCCGAGAACCGCACGTACCTCCAGGTCGTGCCGCTCACAGACCGCCTCGATTACGTCGGTTCGATGTACGCGAACTGGGCGTACTGCCGCGCTGTCGAGCGTCTCGCCGGCATCCGCGTCCCGGAGCGCGCCGAGTACATCCGCGTGATCGTCTGCGAGTTGCAGCGCATCGCGTCGCACATGATGGGCATCGGCTCCACCGGCGCCGATACGGGCGCGTTCACCGCCTTCATGTACACGTTCGCGCAGCGCGAGAAGGTCGTGGAGCTCTTCGAGCTGCTCTGCGGAGCTCGCCTCACGTATAACTACGTCCGTCCCGGTGGCGTCTCGCGCGATCTGCCGGACGGCTGGGTCGAGCAGTGTCGCGCGTTCACCGCGCAGCACCCCTCGGCGATGCTCGAGATCGACGACCTGCTGCTTGGCAACGTCATCGCGCGCGCTCGTCTCAAGGGCGTGGGCGTGCTCACGCAAGTCGATGCCGTCGCCTGGGGCACCTCGGGCCCAATCGCGCGCGGCTCAGGCGTCGATTGGGACCTTCGCCGAGACGACCCGTACTCGGTGTACCCGCGCTTCGACTTCAGCGTGCCGCTTGGCGATAACGGCGACAGTTACGACCGTGCGCGCGTCCGCGTGTGGGAGTGCGTAGAGTCGTGCCGCATCATCAACCAGGCGCTCGATCAGCTCGAGCCCGGATCCGTGCAGGCCGAGGGTCTCCCGCGGCTGCTCGCACCGCGCCCGGGCGACGCGTACGACCACATCGAGTCCGCCCGCGGCTCGCTTGGCGTGTACCTCGTCAGCGATGGTTCGCCGCGCCTCTATCGTATGAAGGTTCGGTCGCCAGCGTTTTGCAACCTCGCGGTGTTGCCACTGCTTGCTAAGGGCCACACGCTCTCGGACCTTGTCGTCATCCTCGGCTCGCTTGACCCCGTCTTCGGGGAGGTGGACAGGTGACGCTCTTGTGGGGATTCCTCTGGGGCGTCGCGTCGGTCGCCACCATCGCCGGTGGTGCCATCCTTGGCGTGTGGTGGGAGCGCAAGGTCTCCGCGCGCATCCAGATGCGCTACGGGCCGCAGCAGATCGGGCCCTACGGCTCGCTGCAGATGATCGCCGACGTGCCGAAGCTGCTCTTCAAGGAAGATATCGTCCCGGACCTCGCCGACAAGGCGGTCTTCAAGCTCGCGCCGCTCTTTGTTTTCGGGCCGGTCGCGACGTCGATGGTCGTCATCCCGTTCGCGGCTGGCTGGGCGCCGGTCGACATGAGCGTCGGCATCCTGTTCTTCCTCGCGGTGCCGTCGATCGAGGTCATCGCCATCTTGCTGTCCGCATGGGCGAGTCACAACACGCTCTCCACCATCGGCGGCCTTCGTGCCACCGCACAGATGATCAGCTACGAGATCCCGCGATCGCTCGCCGTCCTCTCGGTGGTGCTGCTCGCCGGTTCGCTCCGCCCGCTCGACGTACTCAGCGCCTGGCAGTGGTGGTGGGCGCCGCTCACGTTCGTCGGATTCGTCATCTACTTCATCGCATCTATCGCCGAGATGAATCGCGGTCCCTTTGACATCCCCGAGGCCGATTCCGAGCTTGTCGCCGGGTACTTCGCCGACTACTCGGGCATGCGCTGGGCCAGCTTCATGATGGCCGAGTACGGCTCGATGATCGCGGCGAGCCTCTTCGGCGCCGTCGTGTTCTTTGGTGGCGGCTGGCCGCTCTCCGGCGCTGCTGGTGTGGTCCTTCTCGTCATCAAGACCGTCCTCATCATGACCGCCGTGATGTGGGTCAAGTGGACGTTTCCGCGGCCCCGCCAGGACCAGCTGATGTCGTTCTGCTGGAAGGTGCTCACGCCGCTTGCCCTGCTGCAACTCGTGATCGTCGGGGCGGTGCTCCCATGGTTGTGATCCGCAAAGACATCACGACGCCCGCGAGCGTCAGCAACGAGTATTCGCCCGGCGTGAAGGGCTTTCTCGAGAAGGTGCATTCGCTCGTCAACGGCCTCGGCATCACGGCGCGCATCAGCACCGAGAAGCCCATCACCATCCGCTATCCTGCCGAGAAGTGGACCGTCAGCCCGCGTTGGCGCGGCGCGCTGCGGCTCCGCGGCGTGCTCGGTCACGACGAGATCCCGCTCATCCGCGATGCCTCCACCGCCTACAACGCGGTGATCGACGACCTCTACAACGGCGAGCGGCTTCCCCCGTGCGTGGGGAACTGCCCGGCCAACGTCGACGCGCGCGGGCAAGGGTTCCTCATCGCCGAGGACCGCATCCCCGAGGCGTACGAGCTTGTCCGCGACCGCAACATCTTGCCGGGAGTCCTTGGCCGCATCTGCCATCACCCGTGCGAGACGGCGTGTCGCCGCAACTTCTACGATGAACCCGTGGCCATCCGGCCGCTCCACCGCTTTGCCTACGAGGAGTTCCGCAAGGTCGCCTCTGAGCGCCTCCGACCTCTGCCGATAACGCAGGAGAAGTCGGTCGCGATCGTGGGCAGCGGACCATCTGGTCTCACCGCCGCATACGACCTCATGAAGGCTGGCTACCGCTGCGTCATGTACGAGCGCGAGGAGCGCCCCGGTGGCGCACTCAACAGCGGTGTGCCCGCGTACCGCCTGCCTCGCGACGTTCTCTACGACGAGATCGACGGGATCGTCGCGCTCGGCCTCGAGCTGCATTGCGGCATCGAGGTAGGGAAGGGCAAGCCGCTCGGGGCGCTGCAGCGCGAGCACGACGCGGTGCTCCTCGCCGTCGGCCTCCAGACAAGCCGCATCCTGCCGATTCCCGGCGCAGGCGCCGACGGTGTCGTCGGTGCGCTCGAGTTCCTCTGGGCCGCCAACCACAAAGGCGAGACCGGCGTGCGCGGCAAGCGCGTCTTCGTCATCGGAGGCGGCAACGTCGCCGTCGACGTCGCCCGCTGCGCGCTGCGTACAGGCGCGAGCGAGGTACGACTCGCGTCACTCGAGTCCGAGGAAGAGATGCCAGCGCATCCGTGGGAGATCGAAGAAGCGCTTGACGAGGGAGTCATCGCGACGTGTTCGGTCGGTCCCGAGGAAGTGCTCGTCAAGCACGGTGCGGTCACCGGTATGCGGATGCGGGAGTGCCTCTCAGTCTTTGATGAGACCGGGCGCTTCTCGCCAAAGTACGGCGAGGGCCTCTCGGACTTCCCGTGCGACGTTGTCGTCTTCTCGATCGGCCAGGCGGCCAGGCTCGATACGCTCATCGCGGGCACCGAGGTGCTTGTCTCGGGCCGCGGGCAGCTGGTCGTTGACGGCTCGCAGTTCACGACGTCCACTCCCGGCGTGTTCGCATGCGGCGAGGTCGTCACCGGCCCCGGTAGCGCGATCGGGTCGATCGCGACCGGTCACGAAGCCGCCACGTCGATCATCCGCTTCCTGCAAGGGGCGCCGCTTTCCGAGAATCGCACTCCGCGGCCGGTCCCCGTTTACGCAAAGTACGCCGTTGCTGACGTCAGCAGCGTCGAGCGCTCGCGCCTTCGCTCGGTCATGCCGATGACGAAGCCCGAAGAGCGTGCGAAGGACTTCCGCCAGGTCGAGCTCGGCCTCACGCATCAGGAAGCGATGATGGAGGCCGCGCGTTGCTTGCGCTGCCAGTCCGAGGTCTGCGTGGGATGCACGTTCTGCGCGCGCACGTGCCCCGATTACGCCATCCACGTTGAGCGCGTCGACGACCCCGGTGGTCGCTGCCTGACTCGCTACGACCTTGACCTGTCCAAGTGCGCCTTCTGCGGTCTCTGCGCCGAGCAGTGCCCCACGAACGCGCTGACCCACACGGGCCAGTACGAGCTGTCGTTCTTCCACCGCGACCTCATGATCTTCGACAAGGGAGAGATGCTGCGCTCCGGTGACGGCACCCGTGCGACCGGCCGCGACGGCATCATGCCGCCGGGATGTCCCGTTCCGCGATGGAGGGAGCGGTGATGTCACTCGATACAGTTGCGTTTGCGCTTGCTGCGGCCCTCATGGTGGGTGGCGCGCTGGGCGTCGCACTCACCAAGGACGTCATGCGCCTGGTTGTCGGCCTTGGCGCGTTTTTGCTGGGTGTCGCC
This sequence comes from Actinomycetota bacterium, assembly GCA_009773565.1. Taxonomy (GTDB): domain Bacteria; phylum Actinomycetota; class Coriobacteriia; order Anaerosomatales; family Anaerosomataceae; genus WSXY01. Next base: position 14,037 of record WSXY01000008.1, on the reverse strand, counting down.
GGCATGTTCCTCTACTACGGTCACGCCTTTCTTGCGACGGCACAGGTCTTCGTGTACGTCGGCGGCGTCCTTGTGCTGATGATCTTCGCCATCATGGTCGTGCATCGTGCGAACGGTCGGCCTGTTCTTGAGGCGCGACACGACATCGGTGCCGCGGCAATCGGGGCCGGCGTTTCAGGGATGCTCTTCATGACGCTGCGCGAGTCTGTTGGCGGGTGGCTGCCGCAAAGCGGGACCCCCGGCGGACCGATTGCCGTCGAGTTGCTCGGCAGGAGCATCGTCGTCTTCGAACTTGCGGGAGGGCTCTTGCTGATCGCCCTTGTCGCGGTGCTTGTCATCGTCGGGGCGGGTGAGCGCCGATGAGCGCGCTTGTTCTGTGTGCCGCAGTCTTCGGCCTTGGCCTCTACGTCGTCCTCACCAGGCGCGAGCTCATCGCAGTCCTCGCAGGTGCGGAGCTCATGCTCGGTGCTGCCAACGTCCAGCTCGTCTCCTTCGCGTCCATGTCCGGGGTGCCCGGTGAGAGCGCCCAGGCGCTCGCGCTCATGGTGCTCGTTGTCGCTGCCGCCGAGGTTGGCGTCGGTATGGCCATCATCGTGACGCTCTCGCGTCGGAGCGCTCGAAGCCGCACGGATGACCTGCAGGAGGTGAACGGCTGATGTCGCTTCTCGCAGGCAACCCCTTAAGCGTCGTGGCACTGCCGTTCGCGCTCGCGCTGCTGATTGCCGCTGGCGGCAAGAAGTTCGTCTCGATCACGCAGTGGCTCGCTGTTGTCGCGCCGGTTGCTGCGGCGCTTGCAGGTGTGGGCGTTCTCGCATCGAGCGTGCCGACCGCCGCACAGGACGTCGCATGGCTGTCGCAGGGCGGCTCGGTCGTGACCGCCGGGCTGGCCATCGATAACCTCACCGCGGTCATGCTCGTTATCGTCGGCGTGGTTGCGACGTGCGTCGTCGTCTTCTCGATCGGCTACATGGCCGACGATGATGCCCGCCCGCGATACTTTGCGCTGCTCGCGCTCTTCACCGGCGCGATGAGCATGCTCGTGATGGCGTCGTCTCTGGTGACGCTGTTCATCGGCTGGGAGCTTGTCGGGGCGTGCTCGTACCTGCTTATCGGCTTCTGGTACCGCAAGCCAAGCGCGTCTGCCGCTGCCGTCAAGGCGTTTCTGACGACCCGCATCGGCGATGTGGGCATGCTGCTCGGGCTTGCGCTGCTCTGGCGCGTCACCGGTTCGCTCTCCATCCCGGAGGTCCTTGCGGCCGCACCCGAGATCGGTGCCGGCATCGTGACAGTCATCGCGCTGCTCCTGTTTGTCGGAGCTGCAGGGAAGTCGGCGCAGTTCCCGCTCCATATCTGGCTACCGGACGCCATGGAAGGTCCGACGCCGGTCTCGGCGCTCATCCACGCGGCGACCATGGTTGCCGCGGGCGTCTTCCTCGTCGTCAGGATGTGGCCCGTCTTCGAAGTGGCCCCGATCGCGCTTGATGTCGTTCTCGTCGTCGGAGTGGTGACCGCCTTCTTCGCGGCCACTGTCGCCTGCGTGCAACTCGACATCAAGAAGGTGCTGGCGTACTCCACGATCAGTCAGCTCGGCTTCATGTTCGCCGCTCTAGGTGCCGGAGCGACCGGCGCCGCGATGTTCCACCTCACCACCCACGCCGCGTTCAAGGCGCTGCTGTTCCTCGGCTCGGGGAGCGTCATCCACGCCGTCGAGACGCAGGACATCCGCGAGATGGGCGGGTTGCTCAAGAAGATGCCGGTGACCGGTACGACCTGGCTTATCGGCGTATGGGCGCTTTCCGGCCTGCCGCTGCTCTCCGGGTTCTTCTCGAAAGACGGCGTGATCGCGTCGGTGCTGCACGCGGCGCCGCTGGCCGGATACGCACTCATCGCGGCGAGTCTCCTCACTGCCTTCTACGCGTTCCGCGTCACGTGGTTCGTCTTCTTCGGGTCGTATCGCGGCTCCGCGCACCCGCACGAGGGCGGCCTGGTCATGACGGCCCCGCTCATCGCCCTTGCGGTACCGGCCATCGCCCTTGGCTACTTCTCAGCACCCTTCATGCAGTCACTCGGTCATGAGGCCGAAGCACTCGATCCTGTCGTCGCCGGTGTTTCGGTGACGGTCGCGGTTATCGGAGTTCTTCTCGCGGCCGCGCTCTATCGTCTGGGGGTCGATCGGCTCGAGACCGAGCGCACGTCGCTCGGGCCGGTCCACGGCGTGCTTTTCAGCGCCTATGGCGTTGACAGCTTCGTCACCCGGTTCCTCGTCGCACCGCTTGAGAAGGTGGCTTCGTGGTTCTACGAGGTCGTTGATCGCAAAGTGATCGACGGCGCCGCCGAGGGTACGGCGAAGCTTACGATGCTCTTCGGTCGCCTCGCCTCAGGCCTCCAAACCGGCGAGACGGATGTGTACGCGTCGCTGCTCGGTGTCGGGTTCGTGGTGCTTATGAGCATAGCGATCTGGCTGGGGAGGTGATGCGACGATGATCCTCGTACTCCTCGTAGTCCTGCCGCTTCTCGGAGCGATCGCCGCGGCCCTCAGTGGTCGGCGTAACGCGCAGCTCCCCAGGGTCATCGCACTTGGAACGACCGTGCTGACGGCCGCGGTTTCCATCGCCGCGTTGGTGCAGCTTCTCGGTGACCACGACGCGATGTTTGCCTGGTCGTACACGGGCGAGCCCGGCATGGTCGTCTTCCGGCTTGTCGGAGACGGTCTGGCGATGCCCTTCGTCCTGTTGACCGCGCTCCTCGGCATCGTTGCGGTGCTAGCCTCGTGGAAGATTGACGACGCCCCAGGCGCGCATCACGCCCTGCTGTTGTCGCTGCAGGCAGCTGTCACGTGCGTCTTCCTCGCGGGCACGCTGCTGCTCTTCTACGTCGCATGGGAAGCCGTGCTCATCCCGATGTTCTTCCTCATCGGGAAGTGGGGTCACGAGAACCGCCGACACGCGGCGCTCAAGTTCTTCATCTACACCTTTGCCGGCTCCGCGCTCATGCTCGTCGGCCTGCTGGTCGCACTCACGTACACCGGCGGTGGCGCAATCGGCGACATCACAGTCCCGATTCCTGCCGATGTGCAGGTCTGGCTCTTCTGGCTGCTCGCCGCGGGAATGCTCGTGAAGATTCCTGCGTGGCCGCTCCACACGTGGCTGCCGGATGCGCACGTCGAGGCACCGACCGCCGGCTCCATCATGCTTGCCGGCGTGCTGCTCAAGATAGGCGGCTACGGGCTCCTGCGCGTGGCTATCCCGTACGCGCCCGAGGGCTTCAAAGCCGCCGCCCCGATCCTTGCCGGGCTTGGCATCATCGGCATCGTGTACGGCGCGCTCATGGCATTCGCGCAGTCCGACCTGAAGCGGCTCGTCGCCTATTCGTCGGTCGCCCACATGGGATTCGTGTTGCTCGGAATCTCCACCGGTACCGCGCTGGGCTTTGCCGGCGCCGTTCTTGCCATGGTGAGCCACGGACTGGTGGCGGGTCTTCTCTTCCTGCTCGTCGGCTCACTTTACGAGCGTACCCACACCCGTGAGATCGCGCGATACGGCGGCCTTGCCGCGCAGGTTCCGAGATGGGCGACGCTCTTCACGTTTGCGGCACTCGCCAGTCTCGGACTGCCGGGGCTCTCGGGCTTCCCGGGCGAGTTCCTCGCGTTCATCGAGGGCTTCGGCGAGTTTGGCTGGTGGATGATCCCGGCTGGCATCGGCGTGTTCCTGGCCGCGGTCTACAACCTGTCTGCGGTCCGCAGGGTCAACTTCGGTCCGCTCGCGGGCGAGTGGTCGTCGCTTGCCGACGCCAGCACCGTTGAGCTTGTTGCTGCACTGCCGCTCGTCGTGGCGATCATCGTTCTTGGCGTGGCTCCCGGCCTCGTCCTGCGACTGACCGATCCGGTCGTGCGCGGAATCACCATGATTCTGGGAGGGGGGTCGTAGTGCCAGTCTGGATGATCAACCTTGCAGATATCGGCTGGCTTCCCGCTGCGGTCGCCGCCGGTGGGGCTGTGCTTGGAATGGTTGCAGATATGGGTGGCCGTGTTCGCCTTGGCTTGCGTCTTGTCAGCGCTGCGCTGCTGTTCGCGTCGCTCCTCTGTCTGGCCCGCGCGGTCGTGCCGGAGATTCCGGACGTCTCCTCGGTGACACAGGTCTTTGACGTCATCCTCATCGGCAACGGCTTCTCTGGATATGCCTTCGTCATCTACTTCCTCGGATTCCTCTCGGTGGGAACAGGGTTGATCTCCGTGAGAGAAGCCTCTCGCGTGGGCGTCGCTGCACTCATCGCGCTGGGCTCGGTCGCCGGGCAGGTCCTTGTGGGCGCCTTCGACCTGGCCGTCCTGTTCGTGTCGCTTGAGGCGGTGGCGCTCGTCGGCTACGCCCTCGTCGCCGCTGGTGGTACCGATCGTTCAGATGAAGCTGCCGCGCGGTACTTCGTCCAGGGCGCCGTCGCAACGGCCCTCACGGTCTACGGACTTGCCGTCGTGGTCGGTCTGGGTGGCGGCGGGACGGGATTCAGCGGCATGCTGGATGGTCTCGCTACGCTCGGCCCGCAGGCGGCGCTCCTCGGAACGATGCTCCTGCTCACATCGCTCGCGTTCAAGATCGGCGTGTTCCCGTTCCACTCGTGGGCGCCTGACGCCTATGAGACCGCGCCGCCCGCTGCTGCCGCGTTTCTGGCCTCGGGCCTCAAGGTCGCTGCGCTTGGAGCGTTCATCTTCTTGATCGGACGGGCATTCGGCCCCGCAGTTCTGAGCGGGCTCAATCCGGCGCTTGCAGATACGCTTGCACCTCTCACGGTCATCATCGCGGGAATCTCGGCCGCATCAATCATCTTCGGCAACCTCGTGGCCCTCAAGCAAACGTCGGTTTCTCGAATGCTTGGCTACTCGGGTATCGCGCAGGTCGGCTACGCGCTTGTCGGCATCAGCGCAGTCATTCCGGGTGCGACGCTGTTCGCGGCGACGTACGCCTTTGGTGTCGCGTGCGCGTTCCTGTCGATTGAGGCGCTGCAGTCCGCAATGCCGGAGTGGGACGGGAGCGTTGCCGGACTTGCCGGCGCCGGGAGAAAGCACCCGGTTGCCGCGTTCGCCCTGGCAGTCAGCATGTTGTCGCTGACGGGGATTCCGCTGACCGCTGGATTCTGGGGCAAGGCGCTCGCGTTCCTCGGCGGTCTCGAGGCAGAACTGCTGTGGCTCGTGATCATCGGTGTCGTCGGATCGGTCGTCTCATTCGGCTACTACGGCCGCGTTATCCGCTCCCTCTACATCGATGCGTCGCAAGAAGCGGGGGAGTCTGACGGAGAAGAATCGGTTGCCGGCTCGCAATCCGCGACCGTATGGCCGGCTGTCGTCGCGGCAATCATCATCATCGCGTTTGGAACGATACCGATGGTGACCGGGCTTGACTGGGTGTCGATCGTCTTCGGTATGTAGGGCGTTTTATACATTCGCTCAGGAATCGTGTACCAACCCTTGCGAAGTCTGAACGGCGTGCTAGACTGCTTCCTAAGAGTTGCTACGGCAACCCCTTACCCCTGAGCCTCAAGGTGCCGGCCTTGAGGCTCTCCCCATTTCCGGACGATTCTCGCGTATTTGTGCGCGAACTTGACGTCTATATGCTCAAGTTCTGTACGCTCAGAGCCGATACACACACTTGAGATGATAATTTCCGATGAGCAGGTACGGCGAGTTGTCGACTACCTGCATACACCAGATGAATATGGCGATGCGCACCATGCGGCTATGGCCGCTGCTCCTGCTTCAGAGCTTGTGAATCGCATCGTGCATGAACTCAGCGAGACTCCCGATGTACGGCAGGACCGGATACTTGAGGCGCGTGAGATGCTCTGTCACATGCCAGATTCTGAGGTCGTTGCCAGCAAGCTTATCGGGCGTGTCTTGTCCGATTCACTGCGCTAGCAGGAACGAATCGCACCATAGAACGGGCAGCGCTTCATGCGCTGCCCGTTCTGTTACGATTGGACTCCAGGGTTTCCCTGGCATTCTAAGGCTGATCCGGCTGGAGGCACTGTGGTATCAAGACCCGTCGCTCGCGCGCTGACAATTATCATGGACGTGCTTGTGGTGGTTGCCATCTGCCTGACCATCGGCGTCGTCGTTCGCTTCTTCGGTTCGCTCGCCGACTCTTCTGTGGGGGTTTCCTACCTGCGGTTTGTTTCACTCATAACGGCGCCTTTCGGGTTTGGCACCGTGAACACGCCGTATGGCGGGCAGTTCAATGTGAATGCTGCGGCGACGGTAGGGGTAGTGCTCGTCGTGGAATGGATACTCAGCGTCGCACGGCGACGCGCCTAGGGGAGGCGTTCGATGACGTACACACGAGAGCGCATCGGGGAGCTGCTGCTGTCGGCCGGTCGCATCACCGAGGGCCAGCTTGCCGAGGCGCTCGCGGTGCAGGCCGACGAGGGCGGCAAGCTTGGCCAGGTGCTGGTCCGTCAACTCGTGCTCGATGAGGACCTTATCGCGCGGACTCTTGCGGATCAGAAGGGGCTGCAGTACATCAGCCTGACCACGTACCCCGTGGACCGCGAGGCCGTAGCCAGAATCCCCGAGCGGGTCGCTCGCAGGAGCCTCATTCTTCCGGTCGGCTACGCTAGCGGGGCAATCGTTCTCGCGATGGCCGATCCGCTCGATATCGAGGCCATCGACGACGTCAGAGTGCGCACGAATATGCCGGTACAGCCGGTGGTAGCGACATCGACGCAGATTCAGTACGCCATCGAGAAGTACATCACCTCCGAAAATGCGTTCTCGGACGTCATGATCGCCGTCGAGGAAGACGAAGAGATCCCCAGCGAGATCGAGAGTGACGACGATGTTCCCATCGTGCGTCTCGTGAACCAGCTCATCCGTGAGGCCGTCATCGACCAGGCAAGCGATATCCACATCGAGCCGGGAGACAAATCCATTCGTGTCCGGTATCGCGTGGACGGTGTCTTGCACGAGGTCATGCAGTTGCCGCTCTCGGTCAAGGCAGGCGTCATCAGCCGCGTGAAGATCATGGCCGAGATGAACATCGCCGAGCGTCGTCGGCCGCAAGACGGTCGCATCAGCATCGTCGTGAACGGCCGCGGCATCGACTTGCGTGTGGCCACGCTGCCAACCCCGGCGGGCGAGTCCATCGTCATTCGCGTGCTCAATCACGACATGGAGATGCTCACCCTCGAGGATCTGGGCATGGCGGACAAGCACCTGCGCCAGATGGAGAAGTTCCTCGCGCGGCCGTACGGCGCGATCCTCGTGTCCGGGCCGACGGGGTCCGGGAAGTCGACGTCGCTGTATGCGGGTCTTACGCGCATCAACAATCCCACACGCAAGATCCTCACGATCGAGGATCCCATCGAGTATCAGATCGCAGGCATCACCCAGATGGCGGCGAATCCCGGCATCGGCCTCACCTTTGCGCGTCTACTCCGGACGGTTCTCCGTTCCGACCCGGATGTCGTCATGGTCGGCGAGATCCGTGACTCCGAGACGGCAGAGATCGCGATTCGGGCCGCACTTACCGGACACCTCGTGCTCTCCTCGATTCACACAAACGATGCACCGTCCGCGTTGACCCGTCTCGTGGACATGGAGGTCGCGCCGTACATCACGTCATCGGCGCTGGTCGGGGTCGTCGCCCAACGCCTGGCGAGGCGCCTGTGCAAGAAGTGTCGCAAGCGCGTCAAGGTCAGCGACGATTTAGCCCGTGCTGCCGGATTCTCGGAAGAGGAGATCACCGCGGGTCTGAAGCTGTACGGAGCCAAGGGCTGCGACGAGTGCACCGGCACCGGCTACCGCGGTCGCGTCGGCTTGTTCGAAATCATGGAGATGGACGAAGAACTTGAGCGTCTCTTCCTCCGCGAAGCACCGTCTGAGCAGTTGCGAGAAGCCGCGCTCAAGGCCGGGATGATCTCACTTCGCCGTGACGCGCTCGATAAGGTGGCCAAAGGCATCACCACGCTTGAGGAGATCAACCGGGTGGTCGTCTAGCCGACGGCCGCGGAACGGAGGCATCCGTGGGCAACGCCGCAACGCGTGAGCCACGTGCGATCGTGCTCGTCCTCGATAGCGTCGGAGCTGGTTCGCTTCCGGACGCTGAAGAGTACGGTGACGCGGGGTCCAACACGCTCTCTCATGTCGCACATGCCGTTGGTGGCTTGGCGATGCCGCTGCTCGGAGCGATGGGGCTTGGCAATATCACCGACATTTCCGGGGTGCCGGTAACCAATGCGCCGCTCGCGTCCTGGGGCCGCAACGCCGAGGCGTCCTCGGGCAAAGACACAACAACCGGCCACTGGGAGATGATGGGGCTCGTGCTTGCGAGCGCGTTCCCGACGTACCCGGACGGCTTCCCCGACGAGGTCATGGACGAGTTCGTGCGCCTCACAGGCGTCCCCGGCTATCTCGGCAACTACGCGGCAAGCGGGACCGTCATCATCAACGACCTCGGTGACGAGCACGTCCGCACCGGCAAGCCCATCGTCTACACGTCAGCGGACTCGGTCTTCCAGATTGCCGCGAACGAGGACACCTTTGGCCTGGATCGCCTCTACGAGGTGTGCGAGATCGCCCGGGCGATGCTGATCGGCGAGCACTGCGTCGGCCGTGTCATCGCGCGTCCGTTCACCGGTCCCGATGAGAGCGGTCACTACAACCGTACGCATCGGCGACGCGACTATGCCGTGAAGCCGTTCGAGCCGACCGTCCTCGACCTGCTCCAGGATGCGGACGTGCCGGTCTTTGGCGTCGGCAAGATCGGCGACATCTTCGCGTGGCAGGGCGTGACCTCCTCGCCGCACGTCACCGACAACATGGACGGCTTCACCAAACTGGTCGAGGAAGTCGCCCGTCCCGAGCAGGGCTTTGTCTTCTGCAACCTGGTCGACTTCGACATGCTCTGGGGTCACCGCAACGACGCTCCCGCATACGCGGCGGGCCTTGAAGCGGTCGACGCCCGAATGCCCGAGCTGCTCGACGCGATGATCGACGGCGACCTGCTCATCATCACCGCTGACCACGGCTGCGACCCGACGACGCCGTCTTCGGACCACAGTCGCGAGTACACGCCGCTCATCGCGAAGATCAAGGGTATGGATACAGGTGTGGCCCTGGGAACCAGGACGACATTTGGCGACATCGGCGAGACGGTACTGGACTTCTATGGCCTCGCGAACCGTTGTGGGCGCGGGACCTCATTCCTTGCGGAGGTGCGTGGCGCGTGAAACAGATCGTCGAACTCATCGAGAACAAGCGTGACAAGCTGGAGCACAGTGCCGAAGACGTGCAGCGTCTCGTCTCGGCATACGTGAGCGGCGAGATGCCCGACTACCAGATGTCGGCGTGGCTCATGGCGGTGCTCCTGAACGGCCTGTCGAGCGACGAGACGGCCGCGCTCACCAAGGCGATGGCCGAGTCGGGCCGCATGGTGGACCTCTCGGAGATTCCCGGCGTGAAGGTCGACAAGCACTCCACCGGTGGGGTCGGGGACACCACGACGCTTGTGCTGGCGCCGCTCGTGGCAAGCTGCGGCGTTCCGGTCGCGAAGATGTCCGGCCGCGGCCTCGGGCACACCGGGGGGACGCTCGACAAGCTCGAGTCGATCCCCGGCTTCAGCGTGAACCTGGAGCCCGAGGCGTTCCTCGCACAGGTCCGCGACGTCGGGTGCGCGGTCATCGCGCAGAGCGCCGACGTCGACCCGGCAGACAAGAAGATGTACGCGTTGCGTGACGTGACGGGCACCGTTCCGTCGGTCCCGCTCATCGTCGGTTCGATCATTTCCAAGAAGGTCGCCGGTGGCGCGAATGCGATCGTTCTGGACGTGAAGGTCGGCTCCGGGTCGTTCATGAAGACCGAGGAGCAGGCGAAAGCGCTTGCGGCAGAGCTTCAGCGCGTCGGCGAGTCGCTTGGCCGGAAGGTCGTCTGCATCCGCACTGATATGAACCAGCCGCTTGGCTGCGCCGTTGGCAATGCGCTCGAGGTCGCAGAAGCGATCGAGACGCTCAAGGGCGACGGTCCCGCCGATCTGACGGAGCTCTGCATCGTGCTCGGCGCCAAGATGCTCGTGCTTGGCGGTGTCGCCGATGATGAGCGCGCCGGACGCGCACTGCTGCTTGACTCGATAGCCCAGGGCCGTGCGATCCAGACCTTCGCCGACTGGGTCGAGGCCCAGGGTGGCGATCCGCGCGTGGCTGATGACCCGTCGTTGCTCCCGCAGGCGGCGCACACAACCGTCGTCGCGGCCCCGCGTGGCGGATTCATCACCGGCTTCGATACCGAAGGAGTCGGCCGCGCGGCCATGCTTCTCGGCGCGGGTCGTGCGACGAAAGACGACACGATCGACCCCGCGGCGGGACTTGTCCTCGCGGTCCGGGCGGGCGAGTGCGTGGCCGAGGGCGATCCTCTCGCCACGCTGTATGCATCCGATGATTCGCTGTTTGCCGAGGCATCCTCGCGGCTGCTCGCATCCATCCATATCGGCGATGCGGAGCCCGAGCCGATCCCGCTCTTCCACGAGGTCTGAGTACGGTGACGCGGCGTCCCGGGAAGGCCCGTGAGCCCGTCACCCGGGTGGTTGTCGGGCACGCGAACCCCGACTTCGATGCGTATGCGGCCATGGTCGCGGCCACCAAACTCTATCCCGGCTCGAAGGCGGTCTTTCTCGGCTCGCAGAACGCGAACGTGCGCGAGTTTCACAATCTGCACGAGGAGTTCCTCGAGTTCGTCGACCTCAAGCAGCTCGATGTGAGCGCGGTTCGCCAGGTCATCATGGTCGACACCCGCGATCCGGACCGCATAGGCGAGATGGGCCGCGTCGTTCGCACTCCGGGCGTCGAGGTCATCGTGTACGACCACCACCCGCACTCCGAAGGCGACCTTGTCGCGCCGGCCGACCACTCGATGAACGTCGGCGCGTCAACGTCGATCCTCGTGCACCAGATCCGCGACCGTGCGGTGGCGCTGACGCCGCTTGAGGCGAGCGTGATGCTGCTGGGCATTCACGAGGACACCGGCTCGCTCACGTATCCAAGTACCACGCCCTACGATGCCGATGCGGTCGCGTTCCTCATGGCGGCAGGCGCCGACATCGAGGTGCTCAACCGCTTCATGAGCCGGACGCTCACGGTCGTGCAGCGCGAACTACTCGACGTGCTCCTCGAAACGCTCGAGCTTTGGGACATCCACGGGCATCAGATCGCCGTCGGCACCGCAGTGGCCACGGAATACGTGGACTCGGCGAGTGTCCTCACGCACTACATCTGCGAGGACCTGGGCTACCGGGTTGCGGTCGCGATCATCGCGATGCCCGACCGGCTGCATGTCGTCGGGCGCAGTCGTCTCCCAGAGGTCGATATCGGTGCGGTGCTCAAGCACCTCGGCGGCGGAGGCCACCCGCAGGCCGCGTCGACGGCGCTCAAGGGCGCACACATTCCGGACATCGTCGCACGTCTGCGAGAGGCGCTCGAGCTTGAGGTCTCCGCGCCCCTGAAGGCGCGCGACATCATGACGTCGCCGGTGCGGGTCGTGACGCCGGAGATGACGATGGCCGAGGCGGGCCGACTCATGGCGACCTGGGGCCACGGCGGTCTGCCGGTCTCCGAGGACGGACGGCTCGTCGGTCTCGTGACGCGCAAGGACGTCGACAAGGCGGTCCGCCACGGGCTCGACCACGCGCCGCTCACCGGTTTCATGGCGAGAGACCCAATTACCATCGGGCCAGACGTCGACCTGGCGTCGCTGGAGGGGCTCCTCGGTCGGTCTGGGATCGGTCGCGTGCCGGTGGTCGAGGGCGACCAGATCCTCGGCATCGTGACTCGCAAGGATCTTTTGCGCGCCGAGCACGGTGCCGCGTACATGGATCGCGGTGTCGCACAGCAGCGCAGCGCCGCGTCCCATAGGTTCATGGCGTCATTCGAGCAGCTTGTGCCCACTGACGTCCGGGATGCCGTTCGCGCTCTGGGTGCGCTTGCAGACGAGCAGGGCCTGCGCGCGCACGTGGTCGGCGGTTTCGTGCGCGATATGCTGCTTGGCCGACCGAACCTGGATGTCGACATCGTCATCGAAGGTGACGGACTCGCGTTCGCGGAGCACGCAGCGAAGGTTCTCGGCTACCGGATCCGGGTGCACCATCGGTTTGGCACCGCGGTCCTCGTTGCGAGCAAGACGCTTCATCTCGATATCACCAGCGCGCGCACGGAGTACTACACGCGCCCGGGCGCGCTGCCGACGGTCGAGCGTTCGTCGCTTCGGCAGGATCTCTTCCGGCGCGACTTCTCGATCAATGCGATGGCGGCGTGCATCTCTCCGGGCTGCTTCGGGGTCATCGTCGACCCGTTCGGCGGACTTGCCGACCTCGAGCACGGCATCGTCCGGTGCCTGCATTCGCTCTCGTTCGTCGAGGATCCCACGCGCGTTCTCCGGGCCGTGCGTTTCGAGAGGCGCTACGGCTTCGCAATCGACGGCTCCACGGAAGCGCTCCTGCGCCAGGCGGTCGTTCTCGGCATGCTTGAAGAGGTGAGCGGAGCGCGTATCCGCGAGGAGATGCTCGATATCCTCGATGAGGAGCTGGCCGCGGAGGTCTTGAGGCGCCTCGAGGAGTTCGGTGCGCTTGAGACGCTCGTGCCTGAAGGGATCGATCGGGCGCGCGTGCTCGATGAAGTCGGCCGTGTCGCCGCAGGGTTGCCCGAGATCTCCGGTCGATTCCCGCACCCCGTGCGCAGACAGGCCGCGCTCACCACGCCGCTAGCAGCGAGTGCCTCGCGCGCCAGTGCCGAGCGCTGGGCACGGCGTCTGCGGCTTGGCCGTGAGTACTCGGCCGCGGCGCTCTTGATCGTCGAGCGGCGAGAAGTCGTCGTTCGCCTGCTCAAAGATGGTCGCAAGATGCTGGACAGCCGCCTCTACTTCCTGCTGCAGCCGCTGCCCGACGTGGCGATCGTCTATCTGTGGGCCGTGGGGGAGCGTCTTGCCCGAGAACGCATCGAACGCTACCTGGATGTCCTCGCGGGAGTTCGAATCGCGGTCAGCGGAGACGACCTGACAGCGCTGGGGATGAAACCGGGACCGGGCTACTCTGCTATCCTGGCGCAAGCGCTTGCTGACCGTCTCGATGGACGTGCGGTCGGGCGTGCGGCTGAACTTTCCAACCTGAGACGACTCGCGCGGCCACGCCGCGCCACGTGACAGAAGAGGTACTTCGATGTCGAGTTTGATGCAGGGTGTCATCGGCTTTGCCGTGTTCATTCCGTGTATCGTTTTTCACGAAGTAGCGCATGGCTACGTTGCGTTTCTCCTCGGCGACCCGACCGCTAAGTCGCGCGGTCGACTCTCCCTCAACCCGCTCAAGCATGTGGATCCGTTCGGCACAGTGTTGCTGCCGCTTCTGCTGACGGCGACCGGTATGCCGGCGTTTGGCTACGCTAAACCCGTCCCGATCAACCCGCACTACTTCAAGGACTACCGCAAAGGGATGCTCCTGACCGGTCTCGCGGGTCCAGCGACAAACCTCACGTTGGCGATAGTCGCCGGCCTTGTGTCGCGCGGTCTTGTGGCGGCCGGCCTCTTTCAGACGACCGTCGGCTACTGGGCGACGTTTGTTCTCTACGAGTTCGCACTCATCAACCTGGTGCTCATGTTCTTCAACCTGATACCGATTCCGCCACTGGATGGCTCCCGCGTGCTCCCGATCTTCCTATCGGACACTGCGCTGCAGCGCTACCACGAGTTCGAGCGCTACGGCGTTCTCATCGTCTTCGGGGCGCTCATCATCTTGCCGAGAGTGTTCAACATCGACATTCTCGGAACGTACCTCGACGTAACGGTGCGCCCGATCATGACCTTGCTCACGGGCGTCTAATAGGTGACTTCCGGGTTCAGATGCATGCGAGACACTTTGGTGACCTGACGCTCATTAGGTGTGGCTGTGAGTATTTCCGTCAAGAAAGTGTATACAACCCCTATCTTTCCCTTCCAGCACCTGCCATTCTCGGATGAGTGTATTGGCGTGGCGCCGCCGGGGGGCGGTCGAGAGGGGACAGCCATGGCATCTCGGG
>WSXY01000022.1 GCA_009773565.1 Actinomycetota bacterium | reverse complement strand
GACCATCGGAACACCTCCGTGCCGCAGGTTCTCCTACGTACACGGAATCATGCTCCGTTAGGTCACTAAAGTGTCTCGTATGTATCTGAACCTGGACAGAACAATCAGAATTGAAATCCTCTTGGGGATCTGTTCGGTGACGATTGGTCGCGCGCCGCCTGACTGGAACGCCCTGGGTTTGGCAGGGGCACTCAAGCAGGGATCGCGCCACCGGATTTGTTGCCCGATTTGTTGCCCAAATACATGGTGACTATTGGTACTCGTTGGTACCTATTGGGACTCACCGCAGCTCCGCTGTACCAACGAGTCCCAACGAGTCCCAATAGTCACAAGCACAATCAGGATTCGAATTCCCTTGGGGGCACCATATAACCGCAGGTCAGAGGCCTGAAATTCCCTGTTGCGTGCTCGAAATCGGGCACCAAATCATGCCCTCCTGAGAGGCACGCAGAGGACAAAGCCGCAGCTCAGAGGGCATTTCACCCAATTTCGCCCCATCTTGGTGCCCAAATATCCCTGTTGGCGCGAGTCGGCCCTCGACGCCGCTTGTTGCCCGATTTGGTGCCCGATTTGGTGCCCGATTGCACGGGCCGCCCGTCTATCGCGAAATACGCGGGCTGACCTGCGTAAGGAGGCCGTGACATGCTGCTTGGCGAGGATGGGGCGGGCTCGAATGCTCGCCATTCACTCGCCTATTGGCGGCGGAACGGCTCTTCCGAATGCCTCGGGGATTGCGGGTGCGCGTCCAGTGCAACTGCGCAGACCGCGCGAAGGCGACCCCCTCATGGCCGATTGCCGGCATCTGGTTCGATTGGCTCGATCTCTATGGCCTGAGCGATGTAGACAGGACATACCGCCTCAGTGAGAAGTGCATTCTGATGGCGTCCGGAGAGATGTTCCGCACGCCGTGCTGGATGACTCACACACCCGTCGATTTCGGGCGATGGCGTGCCGGTTGCTTCTCAGAGATGCAGACCTTCGCGTGCTTTCGGTTCTTCCGAAGCAGGACTGTAAGGTTTCTCGCCCTCTCACGACATAGGTGTACATGAACGCATCACTGACACTCAGACGCGTGGGCATCCGTCGCCGTTCCGACGACGATGTGCTCGCCCATGCATTCGATGGCGACCCGGTTGCCTTTGCCGAGGTCTACCGCCGCTACCACAAGCCGATCTACGGCTACTGCCTTGCGCGGTTGATGGACCCGGAAGCGGCCGCCGATGCGGCCCAAGAGGTCTTCGTCCGCTTCCTGAAGGCACCTCGTGACGGCATCGAGAAGCCTCGTGCTTGGCTGTACGGGGTGGCTCGGCACGTGACCGTCGACGCGATCCGTGCCCGAGTTCGGGCTCCCGTGACCGTCGATGACGAGGCGATAGAGGACGCTGCAGGGTCGGCGACCGATGCCGCAGACGAGTTCTTCGGTCGTGAGGACGCCCGTGACGTCTTCCTCGCGCTTCGCAGGATGCGACCGCGCTATCGGACCGCGCTCATCTTAAGAGAGATGCACCACGAGTCGGCCGCTGATATGGCTGACGCGTTGGACATCACTCCCGGGGCTGTCGATACGCTTGTCAGCCGAGCCAGGGACGCGTTCGGACGGACCTATAGTGAGGTCGCGAAGCTTCCTTCGGACTGTCGCGACACGACGGCCGCGATCTACAAGCGCAAAGGAACCGGGCTTGATGCCGAGGAGGAGCAGCGGCTGCAGTCGCACCTGATCATCTGCGATCGCTGCCGAGCAGAGGCGAAGATGGCGGACCGGCTCGACCGGCTCTCCGCGCTGCTTCCGTTCCTGATTCCGACGGGCAAGATGGGGCATACGATATTCGAGCGGGCCGGGCTGTGGCTGGGGAGAGTGCCCGATCTGGCGGCACAGCTCGGCTATGCGCTCTCGCCGGACCGGGCGGTCCCTGCCGCGAAGGTCGTGGCCGGCCTGCTCGCCGTGACGATCGTTGCGGGGGCTGGCGCCGCCTCGGTCGAATCCCACCGGGACAATGAGACGTCGGGCACGCCCATCGAATCCACCGAACGAGTCGACGACGGGGCCTCCCACGGCGAGTCGTTGACGACGTCCACGTGGGCGGACACCTGGATGCATGACCAGTCACACAGCGGCACGGAGTCGGGCGCAGACACATGGTCGAGCGACTCTTCACACATGACGGGGGACGGTTCGACCCGCGACACCGCCACAAGCACGATGGGTTCGTACCCCTCGGGAATGGACAGCAGCACGCAGAACACCATGGACCCCGTTCATACGCCGACCGGTTCGACGTCGTGGAGCGGGGATAGTTCGACGTCCCGCACCGGCGACACGTGGGACGGCTCGTACTCCGCACCGTCGGACTCGACTTCGCGAGACTGGTGATCGAACGAAGACCGTAAGGAATCGCGCCGGGAGTCGACTTCTCTTGTGAACGAGCAGAGGGGCACACCCGAGCCGCTCGCTATTCGACAGGAGATCACAGTATGAAGAGAACGAGGTTCATCGCCTTCATGGCGGCAGCGCTCATCGCAGGGTTCGTCCTGGGTGGAATCGGCGTCTCTGCAGCGGCAACCAGGACTGCGACGCCCGCTCCGCGTGCGGTAGCTAACCGTATCGTGGCTTCCAGCCCGCCAAGCTCGGTGACCCCCGGACCCGCGCAGATGGTAACCAACACACCGGCGCCCACGCCGCCGCAGACGGTCACCGTCCCTCCCGCGCCCACATCGCCGCAGATGGTCACCAGCACACCGGCGCCGCAAGACCCGCGCACGGCCGTCAGCAGCACCTACTGTGCGCCGCAGCAACCCACGACCACGACCCAGAGCCGCGACCGGGACCGCGACCAGTATCACGACGGGTCGAACAGCACCTCGAGGTGTGACTGGTAGTCAGCGACTCAGATGTTGAATGCATGGAGGCTCCTTCGGGAGCCTCCTGCGTTGTTGAAGGACGTAGGAGGAAGAGATGTGCGTGACAACGCCTACTGCGCACGCAGCCTGAACCGAGGTCAACAAGCCGGGGCCACCCTCAGCTGTGACTTCAGCAGGTGATGCTATCCAACACGAGACCGACAACGCTGATCGTCGCCTTCCGGCCGGCAGGTGGTATTCTGAAGTCTGATACATCACTTATCACTTGCTGATGGAGGGCCTCGTGATCGACAAGAACGCTGTGCGTGTGGAGGCGGAGGACTTGTACAGGAGCGGGAAGTTGCTGTGTTCAGAGGCGATCGTCCACACGTTCAACGAGGCGCTCGGTGGGCCGCTTCCCCAAGAGGCGGTCAAGATGTCATCGGGGTTTCCGGTCGGGATGGGCGTGCTGGGAACCGGCGGCTGTACCTGCGGTGCCCTGTCTGGTGGCGTGATGGTGCTCGGACTCGTCTACGGGCGAGCCAACCCGGGTGACGAAGCACCTGAGGTTCTCGACAAGGCGAGAGAGCTGCATGACTGGTTCCTGGCCGAGAAGGGGAGTACCTGCTGCCGCTCTCTGATCAGGCAGCTCGAGTTCGGCTCAGACGAGCATATCGACCAGTGCGTGCGGTTCACTGGTGACGTCGCCGAACGGCTCGCTCAGATGTTGAACGGGGATCTCGCGTTCGCGTAGCCTCATCTCACGCCCCCGGAGGCTCCTCCCGCTTGCGAAGGTAATCGAGTGTTGCCGCCAGAAGCGGACGGATAGCTGGGTCCGCAAGATCGTAGTAGACGAGCTTCCCTTTACGTCGGTACTTGGCAAGACCGGCGCGGTAGAGCAGACGCAGATGATATGACGCGACCGCCGTGGTCGATTCGATGATTGCGGCGACGTCACAGACGCACAGCTCCGACTGGCTCAGCGCGTACAGCACGCGGAAGCGGGTGTCGTCTGCCAGTAGCGCCACAACTTCTCCAGCGCCGATGATGCTGCGTACCGTCGGCTGCAGCGCCTCGACGGTCTCAGCATGTACGCAGACTACGTCGCAGACAGGGATGTCTCTTGACTTCGCCATAAGGGCAACCCCTTACACTCAAACCACGACTTGACTGTCATGCTCCTCGGGGAATACACTCCAACAATCGTTGGAGCGTTTGTATCATCGTACCATGGATTGCCGGAGGTCTCATGTCAATCGCAACTGCAGAGTCCACCAAGAAGACGCTTCGGGTCGAGGGAATCACTTGACTCGACTGCGCGGCGAAGTTCGAGAAGAACGTCGCCGCTCTCCCCGGTGTCACCGGGGCACGTCTTAACGCCACAACTGGGACGCTCATCGTCGAGGGTGTTGCCGACCTCGAGGCTATCCGCAAAGAAGGCAAGGCGGAGAACTACATGATAGAGCCTGCTGACGCGCCGGTACGATCCGATCGGTCAGCGGGACCCGACTGGGAGAAGCGTCGCGTTCTGGTGGCGCTGGCCGCCGTCATCATGGGCTACATGGCCGAATCTGTACTCGGCGCGGAGGTCGTCGGCATCACGGCTTTCGTCACGGCTGCCGTCGTTGGTGGGTGGTCGAACTACCGTAAGGCGATCAGAGCTATACCTCGTCGCGACCTCAATATGTCGGTCCTGATGAGCGTGGCCGTCATCGGTGCTGTCGCTCTCGGCGAGTACGAGGAGGCCGGAGTCGTCGCCCTCCTGTTCGGGGTATCCGAAATGCTTGAAGGTTGGACGATGGACCGAGCTCGGCGCTCGATTCGCGAGCTGATGGACATCGCGCCTAGATCCGCTCGTGTAGAGCGAGGCGGCGCAGTCTCGGACGTTTCCGTGGAAGAGATCGTTGTCGACGACATCATGCACGTACGGCCGGGCGAGAAGCTCGCCATGGATGGCGTGGTCGTATCAGGAGTCTCGTCCGTGAACCAAGCGGCCATCACCGGTGAATCGATACCGGTCGAGAAGGCCGTCGGGGATGAGGTCTACGCAGGCACGCTCAACGTGCAGGGGCTGCTCCGTGTTCAGGTCACGAAGCGGGTCGAGGACACGACCATCGCGAAGATCATCCACATGGTCGAGGATGCGCAGGCCAACAGGGCTCCGTCGCAGGCGTTCGTTGAGAGGTTCGCTGCTGTCTACACGCCCATCGTCATCGGTCTGGCCGCCGGCATAGCGCTGCTTCCGCCGTTGCTGGCCGGACAGTCGTGGGAGCCGTGGATCTATCGGGGCCTGACGCTTCTCGTGGTCAGCTGTCCCTGTGCCTTGGTTGTCTCCACGCCGGTCGCTATCGTGAGCGCGATCTCCAACGCTGCCAAGCGCGGTGTCCTCATCAAGGGCGGTGTGTACCTGGAGCAGATGGGGTCGGTGACTGCCATCGCTTTCGACAAGACAGGGACTCTGACTATGGGCTCGCCAGCCGTTACCGATGTCGTTCCATTGAGCGACAACGTCGCGGTCGCCTCGGTGTTGGCAGACGCGGCAGCCATCGAACGACATTCCGAGCATCCTCTGGCCAGGGCGGTCCTTGACGAAGCAGACCGTCAGGGTATCGCCGTACTTGAGTCGCATGACTTCGAGGCGACCTTCGGAGCGGGTGCCTCCGCGACCGTGGACGGACGACGTCTTCGGATCGGCAGTCTCAGGCTCTTTCCAGAGGTGGCGGATGACGTACGGGCGCGAGTGATCGCCTTGGAAGGCGAAGGAAAGACCGTTCTTGTGCTTGGGGACGAGAGCGGGCCCCACGGCTTGATCGCTGTGGCGGACCAAGTGCGAGAGGATGCACCGTCCGTGATATCGGATCTCCGGAAGGCCGGCGTGAAGCACGCCGTCATCCTGACCGGCGACAACGAGAGAGTCGCAGCCAGCGTTGCCGCCCAAGTGGGAGCCGATCGGTTCGAGGCGAGCCTGCTGCCTCAAGACAAGGTGGGCGCGGTCCAGACACTGCTCGCCGATTACGGCAAGGTCGCCATGGTTGGCGACGGCATCAACGACGCGCCGGCTCTGGCAACCGCGACTGTCGGCATCGCGATGGGGGGAGCCGGATCGGACACGGCTCTTGAGACAGCAGACATCGCCCTGCTGTCGGACGACTTGAGTCAGCTGCCGTTTACTGTCAGCCTGTCCCGCGCGGCTCTGAACACGATCCGTGTGAACATCGCCTTCTCGCTCGGCATCAAGCTGATCGCTGTCCTAGCCGTGTTTCCCGGCTGGTTGACGCTGTGGTTGGCCATACTCGCTGATATGGGCGCATCGGTACTGGTGACACTGAACGGCGTCCGGCTGTTGCGGCATCGCTGAGCCTTCCGACCTCACTGGTCCTCGGACGGAAATCCACTGGGTGCGCGGTCGAAAGAGCCGCAGCGGTAGCCTTCGAGGTCTTGGGCGACAAATAGGAAGCCTGCGGCCTTGACGCCCAGCGTCAACTCCCTCCGCAGTGCGAACGCTCGCTCCATTTCCGAGGAATCCACCTCAACTCGTGCCACTTCTCCGTGTGCGCGAACGCGCACCTGTCTGAGGCCAAGACGGCGGCATGCGGCCTCGGCGGAAGCCACACGCTCAAGCATCAGCGGAGTGATCTGTGAACCGTATGGAATGCGGCTGGAAAGGCATGCCATGGCCGGCTTGTCCCACGTCGGAAGTCCCAAGTCCCTAGATAGCAGGCGGATCTCATCCTTGCCGAGTCCGCTATCCAGCAGCGGGCTCAGAACACCGTAGGCTGCTGCGGCTCTCCTGCCTGGGCGGTGATCGTTGAGATCATCGGCATTGGTGCCGTCTGCGATCCACTCCATTCCGTACGCCGAAGCGGCCTCACCCAGAACGCTGAACAACTCGCTCTTGCAGTAGTAGCAGCGGTCGTGCGGGTTGGCCTGGAAGCGAGGGTCGGCGAGTTCATGGGTGGCTACCTCATGCAGACGCAGGCCCAAGACCTCAGCCGTCGCGCGGGCGCCTTCCAGCTCGCTTGTCGGAACTGTCGCCGACACCCCCAAGACGGCCAAGCTACGCTCGCCGAGGCAAGCCTGAGCCGCAAAGGCAAGGAACGTCGAATCCACGCCTCCCGAGTAAGCGACCAGCACGCCCCCGAGACTCTCGAGTCGGCGGCGAAGATCGTCGTACTTCTGTGACGCTCCGTACACGTGCCCCTCCTTCGACGAGAGTCCTGAGAGCCAATCGTATCCCAGCGGACGGATGACCAACGGCTGCCAGGTATGGTGGACTGCCATCTTCGAAACGCAAGAGTCCTGATTGCCGCTACAGTCAAATCGTCCAATGGCATACCTGCTGCTATACTCCCCGTCATGATTGGTCTCATGCGCAACATAGCGATACTGTTCGCGGTCCTCGTAGTCGCCCTGGTGCTGGCCACGGCGGGCGAGGGCGCATGCGCCGAATGCGTCCACGGGTGCTGTGTCCGCAACGATGGCGTGCGCCGTCTGATCTCGGCGATACGCCGAGTCATTCGGCGGCTCACCAGCCTGGTCGAACCCGTCATGCAGGCGTTCTTCACGCCGCCTTCGGGCCTCCAGAATCACGCCGTTCGTCCGGCTCCTTGCGCAGTAGAGGTCGCGCCGCTGAGGATCTGACACTCGCTGTCGTTTCCCTAGGCCGGCCGCATCCCTCTCGAGGAGTCCTTCATGTTCAAGCACGTTCGCTTTGCCGTAGTCTCTTCCCTTGTCGCGCTGCTCGTGCTGAGCTACGCGGCGCCCGCATTGGCTGCACCCTCCGCCTGGTCCTTCGTGGACGTCGGGCTTCACTTGGAGAACGGCCAACCACTGATTCTCGTCTCTGGCGACCTGCCTGAAGACGTGCCGCTGCCGTACGAGGCCGAGTTGGCAGTCCCGTCAGGCACGCAGCTTCAGTGGATCGGGGAGATCCTCGGCGGACCGCCTGCCGAGGACCCCCAGCTTCAGTACGTGAAGACGACCGTCGGTGACATGGACATCTACAAATTCACGCTGACGAAGTCGCGGACTGCGCAATTCGAGGGCATCTCAACCGGCATGACGGGGACTGCAGGCGAGATCCAGAATACGACCATCAAGTGGACCGCGTGGCAGGACCTGCCATCAGTGCGCGTGTCTCAGCGACTCCCGCGCGGCGCCCAGGTCGCTCAGGCCTCGGACGGTGCCTCCATGCAGGCAGGCGACGAGACTTACAGCCGCTACTCGAAGACCGTCACGAACGCCAAGGCGGGAGACGTGATCGACCTGACCTTCTCCTACACGTTGCCGACCTCTGCTCCCTCCGCGGGCTCCTCCCAGTCGAGCACGAACGTCATCGTGATCGTGTTCATGGGAGCGGCCGCGCTGCTTCTGCTCGGAATCGTGGTGGTGTCCATGCGGCAGAAGGTTACGACGCTCTCGCCCGAACCCGTAGCGCAAGTGGCGCTGCAAAAGAGAGCGCCGGCCGGGCAGCAGCCCCGGGCCAAGCAGCAGGCCCGGACCGTGGAGGAGCCTGCTATCGAGCCCACCCCCCGGCCCGGCTTCTTGCGTCCCCAGTTTCTGATAGCCGGTGTGCTGATCATGGTTGTCGTTGTGGCGGTATCGGCACTCAGCAGCGGAGGCTCCGTCAAGAACGGCAAGATCACCAAGTTCTTCGGATCGACCAGCCCGTGTTCGTCTACCTCACTCGCACTGATGCCGAACCCAGGCGTGGATCTCGCCGAACAGGGAAGGGACATCGTCGACGCCTTTTCCGGATACGACGGCATCGGTGATGTGACATTGACGATCGACACGGCCACTCTGGATGTCACGTTTTGCGAGTCCTCCCACACGGAGGAAAGCGTCCGCCAGATCGTTGAAGGAACGGGGCTCGTAAGCCTGGCCGCCGCACCTGTCGCATCCGCTCCCACCACGGCGACCATCGATCCGACGGGCACCAAGCAAACCGCCACCGTGGATACATCATCCGAATCCTTTGACCCCGGGACAGTGATACTCAAGGCCGGTCTTCCGGCCGAGATCGCCTTCGGTCAGGCCGCTGGCTGCATCACGGAGGTCGTCTTCACGACACTCGGTATCACGCAGCCTCTTTCGACCGGCCAGACGACGGTGGCACTCCCGGCGCTTCAGCCCGGCACCTACGCCTTCGCGTGCGCGATGGGCCATCAGACTGGATCGGTCGTGGTGCAGTAATCGGAGCGAGGGGTAGACGAAGGAGAGGACCACATGAAGCTGTCACCTAAGCACTGGATCTGGCTCGTCGGCGCTTCTGCAATCGCAGCGATCCTGATCTACCAGACAGTGGCGGACCCGCCGGGAAAGCGAACGCAAGACGGGCAGATCGTGACGGAGATTATCAGCACCACCAAAGGTGATGCCACGGCGGTCTTTGACATCACCCTGAAGGAGGGCGGGGATCCTGCTCACGAGGCGGATCATGTCTTCGAGTCCATTCAGAACCAGGCGATCGATCGAGCGTCGTTCGATGCTTCGACCCTCAAGCTTGAGGTGCAGTACGACAGCACTCTGATTGCCGAGGGCGATATCCGCCAGATGCTCGCGACCGCAGGCTATGTAGCATTAGCGGCCTCGGACGGGGTCGCGGCCACCGTATCGGCAGACGGGACAAGCCAACAACTTGCCGTGACTCCGGGAGAGCGGCTCGAGCCCAATCTCATGACCGCCAAAGCGGGACTACCGTTGACCATCACCTTTGGAGCCGGCTCGGGCCATTTGGCATCAGTGAAGATCGAGTCGCTAGGCGTGGAACAGAACATCGAACAGGGAGGCACGCTCGAGCTGCCTGCACTGCAGCCCGGCAAATACGAGCTTCTGTGCGCCGAAGGCTACGCGGACGGCACGCTCCTCGTGGAGTAGGGAGTAGAGGTTATGGCGGTGCCTGAGGGGCTACACTCGCTCAGCCATACGCTCCGTACTACATTCTCCCGCGATCCGTTGCGGTCGGTCTTCCCGCACGAGTTATCAGGGTGGGCACAGTAGCAGAAGACTTCGCAGAGTTCACCGGGGTGGACTAAGCGGAGTTGAACGGCGTTCAGGCAAGCGGCCCGGCCGGCAAGCCCGTCTCGTTTCAAGAGACGGGCTTGCCGTATTCGCAAAGGGCTCCTCGTCCGTAATCGAGCCCCGGATTTGGTGCCCGATTTGGCTATTGGGACTCGCCGCAGCTCCGCTGTACCAACGAGTCCCAACGAGTCCCAATAGTCACAAGCACTTTCAGGATTCGAATTCCCTTGGGGGCACCATATTTTCGCAGGTCAGAGGCCTGAGTAGCCCGATTTCGAGTGCGAAATCGGGCTACAATTGTCTTGCGGCTGAGAGCGGGCGTGAGGTAAAGGCGCAGCTCAGAGGGGGTGTCGGTACCCGCGCTTGGCTCAGAAGCACTCCCTGTTGCTCATAGTCCTCTTGGGGTTGCCATGGAGCTGCCCCGTTTCCATTGATACCTGAGAACTAGGACGCGGCAGCCTGAAGCTGTCGTTGCTCCAGTCTCCACTCGAACTCCGCCGGTGACAAGTTGCCGAGCGACGAGTGTCGCCGATGCGGGCTGTAGAAGCCCTCGATGTAGTCGAAGATCGCGAACCTCGCTTCATCTCTGGTCTTGAACCGGTGCCGATGCACACAGTCCTTCTTGATCGTCGCCATCACCGACTCTGTGACAGCGTTGTCGTGCGGCACGCCGGTCTCGCCCATGGATGCCAGGATCCCTGAGTCTCGCAGCGACTTGCCGAAGGCGAGTGAGCGGTATTGGGCGCCGCGATCGGAGTGATGGACGAGCCCGGCGCCGGGACGCCGCATCGTCGTCGCCATCCCGAGGGCGTCGACCACGATGTCACTCTTCAGATCGTCTCGCATCGACCAGCCGACGATGCGCTTCGTGCAGGCGTCCATCACCACCGCGAGGAAGAGCCACCCCTCCCAGGTCGGTACGTAGGTGATGTCCGCGAACCACACCTGGTTCGGCGCATCAGCGGTGAAGTCACGGCGGACGAGGTCTGCGACCGCATCGGTCTCGGCCACGGTCGACTTGCGGCGCCTGCGCGTACCCTCACGGCCCGACACACCCGCGATCCCGAGTTCGCGCATCAGACGTGCGATGCGCTTGCGGGAAATGCGGATCCCTTCGTCTGCAAGGTCGTCGAACAGACGCGGGACACCATAGGTTCCACGCGATGCGGCGTGGTGGAAGATGATGCGCCTCTTCAGGTGCTCGTCTTCAATCGCGCGTGCTGACGGCGTGCGGCCCTTCGATGCGTAGTAACCCGCGGCCGTCACACCGAGCACGCGGCACATCCGGGAGATCGAGTGGTGCGACTTCTCTTCGTCGATCAGCGCGAATCTCACCTGCGGTGATCGGTCTCCCGGGCGAAGAAAAGCGCGGCCTTGCGCAAGATCTCCTTCTCCTCGAGCAAGATGCGGTTCTCCCGGCGAAGTCGTCGGAGCTCCTCACGCTCCTCGCTCGTGAGACCTTCGGCCAGTCCCCCGTCCACCTCGGCCTGTCGCACCCACGTGCGCAGTGTCTCCGGCGCGATGTTGATCTGGTACGCCGTCGCCTTGATGCCTCGGCCTCCAAGACGGTAGAGCCGGACCGCTTCGGTCCTGAACTCCGGCGTGTACGCCATGCGTTGACTCCCTTCTGACCCCTGGGGGTCTACTTCTAGGGTGTCAACGGAAACGGGGCAGCTCCAGCGATTCGCAAGTCCCCGAACGGCATCACTCTGGACGACATTGCCGCTTGGGTTGCGATGCCACGGGCGTGGGTGAACTATGCCTGCGGGTCAACAGTTGTGACCGCGCGCACTGGGGGCAGCACGTTTCCGCCGAACGAGTGGGTACGTATCTGCGAGGGGAGTGGATTCCGCCGCTTGTCCCGTTGGCTCTTCCATCGGAAGTCGAAAGGGAGGTCGCCATGTTCGTGAACATCATCCACTTTCCCCCGGTTCGGGAGGGAAAGGACGCCGAGTTCCGCGAGTGGTTCGAATGGTCGAATGAGGTGTACTCGGGCTGGCCCGGTTTCATCAGCAGGAAACTCCTGCAGCCGAGAGACGGCGGCAACTACGCAGCCCTCGTGCAGCACGAGAGCTACGAGACCTTCATGGCCATGCACACGAGCGACGATCAGGCCAGCGCCAAGATCCGCGTGCACGACTTGCTGGAGGGCTCACCCAAGCCCGAGTTCTACGAGGCGGTTCTCGGCTGAGCGACAACACCAAAGGGGACGGCCGATCGGCCGTCCCCTTTGTCATGCGAGTCAGGACAGCGCCCGGGTCAGGCAGTGGCGTACTCCTCGGCGCCCGTCGGAACTGCGGCGGCGGCGACCGGCTCTGTCTTGAGTGTCGGCCGAAGCAGCAGCATGGCGATCCCGATCACAAGCATGACCGACGCCTCGTGGACGAGCATGCCGATGGACATCGTGACGTCGCCGAAGAGGACACCCGCAAGCAGCGCTGCGACGACCACGAGCGCGATCCCGATATTGACGCGCATCGTACGGACCGTCCGCTGCGCGAGTCCCAGCGCGTAGGGGAGGCGCGGCAGGTCGTCGGCCATGAGTGCGATGTCGGCCGTCTCGATAGCGGCCGGGGAGCCCGCGGCGCCCATGGCCACACCGATGTCGGCTTGTGCCAGCGCGGGCGTGTCGTTGACGCCGTCGCCGACCATGGCCACGGTGTATCCCTCGGCCTGAAGGCCCTTGACGATCGCCAGTTTGTCCTCCGGCGCCAGCTCCGCGTGGACGATATCGACGCCGAGCTGCGCGGCGATGTTCTCCGCAACCTGCCTCGCATCGCCCGTTGCCATCACGACCTTCACGCCCCGCGCGTGGAGTGCCCTGATGGCCGAGGGGGCGTCGTGTCGGATCGTGTCCGCAACCGCCACGATACCTATCGCCCGGCCATCGACGCCGACGTACATCGCGGTCTTGCCGTGCTCGTTGAAGGCTGCGACACGCGTGTCGTCCGGGCGCACGTCGAGCAGGTCCGCCGAGCCCACGGCCACCGTGCGCCCATCCACATGAGTGCGGATGCCCTTGCCGGCTACGGGCTCGGCATTCTCCGCCATCACGACATCCAGGCCGCGGCTCTTGGCGCCGCGGATGACGGCGTCGGCGAGCGGATGCTCCGATGCAGTCTCGGCGCGTGCCGCAAGGCGTAGCACGTCGTCCTCGGTATAGGCCGAATCCAGCACGACCACGTCCGTAAGCTCTGGGCGTCCGTTCGTCAGTGTGCCGGTCTTGTCGACCACGACGGCATCGACCTTTGCCGAGGTCTCCAGATACTCGCCGCCCTTGATGAGCACGCCGTCTTTGGCCGAGCGGCCGATGCCAGCCACGATGGAAACGGGGATGGAGATCACGAGCGCGCCAGGGCAGCTGATGACCAGCAGCGTCAGCGCGAGTTCGATATCGCGGGTGACGAGGCCGACAAGTACGGATGTGACGATCACTCCGGGGGTATACCACCGCGAGAACTTCTCCAGAAACGTCTGGGTCTTCGCCTTATCGTCCTGAGCTTCCTCCACCCGGTGGATGATCTTCGCCAGCGTGGTGTCGGCGCCGATGCCGACGGCCTCTACCTGCAGGACGCCGGATCGCAGCCATGTACCCGCGAACGTCTCGGAGCCCTCCGCTTTCTCCGCAGGGAGTGACTCCCCGGTGATGGTGGCTTCATCGACGCCGCCGTGGCCGCTCACGACCCGGCCGTCCACGGGGACCTGCTCGCCGTTGCGCACCAAGACGATGTCACCGGGAGCGAGCTCCCAGATCGCGACGGTGACCGGGTCGCCATCTCGCATCACCGTTGCCGTCTCCGGCGCCGCGTCTACAAGGTCGGACAGCGCCTTGCGGGTCTTGTTGAGCGTCGCCTTCTCCAGGCCCTTGCCGAGGGCGAAGAGGAAGGTGACCGCGGCAGACTCCCAGTAGTTCTGTATGAAGAGGGCGCCCACTGCGGCGACGGTGACCAGCAGATCGATCGAGACGTGGCGTACGCGCAACGCCTGCACGGCGGTGATGGCTATCCGGTAGCCCGCGCCCACGGCCGCAGCGACCATGAGCCACTCCCATCCCGTGATCCAGGACAGGGCGATCAGCACTCCGGAGACGATGACTACGCCCCAGTCCTTCCATGTTCGTCTCATGTGAACACTCCTTACCACCAAATGGGGCCCCGGGCTGGATACCCGCGCCCGAGGCCCCGCCGGACACTCGTGCGACTACTAGACCGCGGACGGCTTGGCCGCGTAGCCGATCTCGTTCACGGCCTTCACCAAGTCGCCGACGGACACCTTCGCGGCGTCATGCTTCACGAGTATCCTGCCCGATGCGAACTTCACTTCGGCGGAAGCGACACCCTCGAGGCTGCTCAGCTTCGACTCGATCTTCGCGATGCACGATGGGCACGTGAGCTCATCGGAACGAAGAACGGTCTCCTTTAGGGCGGTGGTCTCGGTCATGACTGGCTCCTTTCAACAGGGGGAACTGACTGTGCATGAGCGCAACCGGTCTGGCCGATGTGCGCATCGTGATGCCCATCAGGGTCATCCGGTCCGCAGCACTTCCTGCCGCGACCCGGCTTGTGCAACGCCTCGAGGAGCGACTCGAGTCCCACGAGGAGTGCGTCGACTTCCCCGGGAATCATGTCGGTAAGAACCTCTTCGAGGGCGGTCGCGGACTCACGCTGCACATCCTCGTACACCGCGCGTCCGGCCGCTGTCGGCTGGACGAGGACGGTACGCCGGTCCGCCGGGTCGTCACACCGCTCCAGAAGCCCTCTGGCGACCAGTTCGTTGACGGCCCGGGTGGCGAGAGGGCGGGGGAGGTCGAGCAGGTCGGCCAGGTCGGACATCCGAAGGCGCCCACGGTGCATCAGCGTTGACAGGGCGGCCATACGGGCTTTCGAGAGGGCGAACGAGCGGCCCGACTCCGTGGAGAGCGCCCCAAGGTGGGATGTCGCGTGCTGGAGCAGCGGCATAAGGTGCGAGAGACGTTCGGAACGACGCTGCATCAGAGGCTCCTTGCTTATCACAGGGAAATCATTATCATGTGAGAAGTAAACCCGCTGAGTCGACTCCTGTCAAGTGTCGATCGTCTTGACCGCAGTCAAGGACGCGATCCCTTGTGCTGACTATGGTTGGACGCGGATCGGTCCCCGTCGCTTGAGAAGGTGGTGTGTGAATGATCATCCAGCTACTTGGCTCATCGGCCTGCCCGAACTGCCGCGAACTCGAGGCATCGGTGCGGCAGACGGTGGCCGCGCGTGGCGTTTCGGCTGAGATTCGCAAGGTGACGGATCCTACGGAGATCATGGCGTCCGGGGTGATGGGATTGCCCGGACTCGTTATCGACGGGCGAGTGGCGGTCAGTGGACGCGTCCCTTCACGCGAGGAGCTGGGAAGGATACTCGATGCAGTCGGCGCGTAACCGGAAGGCGTTAGTCCTGATCGGTGTGGCCGCGGCGTTCGCCGTACTGGTCGTCGTGAAAGTCGGCGCATCGGCGCCAACTCCTGTTGAAGATGCCGCTTCGACACGTGATACCGGCAGCGCGGCGGGCGAACCGGCTACAGCAGTGGCTGCCTATGACGCCGCCATCGCTGAAGGAAGGCCCATCTTCCTCAACTTCGGCCTGTCGTACTGTGCCAACTGCGCGGAGATGGAGGAGACGATCCAGGAAGTGTTGCCTGAGTACACTGACGAGGTCATCTACCTGCACGTGATGACCGACGAACCATCCGGCCGTGAGCTCGCACAGCGGTTCGCGTTTCAATTCGTGCCCACGTCGTACTTCATCCGTGCCGACGGCGAGATTCTGGACTCCTATACAGGGAAGCTCGACGCCGCCGGCGTGCGGCAGTACCTCGACGCGCTGTTGGCGGACCGATGAACGTGGACGAGCTCGCACGTCAGCTCGCGGCAGGTGCTGTGACCGGACCGGCTGCGTTTGGAATCGCGCTCCTCGGCGGCCTGGTTGCCGGCTTTGGCCCGTGTGTGCTGCCGATGATCCCTGCTGTGTTCGGCTACCTCACGGGAAGTGCGAGCGATGCGGGGACCGGCGGTTCGCGAGGACACGCGTACGCGCGCTCCCTTTCGCTTGCAGCTGTCTTCGTGTTGGGGATGAGCCTGCTTTTCGCTTCGATGGGTGCCGCTGCGGGTGCGCTGGGTCACGCGCTGATCGTCGGTGCTTGGGCGTACTACGTCGTGGCAGCGATCTGCGTGGCGCTGGGACTCCACATGCTGGGCGCCATCAACCTTCGGTTCGATGCGATCAACCGCCTCGTGCCCGTCAAGCGGCCGGAGCGCCGGGGATATCTCGGTGCTTTCGCTTTCGGCATGTTGTTCGGCGTGGTCGCATCCCCGTGCTCGACCCCTATCCTAGCCGCTATTGCGACGATCGCGGCCGGTCGAGGTTCAGCGAGGGAGGGTGCGGCGCTCCTCTTCGTATTCGGCGTGGGGAAGGGCGCGCCGTTGCTGCTCCTGGGACTCGCTTCGGGATCGCTCGTCATGATGACCAAGTTGTCGCGCGCGACCGGCGTCCTGACGAAGATCGGCGGAGTGGGGCTGCTGGTTGCAGCCGCGTATCTGGTGTGGCTCGCCTGATGCCGGCTTGACTCCGGACGCCGCAGCCGTGGATACAGGCGTCTACGGAGCCCGACCAGCCAATACCGCGCACGGGTATCTAGTTCCTTGAAGCCGAGCCGTCTATTCCCGAAGGAGATGGTCATTGTGCCCCCACATTGCGATTCGAAGGACGGTCCTGTCGTCAAGGCGGCGATGAGGGCTCTCGCCGCATCATCGGTGGACCTGGTCCTGCCGTACGTTCCTGCCGATGCGGAGGATGAGGTACGGATGGCGTTCGAGAAGACGGTTGCGGCCTCCTCGGCCGGTCCTCAGGCCGTTGAGGTCGCCGAAGAGTGGTTCTTCGAGACCGTTGTGCGTCTTCATCGGGCGGGAGAAGGTGCGGCATTCACCGGGCTCAAGCCGGCGGGCCTGGGACACGGGCAGGTCGTTCCTCTGGCCGAACGTGCGATCGATAGCGGCGATGTCGAGGAACTCGTTCGGATGCTGACTTCGGCGTTGGAGGATGAGATTCGCGGGAAGTTCGCTCGAGTGATGAAGTTGAAGGCCCACTCAGACGGCCCGGTTGTCGAGGCGCGCGAATGGGTCGAGGCGATGCTTGGCTTCCAGGTGTGGTCGCACAAGACGCATCAATGCATCACATCCGACCCGCTCCACGACCACGGCTCGATGGGGCGCAAGGACTAGCCGCGGCTACAAACGCGTCAGTCAAATCCGACCAGGTATTGACAGGAGCAGTCATGGTGACTGCTCCTGTCAAGGAGCGTGACTCCCGAAGGGGGTCTCGTTCCGCGTTTCGACGCGATGTCGACCTGAGACTCACAGTCCCAAGAAGGTGCGGGAGGTCGCGCCACACCCGAGCGCCTACCCTGATGAGGCCCCGGGCAGCTTCCGCCGACACGATATTCGTCCGTTCCCCGGGGGAATGACGCCGCCGACGCACCCGTTCATCTCGGCCGGTGTCGCCTCCTGGGTGGAGCAGGTGAATCAGTTCGGCGGCGCGCTTGCCGATGGCACGCTTGGTGTGGCTGATATCCCGGAGGCTCTCGCGCGCATCCACGTCGACTTCGAGCGGCTGCACCCGTTCATAGACGGCAACGGGCGCACCGGCCGGCTGCTGCTCAACCTCGTCCTGACGCGTCTGGGCTGGCCGCCGATCGTGATCTTCAAGGAGCAGCGACGGCGCTACCTCAAAGCACTCGACCGCGCCGACCACGATGACCTTGGCCCGCTCGCGGAGCTCCTTGCCCGCTCGGTCGTCGACAACCTCCATCGGCTGATCCCCAACATCGCCGGCCCCGCGAAGTACGTACCGCTCGAGGCGCTTGCCGACGAGGAGTTCAGCCTGGCGGCACTCAAGCAAGCGGCGGGACGCGGACGGCTCGAGGCGATTATCGGCACCGACGGGCGGTATCGATCCAGTCGCGCTGCCCTCGAGACATACAGAGCCAAGTACTGGCGAGGCTGAGGCGCGGGAGGGAGCCCTCTGGGGACCCCCGGATTTGTCGCCCGATTTGTCGCCCAAATACCTGGTGATTGTTGGTACTCGTTGGTACCTATTGGGACTCGCCGTAGCTCCGCTGTACCAACGAGTCCCAACGAGTCCCAATAGTCACAAGCACAATCAGGATTCGAATTCCCTTGGGGGCACCACAAAACCGCAGGTCAGAGGCCTGAGTAGCCCGATTTCGAGTGCGAAATCGGGCTACAATTGTCTTTGGGATGAGGGCGGTCGCCGGGTAAAGGCGCAGCTCAGATGGCGTGTCGGTGCCTTCATGCGGCCCAATCGCAGTCCCTTGTGCCCGGAGTCGGCGTTCGACTGAGGTGTTGCCCGACTTGTTGCCCAAAGTAAGTCGGCATAAGAACCACCACACTTGCTGACAAGTTCGGTGACTCATATGCCAACCTTGGCCGGGTGCTGATCGTCCAGACCCTCGATCATCTCCTTGAGTGGATAGATCGTCTCTTGCCGGATGCTGTCGGCGCGCACTGCGGTTCGCTCTTTGCCATACGTTCCGAGCGTCCGGTAGACGTTGAACATGTTGCGCGAGAGCGGGTCAACGCCTTTGGGTTCACTGGCGATCAGGAGCGCCGTGGCCGCGATGATCGCCTCGGCGCTGGCGTTCCAGAACGCCTCGTTGCCGCCATGCCCGCCGAGCTGTGCCGAGACGATCGTCTTTGCAAGCTCGTGCGCCATGTCTTCCGCATGCGCGATCTCGGCCGACCAGATCAAGTCGACGATGAGGTCGAGCGGCGACCACTGGACGGACCGAGAGGGATCTCGCAGGTCGATCGTGTCGACGCGGTAGCCCTTGGCCTTGAGGTGCTCGCAGGTGGTGAGGTAGAGCTCGCCTTTGGGGTCCGGAATCACCATCGACTCGCCGAGTTCGCCGAGCGCGTAGATGCTCGGCAGCACGATCCGGCGCGTCTTGCCCGAGCCGGTGGAGCCGATCACGAGCACGTGGCCCTCTGAGCCCGAGAGGTAGTAGGTCTCCTTGCGTCCGCGCTCGGCCGGGGTGGCGCCAATCACGAAGCCCGAGACGCCGGAATCCGGAGGCGTGCCGGGCGACCAGGTGACTGCGGAGGTTTCGAGCGTTGCGGGGGTCATGAGGTTCGAGGTCCCATGCTCGCCACGCCCGGCGGTTCGCGGGATGCCGGCGACGACGCCGGTGTCGCTGGTGCGCGGGCGCATGAGGTGGCCGGAGATCCAGACCCACCAGGCCACGATTGCCGTGATGAGGAGGAGTGAGAGGGTGAGCGTCGGCGGGCTGGTGATGGCGGCCAGCCAGCGGGTGGGGAGGGGGGAGATCGCCCACGTCGTCAGCGGCGCGGTGTTAGCCGCTCGGTCGAGGGAGAGTGAGGCGAGGGCCGAGACTCCCAACGGGACGAAGGCGACGGTGAGACTCGCTACGAGGCTCGCGGACGCGACGCGCCAGATTCCCTCCATTCGAGCCACGTGCACCTCCTTGACCTCAGCGTCTTGTATTGGGCTGGGGTGGAAGCTAGCACAGGTGCCCTGCGGTCTCGGACTTTCCGATTGGGGGCCACGCGGGAGTCTCGCCCCACCCGGTGTCCGCCGGTCGCCCCGCAACGTGAGCGCTTCGACCGACCGCTCATGGAGCTAGGGCTGGTGGCTGAAGCGAATCGCGGTGGTCGCGCGTCCCGTCGGGCCACGCGGCCCCCCTGCTCAATAGGCGCGACTTCCACGGTCCTTGGGCAACACGGTTGACGGTACTGCAGTCGAGGCAGACGCTGGTGGCGCAGAGGCTGGGGGCACGAAATGGCGAATGATGATGAAGCGATCGTGGGTCGGCCGTTGACGCAGTTCATGAGCGCCTCGACCGATCCGTTCGAGCGCAGAATGGTGGCGGCCTACATCGAAGGTGGCACGGACGGGCTTATCCAGACTGCTCACCCCACGGCGTACCGGTTGACGGACGCGACTTATCGGGTTATCCAGAACTCGGCTACTCAAGTCTGTGAGGATAGCTAGACTGGATACTAGTTGTTAGGCAGAACAATCACATCGTGGCGACAAGCCACTCGAAGGGAGCACGCACGTGCTCACACGCCGGCAGTTCATCATCGGTTCGACAGCCCTCATTGCTGGAGCGGCGGGAACCGGCGGCTACGCCTGGTTCATCGAGCCGCATTGGCTCGAAGTCGTAGGCGTCCCCATGTTGGTGCGCAACCTGCCCGGAGAACTCGAGGGGGCGACGCTCGCTCACCTCACGGACATCCACGTCGGCGAGAATGTCTCGGATGCCTACGTGCTGGACACTTTCGCGACGGTTGCTGCGGCGAATCCGGACATAGTCGTGGTCACGGGTGATCTGACGGCGTATCACCCGGACGTCATCGAACAGGCCAAGCGGATCTACTCGGAGCTTCCGCACGGCAGACTCGCCACACTCGCGGTCCTCGGTAACCATGACTATGGGGTCGGTTGGTCTGATGTGGACCACGCTGCGAAGCTCACCGCTGCGCTCGACTCGCTTGGCATACGCGTGCTCTCGAACGAAGTCGTGTCCGTCGCGGGCCTGCAGGTGGCCGGGATGGATGATCTGTGGGCGCGACGCTTCGATGCACAGGCAACGCTGGCAGGGCTCGATCCCGCCGCGGCGATGCTGGCGCTGTCGCACAATCCGGATAGTGCTGATCTTGAGGGATGGGACGGCTTCGAAGGATGGATCCTATCAGGCCACACCCACGGCGGTCAGGTGAGACCGCCCTTCATGGCGCCGCCCAGACTGCCCGTGCAGAACAGGCGCTACACCTCCGGTGAGTTCGAGCTGTCCGGGAATCGGCAGATGTACATCGGTCGCGGGGTGGGCCATCTGGCCCTCCAGACGCGTTTCCTGGTTCGACCGGAAGTGACGCTTTTCGAGCTTGGCTCTGCCTAACCCCGGCATCCAGCGGGCGGCGCAAGCGCTAGAGTAATGGAAGGTATCGGCCGCCGCTGATGCCGAAACACGTTAGCCCGAACTGCGCATGAGTCCACCCTCCATTGTGTTCGATGCACGCGCGTTGTACGATTGTGCTATCGAAAAGGAGGGTGTCATGACAACTGTCACGATCTCACCCAAGTACCAGGTGGTCATCCCCAAGAGCATCAGAGAGAACCTCGGGCTCAAGCCGGGTCAGAAAGTCCAGGCAATCGAGTATCGCGGGCGAGTCGAGTTCGTCCCCATACGTCCCATCCGTGAGATGCGGGGCTTCCTGTCCGGCATCGACACGACGGTGCCTCGTGAGGACGATCGTGTATGAACGTCATCGATTCCTCGGCCTGGCTTGAGTACTTCGCCGCTGGGCCAAATGCGGAGTACTTCGCGGCTGCGATTGAGGCGACCGATGAACTCATCGTCCCTTCCGTCACCCTCTACGAAGTCTTCAAGCGGGTCGCCATCCAGCGTAGCGAGAGCGAGGCGCTTACTGCGGTAGCCCAGATGCAGCAGGGCAGCGTCGTCGAACTCAGCGGACCGCTCGCACTCGACTCAGCCCGAACAAGCCTGGATCTCAGGCTACCCATGGCGGACAGCGTGATTCTGACGACCACGAGGGCCTTCGGCGCTACGCTGTGGACCCAAGACGCCGACTTCGAGGCCATCGACGGTGTCATGTACGTGAAGAAGGCGTCGGGCTAACAAGCGCTTCCACACAGACGGCGCGCCTCGGTGCGCTAGACTCGGCTGGCAAGCGCTCGCCGGCGCGCCGCTGGTGAAGCGCCACGACGTTAGGCCCATCTGGGGGAATCGTCGGTGCTGGTCGGCCGCTGGGAGATGGCGTGGGAGTACGCAAGCAGGTGAGTCAGCTGGTGGGGGCGAATCGCCTGAAGGTGATGCAGGCGACGGCTTACGAGACGATCCCACAGTGGTCCAAGAAGTTCAGGGATCTTGAGGTGTTGGAGCGCGACGGCGACACGGTCACCGCGAGACTCGACACGAGGGTCATGGGTATCCCTTTGACTGCGTGGGTCACTGGCATCTGGGGAGATGATCGGGTCGTCGAAGAGATTCGACTGAGCGACGGCACCGTGACCGAGGAGACTGTCGTCTACACAGAGGTGCCTGAGGGCACGCTCGTACAATGGACGGGTGCCATAGTCCGGCCGGGCAAGTGGACGAAGCTTCTGGGTCCCTTGATGGGCACCGCGTTCGCGCTCGATGTGAAACGTGACTTCCGTGCGCTGGCTGCCCACATGGCCTCGCTGGAAGCAACTTCGAACCGCCCGGGCGTTGCGGATTCTGAATGATTGCGAGGGCCTAACCCGGGCGTCGAGCAGAAAGCGCGCCCGTGTGCGGTAGACTCGGGCAGGGGAATCGGGCGGGGCGCGCTTCAGCTCACGCCCAAAGACGTTAGCCATAGTCTGGGGGCCGGGGGGTGAGGATGCAGCGGCGTCTTCTTGGGCTAGCCGCCGCCGTGATATGCGCGGCCCTTCTCGGTTGCTCTCCGTTGCCCCGGCTCTCGGCCAACGACATCGAAACCGTCCAGTTC
>WSXY01000021.1 GCA_009773565.1 Actinomycetota bacterium | reverse complement strand
GTGCGCGTAGTGACGCTTGTCGGTCTCGTACTCGACGTGAGCGATAGCGATGGTGATACCGCGCTCGCGCTCTTCCGGCGCCTTGTCGATCTGGTCGAACGGCGTGAAGTCAGCCTGTCCCTTAGCGGCACGGCACTTCGTGATCGCTGCAGTGAGCGTCGTCTTGCCATGGTCAACGTGACCGATGGTGCCGATGTTCATATGCGGTTTGGTGCGTTCGAACTTCTTCTTAGCCACTATTCCTCGTCCTGCTTCTCTGTCGGGTCCGCTGCCGGCTCAGGCTAGCCGCGAACCTTGGTCACGATCTCTTCGGCGATGCTCTTCGGAACAGGCTCGTACGCCTTGAACTGCATGGTGTACGCCGCGCGTCCCTGCGTGCGCGACCGAAGGTCAGTCGCATATCCGAACATATTTGCCAGCGGCACCTTGCCGCGAATGACCTGTGCGTTGCCACGGGGCTCCATGCCCTCGATGTGGCCGCGGCGACTTGAAAGGTCGCCCATGACATCACCCATGAAATCCTCGGGCGTGACGACTTCAACAGCCATGACCGGCTCAAGCAACACCGGGTTCGACTTGCGAAGTCCTTCCTTGATCGCCATGGACCCGGCGATCTTGAATGCCATTTCCGACGAGTCGACCTCATGGTATGAGCCGTCAACGAGCTCCACCTTGATATCGACGACGGGGTAACCGGCGAGAACGCCCGAGGTGATGGCCTCCTGGATACCCTTATCAACCGCGGGGATGTACTCGCGGGGAATGACGCCGCCGACGATCTTGTTGTCGAACGAGTAGCCCGTGCCGGGCTCCTGGGGGACGACATTGATGACAACGTGTCCGAACTGACCACGGCCACCGGTCTGGCGAATGAATCTCGCCTCGACATCCTGCGTCAACTTGCCCGCAGTTTCGCGATACGCGACCTGCGGCTTGCCGACATTTGCCTCGACCTTGAACTCGCGCAGCAGTCTGTCGACGATGACCTCGAGGTGAAGCTCACCCATGCCGGCGATGATCGTCTGCCCGGTCTCTTCATCGGTACGGACGCGGAATGTCGGGTCTTCCTCGGCGAGCTTCGCAAGACCGGTGCCGAGCTTCTCCTGCTCGGCCTTGGTCTTGGGCTCGATGGCGATGTCGATAACCGGATCCGGGAAGACCATGGACTCGAGTAGGATCGGCGCATCCTCGGAAGAGAGTGTGTCGCCCGTGGTCGTGTTCTTCAGACCGACAGCCGCGACGATGTCGCCGGCGAATACCTCGTCGGTATCTTCACGGTGGTTCGCGTGCATCTCCAGGAGACGACCGATGCGCTCCTTGTGACCCTTCGTGCTGTTGAGCACGTAAGAACCCGACGTCATCTTCCCGGAGTAGACGCGGAAGTACGTCAGCTTACCGACAAAAGGATCGGTCATGACCTTGAACGCGAGTGCCGCAAAAGGAGCATTCTCATCCGGCGGACGAATCGCTTCGGCGTCCGTCTTCAGGTCGATACCCGTGACCGCTGCGATGTCGAGCGGCGAAGGCAGGTAGTCGATGATCGCATCCAGTAGCGGCTGCACGCCCTTGTTCTTGAAGGACGCACCGCAGGTGACCGGGGTGATCGCGCAGTCGATGGTCGCCTTGCGAAGCGCGGCGATCAGCTCGGCAGAGGAGATTGCCTCGTCGCCGAGGAACTTCTCGAGAAGCGCGTCATCGAACTCGGCCGCTACCTCGACAAGCTCGTGGTGATACATCTCGGCTTCGTCCTGAAGCTCGGCGGGAATCTCGCCGATCGTCGGATCGATGCCGTTATCGTCTTCGTTGAAGTGCCACGCGGTCATCTCGATGAGGTCGACGATGCCCGTGAACTGATCCTCAGCGCCAATGGGAAGCTGAAGGAGCACGGGGCGTGTGGCGAGTCGATCACGCATCATGTTGACGACGTTCATGAAGTCGGCACCTGTGCGGTCCATCTTGTTGATGTAGGCGAGACGCGGAACACCATAGGTATCCGCCTGGCGCCAGACCGTCTCAGACTGAGGCTCCACGCCACCAACGGCACAGAAGACCGCAACGGTCCCGTCGAGAACGCGAAGGGAGCGCTCGACCTCAACCGTGAAGTCCACGTGGCCGGGCGTATCTATAATCTGGATACGGTAGTCCTTCCAGAAGCATGTCGTCGCGGCGGACGTGATCGTGATACCGCGCTCCTGCTCCTGAACCATCCAGTCCATGGTCGCGGCGCCATCATGAACCTCGCCGATCTTGTGCGTGCGGCCCGTGTAGAACAGGACACGCTCTGTCGTCGTGGTCTTGCCGGCATCGATATGGGCCATGATCCCGATGTTGCGGGTCTTGGTAAGTGGGAATCGCTTACGCGCCATTGGGTCTCTTCGTCCTTATCCTGCGTCGTCTCGTCTACTACCAGCGATAGTGGCTGAAGGCCCTGTTGGACTCCGCCATCTTGAAGAGATCCTCGCGCTTCTTCACCGACGCGCCCGTGTTGTTCGAGGCATCAGTGATCTCACCGGCGAGGCGCTCAGCCATGGTCTTCTCACGGCGCTTGCGCGAGTATCCAACGATCCAGCGGATCGCCAGCGTCGTCGAACGGCGCGAGTTGACTTCAATCGGCACCTGGTACGTGGCGCCACCGACACGCTTGGGCTTGACCTCAAGGGTCGGACGAACGTTGTCCATAGCCTTCTTGAACGTTGCAAGCGGATCGCTGCCCGTTTTCTTCTCGATGATATCGAACGCGCCGTACACGATACGCTCGGCAACTGACTTCTTGCCGTCGAGAAGGATCTTGTTTGTCAGCTGGGTCACGAGCCGGTTATTGTAGACCGCATCCGGCACGACCTCGCGACGCTGCGCTGCTGCACGCCTGGGCATATTCACTCCTCCGCTCACAGTGCCGATCAGCTCATCCTGAGCTTGATCGGACCGGGTGTTCGATTCCTACTTGGGCTTCTTGGCGCCGTAGCGCGAACGCGCCTGGGCCCGGTTGTTCACTGCCGAACAGTCAAGGGCTGCACGGATGATCTTGTAACGCACACCCGGCAGGTCCTTCACACGACCGCCACGCACGAGCACGATCGAGTGCTCCTGAAGATTGTGGCCGATGCCCGGGATATAGGCCGTGATTTCCATCTGGTTGACCAGACGGACGCGCGCGACCTTACGAAGGGCCGAGTTCGGCTTCTTCGGTGTCGTGGTGTACACACGCGTGCACACTCCCCGCTTCTGCGGGTTACCCTTGAGTGCAGGGGTCTTCGTCTTATCGGCGGCCTGCTTGCGGCCCTTGCGGACCAGCTGGTTGATGGTGGGCAACACACCCTCCTCGCTTGTCGACACATTCTGAACCTACTAGTCACCCGGTTTGGTCACCGAGCATAAAGTCACAAGGTCGGACTTTAGCAAAACAACCAGGCGCTGTCAAACCACGCACCCGGGCGTATCTAAACTCACCGCGACCAACCACGTAGCCGCGGCCGGTCGATATTCACACTCGTTGCCCGTCGGCCGCAAAGCCGACGGGCAACGTCAGGTGATTCGTTCGTGCTCTAGGCGTTCGCTTCAAGCTTCGCGTGGGTACCGCAGTAGTCGCTTCCCTCGCGCGCCTTGTTGGCACACGCCTTACCACTCGAAAGCACACCCTTGCACAGACCATCGGTCTTGGACAGCTTAGCGTGCACGCCGCAGTACCGCGTTCCCTCGATGACATGATTACGGCAGCGCTCGCCGTCTCCCTTGAGGCCCTGGCACTGACCCTCATACTCATCGGTCACTACGACGTCCTCGAGTGCCGGAGCGACCGCAGCCTCCTCAGAAGGATCGAAGACATAACCTGCATACTCGCTCACATCAAGAATGGCTTCCTCAGCATCTGCACTGCCGAAGTCCGCAAAGAACGCCGCGGCATCTTCCTCAGACAGCCCCCCATCCGTCAACGTCGACGGGCCGGGCAGCATGGCCTCGATCTCCTTGAGCTCCTCAGGCGCGAACTCGGGCAGCTGGCCCGTGCTCTTCTCGGCACTCCACTCAGCCGGCTTGCCCTTGTAGGTGAGGTGCACAGAGCGGTAGCGCTTCATACCGGTCGCAGCCGGGATGAGCTTACCGATAATGACGTTCTCCTTGAGACCGAGCAGCTCGTCTTCCTTGCCTGCGATCGCGGCGTCGGTAAGCACGCGCGTCGTCTCCTGGAACGAAGCGGCAGAGAGGAAGCTGTCCGTGGCAAGCGATGCCTTGGTGATGCCGAGCAGGACGGTGTGTCCGGCTGCAGGCTCTCCGCCTTCGGCCGAGACACGCTCGTTCTCCGCGGCGAACACGAAGCGATCGGCAAGCTGTCCGGGAAGGAACAGCGCGTCTCCGGCTTCCGTGATCGAGATCTTACGCATCATCTGGCGTGCGATGACCTCGATGTGCTTGTCGTTGATGTCGACACCCTGGCTGGCGTAGACCTCCTGCACCTCACGAACGATGTAGGCGTGAACAGCCTTGGGTCCACGGAGCGCGAGCAGGTCGTGCGGGTTCACAGAACCCTCGGTCAGCTGCGTGCCGGCCTCGATCATGCCGCCGTCGGCGATGCCGGGGCGCAGGCGCGCACGACGCGATGCCGTGTACGACTTCTCATGATCTTTGTCGTCGACGATCGTGAACTTACGCGTCTTGTCCTCATCTTCGATGGTGAGCTTGCCGCTGATCTCGGCGAGAAGCGCCTGACCTTTCGGCTTGCGGGCCTCGAAGAGCTCGGTGACACGCGGAAGACCATGTGTGATGTCCTCGCCCGCGACACCACCGGTGTGGAAGGTGCGCATTGTGAGCTGTGTACCAGGCTCACCGATCGACTGTGCGGCGATAATGCCGACTGCCATACCGATATCAACCGTGCGACCGGCGGCAAGGTCCCAGCCATAGCACTTCTGGCAAATGCCGTGCTTCGCATGGCAGGTCATAACGGTGCGTGCTTCGATCGACTCAACGCCTGCGTCGATAAGGCGCTTGATGTCCGCATCGGCGGTCACGTAGTCGCCGGCGTCTTTCAGAATCTCGCCCGTCTTCGGGTGAGCGACCGGCGTCAGCAAGCAACGTCCGACGAGATCGTGATCGAGCTCATTGGTGCGCGGGTCGATCAAGGGGAAGAACATTCCCTCGTCGGTTCCGCAGTCGGCCTCGCGAACGATGACATCCTGCGCGACGTCGACGAGACGGCGGGTGAGGTACCCCGAGTCAGCCGTACGAAGTGCCGTGTCAGCGAGACCCTTGCGGGCGCCGTGCGTCGAGATGAAGTACTCGAGCACCGAGAGACCTTCGCGGAAGTTCGCCTTGATCGGGCGGTCGAGAATCTCACCCTTCGGGTTCGCCATGAGGCCTCGCATACCGGCCAGCTGACGGACCTGCTTGATGTTTCCTCGTGCGCCTGACGCAGCCATCATGAAGATGGGATTGAACTTGTCGAAGTTCTTCGCCATCGCGTCGCCGACCTCGTCGGTCGCGTGCGTCCAGACCTCGACGATCTGCCGATGACGCTCTTCCTTCGTGACCAGACCACGGTCGTACTGGCGCTCGATCTCCTCGACCTTGACCTCGCCCCGACCGATGATCTCGCCCTTGGTCGGCGGAATCTCAGCGTCGAAGACGCTCACGGTAAGACCGGCGCGTGTGGCGTAGTGGAAGCCAAGACGCTTGAGTTCGTCC
Source organism: Actinomycetota bacterium (assembly GCA_009773565.1). Lineage (GTDB taxonomy): Bacteria > Actinomycetota > Coriobacteriia > Anaerosomatales > Anaerosomataceae > WSXY01. The sequence continues at coordinate 7,269 of WSXY01000021.1, read as the reverse complement.
AGGATGTTCGCCATCTGCGTCGTCGAGTACGTGTTGGAGCACTCCTCGACGAGACGGGAAACCTGCTTCTTGTCCACGTCGTGGTTCACGAAGGGATGGTCGTCGGGCATCGAACGGTTGAACGTGATACGTCCGACCGTCGTTTCGATGCGATCTCCGGCCTTGCACTCGCGGAACATGAGCGCCTTGTCCTCCGTGTACTCCTCAACGGTGTCATGCGTAAGTCGAACCGAAACGCGCGCCTGCAAGTCGAGATCGGCGCGGCTGTCGTACGCAAGAAGCGCCTCGCTTGCCGACATGAAGGCTCGACCCTCACCGGGAGCACCCTCACGCACGGTCGTCAGATAGTAAAGACCGATGACCATATCCTGCGAAGGAACAGTGAGCGGGCGGCCGTGCGCCGGCGACTTGATGTTGTTGGTCGACAGCATGAGGATACGTGCCTCTGCCTGAGCCTCGACAGAGAGCGGAAGGTGAACGGCCATCTGGTCGCCGTCGAAGTCCGCGTTGAACGCGGTACACACGAGCGGGTGCAGACGAATAGCCTTGCCCTCGACGAGGACGGGCTCGAACGCCTGGATGCCGAGGCGGTGGAGGGTCGGTGCACGGTTGAGCATGACGGGGTGATCCCGGATGACTTCTTCCAGCACGTCCCACACGACGCTCTTGCCGCGATCGACCATGCGCTTGGCGCTCTTGATGTTCTGCGCGTGATCGAGGTCGACGAGGCGCTTCATGACAAACGGCTTGAACAGCTCGAGTGCCATGACCTTCGGCAGACCACACTGGTGGAGCCGAAGTTCCGGACCCACGACGATAACCGAACGACCAGAATAGTCGACGCGCTTACCGAGAAGGTTCTGGCGGAAGCGACCCTGCTTGCCCTTGAGCATGTCAGAGATCGACTTCAACGGACGGTTGCCGGGACCCGTGACAGGACGACCACGACGGCCGTTGTCGAAGAGTGCGTCGACAGCTTCCTGCAGCATCCGCTTCTCGTTGTTGACGATGATCTCCGGCGCGCCAAGATCGAGCAACCGCTTGAGACGGTTGTTCCGGTTGATGACGCGGCGGTAGAGGTCGTTCAAGTCACTGGTCGCGAAACGACCACCGTCGAGCTGGACCATCGGACGAAGGTCCGGCGGAATAACAGGAATCGCGTCGAGGATCATCCACTCGGGACGGTTCTTCGACGACTTGAAAGCCGCAACGACCTTGAGGCGCTTGATAGCCTTCTGGCGCTTCTGGCCCTTGCCGTCCTTGATGATCTCGCGAAGCTCGCCCTCGAGAACCTCAAGGTCGATCTGCTTGAGCAGATCCTTGACGGCCTCGGCGCCCATGCCGCCGCGGAAGTAGTCGCCGTAGCGAAGCTTCATCTCACGGTAGAGCGTCTCATCGTTGATGAGGCCCTTGACCGTCAGCTTCTGGAAGCGCTCGAAGGCGTCCTTGAGGACTTCCTTGCGCTCGGCGTACTCCTCGTCGAGGTCCTTGAGGTCGCGCTTGGCCTCGGCTTCGAGCTTCTTGATGCGGTCCGCGGGGTCGACATCCTCGTCGAGCTCCTCGCCTTCCTCTGGCTCGATATCGCCCTTGGCGATGCCAACGAAGCGATCGCGCTCATTCTCGATCGTCGCACGCTCTTCGATCAGTTCAGCATCGAGAGCCTCAACGTCGGCGAGCAGCTCGTCTTTGAGCATCGGTAGGTCAGCCTCGCGCTCCTCCTCGTTGACCGAGGTGATGATGGAGGATGCAAAGTAGAGAACCTTCTCAAGATCCTTCGGTGCGATGTCGAGCAGGTAACCGAGACGGCTCGGAACGCCCTTGAAGTACCAGATATGCGAGACGGGCGCGGCAAGCTCGATATGGCCCATGCGCTCACGACGCACCTTGGCGCGAGTAACCTCGACGCCACAGCGCTCGCAGATGATGCCCTTGAAGCGCACGCGCTTATACTTGCCGCAGTAGCACTCCCAGTCCTTCGTCGGACCGAAGATCTTCTCGCAGAAGAGTCCGTCCTTCTCAGGCTTGAGCGTGCGGTAGTTAATGGTTTCAGGCTTCTTGACTTCGCCACGGGACCACTGCCTGATCTGCTCCGAGGAGGCCAGGCCTATCCGCAGTCTGTCGAAGTTGTTGACGTCGACGTCGAGCAACGTTCACTCCTCCATCCGGCCGGCGCACAAGCGCGCCGGCGAGTTGTAGCGGTGGCCTACTCCCCGGCCTCTTCAACATTCAAGTCGAGGTCAAGGTCGAATCCCGATGTATCCAGGTCGTCAAGGCTCAAATCGCCTTCAACGACCGCGTCAGCAGCCGGGCGCGGTGCCCCGCCGATTCCGCTCAGGTCGAGTCCAAGCTCTTCCGCTGTCTTGAAGATATCCTCGTCCGCTTCCTTGAGTTCGATCTCCTCGCCACTCTCCGAGATGATCTCAACGTCGAGGCACAGGGACTGCATCTCCTTGACGAGTACCTTGAAGCTCTCAGGAATACCAGGCTCGGGGATGTTCTCGCCCTTGACGATGGCCTCGTACGCCTTCACGCGGCCGAGCACGTCGTCGGACTTGATCGTCAGGATCTCCTGGAGCACGTAGGCAGCGCCATACGCGTAGAGAGCCCAGACTTCCATCTCACCGAAGCGCTGACCACCGAACTGCGCCTTACCACCGAGCGGCTGCTGGGTGATGAGCGAGTACGGGCCCGTTGAACGAGCGTGAATCTTGTCGTCAACGAGGTGCAAGAGCTTCAGGATGTAGATCTGGCCGATGGTGACCGGCGAGCGGAAGGGCTCTCCCGTGCGACCGTCGAACAGAACTGTCTTGCCATGCGCACCGATCTTCGGAATGGTCTCGTCGAGAACCTTATCTCCGTAGCGCTCCTCGGCCTTGAGGCGCAGGTTATGCGCGGCCTTGTCGAGCACCATCGAGATTTCCTCTTCCTTCGCGCCGTCAAACACAGGCGTCGCGACGTGAATCGGACCTTCGACGGCCGACTTCTGCTTGGGATCATCGGACCAGCCCACGTGCGCGGCCCAACCGAGGTGCGTCTCGAGCAGCTGCCCGATGTTCATTCGGCTCGGGACACCGAGCGGGTTCAAGATGATGTCGACCGAGGTTCCGTCCGCGAGGAACGGCATGTCTTCGATCGGAAGGATCTTGGAGATGACACCCTTGTTTCCGTGACGACCGGCAAGCTTGTCGCCTTCGTTGATCTTGCGCTTCTGAGCAACGTACACCCGTACAAGCTCGTTGACTCCGGGCGACAGGTCGTCACCGGCATCACGCGAGAACTTGTGTACAGAAATCACTCGACCAGTCTCGCCGTGCGGAACCTTGAGCGAGGTGTCGCGGACTTCACGGGCCTTCTCACCGAAGATGGCGCGCAGGAGGCGCTCCTCGGCGGTGAGCTCGGTCTCGCCCTTAGGGGTGACCTTGCCGACGAGCACGTCACCAGGGAACACCTCGGCGCCGACGCGGATGATGCCATCCTCGTCGAGGTTCGCGAGGATGTCTTCACCGACGTTCGGAATCTCGCGGGTGATCTCCTCAGGCCCGAGCTTGGTATCGCGAGCCTCAACCTCGTACTCCTCGATGTGAATCGAGGTGAGCAGGTCGTCTTTGACGACGCGCTCCGAGAGGATGATGGCGTCTTCGTAGTTGTAGCCCTCCCACGGCATGAACGCCACGAGGAGGTTCTGGCCAAGCGCAAGCTCTCCGGCCTCGGTCGAGGGGCCGTCCGCGAGCACGGTGCCGGCGTCGACCTTCTCGCCGGGGTGAACGAGGGGACGGTGGTTGATACACGTACCCTGGTTCGAGCGCATGAACTTAGGAAGGGTGTACTCGTCCGACACGCCCTCTGTCGTACGAACCACGATCTTCCGCGAGTCGACGAACTCGACGACGCCAGGCGACTTCGCGACGATGATCTCGCCCGTGTCGACGGCGGCGCGGCGCTCCATGCCGGTACCGATCAGCGGCGCAGACGGGCCGAGAAGCGGCACAGCCTGGCGCTGCATGTTGGATCCCATGAGGGCGCGGTTCGCGTCGTCGTGCTCGAGGAACGGGATGAGCGCGGTAGCGACCGAAACCATCTGACGCGGCGAGACATCCATGTACTGGACGCTCTCGGGCTCGACCTCAGCAGGCTCTCCGCCCTTGAGACGACAGAGTACGGTGTCGCGAACGAAGGTGCGGGCCTTAGCATCGAACAGCTCGTTCGCCTGCGCGATGATGAACCGCTCTTCGACGTCAGCCGTAAGGAACTCGATATCGTCCGTGACCTTGCCCTTTACAACCTTGCGATACGGCGTCTCGATGAAGCCATACGGGTTGATGCGGGCGAACGTCGCGAGCGAGCCGATGAGACCGATGTTCGGACCTTCAGGGGTCTCAATCGGGCACATGCGGCCGTAGTGTGACGGGTGAACGTCTCGGACTTCGAAGCCGGCGCGCTCACGCGACAGTCCACCAGGTCCAAGCGCTGAGACACGGCGCTTATGGGTGAGGCCGCCGAGGGGGTTCGTCTGATCCATGAACTGCGAGAGCTGGCTGGAACCGAAGAACTCCTTGATGGCAGCGACAATCGGCCGGATGTTGATGAGCGACTGCGGCGTGATCTGCTCGACATCCTGGGTCGTCATGCGCTCACGGACCACGCGCTCCATGCGAGCGAGGCCGATGCGGAACTGGTTCTGGATAAGCTCGCCGACAGAGCGCACGCGACGGTTACCGAAGTGGTCGATATCGTCCACGTCGTAGCCGTCAACGCCTTCCCACAACTTCACGAGATACTTGACGCATGCGAGCACGTCCTCGTTTGTCAGGGTCGACTGCGAGTCGGGAAGCTCAACGCCGAGCTTCTTGTTCAGCTTATAGCGTCCGACCTTCGCGAGGTCGTAGCGCTGCTCGTTGAAGAAGAGGCCGTCAAGAAGCGACCGGGCGCTATCAACGGTCGGCGGCTCACCGGGACGCAGGCGCTTGTAGATCTCGATGAGCGCTTCTTCGCGCGTCTCGGTGAAGTCCTTCTCGAGTGTCCGCTTGATGCACTCTGCATCACCGAACAACTCAAGGATCTCTTCTTTGGTCTCGGCGATGCCGAGCGCCTTGAGCAGCACCGTGACCGGCTGCTTGCGCTTCCGGTCGATGCGTACGCTCACGATATCGCGCTTGTCCGTCTCAAGTTCGAGCCAGGCACCACGCGCGGGGATGACCTTTGTCGTGTAGTTCGCCTTATCGGTGGTCTTGTCGCGCTCGAGGGCGTAGTACACACCCGGTGAACGCACGAGCTGAGAGACCACGACACGCTCGGTACCATTGATGATGAAGGTACCGCGATCGGTCATGAGCGGGAAATCGCCCATGAACACCGACTGCTCCTTCATCTCGCCAGTCTCCTGGTTGATGAAGCGAACGTCGACGAAGAGGGGTGCCTGGAAGGACATGTCCTTCTCTTTGCACTCCTCTACCGTGTACTTGGCATCGCCGAATTCGTGACCTCCGAACTCCACGGCAAGATTGCCGGTGAAGTCCTCGATCGGGGAGATGTCATGGAATGTCTCGCGCAGACCTTCGTCGAGAAACCACTTGAAAGAGTCGGTCTGAATTGCGATAAGATTCGGTACGTCAAGAATTTCTGGGATCTTAGCGAACGTTCGGCGCTGGCGCAGACCAGCGGGAGCGGGGGAACCTGCTTCACGGCGCACCAGGTGATTCCTCCTTATGACACGGCGGTAGCGTACGAGAGTCGCAAACTATCAGTCTATAGAATCCTCAGTACCGGGTCAATAACTTTAACCGTGCAATGACGACAGTGCAATGACCGACGGTCCAACCGGACCGTCGGTCATTGCGTTTAAGGTCCGAAATCGGGCCTTGGCATTCCGGAAACTACTTGAGTTCGACGGTGGCGCCGGCCTCTTCGAGCTTGGTCTTGGCCTCCTCGGCCTTCTCCTTGTTGACACCCTCGAGCACGGCCTTCGGCGCGCCGTCGACGACGTCCTTGGCCTCCTTGAGACCAAGCGAGGTCAGCTCACGAACGACCTTGATGACCTGGATCTTCTTGTCGCCGGCGCCAGTGATGACGACGTCGAACGAGTCCTTCTCTTCCTCGACAGCAGCCTCGCCGCCGCCTGCAGCAACAGCCGCAACGGCAACGGGAGCGGCAGCTGACACACCAAAAATCTCCTCAAGCTCCTTAACGAGCTCGGAGAGCTGCAGAGCCGGCATCGCCTTAATTGCCTCGATGATCTCGTCCTTGCTGATAGCCATAGTCTTTACTCCTTGTTCCGCGATCCGGCGTCTTTCCGGTCGCATGCTGGTTGTACGAACAAAGTACGTTGTCTAGGCGGCCGAAGCGGCCTTCTGATCGGCGATCGCCTGTAGCGTACGTGCGAACGCGGAAACCGGACCGTTGAGCACGCGCACGAAACTTGTCGCAGGCGCCTGAAGCGTGCCGAGCAGCTTGGCGATGAGAACCTCGCGCGGCGGCAAAGCGGCAATCGCCTTCATGCTTTCGGCTCCGAGCACCGAGCGCTCGATGAAACCACCCTTGACCTCAAGCTGCTTGTGCTCCTTGGCGAACTCGATCATCGCCTTGGCCGGAGCAACCGGATCGCCTTCTACGAAGACGACGGCAGTCGGACCACTGAGCAGCTGGTCCATCGACGGCATCGCAAGTTCACGCACAGCAAGCTCCATGAGCGTGTTCTTGTAGATCTTGACCTCGCCGCCAACGGCACGAACCTTGACGCGAAGCGCCTGCATGTCCCTGACGCTCAGACCTCGGTAATCGGCCATGATCACACCGCTGCTCGCGGTGAACCGATCCTTGATCTCGGCAACGATCGCCTTCTTATCGACTGTGGGCATCCTATCCCCTCCTTTCCCTACGCACACTTCCGCGTGGTGTCCTGACGTTTCTGTCCGGACGAGCGGGCCTCGCTTTGCGGAATCGGATTCAATCCCGAAAAACGACATGGCCTCCGCGAAGATCAGCGGAGGCCACGAGTGTGCGCATGAAGCGACGTTCGTATGCCATCCACCTCGGCGGGCGAGACTGTGGTCCAGTCCCCTTCGGCCCGGTCAATTCACCGGGCACCGGCTGTCTTCGGCAGCGGTTGTGAAGCGTGTTGTCAAATGACGAGCGGCGGCCATTATGCCTTCCTGGCCGGTAGAACACAAGTGTGTGTGCTGGTCCACCACATATGGGACACCCAGGTCCAGATACATGCGCTACACCCATCAGGGTGATCCGTGTACGTCGGCTTGTCTTCGATAGTACTCC
>WSXY01000020.1 GCA_009773565.1 Actinomycetota bacterium | reverse complement strand
GCCAACATGATCATGGAGATCAGGTTGATGTAGTGCGTGATGACGAACACCAGCGGGTGAGCCTCACGATAGTGAGCGTGGCCTGACATCTACATCACCGCCCTTCCGTGGGGCGTATGGAGCACTTCGCAACTCTTTCCGGTCTTCGGCTCGACCACGTGCACGGCGCACGCAACACACGGATCGAACGAGTGGACCGTCCGCAAAGCGTTGAGGGGCTTCTCGACGTCCTCGACAGGCACGCCGATGAGAGCCTCTTCCATCGGACCGCGAACACCCTTGCCATCACGCGGCGAGATGTTCCACGTCGAAGGGACGAGGCACTGGTAGCTGTCAATCTTGCCATCCTTGATGTCGGTCATATGCAGCAGTGCACCACGCGGTGCCTCCCACATGCCCATGCCGACGCCATCCTTGATCTCGTACGGCGTGAAGAACGTCGCGTCGCCACCCTTGACCCGCTCGATGAGCTCGGTCACCTGGTCAATCATCAACTCAGCCACGTAGAGCGCCTCAAGGTTTCGACCTGCGGTGCGGCCGAGGGTCGACACAAGCACCTCTGGCTTGCCGGGCGCGCCGAGCGCCGTAAGAGTGCCGTCGATGAGCTCCTTGATTCTCGGTACCCCGCGCAGGTAGCCGATCACGAGGCGAGACAATCCACCAACCTCCATCGGCAGGTCCTCGTATCGAGGCGCCTTCGACCAGGTGTACTTGTCGTTGACATCGTACTTGGGTGCTATCGGCTGCGTGACACCTTTGGTGGGGTGAAGGCCGCCACTGGATGCCTCATAGAACGAATGATCCACGTACTCGATGATCTTCGCCGAATCGACCTCGGACAAAGAAAGGCCCTTGGTGATACCGGACGGCAGATACCGCTTGGTCGGATCGAAGGATTCGTCGTCGAAGACGCCCCATGCAAGGAAGTTGCCGACGCCCGCACCGTACCCAAGCGCGTCGAGATAGAACGGCGCGATGGCAAGCGTATCTGGAATCATCGTGCGCTGGATCCAATCGCGCAGCTGAACGAAGCGGAACAGGATATCGTCCAGGTTTTGCTCGGAAGGAACGAATGTGGTTCCGCCGGTGACCGACGTCATGATGTGCGGCATCTTGCCACCAATGATGCCGGAGATCGTCGAGGCGACGGCCTGCATCTCAAGTGCTTCAAGATAGTGGGCGGTCGCAATCAGATCGAGTTCGGGCGGCAGCTTGTACTCCGGCGCGCCAAACCAGTTTCCGCTGAAGATCGACAGCTGACCCCGCTCGACGAATGTAGTGAGGCGCTTGGCCACATTGCCGAAGTCCGCGACGCTCGTTCCCGCAACCTGAGCAAGCGAGTAAGTGTCAGCGACGTTCGCCTTCAGCGCGTTCACCGGGTTGACCCAATCAAGTGCGGCGAGGTTGTAGAACCACAGGATATGGCTGTGGAGGAACTGTGCGCCTTCGACCAGGTTCCGGATGACGCGGGCGTTCTGTGAGACCTTCGCGCCAATCGCCGCCTCGGTCGCCATCGTCGATGTGTGGCCATGTGAAACGGGACAGACTCCGCAGATGCGCTGCGAGACCCAGAAGGCGTCCTCGGGCGCGCGGCCCTTGAGAATGAGCTCCATACCGCGGAAGAGCGTGCCAGAAACCCAGGCGTCCGTTACGACGCCGTCCGAAACCTCCATCTCCACACGGAGATGGCCTTCGATACGTGAGATCGGGTCAATGATGGACCGGGCCATTACTGGTCGCCTCCCTTCTTCGTTCCGCGCTTGCGGTCGTACGCCTTCATCTCTTCCATGGGAGGACCATCACCAACACGGCCAGCGGCCTTCATACCGAGACCGTGCGCAACAAGAGCGGCCGCGGCAACCCCGCCAACGGCAGCAGCAACCGAGCCCGGCTGCACGTTTCCGAGACCCAGCGCGCCTTTCAGCTGCATGTCCGACATGCGCTTCAGGAACGGGGCGTTGTTGTCGACCCAGTCCAGACCGCCACAGCCGATACACGGGGCGCCGGATTCTATACACCAGCTCGCACGACGGTTCCAGCGAACTACAGGGCAGTTCGTGTAGGTCTGGGGACCCTTGCAGCCCATCTTGTAGAGGCAGTAGCTCATCGCCTCTTCTTTGCTGCCGAACTGGCTGACAAACTCGCCGTTCTCGAAGTGCCCGCGGCGCGGGCAGTTGTCGTGAACTGTTTGCCCGAAGATTGCCTTCGGAAAATTGAGGACGGTACCATCAGATTGAGTGCGCTGCACCATTTCGGGCGCTCTACCGAGGAGTAGATACTCGACGACAACGGCCACAACCCACTCGGGATTCACCGGGCAGGTTGGCAGGTTGATGACCGTCTTCTTAACGCCGACCGAGTTGAGGAATGACTGCACACCCGTCGCCCCGGCAGGGTTCGGGTACTGCGAGACAAAACCTCCATCGACCGCACAGGAACCAATCGCGAGGATTGCTTCAGCGTTCTCCGCGACCTCCTTCAGGTCGTCCGTGCCCTTCTTGCCGGCGATCACGAGCGCATCGCCGTCCCATCCCGTCATAACCGCGCCCTCATAGATGAGGATGTAGCCGCCGGCCTTGACGGTCTCCGCCTTGGCCTCCTCGGCAGAGTAGCCCGCACCCGCCATCAGCGTCTCGGAGTAGTTGACCGAGAGGATATCGAGCACGATGGTGGCGATGTCCGGACTGTCGGCCTGGGCAACGGACTCGGTGCACCCACTGCAGCTTCCCGCCTCGAGCCAGACCACAGGCTTGAGTGCAGCCGCTTTCTCAAGTGCGCTCGCGATTTGCGGCGCTGCGCTCTCGGCGAGACCAAGAGCCCCCGCCACGGCGCCACAATACTTCAGGAAGTCACGTCGTGTGACTCCCCTGGCTGACAGGGTGTCTGCCAGCCGAGTCGATGCTTCGCGCATCGCGTCCCCCTTCCAAAGGTGGAAGAACTGCTCTTCTCATGCATCGTTCGAACGATGCGAAACGCGCGTCAGAGCCCCTGCCCCATAGCCACTCCCTTCCGCATCTCGACAACAACATGCGGCTCTATTCCTTAAAGACTATCATACTGTCCTATAGATGCTATTCTTTCTTCTTATTCCATAGTGCATGCCAATACTCCTCGTTGCGAGTGCTTGGAATCTAGAACGGCCTGCTTACGCCCTCGGGTAGCTCCCGAGCACCTTGACCTCGCGCAGCTTCAGGCGCAGGCAATCAAGTGCGAGCCGGATGTGCGCATCTTCGATGTGTCCCTCGAAATCGACGAAGAACATGTACTCGCCCAGCGAGCGCTTCGTCGGGCGCGACTGGATCTTCGTGAGGTTGATCTCGCCGTATGCGAACTCGGAGAGGATCATGAGCAGCGCACCCGGCTTGTCCTTCTTCATGAACAACGCGAGTGACGTCTTGTCGTTGCCGGTGCGCTCGCAGATGCCGCGACCTATCACGACGAAGCGCGTCTGGTTGCCCGCATAGTCCTCGATGGCCGGCTCGACGACCTGCGCGCCGTAGAGCTCGGCGGCCAGCTTCGTGCCAACGGCTGCCACTGTCGGGTCGGCGACCGCCTGCTGAACGGCCTCGGCGGTCGAGTTCGCCGCCATGATCGTCCGTCCCGGGAGATGCCGGGCAAGCCACTTGCGACACTGGCCTGTCGCCTGCGGGTGGCTCACGATCGTCTTCACACCGGCAAGATCGGCGCCGGGTGCCGTGATGAGCGCGTGATGGATGTCGAGCACGATCTCGCGCTGGAGTTCAAGCTGCGTGTCAAACGCGAGCGCGTCGAGCGTCGCGTTCACGCTTCCTTCAACGGAGTTCTCGATGGGAACGATGCCCGCCTCGGCCTGACCGCGCTCTACGGCGTCGAAGACTTCGTGGATCGACGCGCACGGCACCGGCTCGAGATCGACGATCCCAAGCGTGAGCAGCGCCTCCTCGGAGAACGTGCCTGCGGGTCCAAGGAACGCGTAGCGCTTCACGGGGTCTCCTCTGTTGTTCGGTCAGGCGCAGTCGGCCTGCCCAGTCTTGTCATCCTGATGCGAGGCGCACGTACGCGGTCACGCCCCAGCGTCTTCGCCTGGTAGACCGCATCGTCAGCTGCTTTGAGCAGCGACTCTTTGTCATCCGCATGCGCCGGGAAGTTCGCGAGCCCGATACTCACCGTGACGCGCACCGTTCGCTCGCCATCCTCATCCGTAAACCGGTGAAGTGCCACGGCCTCGCGGATCTTCTCGGCCACAATAAACGCACCGGCCGCGTCCGTCTCGGGAAGCAGCACCGAGAACTCCTCGCCGCCATAACGAGCCACGACGTCGACCTCGCGGACGTTGGCTTTGAGCACGTGGCCCATATCGGCAAGCACGGCGTCGCCGATAAGGTGTCCATGTGTGTCGTTGATAGCCTTGAACGAGTCCACATCGAGCATGAGAAATGAGAGCGTCTTGCTATAGCGCCGGGCGCGGCCAATCTCATCGTCCAGACGCTGCTGCAGGAACCGATAGTTGTAGAGGTCGGTGAGTTCGTCGGTCACCGAAAGGCGCTTTGTGAGCTTGTAAAGTCGCGAGTTCTCGACGGCGACGACGAGCTCCGAGGAGACCGCCGAGAGCACCATGCGGTCGTCATCATCAAGGCCATCGATGTGGCGTGTGTCGGCGCAGAACACCACGAGCATCTCGTTGTGATCGAGAAGCTCCATGCACGCGAAGTGTTCGTCGTCGGCGAGGCTGGCCTCGGCAATCACGCCGGGGCCGGTATACGAGTACGTCCCCTCGCTTCGCAGCCCCTTGCTGGCCGAGAAAAGCGTCTGCTGCTTCGCCTTGTCAATCACGAAGATGCACGCCGCCGGGATATTGAGAACCTTCTGGAGAATATCGATCATCAGCGGGCCGACGCTGTCGAAGTCAAGCGTGGAGTGAATAATCTCGCTGATCTCCGCGATTGCCTGCATCTCGGCGACGCTCCGCTCGAGTTGCAGATTGAGTTCGGCTACGTGCAGGCTCTGCTCCTCGAGAAATGCCTGCCTCTCGACCTGCTGCTCCATAAGCCGACTGACAGCGAAGCCGACAAGAAGAATCGTGGTCGCCTTCATCACGACGAAAACGTATGCCGGCAGACCGAGCGTCGTATGCATGCCGGTGAGGTGCGCAGCCAGATAGGAAATCGTAAGCAGCCCCGCATAGATCCAAGCGCTCGAACGCCTGAAGACGGCAGCGTAGAGCGCTCCCGCTCCAATATAGAAGGCATAGAAGGGATCCTCGAACGGAAACGCCGAAACGGCGAGCAAGGCTAATCCGACAAGATCGAACGGCAAGGTGATGAAGAGTATGCGTTCGATGCTGGTCCGCTTTGCGAGGAGACGGAAGCCCACCACACACAGCGTGCCGACGACAAAGCAGGCCATACCTGCAAAATAAAGCGTGCGAAGACTCGGTTCCAACATCGAGCGCATCGCAAGCACGTACATCCCGAGAACAAAGAACGCTCCCGAGATGCGCGCACCCAGATACAAACTCGTGCCGGATCCGAAAATCGCCCGTAGCTTCGACTTCAAGCAGTGCCCCCTTGTGGCGGCTGACCTTGGGAAAGAGTATAACCTCTAGGGTGGTCCCCCAACCTGCCTACCCACACGATTCCTCATATTCGTTCAGGAGATCCGATGGAACCAACTGCGATTCGTGCCCTCCTTGAAGCCGTCTCCCTCGGAGAAACAACTCCGACCGAAGCCTTCCAGCGTCTCGAGACACTCCCCTTCACGGACCTCGGTCATGCCAAGGTGGACCATCACCGGGAGATCCGCTGCGGCTTCCCTGAAGTCGTCTTCTGCGAGGGGAAATCGACGTCCCAGGTGCGGGCGATAGCCCGAGAGGTTCTCGAACACGGCGACGTCTTCCTCGGTACGCGGGCGTCGGCCTCGCACTTCCAGTCGATAGGTCAGGTCGCGCTCGACGCGCGATATTTCGAGGAGCCGCGCCTCATCGTGGTCGACCGGCGCGACCCTCGCCCGCAGCACGGCCATATCGTGGTCGCCTCGGGCGGCACGGCCGACCATCCGGTCGCCGAGGAAGCCGCCGTCACCGCCGAAGTGATGGGCAACCGCGTGACTCGTCTCTATGACGTTGGCGTCGCCGGCCTCCATCGCCTGCTCGCACACCAGGATGTGCTCCGTGACGCGAATGTGATCATCGCGGTCGCCGGTATGGAGGGCGCTCTTCCCTCACTCGTTGCGGGACTCGTAGCGTGCCCCGTCGTCGCGGTCCCGACGTCGATCGGCTACGGCGCCAGTTTCGGTGGCATCGCGGCGCTGCTGACGATGCTCAACTCATGCGCGTCCGGCATCGGCGTGGTGAACATCGACAACGGCTTCGGCGCTGCGGCGCTCGCAAGCCGCATCAACCATGCGGCTGCGGCAGCCGATACCGGCCGATGATCGCCTACCTCGACTGCTCGACCGGCATCTCCGGCGACAAGTTCCTCGGCGCGCTCGTTGGCGCGGGATTCACCACCGAAGCGCTTCTTGAGGCGCTCGCGCCGCTCGGCCTCTCCGAGGCGCCGCGCGTGCACGAACTACGCTCGAGCGGCATCACTGCGGTCGGGATCGACGTGACCGACGCGTCGGACCCGCTTCTGCGTCACTGGGCTGACATCCGAGCGCTCCTCGAGCGCGCGAGCCTGCCCGCGCCCGTGCGCGAGGGCGCGCTACGCGCGTTCACGCTGCTCGCGCAGGCGGAGGCGCGCGTGCACGGTGTGGTCGTCGATGACGTGCACTTCCACGAAGTCGGCGCGGCAGACACCATCGTCGACATCGTCGGCGTCGCAGCCGGGCTTCACGCGCTCGGTATCGAGCGGCTGACCTGCACGCCGATCGCGCTTGGCAGCGGAACCGTCGCAACAAGCCACGGCATCCTGCCGGTACCCGCACCAGCCACAGCCGCGCTTCTCGAAGGCGTCCCAACGTACGGTGGCGATATTGCCAGCGAGCTCACGACGCCCACCGGCGCCGCGCTAATCCGCGCATTTGTCGACGATTTCGGTCCCCTGCCGGCGATGACCATCCGCGCCATCGGGACCGGCGCCGGAACCCGCGACATCGGAGCCCCCAATATCGCCCGGATCATCGTCGGCGATCCGCCCGATCTCACGCCTGTCGAGGAAGGTGTCGAGGAGGTCGCACTCCTCGAGAGCAACGTCGATCACCTCTCGGCGGAGCACCTCGCCTATGCGGCCGAACGGCTGCTCGAAGCGGGTGCGCTCGATGTGTGGCAGACGCCCATCGTCATGAAGAAGGGTCGCGCGGCCGTCACCCTGAGCGTGCTCACCACACCGGATTCCGCAGGGCTGCTCGCAGGCCGGCTGATGGCCGAGACCGGATCTCTCGGGGTGCGCGTGCACCGCGTGCAGCGCCGTGTCGCCGAGCGAGAGATCGTGGAAGTCGAGACGTCGTTCGGATGCGTCCGCATGAAGACGTGGCGACTTGGTGAGCGCCGTGGCGTTCGTGCGGAGTTTGACGACGTCGCACGCATCGCGACCGACACCGGGCGGCCCGCCGCCGAGATTGCCGCACTGCTGGCCGAGGAAGCACGCGCCGTCCTCGGCATCGACGACTGAGTCCCGCAAAAACAAGAGCCCGCCGGAGGGGCGTCCAGCGAGCTCTTGCCGTCGTCGACAGATTCTTTCCAGCGCCCGCGGCGGCGGATCTCGGCGCTAGCGCCCCGTAAGGAGCGCCCATTCGGGTCACCCTAATAATCGGCTTCCAGCACCTGGGAGTTTACTGAATCCTGACGGACGGATACGCGCGTGCATTCGTCACATTCGGTCAGGCGATACCGAACGTGCCGCCGACCTCTGCGAGAAAGCCCTCCGCCAACAGCGCTCCCAGCACCGCTTCCACTCGCGTCGACTCGAAACCCGTCGAAAGCGCGAGTGCTCCAACGTCCTGCCCGCGATTCGCTGTCAGCTCGCGCAGAATCGCACCACGCAGTTGGCGGTTGGAGCCCTCAAAACGCGCCTGCTGCGTATGGTGTGCGCTCCGCCGCGACGGGTTCGGCATCGTCGCCTTGAGATGCGTGCCGTAATCCATCAGCGCGTAGTACCAGGTGCGCGGGTCGTCGCGGTCGAGCGTGGCTTCCACCAGCGGCAGCAGCGCGCTGTCCGGCACGCTATCCGCATCGCCAAAGAACTCGTGCAGGTAAACGGCGCGGATGTTCGTCTCGAGAAACGGGACCGCGACGTCAAAAGCAAAAGCGAGTATCTGCGAGGCGGTCGCATGTCCGATTCCCGGGAGCGCCACGAGTCCCTCAAGCGTGTCGGGCACCCGTCCGCCGTGCTCGTTCACGATCATCTCGGCAGCGGCTTTGAGTGATTTCGCCCGACGGTTGTAGCCAAGCCCCGACCACGCTGCGAGAACATCTGCGAGCGGAGCACCCGCCAGTGCGGCGACATCAGGGAAGGCGCGCAGGAACGACTCGTACTTGGGCACCACTCGCGGCACCTGCGTCTGCTGGAGCATGACCTCCGAGACGAGGATCTCGTACGGGTCGCGCGTGCGTCGCCAGGGTAGATCGCGACCGGCCTCTTCGTAGTGGTCGAGGATGAGCGACCGGAACTCTTCGTATGCGGTCTCGCTCACCACTCACCTCCGTCGCAGACCATGCCACACAATGCACTAGACAAGCGCCGCACCGAGACTCACCATCACGTATGGAAGCACACAAGGGGGTTCACGGAACAGTTGCAGGACGTCGATGCGTCGACGTCCTTTTCCTATGGAGGACACGATGAACGAAGGCACTGAAAGCGATATTCGCGCCACCACGGGGCTCACGGCCGCAGAAGCTGCCACGCGGCTTGCGACCGAAGGACCAAACGAACTGCCGACCGCCAAGCCACGGACGCTCCTGCGAATCGCGGCGAGCATCTTCAAGGAGCCGATGCTCCTCCTGCTCCTGGCCGGCGGCACGCTCTACCTGATCCTCGGCGATGTCCAGGAAGCGTTGATCCTGCTGTCGTTCGTGTTCGTCGTCATGGGTATCACGTTCTGGCAGGAGCGCAAGACTGAGCGTGCGCTCGAAGCGCTCCGCGACCTTTCAAGCCCCCGCGCGCTCGTTATACGCGACGGCGTGCAGGTTCGTATCCCGGGGCGTGATGTCGTGCGCGGCGACCTCCTTCTCCTCGCCGAGGGCGATCGCGTACCCGCAGACGCTACGGTGACCGAATGCCTCACGCTGTCGATCGACGAGTCGCTCCTCACGGGCGAGTCGGTCCCCGTGCGCAAAGCGGCCGCGTCTGAGATGGTCGAGGGCGAGATTCGCCCGGGCGGGGACGGCACGCCGCACGTGTTCTCGGGGACGCTTGTCGTCAAAGGTCAGGGCACGGCGCTGGTGCGATCGATTGGCGCCGCTACGGAGCTTGGCAAGATCGGAGCGGCGCTCAAGCAGCTTGAGCCCGAGCGCACGCGCATGCAGACCGAGGTCGACCGCCTCGTCCGCAACCTGGCGATTCTCGGCGGCTCACTCTGCCTGCTCGTCATCCTCATCTACGGACTCACCCGGGGCGACTGGCTTGGCGGCACGCTGGCGGGCATCACCCTCGCCATGGCGATGCTGCCCGAGGAGTTCCCCGTCGTCCTCACGGTCTTCCTCGCACTGGGCGCGTGGCGCATCTCGCGCGCGAACGTCCTCACGCGACGCATGCCCGCAGTCGAGACGCTCGGCTCGACGACCGTTCTCGCGGTCGACAAGACCGGCACGCTCACCCAGAACCGCATGACGATTCGCGCCATCGAGACCGCCGGCGAGCAATTCCACATCAACGGTCAGGACGCGTTGCCGGAGCAGTTCCACAACATCGTCGAGTACGGCGTGTTGGCAAGTCCGATCAACCCCTTCGACCCCATGGACACGGCATTCAAGGATCTCGGCACGCGGTTCCTCTCGCAGACCGAGCACCTGCACGACGAGTGGTCGCTCGTACGCGAATACCCGCTCTCCGAGAACCTCCTCGCGCTCAGCCATGTGTGGGTATCGGCCGACGGCGCCGACTACACCATCGCATCCAAGGGGGCTCCTGAGGCGATCGCCGACCTCTGCCATTTCACCGACGAGCAGCGAACAAAGCTCATCGACGATGTGTCGAAGCTTGCGGAAGACGGCTTGCGGGTTCTCGGCGTCGCACAGGCATCGTTCAGCGCAAGCGACGGGCTTCCCTCCGAGCAGCATGAGTTCGACTTCGATTTCCTCGGCCTCATCGGCCTGGAGGATCCTATTCGCCCGATGGTTCCGAAAGCGGTCAAGGAATGCTACGCGGCCGGCATTCGCGTCGTGATGATCACCGGCGACTATCCCGGTACGGCGCGCGCCATCGCTGAGCAGATCGGCCTGACGCCGCGCGACGCGATCATCACCGGTCCGGAGCTTGACGCTATGTCGGATGACGAGCTTGCCGTGCGCTGCCACGAGGCGAACATCTTCGCGCGGGTAGTCCCGGAACAGAAACTCCGCATCGTCGGCGCCCTCAAGGCAAGCGGCGAGATCGTAGCCATGACTGGCGACGGCGTGAACGACGCCCCCGCGCTCAAGGCCGCAGATATCGGCGTCGCAATGGGCTTGCGAGGCACCGATGTCGCCCGAGAAGCAGCGGCGCTCGTGCTCACTGACGACGACTTCTCGTCGATTGTCGGTGCCGTCCGCATGGGGCGCCGCATCTACGACAACCTCCGGAAAGCGATGGGCTACATCTTCGCGGTACACGTGCCGATCGCCGGTATGTCCTTGTTGCCGGTGCTCGTCCCGCGCCTGTTCGGATACGAGACTCCACTCGTGCTCATGCCGGTGCACATCGCCTTCCTTGAACTCATCATCGACCCGGCATGCTCGGTCGTCTTCGAAGCCGAAGAAGAAGAGCTCGACACGATGAGCCGACCGCCGCGACCGATCAACGAACCGCTGTTCGGGAAACGGATGGTGGGAATCTCCCTCGCACAGGGCGCCGCAGTCCTCGTCGTCGTATGCACGGTGTTCCTCGTCTCGCTTGGCATGAGCCACAATCCTGAGGTTCACGACGCGTACGTGAGAACCCTCACGTTCACGACGCTCGTTCTCGCGAACATCGGCCTCATCCTCGCGAACCTCTCATGGTCGAAATCCATCATCGGCGTGCTCAAGGAAGGTAACCGAGCGCTGTGGTGGGTCATCGCATCGGCAATCGCGTTTCTCGCGATCGCGATCTATGTGCCCCCGATTCGCTCAATGTTCCAGTTCGCCCCGCTCGATCTCATCGACATCGGAATCGCGCTCGCAGCGACAGCCGTCGGAGTCGCGTGGTTCGAGGGCGTGAAGTGGTTCCGGCGCAAGGGCGGACACGTCGAGGCGTAGAGTCCGCATCGAGGTAGGCCACCCGCATACAGCCCTGCTGGTTGCGTAAACGCGACAAGCGGCTCCCCATAAGGAGCCGCTTGTCCGCTTCTTGGTGCCTTTCATCACTTACAGTATATGAATCTGGCTTAACGCTGGCTATTCTGGCCTCAAGGTTGCTCTAGGTTTCTCGTGTTCCTTCGTTTGGAGGTGCGAGATGGTCAGGAAAGAAACGTGTCCGGTCTGCAAGGGCAACAAAGTTGTCCGGATCACAGCCAGCACCGGTAACCCTCAGCATCGTCCCTGCCCCGGCTGTAATGGCATGGGCTATCAGGTCAAGATGACAAGCTCGTACGGCTCCTAGCACGGATTCGCCAGGCGACGCACACGAGCCACGCCTTCAACGGAGCGTCTACCTGGCTTTCCTACAACGGTCTTCGGGAATCCCGGAGGCCGTTGTGATATTTCGAGGCACGGACGGGGTCAGCCGGTCTTGATGTAGTAGCGGCACATACGGTGCTTCGGGCAATCGGACGGGGTGTCCTTCGTCGGCACAACCCACATGTCACCTTCGACAAAGCAGGTACAGACAACGCGCTTGTCATCCTTCTTGATCGCGGTGTTGTAGAGGTCATCCATTTCAGGCGCCTCGCGCCAGAATCGACACTTGCCTTTGATTGGCGTGTACGCGTCCATAAAGAACTCCTCGATCAGCTCGGTGCCGGCCATTCTTGCACTGCAACACGCCAGTTCAGCGACCGCGATATGGCACCGAATCAGGAATCTCGAAGCGGTTATGATCCTTGCACTCCGCCAGGCTGAAGATTCCGTTCATGAAGAGGATACCCTGCACCATCCCGATCCACCGGTATGCCTTGGCAAAGCGCGACGCCCGGAGGAACTCGCGTGTGCGATCGCACATCCAAAGCGCGTGGCAGAGGGTGTCGTATCGGGGCGTCTCGAATGTACGACCGCCAAGACGCTCTTCAAGCTCGAGATACGGCTTAGCCTCGTAACCAAGCGAGATCAGCGTCTTGCTATAGAAGTCGAGCATTCGCTGTGCGTGCGCGACGGTGAAGTTGCCGCCGAACTCCAGAGGTTCGTTGATGTCTGGCATGCGAATCCTCTCGCGAGTCGTATCACCATAGTGATGATACGCCTCTGGGAGAAAGTGCAAACGCGAGCGCCTTTGCAGGGAGCGGCTGGCTAGATGACCGCGCCAAGCGTCAGACACGCAAACGCGCCCAGCATATACGCCGAGGCGGCCTTAAAAAGCAGCCAGTTTCGCTTCTCGGACGGACGAATGAGTGCAGCAAGACCGAGGGCGCTGACCGCTACCCCGATCACGATAAGCGCGACGAGGGCCACGGGGGCGATATGCTCCAGAACACCGGCTACCGTGAGCACCGCTGCTGCAAGTATGGTCGCCGCCGCGACGACGCGCCGCGTTGCGGTTGGCCCGTAGACCGACGGCCACACGGGAACGCCCGCGTCGTCGTAGTCTCCGGCGTATCGCGTGGAGAGCGTGAGGATGTGCGACGGGATCCACAGCACAACACCGGCCGCCAGAAGCAGGCCGACCGCGTCGATGTGTCCCAGAACGAGAACGCGACCGGCAAGCGCCGGCATGCCGCCCGAGATCCCGCCGAAGAGGATCGACAGCGGCGTGCGGCGCTTGAGCCACATCGTGTAGATGATGAGGTCGAAGAAGAAGCCGCAGCCGACAACCGCCCAGAAGAGTGTTCCAAGGAGCGCGGCGATACCCACCCCGGCAAGCGACATCACCATGCCCAAGACCGTCGCCACACGCACATCGATCTCGCCACCGGGGAGCGGCCTGGCTGATGTGCGGCCCATCATCGCGTCGATATCGCGATCGAGCACCATGTTGAGCACGGTGCACCCTGAGACCGCCAGCGCGAGGGCCGTCATGCCGATACCGAAGCGGGGCCAGTCCATCTGCGTCGAGGCAGTCAGAACGTATGCTCCGACGCCCGTCGCAAGAAGAAGGGCGGTCTGCTTCGGCTTGATGAGTGCGACGTACGCAGCAATCGACGGCATGCGCTGCTCGCGCGCTGCTAGCGTTGATGTGTTCGAGTCACTCACGTGGCGCATCGCTCCCGGGTTCCGATTTCCCGCTCGCGCACACCGCTAGCTCGCGGCGAGGCACTCGTCGGACGTGGCCGTCGTGGCGCACGGATGGTGGTTATCGAACAGTAGCATCTTCTCGTCCGCGGGCAAGAGCGTCCTCTCGTGGTCACGGATATCATTCGAGCTTGCGAGCGTCTCGCGCATCATGACGAGGAGGAGATAGCGGCCCTTCTCGTTCAGCGTGATGAAACGACCGTCATCGCCGGCAATGCCGCCCGCCATGCGCATGAACGCCATCTCAAGTGCCAGGCCGCGTTCGACCGGCACGCCGAAGTCGGCGCGGAAGCGCTCTTTGTCGAGCCGCAGACCGAAGAGGTCGGTCACGAAGCGGTAGCGCATCCGGGCCGTGCGGCTGTACGGCAGACCGGCCTTGGCGACCGACATGCGGCCCTCGCCGATGCGCTTCTCGTAATCCTGAAGCGAGAACGTGTTGTGGTAGATGCGGCCGTCCAGGAACGAAAGGGCGCCCGAGCCGATACCGAGGTACTCCTCGGTATCCACGATGTACTCGTCGATCATTGAGCCCTTCTCCTGCGAGAAGGTCCATGCCGAGGAGGACTCGAACTCCGGCGCGAGGCCGTCGCAGATAGCGCGGTAGTACTCGACCTCGCGGGCGTAGTCGATGTGGCCGATCGTACGAGCCAACTCTCCGCGCATCTTCGGCGAGGCCATGATCGGGTAGAACGTCGTCTGATTCGCGCCGGTCTTCCGGACCATCGCGATGTCGTGCTGAAGCATCTCGGGCGTCTGGCTCGGGAAGTTGAAGATCATGTCCACGTTAAGCGAGTGGAACTTGCCGACGGCGGACTGCACAGACGCGAAGACTTCGTCGCCGCAGCCATACTTGTCGTAGCGCGCCATCTGCTGCAGCAGCATGTCATCAAAACTCTGGACGCCCACCGAGAGGCGCTGCACGCGGTCTTTCAGCGCAGAGATCATGTAATCGCTGATGTGGTTCGGGCTCGTCTCGGCAGAGACCTCATTGATGCCCGGGAAAAGCGAGCGGGCAAGATCGATGGTCTCGCACAGTTCGTCAACGAGGATGGTCGGCGTGCCGCCACCGATGTAGAGCGACGAGAAATCGTAGCCAAGGTCCGCAACCATGTGCATTTCCCGGCGCAGCGATTGGAAGTACGTCCGCGCGCGCTCGTCCTGGAACAAGAAACGGTTAAACGAGCAGTACGGGCACAGACGCTCGCAGAACGGCACGTGGGCGTAGAGCGTATAGCCGCGGCCAGCCCGGGGCGCGGGCAAGCGTCGGAGGTCGACCGGAGCGGTATGCAGATAGCTCCTGTTGAGAAACCGCAACGCTGCGGTGATGGCACGCTCTGAAAGCATGTGACTTCCTTTGGCGGAAAGTGAGACGGCTGTGTGGTCGCGCACGCGAAGCACTCCACGACCTTTGCTTCGACGTCGTACGCGGATTCCCTGCCTCGCGAGAGGAAACGGAGCCGCCAACGGGGCACGGGAGCGCTCATCTTACCCCAGCGGCGCGATTGGACTGTACAATCTGTCACAGGTCGTCAAATGGGGAGGAACAGCGTGCGGCAACCTCGGCTTGAATCGCTCGATATCGTACGCGGGGCGGGCGTGATGGGCGTCATCTTCCTGCACACGACCCTCTACCACTACGCGAACCTGCTCTCTATCGACTTCTCGAACCCTCCGGCGATCGTGACCGCCATCGGCTTCCTGCTCATGTGGGCAGGACTCTTTGCGATGGTCTCGGGTATCGCGCACGCGGTTCGGACCGTCGAACGTCTCGACAGCGGTCTTGCTCCGGGTCACGTGGTTCGCTGGTCGCTTGTCTCGGCATTCGTGATGCTCGTAACGTCGTATGTCTACTTCTTGTTCCTGGGACCTGCGCTCCTCGATCGCGTCGCGGGGAATCACGACTACAGCATGCTTGCGGGCCTCATCACGACCGGCAAACTGGTCGTTCCCAGCATCCAGCGGCTGCTCTACGTCGACTCACTCACCATGATCGCGTTCGGCATCGCGCTGACGGTCCCGATTGCGGTCGCGGTGATCTCCCGCACCTCCATCGAGCGCCGCGGCCGTGCCGTCGCCATACTCGCGGCGCTGGGTAGCGCTGTCGTTCTCGCATCATGGGTGCGCATCGACTTGTACCCGATCGTCGAGCGCGCCATCGCCGAGCGGGATTTCGGCACCGCACTGCCGCTTGTCTACCTCGCGAACAAGAACAATCCGATCCTCCCCTTCTGGGGATTCACGCTTATCGGCGCGGCACTTGGCGTGAGCATCGCCCGACCGGATGGCTGGAAGCGCACGTGGCGCTGGGCGCTCGGGTTCGGCGTCGCGTGGCTCGTGGCGGGCGTCATCGGATACGTCACCCTTCCCGACACGATGCTTGAGCGCTCCGTCGATCCGATGTGGTTCTTCATCATGGTCGTGCAGGTGGGGCTCTTCACGCTGCTGGTGCTCCTCGCGATGCGGCTGCGAGACCGGCGGCCCGCCGAGAAGCCCATGGGACCGATTGCACGGGTCATCCGGCGATTTGGTGTGGCCGGCCTGAGCGTCTTCCTCATCGAGACGCCGATCTCGGCGCTCATCGCACGCGGACTCACCGCGGTGGCGCCAGGCTGGAATGACACGATGCCCGCCGCGCTCCTCTTCGGTGCCGTCTATCTCGCGGCGTGGGCGGGAGTTCTCGCGCTCTGGGAGCGCTCGGACTACCGCTTCTCCGCCGAGCGCCTCCTTGTCCGCGCGATGGGCGCACTCGGGAAGCCCTCGACAAAGGCAGAGCCGCTCGAGGCGTCCGGAGGCGAATAGCGTTGGGTCTGCTGCGCGGCCTACGGGACTTCGCCGACCTCAAGCGGCACGCGCGGTGGCAGAAGGAGCGCCTCGCCGCGTATCAGCGAAACGAGCTGAGCGCCCTCGTCCGCTTCGCCGTCGAGAACAGCCCGCTCTATAGGGAGCTTTACGCCGGGCGCGACCTCGACGACTTCGCGGCACTGCCGAGCATCGACAAGCAGCTCATGATGGAGCGGTTCGACGACCTCAACACCGCCGGATTGCCGGCCGATGACCTGATGGAGTTCGCGCTCGCGCAAGAGCGCTCCGGTGACTTCAGCGGCTACTTTGACGGCCGCTGGGTCGTCGGGCTGTCCTCCGGCACCTCGGGCGGACGCGGACTCGTGCTCACCGACCGCCAGGTCACCGAGCGCCTGCCGTCGGTCTTCGCGGCGCGCTCCGGGGTGCCGCTCTCGCTCCTGCCATGGCGGATCGTCTTCATGCTGCGCGTCTTCAGCCAGGGGTTCGCAGACATCGCTTCCCCGCTTGTAAGCATCACGTATGTCCCGACGATGACCGACCCGACCGAGGTCGTCCGGCGCGCCCGCGAACAACGCGCGAACATCCTCACGGCCCCGCCATCGGTCCTGCGGCTTCTCGCACCGTACGCGGACCAGTTGCCCCGGGTGCAACTCCTTGTCTCCTACGCGGAGGTGCTTGACGACCATGTCGCCGCAGAGATCCGCGCTGCGTTCGGTGTTCCGCTCATCCAGATCTATCAGGCGAGCGAGGGCGCGATCGCGTGCACGTGCGCGCACGGGAACCTGCACATCAACGAGGACCTCGTGTACGTCGAGCTCCTCGATGCCGACGGCGCGCCGGTCACGGAGCCCGGCGTCCCGTGTAGCGAGATGCTTGTGACAAACCTCTACAACCGTGCCCAGCCGCTCATCCGCTACCGCATGGGCGACGTCATCACGCTTGGCGAGCCGTGCAGCTGCGGGAGTGCGTTCCGAACGATCGGCCGGATCATCGGACGCCGAGACGACGTGCTCTGGGTACCGTGTGGCGACAAGCTGAAGCCGCTCTTCCCCGACCTCGCATGTCGCTGGATCATCGCGGCAAGCGGCGAGATTGCGGAGTATCGCGTCGAGCAGCACTCGCCAGACGCGCTTTCGATCGCCCTGCAGTTGCCGGAGGACGCAGACCGCGCGGCAATCGAGGCCGACGTGTGTGACGCGTTCCGTGAGCGACTCGCAGAACTCGGCCTCGGGCCGGTCGAGGTGAGCGTGAGCACGCTTGAGCCCGGAGCCATCACGGTTGGCGCAAAGCCGAAGCGCTTCGTCCGGCACTTCTCGCAGCCCTAGGCGCAGGCGGCATCTAGAGGAAGAGCGACACCGCGCAGTACACGAGCAGCGCTGCCATGACGTAGCCGACCACACGCTGGTTCTTCGCCATAAAGCGCCGGAAGACCGAGCCGAAGAGCGCCCAGCAACTTGTCGACACGACGCTCACGAGGGCAAGCGCTGCGGCAAAACCAACCTGAACGATCGTCGAGTGGTAGTACGGCACGATGAACGTGGACGCGACCGTAATGCCGTAGAGAATCGCCTTGGGATTGAGGAACTGCAACAGCATTCCCGAGAGAAACGTGCTCTGGCCGGCGGCGTCTTCGTCATGGAGCGAGGTCGTCAACGTCTTCCACGCGAGCCAGAGGATGTAGGCAGCGCCGATGACGGTCATGACCGGCTTGATGGTCGGGATCACGCGGTAGAGCACGATAGTGAAGGCGATCGCGCTACCGACAACGAGGAAGAAACCCGCACCGACGCCCCACGTGAACCGCATGCTCCGCCTGAAGCCGAACCGGCTCGCATTCGACATGGACATGATGTTGTTCGGACCGGGCGTGAAGGTGGTCACGGCAACGTACGTAAGAAACGCGAAGACGTTCGGCACGTGTGGTCTCCTGCTCGATCGCAGCGGCGCGGAAAGCGGCGCTACTCCTTATGTGCGCCCATTCCCGGCATGCCGGGCGGCATTCCCTCTCCGAGGAAATCGAAGCGGTCGCCGTAGTCCTTCATCATCTGCTCGAAGGCGCTCATCATGTACCGGCGCTTGAAGCCATCCTCGAGCCTGGCGACTTCCTTCATCTTCTGGCCGTAGAAGGTCATGTAGCACTGGGCGAGAGCGCGATACACGTCGTCCAAGGTCATCTCGTATGGCTCGATGATGGGCGTCATGAGGTTGTACTTGGAGTAGTCGAAAACGCGGATCCGGTCCTTCATCTCCTCGTGCAGCGGCGTGAACGGCATCGGGGTGATGACCGGGAACACGGCGATATCCGGGTTGAGCCGGACGGCCTCGGCGGCGGTCTTGGCGATCGTCTCCCACGTCTCGTTCGGGAAGCCGATCATGAACGACGCCTCGGTCATGATTTCGTGCTCGCGCAACAGATCGATGGCCCGCTTGTTCATGTCAACGTCGGTGCCTTTATTGAGGCTCTCGAGCATCTCGTCGGAACTACTCTCCGCGCCGAGATACATGTGGATGATGCCGGCCTCGCGATACTTCGGGAGGATGGCCTCGTCGCGGATGATGTCCTCAACGCGAGTCTCCATGAGCAGGTGGACGTCGATCTTGGCTTCGATGAGAAGGTCGAGCTGCTCTTCCCAACGCGCCCGATCGTTTGTCGGGTACGGATCGATAAGCGTGATGAATTCGACCTTGTACTCGTCGACAAGGTGCCGGATCTCCTCGAGAACCTTCTTCGGGTCGCGGGCACGCCAGTCGCCGCGCCAGAAGGCCCGGTGGGAACAGAACGAGCACCCCATCATGCAGCCACGGGTCGTGAGGATCGACGCCATCCTGCCCCAGGGCTCGATGTTGTAGTGATAGAGGTCCCAGTCGAGCAGGTGCCACGCGGGAGTCAGGGTGTCGAGGTCAGCGATGTGGGGACGCATAGGAGTCGCGACGATCTTCTCGCCGACTCGGTAGGCGATTCCCGCAACTTCCGGGGCGCGGCCTTCGGGGGCCGCGGAAAGCAACTCTGCCAGCGTCTCCTCGCCTTCGCCTCTGAGGACGAAGTCGGTCTGACACTCAGGATCTCCAAGGATCTCGTCATACAAGAAGGTCGGATGCGGACCGCCGATTATCGTAACGATGCCCGGATTGACGTCCTTCGCAACGGCAAGCGTCTGGAGAGCGGCCGGGACGGTCGCCGTGCTGATCGCGCCGGAAACCGGGAGATAGTCGAGCGTCACCACGAAGTCGGGCCGGTAGGTCTCGATCTCCGCGCGCACGTCATCGAACGTGAAGCCGTTGTTCATCGCGTCGCAGAGCCTGGCCTCGTGCCCGGCTTCAAGCGCCGCGCCTGCGAGATAGGCAAGCTGAAGCGGCGGCCACGTGCCGATGACCTGAACGCCCCAACAGCGATAGGGCGGGGCGATGAAAAGTACCTTTGCCATCTAACACTCACTCTCATGACAGGAATGCGCAGTTGCACAGGTTCCGGACCGGAATGCGGGCAACGTATCGTCTTCTGTCGATTCTATCCCACCGCGCAACACATCAGGCGAACACCCGTAAGACGTCCCAAGAGAGAAGCGGCCCCGCCCCGAGAGGCGAAGCCGCTGTTCATTCGTGGTGCGGGTGAAAGGAGTTGAACCTTCACGGGGTTGCCCCCACATGGACCTGAACCATGCGCGTCTGCCATTCCGCCACACCCGCGTGACGTGCGGACGTGATTATGCCACGCGCCGCCAACACGGTAAAGCCGCGACCATCGCGTCTTCGCGCTACAATCTCCTCGGCAGACACGACCGGAGGTTCTGTGGAGCAACCGCTCATCCTCGATCGCTACCGCCCGCTTGCCGACCTCGGTAGCGGTGGCCACGGCGACGTCGTTCTCGCCTTCGACACCAAGATGGCGCGTCGCGTCGCCATCAAACGGCTTCCCCTCCCGCTCGACCGGATGGGTCGGCCGCTCGCAAAGGCCGGTCTTGCCGAGGCGCGCACCGCCGCCATGCTCAACCACCCTTCGATCGTCACCGTCCACGAGTGGGACACGGACTCCGACGAGGCCTTCATCGTCATGGAGGCGATCGAGGGTTCGTCGCTCGCCGACATCCTCGACGACACAGGTGAGCCGCTCACGCTCGACGAGACGGCAGCCGTTGTCGACGCGGTCGTCTCGGCGCTGACGTACGCGCATGACAACGGCGTCCTTCACCTCGACCTCAAGCCGGGCAACGTGCTCGTCAACCCCGACGGACGCGTGAAAGTCGCCGACTTCGGCGTGTCAGCGCTCACAGACGCGTCAGGCTATGCGCACGGTACCGCCGGCACCATCGGCTACATGCCGCCGGAGCAGCTCCGCGGTCAGGCGCTTGATGAGCGCACGGACGTGTGGGCGCTCGCGGCGCTCGTCTACGAGCTGCTCACGGGAGCGAATCCCTTCGATGCGGATACCGTCGAGGGGTCGCTCTTCAAGATCGAGGTTGCCGAGGTTCCGGCCCCGAGCGAGTTCCAGCCCGGCCTTTCCGCCGCCCTCGACGACGTCCTCCTCGCCGCGCTCGCGCCTGACGCTGCCGAACGCCACCCCGACGTCATCGCATTTCGTGCCGCCCTCTCGCGCCACCTCGGCGACTCCGATGCCGGCCGCTCGTCACTTGCGGACGTCGTCGGCTCGCTCGTCGGCGAGGACGCCGACGAGTTCGCCCGCGAGCCGCTGACGCCGCTTGGGCTCTGGGACCGTCTCGCGCGCTTCTCGAGCGC
>WSXY01000007.1 GCA_009773565.1 Actinomycetota bacterium | reverse complement strand
CACGAGCGCGCCTACGCCCGCTCCCCCGGCTGCGGGCAACGTGTACCCTGCGACGACGAACTCCTGGCGTAAACGACACTTGTGTTTGCGCCAGTCACGCCACCGACCAGAGCGGTACGGCGCATCTGCCCGCTTGCTTACCGCGCCTTCGAGCGCAAAGGCGCACGTCTGACGATGGAACTCAGAGCCCTCGCCCCGGACATGCTCCAGGTAGCGAACCCGACCGGTCTGCCCCGACATCAGCGTCGCGAGCAGTGCCTTTCGAGCTTCGAGCGGAGCGGAACGCACATCGTACCCCCGCAGGTATGGGAGGTCGAACGCGAAGAACGTGATGTCTGCCGCCGCTCCATGCTTGAGCTCCGCCTGCAGCGCGCCAAATCCGGTGCGGCCATCGGGCAAGAGTGCGGTGACTTCACCGTCGAGCCAGGCGTCGCCGAGCCCGAGCTCGCGTACAGCCGGCACAAGCGCGGAGAACCGGGTGGTCCAGTCAACGCCGCTGCGCGTGAAGAAGCGGACGTCATCGCCACGCACGCGGCAGAGCGCGCGGTAGCCATCAAGTTTGATCTCATGGAGCCATTCAGGCCCCTCAGGAGGTGTCTCCACCGCTGTCGCCAGCATGGGTTCGATCATGTCGGGCGAGGGGGCGGCAACCGCCCCCGGTAACACCGACGGGTCGTCACCGCACTCGGCGCTTCCGCGCGAAGGAGCTCCCGCTGCGATCTCGTCCATCGTCCGACCGCTCACGACCGAGCGGTCGGCATCAAGCACGTCGCCCTCCGCGAGCGGTCGCGTGTGTCCGTCACGCTCTTTGATGAGCAACCAGTTATCGTGCTTCTCGCCCTCGCGACGCTTCAGCCGCACAAGCACAAATCCGCCCTGCAGCTTCTCCCCCGAAAGGCGTACCTTGAGGTCGCCTTTGGTGTACCCCTCGGCGGGGTCGTTGATCGGCTCCCAGGTGCCCTGATCCCAGAGCATCACCGTACCGCCGCCGTACTCCCCTTGCGGGATCGTGCCTTCAAAACCTCCGTACTCGAGCGGGTGATCCTCCACCTGCACCGCAAGTCGCTTCTGCGACGTATCGAGACTGGGACCCTTCGGCACCGCCCACGATCGCAAGACGCCATCCATCTCGAGACGGAAATCATAGTGAAGCCGCGACGCACGGTGTTTCTGCACGACAAAACGCGGTAGCGGCGCCTGGGGCTGCTCCCCGCCAGGAGGCTCGGACGTACGCTCGAAATGGCGCTTGGCCCGGTACTCTTCAAGCGGCATCGATTACGCTCCTCCGGCCGCCCGGCGTTCGTCCAGACTACGCTTGAGCAGCGACATGATATCGACGAGTTCGCCACCGGCCGGCTGGCCCTCGGCTGCGGGCGGCTTAAGAACCTCGCCCGTCTCTGCCTTGTGCTTGATGAGATCGAGGAGTGCCTCGCGATACGTATCGTGATAGGCCGACGGATCCCAGGGTGCTGTCATCGCTTCGACAAGTTGCGAGGCCAGCGCCATCTCGGTATCGGTAACGCCGAGTGATGTCAGATCGCTGCCGGGCAGATCGAGATCACCGGAATCTCGAAGTTCATACGGGAAGCGCAGGATGTCAAGAACGAGCGCGTCACCGACCGGCATGAGCGCAGCCAGGTGCTGCCGCGTCCTGATCACGATGCTCGCAACCCCCACATAGCCCGAGCGGGCAAGCGTGTCACGAAGAATCGCATACGCCTTCCGGGCAGCGGTGCTTGCCGGGACGAGGTAGTACGGGTGGTCGTAGAAGAGCGTGGATATCTCCCCGGCGCGGACCATCCCCAGCACATCTATCGTTCGTGTCGCCTTCACATCAGCGGCGCGAAAATCGTCGTCCGTGATGATGACGTACGTGCCGGGCTCATACTCGTAGCCCTTCACGACGTCCTCCCACGGCACCTCGTCACCCGTCACGCTGTTCACGCGCTCCTGACGAATCGGAGCCATGTCCCGCCCGTCGAGCAGGTGGAACGCGAGCTCGTTTCGCTCCTCGGCAGGATGAAGCGCTACAGGAATCGTCACAAGCCCGAAACTGATGTCGCCACTCCAGATGCTGCGAGACATGCGCGCTCCTTATCTTGATTGCGGTACGCAACAGGAGATACCCGCGACGCGACGCGTGCAAGCGGCGTCAGCCGAGCAACATGCGCATCACGCCAAAACCGGGATCGACGCGAATGCCCGTCGCGCCCGCTGCGGCCTCGTTAAAACCGGTGGCGCGGGACGGCTCCACGCCTGGCCCGGCAAGCACGAACGGGACCGCCTCGCCAACGTGCGTCTTGAGCGCGATGGGCGTGGGGTGGTCCGGCATGCACAGGATTCGCACCTCACCGGAGTAATCGCGCACCCGGGAGATCACCTCGCGGTCGATCGCCTCGATTGCGGCGATCTTGCCCTCCATGTCGCCGGCATGACCTTCTTCGTCGGGCGACTCCACGTGGATGACAACGAGATCGTGATCGTCGAGCGCAGCGAGGCCGCCCTCCGCCTGGGCTGCGTAGTCATTGTCAGCGCCATCCGAAACGCCGGGGATATCGAGCCGTTCGATATCGAGGAGCACGGCGAGTCCGTTCAGGAGATCGACGCCAGATGTTATCGCCGCCGAGACGCCGTACGTCTCGGAGAACGGACGCAGCCCAGCGGGCGCGACGCCGGGCCAGAACGGCCAGATGTCGGTCGCCGGCAGCCCGCCTGCAGCCGCACGCGCTGCGTTCGCGGGTGAGGACGCAAGCAGTTCCCGGGCGCGCGCCATGAGGTCGATGAGTATCTCGGCGCCCGCACCGCGCGGCGTCTGACCGTGGATAGGCTTGTCCGAGATGTCGTGCGGCGGCGTGAACCCGGCGTTCATGAGGTCGGTATGACCCTTGATGACGAGGATGTGCCGGTACGCCACACCAGGGTAGAAGCGGAACGTCTCATCCCCGAGCGCTTCACCCAGTTCGGCGACGATCGCGCGAGACTCGGGTGTTGTGATGTGCCCGCACGCGTACGAAGCCATGGTTCCGCCCGCGATGTTCACGAGGTTCATCCTGAGCGCGACCTCATCGGGCGCAAGCGTGATGCCCATGCTCGCCGCCTCGATGGCGCCGCGGCCGACAAAGCTCGCGACCGGATCGTAGCCGAGAATCGCAGTACACGCTGCCGAGGATGACGGCTCCGAGCCTTCTGGCACGGTCTGCGCGAGACCGATGCACCCGGCGTACGCAAGCGCGTCGAGATGGGGCGTGTTCGCTGCGGCGAGTGTCGTGCGACCACCAAGCTCAGACAGCGGCCAGCCGGCTGCGCCGTCAAGGATGACGATTACGTGTTTCAAAGCGGTCCCCCTGGTCAAGGCGCCCCGGCGCCACGGTTTCGGCACCAAGAGCGTAGCACGCGAAAGCGCTCACCAGAATCTGGTGGTGTGCGCGAGCGGCCCGTCGTGGCACTATTCCTTCAGGTCGTACGAACGCCTCTGGGGGTAGTGATGCCGACAGCACCTGTCCGGGTACTCATCGTCGACGATGACTACTACGCGCGAGAAGCGCTGCGAGCGCTTGTCGCTCGCGACGAGCGCACCAGGATGATCGACGCAGTGGGAAGCGCAGCAGAAGCAATCCTCTCGCTTGCCAAAGGTGTCGCCCGGCACGAACCCGCCCCTGAGGTCATCTTGCTCGATGTCCGCCTCGGCGATGAGGCAACCGGCGGTATCGACGCGATCAGCGCGCTCAAGGCCTCCTGCTCCACGTGCCGCATTCTGATGACGTCAGTCTCAAACGAACCTGCCATCGTCTCGGCCGCTGTCACCGCGGGCGCGGACGGCTATGTCTGGAAGAATGAGTCCACCGGCGGCATCGCCGACGCGATCTGTCGCGTGGCAGAGGGGCGCTTCGTCCTCACGCGCTCAATCGCCGACGAACTCCTCGGCACGCTCACTGACCTCGGCGACTACGTCACGGAGGTGCTTCCCGCGGAACCCGAGTACCGCGAGCTCACCGAAGCGATCCGTAAGACGCTCTACCTCTACTGCTTCTGCGGCATGTCAGCCAAAGAGATTGCCGATGAGCTTGTGGTAAGCGTCAATACGGTGAACTCCCGGATCAAGAACGCGTACCAGGTGCTTGGCGCCGGTACGCGTCAGGAAGCGTACAAGCGGCTCGTTGAGCGGACGGGGAATTCGAGATGAAAGTGGCCCCACGCGCGCGTTGGTACGTGAGAATATTCCAGTTCTCGCCGCTCGTTGCCGGCGCCTTCCTCGCGTTCGTCTTCCTTGCAGTGCCAGCCGGCCTGAGGGCGCAGATCGACACCGTTCGGCAGTACCAGGCAATGGCGAAGTCGGCCGGGGAGGCCCCGATCGAAAGCTACGACGAGAAGGTCTACGCCGAGCAGTGGCTGGCATCGATGCGTGCCTACGACAAGGTTGGGGATTCGAGTGACATCAGCGGCAGCTTTGAGCGGATGACGCAAAGTCTCCTTGACGCGGCTGCCCCGAAAGCGTCCGAGCTGTTCTCCTCGACCGGAGAGCCTGTGGCGCCAAACTGGTCATCCGACGACGCCATGTTTGCCTCGGCACGCGAGTTTGAGAGTCAGTACGGTGCCGAGGTGTTCGTCTACTTCATCCCGGATCCGCCACTCCCCTCGCTGGTCGCCAGCAGCGTCCCGCGGCCCGACTTACTGCCAAACGCGATCGATGTACGCGCCAATTACGCGCCACTCGAAAGCTGGGGAAAGCGCTGGGAGGTCGCGGAGCTCGTTCAGGATCCCTGGAAGATCACGTGGATGCAGAATCGGCAAACGTACGGCGACCACGCACCGTTCCCCGGCAACTTCAACACCAGTACCGGCATCGGCGGCGAGAAGCGCGCCATCTACGAAGGCATTCGGGCTCCGGGCGGCACCGCCTACCTCTATTCATGGATCACGTCCCCCGACATGATGACCGAAGAGGTTCCTCCTCCTGGTGCGAATCTGGAGAGCGACTGGCAGTTCTTCACCGTTGATCCCAAGGACTCTGACTATCAGACCCACCTGGACGAGGTGGCCCGGCAGTTCAACGCCGACATCTACGTCGCCGGCCCCCTCGATCTCAGGCTGATCCCGTTGCGCGTCCCCGCTGGGGTCAGCACTGCGGACGCGGAAGCGCTCGGAAGCACCGTCTGGCCGCCCGATGCAACTCGGGGCAGCAGTTACTACGGTGCCATCGAACAGGTTCCCGCCGATGCCCGTCAGTTCGCACCCGACGCACGGTGGATGATGACGAGCACGGTGCAGGGCTACGGCGCCAACATCGCGCTTATGCAGGCTGACTTCCTAGCCACCGGTCAGACCCCGCCCCAAACGCTCGTGGTCCTCG
Organism: Actinomycetota bacterium; assembly: GCA_009773565.1. Lineage (GTDB taxonomy): Bacteria > Actinomycetota > Coriobacteriia > Anaerosomatales > Anaerosomataceae > WSXY01. The sequence goes on along the minus strand of WSXY01000007.1, from coordinate 96,277 downwards.
CGACGATGAAACAATCGCCGTCGGCACTAGCCGTGAGCGACCTCTCCCCGCTGCAGCGCGCCTGGCAGGACGTCCAGGTCTTCCTCGGACTGCGGCAGCAGGCGTTTCTCGGCAGCGCGGGACTCCTGCTGGCAATGGCGCTCGTTGCATCACCCGCCGCCTTCGTGATCGAACGCAGACGTATCTCGCAAGCACTCGTCCTTGAAGAGATGGAGCGTGTGCAGCAAGACGCCCACGACAAGGTGTACAACCGGCTGTCGGCACTCTCGAAACGCGTCGAGCTCGCGTCGGAGACCATCTCATCTGAGGTCTCGCGCTCCCTCGATGGTGTTGCCGAGGACATCAGAGACACCGTGACCGACCTGCAGGACATCCTCGGTGATGCGCGCCAACGAACGGCGTCGATCGCCGGCAAGGATCCGCTGCGCTCGCAGCTTGAGTCCGTGGCGCGCGAGCAGGCGGCCCGGCTCAACATCGATGTCGACCTGGCCGTAGCGGACGCGATGCCGACCCTCTCGGCGCAAACAGGGTGGGACCTCCAGTGCGTCCTTGAGGAAGCGATCAGCAACGCAGTCGAACACGGTGGCGCTACGCACGTCGGAGCGAACGTCGAGATCGACGGCGACATGCTCGTCCTGAAGGTCACCGACAACGGCACGGGTATGCCTGCTACCGACCTCGAGCAGCTTCCCGAGGCGTCGATGGGGCTCCGCGGAATGCACACGCGCGCCGGACGTCATGGCGGGACGGTCTCAGTCGGGTCGACACCCGTGGGCACCGTCGTCAAACTCCGCGTTCCCCTCAAGCGTAGCCAGGGTGATACTTAGCCCCGCGCCATCGAAGCGCTAGAGCGTGGCCATCTGGATGTTGCTGAAGTTGCGCCGGTAATGGGCCGCGTACTCCACCTTGCGGACGAGCGCATCGAGAACGCCATTCGCGAAGTTGACCTTCTCGAAAGTCTGCGCGCTTCCAAGCCCGCCCGGCGAGAACACGTTGATCTCCATGAGCTTGTTGCCCACGATGTCGAGACCGACAAGGAACATCCCGTCGGCCACAAGCTTCGGCCGCACGATCTCGGCGATGCGAAGGTGCACATCGGTGATGTCCGCCTGAGCGATACTACCGCCGGCGTGCACGTTGCTCCGGATGTCATCGCCCTGCCGAATGCGGCGGAACGCAGCGTACTTGCCCTTATAGCGGAGCGGCTGGCCATTCATCATGAAGAGGCGGGTATCGCCCTCCTCGGCCGCTTCGAGATACTCCTGGCAGATGACGTAGCCGTCGCGTGTGAGTGCCTCGACCATCTGATTCGTGTTCTTGTTCGAGGCATGATCCAGCATGAAGACGCCTTGCCCGCCGGAGCCCTGAAGCGGCTTGAGAACCGCCCGACCACCTTCGTCCTTCACGAACGCTTTGATCTCGTCACGATCGCGGGTGATGAGCGTCCTCGGGCGAACCTCCTCGGGGAACAGCTGGAAGTACATCTTGTTCATCGCCTTCGCGAGGCCGTTCGGGTCGTTCAGCACGATCACGCCGTTGCGCATAGCGATGCGCCCGAACTCGATACCCGCGCTTTGCGCCCAGGGCCTGCTTCCGACCTCCTCGGCGGGGTTGCTCCGCAGCACGAGAACGTCAAGGTCGTCGACGGTGATTCGATCGACCTTCGCTTTCGGCCCCCGGAGGCCGGCGAGATACGCCGCACCCGAGGTGTACTTGGCGCCGGGTGCGTGACGGGCGCGCGCGCGTATCTTCTCATCAGGGTCGTAAGCGAAGTCTCCGGCCGACATGACCCACGCCTCATGACCGCGATTGATGGCGGCGAGAGCAAGGCGGGACGTTGTGTAACCCGCTTCTTCGGTGGCGATGTCATTGACCATGAAACCGATGCGCACAGCACCCTCCAGATTCGTTGATGGCTCGTGTAGCCGCTCAAGACTAGCCAGCGTTGCCCCTGATGACAAGCGATTTCACGACAAGGTCACAATCGGGGCTGTACCTCGTCCTTGAGGCGCTCAAGCGAGAAATCGAGTGCCCGCTCCAGAAGCGGAATCGTGCCGCGTAATGCCTGCGTTATCCGGGCACACGCCGCCGGGTCAGGCTCACCGGTCCACTCGTCCATGTAGGTCTTCTTGAACTCGATCGCGAGGCAACAGCCGGTACGGTACCGATCGTTGGCCCATCGCGCGAGATAGCCACCGCGGAACTTCACGTTCTCGCGCACGTCGGCTCCGTCGCCGAGCCCAACAGCAAGATCGCCCATAAAACCGTCAACGAGCGACCCCCACCGGCGTCGGCTCAACGTCCCGGTCCCCACGTTCACCCCGGGGTTCTCGACACTCTCGGCAGCAGGCGCATCGGGTCCACCCCGACGATGGTTATACGAGTGAAGGTCAAGAAGGACGAAACCGCCGTACTCCTCGACTTTGGCATCGAGTACTGAACGCATCGCCGCGTAGAACTCCCGATGCTCCGCCCGTGACCGACGCGCCACGTCGACAGGCAACGGTTGCTCACGCCACACCTGGATGCCCCAGGCGTCCTCGGCATCGCCATACACGGCGCGGGCGCGGGGCCTGTTGAGGTCGACCTCAAATCGGGAACGAGCAACGGTTACGTGTGTCGGAGCGACGCGCACCCAGGCGTCGGTGACCGGATCCTCTTCACGAAGCCGTGCGGCGCTATCCACGGCCATGAGCGCTGCCACTTCATCGCGCACATCATGGCCGGCGTGCAGAGCAACCGCCACCACCGGGCCGTCGCCGTGAACGATGCTCATGAACTCCTGCACATACCCCACCTTCCATCGTGCGATTGCCCAGATTCTCGCACAATCGGCCTTCTCGCTCTGCTACCATTCCCAGCATGGAAGCCACACGCTACCGCGACACACGCGGACTCGACACCACACGGCCGTCTTTCACCGATGCCGTCGTCAAGGGCATCGCGAATGGCGGCGGCCTCTACGTGCCTGAAACACTCCCGTCGCTCGCGCTTGACGATATCCTCTCGCTGTCAGATCTCTCTTACCCGGAGCGTGCTACACGCGTGTTCGGCTGGTGCAGTGTGGACGTCGCGCCGGAGCGCACCCTCGAACTCATGAACGCCGCCTACGGCTCCCAGTGGGATGACTCCCGCATCGCTCCCGTGGAAGAAGTCGTACCGGGTTTGCACGTCCTTGAGCTCTGGCACGGTCCGACGTCGGCGTTCAAGGACATGGCGCTCCAGTGCATGCCGCTCTTCTTCTCCGAGGCGATCGCCGTGCAGCAGGCCGCCGGCACGTTGGCCGATGACTACCTGGTGCTCGTGGCGACCTCCGGCGACACCGGCAAAGCCGCACTTGAGGGCTTCGCCGACCGCGATCACACTCGAATCGTCGTCTTCTACCCCGCAGACGGCGTCTCGGACATCCAGCGCAAGCAGATGGTGACGCAACGGGGCGACAACGTCGGGGTCTTCGGCGTCCGCGGCAACTTCGACGACTGCCAGAACGCCGTCAAAGCCGCATTCAGCGACGAAGCGTTCAACAACGAGCTCCACGAGACGCACTCGCTCAAGCTCTCCTCGGCGAACTCGATCAACTGGGGACGGCTCCTCCCGCAGATCACGTACTACGTGAGCGCGTACGCGGATATGGTGGCAAGCGGCGGCGTGGTCGCCGGTGAGCCCATCGACGTCTGCGTGCCCACGGGCAACTTCGGCAACATACTCGGCGCGTACTACGCGAAGATGATGGGAGTGCCGCTCGGCAAGCTACTCTGCGCGAGTAATGAGAACAATGTGCTGGCGGACTTCATCGCAACCGGCACCTACGACATCTCCGGACGACGGTTTGTCACCACGCCGAGCCCGAGCATGGACATCCTCATCAGCTCCAACCTCGAGCGACTCCTCTTCGAACTCGCCGACGCTGACCGTGTACGCGAGTGGATGGCATCGCTCGCCTCTGAGGGCCGCTTCCAGGTCGACCGGGCGACCTTCGGTCTCATGCGCGAACACTTCATCGGCGATTGGGTGAGCAACGACGAGTCTCTCGGCGTCATCTCCCGCGTGTTCGACGAGACCGGCTACCTCATGGATCCGCACACCGCCGTTGCCTGGGAAGTGGCAGAACGCCTGCGAGACGCGAATCCCGTGCTCGTGGTCTCCACCGCTCACTGGGCGAAGTTCGGTGCGGACGTCTACAAGGCACTCACGGGGCTCATGTACGGCGATCCCCTACCCTCAGATGCAGCCGACCTCAGTGGCGTTGACCTTCTGGCCAAAGTACAGGAGCTCGCAGAGAACGCCCGTGTACCTCTCGCGCTGGCCGGGCTCGATGCTGCTACCGAGCGGTTCAGTAGTGTCGTTTCCGCAGGTCGTGACGGTGTTGAAGACGCCGTGCGCTCGTGGCTCACCTGATGCTCAAGCGACCTTGAGTCAGCTGTTCGATATGCCGACACTATGATGGAGACGCTCTCTCAAAGGAGCGCGAATACTCGTCTCACCGACCTACGGGGGATGAATAGTGCCTGAAAACGACCGGTGCGCTCTCTGCGGCCACGACCTTACGGATGACGAGCGAACTGCGGGCTCACACTACTGCGCCGAATGCGCCATCGAGGCAGCCGAGCGCAACCTTCCCCCCGATGTAGAAACGCCCGCCTCGAGCGACGCGACGGACATCGATCCTGCGCGCAGGTCGAAGCGGCTTCGCATCGTACTTGCCGTCGCACTCCTTGTGTTCGGACTCGCGGTGGTCTTCGCATTGCCGCGCTTCGCCGCGCTGGCGTCGATTGATCGCCCCTTACGCGAGGGCGTCTTGGATACCGACGCTCAGACTGACGCATGCATCGAGAGTCTTTGGGCACTCGCCGCTCAGGCGCAGGAGACGGGCAAGATCGATACCGCGGTGACCTGCCCCTCAAGCAGCGCGGCGTACGTCACGAGCGGCTCGCCGGAGGATATGGTGATTTCATGCCCCAACCCCGACACGCACGGGCTTGATGCTCTGTCTATTGCCGTTCAAGACGGCGTACCGAGGGCCGAACGATGAAATCGCAGAGGTCCCCACGCAATGACGGATTCACGCTCGTCGAGCTCATGATTGTCGTTCTCATCCTTGGAGCACTCGTTTTGATCGCCATTCCGGTCGTCAGGACAAGCGCGGCCAAGGCTAGATCCACTACCTGTCTCGCGAACCGCACGATCACCGAGCGGGCCGAGTACCTCTTCCAGCTTGAAACCGGGAGTCCGAGCGCATCGATAGCCGAACTCATCACTACGAACTACATGAAGGCCATTCCGCAATGCCCATCAAAGGGCGTGTACGTGTGGCAGGAACCAAAGAGCAACGGGGTGCGAACGCTCGCGTGCTCTATCCACTATGCAGAGGGCTTGAAGTCACTCTTCTCATCGAACTTCACTGACATGACAGGGCTCACGCCGCTCATGGGCAAGTGGTCGATCGTGAATGGGAAGCTGGTCCCGTCATACACCGACGCGCAGAACCGGATCTCCTTCGGCTCAAAGGACTGGAAGGACTACAACCTTTCGGTCACCGCCAACTTGACGTCTGGTTCCGGGTACGGAGTGTATTACCGTGCGGATGGAGCGGCCAATATCTCTGGTTACTGCTTCCAGTTCGACCCGGGCCTCGGCAACAAATTCGTGGTGCGCACGGTCACCGCCGGCAAGGAGTCCGGGCCGCTCAAGACAGTTTCCATGCCCAAGGGATTCAACATCTACCGTGTGGACCACAAGATCGAAGTGTCCGTCGTCGGGACTCACCAGATCATCAAGGTCGATGGCCTGGTCGTTATGGAGTTCGATGATGCGACGTTCTCGAGCGGATCCGCCGGACTGCGCACATGGAACCAGTCGAAGGCGGCATTCGACGACCTTGCAGTCGATCCGGTTCTCGGCAAGTAGCGCGTATCGCCAGCTTCCGCCACAATGCCCGAATGCCGACAACTGACGATCATGAGAGTCTCCAACGTCTCATCGAGACGCTCTTTCGCGAGAACGGACGCGTACTGCGTCTCGATTTCATCGTCCGCGCAGAACTTGTCGATATGACCGAGGAAGTACTCGGTATCGTGAACCTGCTGCCGCCCGGATACTACACGCGTGAGCGACTGTGCGATCAGCTGAACTCGGCAATAACCGCACATGGCTGGGGTCGGAGTCTTGGCACCGTCGAGTGAGCGTGTGATGGAGCTTGCCTGATGTGGGATGATTCCCTTGTCGCAGCACCGCCAGAAAGGGACACCGCGCATGTCGGCTCTCTCGGAGTGGTTCACTCGCATACGCACCTCCGCGGGCGCTCGGCTACCCCGCGATGACAGCCGGTCACGCCCCGAGGCCGTGCTCACGAAGCACGCGGGCAGACTCATGACGCTACGAGGGGTACTCTCAGCGGGAGTCGGGCGTACCGACGACGGTCGTCCCGCCATCATCATCGGCCTCGACAGCGACGCACCTGACATACTGAGCGCGCTGCCGAAGACGCTCGACGGCATTCCGGTCGCGATCACACGGTCGGGCCACACCAACCCACTCTAGTGCAACCTGTGGCCCCGCACGTGTTCGGCGGGGCCACTGGGGATAATCGACGCTCGCCCGAAGGCTCAGGAAACGGCGTGGGCCACCACTTCAACGATCTGATTGCGCTGGCTCGGTAGGAGCGTCGCCGGGACGCTGTCACTCCCGACCGTGTCTGCCAGCAGGTGACGCGCACACTCACTCCAGCCGCCCCTGCAATACGCCCGGCGATACTTGATGCCGAGATGCGGCAGAGGACCAAGCCCCGTCGTGAAGACCGGACAGGTCGCGGCGTACGTGCAGAGCGTGGCCATCACATTCACCCCCATCAACTACCGTTCATACTTCAATTGCTACCGATTATCTCGGCTTTGTGCGCTTCTACAGTGAGTTCTATCTGACGAACGGCATGCAGCGGCATCGAACCGGCACATGTCGAATCCGCGGTATAGAAAACGAGGGCCGCCGGATTCCTCCGGCGGCCCTCGTTTTCTTGTAGGCGTGCTCCCCTAGAGAAGCGGAAGGTACTCCTCGATCTCGAACGGCGTGACGCGCTGGTGGTACGCGGCCCACTCGGCCTTCTTGTTGAGCAGGAACCACTCGAAGACCTGATCGCCGAGCGCTTCGCGGACGAGTGTGCTCCTCTCCATCTCGCGGATGGCCTCGTCAAGATCGCCCGGCAGTTGCTCGATTCCCACCGCGGCGCGTTCCTTCTCGGACATCTCGTATACGTCGTCGGTGACGTCGGCCGGAAGCGTGAGACCCTTCTCGATACCATCGAGACCTGCTGCCAGCATGACCGAGAAAGCCAGGTACGGGTTACACGCCGGGTCCGGCGAACGCAGCTCGATGCGGGTCGCGTTCTCCTTGCCGGGCTTGTACATCGGAACGCGGACAAGCGCCGAGCGGTTCCGGTGCGCCCAGCAGATGTAGACGGGCGCCTCGTAGCCTGAAACGAGCCGCTTGTAACTGTTGACCCACTGATTCGTGACGGCGCAGATCTCACGCGCATGCGCGAGGATGCCGGCGATGTACGACTTGGCCGTCGCCGACAGGTGGTGAGGATCATCAGCATCGTAGAACGCGTTGCGGCCGTCTTTGAAGAGCGACTGGTGCACGTGCATGCCACTTCCGGCCTCACCGAAGAGCGGCTTCGGCATGAACGTCGCGTAGACGCCGTTCTCCTGCGCGATCTCTTTGACGACGACCCGGTAGGTCATGACGTTATCGGCCATCTTGAGCGCCGCGCAGTAGCGCAGATCAATCTCGTGCTGGCTGGGACCGACCTCGTGGTGGCTGTACTCGACCTGGATGCCGAAGCGCTTGAGGGCGCGAACGGTGTCCTTGCGAAGGTCGATCGCGAGATCCCGCGTGGTCTGGTCGAAATAGGTCGCGTGATCGAGCACCTCAAGCTCTGTGTCGCTCTTGAGGTAGTAGTACTCCAGCTCGGGGCCGATGAAGAGCTCGAAGCCCATCTCCTTGGCCTTTTCGAGGTTACGACGGAGCACGAAGCGCGGATCCGCCTCGTAGTAGCCGCCCTCGGGTCGCATGATGTCGCAGAACATCGTCGCGACGAGCGCACCCTTCTGCCGCCACGGCAGGATCTGCAACGTGGTCGGGTCAGGGAGCGCGATCATATCGGACTCCTGGATCCGGGCGAAACCCTGGATCGATGAGCCGTCAAAGCCCATCCCCTCGGACATCGCCAGGTCGAGTTCCTCCACGTCGATCGTGAACGATTTCAGGAAGCCGAGCACATCGGTGAACCACAGGTGGATGAACTCGATCTTCTGATCCTTGATCGCCTTCACGACCTCGGACCGCAACTGCTGGGGCATCGCTCCTCCTCGGCTTGCACGGTTTTGTATTGCGCGGGCATTTCTCTCATGTTTCCGATACGTTACGATAGCCGAAATCGGCAGGCCCCGTGAGGGGTCTTCATGAAAGTCGGGGGTTTTCCATGACCATGCAGCGACCGAACGCAAACGACGCCACGCAGACTTCGAACCGCTCCCGGGACGTGGCACCCGCCTCGGGCATCTGTACGCGATGCATCGACGGGTGCCGCGGCAACTGCGAGATCTTCAAGGCGTCGTTCCGCGGCAGGGAGGTCATCTACCCTGGTCCCTTCGGCGAAGTCACGTCGGGCGGCGATAAGGACTACCCGATCGATTACTCGCACCTCAACATCATGGGCTATGCCCTTGGTGCCGAGGGCCTTCCGGGCGGGGCCGTGGGAGACTCCGATAACACGCTCTTCCCGAACGCGAACACCGAGACCATCTTCGGCGACGTGAATAAGGTCAAGATGCGCGTACCGATCTTCACCGGTGCGCTCGGTTCAACCGAGATCGCACGCAAGAACTGGGAACACTTCGCCGTCGGCGCGGCCATCAGCGGCATCTCACTCGTGTGCGGCGAGAACGTCTGCGGCATCGATCCGGGCCTCGAGCGTGACGCGAACGGCAAAGTCACCAAGGCACCGGACATGGAGCGCCGCATCGAGAACTACCGCCGCTACCACGAGGGCTACGGTGACATCCTCGTGCAGATGAACGTCGAGGACACCCGCCTCGGCGTTGCAGAGTACGTCGTCGAGAAGCTCGGTGTCGAGACGATGGAGCTCAAGTGGGGTCAGGGCGCCAAGTGCATCGGCGGCGAGATCAAGGTCAACTCGCTCGAGCGCGCGCTCGACCTTCAAAGCCGCGGTTACCTGCTGACGCCCGACCCGAGCGACCCGGCCATCCAGGCCGCGTTCCGCGACGGTGCCATCCGGCAGTTCGAGCGCCACTCTCGCCTCGGCTTCATCGACGAGGAGGGCTTCTACGCCGAGGTCGCCCGCCTGCGCGCGCTCGGTGCGAAGCGCGTCACGCTCAAGACGGGCGCGTACGGCATGCGCGAGCTTGCGATGGCCATCAAGTGGTCGAGCAACGCTCGCATCGACTTGCTCACCATCGACGGCGCGCCCGGCGGCACCGGCATGAGCCCGTGGCGCATGATGGAAGAGTGGGGCACGCCGACGTTCTACCTGCAGTGCATGACGAACGAGCTCATCAACAAGCTGCGCGAGTGCGACGGCGCGTACATTCCCGATATCGCCATCGCTGGTGGCTTCTCCACCGAGGATCACATCTACAAGGTCCTCGCCATGGGCGCCCCACACACGAGGGCCGTCTGCATGGGCCGTGCGCTTATGATTCCGGGCTTCGTTGGCAAGAACATCGAGATCTGGATGAAGGAGCAGAACCTTCCCAAGACCGTCTCGGAGTTCGGCGGCTCGAAAGAGGAGATCTTCGTGTCGTACGAGACCCTCAAGGCCAAGTACGGAGCCGAAGTCGACAAGATGCCCCTTGGCGCAATCGCGCTCTACACGTTTAGCGACAAGCTCAAAGTCGGCCTGCAGCAGTTCATGAGCGGCAGCCGCAAGTTCGACCTCGCATCCATTGGTCGCGGTGACGTATTCGCGCTGACGGAAGAGGCATCGAGGGTCTCCGGCATCACGTACGTCATGGATGTGCAGCGCGAGGAGGCCATGCGCATCATCTGCGGGTAAGTCGTATACTCGGCTAACACGTCTGTACGGTGCTGCCCCGGTCGTGGATCGGGGCAGCACTCTTTTCCCAAACCGAACGAGGTTCTGCGAGCATGACACGCACACCCGGACACGACGACGACCGCTACCCTCTCGCACCGCCCGCTGACACGCCCACCCTTGAAGCTGACGCCGCGGGTGCACCCCAGGGCGCGCTCGGTCGCGTGCGCACCTTCGAGTCGTTCAAACACCGCGACTTCACGCTCTTCTTCTCAGGCGCGCTGCTTTCCAACGTCGGCTCTTGGATGCAGATGACCGCGCTCGGCTGGCTCGTCTACAACCTGACCGGCAAGTCGAGCGCCTTCGGAACGGTCAACTTCCTCTCCGGCGCTCCCGTATTCTTCCTGATCATCTTCACGGGCGCGCTCGCCGACCACGTCGATCGGCGCAAGCTCCTGATTGCCACACAGATCGTGCTGATGGCCCAGGCCGCGGCATTCGGCGCGCTTGCTTCCCTCGGACATGTCACCATCGCCTGGGTCTACGGCTTGAGCCTCCTCGGTGGTATCGCGTCTGCTTTTATGGCGCCTGCCTGGCAGGCTATGACGCCCGACCTTGTGCCGAAGAAGACACTCATGAACGCGATCGCACTCAACGCAGCGCAGTTCAACGCGGCACGCCTCATCGGCCCGATGGCCGCGGCAGCGGTCATCGCGATATTCGGTCGCAATCAGAGCGACGGCATCACCGAGGTGTTCTATGTGAACGCCGCAAGCTTCCTCTTTGTGATCTGGGCACTGGTCATCATCCGGCCGAAGCAGCATGGAGCGACCAAGGGGCCACGTGAGAAGCCGGTGCAGATGCTGCTTGCGGGGCTCAAGTACGCTGCCGAGCACCGACGCGTGCGCATGCACCTTCTTACGATGGTGTTCATCTCCGTCTTCGGAATGCCGTTCTCGACGCTGTTGCCTGCAATCGCCGTCCAGACGCTCCACGTATCGAGCACCGGCTACTCGGTGCTCATGGCGGCCAACGGGCTGGGCGCGCTCGCCGGTGCGCTCGGTGTCGCAAGCCTCTCGGGAACGGTTCGCCGCGAGGCCATCGTGCGTTTCGGGATAACGGTACTCGCTCTCGGCGGCTTCGCGCTTTCAGTTTCTCGCTCGACGTTGCTCACAGCGGCGATACTCACTGTGATGGGTGCCGCTTTCCTGGCCTGCGTTTCGAGCGTCAACACAAACCTGCAGACGGCCGTCCCGCCCGAGCTTCGGGCACGCGTGATGTCACTCTTCGTGCTCGCCTTCATGGGCATGATGCCGTTTGGAGCGCTGCTCTTCGGCTGGCTCGGCGACCTGATCGGTCCATCGTATGCTGTCACCGCCGGCGCGGTGGTACTCCTCGCCTACTCGCTCGTCTTACTCGCACGACCATCGTTGCTGTGCGAAGCCGGCGAGGAACGCTGCTAGTGTCCTCCAGCGCTGAGCTCATCACCTAATCCGGTCGCGATAATGCTGTCAATGGCGCTCATCGCGGCATCGTCGAGCGAGAACCCGTCAACGCCAACCACGGCATCCAGCTGCTCCGGCTTTCGAGCGCCCCATAGCGCGATCGTCATGCCGGGCTGATCGAGCAACCACCGGATCGCCAGGTGTATCACCCGACGCCCGTACTCTCTCTGCGCGAACTCGTCGAGGCTCGCGACAACAGCGAGGTGCCGCCCGAAAGACTCCCCGTGGAACATCTCGCCTCGGCGCGCTTCATCGGTCGCCTCATGCTCGGCGGTCATTGTGCCAGTCAGCAGACCGCGAGCAAGCGGGCTGTATACCAGCGTCGCGAGACCGCGCTCGCGACAGAACGGTAGGGTATCTACCTCCGGAGCGCGCTCGAAGAGGTTGTAGCGGAACTGAGACGCTTCGAGACGCCCTCCGCGTGCGAACGTCTCCATCTCCGGGACCGAGTAATTGCAGACACCGATGGTGCGAACGAGCCCCTCGTGAACGAGCGCCGTCAGCGCGGCGGACGTCTCTTCGAGAGGAACTGCAGCGTCGGGCCAGTGGACCTGATAGAGATCGATGTAGTCGGTCTGCAACCGCCGGAGCGAGGCGTGCACCTCTTCGCGGATGCGCTTCGCCGAGGAGTCTCGCCATGGCGTTCGCGTATCGTCCCACGACATCCCGAGCTTCGTGGCGATGACGACATCCTCGCGCACACCACGCTCGGCCAAGACATCGCCCACAAGCTCCTCGGACAACCCGAAACCGTAGACCGGCGCCGTGTCGATGACGTCGATGCCCGAGTCGAGAGCGCTCGCAATCGTCGCCCGTGCACTCGCATTATCGGCCCCGCCCCACATCCAGCCACCCATCGACCAGGTGCCAAGCGCGATGCGCGAAACGTCCCTGCCAAGCGCCGGCAACCAAACGCGTTCCATTGCAGCCTCCGATTTCGATTGCCTCGATTCTACTCGAGATTTTGGCACACGCGTTGCTTATACATTCTCGAGTAGTGCGACCCGCTTCCAATTCCTCCCCCCCCCCTCGGAGGCGGGGACGCCGCTCGACAGAACGTGGTGCGTCCCCCACGCACCACGTTTGATTTCCGGGGTTACCTGGAAAATAGGAACGGCCCGCCTCCCCCCAGGCGGGTCGTTCTACGTTACCGACACAATCCTGACTACCCGAACCGTCCGGTGATGTACGACTCGGTCCGCTTATCCTCAGGATTGGTGAACATCCGCTTCGTGTCGCCGACCTCCACCAGATGCGCCGGCTGGTCCATCGATTCACGGAGCATGAACGCCGTCTGATCCGAAATGCGGGCCGCCTGCTGCATGTTATGAGTGACGATGACGATCGTCACAAGGTTCTTCAGCTCGGCGATAGTGTCTTCGATCTGCTGCGTCGAGATGGGATCGAGCGCCGAAGCCGGCTCGTCCATCAAGAGCACCTCGGGCTTCGTAGCGAGCGCGCGAGCGATACAGAGACGCTGCTGCTGGCCTCCGGACAGCTCGAACGCATGCTTCTTGAGGTGGTTCTTGACCTCTTCCCAAAGCGCCGCATCCCGAAGTGACGACTCGATGATCTCATCGAGTTCTTCTCGCTTGCGAAGGCCCTGCGTGCGCGGCCCGAAGGCGACGTTGTCATAGATCGACATCGGGAACGGGTTCGGACGCTGGAAGACCTGCCCGACGCGCGTCCGCAGGTCGACCGGATCGACACCCTTCTGGTAGATGTCGAGCCCGTCAAGCGTGATGGTCCCTCCTACCCGTACGCCACCGATCTCGTCGTTCATGCGATTGAGGCAGCGAAGCAGCGTCGACTTCCCGCATCCCGACGGCCCGATGAGCGCCGTGACAGCGCGCGAGGGGACAAGCATGTTGACACCCTCGATGACCATCTCGCTGCCGTAGGCGACCGAGACATCGACAAGCGCGAAGCTTCCCGATACCGCCTCGACACTGCTCGCCGAGCTCCGCACCTGCTCGAGCGAACCGAAGGGGACGTCCATGACGGCCTTCTCGAGTACAGCTGACATCACCACTTGACCTTCTTCCTTTGGGCTGACCGCCAGGCTGCGGCAAACATGCTCACGATACTGACGCCGACCACAAGCACGAATGCCGTGCCCCAGGTGATCTCCGGGGGTACGTTGGGAACCTGCGTCGCCAGGACGTAGAGGTGATACGGCAGCGACATGTACTGCGACGTGACCGAGTCGGGAAGCTTCGGCAAGAAGAATGCAGCGCCCGTGACAAGGATCGGTGCCGTCTCACCCGCCGCCCGGGAGAGCCCGAGGATCGAACCCGTGACGATACCGGGTGCGGCTGCAGGGAGCACCACCTTCGAGATCGCCCGCCACCGCGTGGCGCCAAGCGCAAGCGCCGCCTGACGCAAGTCGGCGGGAATCTGCCGTAGCGCCTCCTCGGTCGTCGTGATGATGACCGGCAGCGTGAGACACGTAAGCGTCAGCGCCGATGCAAGAAGCGACTTACCGATCTGCATGAGCAGCACGAACACGGCAAGTCCGAAGAGGCCGTAGACGATCGACGGCACACCAGCCATGTTCGCAATCGAGAGCCGAACGATCCTCGTCATAAGGTTCTTCGGGGCGTACTCGGACAGGTAGATACCTGCCATGACGCCAAGCGGCAGCACGAGCACGCCGGTCAGCGTCACGAGCATGAGCGTCCCCATGATGACGGGGAAGATCCCGCCCGCGCGCATCCCCATGCCGGGCTTCGAGAAGAGGAACTCGAGGCTGATACCGGGCAGTCCGGCCACGATGATCTTCCCGAGCACGAAGAGTGCAGCTCCGATGACCATAGCCACGCACGCGCCGGTCACTACCTTCATGACGCCCTCAACCACGCGCGCGCGACGCGCGCGACCGGTCCTATTGCTCATCGGCGCGGTCATCGGCGCCACCGCTTCCGCTGGCGCTCAAGCACAAGATCAGCAGCCAGGTTGATAGCGAACGTGATCCCGAACAATACGAGACCTACAGCGAACAGCACCGAGTAGTGCAAGCCTCCGAAGACGACTTCGCCCATCTCGGCGGCGATCGTACCCGTCATCGTGCGTACGGACTCTAGAACGCTCGTGGGGATGATAGCCGCGTTGCCGGTGAGCATGAGCACGGCCATTGTCTCGCCAATAGCGCGCCCCAGACCGAGCATGACCCCGGCGAAGATACCGGAGCTTGCCGAGGGCACGACGACTTTGTACACCGTCTGCCAGCGTGTGTTACCAAGTGCGAGCGACCCCTGCCGCAGTGCGTCCGGGACGGCGTGAAGCGCATCCTCGGAGATGGAGATGACCGTCGGCAGGCTCATGATGCCCAGCACCAGGCCACCGGTGAGCGCGGTCATTCCCGACGTCAGATTGAAAGTCGCCTTCACCCACGGAATGAGCACGGCAACCCCGAGAAAGCCGTAGACGACCGACGGAACGGCCGCCATGAACTCGATGACCGACTTCATGGCCTCCTTGAACCAGCCAGCCGAGAACTCCGAGATGAAGATGGCAGAACCGATCCCGATCGGAACGAAGACAACAAGTGCCACAGCCGTGACACTGAGTGAACCAGCAATGAGGGGGAGGAATCCGAAGATCTTGGGCGTGCCTGTCGGGAACCAGGATGTGGCCGTCAGCATGGTGCCGAGGCCAACCTCGTTGATCGCCTTGCGCGCCTCGACAAACAAGAAGATCGCTATCGCCGCAAGGATCACGATCGACAGCAAACCGGCTGCATAAACGAGTGTGCGGACAACGGCCTCGGCCGCGCGACGTCGAGTCGCACGGCCGAGGTGCCGTCCCGCCTTAGTGGTGGGAGTCACCGTCATAGTATGTGTCTCGTCCTACTGGACCGGGACAAAGCCCTCGTCCTGCACGATCTTCTGACCCTCGGCACTGAGTGTCCAATCGAGGAAGGCCTTCATTGCACCATCAACCGCTCCATTGCTGTACATGTACAAGCCACGGCTGATCTTGTAGGTGTTGTCGAGGACCGCAGCCACCGACGCAGCCACTCCTTCAACCTTGACGACCTTGATGCTCGGCGCGATGTAGCCGACGCCCACGTAGCCGATTGCGGCATCATTCGCTGCAGTCTCGTCGACGATGGCCTGCGTCGAGGGGAGAAGCTTCGCGCTCGAAGCGTAGTTCTTCTCCTTGCCGACAACGGCCTCCTTGAAGTACTCGTACGTGCCCGAAGACGAGTCGCGGGAGAGGATGACGATCGCCTTATCAGCGCCGCCGACCTCTTTCCAGTTCTTGATCTCGCCACGGTAGATCTTGCCGAGCTGCTCGATGGAAAGGTCCGCAACCGTGTTGGCGGGATTTACGATGACCGCGATACCGTCACGCGCGACCGTGTGCTCGACCGGGTTCACGCCATTGGCCTTCGCCTGATCGATCTCTTCGGTCTTCATCTCACGGGATGCGTTCGCGTAGTCGACCGTCTTGTTGATAAGCGATGCGATGCCCGCTCCGGAGCCGCCGCCCTTGACGGCAACCATGACGCCCGGATTCTCCTCCATGAACTTCTGCGACCACGCGGTCGAGAGGTTCACCATGGTGTCAGAGCCCTCGATATTGATCGTGCCGGTCAGCTCAGACTCCGCAGGCTTCTCGGAGGTGGTGCCGGTCGAGCCGGTGTCCGCAGCCTTCTTGCCACAACCTACGAGCCCGAACGCGCCCAGTGCCAGGGCCGCGATCAAACCGAACGCAACAAGCTTCTTCAACGTCTGATCCCTCTCCTCGTGTCGAATGCGTTGCTTGACCGACATCGGTTGCCGGACACGACTATCGTACGGACCTGTCGACCTCAAGTGGTTGCACGCCTGTAAAACTTCGGTCCATTATTGTGAAACGTTTGTTACACCTATATGAATCACGAGACGGGCGCGTCATTATGTGCGCAGCACCGGAAACGACCTCACGGAGGCGACGTGTCAAAGGTACTCATCGTTGAAGACGACCCGATCATCCGCCAGACGGTGGAGTACGCCCTGCATAGGGCGGGATTTGACACGCTCACATCCGCCGAGGGTACCGAAGGGCTGCAGATCGCGCTGGCTGAGCTCCCCGATCTCATCCTCCTGGATCTCATGCTGCCCGGAATCGACGGCTACGTGTTTGCCGAGGAGCTCCGTCGCAGAGACAAGGATGTCGCGATCATCATGGTGACCGCGCTCGACCAGGAGCGTGACAAGGTACGCGGCCTCGATGCCGGCGCCGACGATTACATAACCAAGCCGTTCTCGATGGAGGAACTGCTCGCGCGCGTACGATCGAATCTCCGCCGCGTTCGTGAGCGCCAGGTACTCACCGAAGAGAAGATCATCAAGACCGGCGACCTCGTGATCGAGCCATCTCAGGTCCGGGCGACCGTCGCAGGCCAGCCCGCACGTCTGCGCCTCAAGGAATTCCAGCTGCTGGTCGCGCTCGCGTCGAACCCCGGACTCCTCATGTCACGGCAGCGCCTCGCAAGCGAAGTCTGGGGCTACGACTTCCTCCCCTCCTCGCGAACGATCGATGTCCACATCCGTCGGCTCCGGCAGGCCGTTGAGGAGCCGTCAGCGTTCGTCTACGTCCACACAGTGCATGGAGTGGGCTACCGCTTCGAAACCATTCCCAAGACCGGAGAAACGCCCTCATGACGCACCTCGCGCGGCGAATCGACTCATACCGCCTGCGACTCGTTCTCGGGTACGTCATCGTCGTGAGCGTCCTCGCGGGCGCCTGGGCGTGGAGTCTCTACGGTCCGCTCACCGACACCATCATCGAGCAACAGCAGGCGCACCTTCAAAGCGTGGCGCAGGCCGGTGTGCTCGTGGTTGCGGAGTCTTCCGCCGCACCCGAACAGACCGTGAGTAGACTGGTGGCCCGCACTGACCTGCGCATGACGATCATCGCCGCCGACGGCACCGTACTCGCGGACAGCGAGGGGGATCCGGCGGTGATGGGCAATCACGGCGACCGACCTGAGATCATCGCGGCACTCGCCGGCAACGTCGGACGTGACGTGCGGCGCTCGGCAACCCAGGGTATCGAGCAGATGTACGTTGCGGTTCCCGCCACCTACAACGGCCAACGCGTCGCACTTCGGGTCTCAGAGTCACTCGCGAGAATCCAGGAACTTTCGGCCGATGCGCGAAAGACGGGCCTCCTGCTGCTCGCGCTCTCTGTCGTCCTCGCGCTCGCGGTCGCGGTGCGTTCTGCGACAAGCACCGCACGACCGGTCGAGCGGCTCGCTGACGCAGCGTGCGCGATGGCAGCTGGCGACCTGACCTCCAGCGTACCCGCCGAGCTCGGAGCACTTGAGCCTCTCTCAGCAGCGCTTGCGCAGCTCCGCGCGCAGATGCGCACGCGCATCGGCGAGCTCGAGAGCGAACAGCGCAGTCTTCGAACCGTGCTTGATGGGCTCGACGATGCGGTCCTGCTGCTCGATGGCCGGCAGATTCGGCTCATGAACCGCGCGACGTCGACGATGTTCAGGACCTCCAGCGAAGACATCCGCGGTCGCAGAATCGACGATGTCGGGCTCCCGGCGTCGCTCTCTGCCGCAATCATTGATGCGCTGAGTTCCAGTACGCCGGTTGTTCGCGAAATCGGCCCGGATCCGCTCCAGCGCTACCTGCGCATGACCGTAGTGCCACTTGATGCGGCAGAGAGGGCGGGGCGCCACCTGGTAGTCGTCGCCGATATCACAGACCGGATGCGGCTCGATAGCGTGCGGCGGGACTTCGTCGCGAACGCGTCACACGAGCTCAAGACACCGACCACCGGAATCCTGCTCCTCGCAGAATCTGCGGCCCACGCGGCATCCGACGGTGATACCACGCAGGCGCTCGCGTTTCTCGGACAGATCCAGGCGGAGGCAGCGCGCCTCAGGCAGCTCGTGCTCGACCTCCTCGACCTCTCACGGCTCGAGGGCACGACCTCCGAGGGAAGCTTGACCGACATGCGACAAGCGATCGATCTCGCTCTCGCAGCACACCGGCGCGCCGCGAACACGCGAAACCTGTCCCTCGATGCGGACCTCTTGGCCGTCGAGAACATGGATGTCTACGTGCACACCGACAGCACCGACGTTGCGGTCGTGCTCGACAACCTGCTAGCAAACGCCATCGCCTACACCGAGTCCGGTGGGGTGAAGATCACCGTCTTCGCCGACACCGACTCCGTGACACTTTCAGTCACCGATACCGGTATCGGGATACCGCCGGAGGACCTGCCGCGGGTCTTCGAGCGCTTCTATCGTGTCGATCGCGCGCGAACGCGTGAGAGCGGCGGCACAGGACTTGGGCTCACGCTTGTGCGTCACGTCGTCGAGCGCACCGGCGGTTCACTCGAGATCGTATCCGAGCCCGGCTCGGGCACGACGGTACGGGTCACGCTACCCCGCGCGCTCTAGGAGCCGCTACCTCGATCGCTCGTCTTGAGGATATACGCCCCCGTCGTGAGCGTCATGATGGCGCCGCCGAGGAGCCACGCGCCGAGGACATCTCCCAGATAGTGAACGCCGAGATACACGCGAGAGAGCGACACCGCGACGATGAATGCGATGCATACCGTCGAGATGAGGACCTTGTCACGGAGCCGGAGACGCTCCTCGACGGTCAACACAAGGAACACAAGCGTGCCAAAGAAGAGGAACGCCCCTATCGCGTGACCCGAGGGAAAGCTCAGCGAGGATGGCTGAGGAATCCTGGCATACTCGATTGCCGGACGCAGGCGACCCGCGATGGGCTTGATGATCGCCCCAAGCGACGGACCGAGTATCATCGTCACGCCCAGCAGCATCGCCTCGGCCCGCATGTTTCGCCAGAGGAACCAGGCACAGACGGCGATGGTCAGAGCAGTCATGATCGTGACTCCGCCGAATGTGGTGAGTGCCACGGCAACCGTATCGGTAATCGGATTCGCCATTGAGCGAATCGTTGCGGAAACCGCATGGTCGAATGCGACCAGGCGAGGCCAGAAGGTCAGCATCGCCCAGAGGCCGCCGAAGCACACGATCGCGATTCCTGAGAGGACGACAAGAATGCCGGGGCGCGTGTCGCGGCGCCACGACTCCCTCGGTCCGATAGTCATCGCCACGCTTACCCCCCGGTGCTTTCAAGCATGCGTGCCGCAACCTGCTTCTTTCGCGACAGAATGCCATCCATCCACGCCGAACCCGATTCCAGATCGATACCAAGCGCCCGTTCGGCGAGTCGCACGCGGCCGACGGCCACGATCTCACTCCCCTCGCGAACGACGTCGGTGACCATCAGCATGAGAAGGTCGTAGCCGCGCGCCTCTCGAAGCGTGGCCATCGTTCCGATGATCCCGGAACGATGCTCCAGCACTTCGGCGGCGTCGACCGTCTCGATCTGCCCGATTGCGATGACCGCGTCGCCGCTACGGTACTCCTTGAGGTCCGCGCGGATCGCCTCCGAAGCGGAGAATACCCGACCCGAGGAACGTGCACGGAACATCTCCATGCCGAAGTCACCCGCATCAAGATCGAGCGCCGTTGCTAGTCTCGCAGCGACAGCGCGGTCGGTATCCGTCGTCGTTGGCGACTTGAGCAACACTGTGTCGGTCAGGAGCGCCGCCAGGAGCAGCCCTGCCATCGAGTGCGGCATCTCGACCCCGGTCTCCCGGTACCGCTCTGCGACGATCGTGGCCGTCGAGCCCACCGGAAGGTTCAGGAAGAGGATCGGCGCAGCAGTCTGAACGTCACCGACGCGGTGGTGGTCGATGATCTCAAGGACAGCCGCCTCCGCAACACCCGGAGCTGACTGTGAAAGCTCGTTGTGATCGACGAGGATGACTCGCCTGCGCAAGCCTCGCGCAAGGTTCGTTCGCGTGATCATACCGGCGAGTGCCCCGCACTCATCGATGACGACCGCCTCGCGATGGGGTGACTCGACAAGGTCCTCGGTCACCTCGGACAGCAGCATGTCGGGCCCGACGAGCACCATCGCCGTGTCCATCAGTCCACCGACAGGGTGGCTGAGGTTCACGAGTCGCGCCGCGGCGTACGTGTCGTGAGCGGTAGAGACGACTGCAGCGCCTCTCGCCGAGGCACGCTCAAGGACCTCCGCCCCGGGTACAAAGCCACCGGTCACCACGAGACACGCGACCCCTGCGTCAAGCGCCAGCGGCTGCGTTCGCTTCCTGTCACCGAGAACGAGCGTGTCACCGGGCTTGATGCGCGCAATCATGCTGTCAGGCTCCATCGCGCCGATAAGCACACCGCCCGAAAGCAGATCGCTGGAATCACCGGCGAGGATCGTGCCGCTGAGTGCCGACGCAAGGTGACCGACCGTGACCGGCAGCGCCTCGAATCCGCGCACATCGGTCTCGTCGATATAGAGCTCCGCCAGGATGGAGACGTTGATGAGCCCCCTGACGACGCCCTCCTCGACAACCGGAAGCGCCCGCACGCCGTGGGTGCGCATGAGGCGACCGGCATCGAGCATGGTCGCGTCAGGCGGAATGCTCACGGCATCCTCGGTCATGACGTCACGTACACGGGTAAAGACGTGCGCAACCTCGGCCGGAAGATCCACGCCGAATCGATCGAATACCCACTGCGTCTCGATCGGCGCCGGACCGAGACGCGCTGGAACGTAGACGTTCTCCGTATCAGTCAGATTCTTGAGATGCGCGTACGCGACCGCGGAGCAGATCGAGTCGTTATCGGGATTCTTGTGTCCGAATACGAGAATGGGGCCCATCGGTCTCCTCCCGTGCGCTCGCTGTCAGCCCTGCACCTTGCGTATCGGAGCGTACCCCATAAGGAGCTTCTTCGTCCCGAGACCCGCAAAGGTCACGCTGACTTTATCGCCCGCGACTTCGAGTACAGTGCCGCGGCCGAACGTCTTGTGCTCGATAACGTCGCCTGCGGCGAGTTCGAGCTTCTCCTCGACCTTGCGCGCGGCCTTCGTACCCGAGCCGAACACGCGCCCTTCTGCGGGCTGCACGCGGTCCGCGCTCCAGCGCATGGAACCGCCGCGGTCACCCCGACCGCGACCGGGCGCGGCGCCACCGAAGCCGGCGGAGCCGAGGCCCTCTGTCTTGAGGTGCTCGTCCGGGATCTCGCCGATGAAACAGCTCGGAGCGTTCGACTGCGTCTGGCCATAGATCTGCCGCGACGCCGCATGCGTCAGATAGAGCCGCTCGCGGGCGCGGGTGATACCCACGTACATGAGCCGACGCTCTTCTTCGAGACCCTGCGGATCGAAGATGTTGTTCATGTGCGGGAAGATGCCGTCTTCGAGTCCGACGAGAAAGACCACCGGGAACTCGAGACCCTTGGCGGTATGCAGCGTCATGAGCGTGACCGAGCGGTCATCCTCAGCAAGTTGGTCGAGGTCGGTGCGGAGAGCGATCCATTCGAGAAACGCCTCGAGCGTGCGCTCCGCGGGATCCTCGTGCGTTTCGTCGTACTCTCCGACGACGCCGAAGAACTCCTGGATGTTCTCGGCACGGCCCTGGGCCTCAAGTGTTCCTTCAGCGGAGAGAACCGAAATGAGTCCTGAGTGCGCGATGATGCCCTCGACGCGCTCGCGAAGCGACGGTGCTTCAAGCGCGCGTGCCGCATCGAGCGCCGCCGAGAGATCCTCCACGCGCTTGCGCGACGCCCCGCCCACCCACTCCTCGGCCGAGCAGCGCGATATCGCCTCGGAGAGCGTGATTGCATCCTCGTACGCACAGCTCTGCAGCGTCTCGATCGTCGTCTTGCCGATGCCGGGACGCTTATCCATCACGCGCCGAAGCGACTGGATATCGGCAGGATTCACGGTCGCCCGCAGCCATGCCATCGCGTCACGAATCTCGGCGCGCTCGAAGAAGCGCGTACCGCCGACGAGACGATACGGCACGCCGGCACGCAGGAAGATGTCCTCAAGCACGCGCGACTGAGCATTCGTGCGATAGAAGACCGCGAAGTCCGCGTACGAGCGATGTTCCTCGCGCAGCAACCGTTCGGTCTCCTGCGCAACGAAGCGGGCCTCGTCACGCTCGTCGGTGGCATAGTAGCGGGTGATCGCCTCGCCGCCGACGTTCGCGGTGAAAAGCGTCTTCGGCTTGCGGCCGGCGTTGTTCGCCACCACGGCATTCGCGGCCGCCAGGATGGTCGCCGTAGAGCGATAGTTCTGCTCGAGCTTGATGACCGCGGTATCGGGGTAATCGCGCTCGAACTCGAGGATGTTGCGGATATCGGCGCCGCGCCATGAGTAGATCGACTGGTCGTCGTCACCGACGACCATGAGGTTGCGATGCTTCGCCGCGAGCAGGTTCACGATCGAGTACTGCGCGTGGTTGGTGTCCTGGTACTCGTCAACGTGGATATAGCGGAAGCGGTCCTGATAGGAAGCGAGCACCTCGGGATACTCACTGAACACCCGCCACGCGTTCACGAGCAGGTCATCGAAGTCCATCGCGTTCGCGGCCCGTAAGCGCTGCTCATAGAGGGGGTACACCTTCGCGGCCATCTTCTCCGGCGGGATGACGGCCTTGGCCGCATATGCGCCCGGCAGCACAAGTTCGTTCTTCGCCGAAGAGATGTGCCCGGAGATCATCTTCGGGGGATAGCGCTTCGGGTCAATATCGAGCTCGACCATGACCGATGTGAGCATGCGCTTGCTGTCGTCGTCGTCATAGATCGTGAAGTTCCGCGTGTAGCCAAGCCGGTGCGCCTCGGAGCGGAGCACGCGCACGCAAAACGCGTGGAACGTCATCACCCACATGGAACGCGCGCCGGGACCCGCAATGGACTCGAGACGACTCCGCATCTCGGCCGCCGCCTTGTTGGTGAACGTGATCGCGAGAATGGCCGACGGCGACACGCGCTTCTCGTGGACGAGGTGCGCGATACGGAAGGTGAGGACGCGCGTCTTACCCGAACCGGCGCCGGCCAGCACGAGGAGCGGTCCTTCGGTGGTGGTTACGGCGTCGCGTTGCGCCGGGTTGAGGTCATCGAGGAAGGGTGTCATAGGTTGACCAGTCTAGCGTACGGGAGGCCATGACGGTAGCGCGAAGGCGCTCTACTTCACGAACTTGATCATCGAGAAGCTACTGCCTTCGCCGTGCTTGAGACAGGTATCGTGCATGACCTTGTGCTCGCCCATGACGTGCTGCGTGTTGCCGCACCTGGAACACACCGGCCCGCCGCACTCGGAGCAGAAACCAAGACGAGGTTCGCCCTGCGCACCACAGTGCGCACAGAACTTGTTGAGCAGCGAGCCCGCCAAACCGGCCACCTCCATGGACACGACCTCTGGCGGTGAACTTGCAACAATTCCCTACCCGAGTGTCCGCCCGATTGATTGTGCCACGGGTGCGAGTTCCGCCACAAGGCTTCGGAGCGCCGGGAGGTCGAGCGACTGGGGTCCGTCACAGAGTGCCTCGCGGGGATTCGGATGAACCTCGACCATAATGCCGTCGGCGCCTACAGCAATCGCCGCACGCGAAAGCGCGGGCACCAGGTCGGCACGACCTGCAGGGTGCGACACATCGATGATAATAGGCAGCAGCGAGAGGCTTTTCACTACCGGAACCGCGGTTATGTCGAGCGTGAAACGATACGCGGTTTCGAATGTTCGGATGCCGCGCTCGCACAGAATAACGTTCTCGTTGCCGAACATCGTGATGTAGTTGCTCGCCTGGAGCCACTCTTCGATCGTCGCTGCCATGCCGCGCTTGAAGACGACGGGCTTGCGCGACTCGGCGGTCACCTCGCCGACCTTCTTGAGCAGGCTGAAGTTGGCCATATTGCGCGTGCCGATCTGAAGGATGTCGGTGTACGCCGCGATCTTCTCGGCATGCGCAGAGTCGGTGACCTCGGTGACAACGAGCAATCCGAACTCATCCGCCGCTTCGCGCAGCATGATGAGCCCCTTCTCCTCAAGTCCCTGAAACGAGAACGGCGAGGACCTCGGCTTGTACGCGCCGCCACGCATGACCCGGATACCGAGGTCAGCGAGCGTTGAAGCGACCTCGCGCATCTGTTCGAGGCTCTCGACCGAACACGGACCCGCGATGAGCGTGATCGCGCCGTCGCGCTCCACAGCAGGGGCCGGATCTGCCGCGCCCATCAGCCCCTCAGCTCCTTCATCACATGAAGGATGGCCTCGTATATCTCACGAAGGTTCTCGCCGTAGAGAGGACCTTGATTGCAGCGGGCGAGGTTGGCGAAGATCTCTTCTTCGCGCTTGGGGTCGTAGAGGCCCCAGTGCACCGCAGGCTTGAGCCCGCGGATCGCGAGCGACTCGGCGGCGCGCTCGTTGAGTAAGCCAACGAGCTTGCAGTCGATCGCGTCGATGTTCGCGCGGTGCAGCGCGATCTGCTCCTGGGCGTTCGTGTCCTCGGTCATCGTAGTCTCCTTGCGTCGGCCCCCGGTGCGCGAAACGCCGGTCTCCCGGCGCTTCGTCAGTCCCGTATCCGGTCTATTCCCATTCGATCGTGCCAGGCGGCTTACTTGTGATGTCGTACGCCACGCGGTTGATACCCTCGACCTCGTTGATGATGCGGTTGCTCATCTTGGCGAGCAAGTCGTGCGGCAGCCGTGCCCAGTCGGCAGTCATAGCGTCTGCCGATGAAACGGCGCGGATGATGATCGGGTGCCCGTACGTGCGCTCGTCGCCCATGACACCGACGCTACGGATATCCGGAAGGACGCCGAAGTACTGCCACACAGACCGCTCCGTGTCCCATGCACCGATCTCCTCGCGGATGATGGCGTCGGCGCTGCGCAGCGTGTCGAGCTTCTCGCGCGTGATATCGCCGATGATGCGCACCGCGAGGCCCGGACCAGGGAACGGCTGGCGGTGGACGATCTCATCGGGCAGACCGAGCTCCGAACCCACGGCGCGAACTTCGTCCTTGAAGAGTGCCTTGAGCGGCTCGATGAGGTCGAAGTGCACGCCCGCCGGGAACGGGATGAGGTTGTGGTGGCTCTTGATCTTGGCGGCTGTCTTGTTGCCGCTCTCGATGACATCGGGGTAGAGCGTGCCCTGGGCGAGCCACTTCACGCCCTCAAGCTTTGTGGCCTCCTCGAAGAAGACCTGCCAGAACTCCTCGCCGATGATGTGGCGCTTTCGTTCGGGATCCGTGACGCCGGCCAGGAGCTCAAGATAGCGGTCCTCGGCATCAACGTGGATGAGGTCGATGTGGAACTGATCGCGGAACGTGCGCACAACCTGCTCGGCCTCGTCCAGACGCATCATGCCGTGGTCGACGAACACGCACGTCAGCTGATCGCCGATCGCGCGGTGCAGGAGCGCCGCCACGACGCTGGAGTCCACGCCGCCCGAGAGCCCGCAGATGACGCGGTCGGTACCGACCTGCTCGCGCACGAGCGCGACCGTCTCGTCGATGATGTTCACCATCGTCCAGACCGGCGGGATGCCCGCGATGTGGTGCAGGAACGTCTCGATGATGTGCTGCCCGAACTCCGTGTGCGCGACCTCGGGGTGGAACTGCGTCGCGAACAGACCGCGCGTCGGGTCCTCCATCGCGGCAATCGCCGTCGTGGCGGTGCGAGCGGTCACCGAGAAGCCCGCCGGTGCGGTGCCCACGCTGTCGCGGTGGCTCATCCAGCACTGGGAGGTCACGGGTACGCCGTCGAGCAGCAGACTGTCCGTAGCGGTCACGGAAAGCTCGGCGAAGCCATACTCGCCGATGTCGGTCTTGGGAATCTCGCCACCAAGGTGAAGAGCCATCTCCTGGATGCCGTAGCAGAAGCCGAGGATCGGAATCCCGAGCTCGAGAACGGCTGGGTCCATGTGCGGCGCACCTTCGGCGTACACGCTCGCAGGACCGCCGGACAAGATGATCGCGGCCGGCTTGCGGCGCGAGACCTCCTCGGCGGAGATGTCGAACGGCACGATCTCCGAGTACACGCGCGCCTCACGCACGCGGCGCGCGATCAGCTGCGCGTACTGCGCGCCGAAATCGAGAACAAAGACGGTGGGCTGCTCCTCGTGATACGAACTCACGACCGGCACCTACCGGCCCATTCCCACGCCCTGCGACTGCTGGAGGGTCTTGCCCTCGGTCTGCAGCGCCGGCGCGACCATGACCTCGGCCTTCTGGAACGTCTTCAGGTTCTCGTAGCCGCACGTGGCCATCGAGGTGCGAAGGCCGCCGAGCAGGTTGAGTGTGCCGTCATTCTGATGCGCCGGGCCGAGGAGGATCTCCTCGAGCGTGCCCTTGACGCCCGCCTGGACGCGCGTGCCGCGCGGCAGGTCCGGGTGGAAGGTCGCCATACCCCAGTGATAGCCACGGCCGGGCGCCTCGGCAGCCGACGCGAGCGGCGAGCCGATCATGACGCTGTCAGCGCCACACGCTATCGCCTTGGCGAGGTCGCCGCCGGTGCGCATACCGCCGTCAGCGATGACGTGGCAGTACATGCCGGTCTCATCGATGTGGCGAAGACGGGCGGCCGCAGCGTCGGCGATCGCCGTTGCCTGCGGAACTCCGATGCCAAGCACGCGGCGCGAGGTACACGCGTGACCGGGGCCAACGCCCACGAGCACGCCGACAGCTCCGGCACGCATGAGGTGGAGCGCGCCCTGGTAGCTGCAGCAGCCGCCGATGATGGTCGGAATCGGGAGATCCCGCACGAACGCATTCAGGTCGAGCGGCTTGTCGAAGGTCGACACGTGCTCGGCCGAAACGACAGTGCCCTGGATGACGAGGATGTCGAGTCCGCCAGCTATAGCGGCGTCGATGTAGCGCTCAACGTTCTGCGGCGTGAGCGATGCGGCCGCGAGAACGCCACCCGCTTTGATCTCCTTCACGCGCTGCGTGATGAGCTCCGGCTTGACGTCCTCGGCTGCATAGATCGTCTGCATCTTCGCGGTCGCTTCTTCTTTCGAGAAGGACGCGATCGCGTCAAGATGCGGCGCCGGATCCGCGTACCGGGTCTGGATACCCTCAAGGTTGAGAACGGCGAGGCCACCGAGCTTACCCATGGTCACGGCGAAGCCAGGATCGACTACACCGTCCATCGCCGATGCAAGAACCGGAAGCGGGAAACTGTATGTCTTGCCCCTGTGAGTGAACTCCCAGTGAATATCGACGTTGCGGGGGTCACGCGTCCTTCGCGAAGGAACAATAGCGATGTCATCGAAGCCGTACGCCTGCCGTGCCGTCTTGCCGCGCCCGATTTCGATCTCCATGCTTGCCTGCGCCTCCCTGTCTCACAACCCCGCGGGGTTGTCGGTCTGGTGTACCAAAAGGACCAGAACTGGCCGCCCGAGAGACAACCGGACGCCAATCTGGTCCATAGCGCCAGCAAAGCAACGACACTCCGGCACCTGTAAAATATATATTTTAGTCCGTTTGCCTCCAGGATGAAACAGCTACCACGAGACAAACCGCATAATCTGCACAAGCATGGACCTACGGGGTCTCATCAAAACCTCCATCGGCAAGATCTGCGAACATCGCGACGGTTGCAGCCTTATCAGCCAAGACATACGAGACGCCATTGATGGTGGCCGTCTTCCCTGGAACCGAGGCTGTTCGCAATGTCGACGAATCAAGTCCCCGGTAATCAGACGCCATGCTCATCAACTTTGGAACACTCATGTCCGTCTTAATGTGTTTTGACGTCGCATTCAGAATACTGGGCAGCTTGGCAAAGTTGTCCGACTTGGAGACCTGCTTCGCCAGTGCTAACAGGAAGGTCTGCTGGTTCTTCATCCTCGCGAAATCGCCGGATGCGTATCCGTGGCGATCACGTACCCACGCAAGCGCATCTTCTCCATTGAGTGTTTGCAGACCCGCAGAAACAGAACCGACAGGCACCTGAACATTGACACGAACACCGCCGACCGCATCTACGATCTGCTCGAAACCCTCGAAATCGACCTCAACATAGTGATGTATAGGCAGACCGGTAAATTGCTTCACAGTCTCTATAGCGAGTGCAGGACCCCCGTAAGCGGAGGAGTGGTTGATCTTGGTCGTGCCATAACCGGGCACATCAACCCTCGTGTCACGAGGTATCGACACCATCGATACCGAGTTTGTCTCCGCGTCCAATCGAGCAAGGATGATTGTGTCGCTCCTAGTCCACCCTTGATTCTCCCGCCGGTCATTGCCCAGGAGAAGGATGTAGGTGGCCGTATCTGTGGACTCATTTGATTCGGGAGGTGCATCCAGCACTGCGGCTACCGCCTGCCGGTCGATCTCCGGGGGGCTTAGCTGGTTCGAAACATCAAAGTACATATAGGTACCAACCCCAATCGCGACAACGAGCAATGCCGCTAGAGCGATCAGGGCGTACTTGAGGGCCGGCACTCGCCTAAGCAAACTGGACGACCCGCCTTGTCTTCTCGATGGCGAATCCTCTCGACCGCGACGCGAGCGCCGAGTCGATGCGTGTTGAGAACGCCTAGGACGATGTATTGGCGACAATTTCACTCCTTCGGTAGTCTAAGATCCAATGCCGAGCATACGCGTATGCATCTCTCCGCACTCTAGACCGTTACTTACTCGTCACAAGTACCCAGGTCCGTGACCTGTGGCACTCGCTTGCCAACATCACTGGTCTCCGGTGCCACGAAGCTTGTTGGCTGCGTTTCGTACTCTCTCGACTCTATCGCTTGAGGCCGACCCTCGGCGACACCTTCGCTCCGTAGAACACTGCCGACTGTCAGCAGGAGGCACCTTACGTCGAACCAAAGGCCCATATGCCTCACATAATCGCCATCCAGCCTTGCCTTAATATCTATCGGCAGCTCATCCCTGCCATTCACCTGAGCCCAGCCCGTCAGCCCAGGGCGTCCGTTGTTCGCACCGTACTTATCGCGCTCAGCAGTCAGATCATACTGATTCCAAAGCGCCGGGCGAGGTCCGACGAATGACATTTCACCGCATAGTATGTTCAGGAGTTGAGGCAACTCATCCAGGCTAGACCGGCGAAGGAATGGTCCTATCCCTGTCATCCGCTCCACGGGATTATCCAGAAGATGCGTCGGCATGTCCCGAGGAGTATCAACACGCATCGTTCGGAACTTCAGGATGTCAAAAAGCCTTCCGTGTATGCCAACTCGCTTCTGTCGGAAGATCACCGGACCATGCGAGTCACACTTTATCGCTACACCAAGCACCAGGAATGCAGGCGACAGGACAACCAGTCCGACAAATGCAAACAGGAAGTCGATCACACGCTTGAATGACGCGTACATCCAGAAATACCTCCCCCAATGCTCAACGCGGCCAATACAGTCGCGAGGCGACGTCGCTGATCCGTCTAGCCCTCAGGTGCTTATCGTCTGGTCCATCAACTGAAATGCTTGCCTGATTGCAGACATGCTGCTTGGGGAAAGCTGCAACTCAGACGATTCGATTACTTCGATACTGTTGGCCAGGTTGGTCGTCCCAAACACGCAGCTCGACACTCCTGGATTGGCCAGAACATAAGCGAAGGCCGCTTGTGCTGCGGACATCTCAGGGATTGACCTCAGGACTTCGCGCATCGCCCCCGCACAAGTTGCTAGGCGACGGCTCGTCGGCTTCAGCAGAGACCTCGCAGAGTAGAAGAAGAACGATCCGTCCCTGATTGACCCGATCTTCTTGTTCACCAGGTGCCCTTGAGCAAGAACGGTGCCCGCCACGACGCCAACACCAGGTCAAACGCCTCGTTCATGATCGCAGCTGCATGCCTAATAGGATACTTGCCGTCACCCCAGTACCCAAAACAGCCAATCGCACCGTCGGAGACCGTCGAATCTGTGTTGCCCAGCTTGCGGTACCGCACTTGCTCCTTCCCATGCCACAAGTTGTCTGAATCCTCTGGGTGCGGAATCGGAACCTTGGATGCAGCGCTGTTCGTCGCGAAACCGTTCTCTAGCCCGTGGTATAGGCAAGTGGACCTCATCCAGGGTACGGCCTCACGCGTACATGTTCTTGCGCCACGTGGTGATATCCACAATATTAGCGTATCCCTGAATCACCTTTACCACTTTGGTGGAAACGCACGTATCCCCATAGTCGGCAACGCTGCCGACCTCTTCCTGCGCATCGGACATGGCGACTGCGAGTTCAAGCGCCTGCTCGATATCCGGCCCTGTGATGCCGCCGATGACGACAGTGCCCGCGTCGATGGCCTCGGGCCGCTCGGTGGAAGTACGAATGAGCACACCAGGGAAGTCAAGAATCGCACTCTCCTCGGACAGGGTTCCACTGTCCGAGAGTACACAGTAGCTGTTCATCTGAAGCTTGTTGTAGTCAGTGAAACTGAAGGGTTGGAGCACGCGTACCAGCGGGTCGAACTCAAAGCCGCGCGATTCGATGAACTTCCGGGAGCGCGGGTGTGCAGAATACACGATCGGCATCTGATACGTTTCAGCGATGTGGTTGACGGCCTCCATGAGGGAGGTAAAGGCCGCCTCATCGTCTATGTTCTCTTCTCGATGAGCCGAAAGCACGATATAGCGCTTGGGCTCGAGTCCGAGTTCCTCGAGAACGGTGCTGGCATCGATCTTTGACTGCATGTCGCGCAGCACCTCGCGCATGGGAGATCCCGTGACGAAGATCGTCTTCCCATCCACACCCTCGGAGAGTAGATAGCGGCGCGAGTTCTCTGTGTATGGAAGGTTGATGTCCGCGATATGATCGACGATGGTGCGGTTGGTCATCTCCGGAACATTCCAGTCCCAGCAGCGATTACCGGCTTCCATATGGAAGATCGGAATCTTCAGGCGTTTGGCACTGATAGCCGAAAGTGCTGAGTTGGTATCGCCCAGGACCAGAAGTGCATCGGGGCGCTCGCTCACCATTATCTCGTAGGACTTGGCGATGATCGCCCCCATGGTCTCGCCAACGTTGGCCCCCGCACAGTCAAGGAAATGGTCGGGTTGGCGTAGCCCGAAATCATCGAAGAAGACCTGGCTGAGGGCGTGATCCCAGTTCTGCCCAGTGTGCACCAGCACATGGTCGAAGTACGTGTCGCAACTCTTGATCACCGACGAGAGACGAATGATCTCCGGTCGCGTCCCAATGATCGTCATGAGCTTGAGTTTGTTCATAGACCAGATCCCATTCCACTCGTGAAGTGCTCGAATCCAGCAACGAATACAGTACCTCAGAGATCTCTAAGTATGAGCCTTTGTTCTGCGCAGAAGCGAAGAGAGCAGGCCCCTCTCATAGCTGCTCATTCCAAAGGCGACCATTGTCACAGCATAGACCAAGAGGATGCTCGTGCCTCCCACGACAAGATGAGGCAGGTCGGGAAGGTCCAGTAGCGTAACCATTCCTCCCACAAGACCACTTAGAAGAAGACACGGGACCACACCTCTGAAGAGGCCAGCATAGTATGTCTTCATTGAGATCCCTATATCCCTGGAGAACACCACGTTCATCACAACCACATCGCCAAGCATGTAGGCTATCGCCGTCCCAAGCGAAGCGCCCACCAGCGGTCTCCAACGAATAAGAACCACTGTCAGCGCGATATTCACAACCGCAACACCAATCTTCAAAACCGCCTGAACCTTGTGTCTCCCCATCGCCCATAAGATTTGAGAGCCGATCGACTGCACAAGAAACAAGAGCATCGACGTCATTAAAATCAATGCGACCCAGTACGCCTGCTCGTTGGCGGCGCCCGCCCACAGCCTTATGAACGACCGGCCGCACACAGCAAAGCCCACCAGAATGGGACCCAGAACGATGAAGATGAGCCGCCCCACCTTGACCATCTCCCTGGACAGGGCCTCTGGACAGGTATCGTTCTCCACCATCCGAACAACACCGGGCATCAACACGCTGTTGATGCTCCCTGCGATGGATTGGAAGTACATTGCGACCTGCGCTCCCACCGCATAGATGCCGATCGTTACCGAGGTGGTCATGATCCCGAGCAGAACCTGATCGGTCATCGAGCTGATCTGGGTTGCCACCATCTGTATGAATATGAATGTCGAGTAGCCGAGTACTTCTCGTACAAAGCTGAACTTTATCCCGCTGAACATCGGACGCACTCTCAGCCCGAACAAGACAAACGAGACTGCAATCGCGCCAAATACGACAGTGAGAACCAAGTTCACAAGAACCACAGTCACTGCTCGATATCCGATATAAAGCAGGACCGTTAGGACCATCACGCGCAGTATGACTCGGGCAATAAGCAAACACTTTGATAATACGAAGCGCTCGTAGGCGATTATCGTCCGATCGAATGCAGAGATCACCAGTGCCAGCGCTGCATTGAGTAAGGTGATGTTCAACATCGTGCCGGCCCGCTCCAGCTCGGCAACCGTGAGGCCTCCACCAAATATCGAAGCGAGATTGTCTTGAAGCAGCAGGCCCAGGAGAGTAACAACGACTCCGATCCCGGAATAGTACAGAACCGACAGACCGAGGAGTCTCTTCTGCTGAAGGAGGTCATCTGAAACACGGAACTTCGCAATGTACCTGACTAGGGCATTGCCCACGCCCGCGTCGAGCAACACGAAGTACGCTGTGATCGATGCGACCAAACTGTACAGGCCGTACTCGGCCTGCCCCAGCGATCTGATCAGGTAGGGGGTGAACAGGAGGCTTGAAGCCACTTCAACAGCGAGCAGTACGTATGAAAATACTACTCCTCGTCTTCTGCTCAACGACGGCCTCAGGTTCTCATTCGAATGACTCTGGCGGGGACTCCCGCAGCGATACCATAGGCAGGAATCTCGGTGTTCACTACGGCGCCCGCTCCGATAACTGCACCGTCGCGGATCTTTGCGCCCTTAACAATGGCGCAACCGGCTGAGATCCAGACGTCATGTTCGATGATGATCTCTTGGGACTCCAAGGCCTGGTTGCGAATCAACTCGTCCTTGGAGGTCCGGTGGTTGCTGTCAATGATGTAGCACTGAGCGGCGATAGCCACATCGTCGCCGATGCTCACGCCCCCCTGCTTCGAAGCGTAGATATTGCAGTCCTTGCCTATGGAGACATTGTCACCAATGACTATCGTGCCGTCGCCTGCGAATGAGACGCCTGGCCAAATACGGACATTACTTCCGAGTTGAATACGAGGGGCGCCAAAGAAATAGACTTTTCCGTAACACAGCAGGTCTCCACCGCCTTGAACGTTCTTCTTGCTGAGAAAAACGTTGCGTTGATAGACCCGTGCGCACTTGCTGAAGATCTTGTCCAGAATGGTCCACACTATCTGCTCAACACCTTCCGTAGACCCGCCAGAAAGTCCGCGTCCAAGCTCGAAATACGCGTCCTGCTATCGTGGACTCGGCCTAAGTCAACTGTCTTGATGGCACCTGCGATAGCCTCGGGAGTGTCAGTCTCATAGTAGAAGATCAAGTCCCCAACTCCAGACGCTTCCAGCACCTTCAGTCGAACCGAAACCACCTGTAGTCCGTTTGCCATATAGGACAACACCTTTGACGGGAAAGAGGTCTCGTTGAATTCAGTGCCCAACCTCTGGGTGCTGAGACCGATATCGCAGCTCTGCAGGAAATCGATATACTCCTCGCCCGCCAACAGGCCATCATAGGTGACCCTGCATTCAGTCTTGGCAGAAACGTCGTCTATCAGAGTCAGCAGAGACTGCGTATCCCGCTCTCCCCCGAATCCAATGATATGCACATGGTGTCGGGCATCAAGAAACTCCGCAGCAGCAACAGCAGCAGACGCCCCCCCTTTGCGCGGGTCGAAGGTGCCCGCGTAAACAACGTGGATTCGCCCGTCGTCAAATGCTGAGTCCCTTTCTGCCTCTAGTTGATACGTTCCGTGGACGATTACGGTAGGCCTGTTGCGAACATTCAGTTTCTCTTCCAGAAGTTCTGTCGGCAGGATGAACGCATCAGCCTGCTCGAACACCCGATACTCCTTCGCACGGAGCCTGCTCTCCCCATTGACGTCAGCGTAGATCTCCTCCACCTCGAGGATCAGGCGAAAACCCTTCATCTTCTTAGCCAAGACGATCAGGTTGGGGTAACCGGGAGAATGGTACACGACGACATCTTCATGTCTCTTGGTGTGCAATATCAAATAAACGAACAACATCACCCGCACTGACGCACGGCTAGTCATCCTGGTGAATCGGCTTGCCCCAGACAACGTTGGAAACAGCTTCAGTGTGTTCTGATCGCCCAGCACGCTGGTCTTGCCCCTGAGACTCCCGGGGCCCCGTGTTGTACATGCGGAAACGATCTCGACCCGTAGACCATTTCTATTCAGAGCTGTGAACACGTACTCGAGCTTGTTGGTTGCAGCAAGCACATAGTTGCGCTGTTCTTGAACGTTGTCAGCAGTATCGTAGTAGGCGATGTACTTGATACTCCGAGTCGATGCAGGTTCACTTGCGACGTCCGTCGCGCGATTCCCGGTTGTCTCGTCAATGCGGTCGAACACGAGTGGAAATATGAAGTACGCGGCAATCGCCAAGGACGGGGTTGCGTTGTTGAAGAAGAGAATCACGGCATAGCTGAACACGAACGGCA
Organism: Actinomycetota bacterium; assembly: GCA_009773565.1. Classification (GTDB taxonomy): domain Bacteria; phylum Actinomycetota; class Coriobacteriia; order Anaerosomatales; family Anaerosomataceae; genus WSXY01. The sequence continues at coordinate 61,277 of WSXY01000007.1, read as the reverse complement.
CGCTCAGAACGCGCATGCGCTTGTTCTTGAGACGTCGCTTGAACGGCATGAAGAGGACATAGATGCTCACGAGCCCAGCAGGAAAGCCGAACAAGGCAAAGGTGTCGAAGATATGAGAATGTTGGCCGAAGCCCGTCAGATAGCCTTCGTACATCTCAATCCTTGTAGCGGTCAGTCCCAGCAAAGGATGCTCGACTGCTGACTCGAGACTCTCAAGCAGCAAGGGTCCGCGCTGATTCAGATACTGCGCTACAATCCCGTCGGTGGCCGCATACTTGATCCTGTTCATTCGTGACGTGGGCTCCCCAAGAGGTGACGCCACGGGCACCATCAATACGACGATCAGGACCAGTACGCAGCATGCGACAGGGATGGCCAGTAGGCCGAGGGACTTTCGGTTCATGCTGCGTGCGCGAAGACCAAGGGCAATGACGAGCGCCGCAATGGCGACGAGCAATGCGGTGAAGTAGTTTGAAAGCACGATCAGCACGAAGGACAGGAGATAGAGCAGCGCTGCTGAGATTCTTGTCTTGATGCTGGGAGTCATCAGCAACACGGATAGCGCGATGACGCCGCCCAGTGTGGCGAAGTAGACGAGCTCGTACCCCCCGATTCCTTGCGCCGACATCGCAGAGGAGAACTCACCGGTGCTCTTGATACGGCGAACCAAGTACGGATCGTTGACGAGTCCACGGAGTGTCACGAGAGCCGTTACGATCGCGAAACCGAGCGTGACCTTGGTAATCTTCCCGAGAATCGGAAGTTGCTGAGCGTCCCGATAGTACTCGTACACAACGTATCCGAGGGAGAGCAACAGCAACGAAAGGTATCGGTGCGCTATCGTCTCGTTCCCGAACATGTACGGAACGATCATGGCAAACAACGTGAAAGCGAGTGCAATCAGCCGATATCTCGTCGCCCGCGTGAAGAAGACCGGTTTGCGCCAGTAGGCCATGACGAACCAGAGCACGAGGGCCACAAGAGACAGAACCCTATTGTCTCCTACAGTCCGAAGCGGAGGGAACACCGCCGACACTGTGCAGAAGGTCAAGAGACCAGCAGCCCCGAGATCGACGAAATCAAGGGTCCTCTTAGTCCCGTGCTGCATCCAACAACTCCCTATATAGCGTTCCGAGTTGGCCGAGTGTCTCCTCGGTCCCGAATCTGTCTTGAATGTTCAGGTAGGCGTTCTGTCCCATCGTTCGTCGCAGATCAGGGTCGCCGATGAGTCTTTCGAGGGCACGTGCGACATCCCCAGCTGAGCCAGGATCGACCAAGAACCCATTGTAGCCGTCGCGCACTATCTCAGGCACGCCGCCGACATCTGTTGCCACAACGGGAAGTGCGTGTTGACCAGCTTCAATGATCGAATTGCTCAGTGTCTCATGCAACGAACAGAGTACGAAGATGTCGCTCTCGGCCAAGATGCGATAGACATCCGCTCGATAGCCCAGGAAGATCACATCACCGCCCAGCCCGCTGGCGCGTACGCCTGCCTTCATCGTTTCGAGATAGTCACCTTCTCCTACGATCAGGGCCTTGAAACGAGTTGAACAATCGACAAGCTTGAGGGCTTCCAACAGTACGTCGAAACCCTTTTCCGCGGTGACTCTTCCAGTTGAGACCACGACCGTGTCATCGGACGAAATGCCCAGTTCACGTCTCACACCCCCGACCTCATGGGATGCCATACTTTGAGACGGCAAGTTGTAGATGCGCCCAAAGAAGTTGCGCGAGTTGTGTCGAATCGTATCCCAGCCGGCGGCATAGTCGCTCACGGTGTAGCACATGCTCGCTCGCCTGAGCGTGATGGCCTCCAACACAGAGACCACGAGTCTCTTATAAGTAGCGAAGTACACCGCCTCCCGCGAGCTTCCGTGCACGGCTAGAACAGATCTCTTCACCCCTGCTAATCCTATTGCGGTGGAGACGAGATACCCCTCAAGTTGGAGCCCTGCGTAGTGCACTATGTCCGGTCGTGCGCTCTTGATGGACTTCACGAAGGATTTCATTCCGGCAGGTCGCATGAGGACTCTTGCTCTCGGAACCATGAGCGGGATGAACTCGTATGTGTCTTTGAGATCACTCTCCATGATCCGCTGGTGACTCACATAGGGACCGCCGTTCTCTCCGCCATCTCGCAGCGTGATGAGGATTCGAGGTCTCCTATCCGCGGTCGACGCCTCGCTCCGCACGGCATCTTCTCTTTCATCTCTATCGCCTGAAGTAAGAAGTTTGCCTATGGCTGCCAGGAGACTACACATTCATGCCACCCGACAAATCCAGCGTTGCGAGGAACGCCCGTATTCCCTCCACGTGGGAGCGGTAGTCGAACACACGGCTGTCAATTCCGTGGTCGAGCACAGCTTCTCCCTTAATGATGTCTGCCAGAAGACCGCCGAGTTCATCGGCATCAGAACATACAAGAAAGCCGTTCTCCCCGCTGTGAACATATCTGCCCAGGTCCGAGGTTTCGGTCGTAATGACAGGCGTTCCGCATGCCGTGCTCTCGACGAACTTTGTGGGAAAGCCTGCGTTGTTCGCGCGATTGGCCTGGCGGATGAAGACGGTGAAGTCCGCGAACCTCACATGCGTCAGACTCTCAGAATGCGGGACGCGCCCCAGAAAGATGACCCGCTGCCCCAGCCGAATGAGCACCTCTCGATGCTCCGGATAGTATCCGAGATACTCCGCCTGCGTGACTCCGAGGACCTTGAAGGTGTAGCTCAGAGACTCATCCAAGGTCGCCAACGATTCCACCACGACATCGAGTCTGTCTTTGTCCCTCCCAGGAGATCCTGAATAGACGAAGGTCTTTCCAGCGCTCTCGCTCTGCACGGCCCCTGAGCGCCATTTCTCTTCATCAAGATCAACCAGCGGCGGGACCAGCACGGTGGCCGTCTGCGATTCGTAGTACCGCTGCAGGTATGAACTGATACAGATGACCCCGTCGGTTCGCTTCTGCAGGATTCGCATTCGGACGACTGTGTCCACGGCCTTGGCAACCGCAGACAACGAAAGACCTCTGGGCATGCCGTACCACTCTGTGCAATCACACAGGCACTTGATTCGACGTCGGCGGCAATACAACATAGCTCTGCTCAAAGCCATAGCTGGATAGTTGTAGAGGATCACGGTGGTCACACGTTCGTAGTGGCCGCCAATCGTGCTCAGGGCATCGATGGAGGAAACGTGCTCAATCCAGTCCTTTGTGCTCTGCGGGTATGGAAGCGACCACGTATCGAAGCCCTGGATCTCTCTTCTACCTTGCTCGATCGTCTCCAGGGGTCCCTTGGACACTCCAATAAGAACGACTTCATATCCGATGACGCGCAGCGCCTTCGCAACTCCGAAGACCCTATGGGCTGCGGCGTTGTTATCGGGTAGCTCGAATCCACCTATGTATAGGATGGTCCCCTTCGTCACCGGCGTATCCTTGCGCTCACTGCAAGTTGCCCTTGTACCACTCTATCGCCAACTCAATCCCATCATGAAAACTGTAGCTGGGATCGTACCCAAGCACCTCACGGGCTTTCGTGATATCGGCATTGCTGTGCTTGATGTCGCCGATGCGCTCAGGCGCGAAGATCGGCTCGATCTCTTTCCCGAGGGCCTCCGCCAACACATGGTAGATGTCTATAAGATACTCGCGCCCGCCAAAAGCGATGTTGAACGTCTGTCCCGCTGCTTCATGCGGTGCAAAGCACGCCTTCAGGTTTGCTTCGATAACATTCTCGATATAGGTGAAGTCCCTTGACTGCGCACCGTCACCATTTATGGTGGGCGGCTCATCGTTCAGGAGCTGCTGAATGAACTTGGGGATAACCGCCGCATATGCCCCACTGGGATCCTGACGCCGTCCGAACACGTTGAAGTACCGCAGTCCGTAGGTGTCGAGCCCGTAGAGCGCAGCGTAGAGTCTTCCGTACTCCTCGCCCGTACGTTTAGTGAGCGCGTAGGGAGAGAAGATCTGTCCTTCGCTCCCCTCCTTCTTGGGCATTGTCGGGGAGTCGCCGTATACGGACGAACTTGATGCATACACGAACTTCTTCACGCCATTCTGGCGAGAGGCTTCCATCATGTTGAGCGTGCCCCTGATGTTCGTCTCCTCGTACAACAGGGGGTGCTCAATGCTTCTCGGAACGCTTCCCCAAGCCGCCTGGTGCAAGACGAAGTCAACGCCAGCCGTCGCCCCCATGCAGGTTTCCAGGCTACGTATGTCCCCCTTGATGAAGGTGTAGCGTGGATCGTCGAGGAAGAGGTCGATGTTCGCCTGCTTGCCGGTCGAAAGATCGTCCAGGCAGCGAACTTCATGCCCCATTCTCAGGAGCGCCTCGCACAGGTTCGACCCGATGAAACCCGCCCCTCCTGTTACCAGAAAGGTCGTGTCGCTGGGGAAGCTGATAGTGTCATAGCCCATCTAGAGTCTCTCCGTAGCTGTCGTCGGTATGATCGTCTCGGACGCGAGGTCCGTTCCGAGTCCCATCGCTTTCAGGATGACTCCGTTCACTTTGTGCACATCGAATCTTTCTTCCGCGATCCGACGGCTCTCAGCGCCCATCTTCGCAACGAGTTCGACATCATCGATGAGACGCTCCATACGATCCGCCAAAGCCTGAACGCTTCTAGCTTCTACCAAGTACCCGTTCACTCCATCGATGACGGTCTCGCGACACCCAGGAGCTGTCGTGGTGATGATGGGCCTCCCCATCGCCATTGCCTCGAGAACCGATTTCGGTGTTCCCTCATGGTATGAAGGAAGCACGAAGACACTACTCTGCGTGATGTATGGTCGAACGTCTTCCTGCTCTCCGCAGTACTCGACAGTGCCGTCCGCCACATATGGCTCGAGATCATCGGGCACAAGGGCCGAAGGGTTTGTATCATATGGGCCCACGAGCAGGCAACGCGCCTGCGGATGTCGCCTCTTGATTTCCGCGCATGCATCAAGATACTCGACGACGCCCTTGTCCCTCAGCAACCGCCCCACGAACAGGAAGACCGCCTCGCCCGGCAAGGGCTCTTGGGTGAACCGCTCAAGGTTGACTCCGGAGCCGTTCACCATAACCGTCTTCTCGGGCGGCAGTAGACCGAATGATAGAAGATCCGAGCGGTCATCCTCATTCTGGAAGAATACCTTCTCGCTTCGCCTGAAGGCATTCTTGTACTGGACTTTCAGAATGAGCCGAACCAGCTTGTTCCGTAGGCCGCTATTCCTGAAGATGGAGCCAAGCCCCCCCATCATCGGATACACCTCGGCGCCGCACCTGTGAGCCGCCGGGCCACCATAGACGATCGTCTTCGCCTGGTAGACGAAGACCTTGTCGGGGGCGATTCTCCCAATGGTCTCTCTCAGTTCCCGGTAGGTCCTGAGATCATCAAAGGGCGAAAGGCCGTTCCTCGAAACCCGGAACGAGTGGTAGACGATACCGTGTTCCAGGAATTCGCGCCTGTAGGCCTCATCGTCATCCGAACCCAAGGCGATCACTTCATGACCGGCTGCTACGAGTGCATCCATGAGGTCGAGTCGGAACCAAAGAAGGGACTTCGTGAAACTGGACAGAACGAGTATCCTCATCGGCCGTCCATCTACACTTCCAGCCAGAACGTGTCCGGATTGTCGGGGTCGAAGCACTCGTTACTCCACATGAAGGTCACCATGTCCGTATCCCCGAGGTTCTCGATGTTATGCGTATAGCCCGGCGGGATATCGACCACTTCGATCTTCTCCCCGGATACGAAGTACTCGATCACAGCGTCCTCGCCCACCTTGCGAAAGCGAATGACCCCCTCACCATCCACAACGACGAACTTCTCGTTCTTTGTGTTGTGCCAGTGATTGCCCTTGACGATGCCAGGTCTGCTTATGTTCACGGAGAATTGGCCTCGATCGGGCGTACGGATGATCTCGGTGAAGCTGCCGCGCTCATCTGATCTCATCTCAAGCGGGTAGCTGAATGCATCGGTGGGAAGGTAGCTCAGGTACGTGGCATAGAGCTTCTTTGTGAAGGCGTCGCCCATGTCGGGAACGGTCAGCTTCTCGCGGCTTTCCTTGAATTCATCGAGAAGTCCTGCGGTATCGCCCAATATGGCTTCATGAACGACAGGGACGGCGTACAGACCTCCCTCGATCTGAGTTGCTTCGCCCCTGAGCGCACGAACGAACTCGTCCACTACATCATCGATGTAGACGAGAGCGAGCCGAGTTGTCGGGTGATCGATCCGGACGGGGATGCCCCGCGCTGTGTTGTAGCAGAACGTCGCGACAACGCTGTTGTAGTTGGGCCGGCACCACTTACCGAAGACACCAGGCAGACGGTATATGAATGCAGAAGCACCCGTGTCCTGCGCGTAGCCGATCACGATGTCTTCCGCAATCTTCTTACTCTGTCCGTATGGGTTGTCGAATGCGGCCTGCGTCGAGGAAGCGAGCACTACGGGGCAAACATTGGACTGCCGGAGCGTACTCAGAAGGTGTGTTGTGAGGTCAGCGTTTCCCTCCATGAACTCCGCAGGATCACTTGGACGGTTCACTCCCGCAAGATGGAAGACGAAATCGCTCTCCGCGCAATACCTCTCCAGCATGTGCATGTCCGAGTCGCGCGTGAACTCGAACACCTCCGAAACCTCCGGGCACCCACTGCCCTTCAATCGCTCGACCAAGTTCTTGCCAATGAATCCCGCGGCTCCGGTGACCAGGACCTTCATCAGCGAGCCTTCCAGCCAGCAAGCTCCTCACGAACGTAGCTCAAGCTCAAAAGCTTGTCCTTGACCTGCTCGACGCTGAGCTGCTCCGTGTTGCGAGACGTGTATTCTTCGTAGGTGCTCTCTCCGCCCCTCGACGGAGCGCCCGCCCCTTCGCTGAAGTACCTGTCGTAGTGCAAGTCGCGCTTGTCGGCGGGGACCCTGAAGTACTCACCGAGGTCTATCGCACTGCTGCGTTCCTCAAAGGTGAGAAGCGTCTCGTAGTTCTTCTCGCCATGACGAATGCCTATCGTCTTGATCTCGTTGTCTGAGCCGAAGAGTTCGTGGATTGCTTGAGCCAAGTCGCCAATGGTCGAAGCCGGCGCCTTCTGAACCATGATGTCACCCGTATCCGCATGCGCGAAAGCATAGAGGACGAGCTCGACCGCCTCCTCAAGACTCATAAAGAAGCGTGTCATTTTCGGATCGGTCACTGTGAGCGGCTTACCGGCTTTGATCTGATCGATGAACAGCGGGATAACCGACCCACGCGAACACAGGACATTCCCATATCGGGTGCCACAGATGAGGGTTCCGTCGGCCGTCCGGGACTTGGCGATGAATACCTTCTCCATCATCGCCTTACTGGTTCCCATCGCATTTATGGGATAGGCCGCTTTGTCAGTGGAAAGGCATATGACCTTCTGGACACCTGCCATGATCGCCGCTGAGAGCACGTTCTCAGTGCCGAGGATATTCGTCTTCACGGCCTCGATGGGAAAGAACTCGCAGGACGGAACCTGCTTGAGCGCGGCCGCGTGAAAGACATAATCAACGCCATGCATGGCATCCTGCACCGAATGAACATCACGAACATCACCTATGTAGAACTTGATCTTGTCGGACACTTCGGGACACGTGCGCTGATAGTGATGACGCATGTCGTCCTGCTTCGCCTCATCACGCGAGAAGACGCGGATATGTCCAACGTCTGTGTCCAGAAAACGGTCGACAATCGCGTGGCCAAAACTCCCAGTACCACCGGTAACTAGCAAAGTGCTATCTCGAAACAATTCGAGACCCCCCCCACCTCATCTGCTCATGCCAGCAGTGTCCGAGACGAACACTTAGGACTCAAGAATGGCTACCGCCCGGATTGACCCACGTCGAATGGGTTTCCAGACATGAAAACATTGCAGACTGCGCATTCCCACGCTTCGCAAGAATAGCACTCCGGTTGCAGAGACAGGCAACATAACCTTTCACCATGCCCGACGCTTCTCTATACTTCATGATTGACTGAGGGAGTTCTGTGCGAACGGGGCTCAGTCAACCACGCCACTCCATCGCATGCTCGGTATTCCGTTTCCTAGATTCTCCTAACCCTTCTTGGGGAAGCCAGGAAAGACACTTGTGAAAGACCACCACCGGCATGCTCGTTCAGGGGGCCAGATGAGGACAACAGCGCGTGCTAGAGTGTCATCTGGGATATACCCGGGAAGGCACGCCTGGCTTCCCACAACTCTGTATGTAGCACTTGATACGCTTACTATTATCGCTTCCACGGTTCTCGCGTATTGGGCACGATTCGGCGGCTCAGTGTTCCCGGAATTTCAAGAGAACATCGGCATCGTGTCTGCGGTTGCCACACTTGTGTTCATCATGAGTCTCACGGCGTCCGGACTCTACCGTCATGTATGGCGCTATGCTGGAGTCAGCACCTACATGCGAATCTTCTCGAGCGCCCTGCTGGGTACTACTATCCTTGCCGTCCTCAATCTGACGGTGTCCACGTCCAGTGGCGGACGCTATGCGCCTCTTGGCGTGATTGCGCTTCTGGGTGTCTTTGAGCTCCTCAGTTCAGTAGCGCTGCGCGCGTACAGTCGTATGAGCGCGCACGTGCAAGAGGTGACCTCAGCACCGCACCAAGCCAAACGCGTGCTAGTTGTCGGAGCCGGCGATGCTGGCTCGATCATGTTGAGAGATGTGACGGCGCACCCGGAATATGGCATCAAGGTCGTCGGCTTCCTCGATGACGACCCCAGCAAGATCGGTCGGATTCTTCGCGGCATCCGGGTATATGGACCAATCGAACATCTACCCGAGACCGCCAAGCGGTTGAACGCCGACGAGATATACGTTGCGATGCCGTCGATGAAAACGCCTCAGCAACTTAGAATCCTCGACATATGTGCAACCTCGGATCTCCCCACTCAGATCTCACCTCCATTCTCGCAGTTCACGGGAGACTTCAATACTCGCGCCTTCCGGCGTGTGGCAGCAGAGGATCTTCTGGGCAGAGAGCCAGTTTCACTCAACCTGGGCCAGATCGCCCGCACCATCACTGACAAAGTGGTGTTAATCACGGGTGCCGCTGGTTCCATCGGCTCCGAAATAGCCAGACAAGCTCTCCTGTTTGGACCGCGACGCCTTGTCCTGCTTGATGTCGATGAGTCGCGTCTCTATGAGACCTACCTCGAGCTACGCGAGAAGAACCCCACAAGTCCCACGATGTCGATCTGCAACCTCCGCAACGCCCACAAACTCCAGACTGTCTTTGCAGAGCATCGTCCCGACCTAGTGATTCACGCAGCAGCCTACAAGCACGTACCCCTGATGGAGATCTGCCCCGATGAGGCTATCCTCACAAATGTCCTCGGAACACTCAACGTGCTTGAGGTGTGCAAGAAGTTCAAACCCGAACGCTTTGTCCTCATTTCAACTGACAAGGCCGTCGAACCGACCAGTGTGATGGGTGCCTCGAAGGCGATCGCGGAGCAGCTCACCTTCGAGGCGTGTCGCCACGGTGTTCCCGCGTGTGCAGTGCGATTTGGCAACGTGCTCGGTAGCCGGGGCAGCGTAGTACCCATATTTGAAGCCCGCCTGAGCAACCACGAATCACTTCAGGTCACCCACCCGGACATGACACGCTACTTCATGACCATCGCTGAAGCGAGCCGTCTGGTTCTCCAGGCCCAAGCGCTTGATGCCAATGGCCACCTGTTTGTGTTGGATATGGGTGAACCCGTGAAGATAGTCGACCTGGCAGCCAAGATGATCTCCCTCAGCGGAATCAGGGTGCCAATTGAGTTCACCGGTCTTCGGCCGGGCGAGAAACTGTATGAAATCCTCCATTCTCCAACTGAGCATTTGCTCCCAACTACCGCCGAGAAGGTACTGGCGGTGAACACAAGCTCCACTCTCTCGCCCAACAGAGCACTGATAGATCAGCTGATGGAGGCCGGTGAGCAGCGTTCCCTGGGCGAAATCCGGCGTCTGCTGGAATCGATAGTCCCGGAATTTCACCAGCCGTAGACCCGCTGTGCCCATGCGAAACGCCTTCTTTGGGGACCTGGATACGGTACCATTCGACCGGTTGGTCCAGAAATACTGCTCCGAGGGGCCGGTCCTGCGAGCCCAGAGGCGATTGGCACCGGTGGCCAAATGGGTTCTCCAGCGCGTGGGGCTTCTCGAGGCCGCAAAAAGAGTGTTCCGGAAGTAAGCGGCGGCTCAGAGGCCGTCGGTCCTCGACCCGCCTCGTGGAACCAATATGACCTGATTGCCGAACGTGACAAGCATGGCGCGAACGATGTGAGGTTAGGCCTTACGGGTTGGGCTCGGGCCAACTAGAAACACTTCATGAATGTCGTTACTGCAACAACGTTAGTGACGAGTAGACGCTACTACTTCTAGGAGGCATCTTGTCCGGCAACACCTGGCCAGTATTCTCGTGCACTCATGCGCTCGAGATAGTCAAGTGAAGAACAGCGCTAATAGGCTCACTCCAATACTGAGTACGACACGCGAGATGACGCCCCTTCCCGATACCGGCGCATCGCATATACGCTACTCCAGGTATCCCATATGGCTACCCAAGGTCGTGTACGTCGCTGTTGATACACTCATCATCATCGCATCCACACTGCTGGCATACTGGGCGCGATTCGACGGGCCAGCCTTCCCTGAGTTCCGGGGCAACATCGGCATCGTATCCGCGGTTGCAGTGCTGGTGTTCGTCACTGGGTTCGTTCTCGCCGGGCTGTACCGCCATGTGTGGCGGTACGCTGGAGCCAGCACATACATCCGACTCTTCTTGAGCGTTGCAGCGGGCACCGCGATCCTCGCTCTTATGGATTTGACCATCCCTACACCCGGGGGCGGACGCTACGCGCCCCTTGGTGTACTGGCACTCCTGGCCGTGTTCGAGCTCATGGGCGCTACGGTAGTTCGTGCCTACGACCGCGTAAGCGCATACCTGCACGAGATTGTTGCAGCGCCACGAGAAGCGAGTCGGATACTGGTTGTCGGTGCCGGCGACGCGGGTTCGATCATGCTACGGGATATAGCAGCGCACCCGGAGTATGGCCTTAAAGTCACAGGCTTCCTCGATGACAACCCTAACAAAGCCGGCAGGGTTCTCCGCGGCGTCCCGGTCTTTGGACCGATTGAACGCCTGCCCGAAATCGCCAAACGACTAAACGCCGATGAGATATACGTCGCGATGCCTTCGGGCGAAGCGTCTCAACAACGTCGAGTCCTGGACATCTGTGCAGCCTCAGGCCTCCCAACCCAGATTGCCCCATCTCTGTCGCAGTTCTCGGGAGAATTCAACACTCGCGTGTTCAGACACGTGGCGGCAGAGGATCTGCTCGGACGGGATGCGGTCGTGCTCGATCGCGAGCGCATCGCGCACACCATCACTGACAAGGTCGTGCTTATTACCGGCGCCGCTGGCTCCATTGGTTCCGAGCTTGCCAGGCAAGTGCTCCGTTTCGGTCCGCGACGCCTCGTGCTCCTCGATGTCGACGAGTCACGACTCTACGAAACCTACCTTGAACTACGCGGAGACAAGCCGAGCAGACCGGTAATGGCTATTTGCAACATCCGCAACACGGGTAAGCTGCAGAGCGTCTTTGCAGAGCACCGTCCGAATCTTGTGTTTCACGCTGCGGCATACAAGCACGTTCCTTTGATGGAGATCGCGCCAGACGAGGCGGTTCTCACGAACGTTCTTGGCACACTGAACGTGCTCAAAGCTTGCGAGCAATACGAGCCCGAACGCGTCGTCCTTATCTCTACGGATAAGGCGGTCGAGCCCACGAGCGTCATGGGCGTCACGAAAGCGGTCTCAGAACGACTCGCTTTCGCAGCATGCCGTAAAGGTGTGCCGGTGTGTGTGGTCCGCTTCGGCAATGTGCTTGGCAGCCGGGGAAGCGTCGTACCCATCTTTGAGGCTCGCCTGCGAAATCGTGAGCCGCTGCAAGTCACCCACCCGGACATGACGCGCTACTTCATGACGATTTCCGAAGCCAGCCTGCTTGTCCTGCAGGCACAGGCTCTGGATGCCGAAGGTCACCTCTTCGTTCTCGACATGGGCACGCCTGTAAAGATCGTCGACCTCGCCTCAAAGATGATCTCTCTCAGCGGTGTACGGGTGCCTATCGAGTTTATAGGCCTGCGCCCGGCGGAGAAGATGCACGAGATGCTCACAACGCACGCCGAGAAGCTGTTGCCAACCACCGCCGACAAGATCATGGCGGTCAACGTCATCCCCCTCGATGCCGAAGCGCCTTTGAGTGCCCTCATTGACTCACTCATTAAGGCGGGTGACGAGCGCTCCTCAGGTGAGATTCGCCGTCTCCTGGAGTCGATCGTTCCCGACTACCGTCCCCACTAGAAGATGCGCCAGCTTGGTGGGTCGGTCTATCTGTGGTTCAATGTCTGGGTAGCCCGCTCCCAACCAGGAGCACGTAGATGAAGTCGCAGCCCACTATCGAAGCCCTCCTACGTCGCGCATTCCTTGTGACGCTTGTTTCGCTCTTCGTGGCGACTCTCTCTAGTCCCCTACCCGCCTCCGCCGGTTCAGTCTTTCTCGATCCCGGACATGGCGGTCGGTATCCCGGTGCCACCTATGCGGGTGTCGAAGAGCAGCAGGCCAACCTCCTCATCGCCTTGGAAGTGCGTCGCGTTCTCCAGTCCAGAGGCCATCGCGTGGGGATGAGTCGGACGACCGATTCCACCATCCAAAACGCTGACATTCCCACCTGGCAGTACAGCGAAGCAACCGACGGTTACGGCTTCTTCGCTGACAACCGGACCGGCGCCTACCCGATTCCCTACGATGACCTGCAGGCTCGTAGCAATAAAGCCAACTCCTTCGGAGCCGACCTCTTCCTCTCTATCCATAACAACGCCGGGGGGACGGCAACCGGCACCGAGACGTTCTACAACAGTTGGGATACCGAGTCGGACCGTATACGCTCCTCTAGCTTCGCGACGCTTCTACAGACCGAGGTCGTCGCGCACACTGGGATGAGGTCTCGTCGGGTCGACGCCGTCGGCTACTACGTGATTCGCTGGGCCAATATGCCCTCCGCGCTTATCGAGGTCGGCTTCATCTCAAACCCGGCAGACCGCGCGAAACTGCTTTCCCCGTGGTTCCGAACAAGGGTTGCTGCTGGTGTCGCAGACGCGGTCGACACGTTCTTCGCTACCCGTCCCTTCACTCCCATCGAGCCGAGAATCGCCGGGCTGAACCGCTACGCGACGTCAGCCGCAGCCGCGCTCGCAGGCTGGCCGAGCGGCGCGCAGACGGTCATCCTCGCATCGGGCGAAGACTGGGCTGACGCGCTCGCAGCCTCACCGCTTTCAACAAAGCTCAACGCACCGGTGCTACTCACCCCCCGCGAAAGCCTGACTACTTCGACGGCCGCAGCGATTACGACACTCCGTCCCTCGAAGATCGTCGTGCTCGGCGGCGCGGCAGCCATCGCCACAAGCGTGGCGGATGTCGCTCGCCAGGCCGCGGGACTTCCTACGGATGCCGTAGAGCGAATCGCCGGAGCTGACCGCTACGAGACGGCGGCGCTTGTCGCCGAGCAGGTCGGGTTACAGCCAGGCGCCGGCGTGACTATCGTCGCGGGGACAGCGTTCCCGGACGCGACGTCGGCTTCCGCGTTCTCAGGGATGCGCGGGATGCCGATTCTCCTCACACGTACCGATACGCTCTCCGAACCAACGGCTGCGTTCATCGCCGGCCACTCCGAGGAACTCACGCGCGCGGTCGTCGTCGGTGGACCAGGCGTGATCTCTACGCCGGTCGTCAACACGATTCGAACGTCGCTCAGCGTAACCTGGCTCTACGGAATCGACCGCTACCAGACGAACGTCGTAGTGCTTCGCCGCTTCTGGCCGCAGGGCACCATAACGCCAGTCATCGCGACAGGCGTGGACTTCCCCGATGCGCTGACGGCCGGCGCATACGCGGCCAGCCGTCGCGCGCCGGTCGTGCTGTGCGGCAGCGCGTACCTCTCGCCCTACACACGCGAGTGGGTGATGGTCAACAACAGCCGCATCCCGGGCTTCACCATGATCGGCGGCACGGGCGTGCTCTCAAATCTTCTGGAGTGGGAACTCAATAAGGCCCGGCGCTTCCCGGCGCCGCTGCCCACACCTTAGACGTTGAAGCGGAAATGCACGACGTCGCCATCGGCGACCGTGTACTCCTTGCCTTCAATGCGTAGCTTGCCTGCCGATTTCGCTGCCGCCTCAGTCTTGAGCACATCGTAGTCGGCGAACGAGATGACCTCGGCCTTGATGAAGCCTCGCTCGAAGTCAGAGTGGATGACGCCTGCCGCCTCGGGCGCCTTCGCGCCGACGCGAACCGTCCACGCGCGCACCTCCTGCACGCCCGCCGTGAAGTAGCTCTGCAATCCGAGCAGGCGATATGCCTCGCGGATGAGGGTGTTGAGCCCGGGCTCTTCCAGGCCCTCCATCTCGAGGTACTCGGCAAGCTCCGCGGCCTCGAGTTCGGCCATCTCGGATTCGATCTTGGCGCAGATCGGAATCGGGCGCTGGCCATCAATCATCGGCAGCTCAGCGTGAACAGCCGCCTCATCAACATTCGCGACGTAGAGCATCGGCTTCATCGTGAGCAGGTGAAGATCACGAAGGAGAACCCTCTCCTCGGGCGTCATCTGCATCGTGCTCGCGCGGTGGCCTTCATTCATCCACGCCTGCGCGCGCCGCGCGATGGCAACCTTGGGCTCGAGCGCCTTGTCGCGCTTCGCCTCCTTCTCGAGACGCTGCAACGACCGCTCCATGGTTCCAAGATCGGCCAGGATCAACTCGGTTCGAATCGTCTCGACATCCGAGAGCGGGTCGACGCGACCATCGACGTGAATCACATTCGGATCCGAGAAGTACCGCACGACCTCGACGATCGCGTCGGTCTCGCGGATATTCGCGAGGAACTGGTTACCAAGCCCCTCGCCCTCGCTGGCACCCTTCACAAGTCCCGCGATGTCGACGAACTCGACGACTGCAGGCACGATCTTCAGCGGCGTCACAAGCTCGGCCAATCGATCAAGTCGGGTATCGGGCACCGGCACGACACCGACGTTTGGCTCGATCGTGGCGAACGGGTAGTTTGAGGCGTCAACCTGCTTGCGCGTGAGCGCAGTGAAGAGCGTCGACTTGCCAACGTTGGGCAGACCGACGATACCGATTGAAAGCGACACGACGAACTCCTTCCGGGGAAGAACACGGACCGCTGTCCGGCCTCAGGCTTGGAGTATAGTACCACCCTCGCGTACAAGAATGCGGGTCGACCCCGAAGGGCCGACCCGCATCAGAATCACGCGTGTCTGAAGACTAGAACGGCATATCGTAAAGATTGAGGAACTCCCGGAATGCCTTGTCCGAGATGGCACCTTCTCCGCCGATCGCGTAGCTCGGCCGGCTTACATCCGTCATGTCGACGAAGTAGTCCGTGACCGCTTCGCTCAATTCCGCCTTCCCGGTGAGTAGAATCGGTCCCGGGCCGTAGGCCTCGCCCGTTAGCATTGAGAACGGACCCGCAGCAAGCCCGTCGGGGAAATCAAGTCCTGAGACCAATGTGAAGCCGAGCGGGTCGAACCAACCGATGGTGGTTCCGTAATCGGCGACCTCGTAAGCTGTCGCGTAGCGATCCGCTCCTGCGAGCCGTGTCACGCTCATGTTGTAGGGTGCAGCGGCAAGGGCATCGACGACGCTCGTGCTCACGACGCTGCTGCCACCGACAATGATCACGTCACTGACGGTCGGGTGATCGAGCAACCACTGCGAGGTTTCCACCGGCAGCGTGTCGACCTTCGATAGCAGCATCGGTGCGGCCATCGCGCCACAAAGCGGACCCGCGGCGACGCCATCCGCCCAGCCCATTCCACTGGTGAGGATGACCGTGCCCGGATCGCCGATGTCGATGGTCATTGATGCGACGGCCGCCGCAGTAGCATATCGATTTGCTCCCGCGACTCTCACGGCATCCGCCACGTACGGCAGACTCTTGATGGCCTGGAGCTGAGCGTCACTGACAACGCCAGAACCTCCAATGACATACACCACGAACTCCTCGCCGTCCCACCACTGGGTGATCGCAAGGCGCTCTATCTCGGCCTTAGTGACTGCAGGCAGTACATCCTTCGTCGTCAGCAACAAGGGGTAGACCTCGTCGTCTACAGTATCCGGGCGCATCGCGCCCCAGGCGCCAGCCGAAAGCGCATCGGCGAACGCCGTACCGTTGGCCAGAATTACGCCATTCGCAGCCGCATCGCCGCCCCACCCGCCGTTCGGCGAATCCGGATACATGGTCTTCGAGAGCGCGACCGCTGTCTCAAAGCGATTCGCACCGGCGACGCGACGTCCGATACCCTTGTACACGAACGTGGAGTAGTACCCGCGGTCCGTATCACCCAAGGGCTCCACCTTCACATAATACGTACCGGGTGCCGGAGCCCTGAAGAAGGCCGTCGAGCCGTACGCCTGCCAGACATCGGAGTCATCCTGATTCCAGAGTTCGTTCAGACCCGTAGGATCCCCGGCGTCGACTTTGTAGATGGTCATCTCGGTATCCCATGTGGCCGCCGGATTGGAGATGTATTGCGTCTCCAGGGTGAAGGGCGTTCCGGTGGTGTCGGTCGAGAACTTGAACCAGTCTTCATCCGTTCCGCTATGGAACGTATGTACGCTGATCTCGGGCAACACCTTCGCCTGCGCGGACGTGTCGTCAGACTCGTACGCGTCCTTCGGATAGACGGCCAACGGCGTGATGCCGGTAGGCGCAGCCGCGCCCCCACGCTTCGCGAACGCGAGGCCCGGCAGCACCATCACCAGGACAAGCACTGCTACGATTGTCAACGCCAGAGTACGTCGTGATCTTCCGTGCATACGTTATTCCCCCTTCAGTCTCGACATCATTCCGTGTGCCCTCCGGCACCCTATAGAGC
Source organism: Actinomycetota bacterium (assembly GCA_009773565.1). GTDB lineage: Bacteria > Actinomycetota > Coriobacteriia > Anaerosomatales > Anaerosomataceae > WSXY01. The sequence goes on along the minus strand of WSXY01000007.1, from coordinate 44,328 downwards.
TTTGCCCCAACGCACTGCCACACAAACAGGAATGCGCCCCAAATACACGGGAGCCACCGCGAGAGACGGTGACGATGCGATATAGTCGCAACCTGACCCACGAGGAGGTGGCTGAACGTGAGCACGGCTTTGCAAGAAGCACTCTCACTTGGTGCTGCAGCGTTCCTCGTTGGCCTCTCGGGAGCGATGGCACCCGGACCATACCTCACCGTCACAATCACGCGAACGCTCCGTCAGGGGCGTCTCTCGGCGTTCCTGATGCTCGTCGGACATGCAGCACTGGAAGGCGCGCTGCTCATCGGCTTCGCTTTCGGCCTGCAACGCTTCCTGACGAAACCGACGGTGGCCGCAGTTCTTGCGGTGCTCGGAGGGATAGTGTTGCTGTGGATGGGGTTCGGGCTGTTTCGCGGCGCCTACACAGGCAGCATCCGCCTGGAGACTGATGCAGACGCAGGCGCGGCGCTCCCACGTTTCGGGCCGGTGCTGCATGGCGCCGTCATGAGCCTCTCCAGCCCCTATTGGACACTCTGGTGGGCGACGATCGGCGTGAAACTCGCGGCTGACGGCCTCGCCATCGGACCGATAGGAGTGGCCGCATTCTTCATCGGGCACCAACTGGCTGACCTCGTGTGGTATAGCGCGGTCATCGGCGCGGTGTCTGCCGGCAAGCGGGTGTTGTCAGACCGCGTCTATCGCATCGTCATCGGTGCGTGCGCGATCTTCCTGCTTTACCTTGGGGCGCGTTTCGCGCTCGAGCCACTCCTGTAGACAAGAGGATGCCCCGGGCCAATACGCCCGAGGCATCCAAATGCAACATGATCTTGTCGAGCTTAGTACATCCCGCCGCCCATGCCGGCCATCGCAGCCGCGGCGCCAGCACCGCCGTCCTTCTCAGGAGCGTCAGCAACGGTGGTCTCAGTGATGAGGATGAGTGCCGCGATCGAGGCAGCATTCTGAAGCGCCGTGCGGGTGACCTTGACCGGATCGATGACACCCATCTTCACGAGGTCACCGTACTCACCGGTCGCGGCGTTGAGGCCCTGGCCCACGGGCAAGCCGCGAACCTTCTCGACCACGACAGAACCTTCGAAGCCAGCGTTGTCCGCGATGGTCTTAAGCGGCGCGTCGAGCGCCTTGCGGATGATCTTCACGCCGATTGCTTCGTCATCAGCAAGGTTGAGCGCGTCAAGCGCAGAACACGCGTTGACGAGTGCAACGCCGCCACCGGCGACGATTCCCTCTTCGACAGCCGCGCGGGTCGCCTGAAGGGCGTCCTCGATGCGGTGCTTCTTCTCCTTGAGCTCGACCTCGGTCGCCGCGCCAACCTTGATGATGGCTACGCCGCCGGAGAGCTTGGCCAGACGCTCCTGGAGCTTCTCGCGATCGAAATCGGAGTCCGAGTTCTCGATCTCGTTCTTGAGCTGGTTGATACGGGCCTTGATGCCGTCCTCGGAGCCACGGCCACCGATGATGGTCGTGTCGTCCTTGGTGATCTTGACCTTCTCGGCACGACCGAGCATCTCAAGCGTGGCGGACTCGAGCTTGTAGCCCAGGTCCTCGCTCACGACGGTACCGCCGGTGACGATGGCGATATCCTCGAGCATGCGCTTGCGGCGATCACCGAAGCCCGGGGCCTTGACGGCCACGGAGGTGAACGTGCCGCGGAGCTTGTTCACGAGCAGGGTCGCGAGAGCCTCGCCCTCGACGTCCTCGGCGATCATGAGAAGCGGACGACCGGCCTGCATGACCTTCTCAAGCACGGGAAGCAGGTCCTGGATGTTGCCGATCTTGCTGTTGGCGATGAGGATGAACGGATCCTCAAGCACCGCCTCCATGCGATCGGGGTCGGTCACCATGTACGGCGAGACGTAACCCTTGTCGAACTGCATACCCTCGACCGTATCGATGTCGATACCGAAGGTCTGCGACTCTTCGACGGTGATGACGCCGTCTTTGCCGACGACTTCCATAGCTTCGGCGATCTTGTTGCCGATCGCCTCGTCGCCTGCGGAAATCGAACCGACGTGCGCGATCTCCTCTTTGTCCTCGATCTCCTTGGCGTTGCCCTTGATCTCGGCGACGACGGCCTCAACGGCCTTCTCGATGCCGCGCTTGATCGCAAGCGGGTTCGCGCCGGCAGCGACGTTGCGCAGCCCTTCGCGAACGATGACCTGTGCCAGAAGCGTCGCGGTGGTCGTACCGTCACCGGCGACGTCGTTGGTCTTGGTCGCGACTTCCTTGACGAGCTGGGCGCCCATGTTCTCGATGGGATCAGCGAGCTCGATCTCCTTGGCGATGGTCACACCGTCGTTGGTGATCGTGGGAGCACCGAACTTCTTCTCGAGGACGACGTACCGTCCCCTGGGCCCGAGCGTCACCTTGACGGCGTCGGCGAGCTTGTTGACGCCGGCCTCAAGGCCGCGCCGTGCTTCTTCGTCAAACTTGATGTCCTTGGCCATACCGGGATTTCCCTCCTTCAGTCTCTACGAAATGGCGGCGAAGGCCGCCACGATTGTCACTACAGGGCGATAGCGAGAACGTCGCTCTGCGACATGATGAAGAACTCCTCGCCATCTACCTTGATCGATGTCTTGCCCCACTCCTTGTAGATCACAACGTCACCAACGGCGACATCCATGGGAATGCGGTTCTTGCCTTCATCGTCCCAGCGGCCTGCGCCGGCGGCGACGACCTCGCCCTTCTGGGGCTTCTCCTTCGCCGTGTCCGGGATGACCAGACCTGACTTCGTCTGCTCCTCGGCCTTGGCGGGCTTGACGACGATGTTGTCGCCTAGCGGCTTGAGATTCATGCTCTACCCTCCTGTTTCTTGTTCCATACGGGTACCTCACGAGATTCCGCGACGGGCGCGGCAAGTAAGGATGTACCCATTCTCCGGCCGACTTTGGCACTCTCGACGTCCGAGTGCTAACAGAATCGAAGTCTAGTGCTGTAAGCGCTCTCATGCAAGGGCTCAGAGCGAAAATCTGATACGCACACGCTTAGGTACGTGTTCGCAAGGACGTATCACACCCCGAGGGGTAGGCTTGCGGTCGCCTCGGCGTTCAGCTCGAGGAACGCACCACGCGTGAGGCGGAAGTGAGCCGCAGCCGCAATCATCGCAGCGTTATCGGTGCAGAGTGAGAACGGTGGAACCGAGAGACGAACGCCGTTGTCCGCGAGCGCACTACGGAGCGCCTCGCGCAGCGCCGTATTCGCAGCAACGCCTCCTCCAAGGCAGAAGTGACGAACGTCATACTCGGTGGCCGCGCGCACCGCCTTCGCAACCTGCACGTCGATCACCGCAGCCTGGAACGACGCGGCGAGGTCAGGCAGATGAATCGTCCTGCCGGCCGCCTCTTCCTTCCTCACATAGGTGATGACCGCGGTCTTCAGCCCCGACAGCGAGAAGTCATAGTCACCCGAGTGGAGCATCGCCCGAGGAAACGGGATGGCTGCCGGATTGCCCTGCTCGGCAAGACGCGATATCGCCGGACCACCGGGGTACCCGATACCGACAAGTTTGGCGACCTTATCGAACGCCTCGCCCGCCGCGTCATCGAGGGTGGAGCCGAGCGTGTGATACTCGCCCCAAGCGGGGACGTGAACGAGCGACGTATGACCGCCCGACACCACAAGCGCGATGAGCGGCGGTTCGAGCTCAGGGTCGGCGAGCTTGCTCGCGAAGATGTGACCTTCCAGGTGATTGACACCCACAAGCGGCAATCCGGTCCCGAGAGCAAGTCCCTTCGCGTACGCGACGCCTACCACAAGCGCGCCGATAAGCCCCGGACCGTACGTGATCGCCAGCGCGTCCAGGTCGACAAGCGTGACACCAGCGCGCTCAAGCGCCTCGTCGATCACCCCGACGATCGCCTCGGTGTGCTTTCGCGATGCGATCTCGGGTACGACGCCGCCAAAGCGAGCGTGGAAGTCTACCTGCGTGGCGACAACGCTCGACAGGATCTCGGTCCCGCCTCGCATCACCGATGCTGCGGTCTCGTCGCACGAACTCTCGATTGCAAGCACGAGATCCTCACCACGCTCGGCGGCGAGAATAGCTGCGGGTCGCGCGGTGTCAGCCCACATGATGACGGCGTCCTCGCCGGTGTCGTCGTAGTAGCGCGGCCGAAGCCCGGTGGCTGTGAATCCGAGCGACGCATAGAGCGCGAGGGCAGCCGTGTTGCCGGCCCCCACCTCAAGCGTCATCCTCGCAACTCCGCGATCGGCGGCTTCTCTCGCGAGGTGAAGCATCAACCCTCGGGCGACTCCCAGGCGGCGCGCCTCAGGGGTCACAGCGAGATCCATAATGTGGGCACCATCAGGCGCGAGCATGATGCCGCCAAAGCCGACAAGCGCATCGTCGTCCCCGGCAACCAGCCACACACGATCATTCTCGCGGGCGAGCTCGTCCTCAAAGAGCGCGCGTGTCCACGGCGCACCGAACGAGGCTGCCTCGATACCGAGAACGGCATTGAGGTCTTCGGGCGTCATGCGGCGAATCGCGCTCACGCCGCACCTCCTGACGGTCCGGCAACGCCACTCCCGGGTGTCGTGCCACCACGAAGCGTTTCGGCCTCCTCGGCATCCGAAAGCCGGGTGTAGACCGGCAGCAGGATTCCCGGATGCGCGAAGGTGTGCGCATGTGTGGGGTCTGCGAATATGCCGCTCAGTGAAGGCGTATCCCGCTCGGCAAAGGCCGCAGAGACTACGGAAGCGCCGGTCGGCGTCCACAGCGACTCATCCGCTATCAGGACCCGGTCACCGAGCTCCGCGCGAAACATGTCCACATACTTCGCAAGGCCGTTGCCTGCAAGTATCGTGGGTGCGTCTGCCATCGCCGCCCATGCGGCTGCTGCGACAGCAGGCTTCGAGACACGGTACTCCCCGATGCGCTCGCACCGGCCACCACCGCACCGGAACAGGCACGGGTAGACCTCGCCACGCATCGCATCACCGACGATGCCCACGAGTGCGTCTTCGTCAGCGAATCGCCAGGCAACAGCATCAAGGGTTCCGAGACCGACAAGCGGAACTCCCAGCCCGTGGGCAAGCCCTTTCGCGGATGCGACGGCGATACGCACGCCGGTAAACGAACCGGGTCCTCGCCCGACGGCGACCGCCACGATGTCAGCACGCGACACGCCTGCAGTTTCAAGCAACTCGTCCACGGCAGGCAGAAGTCGCCCGAGCGCGGCCCGAGGTGCCGAGAAATCCACTCCAGCGACCATGGTTGGTGCCGCATCGGTACCGACAGCCGCCAGGCCGATCGCCACGTGCTCCGTCGCGGCATCAAACGCGATCACATAGCTCATGCGCCCACATCCGACAGGACAGCAGCCGACCAGTCCTCTGCAAGCGCGCTCGCACGCGGACCGGACGGACTCAAGACGATCAAGCGCGAATCATCATCGCCAATGAGGATATCGACGGACAGATGGTCCTCGGGAAGTGCCTCAGGGAACCGCTCGCCCCACTCGATGAACGAGACCCCGCCTGCCTCGGTCGTGCCGTAGAAGTCGATGTCCTCAAGCTGCTCTGCGCGCTCAAGCCGATAGAGATCGAAGTGAAAAAGCTCGAGTCGTCCGTGGTGCTCGAGCATGATGTTGAACGTGGGACTCGTGACGTTCTCGATGACGCCAAGACCAGCCGACACACCCTTGACCAGGCATGTCTTGCCGGCGCCAAGGTCACCGCTCAGCGAGACGACATCCCCGGGCGCGAGAAGGTCCGCGATCAACTCACCCGCTCGATACGTGGTCGCTTCCGTCGGCGAGATGATCTCGTGCCGCATCAGAGGGAACCTTCAATCTCGAAGGGAAGGCGCCCAGCCGCACCGGCGGGCAGCGCTGTCGCTGACACGCGGGCGAGCTGAGCTACCCCGTCGAGTGTGTCGCGCAAAAGGGCGAAGTCCGCGAACAGATACTGGCGCTTGTCCGGCGAATAGAGTGCCGCAGCGGGGTGGAAGATCGGAAGCACCTGACGGCCGCCTACTATGTGGAACCTCCCGCGTAACTGTGTGATGCCCTCGTCGGTACCCAGGATGTGCTTCGTCGCGAAGTTACCGAGCGTCACGATCACAACCGGATCGATCAGGCGCACCTGTTCCGCAAGAAACGGCGTGCACGTCCCGATTTCGGCGAGCTGCGGATTTCGATTGCCCGGCGGGCGACACTTCAACACGTTTGCGATATACACCTGCGAGCGATCGATGTCGATGCTCGTGAGGAGTTCATCCAGGAGCCTGCCTGCAGCGCCAACGAATGGCTCACCCTTGCGGTCTTCGTTGCGACCGGGCGCCTCGCCGATGAACAACAGTCTCGCGTGAGGATCCCCGACGCCGAAGACGACGCGCGTACGCGCCTCCCATAGCGGGCACCGGCGGCAGTCACCGATGTGCTCTTCAAGCGCGGTGAGGTCGGCACAGGTGACGCAGTGCGCCCCTCTGCCGCGCACGCCATGATGAACTGCCTCCACCGTCTCCCCCACCTCAGAGCCAGGTCGTCACTTCGTCGAGCGGACGACGCGCCGGCTTACCGGCAGATTCGGCCGAGTGGCCGATCGGGAGAACCGCCACAGGGGTAATCGGGGACACAACGCCAACAGCGACTGCAACGGCCTTCTCGTCAAACGCGCCGATCCAACACGATGCAAGGCCCCGATCAACTGCGGTGAGCAAGATGTTCTCAACCGCCGCGGCGGAGTCCTGTATCGCGTAGAGATACTCCCCGCGATCGCTATAGCGGGCCGCGCTGGGGCGCGGATCAACACAAACCACAATCACGAGAGGCGCGGCAGCGGCCCAGCGCTGATGCAACGCAGCAGCAAGCCGCTCACGTGCCTCGACACTACGCACGACCACGAATCGCCAGGGCTGGATGTTGCCCGCGGTCGGCGCAGCGACAGCGGCCTCGAGAAGCGCGCTCACATCTTCGTCTGTGACGGTCAACTTGGTGTTGAAGTGCCGTACGCTACGCCGCTTCTTGATGACGTCGCTGAGCTCCATAGCCGCCCTTCGGACCGGGTTCCTGGATGACGTGGCACGCCCGGCAGGGCGGAACCACCCGTTCATTCTAGTGAGGGTCACCCGCAGGTACAACTCGACCGCCCCGCAGCCTTGCAGGAAACCACCCCGCAACGGCGAAAACCGCTATGAGGAGGTGGGCGACAGGATGAATGGCAACCGATCTGACACCACCGATGAAGATATCGGCAGGCGAGCGTTTCAGCTCCGCAAGGAGAAGGCGACCGAGCGAGCGATCGACCGGCTACGCCAGGGCCTGAAGAAGAGTTGGAGCGTCTACTCGCAACACGACATCGAGGACCTGTCCTGGATCATCGGCGAACTCTGGGCCTTTGAAAAGCGCCTTGACTGGGAGGACCTGCACTTCAGCAAGCTCACCGCTGACGATACGCAGGCCATTATCCAGATAGCGCGCGATCTTCAGGAGAACGCACGGAACAGTGTCGAGAACCTTGAGCGGGTCGGCGATATCATACGGGCCCGCAGCATCTAGACCCCCCGAGCGCGAGTGCTCTACCGAATACCCGCATCTCCTCCGGGATGCGGGTATTCGCATCTCGGGACACCTGCGCGAGGAAATGCGCTTAAACAGCATCGTAGGGCGGTGCCAATAACCCCCCGGTAGGCGGCACCGCCCCACACTGTACGAAATCAGGAACGTCGCACGTTTCCGACGACTGCCGTGAGCCCTTACCTCTGGGCTTCGGCCTTCCTTTTCTCGATTTTCCGCTTGACCTTCTTGAGACGGAACAGATCCTCGCGCGCGCGCTCGTCGAGCGACTGGCGAATGTAAGCGACCTGCTCCCGCAACGACGGCACCGTGATCTGCTCGAGAGCATTCACGCGTCGGTTCGTCTTCTGAATCTCCTCACCCAAACGCTTCAAGCGCGTCTCGATGTCCGCATATTCGATGATGACATCGAGAATGCGCTCGAACTTGTCGGCCGTCTCATCAATTCGAGACGACACGCTCGTGATCGCATAACCACGTGAGAACGATGACCGCACCGGGCTCTCGCCCTTCGTGACCACCGGGACAGAGACGCCCATGATCTTCGTACCGGTCATGTCGATCGTGATCTCGCCCTTGGTCGCCATCGAGGCCGACTTGACAGAAACCACACCGTCGACCGATTTCGCGATGGCCAGGCTGTACTGCGCCTCGGAAGTCGTGCGCTGCAGGTCACTCGAAAGCCTGAGCGTCTCATCCATGACAGACATGAACTCGATGAGCAGGGCATCTCGCTTCTGCTTAAGTAGATCCATTCCCTGTTCGGCAAGCGTGATCTGCTGCTTGCGCTCAAGCAGTTCAGATCGAGTAGGTCGAACTTCTTCCACGCAGCACCTCCTCCGCTTCCCGGCCGCCTCGGCCTATTCCTTCGCCGCGGCTTTCTCGCCGGCAGTCGGATGGTACTTGTCGATGAAGTCACGAACACGCTTGAGCTCGCCGATGGGAAGCTCGGACATGAGCTCCCAGCCGACCCGCAACGTGTCCTCGATCGATCGACCGGTTTCGCCCTGTCCGATGATCTGCTTCTCGAAACCGTCAGCGAAGTGCAGGTAGCGACGGTCCGTGTCGGAGAGCGCTTCCTCGCCGACGATGGCGACGAGTCTCCGGAGATCTCGGCCCTGCGCATACGCAGCGTAGAGCTGGTTGGCGACAGCGCGGTGATCCTCGCGCGTCTTGCCTTCGCCGATACCGAGGTTCATGAGCCGCGAAAGGCACGGCAGCACGTCGATCGGCGGGTACACGCCACGACGGTGCAGGTGACGCGAGAGCACGATCTGACCCTCGGTGATGTACCCGGTGAGGTCAGGGATGGGATGCGTGATGTCGTCGTCAGGCATGGTCAGGATCGGGAGCTGCGTGACCGAGCCGATGCGACCCTTGATGCGGCCGGCGCGCTCGTAGATGGTCGAGAGGTCGGTGTACATGTAGCCGGGATAGCCACGGCGACCAGGGACCTCTTCACGAGCGGTGGAGACCTCGCGCAGCGCCTCGCAGTAGTTCGTCATGTCCGACAGGACGACGAGAACCTGCATGTCCTTCTCAAACGCCAGGTACTCGGCGACCGTAAGCGCGCACTTCGGCGTCAGCAAGCGCTCGACCGTGGGGTCATCGGCGAGGTTCATGAAGAACACGACTCGCTCGAGGGCTCCGGTGGTCTCAAACTGCTGCATGAAGTAGGCGGCCTCACGGTGCGTGATACCCATGGCGCCGAAGACGATGGCGAACTGCTCACCCGAGACAACACGCGCCTGACGGATGATCTGCGCTGCAAGCTCGTTGGCCGGAAGACCAGAACCCGAGAAGATCGGGAGCTTCTGGCCACGAACGAGCGTGTTGAGCCCGTCGATGGCCGAGATGCCGGTCTCGATGAAGTCGGCCGGTTGTTCACGGCAGTACGGGTTGATCGGCGACCCGGTGATGTCGAGACGCTTCTCGGGGATGATCGGTGCTCCGCCGTCGATCGGCTTGCCGGTGCCGGCGAGAACGCGGCCGAGCAGGTCCGGCGAAACGTCGACCTTGGCGACTTCCTCGAGGAACCGGACGCGCGTCTGGTCGACGTCGATGCCCTGCGTTCCTTCGAAGACCTGGATGACCGCCATGTTGCCCGAGACCTCAAGCACCTGACCGCTGCGCTCGCTCTTGTCCGGCATGACGATGGCGACCATCTCGTTGTAGGAGACGTCGTGGACGTTCTCAACGAAGACGAGCGGACCCGTGACGTATGAGACGGTCTGGTACTCGACCGACATCAACGAGCGATCGAATGCTGTTGCTTCCCGGGTCATTAGAGCACCTCGATTCCGGCGATCTCATCGGAGATCTGCGAGACCATCTCCTGCATGCGCTCGATTGCGCGCTCGTGGTCGGTCGTCTTGAGCGTGGAAATCTCATCACGCATCGGTATCTGCAGGATCTGGCGGAGCGAAACACCGCGTGACATCGCCTGTGTGGCGGCATCGTAGAACGCCAGGATCGTCTTCAGGAGCCAGTACGACTTCTTCGGCGGGCAGTACGCGTCCACCGCATCAAAGGCGAACTGCTGCAGGTAATCCTCACGGAGCATGCGGGCGACTTCGAGAATGATCTTCTCGGTCTCAGGCAGTGCGTCCGGTCCGACCAGCTGCACGATCTCCTGGAGCTCCGTTTCCTTCTGAAGAAGGAACATCGCGCGCTCGCGGACATTCGCCCAGTCGTCTGCGACTTCTTCCTCGAACCACGGCCGCACCTGTCCGAGGAACAGCGTGTACGACTTGGTCCAGGAAATGGCCGGGAAGTGACGGCGATGAGCGAGTGACGTGTCAAGCGCCCAGAAGGCACCGGTTACGCGAAGTGAGTTCTGCGTCATCGGCTCGGACATGTCTCCACCAGGAGGTGAGACAGCGCCGACCATCGTGACGGAACCGACACGTTCGTCGGCGCCAAGCGCAGCCACACGGCCTGAACGCTCGTAGAACGCGGCAAGACGCGTCGCGAGGTACGCAGGGTAGCCTTCCTCGCCGGGCATCTCTTCGAGTCGACCGGAAACCTCGCGGAGCGCCTCGCCCCAACGGGATGTCGAGTCGGCCATCATGGCCACGTTGTAGCCCATGTCGCGGTAGAACTCCGCCAGCGTGACGCCCGTGTAGATGGAGGCTTCACGCGCGGCTACCGGCATGTTCGAGGTGTTCGCAACGAGAACCGTACGATCCATGAGCTTCGATCCCGTACGCGGATCTTCAAGCTCAGGGAACTCCTTCAGAACTTCGGTCATCTCGTTACCGCGCTCACCACAGCCGACATAGATGATGATGTCGACGTCGGCCCACTTGGCCAACGACTGCTGCGTGACCGTTTTGCCTGTCCCGAAACCGCCAGGAATGATGGCGTTGCCGCCGAGGGCGATCGGGAAGAAGGTGTCGAGAATACGCATACCCGTGAGGAACGGGGTGGTCGGGTCAAGCTTGCGCGCGTAGGGACGACCCTGGCGCACAGGCCACCACTGGCTCATCCGCAGTTCGCGCTCACCATCGAGGACAGCAACGACCTCCAAGACGGTGTACGAGCCCGGAGCCACGACTTTTGTGACCTTGCCACGAACACCCGGCGGCACCATGACCCTGTGCAGGACGGTCGGGCTTTCCTGAACCGTACCGAGCGTATCGCCCGGTCCGACTTCCTGGCCCACTTCAACCGTCGGCGTGTAGTCCCACTCGCGGGTGTGATCGAGCGCTGCAACAACCGTACCGCGTGCGATGAAGTCGCTACCCGTCTGGGACGCGATAATCGGCAGCGGTCTTTGGATACCGTCATAGATCGACGACAGCAGACCGGGCCCAAGCTCAAGCATGAGCGGGCCTTCTGTCGACTCGACGGGTTCTCCGACCTTCAAACCCGAGGTGTCCTCGTAGACCTGAATGGTCGCAGAGTTACCCTCAAGCCGGATGACTTCGCCCATGAGGCCGGCTGCGCCGACCCGGACGACGTCGTACATCTTGACGCCGGTCATGCCGCCGGCCACTACGACCGGACCCGTGATCTTAGAGAGCGTTCCGAGAATCATCAGCCTCGCCTCAGTGTGATGTCGAATCCGATTGCCCGTCGGATCAGGCGTGATAGGTACGCCCGGTGATCCTCATCCGTATGCAGCTTCTCGCGTATCGGCAATGTGATAACGATGGGCCGATACGTCGAGTTGATCTTCTGCTGCGTTCTTTCGTCAATCTCTGCCATGTACGCCTCATTGACGGCGACGATACCACTCGAGTCGTCGTCGATAAGTTCATTCAGACGCTTGCGCGCCTCTTCAGGTGAATCAACCGTGATGACGTCAACGCCCGCCAACCGGAAGCCGTCACCCGTGTCAGAATCGGTGAGTACGACGAGCTTATACAACGATGAGCTCCTCCCTCATCCGCTGCACGGGCATGCCGACCGAAACGCCCTTGACGATGATGCGCAAGTTGGTGACCTCGTTGGCCTTCATCCACAAGTAGCCGATGATGATGCCAACACCCAGCGGATCTCCTCGACCTACGATGAAAGCGCGGCGCATGAGGTAGTCCTCAAGTGCACGCTCGAAGACCGAGACAGAACCGGACTCGATGTACTTGATCGCTACTTCCTCCACGGGTCGCCCGTATGGCGTCCGCTTCAGGCGGTCGTACACCTCGTCGACATCAGACATACGCGCCAGGTCCCCGAAAAGACGCTCACTGACCTGAATGCCACCGGGCAAGAAGAACCTCAGCGGATCCTGGTCGCCGATATCGGCGTTGAGCAGACGGAGACATGTCAAAAGGTTGATCGTGTCGATCTGTGTGCCGAGGAACCGCTTGACCAACCGCTGGTTTATCCCGCGTCCCTTGAGACGCTTCGTGGCCCACTCGGTGTAGTACTTGTCGAGCGCAAGTTCCAGAACCGCGAGGTTCCCGCTCTCGATGTACTCGGGCATCGCCGCACGCAAAGGAATCGCGAATGGCAACTTCCAGGTCGAAAGGGTGTCAACGACACTCTTAACACTTTGCTGACGCGCAAGTTCATCAAGGTCGATCTGCGTCAGCTGACCGACCGCGATCATGCTCTCGACGATCTCCTCGGGCGAAAGGCTCATGTGCCTTCCGCGAACGATGGTCTTGATGTTGAACAAGTCCCAACGTCCGAGCAGTGCGTTGAGCATCTCAATGGACTCGTCATTCACGAGCACAAGCACCTTGCGGAAGGTACGGACCATGTTGTCCTTCAGGGCAAGGTCGATCTGTCCGGCCGTTCGGCCGTGCAGCAACCGCTCCTCAAGATCCAGGCCATACTCTGTTTCCATCAGCCCCTGAATAACACCACTCAGCTCTTTGGCCTGCATCAGACCATCCATGAACGGCTGCTTCAGTAGGCGCGATCGCATACCGCGGACGCGGGCATTGGAATACCCGTAGTCGCGCTTGCTTGGAGCGACGCGCCTCTTCGTCGTGGTGTCACTCATCTGGTCAGAATCTCCGCTACTTGTGCCTGCGCGAGTATGCGAGCCTTCTCAAGCCTTGATTCAAACGTGTTGCGCCTGGTGACCTTACCGCCGACCGTGACTGCAATCAGCCCGCCAGCGGTGGAAATCTCCGGCTTCACGACGTATGACGAGTTGACGGCCTTTACGACCTTCTCGGCAAGCGCTGCATCGGCCGGATCCACCAGTACGTCACACTCTCCGGTAACTGCCGAAAGCGTCTCTTCGACAAGCGCACGGAACACGCCTTCATACGCGGCGCCGGTCCGCATGGAGCCAAGCTTCTCAAGGGCGCCCGCAAATGCCTGCTCGACTGCGCTGTCGCGTACCGCCGCCAGCGCCTTTCTGTTCTCGAGCCGCGCAGCGTTAATCGTCTTGCCGACCTTCGAGACGATAACGTCCTCGACAGCCGCAAGCTTCTGCGCTTTGGTGCGCTCGGCCTCCCTGTGTGCCTCATCTCTGACGGACGAGGCTTGTGCCTCGGCCACCCGGAGAATCTCCGTGCACTCGGCGTCGGCCTGCTCTTCCAGTGCCCGGAAGATGTCCTCTATCGCCATGTGTCGATCCTTCCCCGCGCCTCAAGCGCCGGACGTTCTTCCGTTGCTCGGACTAGGCGTTGATCATAAAGGCGATAACGAAGCCGAGAAGGACGATAATTTCCGGCAGCGCCTGGAGAACGATGATGTTGGTACCAGCTTCGGGACGCTCGGCGAGCGTTCCGGCGCCTGCGGCACCGATCTTCGCCTGGGCATAGCCAGCGCTCATCGCGGAAACGCTCATCGCAACGGCTGCCGAAGCTGCCTTGGCGATGCCGACCTTGGGGTCGACCTGGACTGTTGGCTCTGCTGCCTGTGCCAGAGCGATAGCCGGGACGATCATTGAGGTCAGAAACGTACTGCCGAACACCATCCTTGCGAGCTTGTTCTTGATCATGCGCTCTTTTCACCTCCGGTTTTGTGGAACGGGCTGTACTCGGACTTTCCTGCTTCGTAAAACTTCCCGAAGAACTCGAGGAAGTTAAGACGCAATGCGTGGACGTTCGGGCTAAACGCGCAGATAAGTATGTTTAGTGTGTGGAGAATCAGGCCGATGATGCCGCCAACGAGCCAGCCCATCTGCACCACGAGACTGTTGATTGCGTTCGCGAAGATGGCGCCTGCAACACCGACGGCCATGATACGAATGTAGCTCGCGATGTTTGAGACCGTCTCGAGTATCTCGATGAATCCCATGATCTTGCCGAACCACAGTGCTGTGAGCACCCCGCCACCGAGGACAAGACCACCAACGGCCTTCAGTATCGGTGACATATCGCCGACGATCAGGAATCCGGAGATGATGATCATCGCGCCCGCGATCAGGCCGATCAGACCACCCTTAAGGAATGCGTGCTTGGTGTGCTTCGTGCGCATCGCGTTGATGACACCGAGAACGAGTCCGTACATGATCTGTACAACTCCGGCGCCGAGCGCAAGGAACATGAGCGGCTTGATATCGATCGCTCGGTCATACGGGAGTGTCTTGAAGAGCGGCACGTTCGGGATGAACTTGATCCAACCCAGCCGGAGCAGGGTGTCCCCGAAGAACTCACCGTAGAAGAACCCGACAACGATCGCCATGGTCGCGGCCGGTCCGAGAATCGATGTCGCCATCTGGACGCCGGCGTTGTCCTTGTACTTGCTGCGCAGGAAGAGAACGAGCGCCAGCATCACGCTGCCGTAGCCGATGTCACCAACGATCATGCCGAAGATGAGCGGATACGTCACCGCAAGGATCGTCGTCGGGTCAATCGTGCCGTACATCGGCAGACCGCCCTTGAGGTTCGACATAAGGCCCTCGTATGGGGCCGCGAACTTCGGGTTGCTGAGGGCGACCGGGGTCTCCTCATACTCGTGCTCGTCGATCTCCACCTGGTTCACGATGACGTCCGTGCCGAAGTTCTCGACGATCGTCCTGCGAAGCGGCTTGACCTGCTCGATCGGCAACCATCCGGTGATGACGAACGCGTACTCCGTCTGACCGAACTTGGGAATCGCGCTGATCTCGTCAATCTTGTCCGACAAGACGTCGCGAATGGTTGAAAGCTTAACGAACCACTTTGCCGACATGTCATTCAGTTCGGCGCGAACCTCCTCGAGGCGCTTGGGCAGTGTTGACCGGCGCTCCTTGAGGTGGTCATACGCGATATCGAACGGCATATCCTGAAACTCTGACGGCAGACGAACCTGGTTCACGTTCTCCATCGCCAGGAACTTGTGTACACCATCTGAGTACTTCCGGGCAAAGACCACGATAACGGCCGTGGTGTCGTCGTCGACATCGGTCGAGACGATCTCACACTGGCTCTTCGTGATCTCGTCGAGTTCCTTTTTGAGCTCCTCGAGGGCACCCTTATAGCGCCGCTCGACAAGCAGGGCTACCGAGTCATATGTGCCGGTCGTGACGATCTGCTTCGCGAGCGGCTGGATCTTGTGGAGAATCGGCTCATAGCGGCCGAGGAGTGCGATCTCCGCCTCCATGTTGGCCTGTGCCTGGGCGAGGCTCGACGTGCGGTCCTCGACCTGCTCGATGACGTCCGTGACTTCCTGAGAAAGCGCACGGCTGTCCATGCTCCACAACTGCAGGTACTGCTTCTCACGATCAAGCTCATCGATGGTCGTGCTCGGCAGATGAAGTGCCTTGACGATTGAGCGCAGGCGCAAGAGAAGATCCTCCATACGCTCCTTCTCAGCCGCCTGGTTTTCAACCACTTCCATCTTGTCGAGTGGTACCTCGCCAGACTGGATCTTCTTTGAGAGATCTTCGATGTGCAGCGTCCCGAGGTCGTGAAGCAGGCTCACTACGTCATAGAAGCGGTTCTTCGGCCCGATCAGTTCGACCTTAGCCATTGGGACCAGCATGCCTGAACCCTCCTCCCCTGTGGTACGGGAACCTTACATTCAGGAAGAGCGTCAGACCGAGGTCACGATGGACACGATTGCATCCACAGCCTCGGAATGGCGCTTCTCCAATTCTTTCTTGAGTACGTCAGTATCGACGGTGATCTTCCCGCGCAGCTCAGCAGCCTCTGCTTCAGCCTTAGAAACTGCAGTCTCCGCGTGCTTCTTGGCAGCTTTGTCCGCGTCAGTCTCGGCGGTACGCAGCGTGTCAGCAGCGGCCTTGCGTGCATCAGTCACGATCTTCTCAGCCTGAGTCTTCGCCGCCAGAACGCGCCCGGAGATTTCCATCTCCTTCTCGCGAATCTGATACAGCGGCGAGTTGGCGTCCTTGTTGACGACGTCCTGATGGAATCTGATCTCCTCCAGAACCTTCTCGTCCATTGGATCTCTCCTTCTTCCCAGCGTTCTTGCAGGTCCGATCCGGACGCAGTTCCGGACTCCATGAGGACCGCTCGCAACCGCCACTGGTCTGGTAGTCGCCGATTCCGTCATAACAACGTGACACGCGGCGCTTCCGATTCCACGCCGGTGTCATGTGGGGTGTTCGCTGTGAGCAGAGCACTCTCCTGCAAGCAAGCGGGATATTTGTCACAAGAAACGTTGGAGAGTCGTAACCATCCGCTCTTTAGCGTCGGTACTGGCTTAGCCGGAGCCCGAAAGCGCAGGCAAGCTCGTAGTTGATTGTCGCCGCCGAGGCCGCTGGCTCATCCATAACTATGCTCTCGGATCCCTGGGTCCCGACAACAACGACCTCATCACCCGGGGCTACCCGAAGCGTATCAGGAACCTCGACCATAAACTGGTCCATACAGATACGGCCCACCTGTCGACACCGCCGCCCCCCGATGAGAACGTGCATCTCATTAGAGGCAGCTCTGTGCACGCCATCCGCATATCCCATCGGCACAGTAGCTATCGTTGTGGGTGCGGCTGCCTGGAACGTGAGTCCGTACGAAACGCCCTCACCGAGACCGATTCTCTTTACGAACGAGACCCGGGCATGTACAGACATTGCGGGTTCAAGATTGATCGCTCGATACGTGGAGGGTGCGGGATGTAGTCCATAGATGGCGATTCCGCACCGCACCATATCCAAGTGAGTCTCCGGATGCAGTATGGTCGCCGCGCTGTTGGCGGCATGGACTATCGGCGGCCGCACACCTTCGGTACGCATCTTGTCGATGGCACGCTGAAAACGCTCTACCTGCCGCTCAAACTCCCAGTCCCCGGGCACGTCCGCCGTCGCGAAGTGCGTGAAGACCCCCTCCATCTCAAGACCGGGCAGCCCCTGGAGCCACACGACGGTATCGTGTGCCTCCTCCGCACGAACGCCGATTCGATTCATGCCCGAGTCGATCTTGAGGTGGTAGCGCACCGTCACCCCCGCGAGCATCGCTGCCCGGCTTAGGTCAACGGCGAATTCGCGTGACGCGACTGTTGGAACAAGCGCCTGCTCGATGACCAACCCCACGCCTGACGAGGGCGGCTCGCTCAGTATATGGATCGGCACGGTGACGCCTGCTTCTCGCAGAACTACCGCCTCTTCGAGTGTTGCCACCCCGAGCCTGTCAGCGCCCCCGGTAAGTGCGGCCTGTGCGGATGCGACGGAGCCGTGCCCATAGCCGTTAGCCTTCACCACCGCCATAAAGCGTGTGCCGGGTTTCGTGAGCGACTTGAGGGTTCGTACGTTGCGGACGATTGCCGCGGAATCCACCTCGGTCCACGCATTGCGGCGGTAGGTCATCGCTACTCCCCTGCGACCAGCGAGCGTACGATGTCTGACTTGCTGACGATGCCGACGAGCTTGTCGCCATCAAGCACGGGGACTCTGCTGACTTCCCTGTCGACCATAAGTGTCGCCAGGTCCGCCACAGTCGTATCCGCCTGAACGGTCACAGGGTTACCGGTCATCACATCGCCGACGGTCGCCCCAACGGCCTTCTTGAGTTCGCTCTCGAACTTGGCAGTGGACGGCGGATACATGATGAAGCCGTCAAGCAGGTGGATGTACGTCGGGAACTCGATCTTCACTTCCTGCATGATGAGATCGCCTTCAGTCACGATACCCACGAGCTTCGTGCCATCAAGCACTGGTAGCGCACCGATACGATTCTCGGCCATGAGTCGGGCAGCGTCGGTGACCGGCAGTTCCCGCACAACCGTTCGCGGATCCGCCGTCATGATGTCGCGTGCTGTTCGTTCCATCGTTCCTCCAAAAGTCTCGACCGGCCACTGACCGGAGTCCTTCCGTGGTTCGATTCTACCCGAGCGCGCCGGTGACCGTGCTAACCAAGGAGTTCTTTGACCGCTGCCGGCACGTACGCCGGCAGGTCTTTCGCGGTCAGACATATCTCCGTAAGGTCTGCCGCCGCAAAATCGCCGGCACGGGCATGGAGGTAGGCCCCGAGCGCCCCTGCCTCGAGCGGTCCCAGTCCCTGGGCGAGGAGTGTCCCTATCATCCCTGAAAGCACATCGCCAGAGCCGGCGGTAGCCATCCCGGGATTGCCTGCGCGCGTGACGACAACTCGTCCTCCAGAGGCGATGATCGTCCCCGGCCCCTTGAGGACGCACGCCGTCGAAACGCTCTCCAGCTTCTGTGCCGATGCCAGCCGATCCGCCTGCACGTCTTTGATGCTGACGCCAAGCAGCCGCGCGAGTTCACCGGGATGTGGTGTCAAGACGCTCACCCCGGAGCGCGCCATGATGGCGGCCGGACCCGGCTCGGCGAAGGCGTTGAGGCCGTCGGCATCCAAGACGAGTGGACCTGGCAGCATATCGACGAGGCGGCGCACGACCTCGGTCGCCTCGCGATGTGTGGTGAGTCCGGGACCGAGAACGACCGCGCCAACCTCAGACGCGAGACGAAGAATGCGCTCGACCGACCCTGTTGCCAGTGTTCCCTCGCCCGTCTCATCAAGACCCACCGCGATCACATGCGGTAGCGCCGCCTGCATGACAGGGACAATGGATGCCGGGACCGCAGCAAAGACGTAGCCGGCACCCATCCGCATCGCCCCTGCTGCGGCAAGCACCGCGGAGCCCGCATAGAGTCGCGAACCCGTGACGAGCAGAACGCTCCCGCGCGCGCCCTTGTGCGCGTCTCGGGCGGGCACGGGCAGGCACGCCCGGTAGTCACTACGATCCCATAGTTCAAGCGAGTTGAATGCGCTGATAGCTTCCACAGGGAGCCCGATATCCGCAACGACGATCTCTCCGGCACACGCGGCGCCTGGATGGATCAGAAGACCCACTTTCGGCGCCGCAAACGTCACCGTCACATCAGCATGAACGGCCGGCCCTGACACGGTACCCGTGTCCGCGTTGATACCAGAGGGAACATCTGCTGACACGACAAATGCTGTGGCACTCTCGATCGCGAGGATGGCGGATGCATACGGTTCACGCGCAACGCCCGAGAATCCCACGCCGAAGATCGCGTCGACGATAACCTGCGCATCCGAAAGCCGCCCGGGGAGCTCGCCGGCCTCGCCGGGCTGCTCCCACACCACGCCGGCGGCGATTGTGGCTCGCGCCGCCTCTGCGCAGTCGCCATCGAGTGTCGTTGGCGCCACGAGTGTGAACACCTGCACTTCGCATCCTGCTGCGGCCAGATAGCGAGCAGCAACCCACCCGTCTCCTCCGTTACCGCCCTTGCCTGTGACGACAACGATCCGACCGCTCGGAGCGCGGCGAAGCACCTCGTCCGCAAGTGCCGCCCCGGCGCGCTCCATGAGAACTGCGGTCGTAACGCCACTCTGCCGACAGACCTGATCCTCAGCGGCGCGCACACCGGCTGCATCAAGCGCGTAATGCACACGTCCTCCCCGGCCGCGGTTCGGTTCTCTAGCCCTCTACGTTTCCTACATCATCCAGCACACCGCGCGCATCCTTGAAGCTCGCGGCGAGCCGTTCGGTCTGAGACACTTCGCCTTCGTCTCTTCGCGGTCGCATCTGTTCCGTGATGGCAACAGCCGAAGCAACAGCATTGGCGTGCGTAAAGGACAGCGACAGATGCATCTCCACCACGCCGGCCTCGGCGGCAACCTCTCCAGCCCTGCCCCGGAGGTGTGGCTGGGGACGTCCGCGCTCGTCGCGCAAGACCTCGACATCTGTGAAACGAATGCCCTGTGAGAACCCTGTGCCGAGCGCCTTCAGGACCGCCTCTTTTGCCGCAAACCGCATGGCGTAGTGGATTTCGGGCTTATTGCGCTTATCACAGTACGCGCGTTCCGCCTCCGAGAAGAGTCGCTCCTTCATTCGAGGATGTCGCTCGAGCGCCAGCCGCATGCGGTCGATCTCGACAATATCGACACCGAGGCCGTTAATCATCGTTCGATCCGGGGAGCCGACCATCCGCTACTCGACCGTCACTGACTTGGCAAGGTTGCGCGGCTGATCAACGTTGCAGCCACGAAGCTTGGCGATGTGATACGACAACAGCTGCATCGGCACCGTCGCGGGAATCGCAGAGAGGGCCTCGCTCACAGCCGGGATATAGAGCACATGCTCGGCGTGACGCTGGATGTCCTGATCACCATGCGTTGCAACGGCAATCACACGGGCTCCGCGAGCACGCACCTCCTGGATATTGCTCACGACCTTCTCATAGGTATGCCCCTGTGTAGCGACGACAACGACCGGCACCTCGGAAGTGATGAGCGCAATCGGGCCGTGTTTCATCTCCCCTGCAGCATACGCCTCGGCATGGATGTAGCTGATCTCCTTCAGCTTGAGCGCGCCTTCCATGGCAACGGGCACACCCATGCCGCGACCCAGGAACAGCGAGGAGTTCGCGTCCTTGTATTCCGCTGCACACTCGGCGATATCATTCGCATCGGCGAGAATCGCCTCGACGATTTCAGGAATATGGGAGAGTTCCTCCCACAGCGCCTCGACCCGCTTCTGATCGAGCATGCCATTGGCCTGCGCCAGCTTCAGGGCCAGCACGGTGAGTGCAGCGATCTGCGCAGTGAACGTCTTCGTCGCCGCCACACCGATCTCGGGACCCGCATGCGTGTAGATGACACCGTCTGTCTCGCGCGTCACGCGACTCCCGACGACATTCGTTATCGCGAAGACCTTGGCGCCGCGACGCCGCGCCTCTCGGACCGCAGCAAGCGTGTCCGTGGTTTCTCCAGACTGCGTGATCGCCACCACGAGCGTGTCTTCACCGACGATCGGGTTGCCGTACCGGAACTCGCTTGAGACCTCGACTTCAACAGGTATGCGCGCCCACTGCTCGATAAGGGACTTGGCGACGACTGCTGCATGGTAGCTCGTGCCGCATGCAACGATGAATACCCGCTCGACCGCTGCAAGCTGGGCTTCGGTCATCTGAAGCTCGGACAGCTGCATCTTCCCGGTTGCGTCCATCCGACCGCGAAGGGTCTCGCGAATGGCGCGCGGCTGCTCGTGGATCTCCTTCAACATGAAATCCTCGTAGCCGCCCTTCTCGGCGGCAGCAAGGTCCCACTCGATGTGCATCATCTCGGAGTCGGCCGGCCTTCCGGCAGCGTCGACCACGCTCACGCCATTCGCGGTGACGGTGGCCACGTCGCCGTCTTCAAGAACGAGCACCTCGCGCGTGAACTCAAGAACCGCCGGGATGTCGCTTGCGACGATATTCTCGCCGTCACCGATGCCGATGATGAGCGGCGAGTCGACACGTGCCGCAACGATCGTGCCCGGGTCTTCCAGGTGAACGATTGCAAGCGCATACGCGCCCGTAAGGCGTCGCACGGTCTTGATGACCGCAGCGGTCAGATCGCCCTCGTAGTAGCTTTCAACGAGATGTGCGACGGTCTCGGTATCTGTCTCCGAACGCAACACATGCCCGTTCGCCGCGAGCTCCTCGCGTAGCTCCATATAGTTCTCGATGATGCCGTTATGCACAACGGCGATCTTGCCAGAGCAATCAACGTGAGGATGGGCGTTCTCCTCGTTCGGCGCGCCGTGCGTGGCCCAGCGTGTGTGACCGATGCCGACCGTACCCGGCACCGGTTTGCCAGCGATGGCCTCTCGCAGGTTCACAAGCTTCCCGACACGACGTACGACGACGAGTTCGTCCTCGCTCATGATCGCCGCACCAGCCGAGTCGTACCCACGATATTCGAGTCGGGCGAGCCCGCCGAGAAGCACGTCGCTCGCCTGGCGGGGTCCTACATATCCAACGATTCCACACATAAGGGTATTCCTCTCGCGAGGGATCAGGTCAGGTAGTGCGGCATGTGATACCGCAGAGTCCGGGCGCATTCACGCCCAGGAAGCGGGCCCTGCCCGCAATGATGTGCTCCGGTCCGACGTCGCTTTGTCTCCCGATTGCCCGGGTGCTTTGTCTCCATCGTTTCGACCCCGGTGGGCCGGAGGGCCATCCGCCGAATGTTTCGATGGACCCTCACCTCGTCAACTGGCGCGGTGGTAATCGCCTCCCGCTGCGCTTGCACGCTGCCAGTCCCGGCGCTTGCTGTCTCGTACGTGGGCATCACCTTCCCTGCAATGAGGTTCACGTCTCGCGGAGCAGTATACCAAGTGACCGCGCAGCGCGCGGAATATGACCTGACTACCCCAGTTCGGACACGACGACAGCAGTGATTCGATCAACGATCGCCTGCGCCGTTGCCTCATCGCTCGCCTCGGCCATCACGCGAACGATCGACTCGGTACCCGAAGCACGCACGAGCACGCGTCCGTGATCGCCAAGCTCAGCCTCTGCGGCCTTCACAGCGTCGTGAACCCCACCGCTTCCGGATAGCAGCCCCTTGTCCTTGACGGGCACGTTCTTCAGCACCTGCGGGTAGCGACGCATTATCTGTCGAAGTTCGGACAACGGAGTCTCGGTCTGACGAATGATCGCCGCCAACTGCAGCGCGGTGATAAGGCCGTCGCCGGTCGTGCTGTGCTCAAGCATGATCACGTGACCGGACTGCTCGCCACCGAGAATCGCTCCCGAGGTTCGCATCTGATCGAGCACGTATCGGTCGCCGACCTTGGTCTTGATGACGTTGATGCCTCGCTCGCGCATTGCGACCTCAAAGCCCAGGTTGCTCATGACCGTCGCCACGACCGTATCGTGAACAAGCTCCCCGCGCTCCATCATGTGGGCAGCGATGATCGCCATGAGCATATCTCCGTCGACCTCAGCGCCTGTCTCATCGACGGCGAGGACTCGATCGGCGTCACCATCGTGTGCGATTCCGAAGTCGATATCGTGTGCGCGAACCAACTCTGAGATGACTCCCAGGTGGGTCGAACCACACTCCTCATTGATGTCCATACCGTTGTAGTCGCAGTTGATCGCGTGAACGGTCGCCCCAAGATCCTTGAGCGCCTTAATGGTCGTCTTGGCCGAAGCACCGTGACCACAGTCGACCGCAACCGTAAGCCCGACAAGGTCGCCGCGAACGCTCTCGACTGCGTGGGAGATGTATCGCTCAGCAGCGTCCGGGACGATCCTGGAGCGCCCGACTCCGGCACCTGTCGGACGCGACCAATCACGTTCCGCGACGAGGAACTCCTCGATCTCGTCCTCGATCTCGTCTGGCAACTTGAACCCGTCACGATCGAAGAGCTTGATGCCGTTGTATTCCGCAGGATTGTGCGATGCCGAGATCACGACGCCGCCATCGGCTCCGAGCAACCGAGTCAGATAAGCGACCGCAGGTGTCGGTACGATTCCGAGCCGAAGAGCATCCGCGCCACCCGAGCAGATTCCCGCCACCAGCGCGGCCTCAAGCATGTCTCCGCTGCGCCGGGTGTCCATGCCGACGACGATGCTACCGCGTCCTCGTTCGCCGAGGAAATGCCCGGCTGCCTCGCCAAGCTTCATCGCGAGCTCGGGCGTCAGGTCCCGGTTCGCAAACCCACGGACGCCATCAGTACCGAACAGTCGGGACATCGGGTTCTCCTTCGGAACAGAGAAGGGCCCGCCGCGCGGCGGGCCCTTGCTTTCAAATCCAGCCTCGCAGTCCTAGCGCTTGGAGAACTGCGGACGCTTACGGGCCTTCTTGAGGCCGTACTTCTTGCGCTCAACCATACGCGGGTCGCGGCGAAGAAGACCTGCGCGCTTGAGTTCACCGCGATAGTCGTCACCCGCCTCGAGAAGCGCACGCGAGATACCGTGACGCAGGGCGCCGAGCTGACCGGAGACGCCGCCGCCGTTGATCTTGGCGATAACGTCGAAGTGACCGACCGTCTCAGTGACCTTGAACGGCTGCTCGACAAAGCCCTTGAGCTCCGCGCGGCCGAAGTACACGTCAAACTCACGATCGTTGATGATGTACTGTCCGGTACCCGGCATAATGCGCACGCGGGCGACGGAGGTCTTTCGGCGACCGGTGCCCCAGTAGACTGCCTTATTCTCGGCCATGCGCTAACCCTCCAGGGTGATCTGACGCGGCTTCTGAGCCTGGTTCTGGTGCTCGGGACCGGCGTATACCTTGAGCTTCATGCCCATCGCACGGCCGAGCGTATTCTTGGGAAGCATGCCTTTGACGGCACCCTCGATAACACGACGAGGGTTCTTGGCAAGCAAGTCGCCCATCGAGATCGACTTCAACCCACCCGGCCAACCCGAGTGGCGGTACTTCATCTTGTCAGTAAGTTTCTTACCGGTGAGCTTGATCTTGGATGCGTTCACAACGATGACGAAGTCACCGACGTCGACATGAGGGGTGTACTGCGGCTTGCGCTTCCCCTTCAATATCTGCGCAACCTCGCTCGCCAGCCTGCCGAGCGGGATGTCAGTGGCATCGACAAGCAGCCACTCGCGCTCAACCTCGCCGACCTTTGCGTAATAGGTCTTCACTAAGTCCTCCACAACCTGGGATTACGGTGTCGTTTTCATGAGTTCACGGGGCTCAGGAAACGAACCCTTACACTTTATCCGCGGAGCGCCGGAGTGTCAACAAACGCCACCGGGCGTGTCCATCGCTGGTCCGGCACTCACAGCCAGCTCTCCTCGGGATAGCCAACATGCCACAACGTCAGGCCGTGCGCCGGAGCAGTCTGCCCGGCCACCGCACGGTCTCCAGCGGCCAGCACCTCGAGAACCCAATCAGGGTGGCGCGACCCGCGACCTACCTCGACAAGCGTGCCAACGATGATGCGAACCATCGAATGGAGAAACGCATTACCAACGATCCGAATCACGATGCAGTGCTCGCCCATCTGTATGTCCGGGGCGATGTCGACGCTCTCAAGGAAGCGCGACGTACGCTTTCCCTCGGCAGAACCGGCGACACAGAACGAACGAAAATCATGCTCACCAACAAGGTGAGATGCCGCCTCGCGCATCGCAGCGAGATCGAACGATGACTTGAGCCACCACGAATAGCGCGACAGGAAGACCGGCGCGATAGGGCCGGGGACGATCCGATAGCGATACTCTCTGCTGACAGCCGAATAGCGTGCGCTGAAGGTGGATGGCGCACTCCGAACGCTGCTCACGACGATGTCCGGACCGGCAAGTGCGTTGAGAGACCGCACGAGTGATAGTTCGCCAGGCTCATTGCCGGTGGCGCTGAAACTCACGACCTGCCCGAGCGCGTGGACCCCCGCATCGGTTCTGCCGGCACCGGTAATCGTCACGGGCATTCGAAGGATCGTGCCGAGAGCTGCCTCCAGCCGTCCCTGAACGGTATCCTGTCCCGGCTGACGCGCAAAACCCGCCAGAGCGGAGCCGTCATAAGAAAGTGTCAGGACGATCGTTTCGGTCACTTCTACCCCTCAGAGCGTGATGCCGACAAGGGCGAGCACAAGTGTTCCCAAGCATAGCACCGCCCAGTCGCGCGGCCGCATCCTCGACTCATGGAGACGGGTGCGCCCTACCCCGCCCCGGTAGCACCTGGCCTCCATGGCAGTCGCAAGGTCGTCCGCACGTCTGAAGAGGTTGACGAACAGCGGCACGAGCACCGGCGCGTAGGCACGGGCGCGCGCAATCGGCCCGCCCGCATCGAATCGGGCGCCCCGAGCAGTCTGGGCGACGATGAGCTTCTCCGCCTCCTGCGCAGTCGTCGGTATGAACCGGAGCGCGATCGTCAGCATCATCGCGACTTCGCTCGCCGGAAAGCGCACTCGCGCGAGCGGGCGCATGATGCGCTCAAGCCCATCGGTAAGTGCCACCGGCGACGTTGTGAGCGTGAGAAGTGAGGTGCCCACGACTAGCAGAACGATGCGGACAACAAAGAACAGTCCTTCTTTGAGGCCCGCCGCGTCAACAGCAAGCGGTCCGACACGCACCAGGGCGACCGTCGCCGGATTCCAGCGCAGAGCGTGCGCAGCGAGGGTGATCATGAGGATCATCACGACAGCCCTGATGCCGCGAAGCGCGATGCGCCAGGGGACGCGAGAGAGCACGACGGCTGCAGCCACCACTGCTGCGGCAGCGACCATTCCAAGCGGGCCATCCACGAGAAAGAGCGCCGCCGTGAACGCAGCGACAAGACCCATCTTCGCTTTTGCATCGAGCGAGTGAACCGGCGAGTCGACCGGAACATATTGCCCAAACGTGACGGGCACCTTCACGACGGGCCCCCAAGCGCCCCGGCGAGTGTCCGCGCTGCATCTGTTGCATCGAACGCGAACCGCGCTATGCGTGCGCCACGCGAGCGCGCAAGTACCTGGGCTCGAACGACATCAGGAAGAACCAGACCCGCAACGTCAAATGGTGCGCCGTCATCCTCAAGCAGGTCAGTCACGTTCCCATAGAAGACGGGTTGTCCGGCGGCAAGTACGAGCACCCTATCGGCGTGAGCGAGAAACACCCCCGGATCATGCGTGACGAGGAGCACCCCGGCTTTCAAACGAGCCTCAAGGAGCGCTCGCACTACAACCTCGCGCCCCCGACGGTCGAGACCCGCGGTCGGCTCGTCCAGTAGGAGATACGCCGGTCGCATCGCCAGAACACCCGCAATTGCTGCCCGGCGCGCCTCGCCCCCGGAAAGCGTAAAGGGAGAACGCTCGCCAAACTCAACCGGTTCGAGTCCTACGGCGAGCATGGCATCGCTGACGGCGGTATCGACGTCGCTGAAACCGAGATTCTTCGGCCCGAATGCAACGTCGGCACTGACGGTCTCGGCGAAGAACTGCGTCTCGGGATTCTGGAAGACGATCCCGACGCTCCCGCGCACAACACTCTCGGCATCATCAACCCGCACACTGCCCACACCAGGCTCCAAGAGCCCGGACATGAGGCGAAGCAGCGTCGACTTACCTGAGCCGGTCGAGCCGACCACGAGGCACAACTCGCCCTTCTCCAGTCTCAAATCCACACCCGTCAACGCGCGCGATTCGTACGGCGCGCCCGTCGAGTAGGTGTACCCGAGGTCCTTCGCGACTAGCGCCACAGCGCCTCCACCAGTTCCTCGGCAGTGCTGACTTCAGGCACAGTGAAGCCGGAGCGACGGAGTTCGTCGGCGATGACTTGGATCGGGGGAGCCTCGAGCCCGAGTTCGGCCATAAGACTCGCATCGCCGAGAAGGCCAGCAGGATGCCCGAGATACGCTACCGAGCCCGCGTCGAGCGCGAGAACGAGATCTGCACGAGCGGCCTCGCCGGTATCCTGCGTGATGTGCACCACGCCGCGGCCAGCTAGCTTGAGTCCATCGAGCACCCCGAGTACGTCGGTACGGCCCCGTTGGTCGAGCATAGCCGTAGGCTCGTCAAGGACCAGATACTCGGGCCGCATCGCAAGTGCACCGGCGATCGCGAGACGCTGCTTCTGGCCTTCCGAAAGGAGGTGCGGCTCGCGGCGCTCGAGACCGGTGAGGCCCACGACCGCAAGCGCATCACTGACCCGCGACCTGAGCTCTTCGCGAGGCACGCCCAGGTTCTCGGGCCCGAACGCAACGTCTTCCTCGACAACGGTACCGACGATCTGATTGTCCGGATTCTGCAGCACGAGACCAACGCGTGAACGAACGTCCCAGCAGCGCTGCTCATCGGCTGTATCGATCCCATCGACCATGACGCGGCCGGAATCGGGTACCAGCAACCCGTCGGCAAGTCGTGCGAGGGTGGACTTGCCGGATCCGTTCGCACCCACGACAGCGAGCAACGAGGCCGACGCTATCGTCAGCGTGAGATCGGCGATCGCCGGGCGGGCGGCGCCCGGATAGGTGAACGAGACGGCCTCAAAAACGATCATCTGTCCACACACCTCCAAGGACGCGAGAGAGGGCCCGCCGATGCGGCGAGGCCCTCCTCTCGAAACGAATCCGGACAGGCCGGAGATTGGCGCCTCTTAGTCAACCAGTTCCAGGATGACGACTGGCGCGGCATCGCCTTTGCGCGGTCCGAGCTTGAGAATCCTCGTGTAGCCACCGGGACGCTCCGCGTAACGAGGAGCAATATCGGCGAAGATCTTGTGAACGAGCTCGCGGTCGTTGATCTCCGCGAGGGCGAGACGACGAGAATGAACGTCTCCACGCTTGCCCCAGGAGATGATTCGCTCAACAAGCGAACGGACCTCCTTGGCACGAGCCTCGGTCGTCTTGATGCGTTCGTTCAGGAAGAGGGCTCTGGCCAGGCCGCGAAGCATCGCCTTTGTATGGCTCGCGTCGGTGCCGAGCTTGCGCCCTTTCTTGGCGTGTCTCATTTCGTGGTTCTCCTACCCCGCCAGGCCCAGGCCCATCGCCTGGAGCTTGTCTTTGACTTCCTCGATGGACTTGGCCCCGAAGTTCCGGACGTTGAGCAGGTCGGCCTCTGAGCACTCCGTCAGCTGACCGATCGTGTTGACGCCCTGGCGCTTTAGGCAGTTGTAGGAGCGGACCGACAGGTCAAGCTCCTCGATCGGCGTGTCGAGAACGCCATCCTTCTCATCCTCGACAGGCTTGAAGATGCCCTCTTCCGCGTCAGGCGTCGTCGCCTGCTCGGCAAAGAGAGTCATGTGCTCGTTGATGATCTTTGCGGCACGCGCGACGGCATCGGCCGGCATGACAGCGCCGTTCGTCTCAACCTCGAGTACGAGACGGTCGTAGTCCGTGCGCTGACCGACGCGCGTGTTCTGCACCACATACGTGCAGCGCGTGACGGGGCTGAACAACGAGTCGACCGTGATGACACCAAGCGGGTCTTCCGCACGCTTGTTGCGATCAGCAGTCGTATACCCACGACCGACACCGATGCGGATGCTCATCTCGAGCTTCGCACCCTTCTCGAGCGTGGCGATCACATGCTCGGGATTAACGAGATCGAACTCGGTGGGAACCTTGAGGTCCGCACCCGTCGCAACGCACGGGCCCTTTACCGACAGCGTGGCAACAGCGTCGCCAGCTCCGATTCCGGTATCACGGAACACCAGACCCTTCACATTCAGAACTATGTCGGTGACATCCTCGCGGACGCCATCGATGGTCGAGAACTCGTGCTGTACACCCTCGATACGAATCGAGGTACCGGCCGCACCCTGAAGAGAACTCAGGAGCACGCGGCGCATCGAGTTGCCGAGAGTGTAGCCGTAGCCGCGCTCGAGCGGCTCAACGACGACGCGGGCGAACCGCTCATCGATGACGTCGACCGCCACCTGTGGCCTCATGAACTCGGTCATAAAACGAGCCTCCTTGGCTTCGATCAGGTCGTCTTACTTGGAGTAGAGCTCGACGATGAGTTGCTCACGTACGGGTGCATCGATCTGGTCACGCGTCGGAAGCGAGAGCACCTTGCCCTGAAGCTTCTCGACATCAACCTCAAGCCAGCCGGGAATCTCCATCTTTGACGAGGAGATGATAGCTGCCTTCACGACACTCATCTCGCGTGCCTTCTCGGCCACTGCAACGACCTGACCCGGCTTGAGACGATATGAGGGGATGTCCACCCGTCGTCCATCGACCAGGAAGTGTCCGTGACGCACATTCTGCCGGGCCTCATCGCGCGAGGCGGCAAAACCAAGACGATACACGACGTTGTCGAGCCGGCTCTCAAGAAGTCGAAGCAGGTTCTCACCGGTGATACCGGCAAGTCGGCTTGCGATCTTGTAGTAGCCGCGGAACTGCTTCTCGAGCAGTCCGTAAATCCTCTTTGCCTTCTGCTTCTCACGAAGCTGAACGCGGTACTCGCTGTCGCGAGGGCGCTTCTTACCGGCCATACCCGGCGGGTACGGTCGGCGCTCGATCGCGCACTTGTCGCTATAGCAGCGATCACCCTTGATGAAGAGCTTGATTCCTTCTCGGCGGCACAGTCTGCAGTCCGCCCCGGTATAACGTGCCATAAGGGGTGGTCCTTCCGGATTACACGCGGCGGCGCTTGCGCGGCCGGCAACCATTGTGTGGGACAGGGGTGCAATCCTGGATGCTCGAAATCTCCATGCCAGCGGCCTGGAGCGAGCGGATTGCGGTCTCGCGACCCGAACCCGGGCCTTTCACGAACACCGAGAGCTTGCGAACTCCATGCTCTTGGGCCATCTTGGCGCAGTTCTCCGCAGCCAACTGAGCGGCGAACGGAGTGGACTTCCGCGATCCCTTGAAGCCAACCGTGCCGGCTGACTGCCAGGAGATCACATTGCCCTGCGGATCAGTGATGGTGATGATCGTGTTGTTAAAGGTGCTCTTGATGTGCGCTTGCCCGACAGCGATATTCTTGCGTTCGCTGCGGCGGACTCGCGTCTTGACTGTCTTCTTCTTGGCGACCATGGACTACTTGCCCTTCTTCTTCGCACCGATCTGACGGCGGGGGCCTTTGCGAGTACGCGCGTTCGTGTGCGTACGCTGGCCGCGGACAGGCAGGCCCTTGCGATGACGGAGACCGCGATAGCAGCCGATCTCCATCAGACGCTTGATGTTCTGCCCAACCTCACGGCGGAGGTCACCCTCGACCTTCAGGTTGCGGTCGATGAACTCGCGGAGCCGCACGACCTCTTCTTCGGTGAGGTTGCGGACGCGGGTATCGGGGTTGATCCCGGTCTCCCGGAGGATTGTCTCACTCGTGGTGAGCCCGACTCCAAAAATGTAGGTCAAACCGATCTCAACGCGCTTCTCGCGCGGGAGGTCGACGCCTGCGATACGTGCCACGTGGTCCCTCCTACCTAACCTTGACGCTGCTTGTGGCGGGGGTTCTCACAAATAACGAGTACCCGTCCGTGTCGGCGGATGATCTTGCACTTCTCACACATTCTTTTGACTGAGGGTCGTACCTTCATCGATGTTCCTTTCGGAGCACACTACTTGCTCTATCTTCACACCCAGCCGCAGGTGGCTTGTTTTGACTTCCTACAACACCCACGGTGCCGGGTGTCTCCATCATCATCTACGAACAGACTACTTGAAACGGTACGTGATTCTTCCCCGACTAAGATCGTACGGGGACAACTCTACGGTCACCTTGTCACCAGGAAGGATACGGATATAGTGCATGCGCATCTTACCCGAGATGTGCGCAAGAACCTTGTGTCCGTTCTCCAACTCGACCCGGAACATAGCGTTCGGCAAGGGCTCGGTAACCGTGCCCTCCATCTCGATGGCGTCATCGCGCTTACCCAACTACACCAATCCTTTACCACTGAGAAGCCGCAAACGTGAAGTATATCTCACTTCTACTGCATCAGTCCACACGTACACGCTACCAGACCTTCATTCACACGTAAGAATGACCGGTCCGTCGTCGGTAATCGCCACAGTATGCTCGAAATGCGCAGACAACGCACCATCACTCGTGACGACAGTCCAGCCGTCACTGAGCGATTTCACATCGTAGCCGCCAGCGTTGATCATCGGCTCGATCGCAAACACCATGCCGGACTTGAGCTGTAATCCCTTACCGGCCTGCCCGAAGTTCGGAACCTGCGGCTCCTCGTGCATCGCACGGCCGATTCCGTGTCCCACATACTCCCGAACGACCGAGAAACCTGCCGCCTCCGCCACTTTCTGAACAGCAGAGCCGATGTCATAGAGCCGCATATCGGGACGCGCCTTCGCAATGCCAGCATCAAGTGAGACGCTGGTCGCACTCAACAGGGCTGCCGCCTGATCGGAAACCGTCCCGACCGGAAATGTATAGGCCGCGTCACCAAAATAGCCATCTACAACAGCGCCGCAATCGACGGAAAGGATATCGCCGTCACATAGAACTCTCGACCCGGGAATCCCATGGACAACCTGCTCGTTCACCGATGTACACAGCGTTGCAGGAAATCCGTGGTACCCCAGAAACGCCGGTACCGCACCCTCGGAGCGTATGTACTCCTCGGCAATCACGTCGAGCTCCAGCGTTGTCACACCGGGTCGAACCGCCTCACCGACGCGCCGGAGCGCACCCGCGGTGATTCGACCGGCTTCGCGCATGACCTCGATCTCGACCGGCGTCTTGAGAACGATCATGCAGCGTTAGCCCTCCATGATCGAGCGAATGTCGGAAAACACCGCATCTGCGGAACGGCTGCCGTCGACAGCGTGCAGAAGACCCTTGTCGCGATAGTACGCAATGAGGGGTGCTGTAGAGCGCTCGTAGACTTCGAGGCGATTCGTGACGGTCTCGACGGTGTCATCATCGCGTTGCAACAGCTCGCCGCCGCATTCGGGACAAACGCCCGACGCAGTCTCTGGCTGAGAGATGACATTGAAGATGGTGCCACACTGCTTGCACGTCCTTCGGGCGGTGAGGCGCTCGATCAGAGCAGACTTCGCGACCTCGATGCTCACGACAGCGTCAAGCGTCTTGCCGAGCTCGCCAAGCGCAACGCCGAGGGCGTCGGCCTGGACGACCGTCCTGGGGAACCCATCAAGGATGAATCCCTGCTCGGCGTCGGGCTCTTGCAGGCGAGCTTTCACCAGCCCGATGACGACCATATCGGGGACAAGATCTCCCTTGTCCATATGGGTCTTTGCTGCCAGGCCGAGCGGCGTCTTGTTGGCTACTGCGGTCCTCAAGATGTCGCCGGTAGAAATATGCGCGAGCCCGAAGTCTTCGATGATCTTCGCAGCCTGCGTTCCCTTGCCGGCGCCCGGGGCGCCAAGAAGCATGATGTTCATCTGCTCCGCTCCCTACTTGAAGAAGCCATCGTAGTGACGCATCTTGAGCTGGCTTTCGAGCTGGGTCATCGTCTCGAGCGCTACTCCGACCATGATGAGGATAGAAGTCCCACCGAATGTCTTGAGAAGCGGCGAAGCCGACGACTGAAACGTAAAGAGGATCTGCGGCAGAACCGCGATCGCTGCGAGGAAGATGGCACCGGGAAGCGTGATCCGGTTGAGAACGTTCTCGATGTACGTCTCGGTCTGCTTGCCGGGACGAACGCCGGGAACAAAGCCACCGTTCTTGCGGAGGTTGTCAGCTAGGTCGACCGGGTTGAACACGAGTGCGGTGTAGAAGTACGTGAAGAAGATGATGAACACCGCGTACAGCGTGATGTTGAGCCATCCGCCGGACAGCGCGTTCGAGAAGCTCTTCAGCCACGCGACGGTCGGGAAGAAGTTCGCAATGGTGGCCGGGAAGAGAAGAATCGACGACGCGAAGATGATCGGAATAACGTTCGCACCGTTCACCTTGAGCGGGATATACGTGCCGACTCCGCCGTAGACCCGGCGTCCCACGACGCGCTTCGCGTACTGCACCGGGATTCTTCGCTGCCCACGCTCCATGAAGATGACCGCAGCGACCACGACCAACGACATGATCAGGAGGATCGCGGTCCCGTACCACTCCCCGAGTGTAATCGAGGAAACCAGGGTCGCAGGGAAGCGGGCCACTATGCTCGCGAAGATGATCAGGGACATTCCGTTTCCGACACCACGCTGGGTGATGAGCTCACCCAGCCACATGATGAAGGCCGTACCCGCCATCAGGCTGATGACGATTGCGATTCGCGTGATCCAGTCGAACTGAATCCCGAGGCCGCCGTTGGAGATCGGCTGCTGGAATACCGTGAGCAGGCCGACAGACTCGACAAGGCCGATAGCCAGCGTCAGATACCGTGTGGTCTGAGTGATCTTTCGCTGACCCGCTTCGCCCTCTTTCGACCAGCGCTCAAGGGTCGGAATGACCGCCTGGAGCAACTGCATGATGATCGACGAGGTGATGTACGGCATGATGCCGAGCGAGAAGATCGCGAAGTTCTGCAGCGCACCGCCTGCAAAGAGGTTCAACAGGCCAAGCGCGGCCTGTGACTGGACGATCTCGCTGACGGCACCCGGATCAACACCGGGGACCGGTATGTGAGCACCGACACGGTAGAGAGCAATGATGGCAAGCGTAAAGAGGATCTTCTTGCGCAGATCCGGAATCCGGAATGCGTTTACAAGCGCCTCAATCACAGCTGCTCGACCGTCCCTCCGGCTGCCTCAATCTTCGTCACCGCTGAAGCGGAGACCTTATCGACTCTGATCGTCAGCGCCTTGGTGATCTCACCATCGCCGAGAACCTTGACCGGTACGGTCTTGGACTTGATGACGCCCTTTGCGAACAAGGAATCGACATCAACCGTCTCGCCCTTGGCGTAGAGACCTTCGAGACGCGACACATTGACCACCGCATACTCTACGCGGTTGCGGTTCTTGAATCCCGGAAGCTTCGGCATCCGCATGTGGAGCGGATTCTGTCCACCCTCGAAGCCGGGACCCTTGCCGCCGCCGGAGCGTGACAACTGGCCGTTGTTACCCTTGCCCGAGCGCCCGCCGTGGCCGCTACCGTGACCGCGACCTACGCGCTTGCGGTCCTTGCGTGACCCTGGTGCCGGGAAGAGATCGTTAATCTGCATTTACTGGTCGCTCCTTCTTCATCGCTTCCGGTACTCTCGCACCGGCGTCGGCTGCTCGCCGCCGACTGACTGTCATACGACGCGGTGCGTCGCCTAGAACTCCTCGACTTTGAGGAGATGCTTGATCTTGAACACCATGCCGCGAATGACCGGGTTGTCAGCCTGCTCAACGGTATGGTTCATCCGCTTGAGCCCCAGGGCTCGCAGGGTGGCCTTCTGGTCTGCCGCGAATCCGATCCCGCTCTTGACCTGCGTGATCCGAAGCATGGCGGTCTTCTGTTCTTTCGCCATGATACTAGCCCTTCTGGCCGTAGATCTCGGAAACGGTCTTGCCGCGCCGCTTGGCGATATCCTCGGCACTGGAGAGGTCCTTGAGACCCTGAGCCGCGGCCTTCACCATGTTCAGCGCATTGTTGGTACCAAGGGACTTCGAGAGGATATCGGACACTCCGCCAAGCTCGAGCAACGCACGCACCGGACCGCCGGCGATAACACCGGTACCCGGAGCGGCCGGCTTGAGCATGACCTTGCCCGCACCATACTCACCCATGATTGCATGGGGAATAGTGCCGCCGGTCAGCGGGAACGAGAACATGTTCTTCTTCGCGTCCTCGACGCCCTTCTTGATTGCCACGGGAACCTCGGCGGACTTACCCATGCCGACGCCAACCCGTCCTTTACCGTCCCCGACGACGACGAGTGCGGTCAGCGAGAAGCGGCGACCACCCTTGACGACCTTCGAGACCCGGTTGATATAGACGACCTTCTCCTGCAGCTCCGAAACGGGAGCGGCGTTATCGCGTTCGCGTGCCATCGACATCCTCCCTTAGAACGACAGGCCGGCGCTGCGGGCGCCTTCGGCGAGGGACTTGACACGACCATGGTAGAGGCGGCCGCCGCGGTCGAAGACCACCTGCGTGATACCAGCCTCGGTAGCCCTGCGGCCAACCAGCTCACCAACGGCTTTCGCCGCTTCAATGTTGGAGCCGGACTTAACGGCTCCCTTGATGTCGGAATCCAGCGTCGAAGCGGAGACCAGCGTCGTGCCGGCCAGATCATCGATCAGCTGGGCGTAGATGTTGGCGTTCGACCTGATGACCCGCAGGCGCGGGCGCTCGGCCGATCCACTCACCTTGCCACGCACGCGGCGCTGACGCCTCGCAAGCGCTGCTGCCTTTGCCTTCGTCTTATCCATCTTTCCGTTCCACTCTCCTCAGTGTCGCGCCGACTCGTTCAGCGCGCCGTCTTATCGACTACTTGGCGGCCTTACCGAGCTTGCGACGAACGTGCTCGCCGGCGTAACGCACGCCCTTGCCCTTGTAGGGCTCCGGCGGACGGATCTTGCGAATCTCAGCAGCAACCTGACCAACGCGCTGCTTGTCGATACCACTCACCGAGATCTTCGTCGGGACCGGCACCTCAAAGGTGATTCCGGACTCCGCAGTGACGACAACCGGATGGCTGAAGCCAAGGCTCAGATCAAGATCGGTTCCCTTGAGAACGGCGCGATACCCGACACCGACGATCTCGAGGTCCTTCTTGAATCCTTCCGAAACACCGACAACCATGTTCGCGATCAGAGTGCGCGTCAGACCATGCAGCGAGCGATGACGACGCTCGTCACTTGGGCGGCTGACGGTGACAAAACCGTCCTCCTGCTCAATGATCATGTCCTTGTCGAACGACGACGTGAGAGTACCCTTCGGTCCTTTCGCGACGACCTCATTACCATTGATTGTCACCTCGACCCCGGAGGGGACCGGGATGGGCTGTTTGCCGATTCGAGACACGGCTATCGCTCCTTTCTCAGTCTTCCTGTCCGGTTACCAGATGTATGCGATGACTTCGCCGCCGATGCCGGCAGCGCGAGCCTTCTTGCCTGTCATGACACCGTCGGACGTGGAGATGACCGCGATGCCGAGCCCGCCGAGAACACGCGGGAGCTCGTCCTTCTTCGCGTACACACGCAAGCCCGGCTTGCTGATACGGCGAATACCGGTGATGGTCCGCTGGCGCTTGGGACCGTACTTAAGCGTGATCTCCAGCGTTGCCTGCGGGTCGCCGGGAGTAATGACGTACTCCTCGACGTAGCCCTCTTCCTTCATGATGCGCGCGATCTCCACGAGCTTGTTGGACGAGGGCATGGAGACCGATGTCTGAAATGCCGAGTTCGCGTTGCGAACGCGAGTCAGCATATCGGCGATAGGGTCTGTCATGCTCATGTGGTACCTCCTATGGTTGGACACTTCAGGCTCGCTGGTACGTCCGGGCCCATGACTCGGACGCCTCTCAAGCCGCGATTAACGCCGTAGCTGGAGACTTACCAGCTCGCCTTGCGCACACCGGGAAGCTCGCCATGACTGGCCAGTTCGCGAACACACACGCGACACAGACCGAACTGCCGGTAAAACGCCCGCGGACGGCCGCAGCGGTTGCACCGGTTGACGGCGCGAACACTGAACTTCGGCGTACGCTTGGCCTTGGCGATCATCGATTTCTTTGCCACTGGGTGACCTCCTTGCCGGGACACTCCGCCTCTTGGGCGAAGAATCCGCGCTTATCTATCGCTTGAACGGGAACCCGAACTCGTCGAGCAGGGCCCGGCACTCCTCGTCTGTCTTCGCGCTTGTGACGAACGTAACGTCCATGCCGCGCACCCGATCGACCTTGTCATAGTCGATTTCCGGGAAGATCAACTGCTCGGTAACACCGAGCGAGTAGTTGCCACGACCGTCGAACGACGTAGCGCTGATGCCACGGAAGTCGCGGATTCTCGGAAGCGCAGTCGCAAGGAGTCTGTCCAGGAACTCCCACATGCGATCGCCCCGAAGGGTGACCTTCGCGCCGATCGGCATACCCTGACGTACCTTGAAGCCGGCGATCGACTTCTTGGCCCGCGTCATGGCCGGCTTCTGACCCGAGATGATGGCCAGATCGTTCATCGCAACGTCAAGCTGCTTGGGATCCTGAACTGCGGCGCCGATGCCCATATTGAGAACGATCTTCTCAAGGCGAGGCACCTGGTTCACGTTCACGTAAGCCAGCTTCTCCCGAAGCGCGGGAACGATCTCTGCACGGTACTTATCTTTAAGTCTTGGTGTCACGTCGTATCAACCTCCGTGTCCGACGCCTGCCGAATTACCGACCCGGCAGGACTTTCTCATCCGGCGCTGTCAGCGCCGAAATTGTCTACTTGTCGATGTCCTTGCCGCACTTCTTGCATACGCGGATACGCGCGCCGTCAACACGACGACGTGCAGCGCGTGTCGGCTCACCACAGCTGGGACACATGAGCATCACGTTCGAGACGTGGATAGTGCCTTCCATCTCGATGATGCCGCCCTGCTGGTTGCGCTGGCTCGGCCGCGTGGCCTTCTTCATCATCGCAACGTTCTCGACGACGATGCGCTCACGCTCGGGGATAGAGCGGAGGACCTTGCCCTCCTTGCCCTTGTCCTTGCCGGCGATGACGCGAACCTTGTCACCCTTACGAACTGTCAGAGACTTTGCCATCTGCGTCACCTCCTAGAGGACTTCAGGCGCGAGTGAAACGATCTTCATGTACTTGCGGTCGCGCAACTCACGCGCAACCGGGCCGAAGATGCGGGTACCGCGGGGGTTTCCCTGCGCGTCGATGATGACGGCCGCATTCTCGTCGAACTTGATGTAGCTGCCGTCGGGACGACGTACTTCCTTCTTGCAACGAACGACGACTGCCTTGACGACGTCGCCCTTCTTGACGTTGCCGTTCGGAGTCGCCTCCTTGACGGCGCACACGATGGTGTCACCGACATACGCATACCGGCGCTTGGACCCGCCAAGAACCTTGATGCACGCAACTTTGCGGGCACCGGAGTTGTCGGCGACTTTAAGCCGTGTCTCCTGCTGGATCATTCTTATCCTCCGTCTTGCCTACGCGGTCATCAGGTAGTCCGCAGACTCCCGAGCGGACCGGTGCTACTTGGCCTTCTCCACGATTTCAACGAGTCGCCAGCGCTTCAACTTGGAGATAGGGCGCGTCTCCATGATCGATACACGGTCGCCAACTTGAGCGATGTTCTCCTCGTCGTGGGCGTGAAGCTTGTTGCTGCGAGTGATCATCTTGCCGTAGAAGGGGTGCTTCTTACGAGCCTCGACGAGCACGACGCAGGTCTTTTCGCCACTCGCGGAGACAACCACTCCCTGGCGCTCCTTGCGGCGGTTACGATCGGTAGTCATCCGTCATCCCTTCCTGGCCGTCTTAAGACGCCTGGCTGCGCGCAGCCTCAATCTCGCGAGCGCGCAACTCGGTGTGCAGACGGGCGATATTCTTCTTCACGGCCTGGATCCGGCCGGGGTTATCGAGCTGACCGGTCGCAAGCTGAAAGCGCAGATTAAAGAGCTCGGAACGAGCATCTTTTAGCTTCTGCGTCAGCTCCTGGTCAGCAAGACCCTTGATCTCAACAGGCTTCATCTATTATTCACCGCCAGATTCGGCTCGGGTAACGAACTTGCACTTGATCGGGAGCTTCTGGGCCGCAAGGCGCATTGCCTCCTTGGCGACCTCTTCACTCACGCCGGCCACCTCGAACATGATGCGTCCGGGCTTCACAACTGCAACCCACTTCTCAGGGTTACCTTTGCCGGATCCCATTCGCGTTTCGGCCGGCTTCTGTGTGACAGGTTTGTCCGGGAAGATGTTGATCCAGACCTTACCGCCACGCTTCATATAGCGGGTCATCGCGACACGTGCCGCCTCAATCTGACGGTTCGTGATCCAGTGACCTTCCATAGCCTTGAGGCCGAAGTCACCGAAGTTGACTGCGGTTCCTCCGCTTGCGTTGCCCCTCATGTGGCCTCGCTGCACTTTGCGGTGCTTAACTCGCTTGGGCAAAAGCATCTCTACGATCTCCCTTCGCCCTCGCGCCGACGGCCGCGGCCTGCCGGACGCTCCGAACGCGGCCTGTCGGCCGTACGCTCGTCAACGACTTCCTGACCGGGCATCTTGTCGCCGCGGTAAACCCATACCTTCACGCCAATGGCGCCGAACGTGGTGCGCGCATCGACCTGACCGTAGTCGATCTTCGCGCGTAGTGTGTGAAGCGGAACGCGACCCTCGCGATACCACTCGCGACGACCCATCTCAGAGCCGCCGAGGCGGCCGGAGCACTGGATCCGGATACCAAGCGCGCCGCTCTTCATTGCGCTGGTGACAGCCTTCTTCATCGCGCGGCGGAACGAAACCCGGGCGATGAGCTGCTCCGCAACACCCTGTGCAACCAAGACGGCATCGATCTCGGGCCTCTTGATCTCAACGATGTTGATTGCTACGGGCTTGCCAGCAAGCTTCTCGAGCTCCTTGCGGAGAACGTCGACCTCGGCGCCCTTCTTGCCGATGACGATACCCGGACGAGCGGTCCACACCTCGGTGATGACCTTATCGCCCTTGCGCTCGATATCGATTCTCGACACGGCGGCACGCTTCAGCTTCAACTGCAGATACTTGCGAATCGCAAGATCCTCAGCGAGCGTCTTGTCGTAGTCCTTCGCCTGGAACCAGCGCGAACGCCAGTTCTCGGTGATACCGAGCCGGAACCCGGTAGGGCATACCTTCTGACCCATATCGGCTACGCCTCCTCTCGCTGCTTGACGACGATCGTGATATGGCTGGTGCGCTTGTTGATGCGGAACGCCCGGCCCATGGCGCGCGGGCGGATTCTCTTGAGGGTCGGACCCTCGTCAACAAAGGCCTGTGAGACGAAAAGCGTCTCCGGCTTAACCCGCAGGTTCTTCTCTGCGTTCGCCGCCGCGCTATGAACGACCTTGCCGACGATCTCGGCTGCCGCGCGATCGGTGAACTTGAGGATCGCCTCGGCGTCGATCACTGACTTTCCACGCACGAGGTCGATGACGATCCGCGCCTTGCGCGGACTGACCCTCACGTATCTCGCTACTGCTCTGGCTTCCATCTAATCGAACCTCCGACTATGACCGGTCCGCCCGCATCCGCGTGCGTGGCCGGTGTCACGACCGACGACTATCGCTTGCCCTTTTTCCGATCCTCGGCGTGCCCGCGGAACGTGCGCGTCGGGGAAAACTCGCCGAGCTTGTGGCCGACCATCGACTCGGTCACATAGACCGGGACGTGCTTGCGACCGTCGTGCACTGCGATCGTGTGACCGACCATCTCCGGAAAGATGGTGGACGAACGCGACCACGTCTTGATGACCTTCTTCTCGCCAGCCTCGTTCATGGTGTGGATCCTTTGGAGCAAACGCGGCTCGACGTAGGGTCCCTTTTTCAGGCTTCTGCTCATGGCTTTCGACTCCAGCTCCTCGTGACCCGGCGTTATTTCTTCCGCCGACGGATGATCATCTGGGAAGATGCCTTCTTCTTCGAACGCGTGCGATGACCCTTCGTGGGCACACCCCACGGCGTAACCGGATGACGACCGGCTGACTTGTTCTTGCCTTCGCCACCACCGTGCGGGTGGTCGACCGGGTTCATTGCAGTACCACGGACGGTCGGCCTGACGCCGGCCCAACGTGCACGACCGGCTTTGCCGATCGAGATACCCTCATGCTCCGGGTTACCGACGACACCGATCGTCGCGCGACACTTGAGCGGTACCATGCGCATTTCGGAGGAAGGCATACGCAAGATCGCGTGGGGGCCTTCCTTGGCCATCAGCTGCGCCGAGGTTCCAGCGGAGCGGGCAATTGCGGCACCGCGACCGGGCTGCAACTCGATGGCGTGCACGACCGTACCGGTCGGGATGTTCTCAAGGGGAAGTGCATTGCCGGGCTTGATATCCGCGCCCAGACCCGACATGACCGTGTCGCCCACGTTCAGCTTCAGCGGCGCGAGAATGTAGCGCTTCTCACCGTCGGCATAGTGGAGCAGCGCGATACGTGCCGACCTGTTGGGGTCGTACTCGATCGTCGCTACCTTGGCGGGAATACCATCCTTGTTGCGCTTGAAGTCGATCTTGCGGTACTGGCGCTTGTGGCCACCGCCCTGGTGACGGGTGGTGATGCGCCCGTTGTTG
This sequence comes from Actinomycetota bacterium, assembly GCA_009773565.1. Classification (GTDB taxonomy): domain Bacteria; phylum Actinomycetota; class Coriobacteriia; order Anaerosomatales; family Anaerosomataceae; genus WSXY01. Next base: position 2,675 of record WSXY01000007.1, on the reverse strand, counting down.
TTTCGACCGCCCTGCTTCTTGAGCGGTTCGAGGAGCGACTTCTCAGGCGTCGACCGTGTGATCTCCGCAAAGTCGGAGACCGTCTGGAATCGACGACCCGGTGAAGTCGGCTTGTACTTCTTGAGTCCCATGTCCTCTCCTTCCGTCCGATGGCCGCCCCGTCTGGGACTGGACATCACTTGATGCCCAACGACACGACGCCGGACCTACCACGGTGCCGGGCGGCTCCATCTAGGAGAACCGACCGACCTTAATCAACGAGCGGGGTGCCTAGCGACCTTCGAAGAGATCGATCTTGTCACCGTCTTTGAGGGTGACAACGGCCTTCTTCCAGGTACGCGTAAGTCCTTTACTATAGCGCAGTCGGCGCGGTTTGCCAGGGACGTTGATGGTATTAACACCCTTGACGGTGACTCCAAAGATCTCCTGGATAGCCTGCGCGATATGCGGCTTGGTCGCGCGCTTGTCCACTTCGAACGTGTACTTGTTCATCTCCATGAGCGTGTAGGACTTCTCCGACACGATGGGACGGATGATGACGTTGCGGGCATCGTACATTACTTCAGCACCCCCTCGAGCCACTCGAGTGCCGGCTTGGTGAACAGCACCGATGTGTTGTCCACAAGGTCATACGTGTTTGACTCAGAAGCCATGATGACCCTCACCTTGGGGAGGTTACACAGTGACTTGATCGTCACGATGTCATCGTTGGCGACAACGACGGTACAACGCTTCTCGATACCAAGCGCCTTGAGAACAGCGGCGGCTTGCTTGGTTGAGGGCTCGGTAATACCGAATCCGTCGATCACGTAGAGCTCACCGTCGGCGGTCTTAGCCGAGAGAACGCTACGCATCGCAAGCTTGACGACCTTGTTCGGCACCTTGAACGCGTAGCTGCGCGGCGTCGGGCCGAAGATGACCCCACCGCCCTTCCACTGGCCAGCACGGATGCTGCCCTGGCGCGCGCGACCGGTACCCTTCTGCTTCCACGGCTTGGCACCGCCGCCGGAGACCTCGCTGCGACCCCTGGTTGAGTGCGTTCCCTGGCGGCGGGCCGCCATCTGGCTGCGCACGACCTGGTGCACTACGAACACATTCGGTTCTATGGCGAAGATGGCGTCGGGAAGATCCGCCGTGCCCACCTTCTTGCCACTTGTGTCTTTCACTTCAACTGTTGCCATCGTTCACTCCTCGGAAGGAAAAGCCGTACGCTTCTCAGCGATATCAGGCGAGTCGGATCGTCAGCAGACCGTTCTTACCACCGGGCACAGCGCCCTTCAGGATGAGCAGGTTCTGCTCTGCATCGATCCTGACGACCTCGAGGTTGCGCACGGTCACGGTCTCGCTACCCATGTGACCCGGCATCCCAACGCCCTTGAGGACGCGAGACGGGCTGGCACACATACCAATGGAACCGGGAGCGCGGTGAAAGTGCGAACCGTGACCCCCGGGACCGCCCTTGAAGTTGTGACGCTTCATGACGCCCTGGAAGCCCTTACCCTTGCTGGTGCCTGTGACATGAACATTGGCACCGGTCTCGAACGCATCGACCGTGATGGTGTCACCGGTCTTATACTGCTCGCCATCCTCAAGTCGCACCTCGGCGAGGAAACGCTTGGGCGCAACGCCGGCCTTCTTGAAATGCCCGGCCTGCGGCTTGTTGACCTTTGACTCTTTCATGTCGCCGTAGCCGATCTGAATGGCGCGATACCCGTCGCGCTTCTCAGTGCGAACGAGTGACACCACACAGGGGCCGGCCTCGATGACGGTACAAGGAATAAGCTTGTCGTCATCGCTCCAGATCTGGGTCATGCCCAGCTTCCTGCCGAGAATCGTCTTTGCCATGAAACTCACCTTCTGCTTCGTGCGGTCTTGGGGCCATCCCGGTGCACTCACACCGTTTCCCAGAGGACCGCGTCCTCACGACCGGCGAACCGCCGCCGGAAATGTCGTCTTACCGGACGCTGCCTAGAGCTTGATCTCGATATCGACGCCAGCCGGAAGATCAAGCCGCATGAGCGAGTCGACCGTCTTGGGCGTGGGCTCGAGAATGTCGATGAGGCGCTTGTGCGTCTTCATCTCGAAGTGCTCACGGCTGTCCTTGTTCACGTGCGGTGACCGAATGACGCAATAGAGATTGCGCTCGGTCGGAAGCGGAATGGGACCCGCAACCTTGGCGCCCGTCTTCTGCGCGGTCTCCACGATCATCTTCGTGGACTGATCCACGATCTCGTGGTCATACGCCTTGAGCCGGATACGTATCTTCTGGTTCGCCAACTTTCAACCCTCCGTCGACGGTCTGCTACTTCAGGATCTTGGTGACACGGCCCGAACCGACGGTGCGGCCGCCTTCGCGAATAGCGAAGCGCAGGCCCTCCTCCATCGCGATCGGGGCGATAAGCTCGGCCTTGACCTCGACGTTGTCGCCAGGCATGACCATCTCGGTACCTTCGGGCAGGTGCGCGACGCCGGTGACGTCGGTGGTACGGAAGTAAAACTGCGGACGATAGCCGTCGAAGAACGGGGTGTGACGGCCGCCTTCGTCCTTGGTCAGGATGTAGACCTGGCCGGTGAAATCCGTGTGCGGTGTGATCGAGCCGGGCTTGCAGATGACCTGGCCACGCTCGATGTCGGTGCGGGCGACGCCACGGAGCAGAACACCGACGTTGTCGCCG
>WSXY01000006.1 GCA_009773565.1 Actinomycetota bacterium | reverse complement strand
TACCTCGTGCGCGTCAGCTGGATGCGCTTGTTCGGTGTGCGTGCCGCAGACCATTCACCTGTTGTCGCGGCAAGCTGCACGGAGTGCGGCGCCGCCGCCGCCCGCCAACACGAGCCCGGAACCACCCGGGAGCTTACTGCCTGAGCCCTGTGCGTGACGGTCCGGTGCAGAACATCGATGCCCCCACCGACCCGGATCCCCCGTGAAGTCCGTTCCTTGCCGAGCGCACGTCGCACCGAACGCATCTGCGCATCAGCTGCGCGCCGATGCCGTCCTGGTAAGTCTACCTCGTGCGCGTCAGCTGGATGCGCTTGTTAGGAAAGCCGCCCGACGACCTGAGGTTCATGCCGACGTCGCAATCGCAGCCAGCAGCTCTTGCGGATCAAGTGCAGGGATGGCCGAATTGGCGAAGTCGCGACGGTCGCGGGTGACGATGGCGGTCGCCCCGATGGCGCGCGCGGACTCGTGAAGAACCGCATCCTCGTAGTCCGCGAAGTCGACGTCTAAAGCGCCGTCGAGCACGTCGCGGTCCACCGGCGCGACCTCGAACAGTCCGAGCAACGCATGCACCTGGTCGCGGGCCCTGCGCTGGCCGAAGTCCTTCGCCGCGATGTAGAACACCGTTGTCACGGTCGTCGCACAAAGCGAACCCTTGATGCGACCGTTGTCGACGAGCGCGAAGAGCTTCGCGGCAGGGTCAAGGAACGGCTCACGCTCGAGCAAGACGTCCAGAATCACGTTCGTGTCGAAGAGGACGTTCACCGGTATTTCTCCTCGAGGTGACGACGGTAGTCATCCTCAGTGGTGGTCGCACCCTTGAGCGAGCCGATCATCGCGCGAACGCGGGGGGTGAGTTCCGTACCCGGAATGAGCTCGTCTGTCTCGATGAGCGCGAAGTAGTCCGAGACGAGCTGTGACACCGACTTGCCCGAACGATTCGAGTAGCGCTTGGCCCGCTCGATCAGACGATCATCGAGACGTAGAGTGAGTTTGGTGTTCATGTGGAGCCTCCAAGACGTACAAACCATGATGCAACTATACGTCACTTCACGACCCCGAGACAAGGTCCTGCGGTCTTCCTAACGCATTTGCGCATCAGCTGCGCGCCGATGCCGTCCGGGTAAGTCTACCGCTTGCGCGTCAGCTGGATGCGCTTGTTAGACGGAGGCCTCCGACAGCGCCTCGGCCTCCCTGCCCGACACGGGAGGGATATCTCGTTTGCCGCGCCCGTACCAGTAGGCAAATGCGAGCGCGGCACCGGAAACAGCATAGGCGCCGCCCAATGCGAGCTCGAATGTGGTAGGCGATGAGCCGGTCAGGGCGCGGAAAAAGACGTAGATGGGCCCGAGTTCTGCCCCGGCGATGAGAGGCCAGCCTGCTCGGGTGCCTTCTCCGATATAGCGACCGAGCAGCGCGGAGAGCACGATGCCGATAGCCGCTGCTGCCAGGGCCACAAACAGCGGGTTCCCGTTGACTGTAGACTCTCCGATGCGCGCGCCCACGAGTGCAGGCACACCGACGACAAGGGCAAAGAAGGACGAGCTGAAGATGCCGCCGAAGAAGAACTGGAGGTACCCACCCAGTGACTTGGGCGACTTGGCCACCTGAGGTGTTTCTGGCATCAGCCCGCTGATCCTTCCGTCTAACAATGAATGTACTGACAATGTAACCCGCGGGCGCAGCATGAGTGGTCTCAATAACGTCCCCCCGCAGCCCCCGACGCTACTCTACTCCAAACTCCGCGCGGTATACGTGCAGTTCTCGCAGTCTGTGTATGCCGGAGGATTAGTAGTGGTATCGCATCTGAGCGATCAGGATCGAATCACCCTCGATTCGATACACCAACCTGTGCTCGTCGTTGATTCGCCGTGACCAGTAGCCCGATAGCGCGTACTTGAGCGCCTCGGGTTTTCCGATGCCTTCAAATGGTTCGCGCTGGACGTCTCGGATGAGCGCGTTGATTCGCTGGACCACTTTGCGGTCCGTCTTCTGCCAGTAGAGGTACTCCTCCCAGGCGTTCTCGGAGAAGACAAGTCTCACTCGGTCAGCTTCCGCTCGGTTCCGCCGCCGGACTCCAGTTGGGCGATAGACTCGAGAAGCCGGCGCGCGTTCTTCGGGCTGCGAAGGAGATACGACGTCTCCTCCAGCGCCTCGTAGTCCTCGAGCGAGATCATCACCACAGAAGATGATGCCTTTCTCGTAACGATGATCGGCGCATGGTCCTCACACACGCGGTCCATTTCGCTTGCGAGGTTACTGCGAAGCCGGGTGTAGGGAATTGCGTCCATGGCGTTCCTCCAGTGTGGTGACCTGTACAGGTAATGGTACAGGTCGGAATCGCACATACGCAACCGCATCTCCTCCTTACAGCGCGTCGAACGGGCTCTTCACGCCGAGGCCGCCCTTGTTCAGCACATGGGTGTAGATCATCGTGGTGTTGAGGCTCCGGTGACCAAGAAGCTCCTGGATAGTCCGGATGTCGTACCCCGACTCGAGCAGGTGCGTCGCGAAAGAATGTCTCAGTGTGTGACAGCCCACGTGCTTCACCACGCCCGATGCGCGCACCGCCTCTTTCATGGCGCGCTGAATGACTGTCGGGTGCACGTGATGCCGCCCCTGCATGCCGGTCTTCGGATCGCACCACCGACGCTCCTGCGGGAAGACCCATTGCCAGCCCCACTCGGTCGCGGCATTTGGGTACTTTCGGTCAAGCGCGTCCGGCAACACCACGCGACCCCAGCCCGCCGCCAGGTCGCGCTGGTGCACGGATCGCGCACGTTCGAGCTGGTCGCGAAGGGCCGGTTTCAGCGCGTCGGGCAGCATCGTCACGCGGTCCTTCGCACCCTTACCGTTGCGCACCAGGATCTCGCCGTGTGCGAAGTCGATGTCCTGCACCCTCATGCGCAGACACTCCATCAGCCGCAGTCCCGAGCCGTACATGAGCGCGGCCATAAGCCACTTGTCCACATCGAGACACTCCAGCACGGTCCGCACCTCGGCGCGCGTCATCACAACCGGTAGCCGGTCGGGTTTGCGCGCACGGATGACACCGCTCAGTTCGCCAATCTCGCGGTCAAGTACGTTCCGGTACATGAACAGCAGCGCCGACAGGGCCTGCGTCTGCGTGGAGGCGCTCACCTTCTCGTCTACGGCAAGGTGCGTGAGGAAGGCGTTGATCTCCGCCTCGCCCATCTCGTCCGGGTGCCTGACGCCATGGAAGCGGATGTAGCGCCGCGCCCACAGGGAATAGGCCTGCTCGGTTCGTCGGCTGTAGTGACGAGAACGCAGTGCCTGCTGAAGCCGGTCCATCAGGCGTGGCTGGGGTGCTGGTGGGTTCATCGGCGGCCTGTCGTCGGCGCGTTTCCTCCAGCGTATGCGCCGAACCTTAACCGGCTCTCAACAGAACCCAAACCGCGGCGGAATGCGCAACGGCCTTGGGGTGTCAGCTCCTGAAACGCCGCCTCAGCCGGCCAGGATCTCCTCGAGCAAGGCCCCCGCCTCAGTGATGCAGTACTCGCGCACTTTCGCCCACTCGTACGGGACCAGCATGACGGGCTCCGGTTCTGCCTCGGCGTCCTCAAAGTACGCGAGGCTGCGCAGGATATGCACAGGGTTGAACTCCACTCCGGGCATCTTTCCGGGTAGGAGCGCGAGCAGTTCGCGAATCGAATACCCGGCTGCTCCCAGGTAGTAGAGGTCCACGAAGTCCTTGCGGCTCCCGCGCTGCGCAACGGCTACGAGCTTCATGCATCCAAGGTCGGCCAGGCTCGCAACGGGCAGGCCGAACTGCGTCGGAACCGGTTCCTCGATGACCACGTACGGATAGTGGAACAGGCTCACCCGCACCCCGCCAACCGAGCCCACGAACGTGCCCGCTTCCTGTCGGTCCACGACCACCGGTCCGCACGCTGCCAGCGTCGGAGCAATCCTCTCGAATGACCACGGCCGTTCAGTGAACAGATCGAGGTCCTCCGATATCCGATGCCCAAGATGAAGCGCGACCGCCGTTCCGCCAGCAAGATAGAACGCCGACATCGACGGCTGCCGACCGAGACACTCGAAGACCATCCGGGTGCGCTCTGCGAGCACTTCCTCATGCAGTTCGCTCACGGCGCCTCCTCAGAAGCTCTCGCCAGGCCACTGCGGCCGGGTGCGAAAGCCCGCGCTCGCGAGCTACCACCTGCTCGATCCGCACCTCGCCGTAGCGCCGGAAGACCCACGCGACCTGCTCGGGACGCCCGGCTTCGAGGACGCGGCGGATGATGAAGTCCGCGCTGCGCTCTTCGTCGAGCGTAGACAAGTCGACGTCCCAGATGACCGATGACAGATCGGGGCGGGCCGGCGCGCCAGTCAACCTCTCGATCTCGGCGAGCGGAACGAGCGTCACGCGTTCGGACACCCGGGTAGCACGCAGGTGGCCGGATGCGATCCAGTTTCGGACGGTTCGGGGAGTCACGCGCAGAAGACGCGCCGCATCGCGCACGCTCAGAGTCGGTTGCATTAGCATCTCCACTCCCCGGGAACTGGTGCTACTATACCATTCTTACCAGGGAGATTTCCGCTCTTTCCGTTAACGCGCCGTCGCGCCCTATCGTCCGAAGCGCCGGCGAATCTGCTCCACCACGTCCTCGGCGGGCAGGCGCTCGATATCCTGCACGGGCAACGCGGCGAGGAACCTTGCTGCGTACGGCTTACCCCCAACGAGTCGGGCGTCGGCAAGCACGAGACAGCCCTCATCGGTGCTCGATCGGATGAGCCTCCCCGCCGCCTGCTTGAGCTCGAGAACCGCCTCGGGCAGGTAGTAGTGGTCCCACGCCCGCGGGTCGCGCTCGCGTCGCTCCTCGTAGAGCGGGTCGCCGACGGGGCCAAAGGGCAGACGCGGCACGACGACGCATCTGAGCGTATCGCCCTTGGCGTCGAAGCCCTCCCAGAACGACTTCGTGGCGAAGAGCGAGACGCGCTCATCTGCCAGGAACTCATCGGCGACGCGCTTGCGAGACGTACCCGCTGATTGCACGACCAGGCGGAGTCCCTCACGCTCAAGCGGGTCCGCAAGGCGCCGGAAGAGCTCGTCCATGTCGCGGCGGTTCGTGAACAACGTCAGCACCGAACCGCCCATCGCGGTGTGGATGCCGAAGAGGAGCTTCTCGAGGTCGTCGAGGTACGTGCGCGCGTTCGGCTCGGCGATTCCCGTGGGCACGAAGACCGCCATCTGGCGCTCGAAGTCGTAGCTGCTCGCAAGCCTGAGCGTCCGGTGCGAGCCCGCTGGCAGTCGGTTGAGCCCGACGCTCCGCTCGAAATGCGAGAAATCGTCGCCGGTCGCGATCGTCGCAGAGGTGAACACCACCGAACGCACCCGCGGGTAGAGGTGCTCGGCGAGTGTCTCGCCCACATCAAGCAGCGCCGCCGAGAGCGTCTCGTCGGTCACGTCGCGACGGCGGTTCGTCGTCACGCTGTACACGAGACCCTCGTCCTCACCGTCGAGTACCGTCGCCAGCCCCTCGAGTTGCGAGGCGATTCCCGTTATCTGCCCGACCAGGTCCGAGCGCTGCTCGGTGAACTCCTCGCCAAGTTCCTCGAGGCCCGTGATGATCTCGGCGCCAAGCTTGACCGTGCGCTCGAGTCGCTTCGCGAGCGAGCGGCCCACACCGGCTGCGCTTCCCCACCTGGCGGACTCGCGCACCTCCGGGGTGATCCTGATCTGCGTCCGGTCGTACGCGCCTTCACTGCCGCTGCCGAGGTCCTTCACGAAGTCGAAGAACGAGTCGGCGATCGTTGACGCGTCCGTCACGACCTCGCGAACCTCGTCGATCTTCGCGACAATGCCGACCTCGTGCCCGACTCTGCCGCGGAGCGCGTCGAGCGTTCCGCCGCGGCCCTTCGCGTGCAATCCCGATAAGGCGCCCTTGCACTCGGTCCACGAGACACCCGTGGAGAGCTGGTCGCGTGCCTCGTCCTCGGCGGCGTGCGCCTCGTCGACGATCCAGTGGCGCACCGGCGGCAGGATCCCGCCATCGGCGACAAGGTCGCGGAAGAAAAGCGCGTGGTTGGTCACAACGATGTGCGCCTGCACCGCTCGCCGCCGCTGACCATGGAGGTAGCAGAGCGAGGGGTAGTAGCGGCAATGCTTCTTGGTGCAGTCCGCGAAGCTGGCCCCGACGGCGCGCTTGAGACCCTGCGGCCAGTGGATGTTCACGGCATCCAGATCGCCCCACGACGAACGGGCCACCCACGTCACCAACATCGCGATCGCCGCGCGGGTCTCCTCATCGGCCTCGGGCGCCTCACCGAGAACACGCGCAAACTTGCGGAGGCACGGGTAGTGGTCGTAGCCCTTCAGCGCGACGTAGCGCAACTTCCCGTCAAGCGCCTTCGAGAGCGCCGGCAACTCGCTGTAGAGGAGCTGGTCCATGAGGTTGTTCGTTTTGGTGGCGACACCAACGGCCACGTGATTCGCGAGCGCCAGGTGCGCGGCCGGCACGAGGTACGCCACCGACTTACCCACGCCGGTCCCGGCCTCCACCGCCAGATGCGTGTCCGAGCAAAACGCGCTGAGGACCGCGTCGGCCATCTTGACCTGCTCTTGGCGCGCCTCGAATCCGGGATACATCCGCCGCACCGCGCCGCCGTCCTCGAACTCCGCGAGAACCGCCTCGATATCCGGCGTCACCATCTCGACCTCGGCGGCGTCGGTCATCGCGGTGGCCTTCTCGTGACGCAGCCGCTCATGCCGCAGCGTCTTGAGGTCGAACGCGGGTCGCTCGCGCGCGGCCGCGAGGTGCGCGAACACGCGCCCGAGCGTCCACCCGCCCGTGCCCAAGCGCGAAAGCTCGCCGAGAACGGCGTCGGGCTGGTCGTCGAGCGCTACAAGCATCACGCGCCAGAGTCGGGCGAGCATCTCGGTATCGGTAGTAGCGCGGTGTGCGGGGCCCTCGTCGGCGCCGAACGCCGCGGCGAGGTCCACCAGCCGGTGGCTCCGCAGCCGCGGCAACGCCACGCGCGCGAGTTCGAGGCTGTCGAGCCACGCGCCGCGCAGCCGCGTCGGCCCGCACCCGCACGCTGCGAGGAAGTCACGGTCGAAGCGCGCGTTGTGCGCGACGATGTCGCGCTTCCCGATCGCCTCGGCAAGCGGACCCACGACCGCCTCGATCACCGGTGCATCGGCGACCATCGCGTCATCGATGCCGGTGAGCTGCGTGGTCTCCTTGGGAATCGGTCGCTGCGGCCGGACGAGCGTGCTGTAGCGCGAGACGATCTCGGGTCCGCGCGCGATGACAACGGCGAACTCGATGATCTCGTCGCGCCATGGGTCGAACCCGGTCGTCTCGACATCGACGAACGCGATCTCGTCCTCAAAGCCGAAGACCGCCTCGCGGGCGCGTTCGGCCAGCGTCGCATAAGAGGCAGCGACATCTGGGTCGGTGCCAGGCTGGAGGAAGCGCGCGAGTGCGTCAGAAATCATGCGGCAAGGTTATCACGCGACTGTGACGCGCTGGGAAACGAACGCGGCGCCCCCGAAGAGGCGCCGCGATGTCGTGCGTAACCAGGCCGAAGCCGGGTGTGAAGCGTGTGCTACTGGCCCATACCGCCAAGTTCGCGGCCCTTGACGACCCACTTACCGTCGACCTTGGTGAAGGTCCAGATGTACTCGAAGTTACCGGAGCCGGTGACGGCGGTACCGCTCACCACGGTGTCTTCGCCATTGACCGTCGTCTCGCCCATGGTGTAGCCGGTGATGCCGTAGCTCTTGAGCTGCGAGGCGAACCCTGCAGCGTCCTGCGCGGCCTTCTTAGCGGTCGGGAGGCGGTTGTACGCACCCTCGAAGTCGCCGGCGACAAGCTCCTTGAAGTACGACTCAACAAACGCTGCCGGCGTCTCTTTGTCGCCGAGGCGAGTTGCCGTCTTCGCGTCGTACGCAGTGGTTGCGCCGGCGCCCATACCGGTGGGAGTGGCCACCGTCGAGCCATTTGTGGCGGGATCGGTACCCGTCGCGACCGGAGCAACTGCCGGCTTCTGCAGCACGAAGAAAACCACGATCACGCCGAGAAGCACGACGACGACCGCAAGTAGTGCGATGACGGTCTTGTTCGGGCCGGCCGTTACCTGACCAGTCTCATTGTCGGACATTGTGAATCCTTCCTTCTCGCTTGCCTGAACAGCGCGGTTTGCGCCCGCAAATCATACGCCGGGTGCTCCCGCTTCCACAACAGCCCTTACACGCTACAATCATGCCATGATGCGAATTCGTAGCTTATTCGATATTGTCGGGCCGGTCATGATCGGTCCTTCATCCAGCCACACAGCCGGTGCCGCACGCCTTGGCGCCCTCGCCAGAGCCGTCCTCGGCGGTACTCCGTGCACCGCACAGATCGCACTTCACGGCTCGTTCGCTACGACCGGCCTCGGCCACGGCACGGACCGCGCGCTCGTTGCCGGCCTCCTCGGCTTCGCGCCAGACGACGAACGACTCCCGCGCGCGCTCGACCTCGCGAAAGAAGCCGGCCTGGACGTGACATTCACCCAAGAAGACCTTGGCGAAGTACACCCTAACACCGCTCGCATAGATATGACGGATGCCGACGGTCGAGAGTTCGTCGTCCAGGGATCGTCTCTTGGCGGTGGCGACGTTCTCGTCACGCTCATCAACGACTTCCCAGTTGAGGTCAGTGGCGAGCTGCCGGTTCTCGTCGTCGTACATCACGACCAGCCGGGTGTCGTCGCGGCTGTCACGGCGCGACTCGCCGCCGACGCCATCAACATCGCGTCCATGCAAGTCGCGCGCGAGCGCAGAGGCGCACGCGCGCTCATGCTCATAGAGACCGACGGCCCGGTGCCCGGAGACATCGCTGACTCGCTCGCCGCAATCGAGGGCGTGACCGAAGTCCGCCGCGTACCGAAAGTCTAGCCCGCACGGCAAGCCGCACGACACTCCGGTCGTTCTCGCCGGAGTACCGATGAGGAGGTACGGCATGGCGTTCGGTTCCTTCCGCGAGTTGCTGGCATCATCCGTTGATGTCGGCTCGCTCTCAGCCGCAGCCCTCGCGCGTGAAGCAGAAGAATCCGGGGACTCCCCCGAGCAGGTACTGGAGCGTATGGACGCCGCGCTCTCGGTCATGGAACGCTCGATCGAGCTCGGCCTTTCTGGCGAGGCACGCTCGCGCTCCGGACTTGTCGGTGGCGACGCGGCACTTGTCGCGCGCTCAGCGCCGGGACTCTCCGGTGACGGGCTCTCCACTGCGGTCGCCCGTGCTCTCGCCGTCGCCGAAGTGAACGCGAGTATGGGCCGCATCGTCGCGGCGCCCACGGGTGGCGCCTCAGGCGTGCTCCCCGCGGTCCTCACGACAATCGCCGAACGCACAGGCGCGCCCCGCGAGCGCACGGTACGCGCACTCGTGACGGCGGCCGCAATTGGCGGCGTCATCGCCGCGCGTGCAACCCTCTCCGGTGCCGCCGGCGGTTGTCAGGCCGAGATCGGCTCGGCCGCCGCGATGGCTGCCGGTGCCGCGGTCGAACTCGCCGGAGGAACGCCCGAGCAGGTCGGACATGCAGCGTCGTTCGCGCTCCAGGGTCTCCTTGGCCTGGTGTGCGATCCCGTCGGCGGGCTCGTCGAGGTTCCCTGCGTCACCCGCAACGCCACCGGTGCCGCCGTCGCGCTCGCAGCGGTGGAGCTCGCGCTCGCCGGAGTGACGTTCCCGATTCCGCTCGACGAGGTCATCGACACGATGGGCCACGTCGGGCGTAGTCTCCCGCCATCACTTCGCGAGACCGCGCGCGGCGGACTTGCGGCAAGTCCCACCGGACGCGCCATCGGGAAGAAGACCGACTGATGCGGCCACGACGCAAGCTCGATTGGCTACCCGCATCGTTTCGGTCACGTCTGACCGTCACGACCGCCCTGGCGAGCGTGCTGTTGTTCATCCTTGTCTTCGTCGTGACTGAACTGGTCACGCTTGGACAGGCGGGGATCCTCGCTCAACCGGACACCGCGCTCTATGTGTTACCTCTCGGACTTGGTCTCGTATCAATGCTGCTCGGTCTCACGCTTGGCCTCGTTCTCGACAAGCTCATCCGGAGTCCGATCGAGACGTTCATCCGCTACTTGCGCGATGAGGGAGCGCTCGCTGTTGAGGGACTCCCTTCCCATGGCCGACTTGAGATCGACCCGATTCTCCCCCAAGAGTTCAAGGATCTCGGCGCTGTTATCCAGGACCTCCTGACACAACTCAGCACGCGTCAGGCGGCGCTCGTCCTTGCTAACGAGCAGGCCATGGTTGCCGAGCAGGCATTCAGAACCGTCGTGAATGACTCCTCCGAGGTCAAGATGCTCATCCGCGATGGCCGCATCGACCTCGCCAATCCCGCCGCATCGATCTGCCTGGGACTACCACTCAGCAGCATCCTCAAAGAACCCGCCAGCGCACTGTTCGAGCAGTTGACCGTGTCGACCGAGGCTGGCGAGGCGCTCACGGTAGACGCGCTCTTCGACCTGGCACTCGACCGCACGGCAACCGTCCGGCTCGACTCGGCAAGCCAGGGTGAGCGCTGGATGCGGGTGTCAATCTCCGAGAGCGCCGCGCCGGGCACCTACTTGCTTACCGCGAGAAATATCACCGAGGAGCACCGGCTCGAATCGCTTCGCGCGGAGATTGTCTCGCTCGTCTCGCACGACCTTCGCGCCCCGCTCACCGTCATCTCAGGGTACCTCGAGATGCTCGACCGGCCGCTTGACGAGCCGGAGCGCCACAAGGCTGTCGAGTCGGCTAGAACCGCGGCGAATCGCATGTCCGCGCTCCTCGGGGATCTGCTTGATACCACACGCGCCGAGCAGGTATTCGCGCCAACCGTCTTCCGTCGGGTCGATCTCGGCTCGCTCGCGGACGACATCGGCGAGTCGATGCGCATCGGCTCCGGCCACGCCATCACGATCGTGAAGCGGCAGGAGGCTGTCGCTCTCGGAGACGAACTCCGCCTTCGTCAGGCGATCGAGAACCTCATCGGCAATGCCATCAAACACACGCCGGATGACACCGAGATAACACTGACGGTCGACCTGGCCGGGAACCGCGCGGTCGTCGCAGTCGAGGATAGTGGTCCCGGTATTCCTGAGGATCGCCGCAGGTCGGTCTTCGACCGCTTCGCTCGCCTGGATCACGCCGAGGACACCGGGGGGCTTGGACTCGGTCTCTACATCGTTCGCGTGATCGCCGAGAGCCACGGTGGCAGCGTCCGGGTCGAGGATGCGCCGTCTGGCGGCGCGCGGTTCGTACTTGAGATACCGGTTGCGCCGCGTGCGCGACGCGCAGAGTCCGATCAGGAAGTGCCGAGCGCGTAGCCGATAAGTAAGGCGCACAGCTCGGGGAACTCGATTCCCGCCGCACGTGCCGCATCCGGCAAGAGGCTCGTCGAGGTCATGCCGGGAATGGTGTTCACTTCAAGCAGGTAGACCGTCCCATCTTCGGTGACGATCGTGTCGGCTCGCGACATCCCCCGACACCCGAGCACCCGGTGCGCAGCCATCGACAATCGCTGACATTCGGTGCGCGCGGCTTCGCTCACGCCCGCAGGGATGATGTGGCTGCTCATGCCGGGCACGTACTTCGACTCGTAGTCGTAGAACTCGTGCACGGGCACGATCTCCAGCGTCGGCAGCACGTATGGGTCCTCGTTGCCGAGAACGCCCACTGTCACCTCGACACCCGCTACAAATCGCTCAACGAGCACGCATGTGTCATGCGCAAACGCCTTCTCGATGGCTGCCGGAAGCTCGGTCGCGTGGTGCACGATCGTCATGCCGACCGAGGAACCCTCGTTCGCCGGCTTCACGACGGACTTCTCGCCGAACGCGGCCACGATTCCGTCGATATCGATCCGGTCGCCGGCGGAGAGCGCCACGTACTCGGGCGAACGCAAGCCGGCAGCGGCGAACAGGTGCTTCGACATGACCTTGTCCATCGCGAGCGCGCTCGCGAGCACGCCCGAGCCCACGTACGGGAGGCCGAGCAATTCGAGGAGCCCCTGGACCGTGCCATCCTCGCCAAAGCGGCCGTGCAGGCAGATAAAGACGACTTCGAAGCCCCCGCTTTGAAGCGCATCGATGAATGCCAGGTCGGCGGTATCGATGGCCGTCGGCAGCGCGCCTCGCTCAGTCAACGCGGCAACGACTTGCTTGCCTGTGTTCAGCGAAACCTCGCGCTCCGCAGAGGTCCCACCCATGAGGACGGCGATCCTGCGACCCTCGATCGACGGCGCTGACGGCATCAAATCCCCTTCTCAGCAATCAAGGCCTAGGCGAACACGCCAAGGCGGTAGAGGTCGAGAACGTACAGTGCGATAAGCCAGAGCATGGCGCCGATGAAGGCAGCGCCAGCGGCGCGCAGGAGCGAAGACGTCAGGAGACCGCTGCGCTCTTCAGGATCGCGACGGGACCGGGTGACGAGCCACACGACCAGCCCGAGCACCGGTCCGCATGCGGCGAGACCGACACCGCCCCAGACAGTCAAAGCGTACTCAGGCGCCCAGAGAGCGCCACCGGCAAGCGCCGGACCGCGAAGACCGACAACCGTCGCAACGGCGAGAACAACCCATGCCGCGAGGTAGACGGAGAACGGCACCCAGCTGACGCCATACACGGGCTCGGACTCTAGTGCGAGTGTCGCCTCGGGCTCGGGCTCCGGCTCGGCTTCCGGCTGGGCTCCGGCTCCGGCTTCGGCTTCGGCTTCCGGCTCGGGCTCCGGCTCGGGCTCGGGCTCGGGCTCGGGCTCGGGCTCGGGCTCGGGCTCGGGCTCGGGCTCGAACAGACGCTGCTCGATAGGCTCTTCGGTGGGAAGTATCTCTTCGCTCACGGCGCTCCCTCGTGTCATGCTTCCTGCGTCAGTCTAGTGGAGCGCGCGCACGACGTACAACCGGACGATGGTTATGTGGATTCCGTGAGGGTTCTCGGGTATACCCCGAACAGGCCCCGAACGCGCTTACGATAAGGCGACCGGGATGATAGCAACAACAGATGATTCACCGAGCATGGAAGGCACGACATGGAAAACCAGGATGACTTCGAACCAACCGCAGGCCAGACTCCGGAAGAGCCCCGTGATGTCGAGGAGACGCAACCGGAGCCCGAGAGCGCACCGGAAGCCTACGTGCCGCCCGCGCAACCGGCGGCTCTGCCTCCCGCGCCCACTGTCGTGAAACGCCCGCTCTCTGCGATGGCCGTCATAGCGATCGCTGTCGTGGTCGCGCTTTTGTTCGGCACCGTGGCTGGCCTGGGGAGCGCCTGGGTAGGCCTTCGGCTCTTCAACCAGAAGCAGACCACGCTCACCGTGGTCGAAGGCTCCACCGAAGAAGGTGTGGCCGCGGCTGCCGCAGCAGCACTCCCGAGTGTCGTGAACGTCGACGTCACCGGAGATCCGACGTCCGAAGAGTCGTCGCTCCTGCCGACCGCCCACCCGAGCGTGCCTGTCGTTGGCAACGGCTCGGGAGTCGCCTTCCGCGCGGCGGACGGTGGCGGCACGTACATCCTCACGAATGACCATGTGGTAGCCAACGCGAAGACCATCGTGGTGACAGGACAGGATGGAGAACGCCGCAAGGCACAACTCATCGGAACAGATCCGGAAACGGATATTGCCGTCATCAAGATCGACGCCGCACTTCCGGTGATCAAGGCCGGGGACTCCGAGAAGCTAGTCGTCGGCCAGCTGGTCATCGCTATCGGCTCACCGTTCGGCCTGCAGCACTCCGTGACTTCAGGTGTTGTCTCCGCAATGCACCGTTCACTCCCGGATTCGTCCGACTCGGGCACGGTGTATCCGCTTGTCGACGTCATCCAGACCGATGCGGCCATCAATCCCGGTAACTCGGGTGGCGCGCTCGTCGACCGGACCGGCGCGCTTGTCGGAATACCGTCGGCCATCTACTCGAGCAGCGGTGCGAATGACGGCGTCGGATTCGCGATTCCAGTGAAGTCCGCCCTGCGCGTGGCAGAAGCGCTCATCAAGACCGGCTCGGTGGAGCATCCGTTCCTCGGCATCTCCGGGCAGACCGTGACCGCCGACTTCGCTGCGACAGAGAAGCTTCCTGTCGAGGAAGGCGCCTACGTCGCCGAACTGACCAAGGGAACCGAGGCCGAGAAGTCCGGGATCCGTAAGGGCGACGTAATCGTGAAACTTGATACAACCCCGATCCGGTCGATGGATGATCTCATCCTCGCGGTTCGACGGAAGACGGTCGGCGACACGGTCACCCTGTCGCTCTACCGCGACGGGAAGCAGATCGAGATCAAGATGAAGGTCGGCGTGAAGCCGGCTAACCTGTAGAACCACCATACTGAGAGTCGTAAGGGCGTCCGCCGGGCGCCCTTACGCATCCCCGCTCGCCAGGTGAGATGGGTAGAATACACGGAGCGCGTCATACGGACGTGTCCTCCCTCGAAAAGGAGACCCCATGGTTGAGACATATCGCTGCAAGGGTTGCGGCTACCTCCACGTCGGGCCGGCGCCCGAGGTCTGTCCGGTGTGCGGTGCGCCCAGCTCGTTCTTCCTGCCGTACGCAGCTGCCGGTGACATCTCGGGAAGCACGACGTTTGAGAACCTCAAGGCCGCGTTCGCCGGAGAGTCTCAGGCGAACCGCCGCTACACGCTCTGGGCTGCCATAGCGCGTCTCGAAGGCAATGAAGAGGCTGCTGCCGCGTTCGACCACGCCGCCGCCGAGGAGACCGCTCACGCGCTCGGGCACCTCGCGTACATGAACGGGTTTGGAACCACCGCCGAGAACCTCCGCGCGGCGGCCGATGGCGAGAACTACGAGACCGTCGACATGTACCCCTCGTTCGCGGAGACCGCTGAGGCCGAGGGCTTCACCGACATCGCACACTACTTCCGCGCCGTCGGCTCCTATGAGCGCCAGCATCGCGACAGGTACATCAAAGCGCTAGGCGAGTAGTCGCCGGTGACCGACCGCCCCGACATCAAGAGTCTTGACCGCGCGGGTATCGAGCGACTCGTCGCCGAACTTGGCGAGCCGGCATTCCGCGCCCGCCAGATCATTCGCTGGCTCTACGGTCGCGGCGCAGCTTCGTTTGAAGACATGAGCGACCTGCCGGCGGCGTTGCGCGCCAAGCTCGAATCGCGCTACGCCGTCGGCTCACTCGCTTTGGAAGCGTCCGAGACCTCCTCGGACGGCACCCGCAAGTATCTGTGGCGTCTGTCCGACGGCGTCACCGTGGAAAGCGTCGGCATCCCCGCCGGGGATCGCCTAACCGTATGCTTCTCGACGCAGGCCGGGTGTGCGATGGGCTGCACGTTCTGTGCGACTGGTCGAGGAGGCTTCGTTCGCAACCTCACGCCCGGTGAGATGACCGACCAGGTCTTGCGGATCTCCGACGATATGGGCCGCCGCGTTTCGAATGCGGTCGCCATGGGCCAGGGCGAACCGTTCGCCAACTACGAGGCGACGCTTGCGGCACTCCGGTACCTGAACTCGCCTGATGGACCGGGCATCGGTGCACGACACCTCACGGTCTCGACGTGCGGGATCCTGACCGGAATCCGGCGCTTCTCGACAGAACCTGAGCAGTTCACCCTCGCTGTCTCCCTGCACTCTGCAATCCAGAGAACGCGAGACACGCTCATGCCGGGAGTACGCTCCTACCCTCTGCCGCAACTTCGCGAGGCGCTTTCCGCGTACGCAACGCAAACGGGCCGTCGCCCTACCCTCGAGTACGCGCTCATCGCCGACGTCAACGACTCCGATGCCGCGCTTTCCGCACTGGTCACGTTCTGCCGCGGCCTGCTTTGTCACGTGAATCTCATACCGGTGAATCCCGTTAAGGGGTCCGGGTTCGCACGTGCTGCCGAAAGCAGAACGCGGGTATTTATGGCCGCCCTGGCAGCAGCGAGCATCGAGTCTTCACTCCGCGCCGAGCGTGGAACGGACATCAGCGCGGCTTGCGGTCAACTCCGTCAGAAGCGCCTCTCCGGGGATTGATCGGACACACCCCGCCCAGAGCCGGGCACTCTCCGCACACCTCAGCCTCAAACTCGGCACGGTGCGGAAACTCGCCACGCTCCATCAGATCAAGCGTGTCGAGAAGAGCGCGCTCAATCGCATCGAGGTCCGGGAGAGTGAACGCATAGCGCGTCTCGCGACATTCGCGCTCCACTTCGACGAAGCGCACGGTGACAGTGGCTGCCCCCGCTTTGAACGCCGCAAGCGCATAGCACTCTGCCTGCGTCCTGAATCGCTCCCCGTCCTCGCCCGGCGAAAGCTCGCCCATGCCGGTCTTGTAGTCGACGATCGTCGCTTCCGCACCACGCCAGGCAATGAGGTCGATCGTACCCGTGAGCATAGTCCGCCCGAGCGGAACGAAGAGCGGACACTCCCGAATGACCGTGTCGGCCTGACTGACCTCGCGAGCAACCGTGCTGTCCGCGAAAGCCCGAACCGCACTCTCGAGCCGCGCGCGCCCGTCTTCATCAAGCGCGTACGCGCGCGCGGTTGCCTCAAGCATCTCGAGCGGCGGCATCGCTCCGCCCGCACACTGCAGGGCCGCGTGTACTGCGCTTCCAAACTGAAGCGGACGTGTGCCCGGCCGGATGACCTCAGGAGTGCGCAGACCGGCGATCTTGCCCGCGTAGAATCTGTACGGACACGCCTTGTAGTCCGCGAGGCCCGTATAGGAGATAGTTCGCGGGCGCGTGCTCCGGGGACGCGCGATTCTGGTGTCCTGCGCGAAAGCCGCCGGGTCATACGCGGGCTCAAGCGGCACCTCGCACGCTGCCGAACGAGGCGTCTCAGCGACCACCACGGACAGCGTGAGTGAGCTCTTGCCACCGAGAGATACCACGGCTTCAAAATCCTCAATCGGCCCCTCCAGACCGGCGGCGATTCGTAGGACATCGAGCGCACACGAGCCTTTGGCTTCTTTTGTGGGGTCCGCTGATCCGCACAGCACGAGCGCCTCTCTCGCCCTCGTGCATGCGACGTAGAGGACTCGTCGTCCCTCCTCTTCGTCAGCGGCCGCCTCAGCCGCTCTCAGTTCGCTGTAGGCAGCTGTCTCGTGCGCTTCACCATCCGGTGATGCCGAAGCGGGCAGCCGCATGGCGAGCCGGTGGTCGTCCCCCCTGCCGAGCAGAACCATATCCGCATCCGCCCTGGGCTTCGATCCCAGGTCGGCGACGGCCACGACCGGAAACTCGAGGCCCTTCGCCGCATGCACGCTCATGATGCGAACGGCATCGACATCCTCGCTCGCCAGCGCGGCCTGTGTCTCCGGCGAGACCTCGCGGTACGACGCCATATAGTCGAGGAACCCCCCGAGGTCTCCGGCGGATCCGCGCTCGAACTCGCCCGCCAGTCGCGAGACCTTCAACACGTTCGCCCACGCGCGCGGACCACCCGGCCCCGATGCGAAGAGCACAAGGTCATAGTCAAGCCGCTCGCATGCCTCGTGGATGAGAGCCGCAATGCTCTGGTGTCCGCGTGCCTCTCGCAAACCCTTGATGGTTGCAACGGTACGCACGAGAAGCGCCGCGTCGGTGGCGCCCAGCGTGCATCCCTGCAAGCCGTCGACGACGGAGTCCCACAGGCGCTTCGCCGGCAGATTTGAGATCCTGTGCAGCGCTTCGTCGCTCAGGCCGGTGATGCGTCCGGCCAACACCTGCATGAGCGCCCTGTCGTCACGGGGATTATCGACCACCCGCAGAAGCGCGAGTATGTCCTCAACCTCCGGGCGCGAGAAGAACGTGCCTCCCGACGCGACGTAGACATCGAATCCCTCGTCCCGAAGCGCCCGCTCGATCCGCTCTGCGCGGTTCTGCATCGCCCGAACCAGCACGGCCATGTCACCCTGACGCACGCCCTGCTGGCGAAGCATCGCGAAGTGCCGCGCGAGCGCACGCGCTTCCGCCTCTTTCCTCGCCTCACCGACCAGCTCGCGGTCATCCAGCACGAGCATGCGGACCCGGGGTTCACCGGAAGGCCACGGCGGCGCCTCGCCCTCGTCACGCATGGGAGCAAGCCTGGTGAGGTCACTCCCAAAGAGCGCTGTCGATCCAAACAGCTCATTGATCGCCCCGAGCACATCCGCATGCGAGCGATAGTTGGCCGCAAGTCGGCGCACGTTGGATGCCCCGGCCTCCAGATGCTTGAAAACTGAGACGTCCGCATGTCTAAAGCGGTAGATCGACTGCTTGTCGTCGCCGACCGTCAGAAGATCTCCATCCGAAAGGGATCGCGCAATGCGCATCTGCAGGGCGTTCGTGTCCTGGAACTCATCGATCATGACGTGCCGAAACGCCGACCGGTAGGCATCCGCTACATCCGGATGTGCCTCAAAGAGTTCGGCCGTCTTTATCTGAAGGTCCTCGAAGTCGAGCAGCCCCGCCGCGTCCTTGAGATTCGCATACCGCGCACCGAACCGTTCGAGAAGCCCGGCGAACGCCACCTCATAGGGCGCGCACACGATCTGTGTAAGTACGCCGACGACCGCCTCACGCAGCACGTTTCCGTGACCGGCGGCTTCTTTGACCTCTTCTCCCCCACGCTTGTAGAAACTGACGCTTCCTACTGTCCCGAGAAGCGCGTGAGCGCTGTCGGCCGGGCATCCTTCAGCAACAAATGCTTCCAGTGACAGAACAATGTCGCGCGCTAGCGTCGCGTTCCTGGCGGTCGTCGCTGTCTCGGGGAACGAGGCGAACGTGCCTGAAACGCTGGCGAGCTCGGCAGAAAGCGCCGTCAGGTCAGATGTCGTGACCGCCACGCCTGGTGAGATGTCGCCCGGAGAGCGGCCCATCGATCGCACCTGATTGTGCGCAGAGACAACCGCGCGGCACACCGCCGCAGCGCCAAGGTCGAGGATAAGTGCTTCGGTCTCCTTTGATTCCGCCAGCAACTCACGGGCGGCGGTCTCAAACGCCGATTGCACGAGAACGGCTGCCTGGACATTCGTGCATACGCCGAATGTGGGATCGAGCCCGATCTCGAAGGCATGTCTGCGAAGCATCCGCGAACACATCCCGTGGATGGTCGAGACCCACGCGTCCTCAACGGTACGCGCCTCCTGCGGCCGACCCGCTCTGTGCAAAGCGGCCCGAACGCGTTCGGTGAGCTCCCCCGCTGCCTTTTCGGTGAAGGTGATGGCAAGAATCTCCTCGACGCGGCGCTCCTCGAGCGGACCCTCGCCAAGCACCGCGGCGACAAATCGCGAGACAAGGACGTGTGTCTTGCCTGATCCGGCTCCGGCCGCGACAAAGAGATCGCCGTCCGGGGCGTGAACGACTGCGTCTTGCTCGGGGGCGAGTACGGGCCTCATTGCTTCGAACCTCCACACACGCACCGCGCGGCGCAGTACTCGCACGTGCCTGTCTTGCGAGGGGTGGCCGGGATCTCGCCCGCGCGCATGCCCGCAACAGCTGTTTCGGCTGCGATAACCGCGTCCGCCAGAACCTGCTCGAGCTCCTCTTCAGTACAGCCATCCCTGGCCGAAAGCCCGGCGCCCGCAAGCCCCTCACTCAGGTAGAAACCACGATCGCCACCGTAAAGCATGCTTCGATACAAACCTCCGAGCAGCGGCTGATTGAGGCGTCTGCTCGCAATGAGTCCGTAGAGTTGTAGCTGGACGAGGCCCTCGCTGGCAAACTTCGCTCGCGGCGCGACAGTACCGCCCGATTTGTAGTCAACGATCATGATCCCTCCGGGCGAAACCTCGATTCGATCGATTCTTCCTCGGAGGAAGAAACTGCCAATCTCTTCCGCTCCTGTTCCGCCAGGGGCTCCAAAAGACCACTCGTGATGAACCGGAGCGAACCCGGGTAAGAATCGCGCATCTCGCTCGACGATACGCCGGGCGCCCGACACCGCCCCGCGAACAGCCTCTTCTTCAAGCAGGGTCCGTGGTGCCGGGCGACTCGCTACGACAAGTTCGGCACTCAGCGCGAGCTGTGATGACGCCTCGGCAAGGAGCTCGGGTGTGACCCGGTCATAGCCGTTCGCGATCCACGCGTCATAGAAAGTTCGCAGGATCTCGTGCGCTATCCGCCCCTTCTCAAGCGCGTCGAGGGCCTCTTCCAGCGGTTTCGCCGTGAGCTCACGCTGATAGAACCAGCGATACGGGCAGGCCAGATACGCCTCGATATCGCTTGCCGAGAACACCTCTCTACGAGCAAGGCTTTCGGCGACCTCCCCCGTCACACACCCGCTGCGCACGCCAGCGCGCCAGCGCGCCAGAGCAACCCGAGGCGTCAGAGCACCCAGAGGCGCTCCTGCTGATGCTGCCGAGGCTTGGTCGCGAAGCGCGCGTCGCTCGCTCAGCGGCGCGTCTTCGTGTTCCGCGAGGTCCGCAAGGGTGAGCCTCCGCGTCCGGGGGCCCTCGCCGGACGCAAAATCGCCTGTCTCGGGGTCCCGGTAGAGATCAAGGACGTCCTCCCAAAAGGTCGAGGCGCGAAGTGGCTTCCCGTCGTCGTCAACGACCGCCCTGCTCAGCACCACCTTCTTACGCGCACCGGTTACCACTTGATAGAAGAGCATCCGCTCCTCGGCCGCCCCGCCCCGGGATGCAACATCGATTCCCGCCTGAGCGAGCGCAGCCGTCAGGTCTGGTCGGCCGAGCGCGTCCTCAGCCGCGTTCACCGGAAACTCCCCGCCCACAAGTCCGCCGATGACGATTGCATCGAACCGGCGTGATCGGGCCCTCTCGGCATTCATGACATGAAGCTGGCCTTCGCGTTCGCCTCCCGAGAGCGATACGTCGAGCACTCCCAGTTGATCAAGCACGTCTCGCGGCGTGAATTGGCAGCACGTAAGCGCTGTCATCTCCTCAATCGCCTGCATGATCGCGCGCTGTGCTCCGGCGTCGGCGAGTCCTTCTGGCCCGAACACCGCCGGCGCCCCATGACGCGAGCGCAGCATGTCAGCGATGAGGTACCGCCACCCGCTAACGTGCGAGGCATCAAGCGAAGCACCACAAAGGGTCTCCGCCCGGTCGAGGAACACGTGCGTCTTCGGACCGATCAGCTTCGCGTCAGCGAGTAATCTGAAACCGCCTGGAGCGCGCGCCCGACGAGCACGCTCGTCAAAGTGATCAACGTCGCCCGGAGCGGTCCAGGCGTAGCCGGATCGTAAGAACCCGACAAGTTCGGCCCGTTCGCGACCACCACAGAGGTGTTGGAGCAGCAACGAAAGGGCGCGACCAAGTCCTGTGCGAACGACAGGGACGCGGGCGTCAAGATCGAAAGAAAGCCCCGCCTCAGCAAGAGCCGCTGCAATCGCCTCGATATGAGCTTCGGGACGACGGAAGACAACCGCAATTTCCTCTAACGGAATCCCAGATATTTCCAGTTCTTGGATCTCCCTGATGATCCGCTGGGACTCCCCGCTCACGCCTGCCGCCTCGGAGAGAACAACAGCCCCGCCCGCCTCAAGAGGAGTGCGCGGGCTCGCCCCGGTAAAGAGCGATTGCTCCAGGGCCTGGATCTCCATCGAGGGCGGCTGCAGGCTGTCCAACTGGACGATCTCCGCACCGGGAAGACCCATGAGATACCGGATCGTCTCGTCAGCGGCGGTTGTGGCCGGATGACCATCCGCCCAGGTCAGGGCAACGGTGACCTCGACACCGAGTTCAACCGCGCGCGTGAGAAACGCCCGTTGTATGGGCGTGAAACTTCCAAAGCGATTCACTGCGAGGGGTCCGCTCATCGAGTGAGACTCGATTCGCTCCACAACGCATCGGTGTGCCGCAGATGATTCGATGAGGCCACCTTGAAGAAGGAGCGCCTCATACGCATCAACAAGACCGAGAATCTCGTCTGCGGCGTTGCGTTGCGCTTCTGTACGCGCGAGGGCTCCGTCAACCGGAACGCGCTCCCCCGCCCGCTGAACGACGCGCTCAAGGATCCGCAGGAAGCCCGCGTGCTCCGCCGAACCCTTAAGGATTGCCGGCGGATGTGTCTTTAGGGCCTGCCTGAGCAGAAGCGTCCTCTGGGTTTGACCGACGATCAGTCGGCCATCGCCAAGCGACAGCCAGAGTGAGTCGAGGTAGCGATCGAACTGCAAAACCGAGGTTCCAAGGGGGCCGGACTGGCACAGCTCCCCCGCCGCCCGTTGCACTTCTGGTTCCGAAGGCAAAAGAAGAACCGGGTTAAGGCCGGCGCCCGATGCTTCGCGCACGCGGCTATATACACGGCCCGTCTTTCCGCAGTTAGCCAAACCGGTGATCACCAGCAGCGCCATACGTCCACCCTCCCCTCTAAGCGTCGGAGGGAAGCGTAGCTCACGCCACTGACATCAGGAAGTCATGACTGTCCGGGAGTAACGCTTGACGCCATCTCGAATCTCCTGAACCTTACGCCAGGCGACCTCTTCGTCGCGTCCCAGGTAGTGATCGACCCGGGAACCCACGATTTCCGCAGCTCGCTCGGCACGATCTGCAACTGCCCGAGCGGCTTCAGCAACCCTGAGCGCCTCATTAGCGAGGCGGCGCCTCGTGCGAACACCTGAGTCAGGAGCGAAGAGTAGGCCGAGAACAATGCCGCCAACGGCTCCCGCAAACAAGCCTATGACAAAATATTCCATTCTTCGGGTTCTCATTCAGTGTCCGCCTCCTCGGCGACTCCACTCTCCGTCAATACGCGGAAGATTCGCTCCAGATCGCCCTCATCAGTGAAGTCAATCTCGATCTTGCCCTTCTTTACGGTCTGTCTGACGCGAACCGTCGTAGAAAGCAGCCGACGAAGCTTGCGGGCAACAACCTTATAGGACTTAGGCGAGATCGGTCGGGGCGTGCGCTCACCTTGCCCAGCGGCAATCAGCCGGGCGAGGTTCTCCGCGTCGCGAACCGAAAGGCCCTCGTCGACGATCCGGTGAGCAAGTCGAATCCGTTGCGCCTCGTCTGTAAGGGAGAGGACGGCCCGGGCGTGACCCGCGGTGAGCTTGTTCGCGTACATGAGCTCTTGAACATCCTCAGGAAGATCAAGGAGGCGGAGTGTGTTTGTAACGGCAGAGCGCGACTTCGAGACCCTGTCGGCAAGCTCTGCCTGCGTCATTCCGTACTCTGCGATCAAACGTCGGTATCCTCGTGCTTCTTCGATTGCATTCAGGTCCTGTCGCTGCAAGTTCTCAATCAGCGCCAGCGCCAGCGCCTCGGTTTCTGTTGAAGCCATGACACGAACCGGCACTTTGGTAAGACCCGCCGCTTTGGCTGCGCGCCAGCGACGCTCGCCGGCGATAATCTGATACCCCTCGGCATGAGGCCTCACGATTATGGGCTGTAGGACTCCGACTTTGCCGATGGAGTCGGAAAGCTCGTCGATCTGATCTGCGTCCATGGCCGTACGAGGTTGATTAGGGTTTGGACTAATGAAGTCGATGGGGAGCTCCTGTGGCTCACCGCCGACAAACTCATGTCCCGCTCCAGGAATCAGGGCCGAAAGGCCCCTACCGAGTCCGCGCTTAGTCACGGCTGATCACTTCCTTAGCTAGGCTCCGATAGGCCGCCGCTCCGCGACCGCCAGAATCATACATAGTAATGGGCTGTCCAAAGCTTGGCGCTTCAGAAAGCCGAACGCTGCGGGGGATGACGGTGTCAAAGACCGTCGCGTCAAAGAAATCCTTAACTTCCTCGACAACCTGCTGTGACAGGCGAGTCCGGGCGTCATACATGGTCATCAGCACGCCAAAGACCTCGAGCTCCGGGTTGAGATGAGTCTTGACCAGCTTAAAACTCTCGAGAAGCTTTGTGAGGCCCTCCAGCGCGTAGTACTCACACTGAACAGGGATGATTACGCCATTTGCCGCCGTGAGTGCGTTGACCGTAAGCAATCCAAGTGACGGAGGGCAGTCGATGACTACAAAATCGAAGTCGCCGAGGATCGGCTCGATGACGCCCTTGAGCTTGGTTTCGCGGCTAAAGCTTGAAACCAACTCGATTTCGGCTCCGGCAAGTTGGATCGTAGCGGGTACAACAAACACTCCCTCAACTTGTACCGGCTCTATGAGTTCCGCTATGGGGGTATCGGAGAGAAGCGCATTGTAGACGCACTGGTCGCGCTGATTCCTATTGAGTCCGTAGCCAGAAGTAGCGTTTCCCTGGGGATCGAGATCGATAAGAAGGACCTTCTTACCAGCCTCTCCGAGGCAGGCAACGAGGTTGACGGCCGTTGTGCTCTTGCCGACGCCGCCCTTCTGGTTGACCACCGCCAGAACTCGCGCCCTTCCGGTCGACGAATCCGCGGCTACACCGGTCGCGGGCATTTCAACCACACTTCCTCCTCCCACAGGACACCACGCCCCGAAGTATAGGCTATGGCGTCTTCATTCGGAAGCCCGGCTCAACGGATGCCGCTGAGCCATACCAGAACGTCGAGGGAGCTTCTCACGCACTCTGCCTCGTCGCTCGTAGACAACGATGGATCTCGTTTCACCACCTGGAAGCTCAAAGCGATGGTTCTCGAGAAGCCGCATGCCGCATTGACCCGCGGCAAACTCCCCGCTGTCCAGCTCTTCGACGTCAAGTTTGGCCTTCATGCAGACCAGACGGCCTCCGATGGCCAAAAGGGGAGAGGCAAGCTCTACGAGCGAGGGAAGTGCCGAAACGGCTCGCGCAATCACGCATGAGTAGGTTCCCGGCGCCGCCAAGGCGAGCTCCTCGGCTCTAACGTCGTGAACCTCTGCGTTCAGTTTGAGTTCTGTAACCACAGATCTCAGGAAGTTGGCCTTCTTCGACACAGACTCCACCAGAACGAACCTACGATCGGAAAGCACGGCTAGCACGACACCCGGATACCCTGCTCCCGAGCCGATATCGACGACAACGCCGTCAGCTGCTGCTTCGACAAAGGGGAGCGCGGTGGCCGAATCCGCAATATGTAGCCGGAGGACTTCCTCAGGGGATGTGACCCTGGTGAGATTGAACTGTTGATTGACCTCTGTTACCAGCTGCGCGTGCCTGGAGAGAAGGGTTGCCTGCTCGAGG
The DNA here is from genome assembly GCA_009773565.1 of Actinomycetota bacterium. GTDB lineage: Bacteria > Actinomycetota > Coriobacteriia > Anaerosomatales > Anaerosomataceae > WSXY01. Next base: position 77,766 of record WSXY01000006.1, on the reverse strand, counting down.
CTGGCTGCGGCCCCTACGTCCTGCAAGCAGCGTTGTACATCCAGCGCGGCTATGGGCACGACTGTGGCCTCATGGTTGTCTGCGAAGTGTTTCACGTGAAACATCATGCGACATTGTCGGCGAACATACTAGAGTCGGCCGGACCCGGTCTCCTTATGTTTCACGTGAAACATCCGACTTCAGGGGGTTTCCTGGATATCCGTCCCGAACCTTTGGGTCATGGGTTTTGGTCGGAAGTCCGCTCCGAAGCCTTGGGCGTCTGGCCTCGCTATCACAAACAAGACGAGCGCCCGATTGGGCGCCCGTCTTCTGAATCAAGCGTACTGCTGAAGTTACTTCGGATGCACTACCACCTGGCGATAAGGCTCGTCGCCCTCGCTCGCCGTGGTGACCCTGCGGTCATTCCGGAGAGCGACGTGAACTGCCTTGCGCTCAAAGCTCGTCATAGGCCGAAGCTCTACGGGTCGTCCCTGACGAACAACGCGGTCCGCAGCTCGGCGTGCGATCTCTTCGAGCTTGACCTTGCGCCGGTAACGATAGCCGGACACGTCTACGACCACCGGGAATCGACGACCGATGCGGCGATTGGTCATCGCTGCTACCAGGACCTGCAGTGCATCCAGGGTCTTTCCATGCCTGCCGATCAGGACGCCAAGGTCATCGCCGACGATGTCGAGGATGATTTCGTTGTCGTCCCCTTCGTACTCCTCGATCTCTGATTGAATGCCGAGGGTGGCCAAGACGCTGTTCACGACGCCGACCGCTTCGTCTGCGATCTTGTCGAGCTCTTCGTCTGTCAGCGGCGCCTCTTCTTCCTCAAGGACAATGTCGGCCGGCTCAGCCAGCTGTGCCGATACGCGTGCGACTTCGCCAGGCTTCAACCACACACGAACACTAGCGGGCTTCCCGGCGCCAAAGAATCCGCGGCCGCCCTCATCGAGCACCTCGTACTGTACCGCGTCTTGCTGGACGCCCATCTCTTCCAGGGCGAAATCCAGCGCCTCTGCTACAGAGGGTCCTTCCTTGATGATTTCGTTGATCATTTGCTCGCTTCCCCCTCGGGATTGGCGTACATCTTCTGCATGATTGCCTGCTGGCCCACCTGGAGAAGACTCGAGGTCACCCAGTAGATCAGAACCCCGGCGGGCGATATCCACCCGAACCAGAGCATCATAAGAGACATATAGAGCGCCATCTGCTTCTGCGTCTTCTCAACATTCGGCTGCATCATCTGCGGGATGTAGATACTCAAACCGAAGAGGACGACGAGGATCGCGTAGGGGAGGACGGCTAGAATGCCACCCGCCTCGTACATATTCGCCGGCGTCTTGGTAATGTCTGGAAGAATTATCCAGAAGCGCTTAGCCGCCTCGGCCTGGGCGGCCGGCATGGCAGCGATAGCCGCGAGGAGGAGTCCTGGAATGATCGTGTTCTTGCCTGCGATCTTCTTGGTTGTGGTCCCGAGTACCCTGAAGAGCGCAAAGAAGATCGGCATTTGGAGGATGAGGGGGAGACAGCCACCCAGCGGGTTGACCTTGTTCTCCTGGTAGAACTTGAGCGTCTCCTCCTGGAGCTTCTCTTTGTCGTTCTTGTACTTGGCCTGTAGCTGCTTGATCTTCGGTTGGATCCGCTGAAGCTCGAACTGCGACTTCGTCTGCTTGATGGTCAGCGGAAGCAACACGACCCTCATCGCAACCGTAAGCAAGATGATTGCGAAGCCATAGTCGTGTACCCAGCCATAGAAGAAGTTCAGTACATCAAAAAGTGCCTTCATGATCATGTCGAACACGTGGGGGCTACCTCCTCAGTCGGGCAAAAAGCCTCAGGATAATCGTGTGGTTCCACTCCGGAGCATCCGGGGGTCGTCGTATTCCATTCTTCTATCTACCACACGCGCGTACATATAAGGAACCCCCGCGCCAAGAGTTACGGCACAGGGTCATAGCCCCCGGGACTCCAGGGATGGCACCGACCGATGCGCTTGAGCGCCATCCAACCACCCTTAAGGGCCCCGTGTCGCTCAATGGCGACGATGGCGTAGTGAGAGCACGTGGGTGTGAATCGGCACGACGGTGGCAAGAGGGGAGAGATCAGCTTCTGATAGGCCCTGATGGGGAGGATGAGGAGTTGTCGCACAAGCTTCACGACGTCACTCCGGCCTTCCTGAGGGCCGCGCGAAGACTCTCGTCGATGGCAGCCGGGGACGCCGTCGTTATCCCGTGACGGGCCATGAGGGCCGTGTCTGAGCCGATCCAGGGACCGCCGGCCCGAACACATGCGGCGCGAAGAACTCGTTTGGCCCGGTTGCGCCAAACCGCCCCGCCAAGCTTCTTACCAGCAACAAACATCACGCGACCGTGAGGGTCGCGTGATGTTTGAGTTGGGCTCGTCAACACCATGACAAGAGGACTACTGCCGCGCTTTCCTTCGGCGAAGAGTCTCTCGATGTCGGCCGAGGCCTTGATCGTACGCATGAGAACCGCGGGCCGGAGCCCGTGAGGTATGCTACGCCGCGCTCGGAGTGAGAACCTTGCGGCCCTTACGCCTGCGTGCTGCGATGACTGCCCGACCACCCTTGGTCGACATGCGAATCCGGAATCCGTGCGTCTTGGCGCGCTTCCGGTTGTTTGGTTGGTATGTGCGCTTCACGTGTATATCCTCCGTTCGGGACGCCCGAGTCTAGCCCGGACGCTAAGCCGAGCGATTATACCGACCGCCTGCGACAGGTGTCAAACGCACTATCCACACAGCTTCGGCATTTTCAACGGGCTTCCACCCCTGCGCCGAGCGCTTCCAAGTCGGCCGTGTAAAGAAAGTCTGAAATCTGTGGATAATGTGGAAAACCCTTGATTTACGTTTGTTGAGCCTGTGGATAACTCCGGCCAGCGCGTTGTTGGAGCACTGGGCCTCTGTTAGAATCGGCGCTGTTCTCCCGGGGGCTCAAAAAGCCTCTGTGACCTTGAAAATGCCCTGATAATGGGCCTATGCGTTGTATGGTTGGTGACTCGACCGAACACGTGTCCGCTTTTTCCACAACCCCTTCCGGTGATCTAGCTGCCGATGACCACCCTGTCCACAATACTGGTGACATCGACGGCAAGTGAGTGGAAGTGAAAAGGGCATATCGGGGCAAGATGGGGCGCCACCTGGGCGTTCTGTGAATATCGAGTGGGTTGGCGTCAGTAGTTTTCCACAATTGTGGAAAGTGTTGTGGATAGAACCGCAAAAGACCAGGTAGATCGCTTTCAGAGCAGTCGGCTCCAGTTGCAGTGGAGCCTTGTGGATACGGTCACCATCTGCGCGTTAATGTTCAGGGCCTCGGAGCCCTTCTGTTGATAAGTCTGTGGAAGCGTCAGTTGGGGGGATTCATGAAGTCGTTCTATGCGGGCGAAACCAAGGGGCTCCCCGTCTCAGCTCTAGGCGCGTCCGACCGCGCAGCCTCATATACTGACGAGAGCGGCACCCCTCCCGCGCGTACGTCATTCGCCCGGATCGCGGTGTACGACGCCCTCACTGCAGCACCTCGAGTTGAAGAGGTTAGCGGCCACGATGCTCGCTCTTTCATCGAGGCGCTTGCTTCTCGAACCTATCAGCTCTCACACGAGGCCGGCGGCGCCCTTCCATATGTGGTGATCCGGGAGGTTGTCGAGAACCTGATCCATGCTCGCTTTCACGAGGTGGTTGTGACGATTCTTGATAGCGGCGCGACTGTTCGTTTTGCGGATCAGGGGCCCGGGATCGCAGACAAGGACCGCGTCTTCCTTCCCGGCTTCTCAACCGCGACTGAAGAAATGAAGTGTGTCATCAAGGGAGTCGGCTCCGGACTACCGGTAGCTCGCGAGTGCCTGACCTTCTCCGGTGGGACGATCGTGGTAGAGGACAACCTCGGGCGAGGCACGGTGGTCACGATCAAAGTCGACCCCGCCCCCGCGCCCGAACCAGAGAATGCAACAACCACGACGGCGGGACTCCAGGGTGGACAACGATTGACCACTCGCCAGAAGCAGGTCTTGTCGTTGGTTATCGAGCTTGGAGCGGTGGGTCCAACGGTGGTCTCGCGTGAGCTGGGTGTCGGCTTGTCCACCGCGTACCGCGATCTTGCTTCACTTGAAGACTGTGGACTCATCCATTCCGACGAAACAGGCAAACGTGTCTTGACGCCGGCCGGCGTCAGCTCACTCGATCAGCTCTTCAACTCTTAGGCCGGGGGCGAACGTGCCAGAAGTACAGGATGTACAACAGATGTGGGCGGACACGCTTGATGTTGTTCGCTTAGAGCTCAACACGCCGACGTTTAAGACGTGGTTTGAAAACACATCACCCCTTGGGGTTATCGACGACATGCTTGTTGTCTCGGTCCAGAACGAGTTCGCGCGAGATTGGCTTGAGTCGCGGTACTCCGGTCTGCTCGCCTCCGCTTTAGCCCAGGTCCTTGGTCGCCCTATGTCTGTTTCATTCCGGGTTGGCGTCGATGGTTCCGTCGTGATAGAGAGCCCCGTCGTAAGCGAGACGCGTGGGATGCCCGACCTTGAAGAGGTTGAACAGAAGCGAGTCCGAGAAGCGAGCGAGGGTGACTTCAACCCGAAGTACACGTTTGAGTCGTTTGTTATGGGGACCTCGAATCAATTCGCGTACCACGCAGCACTTGCTGTTGCCGAAACCCCTGGGGGCGCATACAACCCCCTCTTCATCTACGGCGGGGTCGGGCTGGGTAAGACACACCTGCTTCAATCGATCGGCCACTACGTGAAGATGAGCTTCCCGCATATGAAGGTGAAGTACGTCTCGAGTGAACAGTTCACAAATGACTTCATCAACTCTATCGGCGATAGGGACAAGAGCCGAATCGATGGTTTCCGCCGTCAGTACCGGACAAACGACGTACTTCTTGTTGACGACATACAGTTCCTCGCCGGTAAAGAACAAACCCAGGAGGAGTTCTTCCATACCTTCAACACACTCCAGCAGGCAGGGAAGCAGATCGTCTTGTCATCAGACGGTCCTCCAAAAGACATTGGTAGTCTTGAGGATCGCCTGAGAAGCAGGTTTGAAATGGGTTTGATCACTGATATCCAGCCTCCTGAGCTGGAAACCCGAATCGCCATTCTTCGCCGGAAGGTTGAAGCAGAGGGTCTCGCAGTTCCCGACGAGATACTCTCCTTTATCGCCGACAGGATCTCTTCGAACATCAGGGAGCTCGAGGGAGCACTCATCCGGATCGTTGCTTTTAGTTCGCTCACAAGGCACACCATTGATCTTGATCTGGCACGGAGTGTTCTTAAGGACATCTTCCCGGAGCGGTCGATAAAACCCATTACCGTCTCGACGATTCAGCAAGAGGTCTGTAAGTTCTATGGAATCGCAAAGAACGACCTGGTGGGAAACAAGAGGTCTCAGTCGATTGTCTATCCTCGCCAGGTAGCTATGTATCTCGCGCGCGAGCTTACTGACCTTTCCTTGCCGAGAATCGGGGCTGAGTTCGGTGGTCGCGATCACACCACGGTCATGCACGCGACTGCGAAGATTCAGAAGTTGCTCAACGCTCAAAGAGAGGTCTACAACCAGATTCAAACACTCACAAACCTGGTGAAACAGAGAAGCTAACAACCTTGTGGATGGTGTGGGGATAAGGTGGGTACAACAGGCTCTTCTTGTGGATAGATTTCAAGGCCTGTGAATACTGTGTATAGCGAGAGCAGTTAATGCACAGGAGCATCAACAATGGATACACCGGCAACAACGTGCGCAGAGGGGTGTTATCCCCACTGTCCACAGCATCTATTACTACTACTGTGAAATTGATATCTAGAAAGGAATAGGAATGAAGGTCTCTATAGCGCGTGCCGAGTTGCTTGAAACCCTTTCGATTGTTTCGAAAGGCCTTTCGTCGAGGACCACGCTTCCTATTCTTTCGGGAGTTCTGCTTTCAGCACAGAACAACGAGCTTGGTTTGAATTCAACCGACCTCGAGATATCAATCAAAACGGCCTCAAAAGCCCGAACTGAAGAAGCGGGGAGCGTCGTTGTTCCCGGAAAGCTGATCACTGACATCGTCAGAAGCTTGCCTGAGGCCGCTGTTTCGATCGAGACGGTTCAAGGCGGAGCGACCATTTCCTGCGGTCAGTCATCCTTCACCGTAAAGACCTTGTCAGCAGAGGATTTTCCGAAGTTCCCTGACGTCGTGCCCGCTAATACGATCACTTTGCCGGCAGATGTGTTCGCTGGTGTTGTCCATCAGGTATCCAGGGCTGTAAGCCGCGACGAAACACGCCCAATCCTCACAGGTGTGCTCGTGGTGGTGGAAGAGGGAATCCTTCGCATGGTTGCGACAGACTCATATCGGCTCTGTGTTCGAGAAGTACCTGTTGAAGGAATTACAGGGACTCTCGAAGCCGTTGTCCCGGGACGCGCGATCGAAGATGTCGCCCGGCTCGCAGCATCTTCTGAAACGGTGAAGATAGGCGTCTCAGAGAACCAGGTCATCTTCTCGTTCGGGAGCACGACATTCATATCCCGGAGAATCGAAGGGGCGTTCCCCAACTATCGCCAGCTGATTCCAAAAGACCAGCAGACCCGGATCACGCTTGGTAGGCAAGAGTTCATGGAAGCTGTGAAGAGAGTCTCCTTGATGGCCCAACACAGCGCGCCCCTTAGGCTCAAGGTGGCCGTCGAAGACAGGCTTCTGACGCTTTCAGCGCAGACACAAGATATCGGCGAAGCCGTAGAGTCCCTCGAGATCGAGGTAACTGGCGAAGATGTCGAAATGGCATTCAATCACGCATATCTCATGGACGGGATATCTGTCTCAGAGGGAGACAAGATAGCGCTCGAGATCGTGAGCCCACTGAAGCCGGGAGTTCTCAAGAACGAAACAGGAGAAGAGTTCACCTATCTGCTCATGCCTGTTCGCCTTGGCTGATTCGGAACCGGCGTGTTCATCAAATCGCTTCATCTGAGCGGCTTCAGGAACTATCAGGAGTGGGAGACTGAATTATCGCCGGGTCTTACTGTCCTGGTCGGAGCCAACGCGTCAGGGAAAACAAACGCGCTTGAAGCGGTTCAATTGGTTACCACAGGAGTGTCCTTTCGGAATCCCCGCTGGGAAGATCTTGTGCGTTGGGGAGAAGAGGGAGCAGAAATCGCTGCCTCTTTCTCGAGTGAGGCCACTTCAACACAGGTGCAGATTCGGGTGACTCGCGACGGTCGGCGCTCATGTCTTATCAACGGAGTGGCGAAACGCAGGGTGTCAGACGTGGCTGGTATTCTTCCGACGGTGCTCTTCACACCAGATGATCTTGATCTCGTGAAGGGGCCGGCTGAGATGCGGCGCTCAGCGATAGACGACCTGGGAGACCAGCTCTCAAAGACATACGGGTCGATCAGGCGCGACTATGCCAAAGTCGTTCGTCATAGAAACACGTTGTTGCGTGAATGGAGAGCAGGCGTCGAGGATCTCGACCCCTGGAATATCCAAGTCGCGTCGCTCGGGTCGAAGTTGCTTACGCACCGGCGCAGGTTGCTCCTGAGGGTCGTGCACCACGCGGCAGCCGCGTACAAAGATCTCGCTGACGGCGAGGAACTGTCGGTTCTCTACAACGATCACTGTGGCCTAGGCAGCATCCCACTCGACGTTGAGGTCACCATCGATGAGGCGGAACGGGCCATCATTGAGACGCTCAAAGGACGGGCGGCTGACGAGATCGTGCGGCATGTGACCCTTGTCGGCCCACACAGAGACGACATCGTGTTCTTGCTCGGTGGTAGGAACGCACGGACGTTTGCTTCGCAGGGGCAACAAAGAACCATCGCGCTCGCCTGGACCCTCGCTAAGGTGGCTGTTGTTGAGGATATAGCTCGCAAGAAACCCATCCTTCTTCTAGATGACGTGATGTCAGAGCTCGACGAAGATCGGCGAAGGGCCCTCACGTCGCTGGTACAAAAGGATGTGCAGACCATCATCTCAACAACGAACACAGGCTACTTCGATACGAAGCTTCTGAAACAGGCGGTTGTCGTGGAAATCCCGGGGAAGTGAACCCATGAGGGCCAAGAGGACAGAAAGTATCGCGGACATCACGCGTAGGATCATTGAGCGTGCCGACCCGCGCGGGAAGAGGCACGGCGCCAGAGTGGTCAGCGCCTGGAATGTGGCCGCCGGTCCGGAGATAGCCCGACACACACACGGTGTGGTCCTCCGGGATGGGACACTTACCGTTCTCGTTGATTCAGCAGCGTGGGCAAATGAGCTTGTCTTGATGACGGATCGCTTCCTGGCTGCAATTCGTTCAGAAACTGGACAGGATTTGGTCAGGTCTATCCGGTTTACTGTCTCTAAGGGCGTGTCTGAGAAGCGGGCTGAGGAGAGACGAGAAGAAGAGACCACGGAGTACTACAAGACCGATGTGAATCCCGCTGCACCACTAACGGAGAACGAACGGGAGCAAGCCGTACATGTTGCGGCCGCCGTACACGATGAGGACCTGCGCGAAACCGCGCTGAGAGTGATGATCAAGGATCTGGAGTGGAAAAAGGGTGTCCGGGCCCGCAAGTCGGCTGAGACGCGAACTGATGGCCCAGAAGGGGACAAATCGGGCTCCTGACACTACTACTTGTGGTAAACTAAGCACGTGACGTCAATATGTCGTGGTTTTGCCCTTTCTCGCCCTCCACGACTGTCGTACGACTAAGAAGGAGCCTTGGTGGCGAATAACGGTGGCTCATATTCTGGAAAAGACATCCAGGTTCTTGAAGGTCTCGAGGCGGTCCGCAAGCGCCCGAGTATGTATATCGGCTCGACTGGACCAAAGGGTCTCCATCACCTTGTGTATGAGGTAGTCGACAACTCCGTCGATGAGGCCCTCGCCGGGTCTTGCAACGCCATCGAGATCGTCCTTCACCAGGACGCGTCGATTTCGGTCACAGACAACGGTCGAGGCATTCCGGTCGACAATGTTCCGAAGTACAAAAAGTCGGGAGTCGAGGTTGTTCTCACCATTCTTCACGCCGGCGGCAAGTTCGGCGGTGAGGGCTACAAGGTATCCGGTGGTCTCCACGGGGTCGGCGTATCGGTCGTAAACGCGCTCTCTGAGAAGCTTGAAATCGAAGTCAAGCGCGACGGAAAGATCTGGTCGCAGGCATACGAGCGCGGTAAGCCAACCGGACCGCTTAAGTCGACCGGGACCGCAAAATCCACAGGCACGAAAGTGACCTTCCTGGCGGATACGGAGATCTTCGAAACAACTGACTACTCATGGGACACGCTTGCCTCCCGTATGCGGGAGACGGCGTTCCTCAACAAGAATCTCAAGATCACCCTTACCGACGAGCGTGAACTCGAGCCCCGTCGCGAAGAGTTCCGGTACGCGGGCGGCATCCTCGACTTCGTGAAGTACCTCAATGAGAAGAAGGAGACGATTCACAACAAGGTCGTCTACTTTGAGACAGAGGCCAACGAGGGCGCTGTCGAGGTTGCCCTTCAGTGGAACACTGGGTACTCAGAGGCGGTTCTCGCGTTCGCGAACAACATCAACACACACGAGGGCGGCACCCACCTCGAGGGCTTCAAGAACGCCCTTACTCGAACGATCAATGAGTACGCTCGTCGGCAGGGGATTCTCAAGGAGAAGGAAGAGAACCTGACCGGCGAGGACATTCGTGAGGGCCTGACGGCCGTCATCTCTGTGAAGCTTCGCGAGCCGCAGTTCGAGGGTCAGACGAAGACCAAACTCGGCAACACCGAGATGCGATCATTCGTGCAGTCCGCTGTCACCCAGGCGCTCGGCGAGTATCTCGAGGAGCACCCGAAGCCTGCGAGAAACATCATCATGAAGGCGACGCAAGCGAGCAAGGCGCGGGCCGCGGCTCGCAAGGCCCGCGAGTTGACGCGCCGCAAGGGCTTACTTGAGAGCTCGACGCTTCCGGGAAAGCTCGCCGACTGCTCGATTCGCGAGGCAGCGCTCACCGAGATCTACCTTGTCGAGGGTGACTCGGCCGGAGGCTCGGCGAAGCAGGCTCGAGACCGCTCGTTCCAGGCGATCCTGCCGCTGCGAGGCAAGATCCTCAATGTCGAGAAGGCGGGCATCAACCGCGCGCTCGGTTCCGAGGAGATCCAGGCGATGATCACCGCGCTCGGCACGAGCGTCGCCGAGGAGTTCGATATCACCCAGGCGCGCTATCACAAGGCGATCATCATGACGGATGCCGATGTCGACGGTAGCCACATCCGCTGCCTTATCCTCACATTCTTCTATCGCTACATGCGTGAGATGATCGAGGCGGGCTACATCTATATCGCGCAGCCGCCGCTCTACAAGATCAGCGTCGGCAAGAAGCACGACTACGCATACAGCGACCGGCAGCTCCAGCAGGCCCTCGCAAAACTGCCCACCGGCACCAAGTCGACCATCCAGCGCTACAAAGGTCTCGGTGAGATGAACCCCGAGCAGCTGTGGGAGACGACCATGGATCCGGAGCGTAGAACCCTGCTTCAGGTCACTATCGACGACGCGCTTGCCGCCGAGGAGGCCTTCGTCGACTTGATGGGCGACCAGGTCGAACCACGCAAGGAATTCATCCAGCGGCACGCTAAGAACGTGCGGTTCCTCGACATCTAGCACGAAGAATCAGAACGGCGGGTGGAGGTCGGCTCGGGTGGACGAACGTGACAAGAGACATGCGAAGCAGTTCGAGCCCCCACCATGGGAGCAAGATGCGTTCGAGACGTTCAACCGCCTCAAGGTTGAGCGGGAGCAAGAAGAGGCTCTAGAGGAAGCGCTCCTGGCGGTTCGGGCACCATTTGAGGAGACTGCCGCCGAGGATGCGGTGATCGAGATCGAACAGCTTGTCGTCAAGAACGATGAGGTTGACCCCGGGAAACCTGCTGGCGAAACGAGGGCTGTTTCAAGCGCAGAACTCGAAACGATGCTCATCGGCTTAAGGATCCAGGAACCGACGCCTACAAGGAACTACAAGATGATCGCCAACACAGTGAGTACCATCTTGTTGGGCGGCGGCATCGGATTCATCGTGTGGGCGGCGACCCAGTTCGCGAAAGTGGGGCCTAATGCGGGCGCGACGCCGACGTTGGCTTCGCTGCTTCTGATGGTGTGGGGTTTACTTCTCGCCGGTGGCGCGGCGCTGCTCTACAAGAAATACAACCTATAGTACGTGACGTGCGAGGAGACCAATCGTGACTGATGCCATGGCGGGCGAGAGCAACGTCCTCCCGATAGACATCGAGCAGGAGCTCAGGAAGTCATTCCTTGAGTACTCGATGAGCGTCATCGTCGCCCGAGCGCTTCCGGATGTCCGGGACGGGCTCAAGCCGGTGCACAGGCGCATCCTCTACGCGATGAGCGAATCCGGGCTGACGCCGACCAAGGCGTATAAGAAGTCCGCGTGGACCGTCGGCGAAGTCATCGGTAAGTACCACCCGCATGGTGACTCTGCGGTCTACGACACGATGGTGCGCATGGCGCAGGACTTTGCGATGCGGGCGCCGCTCGTGGATGGCCACGGCAACTTCGGCTCGGTGGACGGCGACTCCGCTGCTGCTATGCGGTACACGGAGTCGCGCCTGCAGCGACTCGCGATGGAGTTGCTGCGCGACATCGACCGGGAGACGGTCGACTTCGGCCCCAACTATGACGAGTCGCTACAAGAGCCGCGCGTGCTTCCCAGCCGCTACCCGAACCTTCTCGTCAACGGCAGCTCCGGTATCGCGGTCGGTATGGCGACGAATATCCCGCCGCACAACCTCGGTGAAGTCATCGACGCCGCGACGCTGTTCATCAACAACCCTGACGCGGAGATCGACGAGTTCCTCGCGGTTATGCCCGGCCCGGACTTCCCGACCGGCGGCATCATCATGGGCCGCGAGGGTATCTATGACGCTTACACAACCGGGCGCGGCTCGATCAAGGTGCGGGGTAAAGCGCACATCGAGCAGACATCGACCGGCAGAATGCGCATCATCATCAACGAGATCCCGTACGCGGTGAACAAGAGCAAGCTCGTCACGAAGATCGCCGATCTCGTGCGCGAGAAGAAGCTGACCGAGATATCTGACCTGCGCGATGAATCAGACCGCAAAGGTATGCGTGTTGTGGTCGAACTCAAGAACACGGCGATTCCGCAGGTGGTTCTCAACAAGCTCTACAAGCACACCTCGCTCGAGACGGGCTTCGGCGTCATCATGCTGTCTCTCGTCGACGGCGTTCCGAAGGAGCTCACGCTCAAGCAGATGCTCTTCCACTACGTCGAGCATCAGAAGGAAGTCATCACCCGGCGCACACGCTACGACCTTCGCAAGGCCGAGGAGCGGGCGCACATACTCGAGGGCTACGTTATCGCCCTGGAGAACATCGACGAAGTCATCGCGATCATCAAGTCGAGCAACGACGACGCTGAAGCCAAGGCGCGCCTCATCGAGCGCTTTGGATTGACCGAGATCCAGACCGACGCAATCCTCGAGATGCGCCTCCGCCGCCTGACCGGCCTGGAGCGCCACAAGATCGAAGAAGAGCTCACCGAGCTTCGCGAGAAGATCGCTTGGCTGAAGAAGATCCTTGGCGACGTCGGTCTGGTTCTCCAGATCATCAAGGACGAGATGGCCGAGATCCGGGCGAAGTTCGCGAACCCACGGCGTACCGAGATCACTAATGCCGCGCGCGACCTCGACGTCGAGGACCTCATCGCAGAAGAAGACATGGTCATCACGATCACCAAGGCCGGCTACGTGAAGCGGCTCCCGGTGGCGACGTATCGTCAGCAGAAGCGTGGCGGCAAGGGCATCAGCGGAGTCAACCTCAAAGAGAGCGACTTCGTCGAGCAACTCTTCATCTCCTCGACGCACGACTTCGTGCTCTTCTTCAGCACGAAGGGCAAGGTCTACCGCCTGAAGGTTCACGAGTTGCCGGTCGGCTCTCGCCATGCGAGAGGAACCGCCGTCGTGAACCTGCTGCCCTTCGAGCAGACCGAGCGTATCGCTGCGGCCATCACTACACGTGAGTTCGGGGCCGAGGATTACCTGCTCTTCGCCACGCGTAACGGTGTCGTGAAGAAGACGGCGATGCAGGCGTACGATCGCTCGCGCCGCGACGGGATAATCGCCATCAACCTGCGCGATGACGACGAGCTGATCGCGGTCAGGCGCGTGCACGCGGGCGAGCACGCGATGATGGTGTCCGCAAACGGCAAGGCCATCGTCTTCGACGAGGCCGACGCCCGTCCGATGGGACGCGACACGACTGGGGTCCGCGGGATGACCGTGAAGGGCGACGACCACGTTCTCGGTATGGAGATCGCGCCCAAGGGGAGCGAGCTGTTTGTGGTGACCGAGCGCGGTTACGGCAAGCGTACGCCGCTCGAAGAGTACCCGACACAGAAGCGCGGCGGCATGGGTGTCAAGACCATCCAGGTCACGCCGAAGAAGGGCCGTATCGCCGGGATGAAGGTCGTCATGCCCGGTCACGAGCTCATGCTTATCTCGGACGAGGGTGTTGTCATTCGCGTGAATGCGGGCGATATCAGCAAACTAGGTCGCTCGACACAGGGCGTGAAGGTCATGAACGTGGCAGAGACAGATCGCGTGTGTGCGATCGCTCGTGTTGCCGCGAAGAAGAAGAAGCGTACGGCGCCCGAGAACCAGCAGGTGCTTGTCGAGGATGAGACGATCGCCGCGACACGCATGCCGGGCATGGCCGAGAGGGATATCGAAGCCGAGGAGCTTGTAGCCGAGGACTTCGAAGACGACGAGTAGCGCGGGTTCGCCCGTTCGGGAGGAACCCGCATGCGCCTGACCGGATTGAAGCGCATCATCGCGTCCGTGCTGCCACGTGACTATCGCGTGGCAGCACGGACCTTTTCACGGGACGCGTGGCGGTACCTGATGGTAGCCGCGCTCCAGAGCATCGGCCTCGGGATTCTCGGCACCGTGTTCGCGATCTATATTAAGGACGCCGGCATGACCGAGGCGGTCGTCGGCGACGTCGAGGGTGCGCTTGCGCTGGCGGGGGCTGTCACCTGTCTGGCACTTCCTCCGCTTGTCGCGCGCGTTGGCTATCGTCGGCTGATGGTGATTGCCGCGCTGGCGCTCGGGCTTTCACGCCTTGGCCAGGCATTCGCGCCTACGGCGGTGGTCGTGGTCGGACTCGGGCTTCTCTACGGCATCGGTGACGGCGCGATGCAGACGCTCGGGATAGCGTTTCTCTCGGAGGCGGCACCGGCCCGTGCGCTGACCCATCTGTTCACGATCGACTACACGCTCCGTGTCGGCTCGATGTTCGTTGGCGCGCTGCTTGGTGGCATCATCCCGGCGGCAGTCCTCGCGGCCGGCGCGACTGAGACCGTCGGGCTTCGGGTTGCTATTGCTGTGGCCGCATGTTCCATGTTGGCGTCAGCGGTGCCAGCAATGGCGATCGAGCACACCCACCCGGCTGATGTGTCCACGTCGTACCGTGCCGCGATCAGGGGATTCACATCGTGGAGCAGGCTCGTGCGTCTTCTAATCCCTGAAGTGCTCATCTCGTTTGGCGCCGGGCTGTCGATCCCATTCGTCGCGCTCTTCCTCAGACACCAACTGGGGGCGACGGTCGGTCAGATAGGTATGATCCAGGCGGCGAGCTCGATCGGGATGGCTGTCGCCGCGTTCGGCTCACCATGGCTTGCGCGCAAGCTTGGTCACGTGGGCGCCGTGGTGGCAATGGAGCTTCTTTCGCTACCGTTCCTCGTCGCCGTGCCGCTGGCCACAGGGTTGCCGTTTGCCGCTGTGATGCTCTTGTTCCGCGGCGTCCTGATGAACATGTCGTGGCCGGTGTACAACCAGCTTTCAACCGCGGGTATTCCGCCCCTGGAGCGCCCGCTTGTTGTGGGATGGGTTCGGTTCGGGTGGGCGGTCGCCTGGCTTGGCGGAAGCGTCCTGGGTGGTCGATTGATGCAGCATTCATACACGCTTCCCTGGTACCTTACCGGCGTGTTCTACGCAGTCGGCGCCGCGATGACATTCATACTGCTCCGTAAGGTGAAGATCGAGGTGCCCGTTGCGCCAGCCGTGCTAGAATCGCGCCCATGACGATTCCAGCAGACCCCGATGCACGCCTCCTCGGCCTAAAGGCTGTTCTCTTCGATTTTGACGGCACGCTTGCGGATACCATCCCGCACATCCTCGCGTCATTCAGGCATGCGAGCGCGGATATTCTCGGCGAAGTGCTTCCCGACGAGGTGCTCTTGCGAGACGTCGGTATTCCTCTTGCACAGCAGATGCTCATCTTGTCGCAGGGTGATACCGCGACTGCGGATGCGCTACTTGTGTCATATCGCACGTTCAACCATGCCACGCACGATGCAATGGTTCGCCTCTTCCCGGGTGCCATAGAGGCTCTCTCTGCGGTTCGCGACTACGGCATGCCGATGGGTGTTGTCACCTCAAAGGGCACGCCGATGGCCATGCGAGGAATCAACCTCTTTGGAATCGCCGACTTCTTCTCGGTCATTGTGACTGCCGACGATGTCCCGCTTCATAAACCGGATCCGTATCCGGTCCGTCACGCGGCTGCGCTATTGGGCCTCGAGGCGGGCCAGTGCGCGTATATCGGCGACAGTCCGCACGATATGGAATCTGCACGCAGTGCCGGAGCGGTGGCAATCGCCGCTACATGGGGCGTGGCGAGTGCTGAGGTGCTTACTGCTGCGGGGTGCGACTACATAATCAACGACGTGCGAGCCCTGCCGGGCCTGCTTTTTAGCAGCAGGAGCGATCGCCCGGAGGCCTAGGAGCCGCGAGCGTCACCAGAAATCAGGGAATCGCGGTGAATTAATATGAAGCACCGTGAGAATGTGCGTCTGTGTAGGGTAAAGTTGAACGGATAAGCACGAGCCGTTATTCGAGGAGGACTCTGTGTCCAAGGGAAAGATCATCGCAGCTGTTGTCGGACTTCTGGTCGTTGCGGGTATTGTTGCAGCGGTCGTTCTGGGCAAGGGTGCGAGCGCGCCTGAAGTGACCGTAGAGCGGGCCGGAACAGGCGCACTCACGGTGACGGTAAGCGCCTCGGGCAAGACTGAGGCCGATGCGAAGCGCGACATCTTCCCGCCCGCCGCAGGCATGCTCGAGAGCATATCGGTGACCGAAGGCGCTTCCGTCAAAGAGGGCGACATCATCGCCACGATGGACACGACGCCATTCGAGCTACAGATCGCTCAGGCGCAGGCTGCGTACGAAGGCGCGCTCGCCCAGGCCGACAGCATCTCTCAGTCGGCCCCGTCTTCGGCCGACGAGAAGGCCGCTTCCGCCTCTGTGTCCGCCGCCTATGGAGCCTATAACGCGGCACTCAGCCAGTACAACGCGCTGAAGAGCGCGACACCCGATGCGGCTGCGATCACACAAGCAGAGGCGGCGGTTGCTGCCGCACAGCTTTCCTACGACGCAGCACAGACTGCGTATGACACCTACAAGACGACCGTCTACGACCCCGCGACGCTTCCGCGCGATGCAGCGATGGAGACCGCGCTTGCTGCCCTCAGCCTCGCCCGCGACCAGGCGGCCGCGAACCTTGCGAATGCGCAGCGGAGCCTTGCGCTTCTTGTAGCAGGACAAGACAAGACTGCGGCGCTTGTCGGAGCGAAGACCGCGCGCGATCAGGCGTGGGCCGCGTACCAAGGCGCTCTTGCCCAGCAGGCGAAACTTGCCGGAGCTGACACCAGCGCCGCCCAGTCGTCGGCAAGCGCGGGCGCACGTGCTGCCCGTGCCGCGCTCGACTATGCGGTGTCGAATCTCGAGAAGGCGACGATGCGCGCCCCGATGGACGGAACGGTCATCTTCAACGGTGGAGCAAGCGCGTCACTCGCTGCCGCAGGTCTAGGTGGCTCTGGAAAGCCGTCTGTCGGCTCAGCCGTATCGCCAGCCTCGGCGCCCTTCAGTGTCGTGCTCTTCGATCAGCTTGTATTCAACGCGCAGGTCGACGAGGCCGATATCGATAAGGTCAAGCCCGGGATGAAGGTCAAGATCTCCCTCGATGCCCTGACGGCCGAGACCTTTGAGGCTGAAGTCGAGCGCATCGATAAGACCTCGGTTGTCACGCCCACCGGCGGGACGGCTTTCTCGGTCCTCATCAGGCTTAAGAACGTGAATGACCGGGTTTTGCTTGGCATGAACGGTAGCGTCGATATCGAAGTCGAATCCATCGGTGAGGCGGTAACGGTTCCCGTTGAGGCTGTCCTCGATGAGGGTGGCAAGAGCTACCTCTTCCTGGCGCAGGGTGGAAAAGCGGTGAGAACCGAAGTGACCACGGGTCGGACGACCGACACGCGGGCCGAGGTTCTCACAGGCCTGAAGGCGGGCGACGAGGTTATCGTGACCGGTATCGGAAGCCTCAAAGACGGCGTCGCGATAAGGGTGAAGTAGCGCGTGAGCGATAGCGCTGCGAGCACTACCCGGGCGGTTCTCGAGACGCGCAACATCACGAAGCAGTATCGCCTCGAAGGTATCGAGGTGAACGCGCTCCGTGGCGTCAGCATCGCCATACATGAGGGCGAGATGGTCTCGATCATGGGACCGTCCGGCTCGGGTAAGTCGACGCTGATGCACATCGTCGGCCTGCTCGACCGCCCGACGAGCGGCGAGGTGATCCTCGGGGACGAGGATATCTCGCACATGTCTCCAAACGAGCTTGCCGAGTTGCGCAACAAGCACATCGGCTTCGTGTTCCAGTCGTTCAACCTGCTGTCGAGAACGACGGCGCAGGCGAATGTCGAGTTGCCGCTCGTTTACGGCGGCGTCAGCGGGTCAGAGCGCGCGCGGCGCGCCGCCGAGGCGCTTGAGCGCGTCGGTCTCGGTAACCGCATCACCCACCTGAGCAACCAGCTCTCTGGCGGGCAACAGCAGCGGGTGGCAATCGCCCGTGCGCTCGTCAACAAGCCGAGCATCGTGCTTGCGGATGAGCCGACTGGCAACCTCGACTCTCGCTCCGGCATAGAGGTCATGGAGATTCTCCAGAATCTCAACGCTCAGGGCATCACCGTTGTCATCGTCACCCACGACGACCGTGTCGCGCGGCACGCACAACGCGTAACTCGCGTCTTCGACGGTCGCGTGCAGTCCGAAGAGATCGTGCGCGACCGTGTCCTCGCAGCAGCGGAGCTCAAATCGCTGCCTCCCGAGGAGGTGGCCGGGTGAACTTCACCGAGAGTTTCCGGATCGCCCTACGTGCGCTCGCGTCGAACAAGGCGCGAAGCCTACTCACGATGCTCGGTGTCATCATCGGCGTCGCGGCGGTTATCGTGCTTGTTGCCATCGGCACCGGGGTGCAGGGCGAGATCACCGGGCAGGTAGAGGGCCTCGGCAGCAACCTGCTCTTCATCATTCCCGGACAGTATGGTGGCGGGATGGGCGGAGATCAGGCACCCCCGTCGCGGCGATTCACCCTTGAAGACTCCGACCTTATCGAGCGAAAAGTCCCCGGGCTCGATGCGGTGGTGCCGGTCCTTCAGTCCGGGTCGACGGCGAAGGCCGGAAACCGGTCGATTCGTGTAACCGTGGCCGGCGGTAATGCGGCCGGTAGCGAGGTATTCAGCTCCACGCTTGCGGGTGGTCGGCACTATCGGCGGAGCGAGGTCCAGGCCGGCTCGCGGGTTGTCGCCCTGGGATCATCCGTTCGCACGGCGCTGTTCCCCAACCAGGACCCGGTTGGCAAGACGATCACGCTTGCGGGACAGCGATTCACCGTTGTGGGGTATTACGAGGCGCTTGGTGGCGGTCTCGCGGGAGATCAGGATAGCCAGGTCTACATACCGGTAACCACGGCCCAGCGCATCTTCAACGTCAACTACGTGAGTACCATCGTCGTGAAGGCGACCGACCCGAATGAGATCGAGCGCGTGAAGGCCGATATCCGCCGTGTGCTCATACCGCGCTACGGCGAGGAGTTCACCGTCTTCACCCAGGAGCAGACACTGGGGTTACTCTCGAATCTTCTCGGAACGCTTACCTATATGCTCGCGGGGATCGCGGGGATATCGCTCCTCGTCGGCGGTATCGGCATCATGAACATCATGCTCGTGAGCGTGAGTGAGCGCACGCGCGAGATCGGTATCCGTAAGGCGGTCGGAGCAAGGACCTACGACATTCTGTCGCAGTTCGTCATAGAGGCAGTCGGCCTCTCGGTCCTTGGGGGAATCGTCGGAATCGCTATCGGATGGGGCGGCTCCGCGGCGATGACCGCACTTACGCCGGTGCCGACGAACGTGACCCCTTGGGCTGTTGCGATGGCGTTCTTCTTCGCGGCGGGTGTTGGCGTGTTCTTCGGCGTGTATCCCGCGTGGAAGGCGAGCCAGCTCGATCCAATCGAGGCCCTTCGCTACGAGTAGAGAGTTCGGTGGCGAGTAGCACAGCCGCCGGCGCTACGACATGAAGTCGTTCGGATCGACGTGGTTGAGGAACTCCCGGAAGCGCTCGACCTCTTCCTCTTCTTCGTCGACAGAGGATACAGCCACCGCGCCTCGCTCCCATACGTCGTTGGCGACGAGGATGGGGCACCCCACGCGCACCGCGAGTGCGAGGCTATCCGAGGGACGGGCATCGATGACGAACGTGCGCTCCTCGCCGCGCAAGACGATAGCGGCGAAGTACGTTCCCTCTTCTAGCCGGGTGACCTCAACACGCTCTGCCACGAAGCCGAGAGCCTCGATGAGGTTAGCCAGCAGGTCGTGTGTCATCGGTCGGGGTATCTCCGCCCCGTGGAGCGCCACCAGGATGGCGGTCGCCTCGGCGTGGCCGATCCAGATGGGCAGCAGGCGATCATCGCGGTTGTCGACTTCGTCGAGGGGCTTGAGGAGCAGCACGGGTTGTCCCGAGTTGGCGTCGGCGTTCAGGCTCGCGATACGGACTTCTATCACCGGGGCTCCAATCGAGTATCGATACCTCACCGTACCACGGGATACGGCAACGGTTAACGTTGAAAGTGGACCGTGCAAAAGGGATGTTTGTTCTCCTTGACGCTCGCACGGGGGCTAGGCTATGGTATCCAGGCTGTTCCTTGGCGCGGGCCCGTAGCTCAGCTGGCTAGAGCGCACGGCTGATAACCGTGAGGTCGATGGTTCGAGTCCATCCGGGCCCACCACACAAACGATGAAGCCCCGACAATGTCGGGGCTTTCTTGCACCCCGGGCAGCACTTGGCGCGAAGCGTGCAAAGTGCGACGCTGTACGGACTCCGACCAGTGCCACTTGCCGAGGAGCCACACATGTACCGCGTCAGCCAGAGCGCACTTGCCGTCATCGTGACCTTCGCGATAATGCTCGGCCTTGCCGGTCCTGCGGGCGCGCGAACGGAGGCACGGGTGCGCGTGCGCCCACGCGCGTCTGGCATCATCGTGCAGTTCAAGGCGGGCTTTGGCGCGCGGGTGCGTGCTGAGCTTGCGCAGCGCGGGCTTTCAGTGCAGCGCGGGTTGTATCGCGATCGCGGCGTCGTTGTCTCGATTCCCGCGGGGAGTGACGCGGCTGCGCTGACCGGTCGAATCGCTGGCATTTCCGGGGTGAGCATCGCCGCTGAAGACCGCGCGGTCATCCGTCCTCTGTGGACACCGAGCGATCCGCTCTACGGCTCACAGTGGTCATATGCGAAGACTGACATGGAGAATGCCTGGGATATCGAACGCGGTGAGGCATTTGTTGAAGTTGCAGTAATCGACACGGGTGCGGATCTTGACCACCCGGATCTTGTCGCGAACCTTGACATGGTCAATGACCGGGACTTCTTTTCGGGTGACGACACTGCGGACGACCTGAACGGTCACGGAACGCATGTGGCCGGGATCATCGCCGCCGCAAGCGACAATGCGACCGGTATTGCCGGCGCCGCGCCAGGCGTCCGAATCGTCCCGATCAAGGTGATGGGTCGTAGTTACGGGACAACCGCTGACTTCATCGACGGCCTCATGTACGCGGCCGACCTGGGTGTTGAGGTTGCGAATATGAGCCTCGGGAGTACTGCCGCCGATCTCGGCCCCGGGGGCGTCGTGCTCATGCAGCAGGCGGTCGACTACGCGCGCTCGAAGGGCGTTGTGCTCGTGGCGGCGACCGGTAACGATGCGACTAACAGCGATTATGACCCCGCGACAGGAGTCTTCTACCCGGCGGCGTGCACGGGCGTGATTGCCGTCGGGGCCACCACCCAGACTAACGCGCGCGCGCCGTACTCAAACTACGGGCCGCCGGTGGATATCGTCGCGCCAGGCGGTGACGATGCATCCCGGATTCTCTCAACGTTTCCGAACGATCGGTATGCGTACCTTTCTGGGACGTCGATGGCGAGTCCACATGTGGCCGGTGCTGTAGCGCTCATGCTTTCCTACGTCCCGGCGGCAACGCCCGCCGAGATCGAGTCGGCGCTTCTCTCTACCACTCAGGATCTTGGCGCTTCGGGCTGGGACCAGTATTACGGCTTCGGACTGATGCAGGTGCGCGCGGCGCTCGATGCGCTCGATGCTCCGTCTCCGCAGGTGTCTCGTATTGAGGGGTCCGATCGGTACCAGACGGCGCTTGCGATTTCGCGTTCGATGCTGGAGACGGGGACTGCGACAACAACAGTTATCGCGAGCGGAGAGAACTTCCCGGATGCATTGGCGGCATCGTCACTTGCCGGAGCGTATGGTGGGCCGCTGCTGCTGACAAGCAGGTTATCGCTACCGCCCGGACTACTTGTCGAGCTCGGGCGCATAGGAACGAAGCGCGTCGTGATCGTGGGAGGAACCGGTGCAATTGATACGCCGGTCTCGAGCGCGCTCACGGCTGCAGGCCTCTCTGTTGAGCGAATCGCCGGATCTGACCGGTATTCGACGGCTGCTGCGGTGGCGAGTAGGCTTCGGGCCGTCCTTGGCGGCGGACGGTTGCCAGCCGCGTTTCTCGCGCGCGGCGATCTGTTCCCGGACGCGCTTGCAGCGGCCCCTTACGCGTATTCGCAGGGAATTCCGGTGCTGCTAACCCGATCCGGCTCGCTACCTGACTCGACGCGGATTGCGCTGGTAAGCATAGGCGCGACCGATGTCGTGGTGCTCGGTGGCTCGGGAGCCGTTGGTGCCGGTGTCGTGAGCGCCTTAAGCGCCTTGCCTGCTACCATTTCCATAGCGCGCTGGGGAGGCACTGATCGTTATGCGACCGCAGAACTAATCGCCAGAGGTGGTATCACGCGCGGATGGTCATCAGGAGCTTCCTTTGGGGTGGCGACCGGCGCCAACTTTCCCGACGCGCTTACGGGCAGCGTAGCGTGCGGATCAGGTGGCGGCATCCTTTTGCTGACAGCGCCGAACAAGCTTTCGGCGGGTGCCCGGGCTGTTCTTCAGGAGTTCGGTTCCGATGGGGTCCCGGTCACCATTTACGGCGGCGCCGGCGCGGTGAGCAAGTACGTCCAGGGCGACCTCATGAGGATTCGCTACTAGATTGGCGGAGCGGGCGCCTAGCCGCCGAGCAGGGTGACGCGCACCTCATGTGACCCGCCATCACCGAGTAGGGGAACGCGCATGTCGTTTCGCGCTACACCATCGACCAGTACGCGCTCGACCCCGCGGTTTGTTCCTCGTGGATTCTCGACCGCTATCTCGTATGTCGTCGCTCCGTCGCGGAACGTCATCCGATATGACGTCCATGACTTGGGAACGCACGGGTCGACGCGTAGGTAACGAACCCCGTCGTCGGCCTCCAGGTGCAAGCCGAGTATGTCGCGCACGGCCACGCGGTAGTACCAACTCGCTGAACCCGTGTACCACGTCCACCCGCCGCGACCGGTGTGCGGCTCTACTGCGTAGACGTCCGCGGCTAAGACGTAGGGCTCCACGCGATATCTGTCGGCCGACGCTTCATCAAGCGCGTGATTGATCGGGTTGATGAGGTCGAGGAGCGCGACCGCCTCGTCGCCGTCGCCCACGAGCGCGTACGCGAGCGCTACCCATACGGCCGCGTGCGTGTACTGGCCGCCGTTCTCGCGAACGCCTGGGACGTAGCCTTTGATGTAGCCGGGATCCTGCGCCATGTGGTCGAATGGCGGGGCGAGGAGCGCGACGAGCCCGTCATCCCACCGCACCAGCTTCTCCTCGACGCTCTCCAGAGCTCGCTGAGCGCGAGAAGGGTCGCCGCTTCCCGAGATGGTCGCCCATGCCTGCGCGATCGCGTCGATCTTGCACTCCTCGGAGAACTTGCTCCCAAGCGGCGTACCGTCGTCGAAGAACGCCCGCCGGTACCACGCGCCGTCCCACGCCTCGCGCTCGATGGCCGCCACAAACGCGGCCGCACGTTCGCGGCACGTCTCGGCCAGTGCGGCTTCTCCGCGTGAGTCCGCGATTGGCGCGAACGTGCGCAGGACGACGTCGAGGAACCACGCCATCCAGACGCTTTCGCCCTTGCCGCCAATGCCAACGCGATTCATGCCGTCGTTCCAGTCGCCACCGCCCATGAGCGGAAGGCCGTGATCGCCGATCCCGCTGCTCACCTCGATGGCTGCGCAGCAATGCTCGTAGACGCTCGCCACGCGTAGCGACGGCTGCACCTGCAAGTAGAGGTCCTCCCGGTCATCGGGCACGGTCGGCCCCTCAAGGTAGGGGACCTCGACATCCAGGACCGTCGCGTCTCCCGTGGAGCGAACGTATTCGGCGACGACGAACGGCAACCACAGGCGGTCATCGGCAAATCGCGTGCGAACGCCGCGCCCGGAAACCGGCTGCCACCAGTGGAGCACGTCACCCTCGGGGAACTGGTGGCGGGCGGCCTCGATGATGTGCTCGCGCACGAGGTCCTGGCGCGTGTACAGGAGCGCGAGGCAATCCTGTAGCTGGTCGCGGAAGCCGAACGCCCCGGAGGACTGGTAGGTCGCCGTGCGCCCCCAGAAGCGGCATGCGAGCGCCTGGTGGAGCGCCTGCCCGTTGATCATGCGGTCCAGCGCTGCGTCCGGCGTGGAAACCTCGACTGCGCCGAGGATGCCGCCCCACGTGGCGCACACGTCGGCAAGTGCGGTCGTCGCGGTGCCAGGTTCCCGGTATCGCCGCACGAGATCGTGCGCCTCCTCGACTGTTTCGGTCTGACCGAGAAGGAAGGTGATAGTCGTGCTCACTCCTGGTTCAAGCGTGAGCTTGCGCATGATTGCGCCGCAGTTGTCGATGAAGCGTCCCGTCGAGCCGCCGAGGGTCCGTCGGTGCATCGCCGCCGGGTCGCGGGGGTCGCCGTTGCGGCCGATGAACTCGGTCCGGCTCGCCGTGTAGGAGTCCGCCTCGCAATCGCAGGCGAGGAACGCCGGCAGGCCCGGGAAGTCCAGGTTGAACCAGTTATGTGCCAGGAGCATGTGAGCGTCATCATCCCACCACGTGACGACGCGCTGCTGGGCGCGGCTGCGCGAATCGCCGAGCGCCCACTCGATGAAGTGCGTGATTGAGAGGTGACGCACACGGTCGGAGTTGTTGGTGAGGCGCATCTGCACGACACGAACCGGATCCGCAGCTGCCACAAACCAGTCGAGTTCATGCGAGATGCCGTGTGACGTGTGCTCGAATCGCGTGTACCCGTGCCCGTGGCGAATAGTATAGGGCTCGGTCGAGCGAACCGGCAGCGGCGTCGGACTCCAGAACTCGCCGGTCTCCTCGTCTCGGACGTAGAAGACCTCGCCGGTTCCGTCGCTCACCGGGTCGTTGTTCCAGGTGGTGATGCGGTTCTCGTGACTGTTCTGCGCCCAGGTGCAGCCGATTCCGGCCTCCGAGACGAGAGCACCGAACGTCGGATTCGCCAGGACGTTCACCCATGGTGCGGGTGTTGTCCGCGCGCCTTCGAGGATGATGACGTACTCGCCGGTTGCCGGATCGAAGCCGCCGTAGCCGTTGTCGTTCTCGAGCACGGGGCGCTCGAACAGAGGCGCCGGGTCATCGACGGGTGCGGCGCGTGGCGTGAGCGGATCCGGGAGCGCAGCGTGTACAGCCCGGAGGTTGAGCTGGAGACCGATCGGACCGCTATCGCCCGTGAGGACTGCTCGCGCGACGCTGTCGAGCAGGTTGGCGACCTCGGCCGGCATCTGGTCGGCAGCGCGCAGGTGTACGCCGCGGGGCCTATCCTGCAGCTCGAGCGCGTGGCCGGTCCTGAGCAGCATCCGGAGTCGTCCGTCAAGCTCCGACGAGTACGCACTCGGCTTCGTGTTGAGGATGACGAGGTCGCACTCGAAGCCTTTCGAGCGCCAGTACTGGTGCGCGAGGAGGGCCTGCCGTACAAGGGGAGTCTCCTCAAGTCGCTCGATCTTCACGAGGAGGATCGGGTCGTCGCCGGAGATGCCGATCGACCACAGCCCCGACATCGGCGAGCGGTTCTCGACCGCAGTGAGCACCTTGAGGCGGGAGCGCGGGTCGGTCAGGAGCAGGCGGGACGCGAGGCGCTGGAAGACGACGGCCTCCTCGGGCGTGATGCCGAGGTCCCGGAGTTCGATCTGGCTGGTGGACCATGCGAGATCGAGCGCGCGCTGCGCGGCCCGGATGTCGTGGTAGCGCTCCGCAAGTGCGAGCGCACCTTCGCGCGTCTCGGCCACTCCTGTCGCGAACGCGAGGCGCGCCGTAGCGCCGGGCTCGATCGTGAGCGTCTGGCGGATCGAGCAGATCGGGTCGATGACCGCGCCGACGGTCCCCGTGAGTCGTCCGCCGCCGGCAATCGCATGCGGGTCGGTCGGCGTGTGGAGCCTGCCGAGGAACGCCTCGCGGTCGGTCTCGTACGTCCAGTTGCACTTCTCGCCGAGGTCGCATGCGAGGGCGTGCACGCCCCACGGCCGCTCTTCATGTGCCGATCGCGGGCGGCGGCTGAACAGCAGCGCGTCGAACTCCGGAACAGCCTCGGTCTCCATGAAGAGGTTGCTAAACGCCTTGTGGGCGTGATCCGCGCCTCGCTCGGCGAGCGTCACCTCGAAGTACGACGTGACCTCGAGCAGCAGCGGTTCGCGGCGTCGGTTCGTGACGGTGATGCGGCGTACCTCGACGTCATCTGCCGGCGATACGACGACCTCGGTGTGCGTCTCGACATCGCCGTCGATGCGTCGGTACTCAGCCTTATCCGCCGAGAAGGTGACATGGTATTCGTCGGGTTCGGCGAGCGAAGGCTGGAAGGCCGCCGACCACACGGCGCCGTTTTCGACGTCTTTCAGGTAGAAGAACATTCCCCAGTTGTCGCGGGTCACGTCTTCGCGATAGCGGGTCACCGTGTCGTCGCGCCAGCGGCTGTATCCGCCGCCACCGTTGGTGACCATGACCGAGTATGACCCGTTGCTGAGGAAGTGTGTCGAGGGTACCGGTGTTCCTGCAAGCGGATACGAACGCTGGAGCGGCGTTTGTATCTCGCGGACCGATCGTATGAAAGCAACCTCTTCGACGTGCGGCTGCGCAAGTTGGATGCGACGCGGGACGCGCTCCTGGAGCAGGAGTTCGGCAGCGTGCATGCTCGGATCGGCGTGGAAGCGCTCCTGCATGTGGTCATGCGTGAGCATATTGCCGATGGCAACGAGGCTCATTCCCTGGTGATGCGCCATGTACGCCTTTACAATGGCGCGCTCCTTTCCGGCAGGAACGCGGCCGGGGGTGTAGTCGACCGCTTCGAAGTAGCCGTAACGACCCTCGGCGCCCAGCCTCGAGAGGGCATCCAGGTTGTCGAGTGCAGCGCGGGTATTCACCGGCAGCGCGAGCACGCTTGCGTACGGCGCGACGACGACGTCTTCGGACAGTCCTCGCTTGAGGCCGAGGCCCGGCACTCCAAAGGCCTGATACTGATACGTGAGCTCGACATCCTTGGCGTTGAACGCCGACTCCGAAACGCCCCACGCAACGCCGCGCTGGCGACCGTACTGAATCTGCCGCTTCACCACGCTTCTGTATGTCTGATCGAGCAGCGTTCCCGGCCACGTCTTCATCACGAGAAGCGGCATGAGGTACTCGAACATGCTCGCGCTCCACGAGACGAGCGCCCGACCGCCATCGGTCTTCGTGATGCCACGGCCAAGCCGGAACCAATGCTCTTGAGGAACGTCGCCTTTCGCGATCGCGACGTAGCTTGCGAGGCGGCATTCCGAGGCGAGCATGTCGTAGAACGAGTTGTCGAGGCGCCCCTCGGCGGTATTGAAGCCGATTGAGAACACCATGCGGCTGCTGTCGAACAGCATGCGGAAGTCGGTCTTCTCCCACATCTCGCGCGCCATCTCCGCGTCGAGACGCAACTCCGCGAGGAGATTGACGCATGCAGTGCGGCGTTCGCGCAGCGAGTCGGCCAGCTTGAGCGCCCAGGCGGCGGCTACGGCGTCATCGCCAGATGCGATGCGGGTAAGTTCACCCAGGGCGGGATCGAGCCCTTCTGCGAGGCCGACGAGGCTTGGGACATTGCGTGTCATCGGTGCGAGAAGATCCGCCGTTTCGCCCTCACGAAGCGCGGGCGGGATGGTGCTGATGAGCCGGGCCCAGGGCGTGTAGGTCTCCAGATCGCTCAGGTGTCCGTTGAGGTCCCGGCGCACAGCATCGACCGCCGAACGAATCACCTCGAGGCTGTCGACTTCGCCGGTGAGGGTAGAGAGGCGAGCGGGGAGCGTGTCGGTCACCGCTGCAAGACCGGTCAACAGCACGTGCCACTCGCCGAGGTCCGACGGCGCCGAGTCGAGTCGAATGCGTCGCAGGAGTTCTTCAAGCGAGGTTCGCAGCTCGGTTGCCACGGCTCCCGGGCCGACCCGGTCGCGTTGTCCGAGGAGATCCTCAAGTGCGGTGCGCACAGTGTCGGCGAGCCCGTTGAGGACCTGCGGGCCAATCAGCGGCCGTTCCGCCACCTCGGTCAGGCCCGTGCGCAGCACGATCAGATGCCCTGCCAGGTTGCCGCTATCGACCGTCGACAGGTATCCGGGGCGCAGCGGCTGCAGGGTCTCGGTGTCGTACCAGTTGAAGAAGTGGCCGCGGAACCGCTCCATGCCGGCCATCGTCGAAAGCGTTCTCGACTCGCGCTCGACAAGGCCGCTCACGCTGATATAACCGAGGTCATACGCAGTGAGCGCCGAGATGAGCTGGAGCCCGATGTTCGTTGGTGATGTCCGGTGCGCGACGACGCCCTTGGGGTCTTCTTGGAAGTTGTCCGGTGCGAGCCAGTGATCGCCGACGGTCACAAATGTCTCGAAGAAGCGCCAGGTCTTGCGCGCGATCCGGCGCAGCGCCGCCGTGTCGGCCGCGGAAATGACGGGCGGCTCGTGTGGCGTCAGAACGCTGACGCGCCAGGCGGCGTACGGGGCCAGGACCCAGGCCAGCAGAAGCGGCGCCGCCGACACAAGCGAAGCGGGGTCCGTGATTGCCGCAGGAAGGGCAATCGTGGCCACAACCAGCTCGCCTGTCCACATACGGCGAAGGAAGCCGGCGGAAGTGGAACCGAGGCGGCGCTCCACCTCGGCCGCAGTCTCCCATTCAAGCATGTTGTGATGCGAGAAGAGCATCCGCCAGAGGGCCCGGATGATGGCGTCGAGCATGACCGCGGCCTGGTGCGGCAGCACCGAGAGACTGAGCAGCGCACGTGCGGAGTCGCGCCAGAAGTCGCTTACGATCGAGTGCGTGTCGCCGCGCACGTCGACGCCGCGCGGTCGGAAGAGTAGCGAGTCAGCGATGCTGAAATAGACCGGGAAGAGCACAATCGCGAAGACGGCGGCAAGCCACACCCAGTCACGGCCCGGTAGCACAAACCAGCCGGCGCCCGCGAAGAGCATCATCGCCGGTGCCAGAACGCTCCTGCGCAGGTTGTCGATGATCTTCCAGCGGTTGATCGCCGAGAGGGGATTGCGCTCGCGCCCGTTCGGAGTCGGGACCGTGAAGCCAAGCCAGGGGAGCGTTTGCCAGTCGCCGCGCACCCAGCGATGTAGGCGCGCGCTATGCGAGACGTAGCTAGCGGGTTGATCGTCAAGCACCTCAACATCGCTTGCGAGCGCCGTTCGCAGGTAGCATCCCTCAAGCAAGTCATGGCTGAGGAGCGTGTTCTCGGGGAACCGGTTCTCGAGCACGGCGTTCATGACATCGACCTCGAAGATGCCCTTTCCGGTGAAAGAGCCTTCGCCGAAGACGTCCTGGTAGGTGTCGGAGACGGCGCCTGCATACGGGTCGACGCCGGTCACGCCCGAGTAGAGCCACGCGAACGGGGAACGCTCGGCGCCCTCAAGCGACATGCCCACGCGCGGCTGGACAAGCCCGTAGCCCCGGACGACCCGGCGCTTCGACGCATCAAGTTGCGCGCGGTTGAGCGGGTGCGCGATCGTCGAGATGAGCTTGCGGGCCGCGTCGCGAGGCAACACTGTGTCGGCATCGAGCGTGATGACGAACGTCACCTCCGGCAGTGCCGCGGCGTCACCCTCTCGCACGGAGAAGCTCGTGTCGGGAGCGCCCCGGAGGAGCTGGCTGAACTCGTGCAGCGCCCCCCGCTTACGCTCCCAGCCCATCCAGACGTTATCCACTTTGTTGTACCGGCGTGCACGGACGAAGAGGTGGAAGGGGCCGCACCCGTTCTCGCCGTAGGTTTCGTTGAGTGCGGCGATTCCGCTCCGTGCCGCGTCGATGACCGCGGCGTCACCGGGCTGCACCTCATCCGCACCGCCGCGCAGGTCGCCGACGAGGCCGAAGATCACGTTTTGGTCGCGGTTCGCGAGGTAGGCGATCTCGAGGTTGTCGATGATCGCCTGAGTCCCGCTCGCCGAGGTGAGCAGCGCCGGGATCGCGACCATCGTACGATGCGCGGCTGCCACGGGCTTGCGGTAGTCGAGCTTAGGCAGCATGCGCGCTGGCCAGACCGACGCCGCGACGCGGTTGACGACGTTGATCGCCAGGTCGGAGAGCGGTACGAGTGAGAGCATCATGAGCGCGATGATCCAGCCCGCAGAAACGCCGCGTCCCGTCAGATACGCCCCAAGGCCGAGCGCGAGCAAGGCGGTAATGGTTCCGAGAAGCCCCCAGTAGATGAGGCCTTTGCTGGCGAGCGGCCCGCGGTAGGCGAGTTCGCGCGCGCGAGGGCGGTAGCCGATGCTCTTCTCGAGACGGTACCGTCCGCTGCTGATGAGGTACTGACCGACGTGGCCGCCGATGGGGTCAGAAGCGTCGCGTCGAAGCGCTTCGAGCGCGTGACTCATGACCGCTTCGGCGACGCCAATCTCCGACAGGTCGCTCCGGTCCGCAAGCTCCTCGATGGCGTGGCGGTATCGGTCGCGTGACACGAAGTCCATGCGGGAGTACACACCTGCAGGGTCTTCTCGCAGCACGTGCTCGACAAGCGAGCACTCCTCGAAGAACTCACGCCATTCGAGTGCGCCAAGGAACCGGATGCTGGTGATCGCGTTCGCGACGGAGACCTGGTCGACGGCCTGTTCCTGGTGTTCAGTAAGCGTCAACCGCTGGAAGGTCGCTCCGCGCCCCGCAAGGGTGCGTTCGATCCAGGCGACCGTCGACTCGACTGCCGGATCCTGGTCCTGGAGACGGTGGAGCAGCCGGATGAGGAACGCCCCGGGAGCGTCACGCTGCGAGCGTTCCAAATCGCGGACGAGCCCCGCGACGGTAGCTGGCGTTTGCTGCGCGGCCGCAAGAATGCGGTTCGCCCACGCGTCGGCTTCGACTCCCGCGTCGTGCGAGGCGAGAACCCGCAGACCGACGCGCCGCAGGCTCTCAACAAGGCAGACACGGAGCATGATCGGAACGGCCCAGACCTCGCCGATGGTGAGCGGCGAGACATCCTGGAACGCAGTCACGAACCGCACAAGGTGCTCGCGGTCGAGGCGCGCGTCGGTGGATGCGACGAGAAGGGCGACCGCCTCGAACACGCGCGGGAAGTCCCGGAGTGCGCCCGCTGTCAGTCGGGGCAGCTCGGTGCCGTAGTCGTCGGGCAGGTCGTCTCTGACGGTGCGAATCTGCTCTTCCACCATGTAGAAGTTGTCGAGAAGCCACTCCGCCGAGACAGATACAGGTATCTGGTCGCGTGCCGCGATCGCAAGGTGGTTGTACACCGCGTGAAGCGACTCTTCTGCACGCTCGAGGAGCGAGAGCAAGGGGGTCGCTCGCAAAGACTCGGCGGCGGTCCACTGCTGCCCGGACGCAAGACCGCGCGCGGCTTCCGAGAGACGCTCTGAGCCGAGAAGTTCCGTCCGCAGGGGCTCGTCTCCCGGCGGCATGCTCCAGTGCTCTACATCTCCCGCTCGGGCCATCTTCACGCTTTCAGTCCGTCGGCTCCCGGTCGACAAGAGCCACCAGGGGATTCCCGCACCATTGTGCCACGGAATGACCCCGGGTGACGGTCCCCGACGCGGCACGCGGCTTGCTGTAGAATACCACCCAGGGTATATCATCACCTCCAGGGAGGAACGATGGACCGACGCACCGCAGTATCAGTGAGCCGCTGGCTAACATTTGTTCTAGCTGCTGTCGCAGTTGTCGGAGTGCTTACGATGACTGGCTGCAACAGCGCCATGCCGACCGCAGGCAACGTTGATAACAAGACCGCCAAGGCGCTCGCCGACAAGGGCGTGCGTTTCGTCGATGTGCGAACTCCCTCGGAGTTTGATGCGGGCCACGTGCGCGGAGCCGAAAACGTCCCACTGGACCAGCTCCCGACTGCGCTCACCGCGTGGGATCCCGCGAAGCCCGTGCTCGTGTACTGCGCAACGGGGGCGCGCTCGGCCGAGGCGATGACGATTCTCACGGGCGCCGGTTTCAAGACGGTTTACAACCTGACGCAGGGCATCGTGGCCTGGGACGGCGAGGTCACCACTGCTCCGGGGGGTGCGGTTGCTGCAGGCGGAGGAATCAACGCTGCGGCTGGCGGTCTGCCGATCATGTACGAGTTCTACACCGATTGGTGACCATCGTGCAAAACGATGAAGCCCGTGGTCGACGGGCTGAAGAAGCAGTACGAGGGCAAAGTCGCATTCCTGCTCTATGACGTCGAGAAGAGCAAGGAAGGCGCTCAGCTTGCGCAGCAGTTCGGTGCGCAGTTCGTGCCGACGTTCGTGTTTGTGAATACCGACGGCAGCACGAGCGATCAGATCGTTGGCGAGGTCACCGAGGCGCAGCTCACAAAGGCGCTCGACAAGCTCAAGTAGCCGAGTATCACCGGAAGGCACCCGCCGAACGCTGGTTGAGTACCGCTCAACCAGCGTTTGCGTTTCCCGGTGTTTGGATTTCTGCGAAGGGGTACAACACCAATGAGGGCCCTTGCACGGGCCCACGAGTCACGGGAGATTTGACGGAGGTGAGTCTATCTCGGCGGTTGAGTGTGACTTCCACGTTTTGGCCGGAACGGTAGATGAAGGTTTCCGCAGTTGTTGCATGAATTCTGCTCGTGTTTCGTGTAGGTCGCCGGAAGGCGACGCATCGTAGTGTGAGTTGAGAATCAGCACTAAGGGGCACGGTTTGCGGAAGATCGGGCATAAGCCTCTGCCTATACGAGGGTGAGGCCGAGAGGGACCACTCACTTGGCCGAAATCTCCTCAGGATAGCCCTTTGGAGGGGCGACTCAGGCGGTGCGAAGGCCGTTCCGGCTACGATACGCGACGAAGGCGGGTGCGATGAGCACCCGCCTTCTTGTGTCGCGGACCCGGGGGGAGGACCGACAGTACCGCGGGGGTGAGGCTAGATCGCCTCGGTTCCACTCTCGCCGGTACGAATCCGCACAATATCTTCCACGCTGCTTACGAAGATCTTGCCGTCACCGATCATGCCGGTCCTGGCAGCATCGCTCACTGCGGCGATGACATCGGAGACCTCATGGTCGTTCACGACGGCCATGATCATGACCTTGGGCAGCAAGTCGATCGAGTACTCCTGACCGCGCCACTGCTGGGTGATGCCCTTCTGGATTCCGTGACCCTTGACCTCGGTGACTGTCAGGCCAGCGTGTCCGAGGCCAACGAGCGCCTCCTTGACCGCTTCGAGCTTCTCGGGGCGGACAATCGACTCTATCTTCTTCATCTATGCCTCACTCCCAACAGGTGCCTCGGTGTACGAACCGGTGCTGAGTGCGCCACTTCCCGCGAAGTCGGGATAGGCGAGGACACCCATCTCGGTCGCGTCAAGGCCGGCGATCTCGTCAGCTTCGCTCGAGCGGAGGCCCGTCGTCTTGGACTGGATCTTGAAGAACACGTACATGGTGCCGAACGCCCACGCTGCAACGACGACGCTTGCGATGAGCTGCGCTGCAAACTGACCGGCGTCACCGTAGAACAGACCGGTCACGCCACCGTCTACCAGGTTCCAGCCGGCTCCGTAGGTGCCGTCGGCGAAGAGGCCGAGGGCGAGCATGCCCCAGATACCGTTGATGCCATGGACCGAGACCGCACCGACCGGGTCGTCAATCTTCATCTTGCGCTCCCAGAAGATGACCGAGCCGACAACGAGCAGTCCGGCGATGAGGCCGATGAGGATCGCCGCCCACGGGGTGACGAACGCGCACGGAGCGGTGATCGCAACGAGACCGGCGAGCATACCGTTTGCGGTCATCGAGGGGTCGGGATGGCCCCAGAGCTTCCACACCAGGAACATCGCCGCGAGGCAACCAGCCGCGCCAGCGAGCATGGTGTTGGCGATGATGATCGGGAAGCGGAGGTCACCGGCAGACAGCGTGCTCATGCCGTTGAAGCCCATCCAGCCAAACACGAGGATGATCGTGCCGAGGATGGCCATCGGGATGTGATGACCGGGGATGGCCACGGGGGTACCGTCGGCCTTGAACTTGCCGATCCTCGGCCCGATGACGAGTGCTCCTGCGAGTGCGGAGAAGCCACCGACTGCGTGCACAACACTTGACCCGGCGAAGTCGACCGCACCGTGTCCCAGGCCGTAGTTGACGCCGAGCTGCGCAAGCCAGCCGCCGCCCCAGATCCACATGCCGTAGAGCGGGTAGGTGAACACGGCCATATACACGCCGAAGGGAACGAATGCCGAGAACTTCCAGCGCTCGGCCATGCCGCCAGTGACGATCGTGGCGGCGGTGTCCATGAACACCATCTGGAACAAGAAGAACGCGAAGGCGCCAACATCGAGCGTTCCATCACCAAGTGAGCCAAGGAAGAAGCCCTTGGTACCTGCGACGGCCTGCCCAAAGATCTTGAACGCATCCCCGTCGAGAACACCCTGCGCGCCGCCGAGAAGCCCGATCGGCCCGAACGAGCCGAACTGTAGCGCGAAACCGACTGCCCAGTAGGCAAGTGCGCCGATCGCGAAGATGACGAAGTTCGTCATTGCGACGTGCGCGGCGTTCTTACCGCGGCAGAAGCCGGTCTCAACGAGCATGAAGCCCGCCTGCATGAAGAAGATGAGCGCCATACCGATGATCACGAAGAAGATGTTCGTCGCGATCTCGAGGTGCCCGAGGTCGCCCGCCACCTCGGCGAGCGTCGGTGCGCCTGCGGTGGCGGCCGTCACGTCGCCGATTCCACCTGTGGCGGCGCCGGTGGGGTCACCCGCCGCGTACGCGATGCCGGTCATGAGAACGACCGCGAGCACCGTCAGGATGAGCGTCCGTACTCCCGCGCGTAGTGCGATATCTCGCCATGTGAGCGTCTTGCAGACCGCCTTCTTGCGTGACTTCATGAGTCACACCTCCTGTTGTCCGACAACCTCACTGTCCAGAGGGGGCCACCGCAGATCGCTGATCGCTCGTCGCCGAACCGGTGTCTAAAAGACCTGTGCCGGTTCGGCAGACGCCATTGTCTGCCGGTTGTGCGGACGGGAGCGTCGCCGGGAAACGGCGGGCGAGTCCTCTCGTGTTTCAGCCTAGGGGCCGTACATTGCGTGTTCGTTTCCAGTTCGATAAATGCCGATAAACACTCATGTGTGCTCTTCGCGCGTGGTGGCGCGCAATCTGTTCGGGGAATATGCTTGTGTCGACCACATAACATAGGGGTGAATGAGCCGGTGCTAGGGCACGACGAGGTTAGACGTACGCGCCGGTTGCTTCTCTGGCTGTATGCCGCCCTTTCGGTCGCCTTTGTTGTTGGCGGTTACTTATCCTTTGCGAACTACGACACTTCATTGCGGGCCGGCGTCGCCGGGCAGCTGAAATCAATTGCGAACCTAAAGGCTACCGACATCTCCTCGTGGCGTTCGGAGCGCATAGGTGATGGCGAGATGCTTCGGAGCTCTCCGGGGTTTGCGACACTTGTGGAGCGCGCGGTCAACGGGCCAGATCAGATGGGCGCGCGCGCAGCGCTTGAAGCTTGGTTTGGTAGAATCCGAACTTCGAACGGCTATGCGCAGGTGTCGCTCATCGACGCTTCTGGCACGCGAGTTCTTTCGTCGCCAAAGGCTTCGCCTATCGTAGACGCGGCCCTCAGTGCCGAAGCGGTTACGGCGATGCGCACAGGTAAGGTCGCAATCGCCGATTTTCACCGGGATGCCGCATCCGCGGGCACGGTTCACCTCTCGGTAGTGACGCCGATTCTGGGTGCCGATGGCACTGGGCGCCCGATTGCGGTGGTCGCGCTCAAGACCGACCCGAGCATCTTCCTGTATCCCTACATCCAGCAGTGGCCTGGAGACGAGAAGACGGCAGAGACGCTGCTTGTCGAGCGGGATGGCAACAACTGCCTCTATTTGAATGATCTGAAGTATCAGAAGGATGCGGCATTGAACCTGCGCATCCCTCTTACACAGACTCGGGTTCCGGCAGTGCGAGCAGCGCTCGGGTACGAGGGAATCGTGGACGGGGTCGACTATCGAGGGGCGCCGGTCGTCGCGGCGACCAAGCTCATCGCCGGTTCGCCATGGGCGGTTGTTGCTCGAGTCGATGCCTCCGAGGTCTACGCGCCGCTTCGATCTCGCGTGGTCACCACTATCAGCCTGGTAGTCGGCGCCCTTCTCCTGGGGCTCCTCTGTCTTCTTCTCGTACTGAGGATGCAGGCCTCGCGTCTGTATCGGGAGCAGTGGGAAGCGGAGGCCGAACGCTCCTGGCTTGCCGCCGCCATCGATGACAGCCTCAACGAGGTGTACGTGTTTGAGGCGGATACGCTGGGGCTCCAGTACCTCAACTATGGAGCGCTCACAAACATCGGTTTCTCGATGGCCGAGATCAGCGGCATGACGCCGCTGGATATCGAGCCGGAGTTCTCGGAAGGACTGTTCCGGGCGATGCTCGTGCCGCTCGAAAGCGGTCAGCGGCGAGTCATTATCTTCGAGACGATCCACCGTCGCAAGGATGGTACCGAGTACCCCGTCGTGGTTCACCTGCAGCTTACCGAGCGCGCCGGGGCCAAGGTCTTCCTCGCTATGGCTAACGACATCACCGAGCGACGAGCCACAGAAATCGAGCTGGAGGCGCATCGCGAGCACCTCGAGCTTCTCGTGGCCGAGCGCACCGCGCAACTACAAGAGGTGAACGAGGAGATTGCCGCGGTGAACGAAGAGCTTATGGCCTCAAACGAGGAGCTCGCCGCCGTCAATGAAGAGCTTGCTGCCACCAATGAAGAGTTGGAGTGCTCGAACGAGGAGATGCAGACGCTTTACGAAGAGGCCGCGGAATCCGCACGAGAGCTTGAGCGGCTGAACACCGAGCTTGCGCGTTCTGATGACGCGAAGAGTGACTTCCTCGCAAGCATGAGTCATGAGCTCAGGACGCCGCTCAACTCGGTCATCGGCTTCTCGGATATCATGCGCAATGGCCTCGCCGGCGAGTTGAACGAAGAGCAGCAGCGGCAGATGGAGATGATCAACAGTTCCGGCAAGCACCTTCTGCTGCTTATCAATGACGTGCTCGACCTCTCAAAGGTCGAGGCCGGTCGTATGGATGTGGAAATGGGCCGGTTTGACCTGGCAGCCGAGGTGCTTGAGGTGCTTGAAACGGTGCGCCCGCAGGCCGATGCCGGCGCGCTTGACCTCGTGGCCACCGGAGCGGATCACCCGCTCGGGATCGTTTCCGACGCACGAATGGTCCGGCAGATCCTGCTCAATCTGCTGAGCAACGCGATCAAGTTCACCGAGCGCGGATCAGTGCATGTGGGTGTTGCGGAGCGCGATGGAAATATCGAGATCGCGGTCGCTGATACAGGCCCGGGAATCGCCCTCGACGACCAGAAGCGGATCTTCGACGCGTTCACGCAGGTGCGCGTGCATGACCACAGGCCCGACGGGACGGGACTGGGATTGGCGGTTTCCGCCAGTCTTGCGATGCTCCTGGGTGGCACGCTGACGGTGCTCAGCAAGAGTGGCGAAGGCTCCACATTCACACTGGTGATTCCGAAGGCGTAGTCCGCGGCCGCCGGTGGTGTTGCTCTCGCTTGAAGGAAAATGACGCGCAAGGGTCCGACGGTGCTATACTCTTGCGTCGCGGGGACGTAGCTCAGCTGGGAGAGCGCGGGCTTTGCAAGCCTGAGGTCGAGGGTTCGAGCCCCTTCGTCTCCACCATAGCAACACACGAGGTCAGAGGCGGTTTCGCTTCTGGCCTCTGCGTTTGTGACGGGTGGCCGTGGGTCTGCGGTGCCCGGTCGTCAGTCAGAAGTCGCCTTCGGTAGCGTGAGCGTGAACGTCGAACCCTCACCGAATGTGCTCTCGACCGTCAGGCTGCCGCCCAGGAGCGCAGCCAGGTGCGCTGAGATAGTCAACCCCAGGCCCGTGCCTGTCCGGTTGGTCTTCACGGCATCGGGAATCTGCCAGAACTCATCGAATACCTGCGACAGATGCTCGGCGGCGATACCCGTCCCCGTATCGCGCACGGCCAGGTCTAGCGAGTGCTCACGGGTGGAAACCGCCACTGTGATAGAGCCGCTCTCGGTGAACTTGACCGCATTGCTCAGCAGGTTCAGGAGTATCTGCCTGACCAGCCGCTCATCGGTGGTGAGCGTCACCTGAGTCGGGGGGAGCTCCTTGACGAGCGCAAGCCCGCGTTCTTTCGCCTGGACGGAGAAGCTCGCTACCACGTCCTCCACGAGCGCAGATACGTCGACCGGCTCGGGCACCACGACGACACTGCCCGCCTCCACCTTGGACAGGTCCAGGATGTCGTTGATGAGGGCCAGCAGGTGCTTTCCCGATTGGTTGATCATCCCGATCTGCTTCGACTGCTCGTCGTTGAGTTCCCCGGCCATTCCAGTCAGCAGGATGTCTGAGAACCCGATGACCGAGTTGAGCGGTGTCCGCAGTTCGTGGCTCATCTGCGCGAGGAATGCACTCTTCGCGTGGTCGGCCTCCTCAAGTGCGAGGTTGGCCTGCCGCAGCCGCTCCGTGCGCTCCTCCACCAGTTCTTCGAGGTGCGCGCGGTAGTCGGCGAGTTCGCCCTCGACCCGCTTTCGCTTGCTGATATCCCGTGTGACGCCGATGATATCGACTCCACCGTGATCGTTGAGCCGGAGCGTCGTTGCGACTTCAGTCTGCAGGACCGAGCCGTCCTTGTGTATCTGCTCGATCTCGTCAACCCGTGAAACCACGCCGGGGTCTCCGGACACGAACGACTCGATGCGAGCGGGCAACGTACCAATCACCTCGCGTGCCACCTCAGGTCGCATGGTCGCCTCGACGGGTTCCGCCATGACCTCCTCGGCCGAGAAGCCCCGGAGTCGCTCCACCGACGGGCTGACGTAGGTGAACCTGCGCGATGCCGCGTCCATCACCCACAGGACGTCAGCCATGTTCTCCACCAGGAGCCGATTGAGATCGTCGCTCGCGCGGCGCTCTCTCTGTCGCCTGGCCGAGTCGAGCGCACGACGAATCGCGAAAGCGAGCCTGCCCATACGATCTTTTAGGACGTAGTCTGTCGCGCCGAGCTTGAGCAGCTCTACCGCGCGGTCTTCGCCGATTGTTCCCGACACGCAGATGAACGGCGTGTCAGGGCAACGCGCCTTCGCCAGCTCCAGAGCGGCCGGAGCATCGAAGTCCGGAAGCGTGTAGTCGGCGAGGATGACGCCGTACGCTCCGCAATCGAGGAGTTGCACGAACTGCGCCCGGTCCGCGGCGACGTCCATCGTGAGGTCGAACTCCTCATCGGCGAGATGCTCGCGGATCAGCTCAGCGTCTGCCGGCATGTCTTCGAGGCATAGGACGGTCAGGGGCTCCCGAATCACTTCGCGTTCAGTCATCTCGTGACACCCCTCTTGGGGGCTGCTCGTTGATGATCCCCCAGAAGACGCCGAGCTTTGTCACCGCGTCTATGAAATCCGCGAAGGCGACCGGTTTGACGACGTACGCATTCACGCCGAGAGCGTATGCGGTGAGCAAGTCCTGCTCCTCACGCGAAGAGGTCAAGACGACGACCGGGAGCATCTGGAGCTCGGGGTCTGCACGTACTTCGCGCAGTACCTCGAGCCCGTCCATCCGTGGCATCTTGATATCCAGCAGCATGACCGCGGGATTGCCTGACGGGCGATCGGCGTACGCGCCTTCACGTCGTAGGTACTCCATTGCCTCGACGCCGTCGCTAACGACGATCACGGAGTTCGCAAGGTTGTGGTCGGCGAGTGCCTCGAGCGTGAGCTCGACGTCCATCTCGTTGTCCTCGGCGAGCAGGATTGTCTTCAGTTCGAGCATCAAATGACCTTCCGCTTGGGGATCGAGAAGAAGAACGTGGCACCCCGGTCTGGCTCGGCCTCGGCCCATGTCCGACCACCGTGACGGTCGACGATCCTACGCACGTTGGCCAGGCCGACTCCCGTTCCCTCGAACTCGGCCGACGTGTGGAGGCGCTGGAAGACGCCGAAGAGTTTGCTCGCGTACTGCATGTCGAACCCCACCCCGTTGTCACGGACGAAGAACACCACATCATCCGCCTCTTCGCTTATACCCACTCCGATGCGTGCGGGCTCTTTGCCGCGGGTGTACTTGACGGCGTTCTCGAGCAGGTTGCCCCACACCTGCCGAAGCATGGCGCTGTCGCCGACCACATCGGGCAGTGACGACACATCCCATTCCACTTCGCGTCCGTCGAGATCGTCGCGGAGCGATGCGATTACGTCTCGGACAGCGACGTTCATGTCGACAGCGCCCATTCGGAGCTCCGCGCGACTCGTCCGAGAGAACGCGAGCAGGTCATCGATGAGCGCTCCCATCTGGCCCGCCGCCTGCGCGATCGAGTCGAGGTAGTGGCGGGACTTGTCGCTGAGCTCGCCCCTCGAGCGCGACATGAGCAAGTCGACGAAGCCGTTGATGTGTCTCAGCGGGGCACGCAGATCGTGCGAAACCGAGTAGGAGAATGCTTCGAGCTCCTTGTTGGCACTCTGCAGCTGCCCTGTTCGTTCTTCGACCCGTTGCTCTAGCTCGGCGTTCAGCAGCAGCACCTTCTCCTCTGCCTGCTTGCGGGCGGTGATATCCGTGACCACACCTTCGGTGATGAAGTCATCCCCGACGCTCACGGTGCCGATGGCCCGATCTCGCAACCAGTGCCACTCCCCGCGGCTGTCCTTGATCCGATACTCGATGTCGAGCGGCTCCCCGTTCTGAGCGGCTTCCAGCGCGGCGTCGACCGCCGAGCGGTCGTCCGGATGAATACACTCCACCCAGAAGTACGGGAATTCCGCGAGGTACTCAGGCGTATAGCCGAGGACCGCCTCGACACGTTGGGAGTGGTAGAGCCCGCCACGCTTCCGGGATACGGAGTAGATGATGTCCGGTGAACCCTCGACCAGCCGACGGTACTTACCTTCGCTCTCTTGGAGGTCGACGAGGGCCTGCCTGAGGTGTTGTGTGCGCCGGTTCACTAGGCGTCGGAGCACCAGGAGCAGCACGGCTGAGATCGCAAGAAGCCCTCCGATGACGCCAAGGGTCCAGAAGACGTAGACAGGGATGCGGGCCTGGTCCTTCGCGGTGTAGCTGCTGAGAATCGTGAAGTAGACGGAGTTCGGCTCCTGCATCCACGTGTTCAGATGCGCATCGATCGCCGCCAGGAGCTCGGGATTACGCCCCTGAGCTGTGGCGAAGTAGAGGGGGACTGCGTTGAAGACGATCGGGGTCTTCGTGAGCCCGTACTGCGTGTAGAAGTAGTCTCCGAAGAGATAGTTGGCGATCGCGGCGTCCGCGCCGCCGTTAGCCGTCAGTTCGAATGCCGCCTTCAGCGAATCGGCTCCGACGATGGTCACGTCCAGACCAAACCCTTCGACCATCTCCCGGAACGTCGTCTCCTGGATGGACCCTGTGAGCACAGCCACTCGCTTGCCGTTGAGTTGGGAGATGCGGTCGATTCGCTGGCCGGAGGCCGCGTACACGTACGACCAGCTCTCGACCACAGGCGTCTTGTGAAAGTCGAACAGTTGGTCGCGCTCTTCGGTGTATGCCACGTCGGGCATGAGGTCGATTCGGCCCTCTTCGAGTGCCGCAAGATCGTCCGCCCAGTCACCGTGTACGTACTCGATGTCCCAGCCCTCGTCGGCAGCGATCTTCTCGATGAGATCGATGAAAATACCAGAGGACCGTCCGTCTTTGTCAGTGAAGACCTTCGGTTCATTCTCGTAAACGCCGACACGGACGACCCGAGGGGCGGCGACGGCAGTTGTAGCCGAGCCGAGCGCGAGACAGAGAGTGAGGGCTACGATTGACGCGCATGCGCGCCAAGAGCACCTCCCCACTCTGGAACCCGGGGAGCCATTCCAACCATCGGCGAACGCGAGACTGCTGAGTCCGTTCATCGAGTCGCCTCCTGAGCAGCCTGTTCATCCTCCGCTCAATGCGTCCATTATGCAACGAGACTTCCTCCAGGGGACGCCAGCGCGAGGATTC
This sequence comes from Actinomycetota bacterium, assembly GCA_009773565.1. Lineage (GTDB taxonomy): Bacteria > Actinomycetota > Coriobacteriia > Anaerosomatales > Anaerosomataceae > WSXY01. The sequence continues at coordinate 36,082 of WSXY01000006.1, read as the reverse complement.
ACCGATGACCGTGGCATTTCAGTCGCGTGCGGTCATCGGTCGGGTATCCTAGATGACTACGTGTCGAACCGCCTCTGATTCATCCTTGTCCGATTGTTTAGAGATCGACAGGGGGCGCTTATGCTGAGACCGGAGTGCGGACTCCGAAGTCGAGAAAGGGCTACGATGGCAGGTGAATGCCAGGTTGTTCTCCTCGGCGCCCCGCTGCATAACGAGGAGTCGCAGCACCACCACGACGAGCAGCAGTCATGATGCGCGTAGCCATCATCGAGCACGCGTCATTCGAAGGTGCGGGCGCCATCGGGGCATGGGCGCGCGAGCGCGGTAACGACACACGCACGGTCGATGCTCTCCGCGGCGACTTCCCTACTCCGGATCAATACGACCTTCTCGTTGTCCTGGGTGGCCCGATGGGCGCGGGTGACGAGGCGCTCAACCCGTGGCTTGCCGCCGAGAAGCGCGCGATTCGCTCGGCTGTCGACTCAGGTGCACTCGTCCTGGGCGTGTGTCTCGGCGCGCAGATCCTCGCCGACGTCCTCGGCGCGAAGGTTAGCCGCAATCCGGAACCGGAGATCGGCTGGTTCCCCGTCGTCCTCAATGAGAACGGTCGCCGGTCGAAGGTGTTCGGTGGCCTGCCGGTTTCATTTGTAGCCGGGCAGTGGCATGGTGACACCTTCGGCATCCCGGGCGGAGCGATTCTCACGGCATCGAGCGACGCCTGCGTGAACCAGGCGTTCGAGTTTGATGGCGGACGCGTCGTCGGCGTGCAGTTTCACCTTGAGTGGACAGCGCGCGACGTCGAGGCTTTGGTCGCTAACTGCGGGGCCGATCTTGTTCCCGCCACGCATGTCGTGAAGGTCGAGAAGTTCATCGCGGGTGAGCGAGTGCACGGTCCCGAGTGCCGACGCCTTCTGTACTCGCTGCTCGACGCAATGACGCAATTCGGGTAAAACCGACTGTATGCCGTCGCCCGAGAGGCGACCATTCGAACATCGAGGGGAATCATGGCTAGCATCGTCGAGGTTACAGACCTGGTGAAGCGCTTCGGTGACTTCACGGCGGTCGATGGCGTGTCGTTCTCGATCGAAGAGGGCGAGATCTTCGGTTTGCTCGGCCCGAACGGTGCCGGCAAGACCACCACGATCTCGACGATCTCGTGTCTGCTCGCTCCGGACGGTGGCGACGTGACTGTAGGTGGCCACTCCGTTCGCAGTGACGTGACGGCCGTGAAGCGCGAGCTCGGCGTCGTGCCTCAGGAGATAGCGCTCTACCCGACGCTCTCAGCAGGCGAGAACCTCGCGTTCTGGGGGCGGATGTACGGCCTTTCGGGCGCCGCGCTCAAGAAGGCGGTCGACGACGCCCTTCTGCTCGCCGGACTTGAGGATCGCTCGAAGGAGCGCGTCGAGAAGTACTCGGGCGGCATGAAGCGACGCATCAATATCGCCGCCGGCATCCTTCACACGCCGAGAGTGCTGCTGATGGACGAGCCGACCGTCGGCATCGACCCGCAGTCACGGAACCACATCCTCGAGACGGTCAAGGAGCTTAACGGCAAGGGTATGACCGTGCTCTACACGAGTCATTACATGGAAGAAGTCGAGTTCCTCTGCGACCGCATCGCGATCATGGACCACGGCAAGATCATCGCGATGGGGACGCTCAACGAGTTGCGCGCAGTCGTCGGCGGTATGGATGTCGTCGACGTGAAGGTCGAGAGCGTGAGCGATCTCGTGCTCGAGCAAGTCCGGGCGATTCCCGGAGTCAAGCAGGCTACCCGCACCGAGGACGCACTTCAGGTGCTGACGCCGGGCAGCGGATCCGTTCTCGGCAAGCTTGTCGCGACGCTTGAGTCCGAAGGGTCGCACGTCACGTCGATCGCCGTGACCGAGCCCAACCTGGAAAGCGTCTTCCTGCACCTCACCGGCAAGAGCCTGAGGGACTGACGTGCGAAACCTGCTCACCATCGCCCGCAAGGAAGCGACCGTCATCTCACGTGACCGGGTCGCGCTCCTCATCATGCTCGCGATGCCGCTCGCGCTCATCTTCATCCTCGGCTCGGCGCTCGGCAGCATCGGCGAGGGTGACTCGCTCAGCATCGACGTGGCCATCGTGAACGAGGACGTCGGAGAGACCGGCAAGCTCTTCGTCGACGGGCTGACCTCATCCAAGGAGCTCGCTGCGCTGTTCAACATCGACGTCAGTAACGACGCAGCAGCGGTTCGCGCTGACGTCGAGAAGGGCAACCTGACGGCGGCGCTCATCATCCCGAGCAATCTGACCGAGAAGATCACGGCGGGCGAGCCGATCGGGCTTGAGGTCATCCAGGATCCCGGCTCAAAGATCGCCGGTGGGATCTGGGTGAGCGTGGTCAAGGCCGGTACGGCGAACGCCTCGGCGCAGATCATCGCGGGCAAGGTACTCACCGAAGAGCTCGCAGCGGCCGCGGGCGCAGGCGCCGGGGGCCCGAGAGCTCGGGGACCGGGCGCCAGTGCCGGTCCGATGCTCACCCCGCCGCAGCTGCCCCCGATGACCTTCGACGCGGTCGCCGTTCGCGAGATCGAGGCGAAGGTCGATGCGCGCATCTCGATGATCTCGTACTACGCAGCGGGAATGACCGGCATGTTCTTGCTGTTCGGCAGCATGTTCGGCGCGTTCTCGTTCGTGCAGGAGCGTCGCGAGCAGACACTCGCGCGCATGCTCTCCACGCCTGCGAGCAGGCTGGCGATTGTCGGCGGCAAGGCGATCGGCGTTCTCATGATCGGCGTCGGCCAGTTCACGGTCCTCTTCCTCGGCACGCGCCTGCTCTTCGGTGTCGACTGGGGACAGAGCGTCGCTGCCACGCTGATGATCGGATTTGCCGAGGCCCTCGCGGCTGCCGGTCTCGCCATGACGCTCGCCGCGCTTGGCAAGACCGAGCGTTCGATCGGCGGGATCGCACCAGCGGCGATCATGCTGTTCGCGGCAACCGGTGGCTCGATGGTCCCCACCGAGCAGCTCCCGAAGTTCTTGCTGCCCGTCCAGGTCATCTCGCCCGTGTACTGGACAGTGAACGGCTTCCTTGACGTCATGCGCGGCGCAACGGTCGCCGACGTATTGCCCAACATCGCCGCCATTCTCGCAATCGGCGCCGCTCTCTTTGCATTCGGCGTGTGGCGATTGAGGTTCGAGTGATGCGCAGGATACTTGCCCTCGCGTGGCTGAACGCGCTCCAGCTCCTTCGCAATCCCGCCGAGATGGTCGGTGTCATCGTGCTGCCGCTCGCACTCACCATGCTCTTCGGCTCGGCGTTCTCGGGCGGCGAAGCCAAGCCGATGCAGGTGTTGCTTGCCGACGAGGACGGCACTTCGTACTCGGCGCAGGTCGGCACGCTCATCGATGCCGAGGAGTCGTTCGAGACGAGCGCCGTCACGCGCGCCGAGGCTGAGAACCTCATCGCGAAGGGCGACGCGGCAGTCGCCGTCATCGTCCCGAAGGGCTTTGAGACCGCGCTCAAGGGAAGCGGTGCCACTATCGAGGTGCTGCGCGACCCGGCATCGCAGAACTCGTTCGCGGTCATCTCGGTCGTGCAGGGTGTGGCGATGCGCATGTCCGGGAACGCCGGGGCTGCCGAGGTCGTGGTGAGCATGCTGCCGCCGGGCGCGGCCGACTTCGACACCGTCTACAAGGCCGCGAACGCGCGGTGGGAACCGACGCCGCCGATTTACACCAAGGGCGAGACGGTCGTTGCCTCCGAGGTCCGGGGTGACTCGGTCATCGCGCAGGGCGCGACCCTGAGCTCCATCGGGTTCACGGTGTGGTTCATCCTCTTCATGACCTTTGGGAGCGCCGGCGGCATTCTCGAGGAGCGCGAGCAGGGCACCCTGCGACGCCTGCTCGTCGCACCGATCTCGCGCGGCACGATCATGAGCGGCAAAGTCGTCGGTATCGTCCTGGCCGCCTCGGTCCAGGCGCTCATCCTCGTCGGTGTTGGCGCGCTCGCCTTTGGTGTGCCGTGGGGACGCGATCCACTCGCGGTCTTCGTCGTGCTCGAGTCCTACGTGCTTGCCGGCACCGGGCTCGCCGTGCTCGTGTCCGCGCTCGTGCGCACGCGCGATCAACTGAGCGGCCTCAGCCCGCTCATCTCGACAGGCCTTGCGATGCTCGGTGGCTGTCTGTGGCCGATCGAGGTCGTGGCGCCCTTCATGCAGACGATCGCGAAGTTCACGCCCACCGGCTGGGCGGTCATGGGTCTCACTGACGTCGTCGCACGCAACCAGGGGATGGAGGCGGCGGTCGTCCCGTCGCTCGTCCTCCTCGGTTTTGCGGCCGTATCGCTCCTCCTTGGCTCACGCCTGCTGAGGTTCGAGTAGCGTGCCGAGAAGAATCGACGCCGCAACCGGCATCGCAGTCGCCGTCGCGCTCCTGCTGTGGGCGTCCGCGTTCGCGGGCATCAAGGCCGGGCTTGTCGGCTTCGGTCCCGGCCAGGTCGCCCTGCTTCGCTTCGGGACCGCTTCCGCGGTCCTCGCAGTCTTTGCACTGGCGACGCGTATGCGACTACCCGACTTCGCCGATGTGCCGAGAATCGCGCTTGCCGGTGTTCTCGGCATCACCATCTATCACATCGCGCTGAACTTCGGCGAGGTGGCGGTGACGGCGGGCGCGGCGAGTCTCATCATCTCCTCCGGGCCGATCTTCACGGCGTTGATGGCGATGGTCCTTCTTGGCGAGCGCCTCACCGTGTGGGGCTGGGTGGGTATCGCCGTCGCGTTCTCGGGTGTCGCGCTGATCACGCTCGGCGAGGGCGGCGGCGTGGCGCTGCAGCCTGCGGCGCTTCTTGTACTGCTCGCGGCAGTCAGCACAGCAGGCTACTTCGTGGTTTCCAAGCCGCTGCTCGACAAGTACAGCCCGGTTGCGTTCACCTCGTACTCAATCTGGCTCGGGACGCTACCGATGCTCGTGTTCCTTCCAGGATTGCTCGAGCAGTTTCCGCATGCGGGGACGGGACCCATCGTGGCGGTCGTCTACATGGGCATCTTTCCGGGCGCCATCGCCTACGTGCTGTACTCGCACGCACTCTCGAAGCTCCCGGCGTCCATCGCCTCAAGCTTCCTGTACGTACAGCCGGTGAATGCGACGGTCATTGCCTGGATATGGATACATGAGGTGCCGGGTCTCATGACGCTACTCGGCGGCGCAGTTGCCCTCGTTGGCGTCACGCTCGTCACAATGAAGGGGCGGCGTCCGGCCTCGGACTAGGTGCGTGCTCGTTGCGTCGACCCTCCTCAAACGTCATCATCGGAGATACCCTCACCGAGTCACGAAGGATACAGGCGTGAGCCAACTCGACGACCGCAGCCCGGGCGCGATTTCGCAGGCGGCTGAACTAGGCCCCCTGGCGTTCATTGACGCGCTCGCGGAAATGATGCCGACCCCGATCGTTGTCTACGCAGGCGACGGTCGCATAACGCTGGTGAATCGTCCCGCAGAGCACCTTCTCGTCGCAGCCCCGGACCGGCTTGACCGGCGCGTTCTCACATTCGACGGAATGGATCTCTGGGAGCTCATCACGAGCAAGTCTAAAGATGCTGCCTCGTTCTTCACGATCGAAGGTCGCATTCGAACAGCGACGTCGCGGTCGGAGGATACGTCGTTTGTGGTGGCGCCGCTCGCGACTGGCCATGGTGCCCCCGGCGGTGCGATCGTCTTCGCCTATGACTCACCTGACGAGCGCGACGGTGCTGCGCTGCATCCACATCCTCTCGACGCATCGGCGGGGGCGGAGGATGTGTCGTTCCTCCCGATTCTCCGGCTGCTCGTGGAGCGGCTTGGATCTGACGGCGGCGTGTTGGCTGAGATTGAGCCCGACCGGCCTACACACGGGAATACGCTTGCCGCTGTTCTCGACGGCGAGATTCTTACGGACTTCCAGTGGGAGATGGTCGGGACCCCGGCAACCGGCTCTCGCGGGCGCCGTGCAATGGTCCAGGCGAACGGGTTGCTCGCGGCCTACCCTGACGACAGTTGGGCGGCTAAAGAGCGTTTCGAATCGTACGTCGGCACCTACCTCTTCGATGAATACGGCGGTCGGGTTGGCGTGTTGGGCGTCTACTCTCGCGACCCGATCGAGTCCCCAGCGATTGTTCGCGGCATGGTGCGGCTGTTCGCAGCCCGGATCGCGCCGTCTCTCCGGCACTTACGCGCGGAGCGTGACCTGCGCGAAAGCGAGGAGCGCTACTCGGCCCTCTTCGAGGACAGCCATCTGCCGATCATGCTCGTCGATCCCGTTTCCACACAGATTCTCGACGCAAACAACGCTGCATGCGCCTTCTACGGGCACACACATGAGGATCTCACCACGATGAGCGTCATGCAGATCAACACGCTCGATCCTGACGATGTTCGCAAAGAGCTGTCGCGGGCGGCCGACGGAACGCGCGACTACTTCCAGTTCCACCATCGGCTTGCTGACGGGTCGGTTCGCGACGTCGAGGTCTACTCGGGTCCGATCGCGGTGCACGGACGACAACTCCTCTACACCATCATCCACGACGTCACCGAGCGCCATCACGCCGCCTCTGAGCTTGAGCGTTACAAGAAGGAACTCGAGCGTCTGCTGCGCCGCCGCACCGATGACCTCATGAAATCCAACGCCGAGCTTCAGCAGACAACGATCGCGAGCGAATCGTTCTACGAGAACGTCGGCCTTGAGCTTAGAACGCCGCTGCACACGATCATCGGCTTCAGCGACCTGATGAGTCGGGGCATGGCGGGCCCACTTAATGACGAACAGCAGGTTCAGACGAACATGATCCTTGATGCCGGACGAACGCTCGCCGCACTTCTCGATGACGTGCTTGAACTTTCCCGGCTCGATACCGGTGTCGAGCGCTGTGACCCCGAACAGTTTGATGTGGGTGAGCTGATAGACTCGGTCGCTCTCGGTATCAGGCCTGTTGCCGAAGAGCGTGGCCTCCGCCTGGAGGTTCGCATGCCGCAGGATGTATCGCTTGATGCGTACACCGACCGAAACAAGCTTGAGCAAATCATCCTGCAGTTGCTCTCGAATGCTCTGAAGTACACGACTGCGGGCACTGTCACGATTGAGGCGACCTACGCTGAAGACGAGTGCGTGATCACGGTGAGCGATACGGGAGTCGGGATCGAATCCGCCGAGTTGCCCCACATCTTTGAGGAGTTTCGCCAGGTCACAAGGCAGTCGGCGGGGACCCACGAGGGAACCGGCCTCGGCCTTGCCGTAAGCAAGCGTCTGGCAGGGGTTCTCCAGGGAAGCATCAGCGTCAAGAGCGAGCCCGGTCGAGGCGCGGCGTTCACGCTCCGCATTCCGCTTCGGTGTAGCTGATGGCCGTGGCGCGACTTGCGGATCCGGCCCTCGCGGCCGGGTGGCTTGAGGCCCTCTGGGAGCGTCGTTCACGGCGCTCGTACGATGGAATCGCGCTGGGTGCCGAGGCCCTCGAGGCGCTCGCGCAGCACTGCGAGACGTTCCGCCCGTTTGATACGGCGCGGGTCGTGCTCATTCCGAGCGCACCGCAGGCACTCTTCCTGGGGATTCTCGGGTCGTATGGGGGCGTCTCGAATGCACCATCCGCACTCGCGTTCATCGGCCGGGCAGGCGAGGCAGGCGTCGATGCCGCTATCGGCTATACCGGAGAAGCTGCGGTGCTTGAGGCCTCGCGCCTTGGTCTTGCAACCTGCTGGATTGGCGGGCTCTTCGATCCGGCACAAGGGACGAGGCTCGCGGGTGCACGCTCGGGCGAGCGGCTGTTTGCGGTTAGTCCGCTCGGTCACGCCGTCGACCGGATCAGCATGAAGGAGCGGGTTGTCTTCGGTCTTGGCAGGCCCAAGCGCCGCAAAGATGTCGCTGAGTTCGCTCCTGGCTCTGACGAGTGGCCCACCTGGGCCCGGGCCGCAGCGGCCGCTGTTCAGGTAGCGCCGTCGGCGATGCACCGTCAGCCCTGGAAGCTTCGCCTCGAAGAAGGCGCGCTCGTCATCGGCTGCGAGGGGCTGAAGACGCCGAAGGTATCCAGGCGCCTCGATTGTGGCATCGCCATGCTCCATGCAGAACTCGGCGCGCTCGGCGAGGGAGTCGAGGGCGACTGGGAGCTTCTCGACGGAGACGATGTCGGTCGGTTCGCGCCGCGGTAGCTGTTCCTACCAGCTGTTCGCGACTTCCGGTACGAGCCCGCGCGCGCGAAGTGAGATGGCGTTCTTCCGGCAGGCCGAGCGGCATGTTCCGCATCCGTAGCAGTCCTCTGCTGTCACGACGGCCCGCTTCGCAAGGTCGGGCTTGATCGCGGAGAACGGGCAGCGGCCGAAGCATGCCCCGCAGGCGGTGCAGAGATCGGAATCGACCGAGGCGACGTACTCGCCCTTCCACATGACCTTGAGGTGGTAATCCAGCGTCGTCTTCATCGCCATGCAGCCGGAGGCCAGGTTGCAGTTACAGATTGCCGAGATGAACGGCGTCTTGAATGTCCAGACGGAGTGCATCAGCCCTTCGGACTCGCAACGGCGAAGCACGGCAAGCGCTTCGTCCTTGCTAAGGCGCTGGAACTTCGAAGTGTCGGGTCCGTCTGCAAAGCCGCGAAACGCTTCATCCAGCGCCCCGTCGACCGGACCGACCGTGATTGCGAGACAGTAGCCCTCTTCGGGCTCTCCCTCGCGGTGGCGACACACGCAGGGCAGCTGCACGACGCTCGTGGCGATGTCGAGGATCTTCTCGCAGTCTTCGAGTGGAACCGGCTGACCGAAGTGGTCCTTCTGCTGGCGCTTGGAAACGACGCCTCGTATCGCGTCACCGATCGGCCGGGGGACGACCTTCATCATGTCGAGCACCTTGATGCCGGTCGTCATTCGCTTATCGAAGGTGGTGACGAACTCGACGAGGTATCCTCGTCGCTCCAGATCGTTTTCGAGGTCATACGCGTAATTCGACGCCTCGAGATACCAGAGCTTTCCGTCGCCGTGCTGCACGCAGAACTCGCACATACGCTCGCCTTCCCGATTTACGGTGGTACAGTACACATTGTATTCCAGAGGAGAGGTCCATGACTGAAGAGCCAATCGATTCAAACCAGCCGCTCCCGCTGTGGAAACGCGCGATGTACGTGGTCGTCGGCTTCCTCGCGGTCGCGGGTCTTGCTTTTGTTGCAGTGCATGTGATGATCCTGCCGGTTTCGCCCGATCAGGAGAAGCCAGCCGGTCACTTCGGTCGCCCGTGCGTGGCGTGCCATATCGTTACGGAGGGTACAGATGTCATCGATGTCGGGAACTGACGCGACCATGAACAGCCTGTCAGATGAGAAGCCCGCCAAGGAGCGCCGGAGCTACTCGCTTGGCGAGGAGATCGCCAACGCGATCACCCACGGCCTTGGCGTCGCCCTCAGTATTGCCGCGCTCATACTGCTAGTGGCAGTGGCTGCGACCAGGGGCAACGGCTGGCATCTCGCAAGTTCCATCGTGTACGGCGTCACCCTGTTTCTGCTGTATATGGCATCGACGCTCTATCACAGTATTCCCGGCGAGAAGGCGCGCCACGTCTTCAAGATCATCGATCACTCCGCAATCTATCTACTCATAGCCGGCACCTATACGCCGTTCACGCTTGTCACGCTTCGGGATTCAGGCGGGTGGTGGCTGTTCGGTATCGTCTGGTCGCTCGCCGCCGCGGGAATCGCCCTGGAGGCGTTCTGGGTCTATCGGCCAAAGTGGGTATCGGCGGCCGTCTATCTCGGTATGGGCTGGCTGGTCGTGGTTGCGATGGGTCCGCTCATCGAGAACCTCGCGCCGACCGGCGTCTGGCTGCTTGCTGCAGGGGGTCTTGCTTACACGCTCGGGACGATCTTCTACGTCCTCAAGAAGATCCCGTATATGCATGCCGTATGGCACCTGTTCGTGCTGGGCGGAAGCGTGTGCCACTTCCTCGCGGTCATGCTCTTCGTACTACCGCAGGCCTAGCGCAAAACGCCCATATCTAGTCGCCACGCGAACTCTTGTCCCTGTCTCCGGAGTTCGAGTAGCCCCGGCTCTCCCAGTAGCCGCGGTACGCCGGGTCGTCCGAAAGCTCGATTTCGGTGATCCACTTGGCCCACTTGTAGCCCCACTTGTCTTCAGCGACGAGCTGCAGCGGGAATCCGCGCTCCGCCGGGAGGGTGACGCCGTTCATCCGGTACGCAAGGAGTATCGCGTTGTCCTCGATATACGAGAGGGGCAGCGAGGTCGAGTAACCATCGGCGGCCCGGAAGATCACCGTATTCGCCGAGCCCTTGGCACCGACTTCCTTGATGAGGTCACTGACAAGAATGCCCTGCCAGAGCACCTTCACGCTCCAGCCCTCCACGCAGTCGAGCTGGACGACCTTCTCGTACGCCGCATGCCCGCTGGTGATCTGCGAGTAGGTGTAGTCGCGAGGAGCATTCACGAGGCCCTTCACGCGTAGTCGGTAGGTCTCCCTGTCCACCTGCTGGGGGCCCTTGATCGAGTTCTCTCTGAAGTCGTCGACTGACCCGAGCTTCTCGCCTTTGTACTCACGAATCTGGACTCCATCGAGCCTGGTCACATCGCCTCGAGGTGCGTTCTGGGGACCGCCCCCGGTAGCGGGTCCACTACACCCGGTGAGAACCGCGGCGATGAGTAGGATGACCGCTATGAGTCGCATTCGCATTCGCATGTATACCTCCAGGCCGAGTATGTAGTTTGTACCCGTGTGAGAGCGGTTTCCGAATGCGGGTACAATCAGACAGCGGCGCGAGAGTAACAGGAGCGTGGGATGACAGCTCAAACAGAGAGCCATCGCCAGGACCTCTTCCAGAATAGTCCGCTGCCTGCGCTCGTTCTGGAGCGCCCGGGCCTGAAGATACTTGCTGCGAACGCCCGCGCCGAGGATACCTATGGCGTGACCGGCGGGCTTACGGGTACATCTGCAGAACTTCTCTGGCGGGAGACAGAGCGGGTAGGACTTGAAGTCATGCTCGTCGAGGCTGCAGCAGCAGGACACCGTTCCGGCCCCTGGACGCACACCGATGAGTCAGGTCATGCCTTCGACGCCGGGGTCTACTGCACGAGTGTCGAATTCGAGGGTACACCCGCACTCCTGCTCATCGTAACGGACCTGACCGATGACCTTGCACGGGAACGTTCACTTGCCGAGGGCGCGACACGCGATGCGCTTACGGGTGTTTCGAATAGCGCACACTTTCTCGATCGGCTACGGCTCATGGTGAGCCGGGCGTCGCATGATGCGGAGTACCGCTTTGCGGTCGTCTATCTCGATCTCGACGGCTTCCGCCAGGTGAATGCGCGCGTGGGACACATGGCGGCCGATCGCATTCTCGCCCAGGTCGGCGGTCGTCTTGTCGAGGCGGTTCACCCCGATGACGTGGTCGCCCGTACCGGTGGCGACGAGTTTGCCATCCTCTCGGACGTGGACGCTGGAGGTAGCGGACCCCTGAAGCTGCTCGAGCGCATACTCGGCGCCTTCAATTCGCCATTTGCGAGCGACAGCGAGTCGGTTGTGTTGTCAGCGAGCCTCGGAGCCGTGATCGGCGGTGGCGCTTCTCAGCTCCAAACGGATGCGATCATCCGAAACGCCGATTCGGCGATGCACCGGGCCAAGCAACAAGGTCACGGCCGCTACGAGATCTTCGACGAGAGCTTACAGCACGAGGCGGAGCGATACTCGCGAACGGAGGCGGATCTTCGACGTGGGCTTGAGCAAGGAGAGTTCGCCCTGTATTACCAGCCGATCGTGACGATACCCGGCGGCGATATGACGGCGGTAGAAGCGCTCCTTCGCTGGAATCATCCCACCGATGGCCTACTCGCGCCCGGCGCGTTCATATCGGTCGCGGAAGATAGCGGGCTAATCGTTCCGATGGGCGACTGGGTCATCCACGAGGCATGTCGTCAGGTTCGTGTGTGGCGAGAAGCCGGGCTGGCGGAACTCTCGGTGTCTGTCAACGTGAGTGCACGTCAGTTCAAGGATGGCGACGTGTGTGGCTCATTGCGAGATGCAATCAGCGAGAACGGCATCGAGGGTCGCCATCTCACCACGGAGATCACCGAGAGCATCATCATGGAGGATCCCGTCGCATCGGCCGAGATCATGTCCGAGATAGGCTCCATGGGAGTCAAGGTGGCGATGGACGACTTTGGAACCGGTTACTCGTCACTCAGTTATCTCAAGCGATTCCACTTCGATTCGCTCAAGATCGATCGCTCCTTTATCGACGGCATCGACAGCAACGCCGGCGATGCTGCAATCGTTGCCGCTGTTATTGCCCTCGCACACAGTTTCAGGTCCCATGCAGTCGGAGAAGGCGTTGAGACGCCAGATCAACTGCAGTACCTGCGACTTCTCAAGTGCGATATGGCGCAAGGGTTCCTCTTCAGCCGGCCGATTCCGGCTGACGACCTTGCCGCGATCATCCAGCGAGGAACGCCCTGGGCAGGTATTTCATGAGTGCGGGGGAGTACGAGGTCGTCTTCATCGGTCGGACCGATTGCGGCGAGGGTGTCGCGACATTCCGCTTCTCTCGGCCCGAGGGCTATGACTTCAAGCCGGGCCAGTTCTTCATGCTGACGCTTGATACTCGCGATGGCGTGGTTTCGAAGCCCTTCTCGCATGCTGATGCCCCGGACGATCCGGCAATCGAGCTCACCACAAGGCTGACCGGATCTGCTTTCAAGGATGCGCTGCTGGCGCTCGAGCCGGGAGCGGCGGTTTCGGTCAGCGGGCCGAAAGGGCGGCTCGCCGTCCCCGACGATGCGCGCGCGATCGGCTTTCTCGCGGGTGGCATCGGGATTACACCGGCGCACAGCATCATCCGTCACGCGGTTCTGCGGAAGAGCGACCTGAGCATCACGCTCTTCTATGGCAACAGGGATGAGACGTGCATACCGTATGGCGAGGAGTTTCGTGGCTACGCTACCAGCGTTCCGGGCTTCGCGTATGTGGAGACACTGGATCACCCTGGCCCTGACTGGAGTGGCGCGTCTGGCTTCATCTCGGCGGAGCTTGTCCGCGCGAACGTGGACGATCCGGTCTCGCTGCACTGGATCGTCGCGGGGCCGCCGCCGATGGTTGAGGCGATGCGGAAGGTCGTCGATGATCTCGGCCTAGCCCACGAAAGTGTCTCGTACGAGGTCTTTGCCGGGTACAAATAGGGGCAGTTGGCTCCACGTTTTCCGCACGCCGCGAGCACCTGAAGGCGCCGCGAATCCGCGCAGAGACGACCGCTCGTCAAGCCGTTCATCACCCAGGGAAACCGTTTATACTCGCAGAATATCCGTTTATTCCCAGGGCGTAGTAAGTTGTTTGTGATGCGCTACACTAAATGAGTGTGCTCGAGAGATGCCGGCCGTAGCACGCGACGAGGAGGGGCACCCGCCGCAAGCGTTCGCGAGGCATCGCGAGGTTTTGTCCTGTGTGGTTGCGGTTTCGAGGAAGGCAACGGGTGTACGACCTCGAAGGGGTCCTCGGACCATCAGTCATGGCCTTCGTCGACCGTCACGTGCGCTCGCTGCTGACGTGGGACATCCTTGTTTTCTTTCATCGCAACCCTGACGCCGTCCTCGATATCGAGGGTCTGGCATCTCGACTCGGACGTCGCGCCGAGGAACTCAATCCCGAGATCATCGCGTTGTGTGACGGCAAGATCCTTGCGCTCGCTGGCGGACTTATCCGTTACAAGCCTTCGATTGAGATGCGCGACACGGTCACGAGTTTTGTGGATGGTTGCCAGGACCGGAACCGTAGACTCGCGCTGATCGCCCTCGTGCTTCGCAAGATCAACCCGCACTCCTGAGCAGGGCGCGCCTGGCTCTAGAGGTGATCGGACACGGTCACTGCGAGGTTGTCCGGGCTGACGATCTCAACGATGCTTCGGCCCGATTCTGCCGTCTCAATCTCGCGCCCCGAGGCGTCTTCGAGCCCGTCGCTGTCGTACATGAGGCGCACCCTCGGCAAGAGCGGGTCCTCGCCGGGCGCACAGACGACGCCGACGGAGTGATCCGTCAGCCGCACAACACACCCGACCGGGAAGACTCCAAGCGCCTTGACGAACAGCCGCGTGAGCGTCTGGTCGAGGAGCCCCAGCGTGTCACGCAGGAGCTGAATGACCGCCTGATCGGGCGTAAGGGCCAGGTCGCCGTTTTCCGGTGTCGTCAGACGATCGTAACGATCGGCGATTGCCACCATCCTGCTGTACGGGTGGGTGACGTAGTCCGCCTCGCGCTCCGGGAAACCAGATCCATCCGCAGCCATATGATGCTCGTAGGCCACAAGCATCGGTGCCCTGTCTTGCTCGGGGAGGCGGGACAGAATATCGGCGCCGACTTTCGGGTGGAGGAAGTGCACGGCGTCGGCCTGTTCAGGATCGTCCTCATCGAAGGCGACCTTGCCGATATCGTGAAGCAACGCCGCCACACCAAGTGAGGTGAGTCCTTCCTCGGGAATCCCGAGTGCTGCGCCGAGTGTAAGCGCGTAGATCATCGTGTTGATGGAGTGGAAGAGGCGCGACTCGCTCTGTCCACCCATCGTCGCCAGACCAAGTACCGCAGCGCTGTCGTCCATGAGGCGGGCGAGGATACCTTCGACGATGATTCCGGCGTCGCCCACCTGCGGGTCGCCGGTCTGCTGGATTCGGGCCGTGAGCGTGCGCAGCACGCCAAGCAACCGCCGGTAGAGCGCGCGATCTTGCTCGCGTACGCGGTCGCGCTCCTCGGCCTCTTCAGCTTCCTCATCGATGAAGGCGCACACCGCGATGCTGCTGACGCCGCGCCGCTCAAGCTCCTCTGCGATATCCAGTGAGGCTGACGGCCGCAGTCCGAGCACTTCTACAAGCGTGACTGCGTCGTGTTCTGAGAGGTCGCTCTGGAACGTTAGGCTCTCGATCCGGTGCGCTTCGAACGCCTCGGTCATCGATCGCATTCCGGGAGCGTCGGAGGAAAGCACCTGACTCTCATGGTAGAGACGCCCGAGATGGGCGTTGAGCGTGAATGGCTCATCGATGACACACGCACCAAGTGACGTGACAAGGTCATCGACCGTCTCGCGGTACTTCGGGTGTGCCGGAGGGTAGAGGTGCATCGCCTTTCGAGTCGCCGACAGCGCCCCGACTGCTGCGACTGCGAGTCGCTCGTCCATCAGCGGCCGCCTTCCTTGTTGCAGGCGGCGAGCGCCTCTCTGGCAAGATCGCCTATCTCGGCAAAGTGCCCGCGCTTGATCAGCGCTTTTCTCGCGGCGATCTTCTCAAGTACCCCGCGGGCACCCGGGTCGACCGAGCGACTGAGCGCGGAAATGATGTCCCGGCATGCGAGGAAGTCCTTGTTGTCACAATCAAGCTCATCGAAGCGCTTCCCGAGGGCGCTTGCGGCACCGGGGGCAACGGAGCGTCCCGCCGCACGTATTGCGATGATCGCCACCTCCGGACTTGGGTCACGCATCAGCGCTGCGATCTGTCTGAGCGCCATGTCCGAACCGACGGAGGTGAGTGCCTTGGCAACTTCTTGTCGGGAAGGTTCGTCCGACCGTTTCATGAGCGCTTCGATGGCGCTCTGGCTTCGGGGATCGCCTTCTAAGGCGAGTCGTCCAACGATGGCTCCGAGGGAGAACCACTGGGCCTGCGGTGCCTCGGCAATCAGCAGGTCGATGATGCGACGTCCGAGAACCTCCTCGGCAAGCTTAAGGCCGTCGCCGTCGCGCATGCCGATCGCCTCGCGGACGAATGCTGCCTGTCCGGCAGTGCCGGATCGGCGCATGACATCTCGTGCGACCGCTGCGAGTGAGGGGTCGTCGGCCACTGCATGTAGGAGGGCTGACATCGACCGGGGGCCGGTCGCTTTGGCGATCGTTTCGCGAAGTCGCGCGGTGAGTTCGGGCCATGGATTATCCGTCCGTGCCTCGCGAGATGCGAGTTCGACGATGACCTTGTTGGCAAGCGCGAGGTCCCGCATCTCAAAGAGCGCGGGCATGATGGAAGCAAGACCATCGAGCGTCTTGCAGTAGAGGTCAAAATCGCTTTGCTGGTCGAGGAGCTGCAACATCGTCGCCACGCTGGTGGCGTTCATGCGAGCCATTGAGGACTGGACTTCGGATCGCGCCCGCTCGTACTCCTCGGGTTTCACCTCGGCGATCGCGGCGACCTTTGCGTAGTCAGGGCGCTGCTCGGTGATGGGTGCCTCGGGCGTCTCGCGCTCGCGAACTTCAAGCATGTGCTCGAGGTATGAGAGCTCCCTGGCGGAGTGTCCCGCAGTTGCGAGAAGCGGCTTTACCTCGGCGAGAACCTCGGAGACTCGCGCCCCCAGCGGCAGGCCTGCAAGCATGCTCGACATGGAGAGCACGTTCTTGCCAAAGAGGCCGCCTGCCAGAGATGTCGCGATATCACCCGTTTTCAGGTTCCCCAGCACCGAGGACATGAGCGCACTCGTATTCTCGTTCTTGACCGCCAGCTTCAGGAGAACGTCGCGGCCGTCTTGTTGTTGCTGAAGGAATGCCGAGGTAAGTGAGGTCATGAGGTTTTCGAGGCCGCCAGCGCCGACGACCGTGGAGAGTTCCGCGAGGCCCTCGGCAAGCGCGGCCGGATCGCCGGTCGTTGCGCTTGAGAGCCACAGGGCGAGTTTGTCAGGGTCGCTTGCAAGCTCGCGCAGGAACTCGTCGACGTCCTCGGCCTGCGCGAAGGAGTCAGCTTCCATAACCGTCAGCGCAACGTCAGAAACGCGGACGGTCTCGATCCCGATCGCCGCGAGCATCGCGCCGGGACCGCCAGCAGCACGCACGTTCTCCGGGTCTTTCAGAATGACGCCGAGGAATGCGATGAGGTCATCCGTGAGCACACCGGGCATGATGTCGACCTCGGCGATGCCGTGGCCGGTAAGCATGTCCGCGAGTTCCACAGAACCCGGAGCGCTGATCGGTGCCCCGGCGTATGAGAAGCCGTTGCGGACGACTGTCAGGGCGAGGACCGGCTCGCCGACGAAGAAGCGGGTAAGCGCGTCAACCGCGGCTTCGGCGGTCTGTCGGGGGATCGGGCTTGTGGGAGGGTAGAGCCGTAGCGTCTTCACGGCGGTCGCGAGTGATCTGACGACGGTGTCGATCACGTGTTGAGTTGCTTCATCGACCACCGATCGCTCACCCCCATTCAGCAGACCACTCGGGCCGTCCTGATTCTCCGGCAACCAGGGCGTGCCGTAAACCCGTTGGCCCGCAGTGTTATTCAGTATCTTCGAACCGCGTCGTTTGTTAGAGCTCACTTACGGTAACCTTATCGGCATGGACGCATACATCGGAGAGTTGTTCCTCGTCGCGGTACTCATTGTGCTTAACGGCTATTTCGCCGCTGCCGAGATTGCGCTTGTGAGCGCCCGCAGGGCCGCGCTCAAGGCCGACGCCGAGGATGGTTCGAGCCGGGCACGTGCTGTTCTCAAACTCACCAGTGATCCTTCGCGCTTTCTTGCCGCTACGCAGGTCGGGATCACACTCGTCGGGTTTGGCGCTTCGGCGACCGCGGCGGTATCGCTGGCCAGGCCGATCGCCACCTGGCTGAAGACGTTCGGTATCGGCTGGGTGTCGAACATCTCGGCGGGGCTGTCGGTCTTTCTTGTGACGGTCGTCATCTCATATCTGACACTTGTTTTCGGCGAACTCGCCCCGAAGCGTCTCGGACTTCAGCGGGCCGAGAGTGTAGCGAAGTCGGTTGCCGGTCCGATCACCGTTTTACAGCGGGTGACCGCGCCTCTCATCTGGGTACTGTCGCGCTCCACCGATGCGGCCGCACGGATCCTTGGCGTGAAGCCGGGGTCGGTGCGACCCGGTGTGACCGAGGAAGAGATCAAGCTCCTCGTTACCGAGCAGGGAACGCTTCTCGACGAGGAGAAGCGCATGATCCACGAGATCTTCGCGCTCGGGGATACCGTCGCCAAAGAGGTAATGGTTCCCCGCGTTGATGCGGTGATGCTCGAGGATACAGCGACGATCAAAGAGGCGATCGAGCTCTTCCGCACGTCGGGTTACTCGCGGTTGCCGGTCTACAGCGGCGACCCGGATTCGGTCGTGGGAATCCTGCTTCTGAAGGACCTGGTCGGGCCGGCCTCGGCGGGAAGCGTGTCGGAGTCAGTCACCAAGTACGCGCGCCCGGCGGTCTTTGTGCCCGAGACCAAGCCGATTCTCGCGATGCTGTCGGATATGCAGCGGGCGCGCAACCATCTCGCGGTCGTTGTGGACGAGTACGGTGGCACTGCCGGGTTGGTGACAATTGAGGATATCGTCGAGGAGATCATCGGCGAAGTGGCGGACGAGTTTGACCGTGAGCGGCGGTACATCACCACGCTCGGTCCCGACGAGTGGGTCATCGACGGGCTGCTTTCGGTTGAGGAGGCGCGCGATCTCCTCGATCTGGACGTGCCGGAGTCTGAGGAGTACGAGACCGTCGCAGGTTGGGTCCTTATGGAGCTCGGCCACATCCCCGTGCAAGGCGAAATCGTCGCTCACGGTGACCTTACGGTACGTGTCGAGTTGGTTCGGCGTAGGCGTATCTCGCGACTTCGTGTGTCCAGGGGCGAAGTCCGTGATGAAGGAGGCACGCATGGAAAAGAAACTGTATCGCAGCAGTAGCGACCGCATGATCAGCGGCGTGTGTGCAGGCGTGGCCGATTACTTCTCGATCGATCCGACGCTTGTCAGGGTCGGTACGGTGTTTCTCGCAGTCGTTACGCAGGGCGGCATCGTTCTCGCGTATCTCATCATGTCTGTTGTTGTGCCCGAAGAGCCTGAGGGTATGGGTACTGTGGAGGCGGCACCTCACGTGCAGGTGCCTCAAGACCTGGAGGTGCTCATAGTGAGTGAGAGTAACGGGCCGGTCATCGATCCGGGTATGCCCGAGCCAGCTGCGCCCGAGGCGACGTCCTGGGCGCAGTCGCCCGCCGCGACGACGCTGGAAGCGCCCGCGAAGAAGCGCTCAACAGGTCGCGGCGTGGGCTTCGGTCTCGTGCTGGTGCTCATCGGGATCATATTGCTCGTTAATGAGTTCGTGCCGGGCGTCGATGTATGGCGCTTTTGGCCACTCCTCATCGTTGCTGTCGGCCTGAGCGCCGTCTTCAAGGGGGTGCGACGCTAGATGGAACTCAAGCGCGCTGCCGAGGGCTTGACCCTCGTCGCAGTCGGTCTGATTCTCCTCGGGAATACGCTCGGCATGATTCCATGGGGTGTGTGGTGGAACATCCTCTCGCTGTGGCCGATCCTGCTGGTGGCTGCGGGTGTCGACATCATCGGACGCGGGACGGACAACTCGTGGCTGCGCGTGCTTTCGAGCCTGGTCGTCATTGCGGGGCTCGTGTATGGCGCTCTGGTGATGCCCGCCAGCACCGAGAGGTCAATTGAATGGCCGTTCGTCATGACACTACCGTCGTCTGCAACGACCCCGACGAAATCGTTCGACTTCAGTGAGCCGCACACGAGTGCGGTCACGAAGGGTCGCGCGCAGGTGAAGGGTGGTGTCGGGCAGCTCAATATCAACGGCGGAACCGCGCTCGCGACTTCGTCGGGCAGAAGCCCGTTCACTCCGGTGTTTGAGGTCGGTGTATCCGGAAACGAAGCGAACGTCGACCTGAGCATGGGCGACGGCAGCTGGGTGTCTCCCCGGGATGTGGGTCGCCTCGATGTGACACTCGACCGGGATGTCGTCTGGGATGTCGAGATCGATGCGGGCGTCAGCACGATCGACGCCGATCTCTCGAAGCTGTCGCTGTCGAAGCTTGTGGTGAAATCCGGCGTCTCGAAGGGGACCATCGCGCTTGGCGAGGTTGACTCGATTGCGACTGATGGCGGCGTGCCGGTCATGCTCGACACGGGTGTCTCAAGCATCACCGTCCGGATCAAGCGCGGCGAAAGCGTTCGCCTGCATGTCGATACCGGCCTGAGCAGCGTGAACAAGGCTTCGGAATTTGTAGAAGTGCAGGGAACCTCGGACAAGAAGGTCTACGAGACTGAAGGGTTCTCGGACGCCGCGTTCTGGGACATCACGCTGGACGCAGGAATCAGCTCCGTCCGCATCGAGTTCTACTAGGAGGCGAATGTGACCGAGAATCGCAACGACAACAACGGACCGCTGCTCATCATCGGCGGTGCCCTTATCGCATTGGGCATGTGGTTTGGCGCACGCGAACTCGATCTGATCCCGCACGCGCTCGTTCGCGCGTGGGAGCTCGTCCGGCGTGCCGACAACGCGATCGCGCTCGTGCTCATCGGCGTCGTCGTGATACTGCTCGCCACGCGCGGGGCCCGGATCAACATGCCGGCGAAAGGCACGCGGCTCTATCGCTCCCGCTCAGACAAATGGGTGTCCGGCGTTCTCGGCGGGCTTGCGACGTACTTCCGGATCGACACGACGCTCCTGAGGCTCGGGTATCTCGCGCTCGCGTTCCTCGTGGACTTTGGAACGGCGCTTATCGCGTATCTGGTGCTTTCAGTCGTTGTGCCCCTCGAGCCCGAAGTGAGTGCTGGTTTTCAGCCACCATCACCGCCGGTCGGCTAGTGGCGCCATGAGCGAAACGTCTATCGAACTGGCTGCAGCGACCAAACCTGGGGACATCGTTGATGCGCACGTGCATCTCTTCTCGGTAGCGATCTTCGAGGAGTTCATCGCTTCAAACCCGGAAGCGGCGGAACGCTTTCAGAAGGCAGCTCGCGACAAGAAGTTCGGCCGTCGCAACGAGTCGTTGCCGGACCTCGCGCCCGCAGAGATGGCTGCCTGGTACGTAGAGCGTCTGCGTGACGCGGGGCTTGCGAAGGCGCTCGTGGTCTCGGTGTTGCCCGACTCGCAGTACATGCGCGATGTTGTGGCGGCAGCGGGCGGGCACGTTGCGGCGCTCTGCAATGTCGACCCGCGTGACCCGGGCGCGCCCGCGTTGCTCGAGCGCGAGATGGCCGCCGGCTTCAAAGGCGTGAAGCTTCTTGCGAGCAATCGCTGCTACAAGTTGTCGGATCCGGCGTGCAGGCCGTTCCTCGAGAAGGCTGCGGAGCTTGGCGCCCATATGATCATCCACTATGGCGTCACCGTGGATCCGACCGGTGACCTGCGCTACGCGGATCCGATCGATCTGTCGCCGGTCGCGCGCGACTTCCCTGAGCTTACGTTCGTGGTCGCGCATTTCGGTGCCGGGTGGCTCGACAGCGTGCTGCGCCTCGCATACCAGTGCAAGAACGTGTGTGTGGACTCGAGCGGCACGAACAACTGGATGGATTACTATGCGCCGAAGATGACGCTGGCAGACGTCTTCGAGCGGTGTCTCACGGCGATGGGTCCCGAGCGAATCCTGTTCGGCACCGACTCGGGCACGACGGCGCCGTATCGCAAGTGGATCAAGTATCAGCAGATTCGCACGCTCGAGGAGCTCGGACTATCCGATCGGGACCGCGACCTCATCTGTCGCGGCAACGCGGTTCGTATCTTCGGGCTGGACGGATAGTCGTGTTCGAGGCCAAGCACAACCAGGAGCGAGAGTACGACGAACTTGTCGACTGGGACCGTCGGCTGACCCGCGAGGCGCCGTTCTTCAGGCGGATGTTCGCGGAGAGCGGCGTTCGATCGGTTGCCGATGTCGGCGCCGGTAGTGCTCGGCACGCGATCATGTTCCGTTCATGGGGACTCGATGTGACGGCCATCGACCCGGGCGCCGACATGCTTGAGCTCGCGCGCGAGAACGCGGCGGCTGCAGCGAGCGATGTGCGCATCGTCGAGGGCAGTTTTGGCGAAGTCGCGGGTATCCTCGGCGAGAAGGTCGACGCTGTCACGTGCACGGGTAACGCGCTCCCGCACGTGCGCTCGCTCGCGGGGCTACAGGCGGCGCTCGCGGACTTCGCGACCGCGCTTCAGCCCGGCGGTCTACTCGTGCTGCACTACCTCAATCACGAACGATTGCTCAAACACCGCGTCCGTACCATGAACCCCGTCTTTCGCGAGACGCCCGGGGGCGACAAGTTCTTCATGCGACTTCTCGACTACACCGCTAACGGCGACGGCGTCCTGTTCGACTTCGTGACCGCCGTCCGCGACCCTGCGGTTCATGCCGGTGCGTACACGATTGACTCGTGGCCGAAGACGCTCGATGTAGACCCGACCGGCGGTTGGAGCCTGCGCTCGCGCCGCTCGCTTCACTTCTCGATGCCACCTGCGCTGATCGAGCGTGAGCTTGCGCGCGCAGGCTTCCGCGAAGTTCGGTTTCTCGGCGATCACACGGGAAGGCCGCTCGATGCAGATGCGGACGAATCGATGATCGTGACGGCGCTTCGCGGTTAGGCGCCGCACAGTTCCGGGCCGAGAGCGCACTGTACTCCGCGAGCCGCATCACACGCTGCCGCCGGCGCCGTGAGACCATCGGGGACGTCGCCGAACTCGCCCGAAACAAGCGCCGCGTAGAGATGGCAGAGCGGCAATCCGGCGACGTTGTGGTAGCACTCGTGCAGCCCGACCGAAGCCATATGGTGTTCGATGTTGTAGGCGCCGGCACATCCGAGGAGCTCGCCCTTTGCCGCCCAGGTAGCGAGATCATCCTCGGAAAGTGCTCGCATCGTGACGTGTGTCGTGACCGCGAACGTTCGCGGTGAGTCGGCGTTCGGCGTGAAGAGGGCCACACCGGTGACGACCTCGTGCGTGCGACCCGAGAGTGCGCGAAGCATGCGGTAGGCGTCCGGTAGATCGACCGGCTTGCCAAGAATCGCGCCATCGAGCACGACGATCGTGTCGAACGCGAGAATGAGCGAACCGTCGCCGTGCTCTTCACGTGCGGCGACTGCCTTCTCGGCCGCGATCGACGCGGCCAGCTGTGGCGGAAACGCCGCAAGCGGGGAGGTGATGTCCTCGGCGGTATCGACAGCTACTGCGTCTACGGATACGCCAAGCCAGCCGATAAGTCGGCGTCGGCGAGGCGACGCCGAGGCCAAGACGATACAAGAGTTCGCAGTTTCCATGCGGGCGATGATAGCACCGCGGCGCGTCTCGGGGCATAATCGCATACAGGCTGATGCGTTAGCCGGGGACGATTCGGGAGGAATTCGAGCGTGGCGAATGCCAGGACATCGGGAGAGCAAGCGCCTGCCGCCATCGAAGGCCTCGTTAAGCAACTTCTAGTGACGTTCAAAGCGGTCAATCTTTATCCGCCGTCAAGCACAATCCCGCGCGAGAACGCCCGCGAAGTCGTGGGTACTCTGCGTGCCCTACTACGCGAGCGATCGGCCGTTCGACTCGTCGTGACGAAGGAAGGGTTGTTGTTCGAGGGTCTCCCTATCCTGCCGAAGCAGGCGGCCTTCATCACGTTTGCGCGCGAGTTTTACTCTCGCAAGATTTGCGACGTACGCTTTCACTCCGGAGTCTCCGAGCAAGATGTCGTGGCATTCCTCGGTATCATCCTCGAAGATCCCGCTGATATAGACGGCGCAGGCGGCTTTGAGTCACGTCTTTGGGATCGCCAGATCGACAGCATCACTGTTGGTGAGGTTGCGACGAAGATTATCGATGCGGTCGTTTCCGATGCGCTTGAGCAGGCGCCGGTTGAGAGCGAACAGTGGCCGCCGGAAGACGTGCGCATCGAGGAGCTTCTCGCTATGGCGCACGCCCTGCGCCCTCGCGACCAGCGTTTGCTTGTGCGATTCATGGCGAGTCCGAAACTCGTGTCGCGCTACTTGCATGATGCCGTGCTCTCTCGGGGCCCCGCATCCGCAGTTTCGATGCTTGCTGAGCGTGTCACAACGATGGCTCGCGTCGCGCACGGTGAGCTTGCCGAGGATCGTTCTGCACTCTTCCGCTCGGTCGCAGAAGCGATCATGGCGCTCGATTCAGGGACGCGCCACAGGCTACTCGTCGACCGCCTGCTCGCCGACGCGCGCATCGACGATGCTGTCGCCGAGGTTATCCGACAACTCGACCTCGAGGAGATCTGCCGCGCCCTGGCCGAAGGTCTGAGCCCCGACCCGGTGTCGCGCGACGGCATCTCCCGGGCCTTGAGGAATCTCGCGCTCATCTCCATGGCGTCAAAGGATGAGGTTGCCGATGTCGCGCGCGCTGCGTTTCACGGTGTTGGCGAAAGTGCCGAGGAGGTTGACGAACTCCTTGAGCAGGCGTTGCCTACGCGTCTGCACATCGCGCGCAAAGTTGAGGAGCACGAGACAACCACGCTTGACGGGATACTCAAGCTCATCGATCTTGCGCCATCCCGGGACCTCGTTTCGGACGACGACGATGAGGAGCTGCAGCTTCTTCGCGCAGAGGCGCATGCGGGAGTGAGTGACGGAGACGTTCTCATGACCCTTGTCACACTGACGACACTCGAGCGGCGACCGGAGATATTCAGCTCGCTCATCGCACTGGTGGAAGACAACCTTGTCATGTTGCTCGAGTGGGGAGAGTTCGAGATTGCCGCCGATGCCGCTTCGGCACTCTCAACGCTTGCGAGCGATGATTCGCTCGACGACGCGCAGCACGCCCGGGTTGAAGAGACCATCGATAAGCTTGCACAGCCGGACCAGATTCGGATTATCGCCAAGGCGATGCGCGTGTTCCGTCAAGATTCGCCGGAACACGCGACGTGTCGCCGACTGTTGAGCATTCTCGGCGGCCATGCGATCGGTCCGCTTCTCGAAGTGCTCGCTGACGAGCAGGACATGGGTGCCCGCAAAGCGCTTGTCGACCTTGTTTCGGATATCGCACCGGGGTACGTGCAGCGCCTTGGCGAGAAGGTCACTGACCCGCGCTGGTATTTCGTGCGCAATGTCGTGAGCATGCTCGGCGGGACGCGCGGTTCCGACGTCCTGCCGTACCTGAGCCGAACACTCAGGCATCCTGATGCACGCGTTCGCCGCGAGACAATCCGGGCGCTCTCAAACGTGCAGGACCGCCTGTCCGAGGAGATGCTCGTCGCCGCACTTTCTGACGAGGACCCACAGAACGTGCGCCTTTCCGCACGATACCTCGGCACGATCGGTGCGCGCGGTGCAATGACAGCGCTTGTTGCGGTGGCGCGGGGTGAAGGTCGCGGAAACCGCGATGTCGGCCCGCGTGTCGAGGCGATCGAGGCGCTCGGTCGCATCGGCGCGCCGGAGGCCCGGGCCGCGCTGAACGAACTTGCGGGTAGACGCGCGATTCTCCGCCCCGGACGAGTTCGGGAAATCAGAGCGGCTGCAGAATCCGCACTGGCCGTTCTTGATGCGAAGGGCGAGGGGGGTGCGCGATGACTGACGAAGAGAGGAAAGCGTCCTGGCAGCCACGCGAGCCTGCATCCCAGGGTACTGTGGTGTCCGACGCAATCATGGCGGCTGATGTCAGTGACGCTGCCGCCGTAGCCAGCGACGCACCCGCTGCTGCCGAAACGCCAGCCGCGGAGGCTCCGGCGCGGGCCGTCTCGTTCTCCGCGAAACAGGTTCGTCGCGCACGCGACATGCTCGCAAAGCTGTATGCGTTGCGACGCGCGAAGCGCTTCTATCCGCTTGAGCACCCCGCCGTCGCGCAGGCCGTCGAGGATGTGGCCGCCGTCATCAAGACGTATCACGAAGAAGGCGTCGACGTACCCATCACGTTCTACGAGGACGAGTTGCTCCTTGGCGAACAACTGCTTGCCGAGGACAGCGTGCTGTTTGACCAACTCATTCGCGACATGACTTCCATCGGCGCCGGGAACATCGTGTTCGAGCGAGGCCTTACCTCTGCGGAGTTGACTCGATTCGCAACTATCATTGCGAGCGATCCGGAGACTGTTATCGCCGCCGGTGGTGTTGGGGCGATGGTCGAGTCCGCAGCACTTGAGCACATATCTATCAGCGGAGTGGCCGTTTCGCGTGAGCAGGAGGACGTTCTCGACGAGGACGCCGACAGGCTTGCGCGCGCGTCATACGCAAATGCGCTTGAGTTGATGAGAGAACTCGAGCGCCTCATCCGGTCCAGTCAGGTTCTGAACGTCGCCCGGGTCAAAGGGACTGTTCGGAGCCTGATCGAGAATGTGCTCAACAACCGATATGCCACGCTGGAACTGACCGGACTCAAGAGCTTCGACGAGTACACGTTCTACCACTCCGTGAACGTGGCGATCCTCTCGCTTGCGCTCGGCTCGATGCTCACACACGATTTTCGGTTCCTTTCGACGCTTGGCGTGGGTGCCCTCCTCCACGATCTTGGCAAGATGTCCATTGACATCAACACGCTCAACAAGACCGGGCCGCTGAACTCAGACGAGTGGGCGACAATCCGGCAGCACCCCGTGTTCGGCGCCGAAGGCGCTGCACTGACACCCGGGCTGGACAAGGCGGCCGTGGTGATCGTGCTTGAGCATCACATGCGCTACGACCTGACGGGATACCCGCACCGGGTCCCGCCCCGGCAGCAGCACCTCGCAAGTAGAATCGTGGCCGTCGCCGATGCGTACGACGCTATGACATCCCGGCGTTCGTACAGCGTTGCGCGACGCCAGGACGATGCGATCCTGACACTCGTCAAGAATGCTGATAGCGCGCTCGATCCGGCGCTCGTGCGGTTGTTCGTCAATCTGATGGGTCTCTACCCGCCGCGTTCGGTCGTTTTGCTCAGCTCGGGCGAGACTGGCGTGGTCGTAGCGCCCAACCCCCACGACGTCACTGCGCCGCGCGTTCGGATCATCGCGGCGGCAGACGGCACCATGACCGAGCCGCGCGATATCGACCTTTCCAATGCCGAAGAATCCGAGGGCCGCACGATCGAGCGTTGTCTCGACCCGGCCGGTCTCAACGTCGACGTGTCCGACTTCCTGTAGACTGCGGCAATCCCCCTTGTAGGAGGCACCATGGCTGGCACACCGGAACCGCGCGTTCCCGGAGGACAGAACAGAACATTCTCGGTGATCTTTGGAGTCGTCATCGCGCTCTTTGTCGCGTCTGGCGGAATCGCTACTTTCTACACCGACGCGCTGTGGTTCAAGGACCTGGGTCAGTCCGGGGTCTTCTGGACGCGGCTCACCTCGGAGTGGACTACCGGGGTCGTGTTCGGCGTTCTCTTCTTCGCGATTCTCTTTGCGAACATCGCGCTTGCGAGGAAGATGGCGCCGAAGGCAACTCTCAGAGCCACCGATGAGGTTGGTTTCCGCTTCGAGATGGCGCTTCAGCAGGTTCGCGATGCGCTCGCCCGATTCTCAACGGCTGCGATTCTCGCCGTGAGCGCGGTCTCCGCCCTTGTTGCGGGTGCTGCAGCTGCCGCACAGTGGACGACATTCAGGCTCGCTTTGGCGGCGGTGCCGTTCGGCGAGGTCGATCCGCAGTTCGGGCGCGACCTCTCATTCTTCTTCTTCACGACGCCAGCGCTTCGTACCGCAGCTGACTGGCTCATGGGAACGCTCGTCTTCACGCTTCTGGTGACGGCGGTCGTCCACGTGCTTACCGGGGCGATTCGCCCGTGGGCGCGCCTCAAGGGCTTTGACCCGCACGTGAAAGCGCACCTCTCCGTGCTCGCTGGCCTCATGATCGTCGTCCAGGGCTTCAAGTACTGGCTCGATATCTTCGAGCTCAGCTTCTCGCCGCGTGGTCAGGTCATCGGAGCCTCGTACACCGATGTGCACGCGCAGATTCCCGCGTACGAGATTCTCATCGTCGTCGCGATTCTTACGGGTCTCGCGCTCATGCTCAACATTCGCTTCAAGGGCTGGAAGCTGCCGGCGATCGCACTTGGCGTATGGATCACCGCCTCGGTTCTGGTCGGTGGCGTGTACCCCGCGCTGGTGCAGCAGTTCCGCGTCGCCCCCAACGAGGTCGCGGCCGAGACGCCGTACCTCGAGCGCAACATCGCAATGACCCGCAAGGCATTCACGATCGACGACGTAGTCGTGCGGCCGTTCCCTGCCGAGGAGAGCCTGACCGCCTCGGCCGTCGCGGGCGACAGCGATACGATCAAGAACATCCGTCTGTGGGATCCTGCAATCGTCTCGCAGTCGTACAAGCAGCTGCAGGGTATCCGCCCGTACTACGATTTCGTCGATGTCGATGTCGACCGCTATACCGTCGACGGCGAGCGGCGCCAGGTGCTGGTTTCTCTCCGTGAGATGAACATCGGGCAGCTTGCCGAGCAGGCCAAGACCTGGGTGAACCAGCACCTTGTGTACACCCACGGCTATGGCGCTGTGGTAAGCCCCGTCAACGAGTCGAGCGGGCAGGGTCTCCCCAAGTTCATCGTGCGAGATATCCCGCCGACCGGTTCCACCGACCTCAAGGTCGACCGACCCGGAGTCTATTACGGCGAACTCACCACGAACTACGTTATCGCTGCAACGAAGATCAAGGAGTTCGACTATCCCGTCGGCGACCAGAATGCGAATACGTCGTATACCGGCAAGACCGGTGTATCGGTCGGCGGCGTTGTTCGCCGGGCCGCATTCGCGCTGCGCTTCTCGGCACCGCAGATGCTTTTCAGCAGCTACATCACCCCGGAGAGCAAAGTGCTCTTCCGTCGCACGCTCACGGAGCGCATCGGGGCGCTCGCGCCGTGGCTCACGCTCGATCGCGACCCCTATGCCGCTGTTATCGACGGCAAGCTTATGTGGATCGTGGATGCGTACACCACGTCTGATCGATATCCGTACTCGGAGCGAATCAATGGCATCAGCTACATCCGCAACTCCGTCAAGATCACCGTCGACGCCTATGACGGCACGGTCACGTTCTATGCGTTTGACGAGAAGGATCCGGTGCTTGCCACATGGCGCAAGGTCTTCCCCGACCTCGTTGTGGATGGGTCCAAGATGCCTGATTCCGTGCGGGCTCACCTTCGTTACCCCGAGGACCTTTTCCGCGTGCAGGCCGAGGTCTACAAGACGTATCACATGCTTGACCCGCTCGTCTTCTACAACAAAGAAGACCAGTGGGCGCTTCCCGGCGAGGTTGACGGTACGCCGATGGATCCGTTCTACGTGCTCATGAAGCTCCCGGGCGAGAAGACCGAGGACTTCATGCTCATGCTTCCGTTCACGCCGCGAAACAAGGACAACATGATCGGCTGGATGGCGGCGTCGTCAGATCCTGCTGACTACGGTAGGCGCGTTGTCTACACCTTCCCGAAGCAGAAGCTTGTCCTGGGGCCGCAACAGGTGAGCGCGCGGGTCAATCAGGATCCGGTCATCAGCCAGCAACTCACGCTGTGGAACCAGCGGGGGAGCAGCGTCTTGTTCGGCAATATGCTGGTAATCCCGATCGAGAACTCGATCGTTTACGTGCAGCCGCTCTACCTACAAGCCGAGAAGACCGCGATGCCGCAGCTCACGCGCGTCCTCGTTGCGTACGGTGACTCGGTCGCGATGCAGCCAGACCTCACGAGTGCGCTCGCTGCCGTCTTTGGCGCAGCGCCGAGCGCGGACACTAGCGCTGGCGCCGGTGTCCCAAACCTTACTGTCGGCGCGGCTCGCGATCTGTATCTCAAGGCGATCGAAGCGCAGAAGGCCGGCGATTGGGCCGCCTATGGCAAGGCGATCGAGAGTCTGGGTAAGGCGCTTGAGACGCTGACCGGGAGCGCGGAGACGACTCCGGCGCCCTAAGAACTTCCATACCTGAGGGGGCCGTGGGGCTCCCTCAGGTGGTGTTTCTGGCACGAACTGTGCTAAAGTCCGTACTCGTTGTGCTTGCAGGATGCCGCTCGGCGTGTGCGACCCGCCCTATGTGGGTTGCACTGGAACCGGCGTCGAGGGTGTCGACATCCGACGAAAAAGGGCTCCAGTGCGTTGGCCAAGAGGTCGACCGGGAGTCGGATCACGGTCCAAACCCAACAGCATAGCTTGTGCTTGTTAGGTCGTAGACGGCGTAGTGCCAGTCCGCACGACCGGGTCGAGACAGCTAGCTCTCCTCGTCTTCTCCTCTAGTTCTTCTAGCAGTCTGTCCATGCCCCGGGTCGTCGTCTGTCCTGTATCCGGACCCGGAGGTCATGTGTGAAGGTGCATAGTCTGTTCTTGAAGCCTGTCCAGGCGGTCGCCAGCGTTCTTCTCATCGCGTTGGTCGTCACTACAGGCGCCGGTCTCTATCCTACGCAGTCTGCAAGGGCTGCAACCCCAGCCACGACCGGCTCGGGTGCGAGAACTTCCCGTTTGAGTATCACGAGCACGCGCAATGCCGCACGTATCGGCGTCGCATCGACGACCGAGCCACTCACGAAGGTGGCCCGCGTCAAGGCGTATAAGGCGGTTCTGGCCGCACGGGCCGCCGCAGCGGCCGCCGCAGCGAAGAAGGCCATTGTCCCGCTCAGCTCGTGGTCGTCCGCCAAGGTGTCGTGGTATGGTCCCGGATTCTACGGGCACACGATGGCAGGCGGTGGCACTCTCACCCCCAAGAGCATGGTAGTTGCTCACCGAACCATGAAGTTTGGTACGCGAGTTCAGATCACGTACAAGGGCAAGACCACTATCGCGGTCGTTCAGGACCGTGGCCCCTTTATTGCCGGCAGGACGTTCGATCTTGGACCCGGCACGGCACAAGCGCTTGGCTTCGGGGGCGTCGGCACGATTACGTGGCGGGTCATCAGGTAGATTCCGCCTGTACTTGATTGCGGCGCCGGGAGTGAGAGCTTCTGGCGCCGCATTTCGTTTCCCGGACGTTCGATCAGCCGATTTCCACCCGTGTCGCTCGCTGCTTCATCGGTTAGGGTATGTATGAACCATCTCGCTTTTCCCGAGGGAGGTCACGACACATGCCGGATGCCGGCGCTCCAAAGAAAGATGCACTCGGCTCGATCATCGATTCGATCGCCGACCTGCTCCAGACCGCGACTGACTGGGTGCGGCAGGAGGCGGAGGCTGTCGTCCGCGACAAGATCGTCGCGCCTATCCAGCGACTCGGTCTTACACTTGCGTCGGCCTCAGCGGCCGGATGTCTCGCCGTGGTCGGCCTCATCTTTATCGGTGTCGCGCTGTTCTTGTTGCTTGCGGAGTGGCTGACGTATCCCGGTGCGCTGCTCGCGGTGGGCGGCGTGTACCTGCTCGGCTCTGTTGTGTTCATCGTCATCAAGGTGAGGTTGATGCAGAAATGACGCCGACCGAGCGTCCGATCACGGTTGAAGACCTGCGGCGCAAAGCCATGCGGGTCAGGGATATCGCTGATTCAGAGGTGCGTCATCTTCGCGATGAACGTGCGACGCAAGTCGTGGTAGCGGGGGTCGCTGTCGTGGTCGCTGCCGTTGCTCTTGCCTACTACCTGGGGAGCCGTAGGCGCTACGTCTGATCGCCGTCAGCATGTATTGGGGGAATCATGCGCGTCCATAGCGTGACCGTATGTGCGGATCGGGTCGATGTTCTCGTTGACGTCGGCGACGCAGAGACACTTCGAACGACGGCTGACGAGTCCATCGCCGAGCGTGCGCTCACCTTGCTTCCGGGCCTGGAGCGGCATACGTGCGACAACGAGGACAGCCGCTCATTTGCCGAGGAGATGGCCGACACCGAGGTGCCGCATCTGTTCGAGCATGTCGTGATGGAGCTCATGGCCCAGGCCGGATCGCCTCGGTCACTGAAGGGCGAGACCTCGTGGGACTTCAAGCGCGACGGACACGGCATCTTCCGCGTATCGCTTGAGTACGACGACGATCTCGTGTGTCTCGGTGCGATCAAGGCCGCCGACAAGGTGATGTGCTACCTGACCGGCAACGGCCCGGCGCCGGACCCGGCGCGAGAGACCGAGCGACTCCGGTCGCTTCGGGCGGTCGCCGCGACGGCATAGTTCGGGCTTACGGCGCACGAGCGATTCAGCGCCAGCGCAGGAGTCGCATCGTGTCCGAGTAGTCATCGGTGAGAATGGGTCCGACTCCCGGCTCAACCCAGTCGGCCGCATCGAACCAGGCCATATCCTCAGGGCCGCCAATCACCAGCCACATTGACGGCTCGGCGGCGAGGCGCTCCTGTTCGCCCGCGTCCGGCGCGTACGTGCGCGCCCGTGCGTCGAGACCGATGGACCGCGCGGTTTCGGCAACCGCAGGCACAAGCTCGAAGTGCCTGTTGGTCAGATGGAACGCGATGACGCCCCCGGGCTTGAGAGCGCGCACGTATCCGCGCATGGCCTCTCGCGTGAGCGGGTGCGCGGGAACTACATCTGAGGAGAACGCATCGAGTATGAGTAGGTCGAATGTGGCCGAGGGCTCCGTGGCGAGCGAGAGGCGTCCGTCTCCTATCACGATGCGGGGAGTGTTCGGCGCGTCGGACAGGTAGGTGAAGTATCGCCGGTCGCGTGCGAGGTCGACGACGCTTTGGTCGATCTCGAAGTAGGTCATGGAGTCGGTCGGCCTTTGGTATGCGGCGCTCGTTCCGATACCGAGACCCACAAGGCCGATGTTCGCTCCCGCGGGGCGGCGTTCGTGTAGGTTGTCGATCACGTCGCCAAGCGGTCCGGAGCGCACATAGTACGCAGTCGGTTCGAGGCGGCGGGCGTCGGCGAACTGCAGCCCGTGAAGCGTGGTCCCGTGGATCGCGGAGCGCGCCGTGCCGCTTCGTGCCTCGCGCACCTCGGTTATGCCAAAGAAGCTGCGGACCCGCACGAGGGGCGTTGGTGAGAAGACAAGCAGCGTCGCGAGGATGGCGAGCGTCGAGGCCACCGCAAGTGCACGCGGGCTACGTCCGGCGATGATCGCCAGCGCCCCGACCATCGATAGAGCACCCACGAACAGCGCCGAGTCGAGCGACTGTACGGCCACCGCTCCGACCACCAGCGCGCTCATAGCGAGGTACGGCAGGAGGCGGGTACCTGCGGCCTGCAGTGCAGCCCCGCGGCCTGCTTTGGGCGTCCAGGCAGCCCCTGGGAGCAGCGAAAGTGCGACCAGGCCGCCAACGAGCAGGATCGGGTACTCGTAGACGTCGTTTAAGACGAGCGGGGCCACAAGCGCCACAAAGGCGGTGGCCAGGAGGCCGCCAGCAGAGACGACGAGGTAGAAGCCGGTGAGGTGCCGCTCATCGGGGCGCGAAAGCGCCAGCCTGCCGTGGATGGCGACCGCGAGTACGGCGAACGACGCAAGTAGCGTCGCGATCAACACCGGCGCCGGCCACGCGACCCGCGCAATGAACGGCACCCACATGAGCGTTGCTGCTGCGGGAACGAGTTTCTCGGCCAGTGGAAGCACCCGCCGCCCACGTGCGGAGAACGCGATGACGAAGCTACCGAGGTAGATTCCGAGCGGCCCGATCCACAACAGCGGCGCCGAGACGTGGTCGGTCGCGAGGTGGGTGGTCGTCGCGGACAGCAAACCGGCGGGTATGGCGGCGGCAAACAGCCACGCGGCCTGCTGCCGAAGCGCTGGCCGAGCGGAGCGTTCGATTCGTGTCGGCGTAACAGGTGCTGCCGGACGTGCTCGCAGACCGCTCACCACGACGCCCAAGAGCAACACCAGGTAGACCACAAGCACGATTCCCGCCGCCGTTCGCTGCGCAGACAGCGGCACGAACGGTTCGATCAAGAGCGGGTATGCGAGCAGCCCGGCGAGGCTTGCAGCGTTCGACACGGCGTAGAGCCACCACGGATTGCGACCCCGCCCGGAGAACCACGCGGAGAGCAGTGGCGTCGTGGTAGCAAGCAGGAACGCCGGTGCACCGGCCACGACAAGCAGCACGAGGAGCACATTGAGCGCCGCCGGCATTCCCGGATACCGCAGGGTGGTGAGGTCGGTCGGTGCGAGAAGTGCCGCCCCCGCAACCGTCATAGCGACCGCCAGGTGTACGACTCCGCCAACACGCTGCCCTAACCGCGTTGCGATGAGGTGTGCGTACAGGTAGCCGAAGAATACGACGCCAGTGAAGAAGCACAGCGCGGTCGTCCACACCGATGGAGCGCCACCGAACACCGGCAGCACCAGGCGACCGGCGAGCAGCTCAAAAGAGAAGAGCGTGAATGACGAAAGGCCGATGGTCGCGATGAAGAGCGGTTGGTCGGCGCGACCAGGCGCAATGCCCGCGGCGTGAGCCGAGCTGGGTTCCTCTTCAGTGGTCATGCGGCAACTATACGCGGTCAGCACGAGCCGAGAAACGGTGGCGCGAAGCCGGCGGTGCATTCATAATCGCGAAGTCAGGACAGCGAGACAGGAGATACCTATGACCCGTGCAGCAGCCCGCCACATCCTTGTGTCCACCGAGGAGCAGGCCAACACCCTCAAGCAGCAGATCGCCGACGGCGCAGACTTCGCCGATGTCGCCCGCGAGCACTCATCGTGCCCGTCCGGCCGCGACGGTGGGGATCTTGGCGAGTTCTCGCCCGGACAGATGGTTCGCGAGTTCAACGACGTGTGCTTCAACGAGGCCGTCGGCGTTGTCCACGGTCCCGTGCAGACGCAGTTCGGCTATCACCTCATCGAGGTCACCAAGCGCGAGGACTAGGCGCGTCCGGTCGGCCCTGTGGCTCCGTTACTGCGAGTTATCCGCGTGGCGGAGCTGCGCGATCGTGGCCGCGACGCCGGCAACGAACGTGAGCGCGAGCACCACGTAGCTGCCCGCCGGCAGGGTCTGTGGCTTCCCGACCATGCCCACCATCGACGGCACGATCGACCACGGGAACCATCCGGCCCAGCCGGTCTTGCCGAAGACGTTGCCAAGCGCCATCATCGCGATCGCGAACCCGAGCGGTGGCATGTAGCCGCGCCCGGCGACCGTGATCCACGCCACCACCGGCACGAGCAGGTACGAGATGCCCGCCGCCAGAAGCGCGTTGCCTGCGGAAGCCAGCGCCATGCTCGACGAGAAGCCGGGCAGTCCGAGCGCAAATCCGATGACGAATGCCTCGGCAAGCACGGCGACGACGAGCACCAGCCACCACGCAAGCGCCACGATGAGCTTGGTGACCACGAACCAGTGCCTTCCCACCGGCAGCGCGAGCATGTTCTTGGCGGTGACCTCGGTGTACTCCCGCCCGAAGACGTACGCGACGATGAACGACAGCAGGATCATGCCGCCGATACCCACCAGCAGCGTCATCATCGACAGGAACGACGGCCACGTCGCCTCAAGTCCCGAGAGGTTCGCCTTCGTGCCGAGGAGACCCAGCTGTGTCGCGCGGCCGGGTTCGCGCACGATCCACATGAAGAGCGCGAGGCCGAGCGGCCCCATCGAGAGCCCGCCAAGCGTGGCCCACGTGACATTGCTGCGGCGAAGTTTAAGGAACTCGGTGGCGAGGACTTGTCCGAACATCATGCATCGCCTCCCGTCCGCCAGAGGAAGTAGCGTTCCAAGTCCATCGTCAGGAGCGCGTCGGCGCGTTCCTGCTCCGTGAGTGCCGTCGTCGAGAACGACCGCGCCTTGGCGGCGAGCTCGTCTCGGCCGGACTCCTCAATGAGACGGCCTTCGTGCACGATACCGATGCGGTCGGCCAGGTGCGCGACCTCGGCGAGGATGTGGCTCGACATGAAGACCGTCACGCCCTGCTCGTTGGCGAGTGCGCGCAGCATCTCGCGGACCTCCACGATGCCCGCCGGGTCGAGCGCGTTGGCGGGCTCGTCGAGCAGAAGCACCTCGGGCGCGTGCAGGAGCGCGCGAGCGAGCGACAGCCGCTGCTTGTTGCCGAGCGACAGCTGCCCCGCCCGCCTGTCCGCGTACGTGCCGAGCGACAGGCGCTCGATCGCGTCGTCGACCGCCCCGCGAGGCGCACCCGTGAGTCGCCGCTGGATGTCGAGGTTCTCGCGCACCGTGAGGTTGGGGTATGCCGTCGCGGTCTCAACGAGGTAGCCGACGCGCCCGAGCCAGGTCTGGTCGCCCTCGCGCACGCGCTGCCCGAGCACGCTCACGTCGCCCGACGTCGGCCGGATGAGCCCGAGCAGCATGCGGATGGTCGTCGTCTTCCCGGCGCCGTTCCTGCCGAGGAAGCCGTAGATCTCGCCCCGGCGGACGTCGAGTTCGAGCGCGTCGACCGCGAGCACGTCGCGATAGCGCTTCGTGAGTCCGCTGGTGGCGATGACGGTGTCGGGTGTCACGGGGTCTCCTTGCAATGCACCGAGATGGTCGACCTCAGACATACTACTCTCCTGACTGCATCGAGGCGCCCTGTCCAGGTTCAGATACATACGAGACACTTTAGTGACCTAACGGAGCATGATTCCGTGTACGTAGGAGAACCTGCGGCACGGAGGTGTTCCGA
>WSXY01000019.1 GCA_009773565.1 Actinomycetota bacterium | reverse complement strand
CGGCGGGCGTGAACTCGCTCGCGCTCGCTCCCGGACTCGCAGCCGCCTCCCGGCTCTTCGCAAGCGCGAACACGCGATCTGCAAGCGCGGTGAACGCGAAGCTGGTGAAGACACGCAGGATCTCGGCGCTATCGAACTCACCAAAACGCACGGTATCGAGGTCGAGATCGAACGGCACGTCGCAACGGATCGTCGCCACGATGCGGCTCGCGAGCGCGCTATCGGCATGCTCGCGGAGATTCTCGCCAAGCTTGCCTTTGATCTCACCGGCGTGCTCGAGCACGGCGTCGAGGGTGCCGTACTCCTGGAGCAGCTTCGCGGCGGTCTTCTCGCCGACCCCGGGAACGCCGGGGATGTTATCGGAGGTGTCGCCCTTGAGGCCGAGGAAGTCGACGACCTGCCCGGGTCCGATGCCGTATCGCTCGATAACCGCGTCGGCGTCATAGATGAAGATGTCGGTGATGCCCTTCTTGGTGCTCACGACCTGCACGTCGTCGTTCACGAGCTGCAGTGCGTCCTTATCGCCAGTGACGAGGAGAACCCGCATCCCGGCCGCGGCTCCACGTACAGCGAGCGTGCCGAGAATGTCGTCACCCTCCCAGCCGTCGACTTCGACGATGGGCACTCCGAGAGCGGTGATGACGTCCTTCACCATCGGGAACTGCACTTTGAGCTCGTCGGCGGTCGGCGGGCGATGGATCTTGTAGATTGCGAGCGCCTCGGTGCGGAATGCGGGCTTGCCGCGGTCGAACGCGACCACGACGGCATCGGGCTTGAGGTCGGCCGCCATCTTCACAAGCATCGACGTGAATCCGAAGACTGCGTTCGTGGGCCGACCGTCAGGCGCCGTCATCGTCGGCGGCAGTCCGTGGAATGCACGGTGGAGCAGGCTGTTGCCGTCTATGACGGCTAGGGTACGTTTATCCATGACACTGATTCTAGCCGAGAGGACCGACATGGGCTTCTTCAATTGGGCGGCACCGTTGATTCGCAGGTTCGGCGATCGTTTCACAGCCGAGAATTCAGCCGAGATCGCGGAGTGGCTGAGCCCGGCCGTCGAGCCCGGAGGACGGGTTCTCGACGTCGGCGGCGGTGCCGGTCAACTCGCGGTGCTGCTCGCCCACGCCCTGTCCGCCTCGGTCACGGTGCTCGACCCGACGCCCGAGATGATCGATCACGTCCCCGACATCTCCGGAGTCTCGACCGTCACCGGAACCGCCGAAGCGATGCCGTTTGCCGACGACTCGTTCGACGCGATCGTCGTCTCGGACGCATTCCACCACTTCCGCGACCAGGAAGGCGCCGTGCGGGAGTTCGTACGTGTGACTCGCCCCGGCGGCCTCGTGCTCATCCTGGAGCTCGACCCGCGCGGGCTCCTCATGGGCCTCATCGTCTTTGGCGAGAAACTCCTGGGCGAGCCAGGCGCATTCCTCACACCTGACGAGATGTGCGGATTCATGGCAAGTCAGGGCATCGACGGGCTCTGCGAGAAGCTCCAGAAGGCCGACTACCGGTTCCTCGGCACGGTCGACAAGCCGAAAGACGCCGCCTAGGTCACTGCCCGGGCGACGTCTTTCGCGAAATCCCTAACCGTTAGTGACAGTCAGAACACAGCGGCTTCTTCGCAAGCGTCCCGTCCACCGCCACCGCGTGACACTTTGCCGCGATACAGGTCACTGCCTGCGTCGTGACAGTCTTGTTGACAGTCGCACCCGGGAGCACT
Source organism: Actinomycetota bacterium (assembly GCA_009773565.1). Taxonomy (GTDB): domain Bacteria; phylum Actinomycetota; class Coriobacteriia; order Anaerosomatales; family Anaerosomataceae; genus WSXY01. Next base: position 26,948 of record WSXY01000019.1, on the reverse strand, counting down.
CCCGGCGCAACAGGTCGCGTCACCGGCAACGCGCCGTAGACCCCGGTTATTGCGTTACGCGTGTGGTCACCGTGCGTCACCGTGATATGGCACGCATCGCACGCGGCCGCCGCGTGACAGCTGTTGCAGTACGACAGTCCCGCGCTCGGTCCGAGAAGGTGCGAGCCATTCATATGCGCGCTGTGGATGCTGTCCGCTGAGGCGGTGGTCGACTCGACACTGGCAAAGGTTCCGTACGGGCCGACGAATGCAGGGGAACCGTACAGTCCGGTCGTCACATCGAACCGGCTCTTGTGACAGATAACGCACTGGGACCTGGCGGGAAGCCAGGGGCTCGCGTGCTTATGAACGCTATCCAGCGTGGCACCAACGGTTCCCGCGCTCCAGTGGCATGTCGCGCACTTTGTCTTGTCGACCGGCGGCACACCGCCGAAGGTATGGTTTGGCCCGGCAGCACTACCGTGACAGGCCGCGCATGATCCGTCGCGCGCTGCAATGGCTGCGGTGACAACCGTGTTCGTGCTCAGATGGCAGGTGTCACACAGTACACCCCGGTAGACGTGTTCATCGAGCAGATTCGCCTTGTGACAGCTGGCGCAGGCCGGCTCAAGTGGCGGCTCATCATGCAGCGGCCAGTGGTCCACACCGGGGTGACACGTCGCGCACCGCGTGTCGTTTGCAAGGACAGCCGCCTTGATGGCCGCAGGTGCGGTCGTTGCGTGGCATGTCGCGCAGGTGAGCGTAACTCCGGCGTCGGTCTTGCGCAGCACGTGCTCGAACCTGAGTTCGGAGCGATGGCACGGCTTGCATGCTGTCGTGTCGGCGCTGTGCCGGACTGTCTCAAGCCGGGCCGGCTCCAGGCCCGCACTGAACTTCGCGTGGCACGTGCGGCACTTCGCCGGATCGAGCTTGTGCGTCCAGTTCAGGTACCGGATATCAGTGCCGCTTGTGTGGCAGTTGCAGCCTTGGAACGACGGGTTCTCGGGACTCGTATTGTGTTTGCCCATGTGACAGATGATGCATCTCGGCTCTCCGCCGGTGGTGACAACGGATAGATCGTGCGGCACAGCCGTCCCGTGACACGTGCGGCAGTCAGGCTTCGCGTCCCAGTGCAGCATCCTTGTCCCGCCCTCAAGCAGGAATGACGCCGTGGCGGTGACGACCGTGCTTGCTGCGTCAGTCACCTTGATCTCGACCGTGTGGGTGGAATCATCGCTGAGACCCGTGGTTGGGGCGCGAACGACATGCGTAAGTGCGGCATCATACGTTGACGGGAGTAGCACGCCGTCGACCCGGACTTCGACCGTAGCCGGCATCCCGCCGGAAGAAACGTCAACGTGCGCCGAAATCTCAGGCGTTGAGGACTCGACTACAAGGCCTTCGTACGGCATCAACTTGTAAATCACCGGCGCCGCCGGCATAACGAAGATCATGTCGGAAAGCCAGGTTACGTTGCCGACCGAATCCGAGTAAGAGGCATGAATCGTTGTCTCGCCGCTTGCCCATGGGGCGCTCAGGCTGGCAGAGGCGGCAAAGGCCACCAACGGCGAGCGCGTGATCTCGACAGGTGCAAGCCGCTGCGTCGACGTCCCGTCGCCGAGCCGACCGAACGTGTTATCACCCCACGTGAAGACGCGACCGTCAGTAGTCGTTCCGACCGAGGAGTTCCGCCAGTTGTACCTCGGAGAGTCGGTCGATCCTCCGGATGACACCAACTCCCAGTCTGTACGTATCCCGATCCGCACGGGTGATACGCGCTCGGTCGTCGTACCATCGCCGAGCTGGCCGGAGAAGTTGTCGCCCCAGGCCCAGAGCGTACCGTCCTGGCGAACGCCGAACGAACAGGCGATGCCCGTCTCGATCGTCTTCCACTGCAGGCTCGACACCTTGAATGGCGAGGTCTTGTTCACCTTGGTGCCGTCGCCGAGCTGGCCGTAGCCGTTGTATCCCCAGGCCCAGAGAGAGCCGTCGGACGCTACGGCAAGCGCATGGTCAAGTGCGGCGCTGATCGAGCGCCATCCCGTCGCCGTTCCTACTCGCGTCGGGACGAGCCGCTGTGCCGTGTCTCCAAGACCGAGCTGGCCGGATGCGTTCGGACCCCATGCCCACAAGGTACCGTCGCTCTTGAGCGCCAGTGTCATCCCGCCCCAGTTGGACACCATGGACCAATCAGTGTCGGCTCCGATTTGGACAGGAACTCCGCGTGAGGTAGTCGTTCCGTCACCGAGCTCGCCAGACGTGTTCCTGCCCCAGGCCCACAGCGTCCCATCATCCCTGATCGCGAATGCGTTGTGAAGCCCTGCGAACACCCGCGTGTATCGGCACTCCGGAGTGATGTTGATCGGCTGCAATGCACTCGTCGTCCCAAGGAGCCCCAATTCGCCGTCCCCACCGAACCCATCGGTGCCGGTACCCCACGTCCAAAGAGTTCCGTCGGGTGCAAGCGCCACTGAGTGCGCTCCGCCAGCCGCATAGTCTGCCCAGACACGGGTCTTCCCGCCAAACTTGAATGCGGAGGTTGTGAAGGTCACAGAACCGTCGCCCGCCGCCCCAAGCGAACCATAGCCGGCGAACTCGACCGGACCGTCTTGTGCGTGGAGCATGGTGTAGTCGTAGCTGGCGTAGACCGACTTCCACTTGCGCCCCAGACGCATCTGGGTTGCACCGGGAACCGCAGAATCCACCGTCAGCGTCGTGGAAGATGTCCTCGCCGAGCCACCATTGATACTCATAGTCACTGGAGCGCCCGGGTCGTATGTAATCGAATCGGTTAGATCGATTTGGTTACCCGCGTTGTCCCTATAACCGACCGTCAGAGTGGTGAGCCCCGGGGTCTCGGACAGCGTCATAGGCACGGTCGCAGCGTAAGCGACCCAGCCACTCGGAGCGGGTGAGGTGACCGGCATACTGCTCGATGTACCGGTTGCGCAGTAGTAGTAGTGGCCCCACGCATACAATGACCCGTTAGTAGTGAGTCCGTAGGTGCGGCTCCCTGACGACGCGATCGAAAGCCAATCAGTGCCCGTTCCGACTCGCGTCGGCGTCCATACGCTGTCGCCTACCGTACCCAGACCTAGTTGACCGTCCGGGTTGTATCCCCAGCTCCACAGCGATCCGTCGCTCTTCGTCGCGAAAGCCGACTCTGGCCCCGCTGTGGCGTTGACCCAGTCGTTATCCGTTCCAATACGTGTCGGAGCCGGCGAGCTGACGATATTCACGCCAAGCCCGAGCGCTCCCGGTCGAGCGGATGGGACCGTACCCCAGACCCATAGTGATCCGTCTGTCCTGGTAGCAAGCGTGTAGTTGGTGCCGTACACCCAGCTGCTCCCGGAAGACACACTCCCCCAGTTGGCGTCGGTGCCAACGCGTGTCGGGACGAGCGTGCCGTTACCCCACGTCCACAGGCTCCCGTCCGTCTTGATTCCGCGCGAGGAGAAGTAGCCCGCAGCAACCGCCTTCCAGTCGGTATCCATCCCCACCTGGACCGGCGCAAGGCGCTGCGTGGTCGTCCCATCGCCGATCGGACCGCCGCTGTTGTAGCCCCAGCCCCACAGCGTCCCATCAGTCCGAACGCCAAGTGCGTGAAAATTCCCTCCAGAAACCGCCTTCCAAGTTGTACCGCCCTGGACGAGCGTCGGTGTGGAAACGGCCGTTGTCGTACCGATACCCAGTTGCCCATAGGTGTTGTAGCCCCAGGCCCACAGCGTTCCATCTGCCTGTATGCCGTGAGTGTAGTTGGGTGCAGCAAACACGCTCTGCCACAGCGCGGAACCTATGGGCGTTGGCAGCGTACGGGCGGTCGTCGTACCATCACCGATCTCTCCAGAACCGTTGCCGCCCCACCCCCAGAGAGCACCGTCCGGCTTGATGATCATAAGGTGATCCGTGCCACCGCTGACCGACTTCCATGCAGTAGGCACACGCACGTACGCGGCGCCTGTCACGTTCGAGGTGATGGCGACATTCCGGAAGCGAGTTACCGGTGCACCGTCGCTGATACTCATGGTGCCCGACGGTGGCGTCGCATCGAGAGTGATGTTCGCCGAACTCGTCCCGATGTTGCCAGCGATGTCCTTGGCCTCCACTGTCACCGTCTTGGCGCCGTCACCCGCGGACAAGGTAGCTGTAACGGTCGTCGTCGGCGGAACCCAGGCCCCGCCATCGACTCTGATCGCTATCGCATGGTCGGCAGGCGCCCAGTAAGTCATGCTCAACGTGACGGTCCGAGAATTCGTGATGGCGTCATTCGCGTTGATGCTGACGGAGATGACTGGCGCCGTCACATCGAGCACGATGGAGTCTGAAAGCGTGACGACCGAACCGACTGCGTCACGGTAGCTGGCAGTAACCGTATGTGTTCCGTCAATCGCCGGGAGCGTCATGGGACGGTGCTGGACGTAGGTCTCCCAGACCGACATAGACTCCGGGGTCGACCTGTCGAGCACCGTGCCGTCTCCGAGGAACCCGGTCGTGCCCTTTCCCGTCGACAGTATCTCGGCGCCGCGCTTCAGGTAACTTGTGTCGCCCGCTGCAAATGCACCGGTCCAGTTGGTTGCGGTACCGACTTGATGAGGCACCATCGAGTAGCCTGTCGAGCCGTCACCGTGTTGGCCGAGGTTAGGGGCTCCCCACGCCCACATCGTTCCGTCGGAGCGGGATGCGATCACGTGCGAACGTCCCACAGCGACATTTGTCCAGAGCGTAGACGCCCCATACACGGCCGTGAAGAAGCTGCTCGAACTGTACGAGTTCGTCCCAAGCTGGTAATCGAAGTTGGCACCCGTTGCAACGAGCGTACCGTCCGTCTTCTGCGCTACCGTGAAGCTGTCACCGCACCAGACTGCCTTGTAGCCGGTTCCGATCAGCGTCGGACGCGTCCTTTGGGTGTTTGTCATGTCGCCAAGTTGGCCGTTAAGGTTTGCACCCCACGTGTAGAGCGAACCAGCGCTGTTGACCGCCGCAGTGTGGTACTGACCCGCAGCGACCGACGTCCAGGTACCATAAAGGCCATCCGGGGAGGTGGCGTTGGTGCGGGCCGTCATCGAGCCGTCACCGATCTGCCCCTGATATCCGTCGCCGGATGTAAAGATAGCACCACTCGTGCTGATGGCGACCAGGTGATTCGCGCCGACCGACACGGTGCTCCACGTGAGACCCCAGTTGTAGCCGTCGCTCGTGGTCTTCTTGACGGGTGTCGGGCCTGTCCAATACGACCACGTCCACAGCGAACCGTCGTTCTTGATCCCAGCAGCCAGAAGATCTCCGACCGACACCCACTTCCAATCGCTGTCGGAGCCAATCCGTTGCGGTGAGGACACAACGGGACCGCCATTCAATGGCGTGCCCCACGTCCAAAGCGAACCGTCGCTCGCCAGGCCGCATGTGAAGTACGCGCCGCCATCGATCTGCGTAAAGGTCTGCGAGAAGCTCATCTGAACAGCATCCGTGACTGTCGAATCCACGGACACCGCCCGGATTGACGACGCCGCAGCACCCTCGTTGATCGCCATAACGGCAACAGGGTTACCGATAGCCATGGAAACCCCACCGGAGATCACGTCACCGGAGGGCGTCGTGGTGGAGTTCGCCAACGGAAGCGCCAGGGTGACTGTAGTCTTCACGGACGTTCCCAAGGGGGACGTGACGATGGGGGTTGACTGCAGGGTAGATGTCTTCCGGGGGGCCTTAGAGACGGTCAGTGACGTGCCCGCACTGCCCGGTGAGCTCGCCTTTGCTTTGCGCAGCAGATTCGGTCCGGCGAAGGCCGCAAAAGCGACGCCAGCCACAAGAAGGGCTACGACGAGAATGACGACACTGACCGGGAGTTGGAGAAGCGCCGTTCTGAACGTGCGCGAAGTTCCCCTTGATTTGACCATGGTCCCCCCTGGGTATAGCGCAAAGCACGCTAAGCACGCGCGTTATCTGGTGTATCGGCAAGAATCCACCAGTCTATAGCGCCATATTCGAGGTTCACGCGCGCGAACCTGCAATGGGTCCCGCCGGGGGCGTCAGCTCCTCCAGAGGTAGCCGACATTGCGGACCGTTTCGAAGCGACGCGCCAGCTCCGGGCCGAGCTTCGAGCGGACCCGCCTGACATGCACGTCAACCGTGCGCGAACCTCCGAAGTAGTCGCTACCCCACACGCGACGGAGGAGAACCTCCCGGCTGTACACGCGGTTCGGGTGTGTCACGAGGAACATGAAGAGCGCGTACTCGAGGTACGTGAACTCGACGGGAACGCCGGCGATATGTGCCTGGTAGGTCGCGAGGTTGAGGGTGAGATCATCGATGCGGATGACGTCTTGCGTCGCGGCCTCCTCGCCAGGCCACAGGAGCGCCCGTGCGCGAGCGGCGAACTCGGCCGTCGAAGCACCGCGCACGAGGAAGTCACTCGGGACCCGGACGGGAAGCCGGATCGAATCGACTGCCTCGGCATCTATCACCAGAAGCAGCCGGATATCGCTCCCTTCCGCGGCTGAACTCTCAACCATCCCGGAGAGCACCTCGGGTGAGCGCCCCGCATCGACGATGACGACATCTGCACTCACGTCGGCCAACCTGGTACGCAGGTCGCCGGGCGACACATTCGTGACCTCGACATCGAGGCGGGTCATCGCCTCACGCATCCACGCGAGGGTATGGAGGTCATCTGAGACGAGCAGCGCCTTCTTCATGTGCATGATTCTACGCCTCCCTCGCCAACTTGGAACGAAAAGTGCCGGACGAGGTTTCCCTCGCCCGGCACCATTGCCGTAGTGCGTTTTCTCGCTACGCAGCGCTTACTAGATGATCGACAGGTACTTGTCGAGCTCCCACTGCGAAACGTCCTTGATGTAGCTGGCCCACTCGGCCTTCTTGTTCTCCACGTAGAAGCTGTGGATGTGATCGCCGAGGATCTCCTTCATGGTCTCAGACTGCTCGAAGAGCGCGATAGCTGCGCCGAGGTTCTCCGGCAGCGTCACGATGCCGGCCTCGTCAAGCTCGGTCTGCGTCATCTCGAAGATGTCGTTGGTCGCCTCGGGCATGAGCTCGAGCTGCTCTTCGATGCCCTTGAGGCCGGCTCCGAGCATGACCGCGAACGCGAGGTACGGGTTGCACGACGGGTCGGGGTTGCGCAGCTCAAGACGAGTCGCGGCCTCTTTGCCGGGCTTGTAGAGCGGCACGCGCACCATAGCGGAGCGGTTGGCCTGCGCCCACGAGACGTAGACCGGAGCCTCGTAGCCGGGGATGAGACGCTTGTACGAGTTCACGAGCGGGTTCGTGATCGCGCAGAACTCGGGGGCGTACTTGAGCAGACCGGCGATGTACCAGCGGGCGATCTGGCTCAGGTGACCGGGCTGGCTCGCATCGTAGAACGCGTTGCCGTCCTTGGTGAAGAGCGACTGGTGAACGTGCATACCGGAGCCGTTGATGCCTGCGACCGGCTTGGGCATGAAGGTCGCGTACACGCCGTTGGCGTAGGCGACTTCCTTGACCGTGAGGCGGTAGGTCATGACCGCATCGGCCATGGTGAGCGCATCTTGGTAGCGGAGGTCGATCTCGTGCTGCGACGGGGCAACCTCGTGATGCGAGTACTCGACCGGAATGCCGAGCTTCTCAAGGGTGAGCACGGTCTCGCGGCGGAGGTCAGAAGCGACGTCAAGCGGCGTCAGGTCGAAGTAGCCGCCGTTGTCGAGGAACTCGGTGCCCTTGCTGTCCGAGAAGTAGAAGAACTCAAGCTCCGGACCGACGTACATGGTGTAGCCCATGTCCGCAGCCTTCTTGAGAACACGCTTGAGCGCATAGCGGGGATCGCCCTCGAACGGCGAGCCGTCCGGCCTCATGATGTCGCAGAACATGCGACCGACACCATCGCCGGCCTGCGGGCGCCACGGGAGGAGCTGGAAGGTGGACGGGTCGGGATAGGCGACCATGTCCGACTCCTGGATGCGGGTGAAGCCGTCGATCGAGGAGCCGTCGAAGCCCATACCCTCGTCAAACGCACCATCGAGCTCGGTGTCAGTGACGGCGAACGACTTCAGAAAACCAAGCACGTCGGTGAACCAGAAACGAACGAAACGAACGCCCCGCTCTTCGACGCTCTTGAGCACATAGTCCTTATCGAACTTCGCTGCCATGTGTACTCCTCCTCGGAATCGACCAAACGCGAATCGGACTCCCCGATGCGCGTGCGTACTCGGTACTACGGACTCCAGAATACGAGGCATTTGTTTCGCCTACGTTTCGAGCGTGAAAGAAGTACAAGAATCTTCTACCCCGCCGCGGCTTCATAAGCGCGCCTTGATGTGCCAGCATGGCTGAGACGAAAGGGGTCCACATGCTCATTGGTGAGAAGATCTTCCTCACGCCGCTTGATATCGCGAACGCCGAGACCGCCCGAACCTGGATCAACGATCCCGCGGTCAACGAGTGGCTGCTCTCGGGGCAGATTCCCGTGTCTCGCGAAGGTGAGACCGCGTTCTACGCTGCTGACGAGGCCGACCGCCGGGCGGGTACCGCACAGCGTTTCGAGATCCATGTGGCCGAAGATGGTCGCTACATCGGCAACTGCGGGCTGGAGGACATCGATCGGATCCACCGCCATGCGGAGATCGGCATCTGCATCGGCTCACTCCCCGACCAGAACAACGGCTACGGTCGCGACACGATCGTGACGCTTCTGCGCTTCGCCTTCGACACGCTCGGGTTGCACCGTGTCGAGATTCTCGCGAACGCCGAGAATGAGCGCGCTGTGCACCTCTACCGCTCGATCGGTTTCACCGAGGTCGGCCGCCAGCGCGAGACCGTCTACATGCGCGGGAAGTTCCGCGACCACCTCTGCCTCGACATGCTCGACCGCGAGTTCCGCGAGCGATACGGCAAGCAAGAGTAGGCTGCAGAGGATACGGGCTGGATCATCAGCACCGAAAGAAGCGCTCGATGGCTGGAAACCCGAGTGAACTACTACTTGGCGCGAGCGACCGCCACCAGATAGCCGAGCGCGCCGATTACCCCGGCCACGCCGAAGAGCACGGCTGCAACGAGCGTCGCTACCGCGAGAAGCTGCCCCGATTCCATTTCGGTGATTCGGACGAGCGGTGCGTTGGCTTCCGGCGTTTCCATGGGACTCCCTTCATGCGACCTCAACATGTCACAGCTCTACCGAGGCTCCCGCGCCTGCGTACGTGATGCCCGGCCCGTATGCCCGCTGCAGCGTTTCGTAGCCCTTTCGGGTCGTGCAGTGCATGGTGATGATCTGCGGGATCGCCATGGCGCCTAGGCGCCCGGCAACGTCCTCGATCGCCGCGCTGCTTTCACCGAGAAGCCCCGCGATGGGGATCCCCATGAAGTGAAAGCCGCCGACAAGGGCTTTGACGGGCGAATCGGGAAACGCCCGGCGAGCCGATTCCACGATGTTGAGCACCCCGTGATGGCTGCAGCCGGTGAAAACGACCAGTCCGCCATCATCCTCGATCACCAGCGCCAGTTCGTGGCTGAAATCGTCGGGAACAAGTCGCCCGCCCTCGCCGCGCATGAGGACACGGTTGCCTCTCGGTGCGGGCTGCTCGTTCGAGATAGCGGTGAGGAGATGGACCCCGGGTACCACCTCGGTGTCGCGGTCCACGAACCTGAAGCGATCGGCGTTGTCGCCCACGACGTCCGCATCGATTCCCACGCGCTTTCGGATGGGGCCCAGCTTCATGAACAGGTCGGGTGTCATGCCCGCGCGCGCCCACACGGGAGCGTTCGTCTCCGAGAAGAACCGGGCGAGTCCGCCCCCGTGGTCCAGATGCGAGTGCGACACCACCGCGAAGTTCACGTCTTCGATCGGCACGCCGAGAATGCGCGCGTTGTCCGCGAAAAGACCCGACGTGCCCATGTCGAAGAGAATCGAGTGCGCCCGCCAGCGGATGTGAATGCTGGCTCCCCACTCAGTGTCGACGCTGTCGCTGCTTGCTTCGTGATCCACAAGCACCGTAATCTTCACTCAAGCCCCCAAGCTCGCGTGCCCGCCTCCGTCACTGAGCGTAAGCGACTCGCGCGTTCGTGGCTACCGCTTCCACCTTCGTCCTCATGAGGGCCACGCCCACACATACAAACCACACGATCTGCAACAGCCCGAACAGGTACGCCGCAGCATTCAGCATCGGCACTACCGAGACGATCCCCGCCACGCCGACGACGATGCCGAGCACACACACGGCCTTCGGCAGTGCACGGCCGCGCAGCGCGACCCAGCTCACGAACAGCACCCACAGCCCGCCGAGGATCTCTCCGCCGGCGCCGCCGAGACCCTGCGCGATCGGCTCGATCCCCTGCCAGACGAGTCGAGCGCTCTCGAGGTCGGTCTTGGCGAGCGCGACGATGGTGGTCATTCCGTAGTTGAAGACCATCCCGCTCGTCACAAGCGCGACCGCCCACAGCAGGCCTATCGCGGTGGTTGCGCGCGCAGCTGCGGGAGCGCTCGCCTTGAGCCTGTCGTAGAGCGCGAGTGTCAGCACGCCAAGCACGATCCCAAACGCCACGTAGGTGACGAGGTACATCGCGTACATGCTTGAGTAGTTGCCCACGACCAGTGCCACTTTCTGTGCCGTCGTGGTCGCTCCCTGGTAGTCGACCACCAGCAGGAAGAACGGCATCGCCACGATGTACGCGAGCGCAAGGTAGATCGCCGCCATACCTCCCACTTTCTGCTGCCTGTTGACCTCGCGAGTAGACGCTTCCATTCCAGTCCCCTCCTTGTCGGGCCGAGGCGCCCTTGCGCGTCGTCCCATGAACGGTATACTTACTTAGTAAGTAAGCCACGTCAGTATCACACTTACTTAGTAAGTCCGTCAACTCCTGGAGGGAAAATGGCCAAGAAAGCCGGCACAGCAGCCGACCAGACCACTTCACGCCCTCCCCTGAACCGGGATCGCGTGCTGGCCGTGGCGGTGGAGATCGCCGACGAGCGTGGGGTTAGCGCGGTCACCATGCGTGAAGTTGCCTCTCGGCTGGGCGTAGAGGCGATGTCGCTCTACAACCATGTGGCGAACAAAGACGACATGCTCGACGGCATGGCCGACTTCGTGGCGCAGCAGTTCGATCTACCGGAGGACACGAGCAGCTGGCGCGAGGCGATGCGCCGCAGGGCGATTTCCGCGCACAAGGTCTTCGCCGAGCACCCCTGGGCTCCGATGCTCTTCGACTCGCGCGGGTCGAGCGGTCCGTCCGCGCTGCGCTACTACGACTGGGTGCTTGGCGTGCTCATGCGAGCCGGTTTCGGGACAGTCGACGCCTCGCGTGCGTTCTCGCTGCTCGATAGCTACATCTACGGCTTCGGCATCCAGCAGTTCAACTTCTCTGCTGGCGACGACGACATGTCTCCCGAGGAGCGTGCCGAGATGATATTGGCCTTCATCCCGCCCGAGCAGTACCCATACCTGCACCGGATGGCGACCCAAGCGACGCAAACCGGCTACGACGCCAAGGCCGACTTCGAGTTCGGACTCGAGATTGTGCTGGACGGACTGCAGCGGGTGCTTGACGAGGCGAACTGAGCCGCACGGTTTCGGAGAGCGAAGATCCCACGTCTCATGCCGCACGGAAAGAGCGGGTCCTTCTCGGACCCGCCCCTTGTGCAGTCTGTGTAAGTGCGAGAGAGCCGCTCGTTACATCGGTGCGTACATCTTGCCGTACGGTCGGTGACTGAACGGCGCGAGTTTTGTGAACGGAACGGCAAGCACCTCATCGAGGTCCATGCCGAGCGCCTCGCAGTACTTCGCCAGAACCGGCTTGAGCGTGGCCATGTCATCCTCGGTCGCCTCGGTGATGCCGACCTCCTTGCCACACTGCCAGGACTCGACCGTGCCGCGCAGGTAGATCGTGCCGCCGTGCATACCGGCACCGACGAATGAGCCCACGAGCGGCTGGTCGGCGAACTGCGTGTTCATGCCGAGCAGCACAAGGATTCCGCCGGCCATGTACTCGCCGAAGAAGTCACGAGCGTTGCCGCCGCACACCATGACCGGCACGAGGTTCTCGTACGCCTTCATGTGGATGCCGACGCGGTAGCCGACGTCGCCTTTCACGTAGACCGCGCCGCCGCGCATCCCGTAGCCGAGCACATCACCAGCATCGCCATGGATTGTCACCGTGCCCGCGTTCATCGTGTTGCCGACACCGTCTTGCGCCGCGCCGAAGATCTCGACCGACGGGCCGTCCATGAACATCGCGAGGTCGTTACCTGCGGTGCCGTGGACGTCGATCTTGACACCTTTCGCCTGAACGCCGGTGCCAAGGTAGCGCTGGCCGTTCACGTTCTCCAGTACGACGTGCTTGGCGCCGTCGGCCACAACCTCGCGAATCGCCTCGTTAAGGTGCTTGTAGTAAATGCCAGCCGCGTCGATGGTGGCCTTCTCGACGTCGCGCACAACCACCGGCGCGACTTTGACGTATCCCTCGACGACTCCTCTATTCTGCGTCATCGTCCCTCCCCTACATCCCGGCCGGTTTGACGCCGAGGACCTTGTTCATCTGCTCGTCCAGACCGATGGAGCGCAGGCGCTCGCGGCTTCCGCGGAGCGACTCGACGGCGTTCACTCCGAGTGCGCCGAGAATCTCCTGGAGCTCGTGACTCCACGCGTGTACGAGGTTCGTGAGCTGCTCGGCACCCCACTCGGGGTCGATGCGGCGCGTGAGTTCTGGCTTCTGGGTCGTGATGCCCCACGAGCAGCAGCCGGTGTGGCAGCTCTGGCAGAGGTGACAACCGAGCGCCATAAGCGACGCCGAGCCGATCGCGACGGCGTCGGCACCTAGTGCGATCGCCTTCGCGACGTCAGCCGAGGAGCGGATGGAGCCGGCCGCGATAACCGAGGCCCAGTTGCGGATGCCCTCATCACGCAGGCGCTGGTCGACCGCAGCGATCGCGATCTCGATCGGGATGCCGATGTGGTCGCGGATGACCTGAGGTGCGGCACCGGTCCCGCCCTTGAAGCCGTCGAGATAGACGTAATCCGCGCCGGCGCGGACGATGCCCGAAGCGATCGCTGCGACGTTGTGCACGGCGGCGATCTTCACGCCGACAGGCTTGTAGCCGCTTGCTTCCTTAAGCGCGTAGATGAGCTGGCGCAGATCCTCGATCGAGTAGATGTCGTGGTGCGGCGCCGGGCTGATCGCGTCGGTCCCCTGCGGGATCATGCGCGTGCTCGAGACTTCCTTGTTGATCTTCTCGCCCGGCAGATGACCGCCGATTCCGGGCTTGGCACCCTGCCCGATCTTGATCTCGATCGCAGCGCCGCGGTTGAGGTAGTCCTGGTTCACGCCGAAGCGCCCCGAGGCCACCTGCACGATGACGTTGTCCTGGTAGGGGTAGAGGTCCTGGTGCAGTCCGCCCTCACCGGTGTTCATGAACGTGCCGAGGCGCTGTGCGGCCATCGCGAGCGACTTGTGGACGTTCAGCGAGACCGACCCATAGCTCATCGGCGAGAAGAGGATCGGTGTATCGAGCATGAGGTTGTTCTTCATGCCGGCACCCTCGGCGAGGCGGAAGCCGCCCTTGCCGTCCGCCTCAACCTCTACGCTGTCCGGCTTGTGGCCGATGAAGGTGCGGAGTTCCATGGGCTCGCGGAGCGGGTCGATGGACGGGTTCGTGACCTGGCACGCGTCGAGGACGAGGTGGTCGAAGATGCGCGTATACGGAAGCGGGTTGCCCATCGAGGTGAGCAGCACGCCGCCCGTCTCGGCCTGGCGCCAGACGGCCTTGCGCGCTGCAGGAGACCAGTTGTCGTTCTCGCGATACGCGAGCTGGTTCTTCTCGATCGAGATGCAGCGCGCGGGGCAGTACGTCACGCAACGGTGGCATGCGCGACACTTCGAGTCGTCCGGGATGGGGCGCTCGTTGAAGTTGTAGACGCCCCAACCGCACTGCTGCACGCAGCGACCGCACTTGTGACACTTGTCGTAATCGATCTTGACCTTGAACTCGGGCTGGATGAATGAGACAGGCATGTTAGGCCGTCACCTCCACGGTTTCGCACGACATATCGGTGCCGGTCACGGCGCACGAGATATCTTCGGGTGACAGATGTAGGTCGCCGTGGATCGGCCAGTCCATGCCTTTCACGCGGGCGATAGTTGGCTCTCCGGCCTTCGGCATCCAGACGGCGTCGGGCTCGGTCAGCACCGCGCGGATTGCACTCTCTTCCGAGGCGACCATGAGGATGCTCCCCTTGCGAGCAGCAACGAGCGGGCGGAGCTTGATGCGGTCGTTAAGGGCGACCATGCCGCCGTTAAAGCCGAGGACGATCGCGAACGGGCCGTTGAGCATGCCTGGCCCGTAGACTGCGCGAAGCGAGCGCATGAGGGCCTGCTCGGCCTCGGGCATGCGGTCGATCTCCTCCCACAGCGGGGACGCGAGCGCCTTGCAGGCGAGCTCGAGCGGCAGCTTGTGGCGGCGCAGCAGAAGATCGAAGAGGTACGCCGCGACCTCGGTGTCGGTGCCCAGCGTGCACTTGTAGCCGAACTGCTCGAGGTAGCGGCTGTTGATGCCGTAGCTGGAGATCTCGCCGTTGTGGACGATCGTCCAGTCGAGGAGCGCGAACGGGTGCGCGCCGCCCCACCAGCCCGGCGTGTTCGTCGGGAAGCGGTTGTGGCCGGTCCAGGTGTGACCCTCGTACTCTTCCAGGCGGAAGTAGTGGCCGATCTCCTCGGGATAGCCGACGCCCTTGAAGGCGCCCATGTTCTTGCCCGAGGACGCGACGAACGCGCCGTCGACCGAGGAGTTGATCGTCATGACGGCCCGCACGACGTAGTCCTCGGCGGACATCTCGGACTCTTCAAGCTTGTTCGGATACGGCGTGAGGAAGTAGCGCCACAGCAGCGGCGCGTCGGAGATACCCTTGACCGGGCGCGTCGGCATCGGCTCGGCGAGGTCGACGAGGAAGTACCGATCGAAGAGCGCCTCGGACTCCTCTTTGGCCTGGAGGTCGTGGTACATCATGTGGAATGCGAAGTGATCCGGGAACTCGGGGTAGATGCCGTAGCCGGCGAAGCCGCCGCCGAGGCCGTTGCCGCGGTCGTGCTGCACGGCCATCGCGAGGATCGCGTCCTCGCCGCTCATGAGGGTGCCGCTCTCATCGCAGATGCCCATGAGGCCGCAGCCGCCATGGATCTTGGAAGACGCCTCCTCGGCGTAGCGCGGTCGTGTCGTCATGCTACTCATCTCCCTCGGAGTCGTCAGCGAGCAGGCGTGCGAGCGCTTCGCCGCCGGTCGCAGGCAGTGGCGCAAGGCCAAGCTTCTTGCGGGCGGATTCTCTCGGCGCACCGAGCATGCCGGTCTTGCGGAAGGTGTCGTAGGCGGCCGAGACCTGCTCGGGACCGGTGCCAGCCTCCATAGCGAGCTCCTTGAGTTTGCGGAAGGCGTCGGCCATGCCGATGCGGCTCGGGCAGAGCTCCTGGCAGGTGTAGCACTCGAGGCACTTCCAGACTTGCGGGTCGGCGAGCACTTCGTCGATCTCGCCGCGTAGCAGACGCTCCATGATCTCGGTCGGCTGGTACGACGGGTCGACTTTGCAGACCGGGCAGTCGTCCTTGCACGCCTGGCAGTTCACACACTTGGACAGGAGCGACACGTCGAAGAGGCTCGCGAGGCGCACCTTGTCGGCCTGGCGGTCGTCCCACTTCTCGAGGAAGGGGTCGACCGACACGCGGTGCATATCGAGGCCGATCTCCTCGGCGCTGTGGCCCATGCCGAGCGCGATGAGCTCCGAGAGGTACAGCACGGGAACGTTGACGTCTTCCTTGGCACGCTGGAGGGCGGCCTGGTTGAGGTCGAACTGCTGGAAGCAGCTGGGGCAGACGACCACGAGCGCGTCGACGTCGTTGCCCATGAGGTCCATCAGCTTGCGGCGCGCGAATGCGAGCGAACCCTCGCGCTCACCCACGCGGTCAAGCGCGTTGCCGCAACACTGCATCTTGGTGGCGTAGTCGACGACCGTGGCGCCGAGTGCCGCGATGAGCGCCTCTACCTTGGTCGGATTGAGCGGGTCGTCCCAGCGCACCGCCGGGCTCGGGCGGAGCAGGTGGCAGCCGTAGTGAACCGCGATGCGCATGCCCCAGAACGGCTTCTTGAGCTTGGATGCGACAAGAGCGCCGCCCATCTCCTCGGAAAGCCACTCGGCGAAGTGCGTGACCTGCGCCTTGCCGTCGTAGCGGAGATCCTGCGCGGCGAGCTTCTCGTTGATCTCGTCCTTCAGGCGCCAGTCCGTCGTGAGGTGGCTTTGCGCCTCCTTGAACGTGGAGTAGCAGCCGTTACACGGCGTCACCACGCCAAGGCCGGCCTTCTCGACGAGCGCAAGGTTGCGCGCGGCGGTGGCATAGAAGGCGTGCTCGTCGTTAGCCTTGACGAGAACGCCTTCGGGACAACACGTATGACCGTCGAGCTCGTGCACGGTCGCGCCAAGGTCATCGAAGACAAGCCGCGTGGCCTTCTCGATGAACGGGAACCGCGCGGGGATGGTGCAACCCCAGAAGACTGCGAACTCCTTCATGCGTTCCTGCCGATCGTCGTAGGGTGCCGGAAATACGAAAACGCCCACCACCGACCGCTTGGTCGGGATGAGCGCCATTGCTCACAGAATTGCTTGATACCAGCACGACGATGTGCCGGTTTGGAGACTATAGCACGCGTCATGCCGGTCGCGAAACCCTACGGAAACGCGCGGAAACAATGATCGTAGCGAGCGGAGAGGTGCATAGATCAGTATGTCGCCCCCATGGGGGCCGATTACGCGGACACAAGGGGTCTATGCCGTCCGAAAGGCTCTACACCTCCGGAGTGCCGGCTCGCACGCCCGGACCGCTCTCGGCAATCGCCTTCAGACGCTTCATAGTAGTGATCTGGTCGTCCGCAAAGGTCCGCCGAAGCCTGACCACATTCCCTGCGAGACCCTTGATGGCGGCAGTGGCGATGTCCGAATTGTCAGCACCAAGATCCAAGAGCGCCACCATCAGGACCATGGTCGACACGTATCCGAGAACACGCGGGTCCGCGTCCAGTAGGACATTGGCGCGCTTCTCGGGAGCCAGTGTCGGGTCGCCAGAGGCGCCCTCAGGTTAGAAAACGAGCAGTGGGAGATTCGGTTCGGGCTTCTTCAGCGCTGCACCGATCCAGCGAACGTGGGGATTCCTCCGGTTCTCCTCGTCCGTCCATTCGATGTAGAAGTCGGGCCACACGATGTCGAGGTCGTGCCCGCAGGGGCATCCCCTCTTTGGGGTCGCGCAATGGTTCTTGCAAGGCAGTTCGGGGCCGATTCCTTGCCCCAGTAGATCACGCTTGAAGTTGCAGACCGCCGCCGCAGCTTCATCCCCGCGTGCGTTACCCTGGCCCGGCTCGAGAACGAGCACTGTCCCACCCTCGGAGAGGGCATCTGAGACCAGGTTCACCAGATTCTGCCGGGCGGCAGGACTATGCTGGCTCAGCTCCCAGACCACGTTTCCGAGAACGATAAGGTCATAGGAGGCGCCGCTCAGGTCGGCGACGTTAGTATGCGCAACGTTACGCTGAACCCAATGCGGCTCCCCGCCGTTTGTCATGCGCGCAGCGATTCCCGGCTCCAGATACGCGCTGAACGCCTCGATGTTGTCTTTCGCAATGCGAATCTTCCTGGAGTCCCAATCCAGGCAAGTGAGCTCAATCGAGAGATCGGGCCCGAGCTTGAGTTGCTCCACCGTATTGAGCAGATCGATCAGCGTCAGAGCCGTAGTCCCCGCGCCAACGCCGACATCAAGAACGCGGAGGGTGTCTCGCCCACCCGCCGGGGCCACGCGCAGTAATTCCGCCCGAAGGCATGCGCCATACAGAGGAACGTAGTGCCCCGTATACCAGTGACGATAGGACGGACGATCCCAGGCACAAGGCAAGTACGCCGTACATGCAACCCACCGCATGTACTCGGCCTCGAATGACTGACGATCAACATGCTCGGACAGAAAGCTATTCATGGCAGCCGAGACCCTCGACCGCGGCCCATACTCACCGCGAACCGCATATCGACTCTCGATTGCCTGTCGCCACTCTGGTCGCATGACTCCCCCTTTGCCGATCCTAGAGGATCGACAGCTGCTCTCCGCCTTGGCGGCGCTCAATGCGCGCCGACTTCTGGTCCCCCGCGATTTCGCTCAAGTCCTCTCCGCGCAACGATGGCGGCCGCCACAACATCGAGTCGCTCGGGTCGTGCTCCTTCATACGCCGCTGCGGCAGGTCCAGGCTGTTGTTCGCATAGCAGTACTCGCAACCGAACACGCAGGTATCGAACGAGCCGATATCGACTGCCTGGACGCAACCGCAGCCTTCTCGAGTCGGCGCCGCCTTCAGGTGGAAGTCTAGGTCTGGTCGTAGCTCGGCAACGAGGTTCGGATCGATGCAGCTGCCTCGCCTGATGCCCGGTATATCCAGCCCGGCCTCGGCGCACGAGTAGAGCTGCATGTCGCGAGCGGCGGCGATCTCTGCCATGCGCGTCGCCATTTCGATGTGCTGGCCGCGTGCACCAAACTCGAAGGTCCAGCCCAGCCGCTCGGACATCGCCTTGAAGTGGCGCTCCGTCCTACCGTATGGGTCGCAGAACGAGATGTAGACATCACGAACCGCTCCGCTGATCTCACCGGCAAGCGCCTCGAAACGTTCGAAGTGGTACTCGGGCGGAGTCGCCGAACTGAGGATGATCGGATCGTAGCGCCAGATCACCCGCTCCGGCGCGGTGGCGTCACTCAATGCGCGGAGAGTCTCAATCGCCCGTTCCACCTCGGGGCTGCGATGCTCGATCTCTCGTGGGTAGCCGTTGATGGTGTACTGCGTGTAGAAGGCGTAGCCCGCATTCTGCAAGCGCGCGACGTCGGGCAGCATCGGTCCGGCATTGCGCGTCCAGAAAACAATCGCGGCCACGTCGTCGGCACCCATCGGGACGCGGAAGAGCTGATTCGCGTTGAACGGGTTCATCCAGTGGCAGAAGCCCTCGTCGATTCGGTTCATAAACCAGCGCCAATAGAAGGCTGGGATATCGGTGCGCCTGCTTGCGCTGATAACGTTCACTCGCTCACCGCTTTCAGTGGTGGTCGGTAGTTCGCGCGCCGGCCTATAAGTCGACACCCTGCCGAGATACTAGCGCAAGCGGCCCATGTCCATCTCGTCGGTCTGCGGGATTTCAGGGTGGAGCGTCGGTATGTAGGCAGCGCCGTGTTCGGGGCCGACATCTACAGCAGACTCAGTTGGTCACCGCGTGCGACCAAATCGCGAACTGGCGCTTTGCACTCCGCGCAGAGGTAACACGTCATTTCGGCCTGATTGACCAGCGTTTGCATACTGTCGTCCGCAACATAGAAGCGCTCAACCCGATACGTGGGTCGAGGAAAGCGGTAGCGAGTCGTCGGCTGAATGGATCTGATGTACCCGTCAGCCAACCGGCGGTCGCGCTCGAGACAGCCGTCAATGATGCCCGTTATCAGCATCTGGGCCACGGTTCTCGCGCCCGGATCTCTCTCCGTCACGCTATCGATCAAAGCCTGAGCTGCCGAGACGACATCGCGTGACTCGTATCGACCGCACGCGCCGCTGTCTGCGGCATCGAGCACGTCCAACCAGTCCAGATTGGCTGAGCCGATCTGGACCCCGCAGTCAACCTGAATGAGCCAACCCAGCAGGAACGATTCGAAGTCCGCGCACAACTCGCGACTGTCGCCCATCGATGCCCTAATCGTGTATCCAGCAAGCCGGTTCACCAAAGAAGCACCCATGGTTTGGACGAATGCGATCGAGCACATCTCGGGCTCTTCTATCTCCATCTGGATGAGCGCGAGCACATCCGTCGCCGCAGTCGAGTAGCCGGTCTTGCACGAAGCAGGTCCTGGTCCGGCCACAGTAACCGCAATCTGGCCGGTCGACGGCTCCCAGGTCATGACGATCTCATCGATGTGATTGAGAATGCCCCTGTCTGCGCACGAGCTCCCGGTGCCATGCGCGGCCACCCATTCGTGTACGTTGCCGTGGAACGTCGGGTCGAGCGCTAGAGCCCCCCGACGGGGAAGACGGAGCATGAAGCCGCGAACCAGTGCAACGATCTCGTCGAAGTGTTCAGTACGTCCCCCAACCGACGGCAACAGCGCCATCAACTGAACACCTAACTCGGTTTCGTCCATCTGGTCACCCCCCTCGTGCGGCCTCATGCCCACCGCTGGTAGCCAGGAGAAAGCCCGAATGGGGAAATCCATGCCGCTACGGGCGGAACCAGACGAAGCCGTCCAAAGGAATCGCCAGCTCGCTACCGATCGCCTCATCATCTTCTGCCTGCCAAAGCAGAACGCGTACGACGCTGTACTCTTCTTGTGGCGGCTGCTCCGGAGAATCAACAAGAACTCCGTCAACGGAGTACACCGAGAACACAGGAGTCCTTCGCTCACCCGAGACGCGCTTGTCGGGCACGAGCTCAACCCAGACGCGCGCATCCTGCCAAACGACCCGTGCCTCTGGTAGCCACCCGCCTGCGCGAAGTGCAGCTGACTCGAACGGGTACACGCCGGTCGCGGGACCCGTTCGCCCGGCGTAGGCACCCAAACGCTCTGCCGCAACAAACTCAATGGAGCTGCCCATCCAGGCCACCCCGACTTCGCCCGAGATGATTGGAACCGAGAACTCTGCAAGTCTCGCGGAGATGGATCGACCAAGCCTTTCGCGCAAGCGAGTCGCCGCACTCGCCCTGCGCCTCTCGCGCACCATGGCGCCCTGGGAGCGGAAGCGTGTCGCGAGTCCTCTCTCAAGCTTCGCCACAGCCACGTCTTCGATCCGCGCAATCTGGGATGCTGCGGCTTCGGCGGTCGCCTCAGCCAAACGCTCCCGGCAGCAGTCACAATCGTCTGCGTGAATGGCCAGAGCGACGGCGCGCGCGTGGAGGCTCCCTATCGCCTCTCCCTGCCGTGCCGCGGACCGATAGTCTGCCAGATCGGCTTCGAACTGCTGGCAGCTCTCAGCGCTCATGCGGCACCACCTCCCCCCGTGAAAGGAACCCGAGAAGGGGCATGATCTTGCCGCGCTTGTGACCAACGGCGTCGGCGATTGCGAGCCGAAGCGCTCCGTCCTTGTTCTGCGCCAACTCCCACACGTGGGCCACCCGCTCAGTGCTGTCCGAGCCGTCGGCCAGATAGTAGACACGCACGTCTTCGTCAAGGTTGACGCCGGTGCTTGCGAGCAACTGAAGGCGCGCGCGCAGGGCAGCAGCGCTAGCGTAGGCGGAGACTAGTGCCACGCCCTCCACGAACGACGAGCTCGCGAGTCTGCGCTCGACCGTCTCTATGAGCTGAGAGATGTCTGTAAGCGAACGAGCGAATGCCTCGAGCTTCTCCTTGCTCGAGTAGCCCACGTGCTGGATTCCGGATGGCATGATCCCAGCACGGCGCAGTGCATCCCCCGGCTGCTGGAGTGCGGCCATCAGCATCTTGGTCCTTCGGTCTTTGGGCAGCGTTTCCGCCAACCGGAGTGCCAGCGCCTGATCTCGCGCGATGGTAGCTAGGGCGCTCATGACCTCTTCCCGTGCGACAACTATGGCGCCTTGGGCGTTGAAGACAGCGTGGGCGTGCTTCGTGGGAATGCCGTACGTTGCCTTTCCCTGATCGAAGAGAGTACGCCGGGCAGACGGCGATTCGAGGAAACCGCCCTCGCCACACAGATAGGCCATCTGCCTGTTGTCGAGCCATTCGTCGTCATGCCAGCGCACCACCAGGTCACGCGGCTCACCGTCTGCACGCAGAACCGAGCAACCCACGACGCTCCTGCTTTGAAGAGCCAGGAAACGGTTGTTGGCCATCGTGCGCTCGGCGCGTTGCCCGACTACGATCCTGCCGACGTCCTCGTTGGACATCCCGTCCCGCTCGTATCGTGCCAGGAGCGCGGTCAACTCGAGCGCCTGCAGGTACACCTGATCGAGCAGGCGCATCAACGCCGCCTGAGACGGTTCGTCATCGACGTCCCACACATCCACCGTTTCCGGTGCGGCGACCCGATCCTTGAGCGCCGCCCCGACAGCGTCGTCATCAAGCGAATCCGAGTGCCTACCGGAATCGAGTCGGCTGCCGATCAGTGTCAGCCACGGCAGCAAGGCGCCACGCCGGGGATCGAACGATGTCCGGAAAGCGCCTGCCAATTCCAGGGGTTCCAGACTCTGCCGCTCTTCAGCTTCTTCTTCAGCCATACAAAGTTCGAGCACCCGTTCCGCAAGTGAAGAGGCGATCTCATCAACAGACACACCCTCCCGCATGCGCCTTGATGCGGCGCGCGCTGCGTGGCTGCATACCCTCAGAAGCTCGCGAAGCGCTTCTCCGTCTGACTGCCGGATGCGGCACCAGAGAAGAAAGTCGGTGAGACGCGCCTCTCGGTCGGCAATGCCGGCGGCCTCAAGCTCCACGCCGACGCGCGCGCAGGCCTTCTCGATGTACTTATCCCTTCGCTGACGCATGGATCCGCCCCACGATTCGCGACGCTACCCGTCCTCATTCAGAGCCCCTCGAGATGATACCGCAGCGCTACGACAGCGCCGTGAAACCCGACCAGTTGAACGGCGAAGAGGCGTCGAATCCAAGCGCGCCCGGGTGGCGCGCACTCGTCACGTCGAGGAAGATTCTTTGCACGGCTGAAGTCGCTGCGACCGCGTCCTCCGACGCGTCCCACTCTTCAAGGAACAGGCGCAGGAACGCCACGGCAACTCGTTCGTCGAGCGGCCACAGCGAGACGACGACCTGCCGAGCCACGACGAGAAGCGCCGGAGAGAGTCCGAGAATGGCCTCGCCCTTAGAGGTCGCCAGGGCACCGGACTCGCATGCCAGTGCCAGACACAACTCAAGTGCCAGGTCGCTCTCGGCAATCAGCAAACCTGTGAGACGCTCGGTTCCACCGGCGCCCACCAGGAGCGCGCTGCTGGCCGGATCGAGTTCGTCGAAGTCCGCATGCAAGAACAATAGCGCCTCGCGAGCACCCTGAAGCGCTTCCAGAACGTCGTGAGTCGACATGCCAGATGCGTCCACGGCAGACGCGAACTCCCCCGCTGATTCGACCGCGCGCGAAGCCGAGCCGAACGCTCCGCTATCTGCAATCAGTGTGCGCCCACCTGCTGCCGTCCGACGGGCGGCGAGCAGTGGACGGAGAGACGCCTGCGGGAGTACGCCAACGTCGTGCGATACCACGAGGGGCTCTCCCGTGTCCGGATTCTCCAGAGAGGCGAAGGGCAACCCGTGCAGACACCCATGAGGAACGAACGTCACTCGCCGGACGTGAGCGAGGCGGTCTCGAACTGGATCCAACAGGATACTCCCGCACGTTCGCAGGGCAGCCCTCAGCTCATCCTGAGCCTTGTAGGGAAGCGGATATCCGCGCCCTACTGCATCCCTCACCGACCCTGTTACGACGCCGAGAGCTCGAGATATACGCGGCAGGGCTCCGTGAACCAGCTCGCGGCCGCCGAATCCCTGGCGATCTATCGAGAGCACAAGCACGTCGCCCCCGAACGCGCCCGAGGGTGTCATCACCACTGACACCAGCAACTCATCCGGCCTGAGCGATGTACGTATGTCCTCAGTCGGAACAGGTTCTTTCGCGGCCCCGCGATGCCCCCACAACTCTCTAAGTCGCGCGCTCCGAGCGCGTTCCGACAACTCAAGGGGGTCCAGTCCACATTCAGACACCGAGAGACAGGATCGGGCGGCGAAGGCGAACGCGTCGGGAAGGCGCTCGCGATAGGCGCCCATCGACTCCTCCTGGTAGTCGGCGGCAGCGAGTGTCCGCTCCACGTACTCGCCTGCCTCGAGCCACAACGCAAGCGACTGGCCCGCTCCGGGAAGTCCGTCCGCGCCTCCCTCGACCGCCGAGGCAAGCCCAGCGAGGGCCCGCGCACGCGTGTCGTCAGGTAGCTCGCGCGAAAGCGCGAACCTGTAGTGGTTCGCAGCTTCCAGAAAGAGCCCCGTCACTCGCAGAGCATCGGCCAACGCGAGTTCGGCCAAGGGACCCGCCGGACCCGATGCCGAGGAGAAGAGCGCTAGAGCATCCGCGGACTTGCCCGCGGTCACATAGAGATGGGCAAGCGCGACACGACCCGATGTGGCCTCGTCGAAGAGGCCGGCCTCGTCAAACACCGCGAGCGCCTCAAGACATCGCTGGATCGCATCGTCCCCTCGCCCGAGTCCAGCGAGTGCGTGCGCACTCGCGAGCAGGCACTTCGCGTGCTCGCCCGAACCACTGTCGCCGGCGGCAGCGTAGAGAGAAAAGGCAGCCTCGTAGTCGCCGAGGGCAGCGGCGTCATCCCCGAGCAGGCACCTGACATTCCCGCGCGCGAAGAACGTCGCGGCTGCGGCTAACCCACAGAGCGAGTCTATGTCCACGCCCGCGAGGAGTTTGCTCGAGACGTCCAGTCGTCCGTCTCGAGCTGCTTCCTCCGCGAGCGCTAGCGTGCGCTTGAGACTCTCGAGCTCCACGGACCTCCCCTACGCCGAGCGCGCCAGAACTGAAGTGTACCCCACACGACCCGCGGGATGGGTCAGGGCAAAACACGTGTGGCAGGCACAACCCAGGATGGGTCTATCGGGAGGGAAGACAGTAATAACGACTTGTTTGCACATGGCGGCATGTAGGCCGTCGCGATCGACGACGATGCGACCGCCACTCGCGCCTTTGCCGTGAGTCGTCGCTCGATGGAGGCGCGCTACGAGGACACCCGCTACACGTTCTCGCTCAGAGCGTGTTGCTTGGGTCGGATCGCGTCCTTCGACGCGCTGGATGTAGCGGTCGATAGCGTGGCGCGTGATGCGGGTCACTTTCATCGTTCGCCTCCTGTCTGCTGCCGAATCCTCACGGTTGCAGTACGGCGGAGGCGGGCGAAACGTGGAAACTCAGGCGCCTTCCGTGCGCGTGGCTATCTCCGAGACGGCGGTTGCAGCAGACAGAACGCCGTTGCCCGCGAATGCGGCCTGGTGTCCGGCCATTGGCATCGGAAATGGCACACCCACGTATGGTTTAGTGGCGCCACCCAGCAGATTCGCGTCGTCGATGAGATGCGCCGAGAGGCCAAGGTACATACCGATGATGCCGCCGGTCTTGGCGGCCTCCGTGAACCGTGCGACCGATGACCAAACCGGGTGGCGATCCTCTGGCATGTGATCGAGCAGCTCTCGTACAAGAGCGGCGCAGAAGCGCAAGAACACCTCGAGGGTGAGTCCCAACAAGACAGAGTGCGTGAATACATTTCTGTGGTCTCCCGGGCCGCCGATGAGGTCAAGATCCGGAGCGCCGCCCTGCAGATCAGCCCCGCCTGCGGTGAGGAAGAATGCGACCCATGCGGCAATAAGGGTCACGAGTCCGAAGCGCTTCTCACGGCGTTGCCTCACTGCATTTCCGAAAGCGGTTCCCGAGCGTCGGCCCACGCCTTTGATTCCGCTCACTACGGCGTCCCTGGCGCGCTCGACCTCGGAGGCAATCCCGAATTCGCCAACGCGACTCGCTAACGCCCCGATGGCTCTGGTGGCACGGACGCTGGCTCTGCCCACTCGCTGCGCAAGGATCCGCTTGGACTTCCAAGTGTCCACCGCCGCCACCTTAGTCGCTCGCAGCAGCGCGTCGGAGAAGCCCCCAGCTCCCAGTCGCTCAACGGCAAACGCCAGTTCAGACTTGAGCCGGGTAGCCAGCTCGATCCTGACTATGAACAGAGCATCTGCACGCTCGCTCACCGAGTACCGCCACAGCGACGTGTTGAGGAAACTATGAAAGTGGAACCGACCGGGCTCATGAAACTCCTCAAGCTGGAGAACTAGTCATGAGGCGTACTTCGCCAAGAGACGATTTGAGGAAAAGCCCTAAGCGATAACCCCCGATTCGCTATCGGGCGGAAGCACCTGAGGCCGACCGGCGCCGAGCGCCGCAGCCTCGCACGTTGCGCACAGTCGATAGATTCTGAGACTGTCGCCCTCCGCCACAAAGCGGGCCGCCTTCTTCATGAGTTCGATGATCTCGTCCGGCTCGGCCTCTACATGGAAGACGCTGAACTGCACGCGGTCGCCCCAGTCGAGCAAGAGGGTGGCGAGCTTGGTGCGGTTCTTGTCGTCCTCGATGTCATAACTGACGAGATGAAGCATCGCTAACCCTCGAACTGCGCCGGTTCATACGGCGAACCTGTCCTGATTGACTCACGCAGCGCCTTCGCCTGCTGCGACAGCATCGATCTTGGATCAACCCCCGCGGCGTCCTTGGGATAGAGCTTGCCCGTCATGAGCGCATCATATGCACCCAGGAACTGCGGACGCCCGGTGTCGGACAAGTAGATGCCGCCCTTTGGGCCGGGTTCGAACCAGGATGACTTGGTGGTGCCCCGGTTCACCAGGGTGAGTACCATGCGATCGATGAGGTGATGACGGAACTCTTCGATTAGATCGAGCGCGAGCGAAGGACGGCCATAGTCAAGGTCGTGCAGGAGGCCCATTTGGGGATCCAAACCCACTGCGTGCAGTGCGGCGATGATCTCGCTCAGGAGCAACCCGTAGCCAAGGCTCAACATCGCATTAAATGCGTCCATGGGCGGCCGACGGCTCCGACTGGTGAACGGGAAGCCCTCGTTCCGCACAGTAGATCCGAGTCCTGCGAAGTACGTCTTCGCAGCATCTCCCTCAATGCCCATCAGGGCGTCCAGCGACTCGGCATCGAGCGCACGCTGTTGGGAGGCATCAAGCGCGTCCACTGCGGCGGCGAGGTCGAGCTCAGGATGATTGCGCAGGTGCCTCTGGAGAAGCCCGCGACCGTTTCCAATCTTGGCGGCCACCACCCGCGTCGCAAACAGCAGCCGGAAGGGCTCGTCGTCCAACCGGCGCATCTGCTCGCGCCGCAGGAAGACGTCTCCCGTGGTCGCCCCGACAAGCCGTCCCCGGTAGCTTCCCACCGAAGACACAAACACGACCGGAAGACCGCG
>WSXY01000001.1 GCA_009773565.1 Actinomycetota bacterium | reverse complement strand
CGTTAGGTTGAATGGGGCACCGCATGGGCGGGCGGGGGACTTCGCGCGTCGAGTTGCTAGCCGCCGCGATCTTCGGCGCGCTGATCGCCCTCGCGATCGACCTCGGCTGGCTGTTCACACTTTGGCCGTACATGGACCCCAATCCCTGGCGCTGGCCCATCGCCGCACTCACGTGCCTGCTGCAGACCGCCGTCACCACAGGGGGCATGGTCGGTGTAGCGTGGTTGCACGGGAAGCTTCACACGAACGCGTGGCTCGCTATCCCGTACGGCGCCTTAGCCGGGGCTCTCGTGGGCGCGCTGTCTCTGGGCCTCGCCATTGGAGTGCGCACGCTGCTCGGCATGCGCTCGGGCATGATCGTGATGGAGCAGGAAGCCGCGTTCCTCAACTCGGCCTCGGCCATGCGCCAGTTCCTTGAGGGCTTCGGCAGCGGTGTCGCGTTCGGCATCGTCGGGGGCTTCATCCCAGGAGCAGCGGGGTCGCTCGCCCTGAGCATCTGGCGCCGCCGGAGAGATTCGCGCCGGGCCATCAACCTAACAAGCGCATCCAGCTGACGCGCACGAGGTAGACTGACCAGGACGGCATCGGCGCGCAGCTGATGCGCAAATGCGTTAGGACGACATCGTTCGACGCCTGCGGCACTTCCGTATTGTGATCCTTGTGCTTGCGCAGTATGCTCGGATGTGATACGTGCGGCTATTCATGAATGTCGAGGTGCCATGATGGTCGGTCGAACGAAAGCGGCGTTTGCAGTCGCGAGTGTCCTTGGAGTGGCGGTAATCGTTGGTGCCGCCATGGCGTTCACGCTCCGCGTGGATTCGGGGGAGACCCAGAATGCCCCAAGTCGCCCGGCAGATCATGTTGGAACTCAGGACTACGCATTTCGGGTAGCGCTCGAGGATCTGAGTGAGGCTAGGGAGGCTCTGCGAAACGGCAGGTCTGTGGATCTTCGACGTCGCGACGATGGGTACTACGAGATTGTTGCCACTCAGCCTTGGCGGCCGGCCGGCACCGTTGAAGAAACGGTCCCATTGCCCACCGGGAAGCCATATTCTGAGACCTGGAGCCGAGAGCAGGTGAATCCATGAGGCGACTCAGGTTCCATGTAGGCCTGGCCCTACTGGTGATGCTGAGTATTCCGCAACCCGCGCTCGCTCTCACCGCGTACCTACGTAGCACCAGTATCGGCGCCGTCGGCGTATATGCGGACTCCTATGTGAATGACCACTTCACGCCTCTCAACAGCGATCACTACGAGGCCCAACTGGTTGTTCTCGAGAGCAGCTCGCGCTTCAATCAGGCACTGAATCATCAGGTTGGCTTGGCCGTTGAGCTTGCAGAGTTCTACAACGATGGGACGTTCAATCCCGTTGTCCATGCGTACTACGACGACGGCGATTACCCTTCACAAGGCGACGAGTGGGCGCGCATTCTCCCAATGTCGATAAGTGCCAATCAGTGGCACCGAGTGAAGATTGATCGAATAGGGGGGTCGGGTAGCTACTATTGGGCTTTGAGCGTCGACGGGACCCTCCTATACACAAGCTTCTGGTGGCCGTATCCGGACGGCAACTACATGAAGACTCAAATGGAAGCGTTCGACTTCGCATCAGGCGATTTCATGGGGGATCTGAATACAGTCACTCATAGAGCATCGAACGGCAACTGGTACTTGTTCACCTCCGGCTGGGCAACAGCCCGAAACGCTCCGCCCGGGTACGTCATAGAGGTGCTACCACACTACTACTGGGTCGGCAAACGCACCGTTCCTTAGTCTCAGCGTTCCTCAAGGCTACCGCGGTAAGCGAGTGATGCTCCCCGACGTCGCGTGGGCGTCCTAACCTCGGCTTCGACACAGACAATCCTCGGCCGCGAGGGCAGTGCTCTCACGTAGGCCACCGTGGCCTCGGATTGCTGGTCAAGCCGCAACACGTTAGACGCACGAAGACACCTCGCGCTTCGAGGGTTCGCGACGGGAGTTGCCGGAATGTCCTTCAGCGAGCTTGAACTCAGGCGCATCGACGCCACGGTCGGTGGCCTGTGCCGTCGGATGTCACCCGCAGAGTACGCGGACGAGCTGCGCTTCACCTATGAAGTGGATGGCCACGCCGTCTCGATCTGGGAGGAGCGTCCGCCGTGGGACGGCAGTCCTAGGGAGTGGACCAAGATGGGCGTCGCGCGGTTCAGATTCTTCCGGCGGCGGGGCGAGTGGCAGCTCTACTGGATGCGCGCCGACTTCAAGTGGCACTACTACGAGCCGGTCGGACCGTCCCAGACACTGGGACGGCTCGTCAAGCATGTTGAGACCGACAGGTATTGCTGCTTCTTCGGGTAGGCAGGGTGGGCGGCGTCTAACAAGCGCATCCAGCTGACGCGCACGAGGTAGACTTACCAGGACGGCATCGGCGCGCAGCTGATGCGCAAATGCGTTAGGCACAACCAATCCGTGAGAGGCAGAGGATGATTGACTCGTCTTGGGCCGGCTGGTCCTGGATCATGGTTGTTCTCGGGCTCGGCGTGATCGTGCTGGCTCAGCCCATCGCCGGATGGGCGTCCCGCAATTGGCAGCAGAGGGGTTGGACGGTATCTGAGGCGGAGTTACTTTGGATCTACCGGGCGCTTGGAGCCCTCTCGTTCGCAATCGGCGTGGTCCTCGTATTAAAGGGGCAGTGACCGCGTGTGCCTGACTTCAAGTTTGAATCGCAACACTTCCTCTGATTAGACCGTTCGCGCCTACCCGGCTTGCACATAGCATTCCTCCGGTGTCCGGAAGCCCAGTCGCTTCCTCGGTCTGGTGTTGAGCTTGTGGGCGATCGCGTCGAGATCCGTCTGGTCGATGTGGGCCATGCTCGTGCGTTTCGGTAGGTACTGGCGGATCAATCCGTTGGTGTTCTCGTTCGTGCCACGCTCCCAGGAGTGGTGCGGCGTCGCGAAGTAGAACGGCACCCCGGTGGCCTCCTCGATGAGCTTGTAGCCGTGGAACTCGGTCCCGTTGTCGGCCGTGATCGTCTTGAAACGCTCGGGTCGGCGACCTATGAGCTCGATCGTGCGCTCGCTCGCGTCGGCGGCGCAGTGGCGGACGAGCTTGCCCATCTGTAGGTAGCCGGTCTTGCGCTCGACGATCGTCAGGACGGAGTGCCTCCCGTGGTCATCGCCCATGATCGAGTCGATCTCCCAATGCCCCGTGGTCGTGCGACCCTCGACTTCGGGCGGGCGCTCGGAGATGTGGCGTTTACCTGCGAGTCTTCCGCGAGAGTCGTAGCTTCGGTAGCGCTTTCGGCGCTTCTTGGTCGCCTGTCTCAGGTGTCGCCAGATCTCGCCGCCGCGTTGTTTGTCGTGCCAGACGCGCAGGTAGATCGTCTCGTGGCTGATCGAAAGGATCCCGTGCAGCCTGAGCCACCCGGAGACCTGCTCGGGACTCCAGTCGAGCCCGATCAGATGCTCCACCAGCACCCACTCGTCGGCGCTGAAGTGGGTGTTTCGCCGGCTCCGCCGGCGACGGGCCACGCTGTAGGAGTGGGCGACGCCGGGGTCGTAGCGGCCCGACGGCCTGCGGTTGCGCGACAGCTCGCGCGATATCGTCGACGGGGAGCGTCCGATCTCCCGTGCGATGGCGCGAATGGAGCAGCGCTGTTTCTTCAGCACCACGATGGCGTATCGTTCTTCCAGGGTGATCTGGGCATGCATCGGTTCCCCTTTGCTTGGCGGTGGAGAGGAACCGTTAGTGTCCCAGACCGCCCCACCCTCAGGGGACTGGGGTGTTGCGTTTAGTATCTGAATTCGCGACGCCTAACAAGCGCATCAACCCGATTCGCGAAGCGTTATCGTACTAAGAGAGGCGCATCGCTCACGGGCGCAACACGTTAGGCGTAGTCCAGCCATCATGCGGAGAAGTCGGGGGGCTCGATGCACATAGAAGAGGCTTCGGATTTGCATCTGGAGGAAGTACTGTGCGTCGAGCGCACCGCCTTCGGCAATGAGGAAGAGGCTGAGCTCGTACGCGATCTGCTGCGGGACCCAACTGCTTTGCCGTGCTTGTCTCTTCTCGCCTTCGAAGGCGAACGTACCGTCGGGCACGTCCTGTTCACTTCTGCCCGGCTCGAGCAGACCCCGGATGCCGTCTCGATCACGCTGCTGGCTCCGTTGGCCGTCGTGCCTGAGTTTCAGAATCAGGGGGTCGGCGGCAAGCTAATCGAACGGGGTATACAGATGCTGACCGAATCCGGGGTGGATCTGGTCTTTGTCCTCGGACATCCGGGATACTACCCTCGCTACGGGTTCGAGCCTGCCGGTCGTCTTGGCCTCGCGGCCCCGTATCCCATTCCCGACGAACACGCAGATGCATGGATGGTCCAAGCCCTACAGCCAGGGGTCATCGGGACTGCTCGAGGAATGGTGATTTGCGCTGACGCGCTGAAGAAACCGGAGTACTGGCGAGAGTAGTTTTAAGTCCGGACCTAGGATTTGGGGCGGCCTAACAAGTGAATCGAGCGGACGGCGCAAGGTAGACCGATGGAGGGATGCAACTTGAACGTGATCAGGGCCGTTGAGAGCCGCATGAATCGCGGGCTCGCGCTGGCTTTGCCGGCGCTGGTGGTCGTATCTTGTTTCCTCCCATTGTTGGGTCTGATGCTCGGCGCGGCCCCTTCGTGGCTTGCGGCTGGCATCGTCGTTCTCGCCGCCTTAGGCATCTGTTCGTTTCTGCTTCTCGATCACGGCATCAGCCAGGCCGTTGTGATATCGACGTTGGGCATCGCCGCCGGGACCGCCGTGTTCTTCGCATTCGCGTGGGGGATCAACGCCCTAGGTGCGTCCCAAGACCCGGCGGTCAACAACCTTGCGAACACCATCATCACCGTCCTGCCGCTGGTCTTGGTAGTGGTTGCACTGCTGACGCTTGTAGTCGAGTTCCGCGCGCTTCCCTCGGACCGCATTCTGCTCGGTGTAGCCTGGGCCATCGCGTTCGCGACACCGTTCGCGCTCTCGGTACCGATTGGAGTCCTGTCTGACCGGGCGGGCAACGCGGGCATGGATGTGGTCGCGCTCTTCGTCATGCCGCTCGCCGCTGTCTTGGTATGGGTCTTCATCCTTCTCGGGGTGCTGCTCTCGCCAGAGGGCGTGACCAAGCGGTCGGAGGTTCTGGTCGATGGCGTAGCAGGAGGTGTCTAGCAAGCGCATCCGTCTGAAGCGCACGAGTTAGACTTACCAGGACGGTATCGGCGCGCAGCTGATGAGCAAATGCGTTAGACGCACGGGGGGCACGTTGGAGATTGTCTCGGTCGACCCATCAGATCTGTCGGCTATCAGCAGGCTTCACGAACACTTCTGGGGCTCGGTCTCGGATGTCGCCACTATGATGCGAACACTCGAGGCTCTCTCTGCTGACCCCAACCACGTGTTTCTGGCCGCTCGCACCAATGGCGCGTGCATCGGCACGGCGACCGGAGTCGTGTGCCATGGCCTTTACGGCGGCTACGACACCTATATGGTGGTCGAGGACATGGTGGTGGATCCCGAGCATCGTCGACAGGGTGTCGCCAGCGCGCTGCTGTCTCGGCTTGAGTCGATCGCGCGCGAGCGCGGGTGCAACCAAGTGATCCTGCTGACCGAATCGGTAAGGTCTGACGCGATTGCCCTGTATAGGGCCAATGGGTTCGAGGCCCGCTGGACCGGATTCAAGAAGAAGCTGTAGCGCGGCGTCTAAAAAGCGCATCGGGCAGAACGCCAGAAGGTATGCTGACCCGGACGCGTAAGTGTGTCTGCTATGCGCCCAAGGTTAGCGCGACGGGCGTCAGCGGCGCCGACAACGACGCAAATGGAGGGATGGACTTGGACGAGCAGCGGGCGTTCGCCATGAAGTTTGCGAGGGTGTATCCGCTCTACGTACAGAAGGCGGAACGGAAAGGTCGTACGAAGGAGGAAGTCGACCAGATCATCTCTTGGTTGACGGGATACGACCATCTGGGGCTGCAGCTGCAGATCGAACAGCAGGTCGATTTTGCGACCTTCTTTGATCAGGCGCCGGCCTTCAACCCGAACGCCTCGCTCATCAAAGGTGTCGTGTGCGGCGTGCGGGTCGAAGACGTCGATAATCCGCTGATGCAGAGGATCCGGTATCTGGATAAGTTGATCGACGAGCTCGCAAAAGGGAAAGCGATCGAGAAGATTCTGCGCCAGCCGAGTGCCTGATTCTGGGCGGTTCTGTGGGTGACGAAGCGCGCTAGCAAGCGTATTCATCACGCGCGCACGAGGTAGACTTACTAGGACGGCATGAGCCGCAGCTGATGCGCAACACGTTAGGCGTACTACCTGCGGATTCGGGACGGACGGAAGGGCGTGCATGAGTGAGTTGACGGCCAGCCAAACCGGAATCCACGTTGATACAGACTTCTTCCCTCTCGCGTTCTTCTTGTTCCTGTGCACACCCGTCATAGAGATCGACGGCGTGGCACAACAGCGACCCTGGGGCGCCCATTTCTTTCCCGCGACTCCCGGGGTCCACCGACTGTGGATCTGGTTCGGTTATCTCGGCATACCGCAGTGTGGACTCAACGGTATCGATGTGACCGTTGCCGAAGGACGCGTCGCACACGTCAAGTACTTCATGCCACCGTGGATGCTTGCTCGGGGGCAGGTTCAGCTCGTCGACGAATCGGGACTGTACGTCGGGAGGACGGTCGTCCCTGCGGGATGGAACGCCGATCCGACGGCCCGCCATCAGCTGCGCTATTGGGACGGCGCGCGATGGACGTCGTTTGTTTCGGACGACGGCGTGCAATCAACCGACCCACTGTAGATGATTGCCCCTCGACGCCTAGCAAGCGCTTCTACCTGACGCGCAGAGCGCGTTCAGTTACGCTGAAGGTCAGGGGGCGCGCAGGTCAAGCGCAAGACGTTTGCACCATCGCTCTGGCGAGCGCAGTAGGAGTGGGGGAGCCATGGGGGGATTCGTACCGTCGACTGACGTCAGGACTGGCAAGATCGGTGGCGGCGGGGACTTCCCGCGCACGCTGGGCCAGCGCGTTGTCGTTGGCTTGATTGCCCTGATTGCCCTGGGCGTGACCTTGTACTTCGGTCTGCGCTAGACACAACCACGAGAGCGGGGCTCAAATGCGGATACAAGCACGTTTGAAGTCATGTTCGGGCTCTCGGCTCTCGACCATCATCGGTTGGAGCTGCCTGGCGGCTCTGCTTCTTTCCAGCGCCTGGAACCTACTGCGGATCGTGGTGGTAGAGGACGCCGCCCGGACCGGGCGCTTCTCCGCGGGGACCCTTCCTGTACTTGCCTGCGCAGTCCTCGCTATCGCGATCACAGGGTTGATGTCGCGAACACCCGTGGGCCTCTTCGCCACCGTGCTGGCGCTCTCCACGACCGCCGCATTCTTGGTCATCTGGACCGTCGTTTTGTTCTGGTCCTTCTTTGGTGCGGGTTCGTTTGAGGCCAGCCGTCAGCACGTCGGGGCGGCCGTCACACTCGGCGCGACGTTGCTGTGTGTCGTCGGCGCAGGGCTGCTCGTGCTCGACGGGCGTGGTGTTAGACGGACGGAGACCGCTTGATGAGCGCCGACTATGTCGTCCGGCTGGCTGGTCCCGAGCACGTCGATGAGCTACCCACCGTCGAGCGCGCGGCGGCCACCAGGTTCGGCGATTCGCTGCCTCAATCCGTGCTTTCGCATGCTACCCCGGTGGACAATCTGGCGGCAGCACAACAGGCGGGTCTACTCTGGGTGGCCCTCGAACCAGCGGGTGCCCCTGTCGGATTCGCCGTCGCTAGCGTCCACGGGCGGCGCGTGCATCTCGACGAACTCGACGTGTTGCCTGCGCACGGCCGCAAGGGAATAGGGTCGGCGCTGATCGAAGCCGTCGAGGACTACGCGCTCAAGAGCGACTGCACCGAGATCACGCTTACCACCTTCCGGGACGTACCGTGGAACGCACCTTTCTATGCTCGCGTCGGTTTCGAGGCCATACCAGAGCAGGAGCTTGATGCGGAGCTCATTTCCCGGCTCTCAGATGAGGTCGCGCTGGGCCTGGAGCGTTCTAGGCGGGTTGCGATGCGCAAGCCGCTGAGCCGCCTATCAAGCGCATCCAGCTGACGCGCACGAGGTAGACTGACCAGCGAGGCACCGGTACGCGGCCTCAGCGCAACACGCCAGGCATCTCAAGGAGGAACGGTTGTTGATTGATGCAAAGACGCTCGCGGTGTTCATCCCGACAGTTCTTGTTCTTGTCTTGAGCCCGGGGCCCGACATGGTGTTCATCACCGCGAACTCGCTCTCGTCGGGCAAGCGGGGTGGCGTGTTTTCCGCACTCGGCTGCACGAGCGGCGCGTTCACCCACGCGGTCCTGGCCGCTTTCGGCCTGACGGCAATCGTCGCGGCCTGGCAACCGGCATACGAAGCGGTGCGCATCGGCGGCGCACTCTACCTTGCGTACCTTGGCGTGAAGATGTTGCTCTCGAAAGAGTCACCGCTTGGCATCCGGTCGACCGGAATGCGCAAGTCGGGATGGCGCCTGTATCGCGAGGGCTACATCAATAACCTCATGAATCCCAAAGCCATCCTCTTCTCGCTCACATTCCTCCCCCAGTTTGCTAATCCCGCGCGTGGCCCCATTTGGGCGCAGATTATCGTGCTTGGAATGGTGCTCTCGGCAGTCATGCTGGCCATAGAGATACCGATCGCCGTCACCAGCGGCCATCTGGGGCAATGGTTCATATCGCGCCCGAAGGCCGCACTCATGCTGAACCGGACGATGGGCGCCGCGCTCGTCGGACTCGCCGCGTGGGTGTTCCAGAGCCGCCGTTTCGTGCACTAGTTGGGTGCCTAACAGGCGCTAGAAGGCATAGACGCGCAGCTGATGCGCACGAGGTAGACTGACTTTGATGGCACCGGCGTGCACATGCGTGCATTAGGATGCTGAGTGACGGGCTCATGGATGGGGGCGAGTTCGGTGATTGCCATAATCGTGCTTCTGATCTTCGCGGTGCTGCTCGTCGTCGTATGGCAGCGCTTGGGCCTCCGCTCATCCTCAATTTGGCTCGTGGTTCTTGTGGCGCTGGTTGCCGGGATTGCGGTGACGGCCGGTCTGCACCTGGCTTGGTTGCTTCAGCCCCCGGTGAACCCCGCCCGCTGGCTCGTGATCCTCTCGGACACCCTGCTGCTCTTCCCGCTGGTCTCTATCGTCGGTACGGATATCCGCGTGCTGGAGCGGCTCAGTCCCGTGCTGATGGCCCTGGAGGTGAGCATACTGCTCCTGATTGCCATGTCTGCTGTCCGTGGGGTCCTCCGCGCAGTGAAGCATGCAAAATCATGAGGTCTTTTTCGGGCGACTGGAACCGACCAGCGGCTCCGACATCACTTCAACCGAAGCTTACGTCTTGAACACGCAAAGGGGCTTCCTCTGGCGCCTCGCCACCGGCCTTGGGCTCGTCGGCGCGGCGCTCATCGCCTTCGTGGCCGCGAGTATGTTCAGTCTGGCCGATTTCTTGGGCCCCGAAACAAACTTACCGGCGATCGGGATTCTTCTCGCCCCGATGATAGGTCTCGCGGGCCTGGTCGTCGCACTGGTGTCTCGTCGGCGCGAGGGCAGCGACGGCCGGGAATTGCCCTTGCAGATCAACGGCGCGGTGATGGCCGTGGCCGCACTCCTTCTCCTGCTTGCTGTCATCTAGCCGCCTCGCCGGAGGGAGGGTATCTTCATGAACCGCGTGGCCGAGAAGAGAGCAGTTGGCTACTGGACGGTTGTTCTTGCCGTGTTTGCGATCCTCGCAGCAGCTCACCTTTTCGTGCTGTGGGTGGGATGGTCCCGCAGCGTTGACGTCAAGGGGTGGTGGCCCTTCATCCTGGCCTGGGGAGCGGCGGTCTCCTTCATCTATGCGGTCGCATTCTCCGCCACCGTGCGAGTCATGCGGAGAGCCGATATGTGGTTCGTTGTTGGCTACACCGCCGCCCTCGCGTCGCTTCTCGCTGTGGCCGGATACCTGGCCTATACAGTTGAGGTTGACTGGCTTGCGGTGAACTCAGGGACGGCGACCCTGACGGTCTTCCAGCAGATTGTGCACAACGAACTCACTCCGGTTGCGATCTACGGCGCATTCCTCCTGGTCGCGATTCTCACGGGGTTCGTGCGTCGCTCTCGCCGCTGGGCGCCATCAACGTCAAGATCCTGAGCTGGAAGGAGCATGCTCGTGGTTGACGATACGGAGGCCCTCAAGCTCAGGCTGTCGCGAATCGCTACCAAGTACGATTCTCGACCGGACACGAACGGGGTACGCTTCGCCCTCGCGTCGCCCAGCCGCGACTGGCATTGGGAGTGGTCGTCCCCGGACTCTGTTCCGCAGTACTTCATTGCGAGCACGACCAAGCTCTATGTGACTGCGCTCATCATGCAGTTGCGTAGCGAGGGTCGGCTTGATCTGGACGCCTCTGTCGCAACTTACCTGGGCTCCTCGATGATGTCGGGCATCCATGTGCTGAAGGGCATCGACTCCGGCGATCGGATCACCGTCGCCGAGCTGCTCGCTCATACCTCCGGTATCGCCGACTACTTCGAGCAGCGTCGCCGTGACGGCTCAACTCAAATCGGGGACGCGCTGCGCCGGGACTTCAGCTGGACGTTCGATGACGTTCTGCGAATCACCAAGGAACAGATGTCGCCCAGGTTCGCGCCATCAACCCCCGGCAAGGCGTTCTACTCGGACACGAACTTCCAGCTGCTGGGTGCTGTAGTCGAGGCCGTCACCGGCAGCACCTAC
This sequence comes from Actinomycetota bacterium, assembly GCA_009773565.1. Taxonomy (GTDB): domain Bacteria; phylum Actinomycetota; class Coriobacteriia; order Anaerosomatales; family Anaerosomataceae; genus WSXY01. The sequence continues at coordinate 250,611 of WSXY01000001.1, read as the reverse complement.
GAGGATGCGTTGCAGGAGCGCATACTTGGCCCGCTTGGCCTCGTCGACACCTACCCGTTCACGCGGGAGACGATCGACCGGTTATGGGAGCGTGGCCCCGATGCTCTACGGCACACAGCCTGTTGCCATCCCGCAGGCCATGGCCTCGGTTCGAGCCGACGGCGGCATCGTCTCAACCGCCCTCGATGGCATCACCATGCTTCAGACCTTCATGGAGGGCCGCCTCTTCCCGACGAACTATCTGGACGAGATGCAACGGACATGGAACCCGATCTTTCCTCCGTTGGAGTACGGAGTCGGCATCATGCGATTCGCGCTTCCGCGCTACTACACGCTCTTCATGGAGGTGCCGCCCATGATCGGCCACTCCGGTGCGTCCGGGGCGGTACTCTTCTACATCCCGGCGCTGGACCTGTATGTCTCGGGTACCGTCAACCAGATCAAGAAGCGCAGCCTCTCCTACAACCTCATGACGCGGCTCGTCATGGCGTGCGCGGGTGCGTGGCGAGACTAGGTGGACGAAGGTTTGCGGGTCATGACACCGATGTCTTCCGACCCCTTCGAGAGGACGAGCGCGGATCATGGATAAGATGAAGTTCAACCAGTCCCACAAAGATGTCCTCGACCGGTTGTTGCTTCAAGATGCGCGCGTTAGACCTGGTGCGATGTTTGGTTATCCCGCGTACTACGTTGGTCGGAAGCTGGCGATGTGCTTGTATGAAGGGGGCATCGGCCTTAAGGTGCCGGAGGCCGTGGCCATGCAGCTGCTGTATGCCGATCCGAATGCCGTTCCATTTCAGCCGCTGGGTAAACGGCGAATGCGTGAGTGGGTTCAGATCAACCTCCAGAACTCGGATGAATACGGGCGCTACGTCAGCGTATTCGAGCAGCCATCGAGTACGTGGACAGCTTGCAGGGGGGCTGATGCGCGCTAGCCCTAGCGGACTATCGGGGGGGGGAGTACCGTTGGCTTCGTCCTATGACCAGATCGTCCGCCTCGTAGAGTGTGATTCACCCGACTTCGCTGCTCTCGTCTCCGCCCTCGACGCGGAACTCGAGGATCGTTATCCCGGGCTCAGCGAGGGCGCGTCACCTCCAGCGCAGGAGATGGCCGTCGCTGTCGTCACGTATAGCGGCGACGTTCCGGTCGGCTGCGGCGCGTTGCGTGAGCTCGAGGCTGGTGTTGGCGAGGTCACGCGGATGTTCGTTCTTCCAGAAGCTCGGCGCCTCGGCGGTGCTCGCCGGATGCTTGGAGCGCTTGAGGCGCAGGCGTGCGCGCTGGGTTACTCTGCTGTGCGGCTCGGATCCGGTGTCCGCCAGCCGGAAGCGTTGGCGCTGTACGAGGCGGCCGGATACCGCCGCATACCGCTGTTTGGCGAATACGAAGGCGCGGCACTGTGCGTTTGCTACGAGAAAGCGCTGGTGTGACGACGAGGAAAGAGGGTCAAATGGGGACTGCCACACCGGATTCACTGCTAGGCCGCCGCGGGCGTAGTGCAGTCGGGCTGGCGCTCGTTGCGAGTGGAGCGGTCGGAATCGGCTTGCTTGTGGTCTACGTCGTAGGTGCACCAGTCGACGTGCTGTATATGCTGGCGCTTGGCGTCGCTATCGCTTCCGTCCCCGGCGCAGTCTTCATCGTCCCGATCTGCGGCGCACTGCTTGCCCTCATCGATCGACCCTGGCGCAGGCGCGTAGGATGGGCGGGCCTCGCCTACGGGGCGCTCGTCGTCGTCTGGGTCATGTCCGTGATCGCCGATGTGCCGTGGAGTAAGAACGTCTCCGACACCTTCCTGCTCCTCGGTGTGTACGCCGCACTCCCGCTCGCCGTTGCGGTCTTTGCGTTGTCCATTGCCACCGGAGTCGCCCTGCTACGGCCGAAGGGCGAATCGGCCGGGATCGAGGTTCGTAGACTCTGGTCTCGGTCCATCATCTATGGCTTGCTTGCAGTTCTAGGCTTTGCTCTCGTGGTATTCGGATTGATGGTGCTCTGGGCTCGGTGAGCCGTAGCAGGGGAGGTCGTGTGGCTAGCAAGGTAAGCGGCGACGCACAGGTGCCGCATCGTGTTGGGACGAAGGCCCCGTGGCATCTGTGGCTTGTGGGAGGATTCGCAGCCGTCTTCAACGGCATCGGTGCCTATGACTATGTCATGACCAGGAGTCACGACGCTGTCTACTTCGAGCAGCTGGGCTATGGCGCCGCGAAGATCGCCTACTTCGAGCACTACCCGGCCCTCCCGGCCGTGTTCTGGACCGTGGGCGTTTTTGGTGCAGTTGCAGCTTCGGCGCTCGTGCTGTTTCGCAGTCGCCACGCGGTTCCGGTCGCGCTGGTCGCGCTCTGTGCTCAGGCCGGTCTCGATATCATCTCCTTCGGGTTCATGGACCGCTTGAGTGTGTTCGGCGTGCGCCAGTCGTTGTTCGATGTTCTTGTGCCGCTGGGGCTCGCGGCGGTGCTCTTTGGGTATGCGCTGATGATGTCTCGCAGGGGTGTGCTGCACTGATACAGGGCGACCTAAAAAGTGCATCCGGCCGACGCGCACGAGGTAGACTTACTGAATGTGAGCCGCGCCTCAATCGAAGCGCGTTGGTGAGACGGTAGGGGGTCGAGATGGGCGTGCTCATCGCTGTTTACATCGTGTCCGGTCTCGCCTGGGGACTTGTGTACTGGCTGGGTCTCCGAGACGGACGTGTCGGAGTCAGCCGACGCGCAGCGTGGTCTCGTGCCTTCGGTGTCTTTCTGCTGCTGGTGATCGGATTCGGCTTCCGGGATTTCGCGGCGATCTTAGTATCTGCGCTAGTGCTACCGTGCTGCTACTTGCTTGGGTGGAACCGGATGAGTCGCTTCGGCCTCGCAGCGAGAACTTAGCTATACAGGGAGAAATTCGTGGAGAAGGTCGATCTCAAGCGGGAGCTGAAGCACCTCTACCAGCCAACGTCGAAGCAGGTTGTGGCCGTCGACGTCCCCGCCCTGAGCTTCCTGATGCTCGATGGCAGAGGCGATCCGAACGCATCGCAGTCCTACGCCGATTCCGTGGAGGCGCTCTTTGCGCTGTCCTACACCATCAAGTTCGCCGTCAAGAAGGGCCCCCTCGCCATCGACTACGGCGTGATGCCGCTAGAAGGACTCTGGTGGGCGGACGACATGTCGGATTTCGCCACCGGCGACCGCTCGGGGTGGCAGTGGACCATGATGATCATGCAACCGCACTTCGTCACCGGTGAGATGGTCGATCAGGCCGTCGCCGCGGTTCGTAAGAAGAAGGATCTGGCGGCACTTGCCGAGATCCGGCTTGAGACCTTCGCCGAGGGTGCTGCGGCGCAGATAATGCATATCGGACCATTCTCGGACGAAGGCCCCGTCATCGAGCGCGTGCATGACTTCATCGAGCAATCAGGGCGCGCGCGTGCTGGCAAACACCACGAGATCTACCTCTCGGACATCCGAAAGGCAGATCCCGCGAACTGGAAGACGGTCATCCGTCAGCCCATGAGGTGAGGGCTACTGTCACGTGCCTCGTTCGACTACTCCCAGGGTTCGACCACGAAGCCAAGCGTCGCGCACGACGCGTCCGGCCCGGCGAGAAGTTTCCGGATATCTGAAACCGATCCGGTCACGACTGCACCGTAGTATCGAACACCGTTCTGCGCGAGAAAGTCCGCGCTGGTCGTACACCGATCCGCTGTGCCCTTCGGTGCCAGTTCGGCGATGAAGTGCAGGTCATCCACGACGTCCTTTTCGAGCTGAGTGCGCGCAACGGGGCTCGCGATGCCGTCGGGACCGACAAATGCGATTCCCACCATGGAGCCATCCGCCGTGACAATCGGACCCTTTTCGGGCGCCCAGACGTCTACCGCGCCCCAGTTGAGCGTGACGCCTGAAGGAAGCCACGCCTCCAATTCAGCGAGAGTCTTGCGAGCTTTGAAGGAGACGGCTATCTCGGCCGTCGCGGATGCGGGGGCCGCCTCCAGCCGTTGGCGCGTGACCACCGTTGCGGCCGCGAGCAGCTGGGCTTCCTCGGGGACGCTTGCCGCAGAGGCCTCAAGCGGATACAGGAACCGCAACGCGGGAGCCATTTGTGCTCCTGAGAACTCGCGGACCGGCGCTTGCCAGGACATCAATTCGCCCGCGGTAGATGCTACCTCGCCACCCCAGATTTCGAACTCGATGGTGACGTCACCACGCGGCGCAGGGCGACTTCCCACCGGCCGGTAGGCAGCGTAGGTATTACGCGCCCCGGGGAATTGCAGGTCAGTACGACCCGTGCCGCTGATGAAGGTGTTCGGTTGACTGAGCGATACCAGTTCGTACTGATACGCGGTGACGCGGTTGGATTGAGCTTGGATACCTATATTCCAGGCCACCCAACCGCCCGCGGAGACACACAGCGCAACGAGCACAACCAGGCTTGCGAGCGCGGTCGTGCGTCGCATGCTCTTCGCACGCGCCGACCGAATGAATGCGCGCTCGTCGAAAGTCGGGCTCCCTTCATCGTCAATCTGATCGCCAGTAGCCGGTGTAGCTTCGCCGGTAGTCCGGTCATTCGTGTTCACAGGTTCTCCTTTTCCTCGAGTGCCAAGCGAAGCCGCCCTCGCGCGCGGAAGAGCGCGACTTTGACGGCGGTCGCCGACATGCCTTGCATACAGGCGATCTCGGCTAGTGAACGCTCTTCGAAGTAGTGCAGTGTCACCAGGCGCGCGTCGCGTTCCGGCAGGCGCCCCACCGCACGTCTGAGCGCCTCGACGCCAAGGGAGCGGAGGGTCGCGTCTTCCGGATTGGCACCCGGGTCCGCGAGCGACGGCACGGCGTCGAGTGACGCGAACCGGTTCCTCCTGTGCTGGTCGACCAGCTTGTTCCTTGCGGCCGCGAACAGCCACGCTTGTAGCTTCGACGGGTCGATTCCGTCGATGTTCGCGTAGGCAGCTGCCAGCACCTCTTGGGCGATGTCCTCGGCGTCGGGATGTGAGGCTCCCCGTCCTCGCAGGTGGCGGTATGTCCGCACGTAGAGATCACGCCACACCTTGTCCCCCCGCACTCGATCGCCGTTCACTACATGGTATGTCGTATTCAGAGCGGCTCGGTTACGTATGTTCATTGAAGTGATGAGGTGTTAACAATGAGATCGAGCCGATCAGCTCCACGCGTGGCTCATCTTGAACACGTTAGTCACCCGCCTGAGGAGCGACTATGGCGCGCGCAACGAACAAGGAAGAACTGACTGAGGCCAGCAGTGTCGGATTCCAGCTGCTGTTGGCGGAAATCGAGGCGATTCCCGCTGCTCACCGTGGCGCCGAGTTCCAGTTCGAGGGCAGGGACCGGACGATTCGGGATGTCGTGTGTCACCTGTACGAATGGCACAAGCTGATGCTTGGCTGGTACGACATCGGGATGCGTGGCGACAAGCCGGATATCCCTGCTGCCGGCTTCACGTGGAGAACCACGCCCGACCTGAACAGAGAGCTGTGGGCGGATCACCAGGGCACTTCGCTGGAGGCCGCGCTTGAGCTGTTGGCGCAGAGCCACCAGGAGGTTCACGCCCTGATACTCAGGCATACCGACGAGGAGTTGTTCACCAGGAAGCTGTATGCGTGGACGGGCACAACGTCGCTTGGTGCGTACCTGGTCTCTTGCACGTCTAGTCACTACGACTGGGGGCGTAAGAAGATCAAGAAGCTCAGCCGGAGCGGCTTCGCGAGCGCCGGGCCTATAGTGTGAGTACATCTGCCTGACGCCGGCTCTTGGATGGCCTCTCAGACAGCCTCTGATACCGCGGCGCTCGGCGCGAGGAACTCTGCGCGTTCGACAAGACGCTCCTCGACTTTGACCGTGAGCGCCCATGTGCCGCCGGCGACCCAGATTGGCCAGCACCAGAAGTCCGTACTCGTCACGGCGTTGAGCAGTGTCGCAGCGGCCGCGACGCCAGCCCATGTGGCGAGTGCCCTGCGGAAGCGCGCCTTGTAGACGAGGTCCCGAATCTGAACATTCCCGGGTGATTCCTGATAGCGCAGGTACGCCGCGCGGACCCACCAGATACCCACTGCCAGCACCGCCAGGAGCGAGAACCCGGCACCCGAATGCACCAGGTCGGTCAAGGCCCCCAGGGCGGTGCTGCCAATCATCACCGCGGCGCCGATACCGGCGCTGATCGCGATGACATGCAGGTCCAGGCGCGACGCGTAGACCGAGGCCGTTGGGACTGGATCAGGCGTCTCTTCGACAGCTTCGAACTCCGAGACCAGCGTGGAGAGATCGCCTACAGATGCGATCGCTACTCCGAGGGCCTCCTCTTCGGACTTGCCCTGTGCGACGAGGTCGCCCACCTTCGCTGTCAGGTCCGCGATGAGCTCCTCTTGCTGCTCGAGAACCTCGGGCGTCACCTTCACGCCCTGGAACGCGCCCTGCACGTAGTATCGGATGGCTTCCATGATTACTCCTTCTCGGCTTCGCCGGAGACAAGTCGGTCGATGAGTCTACGTGCGCGTTTCCAGTCCACCAGGTTTCGCCGGTAGGCCTGCGTTCCGTCGGGGGTTATTGCGTAGTACTTGCGGCGACCACCCTGGGACTCCTCGCCCCAGTAGGAGCGTATAAGGCCCTGGCCCTCCATGCGCCGCGCGGCCGAGTACAGTGTTGGCTCTTTCAGCTCGTACTCGTTGTCGGACAAGAGTGCGACCTGTTTGCATATGTCGTAGCCGTAGCGGTCCTCAGTGCTCAAGAGGCCAAGTACGATGGTGTCGATGTGGCCCCTCATGAGATCGCTGCTGATCGGTGTCTCGCTCATGCCCCGCACCTCCTTCGGACAACAACATGATGCATATTACTGTGTCTGTCAAGGTAGTGTGAACAGCAGAATACTTTGGACGGTCCAGCAGGTGAGGTTCAAGAATCGTTGGCAGTAGAAAGCCACGCCGTGTGAGGTAGACTCGGTCATATCGGTCATATCGGTCATATCGGTCATATCAGGCAGAGAGGGGATCGTGATGCTTCGCCGGTTCATGCGTTCTCGCCCCGCTCAGGGCGAGGTCAGTGATCCTCAGTCGATGTCAGTAGCTAAGTGGCTGCTCGAGACGAGTTTCCTCATCGTTCTTGCATTCGCACTCGCGCAGGGGACAAGGGCGTTTGCGGTTCAGCCTTTTCTGGTGCCGTCGGGCTCCATGATCCCGACAATCCAACTCCAGAATCGGGTCCTGGTGGAGAAGGTCACCTATCGGTTCGTTCGCCCGCCGCGCCCCGGCGAGGTCGTTGTCCTCGACAACCCGAACCCGACTAATCCCAAAGAGAAGATCTTTATCAAGCGCGTAATCGCGACAGAGGGGCAGACGGTCGACATTCGCGACGGCAAGGTGTGGGTAGATGGTGTGGCACTCGACGAGCCATACGTCCACGGTAAGGCTACTGCACGCGGAATCGTCAGCATGCCCATCACCATCCCCATCGGGCAGGTGTGGCTCATGGGGGACAACCGCCCCAAGAGCGGTGACAGTCGCTCCTTTGGTCCGCAGCCCATCTCGAAGGTCAGGGGCCGCGCGGTCTGGACGTACTGGCCCCCGAAGGAGTTTGGCAAACTGGAGTAGGGGCGAGCGGGTGACGGTCCTGAATCCTTCAGCCTAGTACTCACCTTTGATCACGAAGAATGAGCCGCGAATCGTCCCGGCGAGCTTAGATTTCTGCCGGGCGAACTTGAACGTACCGTCGAGCTCCTTGGGCACTTCCATTCCCTCGGAGAGCTTGAAGCCGACGGCCCTCTTCTTGGGATTATCAATGGTGTACATGACGTTGACCGCGAGGCCATCCTCATAGAAGACGTAGGCCATCCGTATGCCCTCCACCTCGAAGCGTGACGTCTCCAGAGGTCTCGCAGCGAACTCGATGTGACGTTCCTCTTTGAGTATCCGGTTCACATAGTCCAGCGTGTCCTGGCTCTCATCGGCCGGCAGTACCGTGAACGCGTGCTTGTACTTGTTCATGAAGTACCGCGCCTCATTGGCACGCAGTCCTGCCAGCGCTTCCGCTACTGATGAAGACTCCAGGCCGGCCGCAGACACGTGCTCGAAATCAACTACAGTCGGCATCGTGGCCCTTCCCTTGGCTTTCGGAATGGATTCGCGCTCAGGGGTTCTATCTGCCCATTCGAGGGCGTGGTGGCACATCGGCGTGACTGTGGTAGATAGACAATGAAGTCCGATTCTCGCGTGGAGGAGCATTCATGGCTGTCGAGACTCCCAAGTACGAGGTTCTCAAGCACGAGGGATCCTACGAACTACGCCGCTATGCAGGCTATCTGACGGCAAACGTGCTGGTAACTGCAGGTGACTACGGTGGGGCTATGAGCGCTGGCTTCAACCCGCTGGCCGACTACACCTTCGGCAACAATCGCGTCGCTGATCGAATCTCAATGACGGCGCCGGTGACCGCGGGTAGGGCCTGCTGCCAGAAGATCCCGATGACGGTGCCAGTGACCGCGCAGCAATCCGAAGAGCAGTACGTTGTCAGCTTTACGATGCCGGGTGGCTATTCGATGGACGACCTTCCGCAACCGAATAACGCGGCGGTATCGATCGAGCCGGTTGCTGCCCATCTAGCCGCTGTTGCACGATTCGGTGGCGGCTTCACTGCGAGCAAGGTAGCTCAGGCTCAGACCCAGCTGGAATCGTGGATTGTTGAGCAGGGTCTTACGGCCGTCGGCGAACCGATCGTGGCGCAGTACGACCCTCCGTGGAAACCAGGGTTTGCTCGCCGAAGCGAGATCATGATCGTTGTCGAGCAGGTCTGAGAGCAGTTTTCTGTTCATGCGGGAGAAGGTTCGGTCGAGCAAAGGGGGAGCATCATGACTGAGGAGCGCCGTTTTGGTCGGCTCAGGCTCTACAACCTGATCATGGGGTTGTTTCACCTGGGGCAGGGTATCGCAATCGTCGCACTGTCGAACGACTTCAAGTTGCCGGTCACGGCAAGCTTCATGGCAGGCCCTCCCGGAACCCCGCCAGGGGCGCCCACGGTTCTGTTCGAGGTGCCGCTTGGCCTCGCGGTAGCGGCGTTCATCTTCATGTCGGCGCTCGCGCACTTCATCATCGTGTCTCCCGGGGTTTTCCCGTGGTACGTGAAGAACCTCAAGCGCAATCGCAACTACGCGCGCTGGATCGAGTACACGTTCTCCTCGTCGCTCATGGTCGTGCTGATCGGTATGCTCCCTGGCGTCTTCGACATCGCGGCGATCATCGCGATCTTCGGCGCGAACGCGTCCATGCTGCTCTTTGGTTTGCTGATGGAGCACTACGAGGAGCCGGGGTCGCCGAACTGGATGCCGTTCATCTTCGGCTGTCTGACTGGCATCGTTCCCTGGCTCGCGCTCGGGGTGTACCTCTGGAGTCCTGGCTCGGCCGCTGAGCCTCCGGCGTTCGTGTACTGGATCTTTGTCTCGATGTTCGTGTTCTTCAACAGCTTCGCAATCAACATGGTGCTGCAGTACAAGAAGGTCGGCCCATGGCGTGACTACCTCTTTGGCGAGGTCGCCTACGTGCTCCTGAGCCTGACAGCCAAGTCGCTCCTTGCCTGGCTCGTGTTTGCGAACACGCTGATTCCGACGTAACGGCTCCGCGCCAGCACACGTTGAATCAACTCATACAGGCATCGGTGAGTCGAGTGAATGAGTCGACATGCCACCTCAGTTCACGTGCTTTCGTTGAGATTTGGGGCTCTTGGACATACGTGGTTGTCATCGACTCTCTTCGTCTCGCTCGAGACCCTCGATAGTGTCGGTAAGTCGCATACGCGCATGATTGATCCACATATGCTCCGGGTAGTTCCGGAGAAGCGTCTCGGCGAACTCGACCGGGTCGTCCCCGACGACATCGCGGAGGGGAGTCCCACTCGCAGCGCTCTGCTCGAAGAGATCTGCAAGGTCCTCCATCAGCGGCAGTAGGCTGTCCATCCTTCCCGATGCGAAGTTCCACACGTACCGCTCCACGGCGTCGAGGGCCGTGCTGTACTTCGCGGGGAGGAGTTGCTTGCGCGCCTTGTACCGTCGGTAGCGCCGCTTCTGCTCGACCATCTGCTTGATGAACATCTTCAGTTCCCTTCTCCGCGGAGGTGTTCGAGCCGTCCTGCGAGAAAACCCCACGTCCTCCAGAATTCCTCGAGATACGCCTGTCCCTGAGCGTTGATCGAGTACACCTTGCGCGGCGGCCCCTTCTCGGACGGATGCTTCTCCACATCAACGAGACCTTTGAGCTCGATCCTAACGAGCAGTGCGTAGACGGTGCCCTCGGCGATATCGGCGAAACCCATGCCCCGCAACCCTGCGGTGATCTCGTAGCCGTACGCAGGTTGTTCAGACAGGATCGCGAGGACGATGCCCTCCAGCGTCCCCTTGAGCATCTCAGTGATCTGCTTGCCCACGCAACGCCTCCTCGAACTACTGAGCGATACTATCTACTGGTACATAGTATCACAGAGTAGACGCGACGCAAGCCCTGCCTGGCGACGGCAGATTGCGGGTTCCATCAACACAGGACGAAGAGAGCGAGGTTACAACCGGCCAATATGCTCGAGGTACACTGATCTTGATGGTGTCAGCGACTCCACCGGTGTCATCCGCCGAGGGTGGCCGGTTCAGAATCGAGCGCATGGAGGGCGAAGCCGCTCATGAAGAACAGCGAGTACGTCATCGAGCAGTATCGCGGCGACAGATTAGTGCGCTCTTTCATTCCGACCGGAGACCAGACCTGGCCGTGGAGTATGGATGTGAACGGCAAAAGCTATCTTCGGACGAGCGGGTGGGTCTTGTCGAAGATACTGCCTACACTGGAAGAGGGTTCTGCGTTCACAACGCGAGCCGTTCCTCACAGTAGTCGGCAAGAGTGACCTGGATGCACCGGCACGAAGTAGCTGATTCTTCCTCGTTCCCGATGATTGCGAAAACAAGATGAGCAAGCGCTTGAAGCTGATAGGGATCTCCGTTGTCGCGTTGATCGCGATCGCGTCCGTGGGCTTTTACGCGTGGACGCGTATGGCCTCGTACCCCGCGTTCCCGGAAGCGGTTGCGCTTGCCGAACAGGCACAGTCGGAGCGTGGCTGGTACGTGTTCGAGCCGGACGGCGAGCCGAGCGCAGGTTTCATCTTCTATCCGGGCGGACTTGTCGATCCCGCCGCATATGCGCCTCTGATGCAGCGGTTGAGCGACGGCGGTGTGCTCGCGATCATCGTTCCTATGCCCCTTGAGCTGGCGGTCTTCGGTCAAGGTCGTGCTAGTGACGTCATCGAGGCCTACCCGGCTGTCGGCACCTGGGTCATCGGCGGACACTCACTTGGCGGCGCTATGGCAGCCGAATACCTCAAGGCGCACCCGGAGCAAATTGACGGAGTCGCGTTTCTCGCGTCCTACCCGGCCGACTCCACAGATCTGTCGTCGCTATCCGCCAAGGTCGTCTCCATCTACGGCACCGAGGACGGTGTCGCGGGCGAGGTCTTCAAGCAGTCGTTGAGCCGCCTACCCGACGGCACCGCCCTGGAAGCTATAGACGGCGGCAACCACGCGCAGTTCGGCAACTACGGACCTCAAAAGGGCGACGGGGTCGCGACCGTGAGCCGTGACGAGCAACAACGACTCACGGCGGACGCGATTCTCAAGCTTGTGAAGGCGCTCGAGTAGGGGCTCATCCCGTTCGGCGCAGGGGGCGTCTAGAGAGGCAGGACCACGCGCTTCATCAGCTGGCGGCCCTGCTCACGATTGCGGCGAGTCGAGCCTCCGTCGCTTCGTCAAGGTCTGTGAAGAACCACGAGGTCGCCCTGAGCTGGTCTGGTGCGCCGACCTCGAGCGTGAGATTCGCGTTCTCGGTAAGGCCGAAGGTCATATACGCATCTGCGCGGAAGAAGCAGACGACCTTGCCGTCCTTCGCGTACGCGGGCATGCCGTACCACGTGGTCGGCTGAAGAACAGGCGCGCTGCGTAGAACGAGTGCGTGGATACGCTCACCGATGGCGCGATACGGCTCGGGCATCGCGGCGATCTTCTCAAGCGCCGCAGCTTCGCCGACGACCTTCTTCGCAGGTGTCTCGCCCGGTTTGTTCTCGCTCATAGAGACTCCCGTCTCGTGATTCTGTTGCCCCGGTGCGTTCCGCAACGCGAGGTCTGGTCTCAGTACGCCTCGACACCATGCTACCCGTGCGCCTCGGCGGACAAACACCGTGTACCTGAAGTCATACGCGGGGGCAGGGCGCAAGCGGTAGACTGGCCCCAGAGGCCTTCGGTGCTACGGCGAGGAGAGAATATGCGAGTCCAGGACCTGCGTCGCTACGTCAAGACCACCGAGAAGCTTGTCGTGCCAGCCGACGTTGCATCCACCACCCAAGGTAGCGCGTTCCTGCGCAAGCTGCCGCTCCGGTTGCAGCGCTACATCGTCAAGAAGGCGTCGCGCACCAATCCCTACATGAGCTTCGTCGTCGAGCCGTACGCCGTCTTTCTGGCCTTTGAGATTGTCGACATCGAGGCGGCCGAGCGGCTCTTGCCGCCTCACTACAGCCTGTTCCCGTCGGCCATGTTCGGCGACACCGCCAAACGACCGTGTGCGATCGTTAGCGCGTTCAACGTTCACACGAGCGTGTTCTGGGGGAGTCGGGTGGAGTTCTACCTGATCGCCCAGAACTGCAAGACAGGACTTCTCTCCTGGATCATCGATGAGTACGAAAGCAACACGCATAGCTACGACCCGAGCCAGGGCTTCATCGGTCCGAGCACATCGCACTCGGTGGTAACCACGTCGTACGCGGGCGAGGTCATCGTCGATGTTGCCAGCGAGAAGTCCAAGAACAGTCTGGTCCTCGTTGCCGATCTCAAGAATGGCGTGATGACCGAGCTCGATCAGCGTCTGTGGGTCGAGGGCAATCTCTCGGTCGACTATGGTGGCGAGCTGCAGCAGTGCACCAAGCCGTTCAGCCTTGTTTTCGACCCCGGCGAGATGGCTCAGGCGCTCAAGCTGCCGCTTGAGGGCATCTCTCTGTGCACCAACACGTTCGGCAAGGGTATGTTGAACCCGAAGCCCTTCGAGGCGGCGTGCTTCCCGTATGCGCAGCACTTCGTCACGACGAGCACCCCGACGGCCACCACCATGCGAACCGCCGAGGACCTCGAGCAGGCAGTGAGCGAACTGAACGAGAAGCTGAGCGGCACGCGGTAGACGGGAAGGGGCGCGGCATGACGAACTCAAACGCCGTAGGATCAGGTACGAAGGAGGATCCCTGGGTGCTCAAGACCCCACCCGGCACCTCCGAGTACCTCATGTATCGTGACGAGTCGGCGAATCCCCCCGCAATCGTGTGCGTTGTCGGCAAGACGACGCTGGGCTACCAGCTGAGAGCGATCGACGACCTCCACGATTGGCTTGAGAAGCAGGGCGATTGGGTTCCTCTTGGGGCGGCGGACGAACAGAAGCCTGCGGCTCCGGGCACCGTTGAAGCGTGGGGCCGATCGGAGGACAACCCGGTCGGAGGTTGGTACGGACTCAAGAAGGGCCTTCGAGGGCGATTCGGAATGTATATGCCGCCACTGCTCGAGGCCTTGGGCCTTGCCGAGCTCGAGCACAATCCGCGCAACAACAGGATGAGGGCTCTGTAGGAAGAAGGAGGGGTCGAGTCGGCCATTCCAGTATCTCGGGTGCGGTTGCGGCCATCGCGCGACTCAGACAAACGCGACATCTACCGGTGGTTGGCTGAGTCGGACGTCACCGCCTCCATGATGGGTCCTCCCATCTTCCCGGACGTCTCGCCTCCGACCTGGGATGAGTTCTGCGCCGATTACGGCCCGAGCTTCTTCGACTACTCGCGACCTGAGGCCGAGGCATCCTTCATTATCGAGGTCGGGGGCGAAGCCGTAGGACAAGTGAACTACGAGATTCGCGACGCCCTGGTACCCTATGCGGAACTCGACATCTGGCTGAGATCCCAGGCTGACACAGGGCATGGGTACGGGCCGGACGCGCTTTCGGCGCTCATGATGCACCTCACCAACACCCTCGGGATCCAGCGGTTCGTGATTCGGCCATCCGCCCGAAACCCACGGGCCATCCGCGCATACCAGAAGGCGGGATTCGAGATCGTGCCCATGAGCGTCCAGCAGCAGGCCGAAGTCTACGGTCCGGGCGATTATGCCGACGACGTCTTGCTCATCAAGGACGGCCCAGCCGAGGCGCATTCCTGCACGGTTGCGAGCTCTTAAACAAACGTGTGTAAATAATACTTGACATGGTGTCTGGACCTCTTTACAGTTGTGATGTCAAAGAAACCTGACATCAAGGAGGTCATGATGGCATTCGAGGAGAAGCTCACCTGGGTGAGCGCGGTGGTATCGACAAGCGTTGCGGCCGTCTACTTCTCAATCATCCTCGGTGAAGTGCGGACGGTGCCGGCCGCTGAGATCGCCTACCAGGTGCCGTTGCTTATCGCCATAGGCCTGCTCGTCGTGCTCACCGTCATCGGCGCCATCGTGACGGCGATCGTCACGGCGATCGGGGCCGCAGTGACCGCTGAGATCACGGGCGAGGGCTCTGCCGAGGATGCGGTCGATGACCTCGACCGGATGGACGAGCGGGACGCCGACATCAACCGCCGCGGTGAACTGATCGGCTACTATGTCACATCGGCCGGGGCGGTCGGGGTGATGGCCCTGGCAATGCTCCGCTACGACCAGTTCTGGATTGCAAACGCGCTCTACCTGTCGTTCGTGGTCGGAGCGCTCGTTGCCTCGGTGGCCAAGCTTATCGCCTACCGCAGGGGCTTCTAGTCATGGTCAAGCCGACGCGGGTCTCAAACAGCATCCGTGCGCTCCGATTTGCCGCGGGCGAGATGACGCAGGCAGCGCTTGCGAAGCGGGTGCATGTGACCCGACAGACCATCATCGCGATAGAACAGGGTCGCTACTCGCCGTCACTCGAGACGGCATTCCAGATCGCCGGCGTGTTCGGCGTGCCGCTCGACGACGTATTCCACTACCCGAAGGAAGCATCATGAACACGAATCCCGTTCAAGAACACCTGGTACTGCTCCTTGGCGGCACCGGGCGCACCGGCGGCCGCGTCCTGAAGCAGCTGCTCGACCGCGGGGTCCACGTCCGCGCGATCGTGAGGTCCGCCAACCGGCTCCCCGAAGGAGTCGCCGGGCATCCCAGGCTGACGGTGATCGAGGCCGACGTGCTCGCGCTCTCTAGCGAGGAGATGCTCGAGCAGGTCCGCGGGTGCGACGCGGTCATCAGCTGCCTGGGCCACACGACCGACCTCAAGGGCATCTTCGGCGCTCCGCGCGAACTCGTCGCGCCGATGGTCGAGCGAGTGTGCGCGGCAGCGGTCGCGCTTGAGCCGACCGAGCCCCTCAAGGTCGTCCTGATGAGCAGCGTCTCAGTCCACCGTTCCCACGCCCTCGACCCTCGCCGCGGCAGTGCCGAGAGGGCGTTTGTGGCGCTCCTGCGAGCTCTCGTCCCGCCTGCGAAGGACAACCAGGACGCCGCCGACTACCTGCTCGAGAAGGTCGGCAGCAGCAGCCCCTTCGTCCAGTGGGCGGTCGTGCGTTGCGACACACTCGTGGAGGGCGACGTCTCAAAGTACGCGCTGCACGAGAGCTTCGTCAGCAGCCTCGCCAAGCCGGACGACACCAGCATGGCCAATGTCGCGCACTTCATGTGCGACCTGGTCACGGAGCCGCAGGTATGGGGCACCTGGAAAGGCCTTCTGCCGGTCATCGCAAATGCCGCCAAGGCGTGACGGGGAGGATGGAGCGAACATGACCTCGACGCGAAGAGCCGCTATCACCGCCGGAGTGCTGTTCCTTGTCGGCACTGCGGCCGGAGTGCTGAGCATCGTGGGCGCTGTGGACGGGCCGAACTACCTCCGCGAGACCAGCGCGAACGGGACGCAGGTGGTCGTCGGAGCGCTGTTCCAGCTCGTCACGGCAGGTGCGTATGCGGGCGTGGCCGTAGCCCTGCATCCGGTCCTCAGGCGATATGGCCCGACCGCGGCCACGGGCTTCCTCGGCTTCAGGATATCGGCTGGGATCCTCAATATGGTCGGAGCGCTCATCCTGCTGCTTCTGCTCGACCTGAGCAGCCGGTTCGTGGGCGCGGGCGCTCCGGTGGCATCATATTTCGAGACCCTGGGGTCGTTACTGCGAAGTGCGCGTGACGGCATGAACCACGTTGCGATGATTCTGGCTCTGATCGCTGGCGACGCCATGTACTACTGGGTCCTCTACCGGGCGAGGCTGGTCCCCCGGTGGCTCTCGGGCTGGGGCTTCGTCGGGCTTTCCTTCGCCATGTCTGCAAGCCTGCTGGTGATGTGCCGCCTGATCGAGGTTGTGACGCCCACCTATTTGACCCTGACGGCAGTCCTGGGATTACAGCAGTTGGCTCTGGCCGTATGGCTCGTCGTGAAGGGGTTCGACGAGTCAGCAATGGTACCGGCCGGAGCGCAGTGAGTCTGCACCGACCCGTGAATCAGACGGCGGGCTCTGGGCAGAAGCAGTCCGGTCCAACCAGGAGTTGGGAAAGAACTTGCGCCGGTGAACAGATTCTGGTCTTCTGAGCTGGAGAACCCGACGGTGGGCGGGGATCTTCGGGTTATCCATACCGAGAAGACACATCACGGGGTATCGGGGTGCTTCGTTGTGGCGGAGAAGGCGTAGATGGAAGAGCGCGGACGGTTCCCCTACCGGTTCTTCGTAGTCACGTTCGCCTGGTCGTGGTTGATCTGGCTGCCGCTGGTCCTGGCGGGGGCGGGCATCATCCCGATCGTGAAGGACTTGCTTGGCGCCGTGACCGTGCCGTGGATCGCTGTGGGTGTCTTCGGGCCTGCGGCGGGAGCGTTCTACTGCCTGCGGACATTGCACGGCAAGGGCGCGGTTCGCGAGTACCTGCGCGGCCTGCTGGATCTTCGCTTCGGCTGGTGGGGATGGCTCGCGCCCCCGCTGGTGCTCGGCGTGACCACCTGGCTGGCGTGGATACTGCCGGAGCTGTGGGGAGCGCCGCGTCTGAAGATGATGCTGCCCGCCGTGTGGACCTTCGCACCGTACCTGCTGCTGATGATCTTCTTCGGCGGCGGACAGGAGGAGCTGGGCTGGCGCGGATACATCCTGGATCCGCTGGAGGAGCGGCTGGGGCCCTGGCTGGGCAACCTGGTTCTCGCGGTGATCTGGGCTGTGTGGCACGTGCCGCTGATCTTCATACCGGGAACGAGCCAGTGCTTCGCGCCTTTCCTCGGTTTTACGCTCATCCTGATCGGCTACTGCTACTTCTACGCCGCAGTGCGCGAGGCCGCGGGCAAGCGCACCATGGTCGGTCTCGTCACCCACGGCTGGGGGAACGCGTTCGTTCCGCTGTTCCCTACGATCGTGATGGCCGAGGGCGCAGCGCAGCCGCGCTACTGGATCTGGGCTGGCCTGACGCTGCTGACCGGTGTTATCGCCATGATCGTCCGGTCGAGGAACGCACGACGAAGACTCGGGAGTCCTGATCTGCTGGACGACGAGCAGCTCGATGGCAGCAAGCACGCCGAGGAAATGCTGCCGAACAAGCGCATGGAGCAAAGCGCCCACAGCTAGACTACCCAATGGCGCATCGGT
This sequence comes from Actinomycetota bacterium, assembly GCA_009773565.1. Classification (GTDB taxonomy): domain Bacteria; phylum Actinomycetota; class Coriobacteriia; order Anaerosomatales; family Anaerosomataceae; genus WSXY01. The sequence goes on along the minus strand of WSXY01000001.1, from coordinate 233,022 downwards.
GTTCGCTCATGCGCAACACGTTCAGCCGGACTACACAGGGACATCGAGCGGACTCGTTTCACTCGCCGCTCGTGCCCCACGAACCTAGAATGAACGCAACTTCCCGAGTAATGAATCGGAAGGGAGATTCGCATGTCAGACGCGGAAGTGAGATGGTTCCGCTCCAAGATCGACTGGTGATGAGGCTGATCCTGGTCGCGTTGCCCATCATCGAGCTCAGGGCCCTGGCCGGGGCTGTCAGAGACGGCGATGGCGAAGCAATCATGGGCACGGCTGTAGCGTGCGGCATAGTGGCGGCCATCTACGGACTCCTCGTGATACCTGTTCGCTACGGTCTTTCGAGTGACCGTCTGGTCATACGATTCGGCGTCGTACGGCGGTACATCGACCTGGCCGCCATCCGCGAGGTCTACCGGACGCATAACCCGCTGTCTTCGCCCGCCCTCTCGCTGGATCGCCTCGCGATTCGCACCGGCGACGGGCTCTCGGGGATGAGTCTTATCTCCCCGGCAGAGCGAGAGGAGTTCCTCTTGACGCTCGCTAGCAGCACGGGGTTGGTACTCAACAACGACCGACTTGTGCGCCCCAGGTCCGGGTCACCATGATCGTTCGAACGCTCGTCCGGCGTAGTCGAAGGCCCTACGCTAGTGGCTGTGGGACTGCTGCCGATGCTCCGAGCGCTGCGGAGACCGCATGAAAGGGATTGAGATGCATGCTCTCGAGGGCAATGGCCGATCGGCCGCGATTGCAGACGTGCGGCCCGGGCAACTCCTTGCGGTTGCGGCTGTCGTGGCAGCCGTGCTGTTCGGGTTCGCCGGCTTGATCGGCGCCATCGGCTATCTGGTGTCCGTTTCTCGGAAGCGGTAGCCGACGGACGTCGCTGATCGCGCGAATCACCGTTGCATAGAGACGGCCGTGCCGCTCTCAGAATGCGGTCGCTTTGCGCATCCAAGTGGCGCTTGCTGGGTAGAATCACCTAGAAGGTGCCAGTGTGTGAGCGACCAGAAACAAGGGGGCGGTGCATGGGCGTCAGTGTCATCACCGATTCAGCCAGCTCCCTCCCGCAAGCGGAGATAGAGCGCTTCGACATCGACGTGGTTCAACTCTATGTGAGCGAGAATGGTCGCTCCATGCGCGAGGCCGAGATCGATCTTCCGGCGTTGTATGAGCGTCTTTCGGATGCACGGGATCTTCCGACGACATCGCAGCCTACGCCAGCCGACTTTGACGATGCGTTCTCTCGTGCCGTCGAGCGCGGCGATGACGTTCTTGCCGTGCTTATCTCGGCGAAGATGAGCTCTACGTTCCGTTCGGCTGAGATGGGTGCCGCGCTGACGCTGGAGAGGCATCTTGACGCGCGCATCGAACTGGTCGATTCCGAGTCGAACTCGATGCAGGAGGGATTTGCCGTCCTTGCGGCTGCCGAATGTGCCGAGGGGGGCGGGGATCTCGCCCAATGTGCCGCAGCAGCCCGGGCGACGGTGAGTAGGACCCGGTTCCTCTTCGCGCCGAGGAGTCTTGAATACCTGGCCCGTGGCGGACGTATCTCGGGGGCTGCGAAGTTGCTTGGCAGCATGCTACGAATCGTCCCTATTCTGACTGCAGCGAACGGAACGACAGCCGTTGCGGCGAGCGTTCGCACATACGACAGAGCCCTCGCGCGCATCGCGACCATCATGCAGCGAGATGCTGAGCGCTACGGACTCAGGCGGGCGGCGGTCCAGCTGATAGTGGACGAGGCGGGCGCGGAGCGGTTCGCGCGCGAGAGAATCGAGCCCATAGCGGGTTGGCCCGTTCCTATCATCGGTGTCTCGGCAGTAATTGGCGTGCACGTCGGTCCCGCGATCGGCCTCGCGTACGAGACGATAGAACCCCTTCGCTGAGGTCCGTAACGGTACTCGTTCGTACTGCGCGCGCGTAAAGGGCCAGGCTGCGATGAACCAAGGAGGATGAAGCAGCATGACAATCGATCCTATCCTGCAGACGGCCGCGTCAGTGGCGCCGTTGGTCTTCGTCTATATGATCGCCTGGTTTGTCGCTGCGATGATCGCCCGACGTAACGATATCGTCGATATCGCCTGGGGTCTTGGCTTCATCACGATCGCTGTCTGGTTGCTTATGCGAGCCGACCCGTCTCCTTCTGCACGACTGTACATCGCGAGCGCACTCGTCTTCGTTTGGGGCGCCCGTCTCGCGTGGCACATCGCCCGGCGTAACCTGCGCCCCGGCAAGACCGAGGATTCTCGCTATGCCGAGTGGCGCCGATCCTGGGGCCGCTGGTTCGTGCCGCGCTCCTTCTTCCAGATATTCATGCTCCAGGGAGTGTTCATGGTGTTCATCTCGGCACCGGTACAGGTGATGGGCTCCGCCGTCGGGCCCGGGCTCGGCGTGCTCGACTTCGCCGGTATTGGAGTCTGGGTCTTTGGCTTCATGTTCGAAGCCGTCGGGGATGCCCAGCTCGCCCGCTTCCTTGCCGACCCTGCGAACAAGGGCCACATCATGGACCAGGGTCTTTGGCGATTCACGCGCCACCCCAACTACTTCGGTGAGGCGATGATGTGGTGGGGCCTTGGCATCATGGCGCTCAGCATCACGGGCGGATGGTTCGGTCTTATCGGCCCGATCATGATCACGTGGCTGCTCACGAAGGTCTCGGGTATCCCGCTCGTCGAACGCCCGCGCGAAGGTAAGCCTGAGTGGGAGGCGTATAAGGCGCGGACAAGTGCATTCTTGCCGCTCCCGGTCCGCAAGTCCTAGATGCCGATCAGCTTTCCGGCGTAGTAACCGATGACCGAAACCGAACCTGTGAGCACCGTGCCCCAGACCATGTCCACGACGGCGAGCTGCCAGGGCCAGTCCTGGATGGTCGACAGGTTTGTCAGGTCATACGTGGCGTATGCGAGGAGTCCGAAGAGCGCTCCACGCCACAATGCGCCAAGGACAGCCCCTTCCCGGAGCCCGGGAACCACCGCAAGCGCAACGACGCCGATCACGTAGAGCAGATAGAAGCCTGCGGCGACGGCCAACTTCGGTTTCGTTGCCATCAGGTCGCCGAGTAGCGGCTGGTAGAAGCGCGAAGTCATAGTCGAAAGCCACACGAAGTCGATTGCGAAGAACGCAACGATGCATGCGCCGTACAGCAGGCCCAGCTTGCCGATGGTCATTGGTCGCCTCCATGCACTAGGGACTCTTGTCGCTTCAGTTACTCTTGCATACCCGAAGCAGCGGCGTTGACGCGCGAATCTGCTCGACTCAGTAGTAGCTACGAACCCTGCATCCCAGTCGTTCCAGGTGCTTGGGAAGGTTCTCAAAGTGCTTGCTGCTTCCGGGGTACGCCGTCCCCGTGCTCACGCCACCCTGGCTGATGCTGATGGGAATCGCGCAGACTTCGATCACGCGCGCCTTCAGCTCTTCATCAATTGCATCGGTGAAGTCAAAGCCGATGTCGAGCATCTTTCCGCTCTCGTCCAGCTTGTGCCACGTGAGCGTTGCGAGAAGTACGTCATCTCTTGTCAGGTCGATATGCGCTTTGATCAATCCAAACCCTCCGTTCGTCGCTCACACAAATATGCCAGACCGTTCGGGTGGGGTAAACGCACGATAGAGGATGCTCGCGACTGGCAAGGCACGCGCACGGCTATGATGTGCGTAGACGGCAGGAGGACCTATGTCCGAGAAGAGCGTTGCCGAGAAGGCTCGAATCAAACCGGAAACCGCGATCGCCATCATCAACGGCGTCCCCGGTGTCATCGAGGCGCTCGGGTTGCCGGATGACGTGACCTTTGTTGAGCCCGACGCTGCCCGGTTGGTGTTCCTCTTCGTGAGCACGTGTGCAGAACTCGAAGCGCAGATGCCGCCAGCAGTTGCGAGTCTCGCACCCGGAGCCGCGCTCTGGGTCTTCTTTCGCAAGGGTTCAAAGGCCGCGGGTTTTGATATGAACCGGGACAGCGTCTGGGCCATCGCCGAGCGGCTGAATATGCGACCACTGGGCCTCGTGGGCATCAACGAGACGTGGTCGGCGTTCCGATTACGACCAGCGTAAGCCGACGGCCGGTGCTTTATGACTGACGGGATCAACCCCTATGCCTGAGTACACGAAAGACGAAGCGCTGGCGTTCATAGAGTCCATGCGTGTTCTCGTCGCGAGCCGCGTCGGGTTCAAGTGGCTTGCCGAGAAGCTATCCCACCTGTCTGCCTATATCGAATCGATCACGGATGAGAACGATGAATTGAAGGCTCGCCTCGATCAGGTGGATTCGTCGAGCCCCAGTGACTTGAAGCGCTAGACTAGTCGTGCGTTGACGTATGCAAGGCCCGTGCTCGACCACGGAACTGAGGCTGGAATGTCAGGCATGCGCACGAATGTCTTTCGACTCGCGATGAAGGCTTTCTCTGCCCGGATGGACTCGATCTCATCCGTGACAGAACTGCGGACGTTCGTGGGGGCTGGAGCCAAGAAGCAGCGGTTGCCGCGAGGCGTGACAACGAAATCAGCCACGGCCGCCGGAGTTCCTGTCGAATGGATCTCGCCCGCAGAAGCAAGCTCCCGGTCAGTCATTCTCTACCTTCACGGTGGCGGATGGATCATGGGCTGGTACAACAGCCACCGCTGGATGGTCTCCCATATCTGCCAGGCCGCCGGATGCCGCGCGCTCGCGGTAGACTACCGGCTCGCGCCAGAGCATCCATTTCCCGCCGCGCTGGAAGACTGTCTCGCCGCGTATCGGTGGCTTGTCGAAAGCGGGACATCGCCGCAGGAGATCGTTATCGCCGGCGACTCTGCCGGGGGCAACCTGGCCCTCACGACGCTCATGGCGTTGCGCGATGCGGGCGACGAGTTGCCGGCAGCGGCAGTCTGTATCTCGCCGATGACCGATCTTGAAGGCACCGGGGATTCGTTCCGACAGGCGGACGATGCACTCCTGAAGGCGGACTCGGCGCTCTCGATGGCCCGAGCCTACTACGCCGATCGAGACCCTCGTTTGCCGCTCATATCACCGCAGTACGGGGATCTAGCCGGGCTACCGCCGCTCCTGATACAGGTCGGCGGGGACGAGATCCTGTTGAGCGACTCGCTCAGGTTGGTGGAGAAGGCGACTGCTGCCGGTGTCGACGTGAGCTTGGTCGTCTGGCCGGGTATGTGGCATGTCTGGCACACGCTCGTGCCGTATCTTCCGGAAGCCAAGAGCGCTATCGCCGATATCGGGGTATTCATCCAGCACGTGGCGTGTTTTGACGACTGATTGTAGGTGTACAGATGACGACTGACGCGAAGAACAACCTCATCGACGCGTACATCGCGGAGTTTCCCGCTGACACCCAGACGGTACTTGAAGAACTTCGAGCGCTTATCAGGGCGACCGCGCCCGAGGCGACCGAGACGATCAGCTACGCGATTCCTACCTTCGACCTGAACGGGCACCATCTCGTGCACTTTGGGGGCTTCGCAAAGCACGTCGGGTTCTATCCGGTACCGAGCGGTATGGCGGCATTCGAGGAAGAGCTCAAGCCCTTCAAGCGCGGAAAGGGATCCGTGCAGTTCCCGCTCGATAAGCCGCTCCCGACGGACCTGATTCGTCGGATCGTTGAATTCAGGGTTGCGGAGAGCATGCGCAAGGCGTCGGAGCCCAAGCGCGATTCGAAGACCGTATGACCGACAGCGCAGGGCGGTGGATAGAGCGCATCAAGGCGTTTCTCGGTGACCGAGGATACGCGATCAGCGAGTCGCCGATCGGGACGTCGGTTCTCGCAATCAAGCACGGGCACAGCTTCGGACCCTTCCTGCCCTACACGGACTTCTTCTTCATCCATGACCTTTCAACCATGCGTGCTCCGACTACCTTCGAGGCGCTGCACGGGCAGGCACGTCTGGCGGCTGAGGCCCAGTATCGGCTACCCCGGGCGCTGCGATATCACATCCCCAACACGGTGAGCATCGGCGTCTCGGTGGGTGGCCTTTCGGCGGAAACGATCGAGTTCGCTCAGAGGGACAAGCGTGACAACACATACATAGGTGGCGAGAAGAACTCCACCTACCTCTTTGATGTCGAGACGCAGCAGCTCTACTCGCAGGGAATCGAGATCACGCCCGCCAGGTACGGGGCACGAGTGGTCACCACGGTGAATCCCACGAATCGAACTCACGAGCTCATGGAGGAGATTCTTAGAATGCTTGTGGGGCAGGGCGACTAGGATTCGGCTCGCGAGAAAGGCAGGCTCGATGCTTCCCGAGGATGGCCGCGTTGTCGCGCCACCCGATGTCGCTCCGGCAGACTGGTGCACGCTGCTGTCCGGGGAGCCGGCGCTGCTGGCGCTTGCGCCCGGGTCGGGGAGAGGCTGGTTTGGGGGCCGGGCTATCGTGGCGTGGGCGCCGGAGACGCTGAATGAAGGCGTGCTGCTCCCGGCCGCCGCCGCGGAGATTGAGCGCACCTACGCTGGTGGGGCACCGATCCTCACGGCAACGCTTCTCGCATACGACGGGTCGGCGACCGTTGCCAGATACGTGGGCGGGCTAGTCTGGAGCGAGGAGGGATGGCGTGTGTGGGGCGTCCTCGAGGGTTGCGAGCTACCCGAGGTGGCAGTGACTGCTCCAAACACGCTGCCAGCGTCGGTGCCACTTGCCGCCGACGTAACCAGCGATCTTGATCGCGCGGGCTTTCACGCCGGAGTGAGTGCAACGCGCGAAGCGATCAGTGCGGGCGACGTCTACGTCCTCAATCTCACCCGCCGCTTGAGGGGCACTCCGTCAACCAGTCCAGAGGTCGCATTCGCTACGCTCACGCATCGCACCCAGGCAGAGATGTCCGCTTTTTGGCGAACGCCGGGCGTGACGATTGCGTCGGCTTCTCCGGAGCGCTTCATCAGGTTGTCGGGCGCCCGTGTCGAGGTGTGTCCCGTCAAGGGCACCCGCCCCCGGGGCGAAGGAGCGGCTGATAGCATAATGGTTTCCGAACTCGCCGGTTCCGAGAAGGAACGTGCCGAACACGTCATGATCGTCGATCTTGAACGCAACGACCTCGGCATGGTGTGCCGACCAGGGACGGTTTTAGTAGATCCGCTTTTCGAGATAGCCACGACGCCGTATTGCCATCAGATGGTTTCAAGCGTGTCCGGATTGCTTCGCACGGATGCCACGTTCGCTGACCTGCTAGCAGCTACCTTTCCGTGCGGTTCCGTTACCGGCGCTCCCAAGATTGCGGCGACAAGGATCATCGCTTCGCTGGAGGCGTCACCTCGCGGGGCGTACACCGGCGCGCTCGTCGTCGCCGTACCGGGCGAGGTGGACTCCTCGGTCATCATCCGAACGGCCGAGTATTCTGGCGACGTCGTGCGCTGGGGCACCGGAGGCGGCATCACGGCGGACTCCGACCCGGCCGAGGAGTGGCTCGAGACGGTCCTGAAGGCAACACCGTTCCTCGGTGACGGTTTGCCGGCGATTGCTTTGCGCGAGACGTGTCGCGTCGTTCATGGACACACCCCGCTTCTTGCACGCCATCTTGCGCGTCTCGCCAAAGGGGGGTGCGGGGCGACTGTGCTGGCACGGGTTCGCTCAGCAGCGGCTGAGGCTATCGAGTCCTACGGCGAAGCCGCCGGGTACGGTCGTCTGTCGGTGACCGTCGCCCCAACAGGTGAGGTGACCGCTAGCGTCACGGCCATGGCGTCGTCGCTGGACGTGCCGGGGTATCCGGCGCTGTTCTTGGTGCGAGCCGCGACGCCGCTCCTACCCGAGGGTGCCGCTAAACCGGCGGATCGAGCCGCTTGGGACGACGCGCAACGACAGGCACTCGACGCTGGTGCCCACCAGGCAGTGCTCGTCGATGCGCGGGACACTGTCATCGACGGAGCGACTGCGAGCGTTTGGATCCGCGTGGGCAAGCGCTTGCTCACTCCGTGCGCGCCTCCTGCGATAAATGGCGTTGCGCGTGGTGTGATTCTCGACATTGCAACCCGGTGCGGTTACCGCGCCGAGGAGTGTGAGATTTCGGTCGCTCTACTTGCTCAGGCCGATGAGGTGTTCTTTAGCAACGCTCTCGCGGGTGTCGTGCCCGCGCGTGGGCGAGCGGGGGCGGCCGCGGACGCGCTTGCGACCGTCTTTCGGGAGGTTCTTGGAAGCGGAGGCTTGGCGCCAGACCAAGAGTGATGCGAGAAACGCTCCGCCGACGTAGAATCATCGCATGGGGGCTAGAGAGTACTGCCGAGGGCTTCTGGAATCGGTGTGCACTTTCGAAAGGGGATCGCTGTGAACAAGGTCGTGGCACGGTTCGCCGATGGCCGTATGGTCAAAGGGATGACCGCGGACTTCTTCCCGAATAAGGATCTCTTCCACGTGGTGGTGACCACGTCTCCGGCCGGGACTCAGCCAGTCGAGATCCGCATGCAGGATCTCAAGGCCCTGTTCTTCGTAAAGGATCTTGACGGTAACCCTGACTACCGTGAACGGAAGGGCTTCGATCCGGCCCGTCCTCCGGTTGGGCGTGTGATCAAGGTCGTGTTCAAGGACGGGGAAATCCTGGTCGGGACTACAACCGGATACCAGCCCGGCCGCCCGGGATTCTTCCTGATTCCGGCGGATCCCAGCTCGAACAATGAACGCTGCTATGTCGTTTCTGCCGCTACCGAGGAGATCGGTTTCCTCTAGGGCGTGCAGTTTCTAGAGGGAGCCTGATGACGAGACCCGCTCGCCTGTTGATCAGCCTGCGCCTCGTTTCGGCAATTGTTGTTGCGATTCCGGCGGTCGGTCTGGGGGCGGCTACGTTCTGGCAAGGTCTCGCAGAACCAGGCGGGATGTCGCTCGATCGCATGTTCCACTTGTCACTCGGGCTGGCGCTATTTGTGCTCTTTGCCGAGTTTGCCGTGTCAATCATTCGATCCCGAGCATCGGCAACGATCATCGCGCTGGGACTTGGTGGATTCTTGGCCGCGGCCCTAGCTGCCATCGTGGCTGAACTCCTCGGCCCCCCGGCACTTCTTATCTTGGTCATCGCGGTGTCGGTCTGGGCCGTCGTTCTCGCACGAACTACTCTCGAAGGCGGAGATGCCGGATCCGAAGTGCAGCCCCGCCAACTTGAGCTTCACTACTTCACTGGAACCGGTAACACCTATCGAGTAGCGAGTTGGATTGCTGCGGCAGCCAAGCGTCGCGGCATCGAGTCCGCGCTCGTTCGCATCGACACACGCGAAACAGACGCGGTAACAGGAATCTCGGACTCCGCAGATCATCGTACGCTCGGCATCCTGACGCCGACACACGGCTTCACGGCTCCGTGGGCCGTTGTTGCGTACGCGGCGACTGTTCCGGGTGTGCGCGGCGCCGACGTCTTCGCGCTTGCCACTCGTGCCGGCTGGTACGTCGGCCCGTTGCGGCTCCCCGGGTTTGAGGGCACGGCAGCATGGCTGCTCGCGCTCATTCTGATGCTCCGGGGCGGTCGGTTGGTTGGCGTCGCGGCTATTGATATGCCATCCAACTGGACGGCGCTGCACCCCGGGATGAATGCGGGACACATCGCCACAATCGTCGAGAAGGCCCAGGCAAAGACGGATGTATTCGCCGGGAGACTGCTCTCAGATCAAATACGACTGGGTGGTTTGCTGGAGTTGGCCGGCGGTCTGGTGCTGATCCCGGTATCTCTGGGCTACGTCGTGTTCGCCCGGAAGCTCCTCGGGAAGCTCTTCTTCGCGGACGAGCGCTGTACCTCGTGCGGACTCTGCGCGCGCATGTGCCCACTCGACGCGGTGCGCATGTCGGGCTCTCCTCCGAAGCGCCCCTACTGGACGTTTGGCTGCGAGAGTTGCATGCGCTGCATGAACATCTGTCCCGAGGAGGCGATTCAGGCAAGTTGGGTTGGTGCGATTGCCCAGACGGCTGTCCTCCTCGCCGCTACGGAGTATGTCGCGGGCATCGCCGTTATCGTCGGCGTGGCCAAGACAAGTTGGGTGGTCTCGGTTCTCGGGGCGGTCATCCTGTTTGCTCTCACTGGTGCGACCTATCACGTCGTCTGGGTTCTCGGGCGCAGCCGGACGGTCGCATGGCTTCTCGGACATGCGACGCCGACGCGGCTTTACCGACGCTATCGGGAGCCCGGAACGGATCTTCGCGATGTGTGAGGGAGCCCGATGAACGAAGGTCTCACAATCGTGCGGGGCATGTCTCACGGGATACTCGTTGAGGCGACAGATCTGTTGCTCGAGGCGTTCGCGCTCAAGCTGGAACATGACCTTCGACCCAAGACGCCCGAGCAGGCGCGCCGACTCATCGCGGAGAGCATAGCGCCGGAGCTTGGGTGGGTTGCGCTCGGTGAGCGGGGCGCTCTGTTGGGCGTGGCCGGTGTCGGAGTGTATAGGCGGCGATTCTCTCAAATACGGCCCCGAACGTTCCTTCACGAGTTCGGGCTGTTGGGTGCAATCTCCCGGTGGCTTCCAGTCTTCTTCGAGGAAGTCATGACGCGGCCGGGTCGACGGCAGTGGTGCCTCGAAGTTCTTGCGGTGACGGGGGCTTCGCGTGGGAGCGGGGTTGGCTCCCGGCTGCTTAGTGAGGTGCTTGCGGCTGCTCGTGAGGCGGGTGTGCGGTCAGTCGGACTTGAAGTAGTCGACACCAACGTGCGCGCGATGCAGCTCTACGAGCGGATCGGCTTCAGGCGGGTCCTTTCGATTCCAACTGCCTGGTTGACCGAGAGCAGCGGCTACCGGGCGATTCACTTCATGCGGTTCGACGTGTCGGAGATGAACGAGGGGAGCGTGTGAAGCATGGCTTCCGGCGAGAAGGTCCTTCCTGAGTCAATCATTCCGGAGATGATCGCGCCATGCGGGATGAACTGTGCGCTGTGTATCGGACACCTCAGGGACAAGAAGCCGTGTCCGGGCTGCAGCAGCCGCGACGACGCAGCAAAACCGGCACATTGTGTGGTGTGTCGAATCAAAGAATGCGAGGAGCTCATCGGGACGGAAAGTGGATTCTGCTTCGAGTGCACAAAGTTTCCCTGTGCGCGCTTGCGGCAGCTCGACAAGCGCTACCGGGCCAAGTACGGCATGAGCATGGTCGAGAACCTGCAGCGCATCCAGGCCGCCGGGCTCGAGGCCTTTGCCGAGTCAGAGAAGACGCGCTGGAACTGCCCCGGATGCGGCGGTGTTATCTGCGTTCATCGAGACGCATGTCTCTACTGTGGTCGAGCGAAGGACTGAGCCACGAGGGTTCTGCCCCGGGAGTTCGAGGTCGAGAAGTGCTATAATTCGACCTTCGTCAGATTACTTGCGCGTTGTCAGCCACTCAGGTTTCGCAGATCGGTATCTATCGGCGACTCCTGGTTCCTCGCGAGTAGCTTCTTGCAGCCCGGAAATGAGAGGCGTTATCATGCCCACAACGTCGAGGCAGACCCACCAGCGAATGGTAAGCGATGAGCCTGTTGTCATCTACACAGATGATGGTGGCAGCGGCATGCTTGAAGCCTGCCAGGCACGCTTCACTTCGCCCGACTACGAGGTCTTGTGTGACGCCCGGCACACGGTGTGGGTAAAGCGCACGGACGGGACTCGCTCGTTCGGTCTGCCGCCGTGGGCGCTGCGCAGGCACTCACTCGAAGAGGTTCTCGACGGACTCGAGAAGAAGCTCACGCTCCCGCTCGGGGCGCGCTAGAGCGAACTCCGATTTCCCATGAACGCGACTCCCCTTTAGACTACGGGGCAGACGGCGCCTGAGGCGCTACGCGAACGAAGGGGAATACAGATGCCCATAAACATCATGGTCGGCCTACTCGCACTGGCCGGAGCGCTCGTCATGTACTCGATGGGGTCCTGGGGTGCGTTTCGCGCTAAGACCGTGACCAAGCGTCACGTCACCTACCTGTGGATCGGATTCGCATTCGATGTCGTGGCGACTGCGATGATGGCCATCTCGGCTCGCGGCCTCGATCTCGAACCTCTCTCGGACCTGATGCACACCGTGTTGGCATTTGTGGTGATGTTCGGCATGGCCGGTGCCGCGATTATCGGCATGCAGGCAATCAAGGCCGGCAACGACGCGATGCGCGCCACCCTCGCGAAGTACATTCTCGCACCGTGGGCTCTGTGGGTTCTCATGTTCCTTTGGGGCATGGCAAGCCGGGGACCTGCGCGCGGCTAGCAACTATTCGCACCAAATCGAAGGGCCCCCGTCGGGTGCAGGCAGCGCAACGCTGCGCACGACGGGGCCCTTCGCGTGTCGCTAGACCCCGGGCGACTCCAGCAGGCGCTTCTTGCGCAGCTCGTTTGCCTGGCGCCGGAAGTTGAGTGCCTCGACCGCGAGCGAGAACAGTATCGCGAAGTAGACGTAGTTGCGCTCGATCTCCTCGCCAAATCCGTCGGCGATGAGGAGCACACCCACGAGCACAAGGAACGCGAGTGCGAGCATCTTGAGCGAAGGGTGCTTGTGGATGAAGTCTGCGAGCGATCCGGCGAAGAACATCATGACCAGGACGGCGATGGTCATCGCGATGATGATAAGGACGTACTCCTGGGTGAGGCCGACTGCCGTCAGCACCGAGTCGATGGCGAAGACCATGTCGACCACCATGATCTGCAAGACGACGCCCGCCATGGTCCCGGCGGACACCTTTGCAGGCTTCTCGGCACCGGCGTCGTCTTCCTTAAGTTCGGTGACTTTGAAGATCTCGGTGACCGCTTTGTAGGTCAGGAACAGGCCGCCGGCGAGCAGGATGAGATCCTTGGCGCTGAATCCGTGGCCAACAAGCGTGAACAGCGCCTTGTCCAGTCCGAGCAGCCACGACAGTCCGAGCACCATCAGGATGCGGCCGACGAGGGCGAGTCCGAGTCCAAGCTTACGGACGAAATTCTGTTGGGCCTTCGGCACATCCGCGGTGACAATGGCGAGGAAGATGATGTTGTCGACGCCGAGAACAATCTCAAGGATTGTCAGGGTGAGCAGGGCGACAAGCGCCTGGACGGTGAGCAGTTCAGCCATTCGTGCGGTCCTTCCGCTGTGCGTTTGCGACGTTCACGATTGTGGCAGAACAGACCGCGGGTGGCACGTGCTAGGCATCGACCGCTAGCGCGCGGAGCACCTCATCGACGCGATGGCCCTCAGCGTCCTCATCAATCTCGGCGAAGCAAATCCCAAGCGGCTCGAGACGATTCTGCAAGGCGCTGATGTGCACGCCTGGCTGCGATACGCCACAGCTCGGGCTGCCGGCGACACCGACCAGCCCGACGAATTCGTAGTCGCACCGCTGGTATTCGCGGACTTGGGTAAGGGTTTCGTCGGCGAGACGGGCGCACAGCTCAATGAACGCCGGGTATTCATACTGCGCGCGCGTACGACCGGGTCGCTGCATACCGCACGCGCCCATCTCGGGACACGGCATCTGAATGACGCCGATACCGCGACTGGCGAGTTCCGCGATGAGTGGGTGGATGCCTGCGTACACCGCAAGGCCCTCCACCTTAGAGTTGGCGTTGAGGAGGCAGTGGCAGACGATCGCTATCTTGCGGCTTCTGGCATCCACCGGGCGCGTGTTCCCGTCTTCGTTCATGTCGATCATTATGCCAGCTACCTCTCGTTCGCACTGCGAATCGGCGTGTTGTAACAAAGTATACAATCTACTGATGACAGATATTCGACTGCATGATATGTTGACCTCACGGGCCACTGAGCCCTGAAACCAGCACCGGGAGGGTTTGAAATGAATAAGCGCATCGCACTTGTGTTCGTACCGGTCGGCATCGGGGTGAACGTCATCGGCGGTCTGCTCGCCGGATCGCTGAAGCTGCCGGTGTTCCTCGATACCATAGGTACCATTCTAGCGGCGGCGATTCTTGGTCCATGGTGGGGCGCGCTCACGGGCGGTCTCACGAACATCATCATGGCGCTGCAGAACCCGATGGACATGTGGTTTGCGCTGGTGAACATCGCGGTGGGCCTCATCGTCGGCTTCATCTCGATGAAGTACGGCTTCCAGAAGTGGCTTGTGGTTCTCGTGAGCGGTCTGATCATTTCGGTGGTCGCGCCGATCATCGGCACCACGATCGCGACGTACGTCTACGGCGGCCTCACGGGCGGCGGGCTCGATATCTTCGTTGGTGGTCTCATGAAGGCAGGCGCCGACGTCTTCACCGCTGCGTTCATTCCGCGTATCTGGTCGAACCTGATCGACAAGCTCCTCTCGGTGTTCGTGGTCATGTTCGTCATCATGGCACTGCCGAAGAGCATGAAGGGCTTTGCGGCAGGCACGGACAAGACCTAGGCAGTATCGAGCGGATAGGCATCCATGTCAGGTGAAGCATCTGGGGGGCTCCCGGCGTTCGAGCCGGGGGCCTTTCCTGCTCCGGTAGGTCTTCTCGCAGTGCCGGTCGGACCGCGGGTGTTTCTCGCGGCGTGCGGGATTTTGGCTATCGCGCTGACTCCTTCGATACCCGGTCTCGTCGTACAAGTCGCGGTGCTTCTCGTTGTAGGCACCTCCATCGGGCTAATCGTGCCCCTACTCAAGAGCTGGCGAAGTGTCGTGCGGGTCTCCGCGTCGCTGCTGTTGATCTACTCGTGGGCGTATCCCGGTTCGACCGAGTACGTATGGATATTCGGTGTCGAGAGTTTCTTCGCGGGTCTGTTCATCGTGGCGCGGCTGCTTGGCTTCGTCACGGTGTTGTATCTCCTGATGCTTTCAACCGGGCCGCTCGCCATCGTCCGCTGGGCCGGCGACGTGAATGAGGACCTGGGCATCATGGTCTCGCTCACGCTCAGCGTCCTGCCCGTGATGAAGCAGCAGATGGAAACCACCATTGAGGCCCAGCAGGCGCGCGGTTTGGAGATGGGGGGCAACCTCCTGCGGAAGTTTCGCGCCTACCTGGCGGTGCTGATTCCCGTGGTGGTTAAGTCACTTGTGCGCGCGTACGGGATGGCCGCCTTGCTGCACGTTCGGGGCTACGGGTCTGGTCGCAGGGTGCGGACGCCGCAGCAGCTCACGGCGACTATCGTGGCGTGCTACGCGGCCGGTGCGCTGTGGGTCGCCGCCGCCCTCGTGATGATGCAGGTGTTGCGATGAGCGCGCGCGGAGCGTCCATTCACGCAGACCACCTCGGGTTCACCTACCTGGGATCTCGTGTGCCGACGCTTGCCGCCATCACTCTCGAAGCCGCGCCGGGGTCCGAGACGTGGATCACCGGACCGAACGCCGCGGGCAAGAGCACGCTGCTCGCTGTGTTCGCGGGCATCATCCCGACCGTTATCGAGGGTAAGGTGGAGGGCACGCTCGAGATGCATGCGGACGCTGACGGGCTGCCGCCGGTCCCGGCGATGGTGATGCAGGATGCCGGCGTCTACCTGTTCCGTACCGTTTACGACGAGGTCGCATTCCCGCTCGAGAACGGTGGCGTGTCGGCTGCCGGAGTTGAGCCCGCAGTTCGCGCCGCACTTGAGCTCGTGGGCATCTCGCAGCTGGAAGGTCGCCTGATGCACACGCTGTCCGGTGGCGAGCGACAGAAGGTCGCTGTTGCGGCCGCACTCGCGGTCAAGCCCGACCTGCTCTTGCTCGATGAGCCGTTCGAGCAACTCGACCCTGCCTCAGCGGATGAAGTCCTCGCGCTTGCGCGCGCACGAGTCCGCGAGGGCGCGACTGTCGTGATCGCTACGCGAGAGTCCGAGCACATGCCCGAGGGCGCGGCCCGGATTCATCTCGTCGCAGGCGGTCGGGCCGCGGAGACGGTCTCGGTCGCCCCCGCGCATACACGGGCGGCATACGGCGGCGGAGACGTGGTTCTCGAGATGCGCGCTGTCACCCACCGGTTCGGCTCGGGTGGCGGCGTAGACGGCGTCGACCTCGTGGTCCACGCCGGAGAGGCGGTGGCGCTTCTCGGGCCGAACGGTGCCGGAAAGACGACGCTCATGAAGCATGCCATCGGGTTACTGCGGCCCGATTCTGGCACCGTCCTGGTTCTCGGCGAGGACATTGAGCGGAAACCGGTGTGGGAGCTGGCGCGAGAGGTGGGGCTGCTGTTCCAGAATCCAGATGACCAGGTTTTCAACCGGGTTGTCGAGACTGAAGTCGCGTGGAGCCTTCTCGCGCGGGGTGTCACCAAGTCGGTCGCGCTGGAGCGCGCTCACGCAGTGATGGCCGAACTTGGAATTGGCGACCTGGCGCAGGAGAATCCTCACGAGATAACCGCCTCACAGCGGCAACGGGTGGCGTTTGCGTCGGTACTGGTTGCTGAGCCACGGGTGATCATTCTCGATGAGCCGACCAAGGCGCTCGACGCCGTAGCCGCCGAGACGCTTGCTGCAGCTGTTGATCGTAGGCTCAGCGACGGCGCAGGCGTTCTGCTTGTCACGCACGACCTTCGCTTCGCCGCGCGACTCGCAGATCGTTGCGTAGTTCTGGCGGACCGAAAGGTGGTCGCTGACGCGCCTGCACGAGAGGTTCTCGCGAACGAGGACATTCTGCGGCGCGTGCGGCTCCTGCCAGCGACGTCTTCGCAAGACCCGAAGATTAACGTCGGGTCACGTCTCTTACGGAGTTCTTAACCTTTCAGGAGTAGGATTCTCAGGAGGAGGTGTCCCTGTGGTTCTACTCATCGAAGACTATGCGAATCTTGCGAGGGAGATCGCGGCCTATCTCGTTGCGGAAGGCTGGCGCGTCCACACGACGAACGACGGTGTAGAGGGTCTGCGGCTGGTCCTGGAGCAGCCGTGGTCGATCATTCTGCTCGACCTGTCGCTGCCCGGCGTTGACGGCACAGTCATCTGCCAGACGTTGCGGGAGGCGGGAGACGACACCCCGATTATCATGATCACGGCTCGGGGCCTACGGCGCGATGTCGTCGGAGGCCTTGATTGCGGTGCCGACGACTACCTGGTGAAGCCGTTTGGGCTTGATGAACTCGTGGCGAGAATGAGAGCCCTGATGCGACGCACCGGTACCACGAGAGAGCCAGTCTTGAGGGTCGGCGAGGTTACGATCGACAGCAACACACACCGCGTCGAGGTTGATGGCACCGAGGTGCGCCTCGCGCCTCGTGAATATGCGCTCCTGGAGCACCTCGCCCGTCACCGGGGGGTGCCGCAGAATCGACTCGAGTTGATCGAGCAGGTGTGGGGCGAACCCGGGGATCTTATGTTCTCTCAGACGGTTGACGTTCATGTGGCGTATATCCGTCGCAAGCTGGGGCGCGACGTGATAAGGACCGTTCGGGGCCTCGGCTACATGGTGCCTGATGAGTAGGCGCGCAGTCATCGGAGATGTAGAGACCCGAATCACGGTGCGGTTCACCGCTCTCGTGGTGGCCGTGCTCGTGCTTGGTATCGCGATCTTTGTCGTGGTTGATACCGTTGCAGCCGGGATGCGGCTTGACGCAACCCTCACTCGGCGAGCCGGGCGCCTTGCGCAGCAGCTCTCCAGGACACAATACGACGCGGAGATTCTCGCAGAGGGTCGCATCGTTACCGCACAGTCTGTCATTAGTTCCGGGGAGCAGTTCCGTAACGTCACAGAGATCGGACCGCTCGAAGGGTTTGGATACCTTGATGCACCGCAAGGGCGGCTACGCGTGCTCGCCCTGCCGCTGGGTGATGGCCGGAGTCTTCAGTTGGTGGACGCGGCGCGTTCCGACATCATCGATGTCGTCGAGAAGGCGGCGGCGCTGCTGTTGGTTGCGCTCTTCGTGGGCGTCGTGACCTATTTGCTCGGACTCGGCTTCTCAAAGCGCGCGCTTGCGCCTGTCAGGGAGAGCATGGCCCGACTTGAGCGCTTTTCGGCCGATGCGGGACATGAGTTGCGAACGCCACTCGCGTCGGTGCGTGCATCGCTTGATGTTGCCGAGAAGACTGGCGACTGGGCAGGAGGCGTCGGACGGGCTCGTGAGGAGTTGGAGAAAGCCTCGATGCTTGTCGACCGGCTCCTGGAGCTAACGCGTCTTGATCCGTCGATGCTGCGAGTCGAGCGGGTGCAGTTGGCGCAACTCCTGGGCCGAGTCGCGCAGATGTCCGGACCTGTCGCCGATACGCGCAACATCTCAATCTCGGTGGAGGGTGGTAGTGCAGAAGTCCAGGCGGACCCGATCTTACTCGAGCGTCTTGTGACGAACCTGACGACGAATGCCGTCCGGTTCGGCGATGTCGGCTCGACGGTGACGCTGCGGTTCTCGGAGAGCGTCATCGAGGTTCATAACGTAGGGATGCCCATTCCGCCTGCGGAGCTAGAGCGTATCTTCGAGCCGTTCTACCAGGCCGATCATTCTCGGACTGGCGATGGAGCGGGTCTTGGCCTTGCTATCGCGACCGCAGTTGCGCAGGCGCACGGCTGGTCAATATCCGCGACAAGTTCGCGCGAAGCCGGGACGGCTTTCACTGTTGTTCTGCGCCCTGTGATAGGCCTTCGTCGCTCTTAAGTGGTTCTTATGCTCGCCGGGCGCACAGTTACGCCATGGGTATCTGATCATAAGGAGGTGACATGATGAAGAGATTCCTGTTTCCGATCCTGACGGCTGCAATCCTCCTTGGGAGTGCGATGGCGGCGTATGCCGTCAGTATGTCGATTACCGAGGTCAAGGCAGCGACTGCCGGAACCGTTGTCACGGTCACCGGCGAGATAACTGCGGCGGATGGCAATGACTACACCATCTCCGACGGAGTCGACACCATCTCTCTTGGGTTCGGGCCGATATGGTACAAGGTGATGGGCCTCACTGTTGGCGAGACCGTCACCGTTGTGGGTGAGCTCGATACGGGCAAGGATGGCACCAAGGCTCCTGAGATTGACGGGTTCACGGCCACAAAGGCCGACGGCACCGTCGTCACGGCTCGAACGGGTCCCGGCAAGCCCCCGTGGGCAGGCAAGGGTGGGCCAAAGGGCGCCGGCAAGGTTGGCACTCCGGAAGTTGATGATGCCGACGATGCACCAGGTAGCGAGGTCGCTGACCAGGACTAAAGGTGTTCGATAGGCGTTAGTAGCTTCTATGATGCGAGCCCCGGTTCCGATTAAGGAACCGGGGCTTCGCCGTGGCCGTCGCTGTGCGACAGCTCGACCCGGTAGACCTACCAGCAAGAACCTGTGCGCGTCCCGGGTCGTCTCACCTTCAGGAGCATAGACTGTAGGGCGAGGTTTGACCGAGCCGAGGAGGTAGTGGCCATGAAGCGCTTGTGCCGGGTACTCGTGACCGTCTGTGTTGCCGGGACGCTTCTGGTGGTGAGCGGCGGCTGTTCGTCGGGCGGCGCGAAGCTCGAGGGGACGCGCTGGATGCTTACCGGCTGGTCGGTGAGCTCGCTCGATCCCGCGGAGTTCACCATCACCGCAGCGTTTGCCGACGGCCAGGTCTCGGGGAGCAGCGGCGTCAACACGTACGGCGGGTCGTACAAAGCCGGTCCCGGCGACGCAGTCAAAGTCGGCGAGGTAGCCTCAACGCTCATGGCCGGCGAAGAGCCGGCGATGCGCGCCGAATCGGTGTACATGACGCTTCTCCAGGATGCGCGATCATTCTCATTGGCCGACGGCGTGCTGACGTTCTACGACGAGGGCGGTAACGAGTCGCTCATCTTCGCGGCTACGGGCGAGTAGCGTTACTCGACGGTAGCGGTCCCGGCGTCAGCAATCGCCGCAAGTCCGCTCAAGGCAATCTCGCGCACCGCAGCACGTACGCCGGGGGTCTCGATGGCGTCGATCGTGCCGAGACCGGCTGCCACGCGACGGGCGACCCACGTGGCTGATGAGTAGGGGATTTCGGCGAAGACCGCCCCGTTTGGCTTGACGTTGAAGGTGGCGCCCGGCCAGTCGCGCTCTTCGGTGTGGCGCGAACCCGGTGCAAGCCGCAGCACGGCGACCGGCAGATCCTCCGTGGCCGGCGCTACGCTCGTGCTGACCCATGCCGGCGGCTCGAAGTGGTCGTCGGTGGACGTCGCTTCACGGATGCGGTCGAGGCGGAAGGTGCGCAGCTCGTCCGCATTCTCGCAATGACCGCTCACATACCAGGCCCCGCGTTCATTCATGAGCCCGTGCGGCCGGATGATGCGCTCCGAGTGCGTACCGCTTCCCGCCGAGAAGTAGCCGATCCTGACCTTTGTGTTGGTTTCGATTGCCTCGGCCAGTACAGCGTAGATGCCGGCGAGGGGGACACTCGCGGTCCCCGTGCGTATCGTTGCGGCCAACTCAGCGGGATCGATTTCCGCCGCAGCGGCCTCGAGGAGTTTCGTGACGAGCGGGTCGTCGTGTGCGTGACCCGCTGCTTCAAGCGCGGTGACGAGCGCTCGGGCCTCCCTGGGCGACAATCGCACCGGCCGGTCGAGTGCGGGTGGGGCGCTCAGGACAATCACGGAGTCGCCGTCAATTGCGAGGTCGATCATCTCATCGGGGGTGAAGGGCGGCACGCCGCAATACGACAGCGCCGTCAGGTCGGCCGCAACTTCGGCCTCGGTTGCGCCTACGGCGGCCGAGAGGTCGCTGAGCTTGAGTGTCGCGCCCTGCTTGAGGTACGAGAGCAGTGCAAGCATTCGGCGCGTGTGCAGCGCGGTGTTCTGCTTAGCGGTCATGGCGGCCGAGCACCTCCTTGAGGCCCATCTCGTACGCGTCCGAAACCGTTGCGGGCTCCAGCGGCACGATGCCGGGTCCGTGCTCTACGCACCAAGCGGCGAGACCGCGCGCATCCGCAGCCTGCAGGCGCCACACGGCGCTACCGCCAGGCAGCTCCTCGATCACGCCAGTGCCACCGGAAAGGCGCGGTGCCCGCCAGGCGTCTTCGGCCGAGAAGTGAACGACCGCATCAAACGGCGTCGGACCGTACTGGAATGGCTGGAGCGAATACTCGGCGACCGAGAACCACTCAGGTCGCTCGAAGTCGGGCGTCTTAGGCGCGACGGCGTTTACGCTCAGTGCGGCCGCGCGCCTGAGCGCGTAGACCCTGATTTCGCCAATTGAGGTGTCGAGTCCGACGAGATACCAGCGACCCTCGCGGAAGAAGAGACCGTACGGCGCCACCTCGTGAAGGCGTGATCCACCCTTTGCGTTGGTGTAGTCGAAGGAAACGAACTTGCACGCCGAAATTGCCTCGGCAGCGATTGCAGCCGAGGAGCCCTGCGCCCGCGGGTCCTCATCAACCAGCGCGCTTGTCACCGTGACGGGCGCGTGAGATCCCTGCCCAAGCTTGGCGAGAGCGATCGTGAGATCTTCAGCAAAGGGGAACGACTCGTCTGCAGCAAGCGCTGCAACCGCCGTGCGAATGGTTGCTGTTTCCTCGCCCGAGAGAGTGACCTCGGTCGCGTACGTTCCTGCGCGGTCGATGCGGTAGCACTCGTCGTCGTTGACTTCGATCGCGATACCAGCCGCCCGGAGGGCTTCCTTGTCGCGTTCAAACATACGCAGGAAGGCTGGGGCATCTTGTTCCTCGGGATAACCGAGACCCGCTACGCGACACTCCTCGGCCGAAACGAATCGGTTGGTCTTCGCGAGGTAGAGTGCGAGGTTCACAAGGCGCTCGCTTGGGTCGGGCACAGATCCTCCTCGGGACTGAAGGCACGTAGGGTGATTCTACCGCTGTGCGCGGCGTGGTGCGAAAAGGTCCCAGAGAAAAGAGGACGAGGTGCGCGGGGGAGGCGCACCTCGTTCGAACGAATCGGCGTTACCTACCCCGAGGGGGGAGGATGGGGCAGGTCGCACAATCCTGCAAGTATGCAAGCAATGTGCGTGCCAACCTTTGCTTCTCGGGGGTAGAGTCGGATGCCCTTGTCGCCAGCCGTCGGTGGGTCTACAAAGGACGGAGCACTAGTCCACGGAGCCGGATGCTTGATACCCGACTCATCCGAGGAGGAGCTATGGTTCAGAGTGTTGGCGTGAAGAGCACCGGAGAAGCCCAACCGGGGACTCGCTGGTGGCGGAGGCTTGGCATCGGGCTCGTGGTGATCACACTTGTTGCGGGCGGCGCCTTTGGGTACATCGCGCTCGATCGCACACGTGTAGCACGCAGACACATCGACGAGGCGGCGCGGCTTCTCTCGGAGGCCGAACCTTCGGTAATCGCCGTCGACGCAGCCGTTCGGAGCGAGATCACGACCGCGCTCGTCGTAACAGCGGCCAAGGCGCGCATAAGCGCGAGCGATGCACACCTTTTGCTCACGCGAGCTCGCGAAGAGCTCGATCTCGCCGGCCCAGCGTTGGCGGAAGCGGATCGCCCTCTGGCCGTGGCGCTCCGCACATCGGTGGATGCCCGGGCCACGATGATGACCGAGGGCGCTGTGATCCTGCAGGTTGATGAGCGGGCAGCGGCCGTTCTTGAGCAGGCCCGAACCGCATGGATCCTCGCATCCGGTGCAGAGACGCTGACGGTAGATGCGGTAGCGCAGTACAACAAGCACACGAAGGCGGGCGTTGAGCAGTCGACGGTCCTTTCGAAGCAGGCGGCGATGACGTACACAACAGCCCGCTCGCTTCTCGAACCAGTGACCGCCCGCATGCCTGAAGCGGACATGACGCCGTTTCGGGCCTACCTTGATGCGAGGCTGAAGCTGATCGTGCAATCGCAGGCAATCGACGCTACCTGGCTTGCGGGCAAAGTCGCCGATGCGAATATGCTCCTTGACGCATACAATGCCGATGAGGCGAAAGTCGTCAAACTGGCCGAAGCACTTCCGGGAACCCCGGTCTCCGCGCTCGCGACGGTGTATGACGAACTCACCAAGGCTGGCATGGGCCGCTATTTTGAAGCGCGCGATGCGGCCCGTGGGGCCGATTTGCTCGTGAAAGCAGCCGCGACAGCGCGGTGACTGACGGGTTCAGGCAACGGGAGGGGACATCGATATGGATAGCGGCTTCTGGTCTGCATGGTGGTGGCCGACGCTGACGGCTGCACTCGGCTTCGTATACGTGGGACTGCTCGTCAAACAATGGTACGAGCGACGCAAGCCACATCAGCTCGCATGGGCAGTCGGTTTCCTCTTCTACGCGGTTGCGGCGGTCATGGAGGCGGTCTCTGAGTACACCGGCACCTGGAATCCGACGGTCTATCGGTTCTACATCGTGATGGCAGCCTCAATGGTGGGATTCCTCGGCCTGGGTACGCTCTACCTCATCACCAAGAAGCGTACGCTCCCCAACCTGTATCTGGGATTCGTCATCTTCTGCCTCGGCATCTTCCTGGGTGGTGTCTTTAAGACCCAACTCATCACCGAGAACCTAGTCGCCGGCATCACCGTCGGGGGCACGGCGCTCGGGTCGGGCAGTTCGTTCCCCCGCCTGATGTCGCTGCCGTTCAACATCAGCGGGTCGCTCTTGCTTATCGGCGGTTCTGCATGGTCGATCATCAAGTTCCTGCCGAAGAAGGAGTTCCGTTATCGCGTGTGGGCGAACGTGCTCATCATCATCGGCACGCTCATCATCGCCGGTGCGGGCTCGATGGCGCGCGCGGGGAACACGGTCGGCCTGTATCCGGGCGAGATGGTCGCCTCGGCCATCTTGCTCTGGGGATTCCTCCTGGCCGGCACGTTGCAGAAGGGTACCGACGCGGTGAAGACGCGCATCGCAAAGGATCGTTCATCATCGTGACCGACGCGTAGCGGCGGCTGCTGCCCAGGGGGAGGCTGCACGTCTTGAGCGTGGAAGTGTCGAAACGCTTTCCTTCCCGATTCTGGGCGAAGGTGCTTTCATGGCCGGCCGCCGCCTGTCTGGCGACGGTGGTGGTCGGCTTCTCAGCCCTTGCAGCAGGGCAGGTCATGCATGCGGCCTATATCACCAGGTGGCCGACCTGCGAGAAGGTCGTAGTCCTTACGTTCGATGATGGACCCGACCCTGTCTCCACGCCTCGAACTCTGGAGATTCTCAAGAGTCGCGATGTTCCGGCCATGTTCTTTGTGTCAGGAAACCGGTCCGCCACAATTCCGCGTATCAACTATCGCGCCTACGACGAGCACCACATAGTGGCTTCTCATTCACGCTCTCACCGGAATATGCGTGGGTTTTCGGCAGATCAGCAGATCGAGGAGTTGTATCTAGGCGAGGCCGACGTCGTAAAGCAGTTGGGCGGCGACCTCACAGGCCGCGTGCGCTATCTTCGCGCGCCAGCTGGGAGAATCAGTCCGCTGGCCCTACTCCGCATCTGGCAGGACGGTGGTGTCTATGTTGCGTGGTCGTCGGCCTATGACAAGCGCACGTTCTTCGAGGTTGCCCCACAGGCCGAACGAGTCTTGAAGTACGTCGAGAGCATCAGGCCGGGCGACGTCATCCTTATGCATGACGGTAGCCCCCACGCTGAGCAGACACTCGAGGACCTCCCTCTCATCATCGACGCGCTCCGGGATCGCGGCTACACGTTCGTTACGCTTGATGATCTTCGCAAGCCGTAGCGGCTCTCGCATCTGCCCGGTCGTGCGGGGCGCGAGAGGGAATCAGCCCTCTTCGTAGCCGGCGCCAAGCCGGGCAAGCGCCCCCACATCGAGAACAACGACCTCCGAGCCTCGAACGACGAGCACATCCTCGTCGCGCAGGCGTGCGAGCGCGCGCGACAACGTTTCTGGCACGGTGCCAAGTGACGATGCCAGCTCACTCTTCGTCATGCCAAGTGAGACCCGAAGCCCTTCGGATGTCGCCTCGCCCACGGCGAGTGAGCGCTGGAAGAGGTAGCGCGCAAGACGGCCAGGCACGTCGAGGGCGAGCGACTGAACGACGCTCGTGAGGTTGATGACGCGTCCCGCGAGGTCGCCAATGAGGCCGCGCGTGATGCCGGGTTCCTCGGCGAGTAGGTCGAAGAGTCGCTCACGGTCCAGCCATGCGACAGTCACCGCGGTCGATGCGTCGACGTTTGCGGGGTTGCGGCCGCCGGCGAGTGCCGCCACAGCTGCGAACGGCTCGCCGGACTCCACCGTCTCGAGCGTGATGGTGCGGCCGTCCGCCTGGAGGTGGAAGACGCGCGCCTTGCCGGACACAACGATGCCGAGTTCGCTCGCCGGTTCCCCTTCGCTTGCGAGCAGCGCTCCTCGCGCTGACTGCTGAACGCGCGCCATCCCCGCGAGGCGGGTGACGGCCTCATCGCTCGCGGCACGCCATAATCGGCATGCGCGGAAGGCGGAAAGCACGTCGGGGCGTGCGGCGCTGTCTGACACGGATATCTCCTCAGTTGACTACTTTGGCGAGTTTGACATGAGTCAAGGCGCGTCGCGAACCCTGACAGTACTCTTCTATCCAGGCGATGAAAGGAATGCGGATGGGCGGTACGGCGATGAACGAGCGGTTCCGCGAGCGCATGAGTGACGCGCACGTGCGGGCGGACACGCGAACCGTCGGCGATTTCGTCGGTATCTACTGCGAGGGCAACCACGCTGATCGCGTGCGAGCTGCTCTCCAGAGCGATGCCGCAACGCTCGGCGTCTACACCCGAAAGACGCCGGTTCTGTGCGATGAGTGCGCGGAGCACCTCCGCTATGCCGAGAAGCGCCGCGCGTATTGCGCGAGGGATCCGAAGCCGTTCTGTGCTCACTGCGACACGCAGTGCTACAAGCCCGATAAACTCGCATGGCAGCGGACGATGATGCGCTACAGCGGTCCGCGCTCTGTGTGGCACGGGTATGCGATCGCCGGCATCAAGCATGCGCTCGAAGCGCTCAAGTATCGGAAGCAACACCGGGACGCGTAGGCGTCCGACCGCGAGAAGGGAATCCCCATGAGCACCACCATCACACGACAGATCGTTCACATCGACGAGGCGCTCTGCACCGGCTGTGGAGCTTGTGTCTCGCCGTGCGCCGAGGGTGCAATCGTCATGGTCGGCGGCAAGGCGAAGGTCGTTCGCGAGGAGATCTGCGACGGCGCCGGCTTCTGTCTTGGCGTCTGCCCGACCGGTGCGCTCACGATAGAGGTGCGCGAAGCCGTGCCGTTCGATCACGCGGCTGCCGAGCCGATCATCGCTGAGAAGCAGAGGACGTACATCCCGCAGGTGTGCTTTCAGTGCGGGGCTGATGAGGACAGCGCGTCGCTGTTGCCGGTGAGGCAGCAGGGGCGGAGCGAGTGGGTGTGCACTCGGTGCTTGCCTTCGCTGATCCACGGGTAAGTCCACGTGTGCGGCGCCGGCTCGCGGTATCAGTCCCATGCTCAGACAGTCCTCGGCGGGGCTGAAGCCCCGCCTGCGGAACTCGCCTGGGACCGACACCGCGAGCCGCCACCTCATCGCAGGCTCGCGCTCGACCTGTACGCCGAACCGCCACGTCATCGCAGATTCACACTCGTACTTCACACCGCACCGGTTGCCGGCGGTTCGCTTTCACAGCATCCATCTACGAGAGGAGATCGTATGTTCTGCAATCAGTGTGAACAGACTTCGGGGGGTATCGCATGTACGAGGGTGGGGGTGTGTGGGAAGTCGCCTGAGGTTGCGGCACTGCAGGATCTGCTGATTCATCAGGTAAAGGGGATCGCGGCTCTTGCGGTCGCTGGCGCGAAGGCCGGAGTCGTCGATCATGCGGCTGACGTATTCACGACGCAGGCGCTCTTCACGACGGTCACGAATGTCGATTTCGATGCTGAGCACGTGGCTGGCATCATCCGCGAGGGCTCCGGTGTGAAGCGGGCGCTGCGCACGGCCGTTGAGGCCGCGGGTGGCGTTGTTTCGACCGAAGACCCTGCAGTGGTATTCGAGCCGGCCGACGATCTCGCCGGGCTTGTCGCGCAAGGTGAAGCGGTCGGCCTCTTCACGGACGGTGAGAGCGACGAGAATGTCCGGGCGCTCCAGCAGACCGCTGTGTACGGCCTCAAGGGTATTGCGGCTTATGCGGATCACGCGCGCGTCCTCGGGCATGAAAACCCCGCAATCTACATGTTCATGCACGAGTTGCTCGCGGCGCTTTCTGACAAGAGCCTCGACTTGAACGCCTGGGTCGCGCTCGCGCTCAAGACCGGCGAGGTCAACCTGTGGGTCATGGAGTTGCTCGATGCCGCGAACACGGGCGCTTACGGGCATCCGGTTCCAACGTCGGTTCCGCTCGGCCACCGTCCCAACAAGGCGATCGTCGTCTCGGGACACGACCTCAAGGACCTGAAAGAGCTGCTCGACGCTACCGTTGGCCTCGGCATCGACATCTACACGCACGGCGAGATGCTGCCGGCGCACGGCTACCCGGAGCTCAAGAAGTACCCGCACTTCTACGGGCACTACGGCACTGCGTGGCAGAACCAACGCAAGGAATTCGATGCGTTCCCGGGCGCCATCCTCATGACCACCAACTGCATCCAGAACCCGCGCGAGACGTACGCCTTCAATATCTTCGCGACCGGTCGCGTTGCGCACCCGAGCGCGATCCACGTGGATAACGGCGACTTCCAGATCGTCATCGACCGTGCACTCGAGCTCCCTGGCTTCACCGACGAGCTTGACGGTGGCTCCGTGATGGTCGGCTTCGGCCGCAATGCGGTGCTCGCGGTCGCTCCCACGGTTATCGAGGCCGTGAAGTCCGGCGCGATCAAGCACTTCTTCCTCGTTGGCGGGTGCGACGGCGCCAAACCGGGACGCAGCTACTACACCGACTTCGTGGAGCAGGCCCCGGCCGACACCATCATCCTCACGCTCGCGTGCGGGAAGTTCCGCTTCTTCGATCGTCAGCTCGGTGACATCGGCGGCATTCCGCGCCTACTCGACGTGGGCCAGTGCAACGACGCCTACTCGGCAATCAAGATCGCCGTGGCGCTCGCCGAGGCATTCGAGGTCGGCGTGAACGAACTACCGCTCTCGATGATCCTCTCGTGGTACGAGCAGAAGGCTGTCGCGATCCTCCTGACGCTGCTCCACCTCGGCATCACCGATATCCGCCTCGGGCCCACCCTGCCCGCGTTCATCACGCCCGCCGTGCTGCAGGTGCTCGTGGACAACTTCGACATCAAGCCGATTGCGGCAACAGCCGCTGAGGACCTCACAACGATCCTGGGCGCGGCGTGAGGTTGTGTTCGCGACTGCTTCACCTGTCATTAGGAACAGAACTCCGTTTCTCGCGGCTGTTGTGGATTATCATGGGCGCAGTGAGGAATCCTCTCTGTGCAGCGTCCAACACTTCCGGGAGGCTCGATGTCCCAGCTCATGGAGCATGTCCAGCAGCTTGCTGACACGATCGGACCACGTCCGGCCACTACCGATGCCGAAGCGCAGGCCGCCGAGTACATCGAGGGCGTCTTCCGCGAACGTGGCCTCGAGGTCGAGCGCCAGGAGTTCGAGTGCCCGCGCACGTACGCGTGGGCGTACGTCATATACCACTCACTCACGCTTGGCGCGGCCGTGTTGTCGCGCTGGCTCGGGTGGCCGGCATTTGTGCTGGCGCTCGTCGCAGCCGTCCTCTTGTGGATGGACCTCGACACACGCTGGGGCCTCAGCAACCTGATGCCAAAGGGCCCGAGTCAGAACATCATCGCCCGTCACATCCCGAGGGCTCGCCGCAATGAGCGGATCCAGCGGGTCGTCGTCGTAGCCCATTACGACTCCGCAAAGTCGTGTCTCGCGTTTAGCCCGGGCATGGTGAAGAACTTCTCGCTCACCTTCGCGCTCCTGAAGTGGACGACGTTCCTCACGCCCGTCGTGATCTTCATCTCGGCGCTACCGTGGACGAAGGCGTGGCGCCCGTGGTCGTGGTACGCGACGCTTGCGGTTGCCGCCTACCTGCTCGTGCCATTGCTCATCAACGTGCATCGCGAGCTGTTCATGAGTGCCGTCGACGGCGCCAACGATAACGCGTCGGGCATCGCGGCACTGCTTGGCGCGATGGAGCTCACCGTGCCCGAGGCCGAGGCCGAGCCGTCGCGCTACACGAACGATCTTCCGATCCGCCGAAACGTCGAGGCGGCAGTCGAAGCGGACGTCGTTCTCGAAGACGCGCTCCTCTCGTACACGCCAATCGCACCGACCGAGGAAGAACTCCGGCGTCCGGCGCTTGGCAGCTTCGGCGATCTCGACTGGGACGACGACGGCCCTGCGAAGCCGGCCGGCGGTCAGGTCACCTTCGACCTCGGTGGCGATGACTGGGACGCACTTGCCCCTGACTCCCCGCAGCCGACTGCCTCCGCAGCACCTGTTGCTTCCACGCCGGCCTCGGAGCGCGCCGAGAAGCACGGTCTTCGCGATTGGCTCGGGGTCGGAAAGGGCTTCGACGTTCGGCACGAAGGTAAGCGCATCGGCCATTGGGACAACCTCAATGACGACGACGAGGACGAGGACGGCTTCGGGCTCAAGGGTGGAACCGCCGGCGAGACAGCAGCGTTCGACGATCCCGGATTTGCCGCGGGCGAGGCTGCGAGAATCCGCCACCGCGTGACGTCCGGCGTCGACCGCGCGCTTGTCGAGAAGGAAGTGTGGTTCGTTGCGACCGGCGCCGAAGAGGTCGGGACGTGTGGCATGCAGGCGTTCCTCAGCGCGTATGAGGACGACCTCCGCGATGCCGTCATCATCAATCTCGACAACGTCGGGACCGGAGCGGTCGCCTGGGTCACCAGCGAGGGTATGGCCCGGCGCTATCATTGCGATCGCCGACTTGCCTCACTTGCTAAGCGCGTCGTGCGCGAAGAGGAGATGCCGATTCGCGGGCGCGCGTATCGCGGGCTTTCCACCGACGCGACTCCGGCGCTTGCGCGAGGCTTCCGCGCCATGAGCGTCATGGCGTTCGACATCAATGGTCGTCTGCCGAACTGGCACTGGAAGACGGACACGAGCGACGCCGTTTCGCCCGAGAATCTCGACCTTGCGGCCGCGTTTGTCACGAAGCTCATTCGCGACCTCTAGACACCTCGGCCACGCATAGGTGCGTGCTACACTCTGTCCCTACCTGCGTGACCCGGATGCGCGGAGGCATGCTTGAACCAGAGCAGGATTGCAAAAGCACTCGCCCGCACTGCGATTGTCTCGTGGCGCGAGAAACCCACGCAGTACGACATAGAGGCGCTCCGAGCGAACGTCGAGCGAGTCGGCCTTGTCATCCGTGTCCGCTGGGCCATTGTCGCCGCGCTCGCGGTGTTCTCGACTGTCGCCGCATTCGTCTATTCACGATCGGTCCCCTTCGAGCAGTTCGTCGCAAACATGACGATTCCGGCGTTTGCGCTCGTGTTCGTGCTCGGCTACAACGCTTTCTACCAGATAACGTATCGCCGCGTGGGCAACGTCGCCTTCCTCAACCAGGCGCAGCTCATCTTCGACATCATCGTGACGACCGTGCTCGTCTACTACAGCGGCGGCGTCTACTCCTGGTTCTCCTCGATGTATCTGCTGTTCGTGCTTGAAGGCGCGTTCATCCTGCCCAGACGCTGGCACGTGTGGATGCTTGTCACCGTATCCTCCGTACTGTATGGGTTGGTGCTTCTAGCCGAGTACGTTGGTTGGATCCCGCACGTCGACATGCCGTTCGTGTCGAATCAGATGTACGGAAACGCCACATACGTCATCGTGCGCTATCTGTGGAAGATCACGATGTATGGCGGCGCAGGCACGATCGGTATCCTCATGATGAACCGCATTCATGAGCGGGAGCGCGAGTTGCGCGAGAGCTCCATGAACGATGAGACCACCGGGCTCTTCAACCGGCCCTACTTCCACCGCGTGCTTTCGACCGAGATGGAACGAGCTCGGCGCAGCGGGCGCGAGTTGGCCGTAGTGATTACCGACGTCGATCAGTTCAGCGAGATCAATCGTGTCTTCGGACTTGATGTAGGCGATGAGATTCTAGAAGCGCTGGGCGCGACACTTAAGGCGGTCGCCCAAGAGGGTCACAGCGAGGAGCTCTATGACCTCAACGCGGCATGTCGCATCGGTGGCGAGGAGCTTGCAGTGATCGTGCCCGAGGTCGCCCTCTACGAAGAAGATGTCGAGCCGTCTCGCGAGAGAGCGCTTGCTATCGCCGAGGAGTTCCGTGCCCGCGTCGAGGGATTACGAGTGCGAGGCCTCAGTGTGACGGTGAGTGCTGCCGTCGCGGTCTTCCCGGGTGATGGCGACACATTTGACTCACTCATCGATGCCGCCGACAGGGCGGTCTTCTCGGCATCTCAGTCGGGTGGCAATCGCGTTGTAGCTGCATCGACGCTGACCCATCGAGACGACGACGAGGTTGCTGAATGAGAAGCGCTCCCAACAGGCGACATGCGATCGTCGCCCTGACGTCATTCGTTGTCGCCCTTGGCCTCTCGGTTTCGATTCTCCTGATGCCGTGGTTCACGTACCTGGTCGTTCCTGCCTCTGGTGCCACCGAACTCACCGGGTTCTCGGAGGCGCGCGTTCGGGAAGTTGCCGAGGAAGTTCGATACTTCATATCGCACAGCGACGCACCTGCGCTGCCGGCGGTTGTGGACGGTACCCCCGGCTTCGATTCGTCGTCGGTCAGCCACCTCGAGGATGTTCGCGATGTTGTCATCGGTGCGCGATGGGCAACGTTGATCGCGATGCTTATCCTTGGCGTCGTCGCAGCGGAAGCACTTTCGCGCGGCGAGCTCATGGGTGTGTCCGGAGGACTTCGGACAGCGGGATGGTCGACGCTTGGCGTGGTGGTTCTCGCAGCGCTTGCGGGGACGCTCGATTTCGACGCGCTCTTCTCGGCGTTCCATGGTGTGTTCTTCAAGGCCGGGACCTGGACGTTTCCCGCTGACGCGCTCCTCATCCGCGTTTTTCCGCTCCCGTTTTGGTCCACCGCTGCCGTCGCCTGGGCCGCTCTTTCGCTGCTGCTGGCGGCCATGCTTATCACTGCGGGTTTCGTGGGTAGGCGTGTTGCGCGAGGCATGCCTACCAAGTAATGTTCACAAACGCGTGAATACGTGCAACACTTGGTTGTGGAGGGTGACTTCTAGCAAGGTTTTAAGGTCCCCGTGAGGGGGCCTGGGGCTGTTGAATCCGTCGCACAATGGAGGTGAGCGGTCTAGTGGCTGCCAAAGAGGGTTACTGTGTGAAGTGCAAGGCCAAGCGTGAGATCAAGGAAGCGAAGGACATCGTTATGAAGAACGGCCGTCCGGCGACCCAGGGTCTGTGCCCTGAGTGCGGGACCAAGATCTTCAAGATCGGTGGCTAGTTAGCACTTCACGACAGTTTGATTTGATGCAGGACGGGCGCTGCACCCTATCGGGGGCGGCGCCCGTGCACTTTTCCGATGACGACTGGTAGCCAAACTCGTCGAGAAACAGTATTGACGGAGTAATGCCTCAGGACTACGGTGCATGAATGCTCAGATGAGGTCAGGCCTGAACGGGTTTCCCGGACTGGGGGTCGTGCACGGTGAATATCGTCGTTGTCGGTTGCGGAAGAGTCGGTTCGCAACTCGCTACGCTCCTCTCGGTTGAGGGTCATAACGTCGTCGTGATCGACCGCGACGAAGATGCCTTCCGCCGGCTTGGCAGCACGTTCAACGGTGTGACCATCAAGGGTCTTGGCTTCGATGAGGAAGTACTCGAGGAAGCCGGTCTGCGTGGCGCCGACGCGTTTGCGGCGGTCACCAACCTCGACAACACGAACCTGATGGCGGCTGAAGTCGCGCGCAAGCTCTTCGGCGTGAAGCACGTTGTCGCGAGGCTCTACAACCCGGTTCGCGAGCGCACGTACCAGCAGCTCAACCTCGACTACGTGTGCGGCACGACGCTGGTCGCCGAGTCGCTCATGGAGAAGATCAAGTCCGGACACGGTCATCACTTGAGCACCGTAGGTGACGTCGAGGTCATCGAGTTCAGGTGCTCTGATGCGGTTGACGGCAAGCATGTGCGTGACGTCGAGATCAGCCGGGGATTCCGTATCGCTGCCGTGCTTCGCGGCGCGGCGACCTTTGTCCCCAAAGACGACACCATTCTCGAGACGGGCGACATTGTCGTCGCGGCGGTCAAGGACGAGATGTTCTCGAAGGTCGCTCGTTACATGGAGGAGTAAGCATGTACGTTGTGGTCAATGGCGGCGGTAAAGTCG
The DNA here is from genome assembly GCA_009773565.1 of Actinomycetota bacterium. Classification (GTDB taxonomy): domain Bacteria; phylum Actinomycetota; class Coriobacteriia; order Anaerosomatales; family Anaerosomataceae; genus WSXY01. The sequence continues at coordinate 200,172 of WSXY01000001.1, read as the reverse complement.
CTTCTTATCTCGCGCGCACACTTCTTGAGCGGAACCACACGGTTGCGCTGATCGAGAAGCGCCAGGAGGTCGTCGACAAGCTGTCGAACGAGCTTCCCGGGAACCCGCTCATCATCCAGGGCGACGGTTGCGATGCCTCATATCAGGAAGACGCGGGTGTCGGGCGTGCGGATGTCTTTGTCGCGGCGACCGGTGACGATGACGACAATCTGGTCTCGTGCCAGCTCGCGAAGACCGCCTTTGGTGTACCGCGTGCCGTTTCTCGCGTGAACAATCCTAAGAACGAGCGGATCTTCAACGCGCTTGGCATCGAGGCCATATCATCGACCACGATCATCTCCAGGATGATCGAAGAAGAGACGACCATCGGCGATATCCGGACGCTCATCAGTCTCCGTCGCGGCAACATGGCGATCGTCGAGATCGAGCTGCCGCTGGATCGCTGTGTGGTGTGCGGCAAGAAGGTCGTCGACCTCAAGCTTCCCGGCGACTGCATTCTCGTCGCCCTTGTGCGTGGCGAGGAGGTCGTGACCGTTCACGGTGATACTGAGCTTGCTCCCGGCGACGTCGTTATCGCCTTCACGAAGGTCGAGCATGAAGCGAAACTCAAGAAAGCCCTGACGGGGGTATAGGACATGGTCCCGAGGGAATCCGGATTTCACGTACTCACCCGCCCTGAGAAGTGGCCGCAGTACCTTGGCGGGATGCTTACCGAGACGGCATTCATCCTTGCGCTTACAGCGCTTGCGTTTGGTATGGCAGTTATCGCGATAGCGGTCTGGCGATGATTCTCCGCCCACGCAAGGAAGACCACCTGGTTATCGGTAAGTACACCGGTAAGGTCGTTATCGGTGTCGGCATGCTGATGATCATCCCGTTACTCGTCTCGATCTTCTTCGGCGAGTGGGATACGGTGCTCGACTTCGTGATCAGCATCTCGGCCTGCCTGGTCTTTGGCTTCGGCACGCAGCTGCTGTGCCGGACCGAGCGCGACCTCAACTGGAGTCACGGTCTGGTGGTTGCGTCCGGCTCCTGGGGCCTTGCGACAATCCTTGGGGCGCTTCCACACTACCTCTCAGGACACGAGGGTTCGTACCTCGATGCGATGTTCGACGTCATGAGCGGGTACACCACCACGGGCCTCTACCTGCTGCAGGATATCGACCACATCTCCATGGGGCTCAACATGTGGCGACATCTGCTCACGTACGCAGGTGGCCAGGGAATCGTCGTCATCGCGTTAACATTCCTCTTCAAGGGAACGGCCGGCGCGTACAAGGTCTACGTTGGCGAGGGTAAAGACGAGCGCTTGCTACCGAACGTCGTGCAGACGGCGCAGGCAATCTGGCTTGTATCGCTTACGTGGCTTGTCGTGGGAACACTCGCACTGTTCGTGACCGGTTGGTCGCTCGGCCAGGAGCCGGTGCGTGCGTTCTTCCACGCGATGTGGGTCTTCATGGGTGCATGGTCGACAGGTGGATTTGCGCCTCAGTCGTACAACACATTCTGGTTCCACTCGTTGACCTACGAGACGATCTGCATCGTCATCATGATCGCGGGATCGTTCAACTTCGCGCTGCACTGGGCGCTCTGGACGGGCAAGCGCAAGGAGATCATCCGCAACGTCGAGACGATCTCCTTCGCCATCACGCTTTCGCTCACCACGCTTATCGCTACGTACGCGCTTGCGAAAGCGGGCGTCTATCCCGATGCCATGACGCTCTTCCGAAAGGTCTTCTACCAGCTTGCCTCCGGGCATACGACAACCGGGTTCTCGACAATCTACGCGCGCGCGTTCGTCACACAGTGGGGGCCGCTCGGGCTTATCGCGACCATGATCGCCATGGCCATCGGTGCATCCGCATGCTCCACGGGTGGCGGCATCAAAGGTATTCGCATGGGCGTGATGACGAAGGCGTTCCTTCAGGATGTTCGCAAGATGATCTCGCCGGAGTCGGCAGTTGTGCGCGCTAAGTATCATCACATTCGTGACGTGCTACTCGACGACGGGATCGTTCGCACGTCGATGACGATCACCATCGCATACATCACGCTCTATGGGCTGACCGCCGTGGTCGGGGCGCTCTATGGCTACGACTTCCTGCAGTCCGCTTTCGAGGGTATATCAGCCGCGTCCAATACCGGCCTTTCATGCGGCATCACCACCCCAAGTATGCCGGCGCTTATGAAGGTGCTCTATATCTTCGCGATGTGGCTTGGTCGGCTTGAGTTCATGTCGGTCTTCGCGCTCGTCGGCTATGCAGTAGCAATGGTGAGGGGACGCCGATGAACAAGCGGACAGCAGCGATCCTTGGCCTTCTGGCTGCTATCAGCGTTTCGCTCTTCAGTGGGGGATGCGTCGCTAAGGCGTCCGACCCGCAGAAGAGCCCCAACGAGTTTCCCAGCGGCACCCTCGTCGAGTCGCCGAAGAGGTTCGACGGCACGAATGTGGCGTTCACGGGCGAGGCCATCGGCGAATCCATGGTCCGCGGAGACTATGCGTGGATTCATCTGAACGACGACGCCTACTACCTCAAGAATGTCGAGGAAGGCGCCGAACTCGGGGGGCTCAACTCCGGAATGGCGATCTGGTTGCCTGCGGTTGAGGCCTCCAAGATCAGCATCTTCGGTGACTACAAGCATCAGGGAGATGTCGTTCGCATTGATGGCGTTTTCAATGCGGCGTGTCCCGAGCATGGCGGTGACATGGATATTCACGCGACAAGCCTTGCGATGGTGTCTCAGGGCCGACACGCCGCCGACCCGGTCACGCCGGGCAAGCTCATGTGGGCGGCTGGCCTCGTGTTGCTTGCGGGCGCGCTCTGGGTCGTCGACCGTAAGTGGGACGATTGGGCCCTGGGAGGCCGCGCTACGCGGTAGCGTGATTTGCCCGGCTCGTAGCCCTGTCCTACAATACGCGTCACGTCATGCGGGCGTAGCTCAGTTGGTAGAGCGACAGCTTCCCAAGCTGTAGGTCGCGGGTTCGAGACCCGTCGCCCGCTCCAGAAAAGATCATCAAAGGCCGCCGCTGGCGGCCTTTGTGCTTCCGTCTGTCGGGCAGTCTTCCGCTCGTCGGAGAGAGGCTTCCCTGGCGATTGGCCGTGCGATAGACTATCGAACATAGGTTCGTATCCGCTGCCCCTCAACTCCCCGGCGGACGATTCAGGGAGGTTCGTCATGGGGCGGCTTTTGTTTGTCTGGTCACTGGTTTTGCTCTTGCTGTGCGCGATGCCGTGCGCGGCCTTAGCCGGCGTGCGCTCGCCGGTTCCCGGAGCCGTCGTCGTTGCTTTCGGCGCGACCTATGAGCGCGACGGCAAGCGGGTAACACACCGCGGTCTCGATTTTGAGGCGGCTGGGGGCGATTCGGTTCTTGCGGCGTGCGACGGCATCGTCACATTTGTGGGCGAGGTGCCGGCGGATGGTGGTGGCAGGACGCGCGCCGTCACGATTCGCTCGGCCGACGGCCTGCTCCTGTGCGTCTCGCCGCTTGCTGCCACACGCGTCAGCAGGGGTCAGCATGTTTCTGTCGGAGATGCGATAGGGGACCTCGCGGGCTCGGGTGACGGGTCCTGGAGCGGTACCCACGTGCACCTCAGTGCTCGTCAGGGTGATACGTACATCAATCCGGCGTCGCTCTTCGCGGATGTGGCGGCTCCGGCGACGATCGAGGCCCCGGCGACAGTCGAGGTGCCGACTTCGGTCGACCCCAGGGTAGCCGGTCACGGGGCTGCAACAGGTGCCACGACAGGTATATCGACAGGTGTCACGACAGGCGTGTCCGTTCGTGGCGTGGGAAGCTCAGCTGTCGCGGCAGGAGCACCATTCGCGTCGTCCGCCGGAGTGACGGCCGGCGGGTTGCACCCGGCGACTTCGATTGTCGACGTTACCCGAATCCGGGCTGCATACGCGAAGAGCATCGTTGCCATCCGTTCGCCCGAGCGTGGTCGGCGAGCCTCGTTTTTCGGCGAAACCACCTTCGCGGATTCGCTCAAGAGCCCGTCGCTTCCTGCGTCGGCTGACGTCTCGATACCGGGGCTTGTGAGCGCACTCGCGGCGCTTGCGGGAGCGACCGGTGTGATCGCCAGTCGCAAGCGCCTGGCCTGCGCTGTGGGCCGCATCGCCGCACGAATGAACTAGGGGGAATGCGTGGGTGTCAGAGCCGTGGGTTACATCGATTGTGGACGCGGTTCGGCTCTGGTACACTGCGAAGGCTTCATTTCCTGCTCCGGGCAAATGCCTTCGTCCCGGGGCCGCAGTAGCCCAAGGGAGGTGAACCATTGAAGGCTTATGAACTTATGCTTGTCATGAACCCCTCCCTCGACGAAGAGGCGCGGGAATCCGTCCTTGAGAAAACTCGGGGCGTGATCACCGCAGACGGGGGTGTCGTCGACTCCGAAGATGCATGGGGCAAGCGCCGTCTGGCTTTTGAGATCGATAAGCAGACTGACGGTGACTACCTCGTTGTCATGTTCCACGCGACCACCGCTGCCATCGCCGAGCTCGACCGCGTCCTGCACATCACCGACCCGGTCATCCGCTTCATGATTATCCGTCGCGACGACCTCGTATAGGTTTCGTACGGAGTAGCGGACTTACTCGCGGCGACATGCCGCACAAGAGGTGGAGAACATGAGCATCAACAAAGTCATCATCACCGGTAACCTGACGCGCGACCCGGAGCTTCGTTCGACGGCTTCGGGCATGAACGTGCTCAAGATGGGTGTGGCGGTCAATGATCGTCGCAAGAATCAGAGCACGGGCGAGTGGGAGGAAGTTCCCAACTTCGTTGACGTCACGGTGTTCGGCAATCGTGCCGAGCCGCTATCCCGCTTCCTGAGCAAGGGTGCAAAGGTGGCGATCGAGGGCAAGCTGCGCTGGAGCCAGTGGGAGAATCCCCAGGGTGAGAAGCGCTCCAAGCTTGAGGTTGTCGCCGACGAGATCGAATTCATGAGTTCACGCGATGGTGGCGGTTCGGGTGGCGGCAGCTACACGCCTCCGGCCGATGCACCCGCGACTACTCCTGACCTTGATGGCGAAGAGATCCCTTTCTAGGAGAAGCGACCGAGCTCCGGCGGGACCCTCCCGTCGGTTACTCGTCAGATCGGCCCCTGTGGCCGCGAAAGGAGGTAGAACAACGTGAGCGATTACGCCCGTAAGCCGAAGCGCAAGTATTGCGCCTTCTGCAAGGACCACGTTGAGTACATCGACTACAAAGATGTAAACACTGTGCGCAAGTACATGACCGACCGTGGCAAGATCAAGCCCCGCCGTGTCTCCGGTAACTGCGCCCAGCATCAGCACAGGCTCGCCATCGCGATCAAGCGCGCCCGTGAAATGGCGCTTGTTCCCTATGCCGTACCTGTTGTGAGCGGAAAGGTCGATGGTAGGGCCCGCCGAGGATAGCCCGCGACCTGCGGTCGTCCCGGGCAAGATGCTGACTGCTTCCCTGGTCAGCCTGCTTGGCGCGTACGTGGCGCTCTGGGTGCCGTTCCTCGGCGTTCCGATTGCTGCTTCCGCGCTCGCCTGGCTATGGTTCCGCGGCATGAAGCTTCCCTCAGTGATCATTGCTGTGGGATGTGGGGCGGCGACATTCGCGTCCGATCTTGCGGGACCGATCTACGTGACGCTCTGGTTGCTCATCGCGGGCCCATTGGCGGCAGCGATGTTGAGCAAGCGTTCTTTGACAAGTGTTGTACTCGTGGTGACGCTCCTGATGTCGGGCGTTTGGATTGGCCTGATCACCGGCGCGGCAGCCTACGAGGGCAAGAATGTTCAGGGTCTTATCGGATCCCTTGTTAAGACGGCGACGGAGCCCGCTCTCAAGCAGGTCGTCGGTACCGATAAGGGCGCAGAAGAGACCCGGAAGCAGATTGGCGAAATGGCCACGACCATCACCCGGATGTGGCCAGCTGTTTTCGTGATCATGAGCTTCCTGACGTCGCTGTTTGCGGTGTCCGCCGTCGCGGCAGTGGCGAAGACTAGCGGCGCGATGGTGAACGGACCACCGACGCTACCAGAACTCGACATGAGTCCCCATGTGGTGTGGGTACTCATTGCGGGAGTGGGACTGGTCGCCCTGGACAAGTTCATCGGCGGCTGGAATGGAGGCATTCTCGGTATCGCAGGGGAGAACGCGCTCAGCGTGATCCGGTGGGTGCTCTTCGTGCAAGGTGTTGCGGTCTTCTCGGGACTGTACCGACGGGCCGGATTCTCCCGGTTGTCGAGGTCGCTTGGGTATGTGCTTCTCGGTATCACCGAGATTCTTCTGCCACTTGTGAGTCTTACAGGCCTGGTAGATCTGTTTGTGAACGTACGGAAACTGCCGCGTGACGGGGTGGTCGGACCGACCATCGCAGCCGAATCAGGCAGTGGTTCGGAGTCGTCCGGGGACAGAGGTCCCTGGCATGACTAAGTGTGTTGGAGAGCGTGTGGCGCGTCCGCGTCGCACGGACTAGAGTGGATACATGCCGCTCCGTCCGGCCGAGGGCCGAGGCGGGCAGCACGAACGAGGAGAAACAATGAAGGTCATCCTGCTTACCGACGTGAAGGGTCGGGGCAATGAGGGAGATGTGATCGAGGTCGCTCGCGGCTTCGGCGTCAACTACCTTCTGCCCCGGAAGATGGCCACTGAGGCCACGCCCGGCAACATCAAGCAGCTCGAAGCGCGCATGCATAACATTCGCAAGCGCGAAGTCGGGCGGCACGCCGATGCCGAGAGTCTTGCGGCAACGGTCACGGGTACGACGCTCGTCATCGAGGCGCGTGCCGGCGACACCGGCAAGCTCTTCGGTTCGATCACGGCCGGCGCGGTCGCCGAGGCGCTCACCGCGCAGATCGGTGTCGATATCGATCGCCGCAAGATCGGCGTTCACGGTCACATCAAGACCCTGGGCGATTATCCGATCGTTATTCACCTGTACCAGGACGTGACCGCCGATATCGTTGTTTCGGTTGTCCGTGAAGGCGGAGCTGCTGAAGCGGTCGCCGCAGCCGCAGCACCGGTTGCCGAGGAGACCGTTGAGGTCGCCGAGGAAGAAGTTGTTGCTGACGAGGCCGCTGTTGAAGCCGTCGAAGCCACTGATGCTGACGTTGATGTCGCAGACGAAGCTGACGAAGCTGACGAGGACGAGGTCGGCGCCGAGTAGCACCGCTTGGGCACGCGCAGGCGCCCCGACAGGGGGCGCCTCGCGCATCGCCCGGCCCTAGATGGAGGTTGGGATGGCGTCGAGCGGCACAGGCGTGGCGGACCGCGTACCTCCGCATAATCTCGAAGCTGAGCAGTCACTGCTCGGCTCGATGTTCCTGTCCTCAGAAGCGGTCGAGACGTGTCTCGATGCCGTGAGCGAGGACGATTTCTCGCGCGCCGCTCACAGCAAGATCTTCCTCGCCATCCGGTACCTCTTCGGGCGCGGCGAGCCGGTGGATCAGATCACGGTCGCCGACCGTCTCGAGTCGACGGGCGAACTGGACGCGGCGGGTGGCAAGCCGTATCTGCTCGATATCACGGGTATGGTGCCAACGGCGGCCAACGCCTCGTACTACGCGGAGATCGTGCGGCGAACGTCGCTCCTGCGGCAGCTCATCTCGGCCGGTACGGGAATCGTGGCGCTCGGCTATGACAACCCCGAGGATATCGACGTCGTTATCGAGCAGGCCGAGAAGCGCGTCTTCGACGTCACCAACAAGCGCGTCTCGAGCAACTTCCGTCCGCTCGACGAGCTCATGAAGACCGGCTTCGAGCAGATCGAGAAGCTCTACGATCGCAAGGAGCACATCACCGGCGTTCCGACCGGGTTCCCGGACCTCGACAAGATCCTCGCTGGCCTTCACGCCGGTGACCTGATCATCCTCGCGGCACGTCCGTCGGTCGGCAAGACGGCACTCGCGCTCAATATGGCGGTCAACGCCGCGAAGGAAGGCTACCCCACGGCGGTCTTCAGCCTTGAGATGTCGAGCGAGCAGCTCGTGCAGCGCGTTTTGTGCGCCGAGGCGCGCATCGACTCGCAGCGCCTGCGCACCGGCTACCTCAACGACTCGGACTGGCCGGCGATCATGCAGGCGATGGGGCGGCTCGGTGCCGCTCAGTTGTGGGTCGACGATACGCCGGCAATCTCTATCCTTGAGATTCGCGCGAAGGCCCGGCGTTTGTTCCGAAACAAGGAGCAGGGACTCATCATCGTCGACTACCTGCAGCTCATGCAGCCGCAGAATCGACGTTCCGAGAACCGCCAGGTCGAGATCGCCGAGATCAGCCGTGGTCTCAAGATTCTCGCAAAGGAACTTAACATCCCGATCATCGCGCTCTCGCAGCTCTCCCGAGCCGTCGAGCAGCGCACCTCGAAGCGTCCGATGCTGTCCGACCTGCGCGAGTCCGGCGCAATCGAGCAGGACGCCGACGTCGTCATGTTCATCCACCGCGATACATTCGGGAGTGGTGGCGGCGACTTTGACGGAGCGGGTGCGGCCGAGGGGATGCCGGGCAAGGGCGAGGCCGAGATCATCGTGGCCAAGCACCGCAACGGTCCGCAGGGCAGCTGTCATGTGGCGTATCTCGACAAGTACACGAAGTTCGTGCCGCTTGCGAAGAACGTTCCGTAGGTTGCGCGCTCAGACGTGAAGCAGGCGCTCGAACTCCTTCGGGTTCCAGCCGACCATCGCCCGCTCGCCGACGAGGATGACGGGCACGCCATACTGGCCGGTCATGGCGACCATCCGTTTGAGTCCCGCGCGATCCTTTGCCACGTCGACGTCCGAGAACGCGACACCGTGCTCAGCGAAGTAACTCTTCGCGTGTGTGCAGTAGGGTCAAGTTGTTGTTGTGTAGATAGTGACTCGCTTTTGTAGGGCCACGTTGACACCTCCGCTTCGGTTCCGATACTCCATTCGTCCCCGGCGCGACAGGTGCGGTAACACTTGAAGTAACACGACATGAGCGCTGACTCGTGGTATGAACACGGGAGAACACCGAGAAGGGGACCAGAATGTCCGAGGAGCGGTACGACGTCGTCATCGTGGGTGCGGGTCCGGCCGGCATCTTCGCCGCCATTGAGCTTGTGCGCTCGGGACGCGTGGGGCGCATCCTTATCGCCGAGCGTGGCAAGCCCATCGCGAAACGAAAGTGTCCGGCGCACCAGACGCACTGCATCGGCTGCGAGACATGCGCGATCATGACGGGCTGGGGCGGCGCGGGCGCGTTCTCGGACGGGAAGCTTACGCTCACCACCGAGGTTGGCGGGTGGCTCGGAGATTTCGTCGGCATCGAGGGGCTCGAGCGACTCGTGGAGGATTCCGACCGACTCTGGCTCGAGTTCGGCGCAACGACCGAAGTCCACGGCCCTGACGCGGCCACCGCTGATCGTCTCATGCGCGACGCAACCCTTGCCGAGATGCGTCTCATTCCGATGCGCATCCGCCACATCGGCACCGATCGTTCGCCGATGGTGCTCCAGGCGATGCACGACTACCTCGTCGAGCAGGGCGTGGACGTGCGCCTTAAGTCGGAAGTCGCGACGATCCTTGCCGAGAACGGCCACGTCACCGGCATCGAGTTTGTCGATGGCACATGCGTGAAGGCCGACGCGGTCATCGCCGCGCCCGGTCGTGACGGCGCGGACTGGCTTGCCGAGCAGGCCCGCGCGCTCGGCATCGGACTCAGGAACAATGCTGTCGACATCGGCGTGCGGGTGGAAGTGCCCGCACCCGTCATGGAGTCGCTGACCGACCCGCTCTACGAGGCGAAACTCATCTACTACTCAAAGCAGTTCGGCGATCAGGTCCGGACGTTTTGCATGAACCCGTATGGCGAGGTCACCACGGAATCCTACGGCGACATCGTCACCGTCAACGGACATTCGTTCGCCGAGGAGCGCACCGAGAACACCAACTTCGCGGTGCTTGTGAGCCAGAGTTTCACCGAGCCGTTCCACGAGCCCATCACCTACGGGCACTCCATCGCGGGACTCGCGAACTTGCTTGGCGAGGGAATCATCGTGCAGCGCCTCGGCGACCTGAAGGCCGGTCGTCGCTCGACGCCGAAGCGCATCGCCGAGTCCGTCGTGAAGCCGACGATGCCGCAGGCCACGCCGGGCGACTTGTCGTTCGTGCTGCCGTACCGACACCTTGCTGACATCCTCGAGTTCCTCGAGGCGCTCGACACACTCGTTCCCGGCGTTGGCGGTGACGGTACGCTCCTCTACGGCGTCGAGGTGAAGTTCTACTCGTCGCGGGTCGAGCTTGATGAGCATCTGCAGAGCCAGGTCGCCGGTCTCTATGCGATCGGCGACGGTGCCGGTGTCACGCGCGGGCTTGTGCAGTCGAGCGCGAGCGGGCTCGTGGCCGCGCGCGCGATCCTCGCGGGTGGCGTGGGGTAACGCGGGCGAGGTGTTCTCCCCGGTAACGACCGCGGGCGGAATCGGCCTCCATGCCGGTTCCGCCCGATTTGTGTGCTGGTTACTTCGCCGTCACCCGGTAGATCGTGCCTCCGAAGTCGACGAGGTAGAGCTCGCCGGCGTCATCCTCACCGAAGCTTGAGATGTTGTAGGTGGTGTCCGTCAACTGCCGGTTCTCGATGCCGCCGGCCGAGCGCCTGAGACCCCAGACTCGTCCGCTTACGTAGTCGCCGTAGACGTAGGTTCCGCTGAGCGCCGGTTGCGCGCTGCCGCGATACACGTAGCCTCCCGTGACCGACTCGCCGCTTGCACGGTCGTACTCGACGACGGGGGCTGTGAAGGTGCCCGCTCGCGCCTTCGAGTCGGGCGGGAAGACGTGCGTCGCTTCGAACGCGTTCCACCCGTAGTTCTCGCCGCCTGTCGATCCGGCCGCCTGGAAGTCGATCTCCTCCCAGGTATCCTGGCCCACATCGCCGATCCACAGATCGCCGGTCTTCCGATCGAAGGAGTACCGCCACGGGTTGCGGAGGCCGTATGCCCATATCTCGGGCGCTGCGCCACGAGTCGTCACGAACGGATTGTCGGCCGGGATACCGTATGCGGTGCTGCGAGCCGTGCTGTTGTCACGGGCGACGTCGATGCGAAGCATCTTGCCGAGGAGGACCTTCAGGTTCTGCCCGTTGCCGTTCGGGTCGCCGCCGGAGCCGCCGTCGCCCATGCCGATGTAGAGGTTCCCGTCCGGACCGAAGGCGATCATGCCGCCGTTGTGGTTGGCGTACGGTTGCTTGATCTTGAGCAGCACCTGCTCGGATCCACGCACGAAGCTGTCGCCCTTTGCGCTGAACCGGGAGACCATGGTGTCCCCGTTGCGGTCGGTGTAGTCGACGTAGAATGCGCCGTCCTCGCCAAAGGACTGCGAGAACGCGAGGCCGAGAAGGCCGCGCTCGCTGTTCGTGCTCACGCTGCCTCTGATGTCGAGGAACGGCTGCGCCGCGCGTTGCCCGTTGCGGAGAATCCAGATGCGGCCGGTCTTCTCGACGACGAAGAGGCGACCGGAACCATCGCCGGCACCGGTCACGAAGAGCGGCTGCGTGAATCCGCTCGCCACAGATTCGAAGTCGATGGTGAGGTCGGCCAGTGCGGGGATCACAGGCTCAGGTGATGCTGTCGGCTCCACCGTTGTCGTCGGCAGCGGGCCCACAACCAACGGCGTACTCGCCTTCTTGCACCCCGTAAGTGCGAGCAGCAGGATCACCGCCAGGATGATCCCGAGAAGTGCACGGCGCTGGCTCATCGTCGTCCCTCACAATTCTGTACCGTCGTTCATGTGTCGTCATCCGGTATGTCCCCGATATCGGCGGTATCTGCGCGGGCAGTTTTCGGACGGTGCATGTCAGTGGCGTGTGATACCGTTGCCGTCACACAGTCCGAGGAGAATTGCATGCCCGCGCGCACCACAAGCACACACGTCACGCTCGCCGATGTCTTCGGCTACCCGTCGTTCCGGCCGCACCAGGCCGAGATCATCGACTGGGTCGCCGACGGCAATGACGCGTTCGTCCTGATGCCCACCGGCGGGGGCAAGTCGCTCTGCTTCCAGATCCCCGCGCTTCATCGCCCGGGCACGGCGATCGTGGTCTCGCCGCTCATCTCGCTGATGAAGGACCAGGTGGATGCGCTCTGCGCCAACGGCGTCGCGGCAGCGGTCCTCAACTCGTCGCTGTCGCCCGAGGATTCGTCTGCGGTGCTCGATCGCCTGCGTGCCGGGCAGCTCGATCTGCTCTACGTCTCGCCGGAACGGCTCGTGATGGACGGATTCCTACAGATGCTCTCGCGATTGGAGATCGCACTCTTCGCAATCGACGAGGCGCACTGCGTCTCGCAGTGGGGGCACGACTTTCGGCCGGAGTACGTGCAGCTGGGTTGCCTGCGCGAGCGCTTCCCGGCTATCCCGATCGTCGCGCTTACCGCAACCGCCGACGAGCAGACCCGTATCGACGTTCTGCGCCAGCTTGGCCTGAGCGGTGCGCGCATGTTCGTGACCGGCTTCGACCGGCCGAACATCCGGTATGCGGCCGAGTACAAGACCAAGCCTGCGGCGCAGCTCATGGAGTTCCTCAAACAGCACGATGGCGAGTCCGGCATCGTGTACGCGCTGTCACGTAAGCGGGTTGCGGATGTCGCGGACAAGCTGCGCGACGCGGGCGTTCGTGCGGCCGCGTATCACGCGGGCATGGGCGCAGTCGCGCGCGCCCGCGTGCAAGACGCGTTCATGGGCGACCGGCTCGATGTGGTGGTGGCGACGGTCGCCTTCGGCATGGGCATCGACAAGCCCGACGTACGCTTCGTCGTGCACTACGACATGCCAAAGTCGATCGAAGGTTACTACCAGGAGACCGGCCGCGCGGGTCGCGACGGGCTGCCCGCCGACGCGCTCATGCTCTGGAGCATGCAAGACGTCATGACATCCAAGGGCTTCATCGACGCTGTCGCGAGCGACGAGCAGCGGCGCATCGAGACCCACAAACTGAACGCGATGGTCGACTTTGCAGAGGCACTTTCGTGTCGCCGCAGGGCGCTTCTCGGCTACTTCGGGGAGGAGCTCGCAGGGGATTGCGGCAACTGTGATGTGTGCTCGGCACCGCCGGAGACATACGACGCGACCATCGATGCGCAGAAGGCGCTCTCGGCGGTCTATCGGCTGAGCGAGCGCTTCGGTCTGGGCTACGTCGTCGATGTGCTGCGCGGCTCGGAGAACCAGCGCATCCTCGGCAACGGGCACGACTCGCTCAGCGTCTACGGCATCGGTGGCGAGTACTCCAAAGACGAGTGGTCGGCCGTCTTCCGGCAGCTCATCCATCGCGGGTATCTGCGTGTCGACGTGAGCGAGTACTCAACGCTGAAGCTCACTCCGACCGCGGCTGCAGTGTTGCGCGGCGAGGAGGACGTCCGACTTGCCAGGCCGCTGGCGCCACGACCGAAAGCCGAGAAGGTCCCGAAGTCGACGAAGCGTGCCAAGTCCCTCGCGCTTGAGACTGACGAGCAGGCGGACCTCTTTGAGCGGCTTCGCGAGTTGCGTCGGGAGATTGCCGCTGAGAAGGCCGTGCCGGCGTACGTCGTGTTCGCCGATGCCGCGCTTGCTGACATGGCGCGACGTCAGCCGACCGACCGCGACGAGTTCCTGCAGGTGAGTGGCGTCGGCAAGGCCAAGCTCGAGCAGTACGGCGAGGTGTTTCTGCAAGCCATTCGCGGCAGACCCGAGATCAAGGTCGTGGGCGAGGACGTGTAGATCCCGATTCCGAACGTGGACATCTTCCCCGGCAAGATCCTGCCCACCAGTACGTAGGTTCGCGCGACCGTGTCATTCTTCCGAGAGAAGCTGTGCGACCGGGAGCGATCGTATGCGCCTTGAGAAGCCCATCGTCGTGACAACAAGCACGGCTAGATTCGCTAGCGCGACATAGCCGGCGAGGAACATGTAGGTATCGGCAGGCACCCAGAGGTGCGACAGCCGGACAAGAGCCCATGCCCCGATGGCGAAACCTGCAACTGCGGAGAGAGTGCCGAATATGAGCTGCTCGCAAATCGCGATACCGAGCAAATCGCGTATGGGAGCCCCGATCGATAAAAGCACCGCGAAGTCGTGTCGCCGTACTCTGAATCGTCCGGCCATCTCTCGCCAAGCGTACCCGACATAGATGGCTATGCTGATCCAGATGAGTGAGAATCGCGTGTTGCGGTTGATGGCCTCATCCACGCGCCGACGGCCCGCTGTCCACTCTTCGGAGATCGTGCTGACGTTCCAGCCGTCCTGCTCGCTCGTTCGACGAAGGCGGCTGGCGGTCTCTTCTGCTTGTGCCGCCGGAATGCTTGCGAACACATCCATTGCGAGATCCGTGCCGGAGGGCAGCTCGGTCATGAGACAGATTCCGGTCGTCTGCAGCGTGGGAGCGAAGAGCGCCGTGAATGGTTTGGAGATCTCGGTCACTTGTGGCTGTCCGTTCACGAGTGACGTGAATCGCACGGTTACTCGATCGCCAAGGCGAGCGCCGAGCTGTCGCGACGTGATGACGTCCATCCAGATCCCATCTGTGTTGAACGACCCATCGACGACAAGATCAGGTGAGTACCAGGAGAGATCACGTGATGCAGATGGCTGTAGTACCAGGATACCGGTGGACACGGGCTCTCCACCCTGAGTGGATGCATCACCGGTCACTGTGTGGCCGACAATGAGTCTCTTGTCGCCGCCCGAAAGCGCTGCACGTGTTGAGTCCGGAATACCCCGCGCTCCTGGCGATGACGCGATCAGGTTCCACTTGGCGGCCTGGAGTGCGCCTGTTTGCTTGAAGCTGACCGCGGGGAGCACCGCTGCGAAGAAGAAGACGCCCGCGGTCACAAGCGTCGCGAGCACCAGCGTTCTGACCGCGTTCGCACTTCGCTTTCGATAGCTGGCGCAGAGGTAGGTCCAGGCGAGCCACATCACGGGTCGCTCAGTCCATCTGAATCATGCGAGTGCCGGCTGCGGCGACGGTCGGGTCATGCGTGACAAGAATCATCGTGGTTCCGTCCTCAGCGTGGAGGCGCGACATGAGGGCTACGATCTCGGCTGCAGTCACCCGGTCCAGGTTGCCCGTTGGCTCATCGGCGAGCACGACCCTTGGGCTATTCATCAGCGCACGTGCGATAGCCACACGCTGTTGTTCGCCGCCTGACATTTCTGAGGGGAGATGCTCGGCTCGACCGAGCACACCGACGCGATCGAGCATCGCTTCCGCCCGTCGGCGAGCCTCGTGCCTATTGGCTCCTCCGATCAGTCCCGGCGCCATAACGTTCTGGACCGCGTTCAGTTCGGGGATTAGGTTGAAGAACTGGTGGACCATGCCGATCTGGGAGTTGCGATATCGAGCGGTCTGATCGTCGCTCTGAGCGTAGAGGTCATTGTCCTCCCATAGCACGGTCCCGCTTGTTGGGGGCAGAAACCCCGCGAGTATGTTCAGTACAGTCGTCTTGCCTCGGCCAGACGGCCCCGTGATCGTGATGAACTCCCCATCTTCTACGGCGAAAGAGAAGTCGCGTAGCACGTCAACGCGGCGTTCGCCGATACGGTACTGGACCGAGACGTCTCGCATCGTGTATAGCACGTCAGTACTCCTGTCTGAGTGAGAGCAGGCGGGCCACGGGGAAGCGCTTGAAGGTTACGGCGAGTTGAGCCGCGAGTATACACAGTGCCGCGACGTTGAGTCCGACAAGCCAAAGAACGAATGTCGTGGTCGCCTCAGCGGGAATGTACATCCCGAGTGTGGACTCGATGAGCAGCTTTCCGATCAGGAGTCCCGCGATTCCGGTCGCGACACAAATCGCGATCTGCTCGGCGATCATGAGTCCGATGATGCTCCTGATGCTGGATCCCATCGAGAACATGATTGCGACTGCTCGCCGCCGTCGGCCAATCCGGACGAACTGCTCGCGAAGCACGTATACCGCGTAGATCAGCAGGCCCGCGATGAGCGCAGTGGTCCGGAACTGCGGTCCCGATGCGGCTACCGCTCGTCGCTCTGCGATCGCCACCGCCTGCGACCTAGATTGTATGGTCCACTCCGGGTTAGATGTGATGCTGCTCAGTCGCGCCAGGGTCTCGTCGGAGTTGGCCGAGTAGAAGAAGATATCGGTATACGCGACATCCGCGCCACCGGCTCCTGCGCGCTGTGCGGTCGGAAGCGGGGCGATGAGCCCTCGGACGTCTGCGTTCGTCCCATATATCGCGCGGACGACGCCTGCGCCATGAAGAGTCAGAGGCGCACCATCGTTTGCCGTCACCAATTGCGAGAACTCAATCGTATCGCCGATACGGACCTTGAGGCGCTTGGCACTTACGATATCGAGCGCGCAGGCGTCGGATCCCGACATCGACCCCCTGAGGACGAGCGCGTCACCCAGCAGCAAGCGCTGGACTGCGTTTTCGCACCCGGGATCGTATAGGTAGAGGTCACCGCCGTATTCAACCGGTTGACGACCGGCGGCCGCCACTTGCGCGTTGGAGCCGATCGACAGACCGACCGCTTCACCTCCGGATGAGGTCATGGAGGCGACGACGCTCGCGTACTGCGCTGCGGTGATCGGACCGTTCAGTCGGGCGACGTATGCGGCCGAGAGTGATTGAGCAGTGTGGAAGTAGCTCATCACCGGCCAGATGCCGGATAGATACACCATCGAGCTGAGAACGATCGTGAGAAACACCAGTCGCCGCGCAACGGGGACTGCGGATCGGCGGTACTCTGAAGCAAGGTACATCAGGCCCATATCATCTCCTGAGGGAGGTGGAGGAGCGGGCGGCGCCGCCCGCTCCTCCCGGTGTGGTCGCGGTTCGTTCTCTAGTTGTGCGTGGTCGTGAACCAGGTGGCCGTGCCGTAGGAGACCCAGCCGTTCTGATACTGACCGTGGCGGCTGGACTTCTTGGTTCCCGCGGCCAATGATTTCGCACTTGCGTTGGCATTGGCGTAGATGGTGGCCTTGGTCACCACCCAGAAGTCCGGCTGGTAGAGCTCCCAACAAGGCGAGACATAGTGTCCCGCTGACTTGTACGTCCACGCCGTATTCGTCAAACCGCCCCATGCGTACGTTGAGGGTTTGTTGAACATCGAGTAGCTGACTTCTTCGTCGTAGTTGCTGGTGTACGGGTTGGGGACGTACATCCAGTCGTAGACGGAACTGGCCGAGATTGTGACCGACTGCCCCGTATTGACGGTGTAGTCCCCGGCCTTGAAGGTGTTCGTGACGCTCGAGACGGCGTATGCGGGCGTGGCTAGGAGCAGAATCGCCATCGCAAGCACCGCTGCAAATCCAGCCTTGTGTTTCATGGACCCCCCTTAGATGAATTGTTTTCCACGAAGGTTCGGCTCCTGGAGGGTGAGCGCGAACCGACCGCGACCGTGTTGCGCGGGACCCCCCGTCCCGACACGGTGATTCGAATCACAGGGGCCAGACTAGGGCACAGGGAAGTATACTGTCAAATGCAGGATACTGGCTGAATATGCGCTATGCGAAATCTTGCGCCACAATAGACAGAAGCGCGTATGAACCTGCACGCTGCCCGCCTAAGCGTCCCAGCCCATGATCGCGAGCATCGCATCGACCGTCGTGTCGTCGGCCGGCGGGGTACCGAAAACCATCGATGTCATGAAGTGGCCGACGAACTGGCTCATAAATGCCCGGACACGCTCGTCCGTCTGAGCGGGCGTGTATTCGTGTCCGAAGTACGTGTCGATCTGCGGTATGAGCGTGCCGAGCATCGCCGCCATCGGCGCTGCGAGGTGTGTGCGAAAGGTGGCGAGGAAGACACCGTTGTGCGGTGCGGAAACAAGCAGCATACGAATGACCGGGCTCCCGTGACCGTTCGTCGCCTGGTCCCGCACTTCCAGGAGTCTGCGGAGCGAATCACGGAGGTTCTCGGGGCGAACGGTAGCGATCGTCACTCCCGCCATTTCGACGATATGATCGCCAGCAAGCCTGACAAGCTCCTCGAAGAGAGCCTCTTTGCCGGTGTAGTGCCGGTAGAGCGCTGGCTCGCTGACGCCGACGGCGGCAGCAATCTCACGCATCGTGCCCCCGTCGTAGCCCTTCTCGGCAAAGACCGCGAGGGCGGCGTCGAGGATCTCGCCTCGGCGGCTGTCGACGAACTTCGAGAAGTATCGTGCTGATACGTCGCTCTGTGGCCGCATCATGCTGAGACCTCCCGTTGGCGCGTGACCAGGTGTACAAAGGCGTCTTCGAGGGTCGGCTCGACCGGTTCGACACCCAGGACCGTGAATCCGAGTCCGCCGAGAAGTCCGGTGAGATCGGCCTCGGCTTCCGTGCGCTCGCCGACGTTCACGTGAAGCATCGAGCCCTGCATGTATGCCTCGGCGATTCCCGGGCTTCCCTCGAGCGCCGTAAGCGCGTCTTCCCCGCGGTCGACCTCGACCCGCAAGATGGTGTCTCGCATGAGATCGCCCTTGACCTCGGCGGGCGTACCCTCGGCGATGATGTCACCCCGGTAGATGAACGCGAGACGGTTGCAGTGCGTCGCTTCGTCCATGTAGTGGGTCGTGACAAAGAGCGTGACGCCCGAGGCGGCGAGGTCGTGCAGGAGCTCCCAGAACTGGCGGCGCGCTGTCGGATCGACACCCGAGGTCGGTTCGTCGAGAAAGATGAGCTTCGGCTCGTGGATCGTCGCACAGCCAAGTGCAAGTCGCTGCTTCCAGCCCACCGAGAGGTCGCCGGCCATCTCGTTCTCGCGACCGTGAAGGTCAGCCATCGTTAGGATGTATTCGCGGCGCTCTGCGAACTTCTCGTCCGAGAGACCGTAGATGCCCGCGTAGAACTTGAGGTTCTCATCCACGGTGAGGTCCTGGAAGAGCGAGAACTTCTGCGACATGTAACCGATGTTCTCGCGCACTCGCTCAGATTCAGTGACCACGTCGTAGCCCATGATGCGCGCACCGCCGCCGCTGGGGGCGATGACGCCGCAGAGCATGCGAATCGTGGTGGTCTTGCCAGAGCCGTTCGGTCCGAGGAACCCGAAGATCTCGCCGTGTCCGACGCTCAAGCTGATCGAGTTGACCGCGGTGAAGTCGCCGAACGTCTTGCTCAGGCCGTTGACCTCGATGGCGAACTCGTTGTGTGCGGGCTCGAGTGAAGCGCGCGTTTCGGGTGTGCTGTGCTTCTGCCAGGGGAGTCGCATGCTCGTATCCATCCCTCAGTCGTTGAGTTGTTTGCGGAATCGGGAGAGCCCGAACCCGAAGATCGCTGCCGAGAAGATCGCCATCGCCAGGAACTGAGGCCACAACGCTACGAAGCCGGAGCCCTTCAGGAAGTTGGAACGGACGACCACGAGGATGTAGCGCAAGGGGACCAGGTACGACAGCGGGTAGAGGATCTTTGGCATCGACTCAAGCGGAAACACGAAGCCGGAGAGCATCATCGACGGCACCATGAGGAACGTCGTCGCCTGTTGCGCCTGGTAGCGGGTGCGCGAGAGGAGCGACACCATGAGGCCGAGTCCAAGTGCAGTGAGCGCGAAGAGCGCGAGTCCGGCGCCGAGGACGAGCAGGTTGCCGTTAAACGGCACCTTGAACCACAGCGTGCCGATGGTGAAGACCAGTGTGATCTGGATGAATGCGATGAGGACATACGGCACAAGCTTTCCGATGAGGTACTCGGCCCGGCCGATCGGCGTGACGAAGAGTTGCTCGAGGGTACCGCGCTCGCGCTCCTTGACGATCGCCTGGCTCATCGTCGTCTGCGTCGACATCATGAGAATGAAGGCGAGGAGCGCCGGCACCATCGTATTGACCGCGCGCATGGTCGGGTTGAAGAGCACGCGGACCTGTGCGTCCACGCCCGACGAACTCGCTGTAAGCCGACCCGGGTAGAGCTTCCCGCTGAGCGCGGCGACCACTTGCTGTGCATAGCCCGAGGCGACCGAGGCGGTCTTGCTGTCGGAGCCGTCCACGACGATGCCGATCTCGGTCGGCCGTTTCTCGCGGACGAGGTCCGAGAAGCCTTCAGGGATGATGATCGCGACCTGGGCCTTGTTGCCGTCCAGGAGCTTCTGCATCGCGGCCTCATCGACGGGATGTGCGACGTCGAGGAAGTAGCCGGAGTTCACAAAGCTGTCGACGACGAGTCGTGATTCGACGCTGCCGTCGCGGTCGACAACGGCCGTGCGCAGGTCCTTCACGTCAGTGCCGATAACGTAGCCGAACAATATGAGTTGGAGCACCGGCATGATGAAGATGATGGGCAGCATAGAGCGATCCCTGCGCAGCTGCAGGAACTCCTTCCAGATGAGGAGGCGTACACGTCGCCAGGACATGGGTTACGACCTCTCTCTGTAAAGGAGTGACGACAGCGTGATCACGACAACGGCGTACACGGCGAGCGCCGCGATCTCGGGCCACAACACATCCCACCCGCCGCCCTTGAGGAAGATGGTGCGGGCGACGACGGTCATATACCGCGCGGGGAACAGGTACGAGAGACCCTGGAGCACCGGCGGGATACTGGCGAGCGGAAAGACGAATCCCGAGAGCATGAACGCAGGCAGGAAGCTGATCATCATGGCGAGCTGGTTTGCGACTTCGGTCGAAGAAGCGCGTGCCGAGACGAGGAGTCCCAGGCCGAGCACGCAGAGCACGAAGAGGAAGCTCGCGAGGGCGAAGAGCGCGACCGAACCGCGGAACGGTATCTGGAACGCGAGCAGCCCGATCACGGAAATCATGATGACGTTGAGCGCGGCCATCACCGCCCAGGGCATGATCTTGCCGACCATCAGTTCGATTCGGTGGATCGGCGAGACGACGAGTTGCTCGTAGGTGCCTTGCTCCTTCTCGGAAACGAGGGTGTTCGCGGTCTGCTGCACCGTCATGACCGTGAGGAGCAACACGATGAGCCCGGGAACCAGGTAGCTGGCGGACTTGCCTTCAGGGTTGTACCAGACGCGCGTTCGGGCCGTTAGTCCACCGCCCTGTGCCGGATCCATACCGCTCGCTTCAGCCTGGCTGATCGCGGCTTTTGTGCCAAAGACGCGAGACAGCCCGTTCGCATACGCCTGGCCGAGCTGTGCGGAGTTTGGCTCGGAGCCATCGATGAGCACCTGTACGGCGCCTGCTCGTCCGGCCGCGACCGAATCGCCAAATCCCGGACCGATGACCACCACCACGCGTGCGTCGCCGCGGTCAAAGATACCGTCGATCTCTCCCGATGACACAAGGTTGTGCTTCACGGTGAAGTAGTTCGACTGCTTGAGCGCATCAACGTACTGACGGCTGATCGACGTCTGATCCTGGTCGAGGAGCGCTGTGGGGAGGTCCTTCACGTCGAAGGACACCGCGTACGCGAACAAGAACAGTTGCAGCAGCGGCATGATGAGGATCGCGATCATCGTGCGCGGATCCCGGACGATGTGGATGAACTCCTTGCGAGCTATCGCGTAGATGCGTCTCATTCGGCCACCGCCAGGATCTCGTCCGTCGTATCGTGATGCGGAAGCACGGCTGTAGGGATGAGCGTGGCGAACGCCATCTCCAGGTCGGTTGCAACGGGTCGGACGCGGTCGACACGCAGGCCCGCTGCCTCGAGCGCGGTGCGGAGACCAGTCTCGGCAGTCGCGTCGTCACGGGTGACAAGTACGCGTAGGTATTCACCCGAGACTTCGACGCTTGAGACGAATGGCAGGGCGCGGACGATCGGCATCGCAGCGCGGTAGTCACTCGCGTTGATCTCGACGACGCGGCCGGGCACGCGGTTCTTCATGCCGGCAGGTGTGTCGCGCAGGATGATGCGACCGTGCGTCATGAACGCGATCTCATCGCAGCGTTCAGCTTCGTCCATATACGGAGTCGCGACGAAGACGGTGATGCCCTCGCTGTGCAGTCCCGAGATGATGCGCCAGAACTCGCGGCGCGATACGGGATCGACGCCGGTGGTCGGCTCGTCCAAGAAGAGCAGGTCCGGCTCGCTGATGAGTGTCGCGGCAAGGGCAAGCTTCTGTTTCATCCCGCCCGAGAGGAACTGCGCCTGGCGCTTTGCGAACTCGGTCAGCCCGGAGAACTCGAGCAGTCGGGCAGAGCGAGCCGCCATATCCTTGCGCGGGACGCCACGAAGCTCCGCGAAGAACTCGAGATTCTCGCGCACGGTCAGATCGCGGTAGAGCGAGAACGCCTGCGACATATAGCCGATACGCGGCTTCACCTTCGCGGCCTCGGTCCTGACCGAGCGGCCGAACACCAGCACGTCTCCGTCGGTTGGTGCGAGCACGGTCGCCATCATGCGGATCAGCGTCGATTTGCCGGCGCCGTCGGGGCCGACGAGGCCGAAGACCTCACCCCTCGGGACCGTCATGGTGACGCCGTCGACCGCCACGACGTCCTTGAAGGTGCGCCGTAGATCGCGGACGTCGAGGGCGAGCTCGTCTGTCTGTGGAGCAGTGCTCACCTGAGCACCACGTCTGCGGGCATGCCGGGCTTGAGCGCACTGTCGGCGTCAGTGATGCGGAGGCGCACCTTGTACACGAGCTTAGTGCGCTGGTCCTTCGTCTCGATCGAGGCGGGTGTGTACTCGGCCTGCGATCCGATGAATACGACGACCGCGCCGTACTCCTTAGTGAGGGAGTCTGTGGTGAGTGTGCCTGCCTGGCCCGTCTTGACCTGGCCGATCTGGTTCTCCGGAACGTAGACCGTCACGGTGAGGCTCGCCGGGTTGCTCACGACTGCGAGTGTCGAACCGGGCAGCGCATTCTCGCCGGCTTTAAGCACGACGTTGGTGAGAACGCCGTCGATCGGCGAGGAGATCGTCATGTAGCCACGCTGCACCTTCGCCATGGCGACAGCGACCTTTGCCTGGTCGAGCTGCGCTTTAGCGGCGGCGATCTCGGCTTTCGTCTTATCGTCGTCAATTGCTTGCTGATAGGCGGCCTGAGCAGCTGCGACGCCTGCCTCGGCCTGCTGTACCTGGAGGTCAGCCATGGCGGGATCGAGCTTGTAGAGCACGTCACCCTTCTTCACGGGTACGCCGTCCTCTGAGGGTGCCTCGATGATGCGCCCGGAGCTCTGTGGCGAGACGACAACCGTGTCGGTCTCAACCGTTCCGCTTCCCCCGAGGCCGGCGGGCGCCGAAGACGCTTTCCCGCCAAGCAGGAAGTACCAGGCGGCGACGCCGATTACTGCCAGCACGAGGACGATGGGGATGATGCGTTTCATATCGGTCAACGCTCCTGTCTGCTACTGCTTCGCCGCGCTTCAGCCGCGCGAGTCCGTCCGGATCGTGATGTCTACCGGCGTTCCGGCCGGAGGCCGCTCGCCGTCGTCAAGGGTGATCGTCACGCGGGTCGTGCGCGTCATGTGCACGATGTCGGTGGGGAATGCGGTGGGCGGGAACGCCGAGGAGTCGGCGATGCTCGTGATCCGACCGGTGAGCACCGATCCCGGCGAGGAATCGTAGGTGACTTCAGCGCGCGCACCCGTGCGCACGTGCGCGAGTTGCTCAGCGGTGAGATAGGTGTCGACGAGTGCGGGTGAATCCGGACGGATCTTGACGAGCGGCGCATTCATCATCGCCACGTCACCGGTGCGCCGCGCGAAGATGACGAGGCCCCCGACCGGCGAGGTGATGACCGCGGCGTTAAGACGAGCCCGAGCGATGTCGACTGCCACATCGCGACCGTCGGCGACGACGGTGAGGAGATCCCGACCGTTACGGACAGTCGTCTTGGCGTCGGCGAGCTTTGCCGAGCCGGAAGCCATCGTGCGCAGGCCGGATGACATCTTCGCGATGCCGGCATCGATTCCCGTGAGCGCTGACTTGAGTCTGGCGATGAGTGCGGCGCGATTCGGCATCGGCGTGCCGCTCGGGGGTACGGAGCCGGGCGGCGGGGTCGGCATACTCTGGAGCTGCGCCAGCTGCGCGGCGAGGTCCGCCCGCTGCACCTTCGCCTTTGCAAGCGCGCTCTGTAGGTCGCGCTTCGCTTTCGCAAGATCCGCCTGGGTGCTGCCGAGCGTGTTCAGCGTATCGCCGAGCACGGCGACGTCCGCTCGTGCTTTTGTTGCCGCAGTCAGTGCTTGCTGGACACCGAGGTCAAGCATCGTCGTCTCAAGCTTCGCGAGGGGAGCTCCTGCGACGATGCGGTCACCTTCGGTCACGTAGACCGCGGTGAGACGGCCGGAAACGACAGGCTGGCCGGAGGATCCGACGGCGGCACTCGTGCGTTTCGGGGCCTTGGGTGCCGCTGTCGACGGGATGCCCACGGTATAGTCGGGAGTGGGGAGCGTGAGTGCGGGCGCGCGTACGGTGTAGGTCTCGGCGCGGACGTTGCCGGCGACTTCGAGAAACGCGCGATCCAGCGAGCCCTGGCGCTGGAAGTACGACACCGCGTAACTCGCTACACCGAGGAGAACGAGGCCGACGGCGACGATCGTGAGACGCTTCCTCACGTCCGCTGCCACGCCTGTAGTCCGCTCTTCCGACACGTCATCTCCTCGACTGCGTAGTTATCGCTCACTAACATACTCTCGTCACAGACAATGTCAAGGGGTGTTGTCTCGAATACTTCCAGTCGGCACATCCCACCGCATCACTCTGGCGCTCATCGCCCTCCTGCGGCATACTTACCCCCGTGCCCGCCGGGAAGCGGGTGCACGGTACTTCGTCCAGCGCGGACGGTGTGCCCGGTCCGGGAGCGGCAGAGATGAGTCCGCGGGGCCGATCACTGCAAGGAGCCAATCACATGGCCGGCATCGTGCTCGTCGGCGCCCAGTGGGGCGACGAAGGCAAAGGCAAGATCACCGACCTCATCGCAGACGATTTCGACTACGTCGTGCGATTCCAGGGCGGGAACAACGCGGGTCACACCGTCATTCACGCGGGGCGCACACTCAAGCTGCACCTCATCCCCTCGGGCATCATGTATCCGCACATCACGCCGGTCATCGGCAACGGGTGCGTCATCGACCCCAAGGTGCTTATCGAGGAGATGGATCGCCTCGAGGCTGACGGCATCTCCACGCACCGCTTGCTCATCAGCTGCAACGCGCACCTCATCATGCCGTACCACCGCGATCTTGATGGCGCGAGCGAGCGTCGTCTCGGCGCGAATGAGATCGGCACCACGCGTCGCGGCATCGGCCCGGCGTATATGGATAAGGCATCGCGCATGGGTCTCCGCGTGCAGGATCTTCAGGACGAGCACATCCTGCGCAAGAAGCTTGAAGCAGCGCTCCCCGAGAAGAACGACATCCTCTCGAAGCTCTACGATCTGCCCACGTACACTGTCGACGAGATCGCCGAGGAGTACCTCGGCTACGCGGAGCGCATCAAGCCGCACATCGCCGAGACCTCCGCGCTCCTCAACCGGGCGCTTGGCGCTGACCAGTGGGTGCTCTTCGAGGGCGCCCAGGGCACGCTGCTCGACCTCGACCACGGCACGTATCCGTTCGTGACATCGTCGAGCCCGACCGCAGGCGGCGCCTGCACCGGAGCCGGTGTTGGCCCGAAGGCGATCGACCGCGTGCTCGGCATCGCGAAGGCGTACATCACGCGCGTGGGCTCCGGCCCGTTCCCGACCGAGCTCTCCGACGAGATCGGCGACTTACTCACGAAGGTCGGCGGCGAGTACGGCACCACGACCGGTCGCCAGCGTCGCTGCGGCTGGTACGACGCGGTTATCGTGCGCAACGCCGTGCAGATCAACGGCCTCACCGACCTTGCGATCACGAAGCTCGATGTCCTCTCGGAGCTCGACACCATCAAGGTGTGCGTCGCGTACGAGTACGAAGGTCGGCGTTTCAACGACCTGCCGTGCCACCAGACCGTCTTCCACCACGCCAAGCCGATCTACGAGGAGCTTCCGGGCTGGCGCGAGGACATCACGGCGTGTCGCGACTTCGACGAGCTGCCGAAGAATGCGCGTGACTACATCACTTTCATCGAGGATCTGGCCGAGGTCCCCGTGTCGATCATCGCTGTCGGGCCGTCGCGCGAGCAGACGATCATGCGCCGCTGGGCTGGGCGCCTGTAGGCGAGACGCGTGGGGCCCCGGGTGGCGGAGGGGCTCGCCGCTTCAAACAGTCCTTGCCGGGGGCCCGCAACGCAGGGAAAGCCGCCTCAAGGGCGGCTTTCCCTGCGTTGTCCCCGGCTGCGGAACTTGCGGCGAGCCCCTCCGCCACCCGGGGCTGCGGGACGGCTACATGCTTGTCGTCTGATAAGATGCGGTTGCTGGTACTTCATCCTGTCGCGCCGGAATACGCGAACCGTTAAGCAAGGAGAACCCCATGCGCATCCTCGTCGTCGGTGGTGGCGGTCGTGAGCACGCTATCGTTGAAGCGCTTGCCCGATCAGTACACAATCCCACGCTGTATTGCACCCCTGGTAATGGCGGCACGGCAGCTCTCGCGGTCGGGGTAAAACTCGACCTCGATGATCCCGCTTACATAGTCGACTGGGCCGAGAACAACAGCATCGACCTTGTCGTGTGCGGTCCTGAAGGTCCGCTCGTCGTCGGTCTCGCGAATCTCCTTGAGGTTGCGGGCATCCCATGTTTTGGTCCCGGGGCTGCCGGGGCGCAGATCGAGGGCTCCAAGGTGTTTGCCAAGGACCTCATGGAGCGCCACGGAGTTCCGACGGCAAAGGGCGACGCATTCGAGGGGGAAGACGCGGCTGTCGTTTACATCGAGCAGATGGGTGCCCCGATCGTCGTCAAAGCCGACGGCCTCGCCGGCGGCAAGGGCGTGGTCGTTGCGATGGATGTAGAGACCGCACGAACAGCAGTGCATGCGTGTTTCGCAGGCGACTTTGGCGAGTCGGGCGAGGTCGTTGTAATCGAGGAGTATCTCGCGGGCCCGGAATGCTCACTCCTCGCCTTTACTGATGGCGAGACGGTGCTCCCGATGGTGCCTGCGCAGGATCACAAGCGTGCGCGCGACAACGACGAGGGTCCCAATACCGGCGGCATGGGCGTGTACACGCCAGTTCCCGTCGTTGACGATGCGACGCTTGCCGAGATGGTCTCTATTCTCGAGCGCACCGTTGCCGGCATGCGCGACGAGGGCATTGACTACCGCGGCGTACTTTACGGCGGGTTCATTCTCACCGCCGACGGCCCGAAGGTTCTCGAGTACAATGCCCGCTTCGGCGATCCGGAGACGCAGGTCATCCTGCCGCTCCTCAAGACCGACCTCGTGGATGTCTTGCTCGCAGTGGCCGAAAAGCGCCTCTCGGAGATCACGCTTGAGTGGAGCGACGACGCGGCGGTTTCCGTTGTGCTCGCATCGGGCGGTTATCCTGCCGACTACAAGACGGGGGTGCCGATCTCGGGCGTTGCCGAGGCCGAAAAGGTTCCCGGCGTCACCGTCTACCACGCCGGTACGAAGCTTGAAGATGACGGCACACTCGTGACCGACGGTGGGCGCGTCCTGAACGTGACGGCGCTCGCTCCCACAATGGCCGAGGCGCGCGAGCGCGCGTATGAGGCTGTCAGCTGCATCTCGTTCGCGGGTATGCAGTACCGGACGGATATCGGGCTTAAGGCGCTTGGGAAGGCTTAAGTTGTGCTGACAGAACGGGTACTCTCGCGGGCGGTTGAGATCGCGCAAGGCGCGTACTTCTCGGACGATCCGAAGCCGGTCGCCGGGCTTCCCGGCCCGGTTCCCGGGCGCCCGTACATGCTCTACGCCCACATCCCATTCTGCGAGCGGCTCTGCCCGTATTGCTCTTTCAACCGCTTCCCATTCAGGGATGAGACCGCGCGGCGCTACTTCAAGAACCTCCGTGATGAGATGCGCATGATCGCCGAGAAGGGTTATGACTTCCCGGCCCTCTACATCGGCGGGGGCACGCCGACGATCCTCATCGACGAACTCGTGCAGACGATCGATCTCGCGCGCGAGCTCTTCAACATCAAGGAAGTCTCCACCGAGACCAACCCGAACCACCTCATTCCCGAGATCCTCGAGCCGCTCAAAGACCGCGTGCAGCGCTTCTCGGTGGGCGTGCAGTCGTTCGACAACGGCCTTCTCAAGCAGATGGACCGCTTCGACAAGTACGGCGCCGGCGAGGAGATCCTCGAGCGCCTGCAGTCGCTTGAGGGCTTCTTCCACTCGCTCAACGTGGACATGATCTTCAACTTCCCGAGCCAGACCGAGGCACACCTGCTCAAAGACATCGAGATGCTCAAGGCGAGCAAGTGCAACCAGACGACCTTCTACCCGCTCATGGCGTCGCGCTCGGTGGCGACCGCGCTCAAGCGCACCGTCGGCATGGTCGACTATGGCCGAGAGGCCCGCTACTACGAGATCCTCTCGCGCGAGCTTTCGGACACCTTCGAGCACGCGACCGCCTGGACATTCTCGCGCACAGGCGGCGGGATGATCGACGAGTACATCGTCGACTACGAGGAGTATGTCGGTATCGGCTCCGGCGCGTTCTCGTACCTCAGCGGGAAAATCTTCGTGAACACCTTCTCGCTGCGCAAGTACGGCGACGCGATAGAAGCGGGTCACCAGGCGGTATCGCTCGGCTGCAGGCGCTCCACGCTCAAGGACCGAATGCGCTACCGCTTCCTCATGGACCTCTTCGGTCTGCGTCTCGACAAGCGCGAGTTCTTTACCGAATTCGGCACCACGCCCGAACGAGGCCTGTTCCCCGAGGTCAGCTTCTTCCGCGTGGCCGGTGCTTTCGCGACCGACAACGCCGAGGAGTTCACGCTGACGCCCAAGGGCCGCTACCTCACCGTTGCGATGATGCGGCAGATGTTCGCGAACCTGAACAGCCTCCGCGACTCCGCACGGGCCGGTCTACCTGATGATGAGCGTCAGCTCCTCTTCGGTGATGGTGCGCCCGCATGCGCGGACGCGGGCGCGTGCGCGGCCGCAGAGGCGACCGAGAAGCCGCTGCCGTAGCCGCATTTGTTTGCCGCACGGGGCGTGCTCCGCTACCATTCGGAGCGTTCGGACTCGTTCGCAAGGGGGACAGATGACCCGCTCCACGAAGCTCCTTATCGCCGCCCTCGCGGTCGTTCTTCTCTTCGGCGTTTCGGGGTGCGATCAGACGAAGGACGCAAACGCCGCAATCGAGGCCGCCAACGTGCAGGCTCAGGCGTACACGGAGCTCGACAACCAGATCTCCACGCTCATGGACGATGCCTCTGCGGTCACCATGACGCCAGCGGGCGTGAAACCGGGCATCGCCGCTCTTGACGCCGCCACGGCTAAGTTCGAGGAGCGCAAAGTCGTCATTGCCGCTGTGAAGGCCGAGTTCGAGAAGATCGGCGCGTACGACGTCAAGGAGCAGGTCAAGGAGTACGCGAAGCAGCAGGTTGAGATTGCGAACCTTCTCGGACAGATCGACGATCTGGGTATCAAGCTCATCGCTGACACGAAGGCGCTCTACGGCATGATCGAGTCCGGCAGCACCGACGGCGCGAAGGCCGAGGCGCTTTCGACGGCAATCGAGGATACTTCGCAGAAGCTCACCGACCTTGACGCGCAGGTCACCGAGAAGGAAAGTGCGTCGTCCAAGTATTTCACCGATCAAGGCCTCGGCAAATAGCCCCGGCCCAAGGAGGCGCTACGGTGTCAGCACTCGTCGGGATCATCATGGGTAGCTCCTCTGACATGTCGGTCATGGAGGAGTGCGCGAAGCAGCTCGATGCGCTCGGCGTGCCGTACGAGGTTCTGGTCGCCTCTGCACATCGTCAGCCGGCGAAGGTGCATGAGTGGGCGGCAACTGCGGCCGATCGCGGCCTGCGTGTCATCGTGGCAGCTGCCGGTAAGGCAGCGCATCTTGGGGGCGTGGTTGCCGCATACACGCCCCTTCCGGTCATCACCGTCCCGATGAAGACGAGCGATCTTGGCGGACTCGACTCGTTGCTGTCGATGGTCCAGATGCCGACCGGCGTGCCGGTTGCGTGCGTGGCCATCAACGGCGCGAAGAACGCGGCGATTCTCGCAACGCAGATCCTCGGTACGGGCACGCCCGAGTACCGGGACGCGATTGCCACCTACAAGCGTGAGATGGCCGAGGGGTAACTACTCCACCCCGAGCGCGAGCGCAATCGCCTCGCGCACGATCGGCCTCACAGCTGACGTTCCTCCGAGGACGCGCGGAACACCGACTTCAGCGGCTCGCTGCAGGAGCAGTTCGGCCACGTCCGGGTCGAGCGATCCGGGAGGTGTTAGGAGCAGGAGCGTGCCGCCTCTACCTGCCATGACGCCGCCCGCGAGTGCGTCGGGGAAATCCGTGCCTGTTGCGATGGCTACGCCCGCAACCCCGAGGCCACAGTTCGTCATGCCGTACTCGGCAATTCTGAAAGCGGTGTCGTAGCGGTTGATGCCTGCGACGCGCGTGACCTCGCTTGAACCCATGTCCGCGACAAGCGATGCTTCGATAGAGGCGCTGACCGGGGCCGTACCTCCGAGGATGATCGCTGAACTCGCGCCGATCGCGGCTATCGCTGCAGACGTGTCGCTGCTGAGCGTCCCGCTCTGGGTAAGCAAGATGGGCCAGCCCGACTTCGCGGCGAGCGACGAGGCAGCAAGTGCGTCAGGGAAGTTCGTACCGGTCGTGATGAAGACGGTACCGTCGTAGGGGCCGCGTAGCTTCAGCCTTCGCACCGTCTCCCTGGCGACACGTGCGGCCGTCGAGTATCGGTCGCCACCGGCGACACGCGTGGGCGTCACGCTCGCCAGGTCATCGAGCGCCCGGAACACCTTCGCACTGACCGCGCCCGTGCCGCCGACCACGATAACCTCGTGAGCGCCGAGACGGGCGATCTCGCTTGAGACTTCGGCAGGGAGCGAATCGGGGCGGGTCAGCAAGACCGGGCCGCCGACGGCACCAGCAAGCGCCGAAGCGCCGAGCGCGTCAGGCCAGTTGTCGCCCGAGGCGACGATGACCGTGCCGGCGCTTCCGGTTGCGAAGGCGGAGCGCGATGCGGCAAGCGCGGTGCTGTAGCGAGTCATACCCTCGATGGGCTCGATGTGGCCCGCGTAGTCGATATTCTCGGTGATGCCGTTCAGGCGGTAGGGGTAGTACGGGCGGTCCGGCGGCGAGTAGCCGGGGTACTCCTCGATATGCATGCCGGTTCCATCGCCTGAGGCAACCTCGGAGCCCATCTGATACTCGTAGAACTGCGTCCGCTCAGCGTCGGCCCACCCGCCGAAGATGACGGCGTGGTAGTTGTACGCGATGAGCGCATCGCCGGGCTGGAGTGCCTCTTTTGTGATGCGGGTTGATGTTTGCTGGAGCGTGCGCGTCGAGTAGCCCGGCTTGAAGGTGTTCCACGACATCGAGACGAAGCCGGAGCAGTCCGTTCGCCACCCGCTGCTGAAGCCCACGGCGTTGTTACTCATGTCGCGATACGCCGATTGGCTATACGGTATTACGAAATCGACCCAGGTCTGCGCGCGCTGCATCACAAGCGATCGAGACATTGCAGCGAAAGCGGGGGACGCGGTGGCGAATGCCATCACGAGTGCGAGTGTTACGACGGCCACACTTCGCAAGGCCGGTCGCGGGCTGCGGTGCATGGAGCGGCTCCTTCAGCGTCCGGGGTACGCCCTAGAGTATCGGCACGTCGAACGCTCCCCGCAACCCCGGTGTGACGTACGGCACGTGGCTATCGGATGCGCGGCGTCATGGAACGACCACTATCGTGCCGCCGGTTGCCTGCACTGGATACGATTCCGCGACGGCCCCGGTGAACCAGACTTCGACCGCGTCGCCCACTTTGAGCTCTGCGTACGTGAGACGCCCGTAGCCATCTGCGCCGCGCAGAAGCACCTTCGTGGTGCCCGTGACGTTCACGGATGCTTTGTCGTACGACGTTCCAGCCCCGGCGGTGCCTTCGACCATGATCGCGCCCAGATTGCCGTCGCCCGGCGTGAGGCTCGTGATCGTGCCGCGGATCGACGGTTCAGCACTGGGCGGTCCCGGGAGGCATCCGGATAGCAGGAGAGTGGCTGAGAGAACGGCTACCACTGCAAGGGACCTTGTGCGCATCGCAGACCTCCTCGGTCGGGGACGTTCGTCTCTAAGACGGTTCCCGATGCCCGCGAGTTTGTCTCAAACAGCAAGAAACATCTTGACTAGTGTGAACTTCATAGTATTCTGTGGTAGAACTAGTGTGAGGTTCACAGCACTGCGCAACCGCGCCAAGTGCTTGATTCCCGGAAGGAGGTGGCGCTGATGACCGAGACGAGCGAAGCGATCGTCCGCAAGTTCCAGAAGGAACTCAACGCGGGCACGGTGTCGCTGGTACTCCTTGCGATCCTCGATGGATCGTCAGAGGCGCTCTATGGCTATCAGATCGCCAAGCGGCTTGAAGGCGCGAGTCACGACAGCGTGCCGCTCAAGCAAGGCACGCTTTACCCGGTTCTCAGGTCGCTCGAAGCACAAAGCATGCTTTCGAGCACTGTCGAGCCGTCGGTGGCGGGCCCGCCCCGTCGCTACTACACGATCACGGCGGCAGGCCGCGAAGTGCTGGCGCAGTGGAAGCAGACCTGGACACGGACATGCGATTTCGTAAACGGAACCCTGGAGGGAGGTCGTGACTAAGATGATCGAACAGTATCTGGCGGAACTAAAGGCGGCGCTCGCGGGAGCGGATCCGGCGCTCGTACAAGACGCACTCTACGATGCCGAGGAGCACCTTCGGGCGGAGATGTCCGAGGCAGGCACAGACGCTGAGGCTCGCTGGACCGGGATCGTCGAAGCCTACGGCTCGCCGGACGAGGTCGCTCAGGCGTATCGCGAGACCGAGGTCACCGTTGCCCGCGCACTCAAGGCACCGGCTCCGGTGCGCCCGAAGGGCGCTCTCGGTCGCTTCTTTGGGGTAGTCATCGATCCGTCGGCATGGGGCGCGCTCTTCTACCTCGTGTTCGCGCTGGTGACAGGCACCTTCTACTGTGTGTTCGTTTCGGTCATGCTGCCGCTGTCCATCGGTCTCATCCCCGTGCTGGTGGGCGTGCCGCTCCTCCTCGCGTTCTTTGCATCGGTTCGCGCCATTTCGCTTGCCGAGGGTCGACTTGTCGAGGCGCTGCTCGGCGTGAGGATGCCGCGGCGGCCCCGCGCGATGCTGCAGCAGGGCGACTGGACAGCGCGCGTGAAGCACTGGTTCACCGACGGCCGTACGTGGACGACGATCCTCTATATGCTGCTCCAGCAGGTGCTCGGAGCGGTGTACTTCTCGATCGTGATGATCGGTCTGGGGCTCTCGACGACGCTCATCGCCTTGCCGATCATTCAGATGTTCGAGCCGGATCCGCTCATCCAGATTGGCGGCTACGGATACCTGCTGCAGCCGTGGGCGACGCCGCTTGTGATCGCGGCAGGGTTCCTCGGCTGCATCCTGACGCTGCACCTCGTGCGGCTCATTGGCAAAGGGCATGCGGCGTATGCGAAGGCCATGCTCGTGGGACGGTATTCCGATGCCCCTGACCAGGCGATTGCCGCCTGAACGCAGTGAGAAGGAGAGAGAAGATGAACGACAAAGTGATGCGTTTGACAGCGGGGCTACTCCTTGCGGGGCTGCTTCTCCTGAGTGCGGGATGCGTGCGCGTCGAGCTTCCGAAACCGGAGTTCACCGAGTCGAGTCGCAGCGTGCAACTCGGCGGCGCCGAGACGGTTCGGGCCTCGTTCGAGATGGGTGTGGGCACCTTCGCTTTGAGCGGCGGCGGTACCGATCTTATGGACGCGACGTTCGGCTACACCGATTCGGCCTGGAAGCCGACGGTGGACTATGAGGTCAAGGAAACCCAGGGCGTGCTGAACGTTCGGACGGCGCACAACCCGCCCCTCAACCTCCGCGCGAACAACCGTTTCGAGTGGGACATCAAGCTTGGCGGGGGTGTACCGCTGGATCTGTCGGTGGCGATGGGCGCCGGCGAGTCGACGATCGACCTGTCTGGTCTCGATGTCAGACGCCTGCAGGTGGACCTCGGCGCGGGCGAGAGCACGATCGATCTGTCGGGCACATGGAAGAACAATCTCGTCGCCGCTGTCCAGGCGGGCGTGGGCTCCCTCACGCTCAGGGTTCCGGAGAATGTCGGCGTTCGTCTGACAGGAATACGGGATGGCCTTGGCGACTACGAGGCTGACGGGTTCACGCAAGACGGCGAAGCGCTGGTGAACGCTGCCTACGCGACGGCTGATGTGACGTTCGAGATAGCCCTGCAGCGCGGCGTCGGCGAGATTATCGTCGAGTCGGTGCCGTAGTAGTAAGGATTTGCCCGCAATGTACACCTGGAACGATCGGATCGAAAGGAAGTGTCACATCATGGAGGTCTTTGCAGTTGGCTTCGGGCTGAGCATTGCGCTCATCGCCGTGTTCTCTACGGTCACGGCCCTGCTCCTACCGTTCGCGTGGCTCTGGATGTTCATCGACTCGCTCTTGCGTGAGGAGTGGGAGTATCCGCAGGCCACCGCGACGAGCAACAATCGGCTCGTCTGGGCGCTTCTCATCGCCTTTCTGCAGTTCCCGGCGATCTTCTACTTCTTCATGGTCTTTCGGAAGGTCAAGCGCGGCTCGGTCGTTCGGCCCGCGTGGGCGACGCCGCAGGTCGTGTACGCGACTGTCGCATAGCGCACACCGTCGTGGGCGGTTGCTCAGCGTAGAGGCCGCCTTCGGGTGGCCTCTACGCACGTCGCCCGTGCCTCCTCGGCGCTGATAGTGGATAATCACCAGCGTCGCTTGCATACCACCGAGGAGGAACCATGCCGAACCGCCCCTATGAGGATGTCCGCGTAGAAGGTCACCTCATCGACTCCGGAATCATGTCGCACGTCATGGACACGATCGTGGGCTTCGATGGCGAGTTCGAGTCACTGAGCTTTGAGGTCGGCCGCACGAATGACGACGTCTCAGTCTCAGAACTCCGCGTGAAGGGCCGCGACCAGGCGCACCTCGAGGAGATCCTCGGCGCGATCCAGCCGTACGGAGTAGTTCCGATCAATCCGGATGATGCCGTGCTGGTTCCCGCACCGGCCGGGGGCGTGTTCCCTGACGGCTTCTATGCCACCACCAACCTGGAGACGTCCGTCCGCATCGCGGGTCGCTGGGTCCGCGTCGAGAATCCCGAGATGGACCTTGGCGTGCGTATCGATATCGCGACGGGCGCGGCGGACACGGTTCCCATGGCGGATGTACGCGAGGGCGACCAGATGGTTGTCGGTCACGCAGGTATCCGTGTCCAGCCGGTCGAGCGTCCTCGTGACAAGCAGGCATTCGAGTTCATGAACTCGGCGGTCTCCTCAGAGAAGCCGAAGGCGCAGGTCGTCGCTGACGTGGCACGCATGCTCCGCGAGGTACGCGCCGCCGGACGCGAGGTCATCGCGGTCGTCGGACCCGCGGTTGTTCACACCGGTGCCGGGGAGCACCTTACACGGCTCGTCGAGATGGGTTACGTGAGCGTGCTCTTTGGTGGCAACGCGGTGGCCACGCACGACATCGAGTCCGCGCTTTACGGTACGTCGCTTGGCGTCTCGCTCGCTGAAGGCGTGCCGACGTTCGGCGGTCACGAGCATCATCTGCGCGCGATCAATACCATACGCGGCTGTGGCGGCATCAAGCCCGCCGTCGAGCAGGGCGTTCTCAAGAGCGGCCTCATGTACACCCTCGTGAAGACTGGCACGCCGTACGTGCTCGCCGGTTCCATCCGCGACGACGGTCCGCTGCCCGACGTCATCACCGACGCCATCGAAGCGCAGCGCGCGATGCGGCCGTACTGTCGCAGCGCCGGTGCGTGCATCATGCTCTCGACGATGCTGCACTCGATAGCGACAGGCAACATGCTGCCGGCGAGCGTCACGACCGTCTGTATCGACATCAACCCCGCTGTCGTGACGAAGCTTGCTGACAGGGGCAGTTTCCAGACGATCGGCATCGTGACCGATGTCGGTCTCTTCATGGAGCAGCTTGCAAACGAACTCGAGACCAAATAACTCTTCCAGAGCGCGGAACTCGGCTCGTGCCTTGCTTAGTGGCGGGTAGCGACCGAGGAGTACTCCATGAATCTTGCACGTGCGCATACCGAACCTGTCGGGGTCATCCCGCCGATCGATCTTGAGGCGCCAGCTTTCACAGAGACGGCGACGTTCTCGCTCGGTTGATTCTGGGGACCCGATGCCCGGTTCGGGCAGATTCCCGGTGTCGTTCGCACGCGCGTCGGTTATGCCGGCGGCACAACTGCGGATCCCACCTATAAGTCCATCGGCGACCACACGGAGACGCTCCAGGTCGATTTCGACCCGACCCGCGCCTCATACGCCGAAATGCTTGACGTCTTCTGGTCGGCTCACCGGCCGACGAGCCCGCCCTTTTCGCGGCAGTACATGTCGGCCGTTCTCTTCAACACCGAGGAGCAGCGCCGTCTGGCCGAGGAGAGCCGTGATCGCCTCGCGACCTCGATTGGCAACGTCTACACGCGTATCGCGCCGCTTGAGCGGTTCTACGTTGCCGAGGACTACCACCAGAAGTACCGTTTGCGGAACACTCCGGACCTCTACCTCGACCTCAACGCAATCTACCCCGATCCCGCCGAGTTCCGTGAGTCGACGGCCGCGGCGCGCATCAACGGGTATCTTGATGGCAACGGGCGCTGTTCCGAGCTTACGGACGAGATTGACCGGCTCGGCACGGGCGAAGTCGGCCGGAAGCTGCTTCTGCGGGCGGTGTGCGGGCGGTCTGAGCGCTGAGCGAAGGAGCTAACGATGACACGAGAGACCATTCACACGGATGAGGAGTGGGCACGGATCCTCACACCTGAGGAGTATCGCGTCCTGCGCGACGCGGGTACCGAGCCGCCCTTTACGGGTGAGTACGTCGATCTCGACGCGCACGGTATCTACCGTTGTCGTGCATGCGGGAACGCACTCTTCGACTCGAAGACGAAGTACCACTCCGGCAGCGGCTGGCCGAGCTTCTGGGAGCCAATCACGCCGGATGCGGTCGAGGAGGTTACTGACGTCAGTCACGGCATGAAACGGACGGAGATTCGCTGCGGCAAATGCGGCTCCCATCTCGGCCATGTCTTCGAGGATGGACCGCAACCGACAGGCACGCGCTACTGTACGAACTCGATTTCGCTTGATTTTCACGAAAACGCTGCCGAATAGGGCTGTGCATCGGGCCCCGCACGGTTAGACTGTGAGCAGCAGTCCCATGCGGGGAACAGGGGTGCCGGATGCTTCAACCAAGCGAGGTCGTTGGCCTCGTCATAGCGGTGATTCTGTTGCCGATCATTATCACGACCAGCAGAACCATCTGGAGCCCCCTTCGCAGGCTCATGTTAGCTGCGACGGGTTCGATAATCGCCGGGAACGCATTCACCATCATCGAGGGATTCGTTCTCTTCGACCTGTTCAATACACTTGAACACGCGGCATACGCGGTCGCTGGCATCTTCGTCTTCGCAGCGCTCCTGAGTCTCCGTCGCGCGCCGGTTTTGTCGGGTGGTGCCAGGTGAGCCAGGTCCTGATTGTCGGTTTTGACATCATCTCGCTCGTCGCCTTCACGGCGGCGCTCGTGGGTGTCCTCCTTATCCCGTTTGACCATTACGGGTCGTACTCCAAAATCGTGCGTCTCTTTCTCGCGCTTGCGATAGCGGTGTACGTGTTCGCCGGAGTCTCCAACATTCTCGAGCACGCCGGCATCACGGCCGCGCTCGATCCCTATGAGGACTACGGCGAGATATTCTTCGTCCCGTTTGTTGCGTACGCGCTCTTCACAATGAATACCGCTCTGCGCGAGAACGAGATCCGTCGCTCCAGCGAACTTGTGCGAGCGGAGCACGAGCTTCTCAATACCATCGTCGAGACGAACCCCAGCGGCATCATGCTGGTAGCTGCGTCCGGAGAGATCGCGTTTGCGAATGACAGAGCGAAAGCTTTGCTCGGCATAAGCTCAGACGAGGCAGCAGGCACACTCAGGCTTCCCGCTGACTTCATCTGCACCTCAACCGTTTCCGCTAGTATTCGGCCGCTCGACCTGGGGCTCCTGGCAACAGGTGAATCGTTTGACTCGGCACTGTGTGTCATCGAGGCAAACGGGCAACGCGCTGCGCTTGCGGTGTCTGCCAGCCCTCTGGCGCTGTCTGAAGGTGGGCGGCAAGGGAGCGTCGTCGCGTTCGTGGACGTGACCGAGCGCGAACAGGCGCGGCAGGACCTCTTGGATGCTCAGGCTCGTTACAGCCTGGACCTTGAGCACACGGTCGACGAGCGTACGGTCGATCTGTTCGCCCTCAACCGCGAACTCGATCGGGCGAATCAGGCGAAGCAGGAGTTTCTCGCCCGCGCGAACCACGAGCTGAGGACTCCGCTGAGCGCTATCGCCGGGTTTGCTGGCGCGTTGCTGAGCGAGGAACCGGGTCCGGTGAACGCCGAGCAACGTGCGCAAATCGGCATGATGAAGGAGTCCAGCGAACAACTCCTCG
The DNA here is from genome assembly GCA_009773565.1 of Actinomycetota bacterium. Lineage (GTDB taxonomy): Bacteria > Actinomycetota > Coriobacteriia > Anaerosomatales > Anaerosomataceae > WSXY01. Next base: position 161,825 of record WSXY01000001.1, on the reverse strand, counting down.
CGCTCGTAAACGGGCTGCTGGATATCGGACGCGTTGAATCCGGGCTTGCGGTCGTCGAGCCTGTAGAGACGGATCTCACCGTTCTCCTCACGGACATCGCCGACCTTGTTCGCCCGCTTGCGGGTGGCCGAGGGGTTTCACTTACACTCGCGGTGGCACCAGAGATGGTCCTACAGACGGACCCCGATCTGCTCGGGCAGATCGTCCGAAACCTGCTCTCGAACGCTATCAAGTTCACCGACGCTGGTGGCACCGTGACCCTGAGCGCCTCGGTCGACCGCGGTGTTGTGCGTATCGCCGTCACCGATACCGGAATCGGTATCGAAGCAGATGAGCAGGAGCACATCTTCGAGCCGTTCATCCAGTTGGCATCGGCCCAGTCCGGTCGGCCGAAAGGCAGCGGTCTTGGTCTCGCAATCTGCCGCGATCTGGCTGCGGCTCTCGGCGGTTCGGTCGACCTGGTGAGCGGCGTCGGCGCTGGCTCGACGTTCACGGTCGAGCTGCCGCTGGAGAACGTAGGCGAGCAGGCTTAGTCGGCTTTCGGGACGACGGTCGCGTGTTGCACACCGGCGTGGTCGGCGATATCGCGGAGTACACGAAGTGCCGCTTCGATAGCGGGACGACCACCGCTTCCGCGTCGGATGACTGCGAGAATCTGGCGGTTGATCTGAACATCGGTCGGGCTGAGGCAGACGACGCCCGGGTACTCGGCGAAGAACGCGAGCGGTGGCACGAGCGCCACGCCGAGACCCGCCTGGACCGAAGCGAGGATCACCTGGTAGTCGTTGCTGTGCAGGTCGACATGCGGCTCAAAGCCTGCTTCATTCGCGACGCGCACCATGACATCGAGAAATGGTGAGCCGTCGCGACCGACAACCCACCCGTCGTCACTGAAGTCGGCCATGCGAATCGGACCGGCCGCGCGGGGGTCGGCGGTTGAGACCGCGATGTAGAGCGGCTCCGTCAGCAGTAGGTGGCGCTCCACGCCGGGATCCGCGCGCTCTGGGAGGCGGTCGAACCCGTACGTTACCACCACATCCAGATCGCCAGTCTTGAGCATCGGCAGGCTTTCCTCAGGCTCAAGGTCCACCAGCGAGAGTGCAAGCCGGGGGTTCTCGGCACGGAGGCGTGCGAGGGCTGGCACGAGCAGCGCGCGGGCGGCGGTCGGGAAAGCGCACGTTCGCAGTTTGCCGGCCACACCCTCAGAGACCGCCTCCAGGTCCGCTTCGGCCTCCTCGAGCACCGCGAGCACGCGTTCTGTGTGGGCGACGAGCCGTTCTCCCGCGTGCGTGAGACGAACGCCGCGCCCGACGCGTTCGAGTAAGACGACGCCCGCTTCGCGCTCAAGCACCGAAAGCTGCTGCGAGACTGCCGAGGGGGTGAGAAAGAGCGCTCCCGCAGCGGCCGCAATGCTGCCGCGCGAAGCAACTTCTCTGAGAAGACTCATGCGATGGACGTTTAACATTAAGTATATCTTACGATATACAACAGAAATCGTGAATGGAGATTATGCATTTCTGGGTCGATACTATGGAGGTAAGGCAGTCGTAGCTCACTAAGGAGTCCGCCATGTTCGCCCATCACGCTCAGGACAGCTTCAGCGAAGGCGTTATCTATCCCGGCCGCGCGCTTGCCGCGTTTGGTCTGATCCTGGCGCTTGCAGCGCTTATGTCCTCTCTCTAGGCGACCCCTCGCCTGGAGTCCGGGTGCTTCGACACCCGGCGCGCACACGTCACGGACGCCGTCCCCCACGTTTCCGTCCGTGACCAAACGAAAGACCGCCGGGCTTACAAGCCGGGCGGTCTTTGTTTTGCTCGATTCTCTAAGCGCGAAGAGGGCGCAGTACCGAGCCGCCCGGGCGCGTGCCCAGGGGCAGCATCGTGTCGAGCCAGGAGGGCTCCATCGGCTGGTCGAAGAGAACCTGCGCGACACCAGTCACCCGGGCTCTGATCACTTCACGCGTGCGCCGGTCGACGTCGTCGAACAGGTGAACGGCTATGCCCTGCTCGCCGTCGTGGAGCATATCCCATATGCCCGCGACGTGTCCGTCCACGAGGACGACGGACGTCGCACTCCCTTTCGGATCGAAGATGTAGCGACGCGTGGCATCAGCAACCAGGAGATCTCGTCGCATGACGCCCATAAGCAGCGGGTCCAGCGCTGGCAGCAGTGCGACCGACGGGCGATCCACCTGGGTCGCCGACTCGAGCTCCTCGAGGTCGGCGGCGTGCATCAGTCGCGGTCCGTCATCGCCTTCGACGGTGACTTCAACGATCTCGTCACCCATTGCTTCGAGGGCCGCCGCCGTGCGTTTCGGGCCCGCGCCCGTCCACCAGGCGACGTCTGCTCGTGTGACGGGTCCGAACGCGCGAACGTACGCGCGGATGAGCGCGAGCGTGCCGTCTTCTTCGGAGAGCCGGTCGAGCTCGACGCCGGGAAGGCCGTCGGCGAATCGCGTGTAGCGGAACCGTCGACCGGGCCATTCGTCGACGGGCCGGTCGCGCAGGAGCAGACCTTCGTTGCACATGTGCGTGACGACCGCCGCCATGTCGACGTGCGTGTCGAGCCGCGCATGGAGTTCGGCGATCGTGAGAGGGCCCTCCTCGCCGATACGCCCGAGAATATTCGTCGCGAGAATCTCGAAATGGCGCATGCTCACGCCTTTGTTGCCGAGGAAGCGTGCCGAGTGATGTCGGACGGCGCGGTCGGTGGCCGCGAAGAAGACGGGAAGCATCTCGCTGCGTACCGCGAAGACCGTCCCTCGCATGCAGCGGAAGAGCGAGAGGCTGCGGCGTTCGTAGAGCGCGCTGTCGAGACGCGCCCGCTCGAAGCCCGTGAGTCGCGCGTTGAGTGCGAGATACGGCGCCGAGAGGCTCACGGCCTGGAGGCCGACGATGTCGCTCACGATCGTCTCGACGCTTGCCGCGACCCACGGGGTGCCGAGATGGTGGCGCGTCAGGAGGCGGGCGAGCGCGTTTTTCGGCGCTATGGGCACCGGTCGGGCGGGCGCCGGGCACGAAGCCGGCTCACGGCCACGATCGCGGGATGCGGCGGCCTTCGGGGTCTTTGGCGGAATCGGCGTGCCGGTACCGCCCTTGGAGCTCTGCAACCCGCCGACGTCGACCGCCGCAATCTCCGCGGAAAGCTCCGCAAGTGGAGCGAGCGCCGCGACCAGAAGTGCCGTGGCGGTGGGCGATGGTTCTCGCTTGCGCCCGAGGGAGAGCGCCTCGAAGCCCCGGCATGCCCGACGCGGCGTGACCCGGCCGCCCTCGCCGGTGTTGTAGGCGATGAGGCAGGCCGCGAGTTCCGCGATCGACTGACGGTCTTCCTCGCGAGCATCGGGCCCGCTCCAGAGTCCGGGCATCCGGCCGATCGTCTCCACCATCGGGAGCACGCCATACCAGAATGCCGGCCACTTCACCGTCTTGAACTGGTAGCCGTGACCGAACATGTACGGTCGCTCATCGCCACGTCGCCGCCAGACGCCGAGCGATGTGCGTGCCGCCTCGTTGAGCCACTCAGGACGCTCGTCTTCGGGTAGCTGCGAGAACGCCCGGAGCGCCTCGAGGGTGACTTGCGGACAGACGTCGGCTTTGCGCCCCGGCCCGCGGAAGAGCGAACGCTTGTCCGGCTCGCAGCGCCAGGCGCGGCCCTGCGGCGTGTCGGCAACGTCCGCAGCCGCACGCTTGAGTGCCGCCTGCACGCGAGGGTCATCCCCCCGGCCGTAGCGCAGCAGCGTGCCGGAGATTGCGTGCGTGTCGCACAGGAGCGTGCCCCACTGAGGTTCCTCGGAACGATACTTCCCGAATGCCGAGAAGCGCCCCTGCGCATCCTGGTGCTCAAGCATCGCATCGAGGAGCGCATCGACCTGTGGGAAATCGCCCGCACCGACGCCGAGGTCCGCGAGTAGGTTGAGCAGGTTCGGGGCGAACGTGGGACTGTCGTGACCGGAGAAGTCGCCAGCGCCCCACTCGGGCAGCCGCTCCAGGAGTACGCGTACGTCGTCGCCGGCAATCGCCGCTGCCCGTGCGGCCGTGACCCGGGGGTCGTCAGACGCGCGCCCGTTCACCCGTGTGAGGGCGATCCACACCGCCGATGGCTCGTCCGAGACAAGCAGCCACGGCAGCGGATCCGCACCGAGCATCTTTACGAGCCGGTCGTCCATGCTGCGCGTCAGGCGTCGACCGGGATGAGGTCATAGTAGTCGGCAGGCTTCTGCGGGTGGTCGAGGATGACTCCCTCGCCACTGAAGACATTGACCTTCTTGCCGCCCATATAGAACTCGACCGAGTTGATCGTCCCGTACTGCGTGAGCGTGTAGACGACCTGCGCGAGACGCATCGTCACAGAAAGCGTGCCGCCGCCGTCATCGAACGTGTCCGAGAGGTCGACCTTCGCGATACCGTTTGCGACGCTGATGCTCTTGAGCGTGGTCCCCTTGGGAATCTCGCTGTGCAACGCGAGACCCTTCAGCTCCGTCGCCGACGGGCCCTTCAGCAGCTCGAGCATCGCGGTCTTTGCGGTCGCCTGCGAGTAAGGAACGGTGCGCTCGACCGCCATGACGCGGTCCTCGTAGCCGAAGTACAGGCGCACGACCATGGTCGTCGGGGGCGCATCAGGAGGCACCGGGGGCGGGTTCGTCGAGGAGGTCGTCACGACGGTTGATGATTCGGTCGCTACATCGGAACTCTGCGTCGTGACAACCGTCTCGGCATCGCCGGGCTTGGCCTGCTCGGTCTTCTTCTTGCAGCCGGCGAGTCCGCCTGCGGTGAGCGTGACTACCAGGAGGAGGGCTAAGGTCACTGCGAGTGAGCGGCGCATGGTGTCTCCATCTCTCGGGATACGCGATAATCATACTCCTGCAAAGTGCCATGCCGAACCTCTAGAGAAGAATCAGCGCGCGCTAATGTATGTATCAGGTGAGCTGATGTACAATCCGGATATGGAACCGAGAATCGCAGTCTGCGGGCACACGTCGCCTTTGATCGAGGCGACGTTGGCGCTTGCGTTCGAGCATCACGGCCACGCCGCGATCGACCTTTCGCTCATCCCCACCGACCTCGGTTCGGTCGTCTTCCACACCCACACGCTTCGCTCGCTTTCCGCTGGCAGCGATCTGGAGATCCGCTACCACCTGCCGCTTGGCTACCGCGAGATCGGTCACGCAGACGCCGCGGAGGCCGACCTCGCGCTGGCATGGATGACCGAGGCGGTCTCGCACGTCGCGCTTGCGGGCGGCGGATTCCTGACTGTCCACGCGGGGCTTCCCGGCGACGCAACCCGCGCGCGTATCGCCGCCACCACATCCCGTCTCGCGGAGGTTGTGGCTCATGGCGAGAATCTCGGCGTCCGCGTCTGTCTCGAGAACCTCCGATGGGGGCTCACGAGCGATCCCGACGAATTCATGGGGCTCGTCACCGGCAGCGGGGCACTCGTGACGCTCGATATCGGCCACGCGGCCTCAAGCGATGTCGCTGCGCGCGGCTTCGGCGCCGAGCAGTTCGCGCGCATGGTCGCGCCCTACGTGCGCAACGCGCATGTCTACGAGCGCGAGGAGAGCTGTCACATCGCGCCGCTCGACCTCGTTACGCTCACGGCGCCCCTCGACGTTCTGCTCGACGAGACCGGCTGTGACTGGTGGGTCGTCGAGCTTACGGATGTCGAGGAAGCGCGCCGCACGCGGGCCATGCTCGTTGAGTTCCTCGCGCAGGCGCCCGTGCGTTTGGCCGGCTGACAGCCCGCTTCCGCTATGCTGTCCATATGAACAAGCGACCCGATATCGGAACCGTTGCCGTCGCCGAGATCTCCGGCGCGGACAGCATCGCGGCCACACTTCGCTTCTGCGAGCAGAACCGGGGCGTTCGCACGGTGCTCCCCACCTACGTGCACACCGGGACGGAGTTCGGCGACTTCGGCGGCATCAAGGGGAACCTCGCGTTTCTCGGCGAGGAACTCCAGGCGCGCTTCGGGATGGCGCTCTTGCCACTCAAGGAGTCCGGCAAGCCGCGGCTGTGGCAAGCCCTGAACGGCCGCTTCGGGTCGGTTCTCGCCGCACGGCACGGCGCGTGGGTGCCGTGCGTCGGATGCCACCTGTACCTGCACCTGATGCGCGTGCATGTGGCGCGCACGGCCGGGGCAGTCGCCGTGATCTCCGGCGAACGCGAGTGGCACGGCACCAGCCAGAAGCCCAATCAGGACGCGCTCGCACTCGATGCCTACGCGACCGTCCTTGCGGACGTTGGCGTCCGGCTTGAGTATCCGGTTCGCGATGTCGCGGAAGCGACGGCCATCGAAGCGATCCTCGGAGAGCGCTGGCCCGGCGGGTCACCCCAGCTGGAGTGCGTGCTCTCGGGCAACTATCGCGGGCTTGATGGCGGCGGACGAGCACCGGCGCTACCGGGCGCATTCTTCGAGGAGTTCCTTGTGCCCGTGGGCATCAGGCTTGCGGATGCGGTTGCGAACGGGCGCACCAACTACGACGACATCGTTGCCGGCGTTCTGCGAGAAGCGGGCGCGACGCTGTGAGCAAGATACTCCTCGTCATCCTCGACGGTCTCGGTGACCGGCAGCATGCGGCGCTCGGTGGCCGCACGCCGCTTGAGGCGGCCGTCACCCCGAACCTCGATGCGCTTGCGACCGCTGGCGTCTGCGGCACGATGTACTCGCTCGGCCCCGGGCGCGCGCCGACGTCGTTCCAGGCGCACTACGCGCTGTTTGGCTACCCCGCCGAGGAGTATCCCGGCCGTGGCCTGCTCGAAGCGATCGGCGAGGGCATGCCGCCCGCTCCCGGCGAGATCGCCCTGCGTGCGAGTCTCCTCACTGCCGAGGAGAGCGCGGACGGCTTCACGGTCACCCACCGTCCGGACCCGCGGCGCGGGGAATCCACGCTTGCAGGAGTCGACCTCGACGGCGAGTTTGATGGCGTGCGCGTGCGGTTCGTCCACACGGATGCGCGCCAGGGGCTCGTGTTCGTCTCGGCCGACGAGCCGCTCAGCCACCACGTGACCGATGCGGACCCGTTCCGCGAGGGTCTGCCGGTGCTTGCGGTGCAGGCCACCGAGGAGGCACCCGACCAGGCGGCCGCAGCACGTACCGCAGGGGCGCTCAATGCTTGGATGCTCGAGGCGCGCGAGCGGCTTGCGGCTGTGCCCGGGCTTGAGGGCGACTTCATGGTCACGAAGTGGGCGGGTTCGTCGCACGTGGCGCAGCCGTTCACCGAGCGCTACGGGATGGCCGGCGCGATGGTGGCCTCGGGGCCGCTCTACGCCGGGCTGGCGGCAGTTGTCGGGATGCGGCACGTTGAGACCGGATGCGACCTTCGCGACCCGCGCACCGACCTCGAGACGCGGCTTGCGGCATCGCTCACGCTTCTGGCGGGCGACATCGACTTCGTGCACGCACACACGAAGGCGCCCGACCACGCGGCGCACAAGAAGAACCCGGCGGGTAAGCGTGACGTGATCGAGCAGCTTGACGCAGCGCTTGGCGTGCTCGTGCGCGAGCGGGTGTGGGAGCGCGACATCATCGTGGCGATCACAGCTGACCACGCGACACCGTCGGCCGGCCCGCTCTACCACTCCGGCGAGGCGGTGCCGCTGCTCGTGCTTGGCGGAGCCGCTGGCGCCGACGATGTGAAGGCGTTCGGCGAGCGCACGTGTACGCGCGGGCTCCTCGGCACGCTCCGCGGGAGCGACCTCATGCCGGTGCTGCTCAACGCGGCCGACCGCTGCGTATCGACCGGCGAACGCTTCACGCGCGCGCGCCAGTGGGCGCAGCCGCGCGCGGAGGACCTCGTCGCGCTGCGTCGTCCGTAGCGGTCGCGGTACACTTGCGGGGTACGTACTTCCCGGAAGGAGTCCTCACATGAAGAAAGCCCTCGGTCCGAGCGACCGTCTCTACCCGATGCCGTGCGTTCTCGTGCTTGGCGGCACGATGGAGCGCGCCGATGCGCTTGCGGTCGCATGGATTGCGATCGGCGGCGCCAATCCGCCCACGATCGTGATGGCGATCCGGCCCTCGCGGCGCACGCTCGAGCTCATCCGCGAGACCGGCGAGTTCACCGTCAACATCCCGCGCGCGAGTGACGCCGCGATCGCCGACTACTTCGGCATCGTGAGCGGCCACGACCACGACAAGTTCGCCGAGAGCGGCTGGACGCTTGAGCCCGCCTCGGTCGTCTCGGCACCGCTTGTGGCCGAGTGCCCGTACAACCTCGAGTGCCGCGTGCTCTCGGAGACCGAGAACGGGAGCCACATCCTCGTCGTCGGCGAGATCGTTGAGTCGCACGCTGAGGAGAGCATCCTCGATGCGTCCGGCACCAAGGTCGACGTCGCGCTACTCGACCCGCTCATCTACATCCCCGGCACGCGTGAGTATCGCCGCCTTGGCGAGAAGGTCGCCGACGCGTTCTCCGCCGGCAAGACCGTGAAGCCGGAGTAGCGTGCAGCAGAGCGACTACATACTGCGACTCATCGAGCAGGTCGGCACCGTGCTGCGCCGCGCACTCAAGGCGCGTGGCGAGGAGCCGGGAGCGGCGCTCCTGAGTGCGGACGAGGCGCTGCGCCTGACGGTGAGCGCCGAGCCGTCGCTCATCGACGCGCTCACACCCGAGTCGCTCGTCGCGTTCCTCGCGGCCGGCGGCGAACTCGATGTCGCGCGCGCGGTGCTTCTCGCACGCGTGCTCGAAGCGCGGGCCGACGCGTTCGACGGTGTCGGGCAGCCGGCAGAAGCCGATGCCCAGCGCGAGAAGGCCGATGCGCTTATGCTCGCCGCGCGGTTGGCGGCACCCGACGTCGTTGACGAGACGCTCGCGCGACTCGACCGGCTCGACCTGGAGCACCTCGGCCTGAACGACCGCGTCCGCGCGCTTGCGGCGCCGCACGAGGAAGCCGGATTGCGGCTCGCTCGCGTCATGCGCGCCGACCGCGGCTCGGTGCTCGCGAATTCTGAGGACGGCGTCGTGCGGATCGAGCCGTCACCGCGCCTCTACCGCGAACTGACGCCTGACCAGCTGCCAGCAGTCGGCGACTGGGTGATGTACGACCCGGCGTCCACGCACGAGATCCCGTTCGTCGAAGCGGTGCTGCCGCGCACTTCGGCGTTCATGCGCGGCGACCCTGGCAAGATGACGTCGGCGCAGGTGTTGGCGGCGAATATCGACACCGTCTTCATCGTTCACCCCATCGCCGATGGCCCCAACCTGCGACGCATCGAGCGCGAACTCTCGCTCGCGTGGGAGAGCGGTGCGGTGCCGGTCGTCGTGCTCACGAAATCCGACCTCTCCGAGGACGCCGAGGCGGCCCGTGAGGCCGTCGTCGAGATCGCGCTGGGCGTCGACGTGCTCGTGACGAGTGCCGTCGACGGCACCGGTACCGTTGCGCTGGACGCGTATGTGGGTCCCGGGCGCACCGTCGCGCTCGTCGGACCGTCCGGCGCGGGCAAGTCCACGCTCATAAACCTGCTCACCGGAACCGACAGCCAGGCCACCGCCGAGGTACGCGCCGCCGACGGCAGAGGTCGCCACAAGACGGTCGCCCGCGAGATCGTGCCGCTTCCCGGCGGTGGCGTGCTCGTCGACACCCCCGGACTTCGCGCGGTCGCGATGACCGATGCCGAGCAGGGCGTCGCGACGGCGTTCGCCGACATCGCTGAGCTTGCCGCCGATTGTCGCTTCAGCGATTGCACGCACGCAGGCGAGCCGGGCTGCGCGGTTGCCGCGGCGGTCGAAGCGGGGACACTTCCCGCCGAGCGACTTGAGTCGTACCGGAAGCTCCAGCTTGAAGCGCGTGCCGCGGCGGCGAAGACCGACGTGCGGATCAGGCAAGAAGAGACGCGCAAGTGGAAGATCATCGCCAAGAGCGCAAAGCAGTTCAACAAGGACAGAGGGCGGGGCTGATACCTGTGGCACCGGACGAACGTGACGATGTCGTAGTCCTTGAGGGTGCGAGCAAGGTCTACCGCATGGGGGAGGTCGACATCTCGGCGCTTCGCGAGGTCGATCTGCGTATCCCGCGTGGCGAGTTCGTGGCAATCGTCGGGCCGAGCGGCTCGGGCAAGACCACCATGCTCAACCTGCTCGGCGGCCTCGACACCCCCACACACGGCAGCATCACTGTCGACGGCACCGACATCACGGGCTATACGGAGCGCCAACTCACGTTCTTCCGGCGGGAGAAGATCGGCTTCGTCTTCCAGTTCTTCAACCTGATCCCCACACTCACCGCCGAAGAGAACGTCCAGTTCGCCATCGAACTCGCCTCACGCGACGGAGTTCCGCCGGACACGAACGCTGCCGAGTTGCTCACGCGCGTTGGTCTCGGCGAGCGCATCCATCACTTCCCGTCGCAGCTCTCGGGCGGAGAGCAGCAGCGGGTCGCGGTCGCCCGCGCGCTCGCGAAGGATCCGGTGCTCGTACTTGGCGACGAGCCGACCGGCAACCTGGACTTCCGCACCGGCAAGCTGGTGCTCGGCGCGCTCAAAGAGATGAACCGCGAAGGCAAGACGGTCATCCTCGTCACACACAACACACCGCTTGCGCGGGTGGCCGACCGTATCCTGCACATCCGTGACGGTCAGATCATGGAGCAGGAGATCGTGGAGAATCCCACACACCCCGACGACATCGTGTGGTGAGATCGATGCGCGTTCCCATGCTCGTGCTCAAGACCTGGCGCGACATCCTCGCCCGCAAGGGCCAGTTCGCCGCTCTCATCGTGCTGGTCGCCCTCGGCATCATGAGCTATGTGGGATTCGTCAATGCGTATCGCAACCTCAGCCTCTCGGCGGACAACGCGTACGAGGCGCTCAAGATGGCCGACTTCACCGTGAGCGTCAGCGGAGCACCTCCCGGCGTCGTCGCTAAGATCGAGGCGGTTCCCGGCGTGAAAGCGGTCGAGCGGCGCCTCATCGTCGATACCGGCATGGACATCTCGGCGACCAACCAGGGCACAGTCCGGGTCATCGGCGTGCCGGTCGGGCATCGCCCCGTCGTGAATGACGTGCTGGTGGAGCAGGGCCGCTATCTGACGAGCACCGACGGGGTCGCGGGTCTCCTCCACACGCGGTTCGCGACGGCGACCGGACACACCGTCGGCAGCAGGCTGTCGATTCGCGCAGACGGAGCCACCATCGACGTCCCCATCAAGGGCGTCGTGGCAAGCGCGGAGTACATCTTCCCGGTGCGCACCAAGGGCGAGATCCCGGCAATCGACGAGTTCACGATCCTCTACATGCCCGCGCATGAAGTCGAGCGCATCTTCCGCATGCAGTCGCAGATCAACGACATCTCGGTCCTCGTGGAGCCCGGCGTCGATCCAGAGCACGTCGCCGACCGCGTCGAGGACATCCTCGACCCGTATACGGTGCTGGCGACGGTGCAGCGCGCGGACCAGCCAAGCTACGCTGCACTCGGCGAGGAGATCAAGCAGAACCGCTCGATCGCTGCGGTCATGCCGCTGCTCATCCTCGTCATCTCGATCCTCTCGCTCTACATCGCGCTTTCGCGACTCGTGCAGTCGCAACGCGGCGAGATCGGGCTCGCGAAAGCACTCGGCTACAGCAACACCGCCGTGCTCGGGCACTACCTGCTCTTCTCGGTCATCATCGCGGCCGGGGGCGCTATCCTCGGCTTCCTCGGCGGGTGGTGGCTTGGCAACTACACGACGCAGATGTACATCGACCTGCTCCACATCCCGTACCTGGAGAAGGGCGTCTACCTGGACGTCATTCTCGGCTCGCTCCTCATGAGCGGCTTCGCGTGCGTGAGCGCGGGTATCGTGCCCGCGTTCGCGTCCGCGCGCATCGCGCCCGCGAAGGCCATGCACGCCGACCCGAACCTTGCGGTGAAGGGCGGTCGGCTGCCGCTCATCGAGCGGCTCTTCGGGTGGGCGATGCCCAAGTCGTTCGTGTTCCGCGTGCCGCTGCGCAACGTGTTCCGACAGCGTCGGCGCAGTGCTTACGCGGTCATCGGCATCGCATTCGCGGTGCTCCTCACGCTGGCGACGATGGCGATGTACGACTCGGTCAACTGGTTGCTCGACGACTACTTCAAGATCACCGAACGCTGGGATATCTCGGCCGTCTTCGAGCAGCCGGTCAGCGACGCGCAGGTTAGCGAGGTCGAGCACTGGGAGGGCGTGAGCTCTGTCCAACCTGCGCTCGCCGTGCCGGTCAAGCTCATCAACGGCAGCGCCACGCATGAGGGAGCGATCACCGCGATGGCTCCCGAGGCAACCTTCCACGGCTTCAGGATCCTGGAGGGCGACAGCGCGAAAACGGCGATCGGCCGTGACGGACTCATGCTGCCCGAGATTCTCGCGAAGAAGCTCAATGTCGCGGTCGGGGACAGCATCACGGTCGACTCGCCGTACCGCGATGACGACGTGACGCTCGTGGTCCGCTCGATCACCGACGAGGCGCTTGGCACGCCGATGTACACGAGCCTCGATTCTGGCGCGGAGCTGACGGGCAGTTCAACGCGGCAGTACAACATGCTCTACCTCAACACGACGTCGCGCACCGACGAGGCGCTCAAAGACGACCTCTATGACTTGCCGGGCGCCGCGCAGGTGATGGTGAAGGACCAGGTCGTGGCGATGTTCACCGACATGATGTCGTTCACATACTTCTTCTTCGGCCTGCTGCTGGCGTTCGGGTTCCTCATGGGATTCGTCGTCATCTACACGACGTTCACGGCAAACGTGCTGGAGCGCATGCGAGAGATCGCGACCATGCGGACGATCGGCGAGGACACCAGTCACCTCGCGGTCATGGTCACGCTCGAGAATCTGTTCCTGTCGCTTGTGGGAATCCCGCTCGGGCTGTGGCTCGGGATCCGGGTGGCGGCGGCGATGATGGATTCACTCACCGGCGAGACGTACAACTTCCCGCTCACCGTCTATCCGCAGACGTACGTCTACGTGATCGTCGCGTCGATCGTGGTGGTGCTCGTCTCGGAGATCGCGCCGATACGACGCATCCTGCGCCTCGACCTCGCCGAGGCGACGAAGGTCATCGAATAAGCGGGTCGGAGCGTGGCGTCCGGGGAGTCCTCGCTAGACGTCCAGCATCCAGTCCCATGCTGGCACGACGTGTACGATGCCGCTGTCTACGATGATGTCCTCGGAGTCATGCATAGTCACGATGGTCGACTCACGGAGGCCTGTCTCGCCCATCGCATCCACGAGTGCGCGAACCTCACGCTCACGGGTGTTGGCGGTCGACAGGTCTGCACAGACTTGTAGGAGTTGAGTCGACTGACCGGTCTCAGGGTCGCCGATGATGAAGTCGATCTCGTGGCCTGCAGCCGTGGAGTAGTAGGAGATGGCACCGTCGCGGGTTCCTTGTAGGCGTCGTCGCAGCTCGAGGTATACGGCGTTCTCGAGTCGCGCGCCCAGGTTGGAGACACCTGCGGGTGAGACTGCAAATGCGAGTCCCGGGTCGATTGCGTAGACCTTCTTCGGGTTCACCTCTCGGACCCGCAGCGAACGGTCGAAGACGGGAATCGTGAACAACAGGAACGCGTCGATGAAGTAGTCGAGAAGGTCGTACAGGGTGTCCTTGCCGACCGCGATGCCGCGCGACTTCAGGTTGTTGGCCAGCTTACTCACCGAGGCGAGAGAACCAGATGCCTGCAGCAGCGAGAGAGCGAAGAAGCGCACGGCATGGACGTTCCTCACCTCGTGGCGATCGATGATGTCGCGAAGAAGCACGAGCTGGACGTAGTCCTGAAGCGTCTGGATACGCTCGGCCTCGGCAAGGTGCTGCACGTCAGGGAACCCGCCCACTCGCAGATAGTCGGTGAATGCCGCCTCTAGTTGCGACCGCATGCGTGATCCGGGCTTCCCCGCGGGCAGCTCTACACCCGAGTACAGCAGCGCCTCCGCGAAGCTTAGCGGAAGCAGTTCAACCGCGTAACCGCGTCCGCGAAACTCCGTTGCGACTTCGGTTGAGAGCATCTTGGCTGACGATCCGGACACGTAGAGGCGCGCAGATTCGGTGTCGAGGACCCGGCGCGCGAAGCGCGACCAGCCGTCCACCACCTGGATCTCATCCAGGAAGAGGTACGCGCCTGCGGAGCGCGCGGTTGGATTCAGCCGGTAGAAGGTCTCGAGGGTCCGGTCGAGCACATCCGGTTCACTTGGCTGCAGGCGGTCATCCTCGAAGTTGATGTAGAGGAGCCGGCTCTTATCGACTCCCGCATCAACCAGTCGCTGCATCTCCTGAAAGAGCCGGTACGTCTTGCCCGACCGGCGCATCCCGATGACGATACGGGCCATGTTTGACGCATCAGGAAGCGCCGCAAGCCTCGGGCTGATCGTAGGGAGCGAGCGTTCCTGGAAGTCGACTATCAGCTGCTCGATCACGTCCATGAGTGTCCTTTCGTCAAGGACACATTATCAGGAATGTGTCCTTGACGCAAGGACACAAATGCGTGTTTGTTTCCTTGGTAGAAGGACACAATTGACGGTCGTGTCGTCGAGAATAGAGCGCGCTTCTTACGGAGCCTGGCTGTCACCGACAGCCGGGGGACTCATCAAGCCGGCGCTTGCGGTTGGTCGGAGCCGAGGGGCTCGCCGGTCGCTACGGGCGCGCCGCCGCAGCACGCGCTGGCGGGTGCGCTTACGTCATCCGAGCAGCCGCAGGAGGGTTCAGTGTTGGTGACCCACCCGCGGATGATCGCGGCAGCGCAGCCGACGCCGGGCGTGAGCGTGATCGCGCCGAACGCGCAGTTGTTCGCGCAGGCTCCGCACTCCATGCAGGCGTCAAGGTCGGCAATCTGTACGCGGCGATCGTTGTCGACCGCGAAGACCGCGTGCGGGCACACCGTGAGACACACCTGGCACCCGGTGCACTTCTCGCGATCGAGTTCGAGGGTGGCGACGCCACCCAGGTAGCGAAATCCGTCCATGATTCTCCTAGCCGCCGAACGCCTGCACGACCCATAGTACGCCCGCGAGCACCGAAGCCGCACCCATAAGGGGGAGCGCAACGCGAAGCTCCTTCTCGACACCCGAGGGCGACGTGTACGGTGTTGTGCCGGTGAAGTTCACGCCGATGTACGACGCTACTGCACCTGCAAGGAGCGTGTCCGCAGCGATCATGAGCGGCGGCGCACTCAGCACGAGGCCTGCGAGGAGCCCGGCGATCACGCCCGCCTCGGCACCCTTCAGCGACAGTGCGCGACCGGGCAGCCACGGCAGGAGTGCGGGAACGAGCACGCCTCCGCCGATGACACCGGCGAGATACGCCGCGAGCGGCTGTGCGATGAGCGCGGCCGCGCCGCCCCACGACACGAGCGCGCCGATGCCGAGGAGTGCGAACGGGATGAGCGCAAACCAGCCGACGAACGCGCCGACGAGTTCGACCGGCACGACCGCCATGCGCTCGGCGAACGTGAAGGTGACCGCACGCATGGCGGGCGTCGCCTTCATGCCCGCCGCGAGGAACGCTTTGAGGTCTCGGGAACGCACCGGCCCGAACACGACACGCCAGCCGGAGGTGGCGCGGACGTCGGCTGCCGAGACGCCGGTCGCTCCGAGCTGCGGGAGCACGAGCGTTCGGTGTGAGACATACCGCTCGAGGCCGGTGAGCGCCGCGCGGAGCATGAGTTCGCGGCTGCTGAATGTCCCCTTGCCGGCGGCGCACCACACGTTGACGCCGCGCGTGTCGAGTACGAGCAGCCACACGTCGAGGCCGCCGAGGTCGCGCCGCACGAGGTCGAAGGTCATCCGGTAGTTGCAGGTCACGATGACCGGGGATTCGGCCGACGGCTCACCGATACGGAAGAGTCCGGGCGAAACCGCCGCGCCATCGCGGCTGATGCGCCAGCGCAGTTTCCAGCGCGCGATCGTGTCGGCGGCGGAGAGCGTGCTGGACACCTGTGGGACGGTCGACTCGGTCACGCGAGTCCTCTCATGCTGATGACGAGCCGGAGCGGCTACTGTCGCCGCAGGAGCTTCCTCGCCAATGATACCCTTCGCGCACGTCGCGTACGCGGTCCGGCATGACTCTCGCTAGACGATGGTCACGGGTGAACCCCGAGGGCGCGATACCGCGACCCGCCTATCCGAGGAGGTGATTCAGCGTTGAGTAGATTCAGCATCGCTGCGGAGGTGTCTACCTCGTAGGACGGCGTCGTAACGGGCGAGTTGCCCGGATGCTAACGCACCACCCGCAACAACGGATACGCTTCGCTGTCCAGCAGCGATGGTAGGGGGTCGCCGAGAGGCGGCCCCCTCTGCGTGCGAACGGGCGCCGCAGATTCGCGACGCCCGGGAGTTGGTGCTGTGGGACCGCTGTTACTTCTTGACCACGATCGCCTGCGCGGTGTTCACGTTGTCGGCAGCGCGCTCGGAGAAGACGAGGATCTTCGATCCGGCCGCGATCTTCGCGGCGCCTTCTTCGTACGCGATGACTGTGCTCGCATCGGTGTAGATGGTCTGCGAGTTCGTTCCGACTTTCACGGTGATTGTGTCGCTGGCGACCTCGATGACGTCACCTTCGAGCAGACCGCCACCGCCACCGCGCGGACCGGCTGTGCCGCTCGCGCCTTCGGAACCCATCTGCTTCTCGAAGAACGCCCGGCGTTCGGTGTCACTCATCGCGGCCACTTTTGCGCGATCGGCCTCGCTCATGGAGCCGCCCGGCCCGCCCGCCCTACCTGCTCCGCCGGGGCCGCCGGCGAGGTTGCCAAAGGGTGCTCCGCTCTTCGCGAAGACCGTCCCTCCGAAGAAAGCGCCTCCGACGAGGAGAACAACGACCAATCCGATCACGATGTTCCTTTTCACTCGTATCACTCCATTCGGTTTGGGCGACCGTCGCGGGTTGCCGCAGATAGTTCTACTGATATCTCAGCGCTTCGATCGGGCTCATAGCGGCAGCCCGACGCGCGGGGTAGTAGCCAAAGACGACGCCGATGAACGCGCACACCCCGACCGCGAGGCCGATGGAGTTGAGCGAGATGATCGCCTGCATGTTCAGCAGGTTGGCGGCGATCAACGCGATCCCCCAACCGGCGAGGATGCCGATGATGCCACCGACGAGGGTGAGGATGATCGACTCGGCAAGGAACTGCGAGGAGATCACGTTGTCATCTGCGCCGATCGCCTTACGGAGGCCGATCTCGCGGGTCCGCTCGGTCACGGTGGTGAGCATCATGTTCATGATGCCGATACCGCCGACGAGCAGTGAGATGCTGGCGATTGCCGCGAGGAGCGCCGTGAAGGTTCCGGTCACGGTGGACACGGTCGCGAGGATATCGGCCATGTTCTGGATGCGGAAGTCGGCCGCGGCGGAGTCGGTGATGCCGTGGCGCGTGAGGAGGGTGTCGGTCACGAAGCCCTCGGCGGCGGTCATCTGCGTCTCATCGGAGACCGTGAGGGTGATGGTCGACAACTTGTCGCTGCCGGTCACGTAGCGCTGCACGGTCGAGAGCGGCAGGATTGCTGACGAGTCGGTGTTCGTGAAGCCGGAGGTGCCCTTCTCGGCAAGCACGCCGACGACGGTCAGCAGCATGTTGCCTGAGCGCACCGTTTGGCCCACCGGGTCGATATCGGTGCCGAAGAGGTCGGTCGCGAGTGTCGAGCCGAGCACGACGACCTGCGCGTACTTCTCATCGTCGCGGGCCGTGATGAACGCGCCGTTCGCGAGCTCGAGGTTCTTGACGGTCTGATACTCGGCCGTCACACCGATGAGCTGCGCGCTTGCGTTCGCAGTGCGAGCCACAAGCTGGCCCTGTCCGGAGGACTGTGGAGCCACTCCGCTGATGAGCTCGATCTGCGCGAGAGCGGCCGCGTCTTCGCGGGTGAGGGTCTGCGATGCACCGTCAGCCATGCGCGCACTCGGCCCATCACCGCCTGACGACGAGCTTACGGTGAGGACGTTCGAGCCGGCCGCCTGGATGCTGCTCTCAATGGAAGCCTGGCTGCCGGTGCCGATGGCGAGCATGGCGATGACCGACGCGATACCGACAACGATTCCCAGGATGGTCAGACCGCTCCGGACCTTGTTGGAGGTGAGTGAGTGTAGGGTCTCCGAGAGGAGGTCGACAAAGCGCATCACGCACCACCATTCCCGTACTGGCGGATATCGGCGTGTTCGCTCGCCGCATCACCGGCGATGAGGCCGTCTTGGATGCGGATGACGCGCTTTGCCTGGCTCGCGATATCCGGTTCGTGGGTGATGAGGACGATCGTGCGCCCCTCGGCGTTGAGCGAGCGGAAGAGGTCCATCACCGCATCGCCGGTGGCGGTGTCGAGGTTGCCAGTGGTCTCATCTGCAAGGATGAGCGACGGGTCGTTCACGAGCGACCGTGCGATGGCGACGCGCTGCATCTGGCCGCCGGAAAGCTCGTTCGATTTATGTGTCCAGAGATCCTCGTCGAGGCCGACCGAACGCAGTGCTGCCGCGGCTCGCTCCTGGCGCTCGGCAGAGGGAACCTGCGTGTAGAGCATCGGCATGATCACGTTGCGCATGACGGTTGCGCGCGGGAGCAGGTTGAATGCCTGGAAGACGAATCCGACCGTTTCCCGACGCACCTCGGCAAGCTCGTGTGTGTTGAGCATCGCAACGTCGCGCCCGGCAAGCTGGTACGTGCCGGTTGTCGGGACGTCGAGGCAGCCGAGGATGTGCATGAGCGTTGACTTCCCCGAGCCTGACGGTCCCATGATCGCGGTGAACTCGCCTGCATCAATGGTTAGCGACACACCTCGCAAAGCCTGTGTCTCGGCGCCCGCACCGTCGTAGGTCTTGGTGAGGTCGTGCGCTTCGATAACGGCGCTAGTCACGCGGACCGCCGCCACCCATGCCCATGAAGCCGCCGCTGGTGCTCGTCAGCTTCGCGCTGCTCGATGCCGTGACGACGGAGTCACCCGCGGCGATGCCCGAGAGGATCTGCGTCTGCGTCGCGCTGGCCTCGCCGGTCTTCACAACGACCTTCTGCGGAGCGCCACTCGCGTCGAGGGTCTGCACGTAGTAGCCGCCGCTGCCGTCGGATTTCACGGCGCCGTTGGGTACGAGGAGCGCATCTTTCACGACGCTCGTGATGATGGTGGCCGAGGACGACATCGCCGAGCGAAGACGCGCATCGGCCACATCGAGCGACAGCCATACGTCGAAGGTGACAACACCCGAGGAGCTCGTGCCGGTCTTGGAGATGTCGTAGATCTTGCCGGTTGCCATGACGTCGGGGAGCGCGTCGAAGGCGATGTCGGCGCGCTGACCGACCTTCAGCGTCGGGAGATCGACCTCGTTCACGGTGAGGTGCACCGCGAGCGGCTGCACAGGCGCGATGACGATCGGCGCGCTCGAATACGACGAGGTTGCGGATGTGGTTGCGCCTCCGGTGGCGCCGCCGCCCGTGGACCCGCTCGACGACGACGAACTGCCGCCCGAAGTCGAGACCGTGTCGCCGACCTCGATGTTGAGTGCGTAGATGACTCCGGCTGCAGATGCCTTGATGGTCAGGTCGCTCTCGGCCGCGTGCGTCTGCTCGTACTCCAGGGACGCCACGGTCAGCGACGCCTTTGAAGAAGTCAGACCAGCAGATGCCGAGGAGACCTCCGCCTTTGCGGCGGTGATATCCGCACTTGTGACGGTACTACTCGGCTCCTTGGCGTGCTTCTGGAGGGTGGCGAGGTTGTTGTTCGCCTTGACGAGGTTTGCAGACGACTGTGCAACGCCTTGCTGTGACTGGCGGTAGCCGGCAAGCGCCTTAGCCGTCGCTGCCTGGGCGGTCTCGGCGTCGAGTGTGAACAGCACGTCCCCGACATCGACCTTGTCACCCTCGGCGACCTTGATCGACGCGACGGTCCCGGAGGTGGCGGGATAGACGTCGGTGGTGCCGTCGACTTCGAGGTTTCCGGTGCCGGCGACGGTCACAGAAAGCGTGCCGGTTGCTGCCGTGCCGGTCGTGTACGTGGTTGCGGCGGTGTCGCTGCTCGCCGGTCGCGTCATCACGTACGCCGTGCCGCCAACTGCGACGAGCACGCCGAGCGCGATCCAGCCACGGTATCGTCGCAGCGTCTTCGAGATGGTCATCCGTCACCTCCGGTTGGAATTGTTCACGCTCCAATCGTAGGCAGACGGCCGCTCTCAAACGTCCTGCGACGGGAGTGATTCCGCGTACTCCCTGCGGTGTACGCGTGACCATGCGTCGGAGGGCGTTTGGCCCGGCGTGGTATACTTGGCCTGCGCGCAATACCGCGTCTACCCGGACTGCCGGTCGGCTGACTCGACGCCTTCCCTTCATTGCAGTCGCCCCCTGAGTGGCAGGTTTCAGGCTCTTCGTACTCCTGAAACAGCGCCGCATTCGGACATCCATGGGTAATCTCTCTGAACTGCTGGCGGCGCAGGCCCGAAGCATTCACGACACCGCACACGAACTCGAAAGGCTAGCGCAAGGCAGCGACAGCTTCCGAATGCGAGTGGCCCCGGGTGCGTTGACCACAAGCCGACGCGTGGCGTCGCGCCTATTCCCTACGCGAGGAGTTCGCCTCAACGTGAAAGAAACCGCTCTAGTGTTCTGCGAGAACCAATTCGGTCACATCGACGGCAAGACGGCCGCCGGTCTCATTCGTCATTCCGAGAAGTACACCATCGTCGGAGTCATCGACAGTTCATTGACTGGCAAGGATGCCGGTGAGGAACTGGGCCTCAGCAACGCCGGTATCCCGATCTTTGCAGATTTGGCCGACGCCCTCGGTAAACTTCCGGCGACCCCCGACTGCTACATCTACGGGAAGGCCCCGCTCGAGGCCTGCATATCCGCCGATGAGCGACTGCTGGTGCTTGAGGCCATGGAGAGTGGCATGGACATCATCAACGGCCTTCACCAGTTCTTTTCCGATGATTCGGAGTTTGCCGAAAGGGCGACCCGGAAAGGTGTCACCATCACTGACATCAGGAAGCCTCCGAGCCTTGAAGACCTGCACGTGTTCACCGGTCGAATCTCCGAGGTGAACATCCCGGTGATCGCCATGCTGGGTACCGACTGCGCGTGTGGAAAGCGGACGACCGCAGTGGAGCTCAACAAGGCGCTGAACGAGATCGGTATCAAGTCGGTGCTTGTCGCGACGGGCCAGTCGAGCATGATGCAAGGCGCGCGCTACGGTGTGCCGATCGACGCCCTCATCTCGCAGTTCGTGGTCGGCGAGATCGAGAACGCCGTGGTCGAGGCGTTCGAGAACGAGCATCCCAATATCATTCTCGTCGAAGGCCAGGGCGCTGCGGGCCACCCCGCGTTCATGAGTTCGCTCGGCATCCTCAAGGGGAGCAAGCCCGACGGCGTTATCATCCAGCACCCGCCAGCGCGAAAGTTCCGCTGCGACTTCCCTCAGCTGCCGATGCCGTCGATCGAGAGCGAAATCAAGCTGATCGAGTCAATCTCGACCGCCAAGGTGGTGGCTATCGCGCTGAGCCACGAGGACATGACCGAGACTGGCGTCCTGCGCGCCATCAAGCAATACGAGGAGCTCTTCCATCTTCCGACAACAGATGTGCTGAGCTACGGATGCCAGAAGCTGGTCCGGGCACTCATTGAGCACTTCCCGACGTTGACCAAAGGGCTGAAGCGCGACATTCCCCAGCGACCGCACGTGAAGATACGGGGACTAGCGGCAATTGCATCGGTGCCGGTGTTGCCGATCACGTGAGCTGCTGATGGGAGCCCGCCCTACCTTTGAGTATGGTTCGCGGGCGCAGGGCGTCGCGGGCCTTGTCGGCCTTCGCTGGTTCGATAAGCGCCTGTATTCCCTCGTCGGTTACACCGTACGTATCCTGCAGTAGCCGGTCAGTGGCGGTGCGGGTGTCGACTTCGTTCGCATCATTCTCATCTGCGGATGCTTCTCGCATGGTGTGCCCTCCCTGGTAGACGGAAAGATCTCGCCTCATCGTACGGGGAGGGTCTGACATGCTGCTGTTGTGCGAGTGCTACCCCAGCGCTTTTCGGACCGAGCCAATAACCAGCCACATCGGCACCGGACGAGGTCTCGTCGCGCCGCCGCCGACGAGAATGCCGAGCGGGCGAAAGCCGAAGCGCTCGTAGAAGCCGGTCGCCTCGGGGCGTGCGTCAATCACGACGCCGGCGCACCCGATACGCGTGGACTCCTCGAGCGCGATGCGAAGCGCCGCATGTAGCAGTTCCGAGCCAAGGCCGATTCCCTGGACGCGTGTATCGACCGCAAGCCGCGCTATGCGGACGACAGGAATCTCGGAGTAACCGCCCGGGGCGAGTGGCGCATCGGCCGAGTCACTCGCGATCGAGGCTGCCGCGATGGTGAAGTAGCCGACGACCCTTCGAGTCCAATCATCGATCGCGGCGTACGTCACGCCGAGGTTGTGACGAGTCTGGTTCTGCCAGGCGTAGCGCTCGAGGAACACGTCGAGCGAGGGCTCGCCGCACGAGAACCCGACGCGCACGTCCGAGCGTTCGAGCGTTCTAACCAGCATCGCGCGATCGCAGCATGAGTTCGCGCAATGCGGCTGTGGGCTCGGCCGGACGTTCGATGTCGGCGAGTACTGCATCCCAGGTGACCGCATCCAAGACGATGCTTGCGGGAATCACGTACTCGGACGGCACAGCGTCGAGCGTATCGAGGTGGGCGAGAATCGCGTCCTCAACGAGTCGGCTCTTCTTCATACCGGTCTCGCGCGCGTACAGGTCGAGCCTGTCTCGCGTCGCCTCGCTGATCTGGGCTGATATCTGCACGTAATCAATCATGTGAAATCGCCTCCGTAGAAAAGTCTACAAAAACGTAGAGATTGTGACAAGGGAAACCACAGAGTCGATTCCCACGATTCGCTACCGCTCGCTCGGCGCTACTACAACCAGGCCCGCCTCGTACGCGATGACCACAAGCTGCGCTCGGTCTCTCGCCATCAGCTTCGTCATCACGCGTGACACGTGCGTCTTGGCGGTCGTCGGGCTGATGAAGAGGTGCGTCGCGATCTCGTCGTTCGAGAGACCCTGCGCCACCAGTGAGAGTACTTCACGTTCACGCTCGGTAAGCGCCTCAAGCTCGGCAGGATGCGCCCGGCGTACCTCGGGTCGTGACGCGAACTCGGTGATGAGCCGTCGCGTGACGGCGGGCGCGAGAAGCGCGTCGCCGCGGGCTATGACTCGCACTGCCTCAGCCAGTTGCGCGGGGTCCGTGTCCTTCAATAAGAAGCCGCTCGCTCCCGACCGGAGCGCCTCGTACACGTACTCATCGGCGTCGAACGTCGTGAGCACGAGCACACGCGGCGCGGTTTCAACCCCGTCGCCCAGAATGCGACGCGTGGCCTCAAGCCCGTCCATCTCCGGCATGCGAATGTCCATGAGGATGACGTCGGGCGCGAGTTCAGCAGCGAGGCGCACAGCTTCAAGGCCATTCTCGGCCTCGCCAACGACGTCGATGTCGGCGTGAGCGTCGAGTAGTACATGGAAACCGGCGCGCACGAGTGCCTGGTCGTCGGCGATAAGGACCCGGATCGGCATCTAGACGCTCCTCGTTAGGGGGATTGACGCTGACACGTGGAAGCCGCCCTCGGCCATCGGACCAGCGCTGAAGGTGCCCCCGAGAGCGCCTACCCGCTCGGACATGCCGCGAAGCCCGTGACCACTGGTGGCTCCGACGATGGGAGCCTCGGTGCTGGTGCCGTCGTCGGTGACCTCAATCTCAAGGAGCCCGTCGCGGACCGCGAGCTGTACCTGAACGCGGCTCGCGCCTGCGTGTCGGACGGTGTTGGTGAGCGCTTCTTGCACGATGCGATACGCAGACACAGACGCGTACGCCGGGACGAGCGTAGGGTCGACGTCGATCGAGAGGTCGACAGCGATACCGGCGTCCCGCACGGGCTGCACAAGCTTCTCGAACTGTGTGATGTCGGCGATCGGCCCGAGCGGTGCGTCGCCTTCGCCGGTGCGTAGCACGTCGAGCATCGAGCGCAGCTCCGCGAGCGCCTGCTTGCTCGTGTCGCGCACATGCCCGAGCGACTCGCGTGCCCGCGCGGGATTGTCGGCGTCGAGGAGCGTGATGCCCGCGCTTGCCTGCACGTTCACGATCGAGAGGCTGTGCGCGATGATGTCGTGCACCTCGCGCGCGATACGGATGCGCTCTTCGTCGACGCGACGCCGCGCCTCTTCATCACGTGTTCGCTCGGCCTCGATCGCGCGTTGCTCGACCGCTTCGATGTACGCTCTCCGTGACCGTGCCGTGTCACCAAGGAGCGCGGCGGCTGCGAGCATGACGAACAAGCCGGTGGACTCCACGACTTTCGAGACGTTGCTGAAGACGAACGCGGGGATCGCGACAGCCGAGCCCGCAAGCAGAAGCGTGATGAGTGTCGTGCGCCGCTCCTTCGTGTCCGCGGCAAGTGAGTAGAGCGCGACCATCGGGCCGAGGATTGTCATCGCCGGGGGCATCCGGCTCATCGAGTACAGGAGCGCGGCAAGCGAAGTCAGTAAGACGGGAAGCCATGGAATCCTCCGGCGTAGCATCAGTGGGAGGAATGCGGCTCCTGAGAGCAGATAGGGAAGGACCGAGGCATCTTGGGGCTGCGGCATCGGGCGCGGGAATCGTACGAACTCCGGACGAAGCGTCGTGAACGCCCAGATCTGTAGCCACACAAGGAGCGTGAGCCCGACTGCGATCACAACATCGGCCGCGAACGGACTCAGTCGCTGCCAGCGCGCTCGTATGCTCAGGATGTTGTCCATGCGACTACTGTAAGCCTCGAAGCCACGCCCGCACAGCCACGAGCGGTGTATCTTGGCACGCTACTACGGGAGTACGAAGTAACAGGTGTCCATCGGTCGCGGAACGCCGGTTCGGGTAGGTACATGATGGAAGTTCTGAGTCTCAGTCGTCCCGCATCGATTCTCACGGAGTGTCTGAATGCTCGCATCTGTCGCCGCATCAATCACTGCAACCGCTAGTGCCGCCATCTCGGTCGCGACCTCCGCAGTCGAGCCGACCGGCTTCGCGAGCGTCATCACGACGATCGTGCCCGGCATCATCGCGAGCGCCTTGCCGTCCGCTGTCACGACGACGCTTCCGGTGACCGCCACTATCGTGAAGGTGCCGATGCTCTACGAGCTCACCGCTGCGTTTGTCGGTGGCCTTTCTGGTGCGACGCGTGCTGCTGAGAAGCGGATGGACATCTCAGGCGTGGCCGTGCTCGCAGTCGTCAACGCTCTCGGTGGCGGTATCCTGCGCGACGTCCTATTGCAGACGCAAGGCATTGCGGCGTTCCAACACTGGCGCCTGCTTGCCGTGGCGCTTGCCGCTGCGGTAGTCGGATTCTTCTTCTCGTCGCTTGGTAGACGTCTCCAGCGACCCTTCCTGTATCTCGACGCTCTCTCTCTCGGCCTGTTCGCCATCGTGGGTGCCGACAAGGCGCTGCTTGCGGGACTGACTGTCGTACCAGCGGTCCTCCTCGGAGTTGTCACCAGTGTTGGCGGCGGTGTCATACGAGACGTTCTTTGCAACGAGACGCCCCAGGTTCTGAAGCCCGGCACGCTTTCCGGGACGGCGGCTGCGCTTGGCTCTACCCTCTACGTCCTGCTTGTCACGTGGATGCATATCGTGAAGCCGGTCGCGCTAGTGGTCGCGGTTCTCGTCACCGTTACTCTGAGGATCGTCTCCGTGAAGCGTGGTTGGACGGCACCCGAGCCGGTCGACTATACGGCGGTTCCAGAGCGGCTGTGGGGAGCCACGCGTGGAGCTTTCTCCATGCGAGGCAGGCCCTCCGTCGACGGAACCGGCAAGAAGCGATCGCCGTCGCGTCGCAGCTAAACTGGGTACGAGTAGAGTGGTCGCCGTCACGATCAACCCGGAAGCGAGTGACACGCCGAACAGCAGTTGATCCTGACGCGCCGTATGAGTAAGGAGACCATCAACATGGCAATCGTTGAAGCGAAGAATCTGTCCCGGGTGTATGGCAGCGGCGACATGGCCGTGACCGCGCTTGACGCGGTGAGCCTGTCGGTCGAGGCCGGGGAGTTCGTGGCCGTCATGGGCCCGAGCGGCTGTGGTAAGTCCACCTTACTCAACCTCATCGGCGGTCTCGACACGCCGAGCAGCGGTTCGGTCATGATCGACGGTCGTGACATCGCGGGCATGAACGATACCGAGCTGACCGCACTCCGGCGTCAGCGCATCGGCTTTGTCTTCCAGTTCTTCAACCTCATTCCGGTGCTCAGCTCTGTCGAGAACGTCGCGCTTCCGCTCGTGCTCGATGGCAAGAAGGCGGACGAGGCCAACGCGGCCGCTTCGGACTGGCTGAAGCGCATCGGCCTCGGCGATCGTCTCAAGAATCGGCCGGACCAACTCTCAGGCGGTCAGCAGCAGCGCGTCGCTGTCGCACGCGCGCTCGTGAGCGAGCCCGCGCTCATCCTCGCCGACGAGCCGACCGGCAACCTCGATTCGCGCAGCAGCGACGAGATTGCCGCGCTGCTCAAGCAGGTCTCCGGCGAGTGGGGTCGCGCGATTCTCATGGTGACGCACGACCCCCGGATCGCCGCGCACGCTGACCGCATCGTCTTCATGCGTGATGGTCGCGTGGTCGACGACGCAAAGATCTCCGGTGCGGAGTCCGCTCGCGCGGCTATGGAGAAGGTGGGACTCCTGTGAACGTCCAGCTCACACTTGCGATTCGCTACCTGAAGGGACGCAAACTCCGAACCGCGCTTACCACGCTTGCCATCGTGTTCGGGGTCATGCTGCTCTTCGGGCTCAACGGCATTCTGCCGGCCATGCTGCAATCGCTTCAGAGCAGCATGGTTGCCGCTACCGGACAGACGGATCTGGTCGTCACTTCCAAGTCGACCGGCCAGTTCGATGCATCCGTGGCCGCCACAGTGGCCGGAGTCGATGGCGTGGCTGCGGCGACGCCGATGCTTCGAGTGCCCGTAGCGCTGCAGCCCAAAAAGTATCCGGTCGGCACCATCAGCCTCATCGGCGTCGATCCCGACAGTGCCGTGAGCGTTCGCCCGTACCCGGTGACCTCAGGGCGGTTCCTCACCGCCGATGATCTGGCGGCCGACCGTGTCTGGACAGGCTCCGGACGCAATCCGTCGGTCACGCTTCCGGATTCCACAGCCAAGTCGCTTGGCCTTGGCGTTGGCGACACGCTCGAGATCCCCTCGGCGTTCGGCGTGACGAAACTCGAGGTCGTCGGCACGCTCGATATCCTGACGGTCCCCGGAAATGACGAGGCGTACGTGAGCCTTCCTGCCGCACAGGCGATGCTCGACACCGGCAACCGCATCAGCGAGGTGGACGCTGCGATCAAGGCCGGCTCCGATCGGCCGACCGTTACCGCAGCCGCACAGAAAGCGGTCGGTGACGCGTATCTCACGGGCGGGGTCGAGGCGAACTCGTCGCTCTTCGCGTCGCTTAAACTCGGGTCGTTCATCATCAACATGTTCGGCGTGTTCGCCATCGTGATGGCGGGCTTCATCATCCTCAACACCTTCCGCACCGTGGTGGCTGAGAGGCGCCACGATATCGGTATGCTGCGGGCGATCGGAGCGTCGCAACGCACGATCTTCGGCATGTTCCTCACCGAGAGCCTCGTGCAGGGCGTGCTCGGCACCGCGATCGGCATTGTTGTCGGCTACGGACTTTCGAGTGCTGCTTTGAGCGGCCTGAGTTCCATCTACAGCGATCTGCTCCACCTGTCTGTCGGCAAGCCGGTGTTCTTGCCGAGTACGTGGATCCTTGCCATCGGAATGGGTGTTGGTGTCACCGTACTCTCCGCGCTCATCCCCGCGCGGGCGGCCGCGCGCATTACACCCCTTGAAGCGATGCGTCCCCAGATGGGCGACGTGTACGAGAAGGTCGTTACTCGCCGGGCGTGGATCGGTGCCGCCATCATCGCGGCGGCCGTGGCCGGCCTTGTCTCGAGGAACACCAGCGTTGTCGGCTTCAGCTCGGTGGTCTTCCTCGTCGGTCTAGCGCTTGTGACGCCAGCGCTCGTGAAGCCGGTGACCGACGCGTTCGGGCGAGCGATCGATCTCGCGTTCCGGCAGGAGGGCGCGCTTGCCCGCGCGAACCTCCAGCGCAACGCGGGCCGCGCAGCCGTGACCGCATCGGCCATGATGGTGAGCGTCGCTGTTGTCATCGCACTGCTCGGCACATTCACGTCGGTCTTTGACGGGTTCATCAGCTATATCGACAAGGCGATGGGTGCAGACTTCCTCGTCATCCCAAGCAATATGCTTCTATCGACGGGCACCGTCGGTGCAAACGACGCACTCCTGCGCGAGGTCAAGGCAACCGAGGGCGTGGGCGACGTGGCAACGCTGCGCGTCGGCAGAGCCGCTATGGGGACCACGAGTCTCCAGGTCATCGGTATCGACCCCGTGGCGTACCAGAAGGTGGCGAGTTTCGAGTTCT
Organism: Actinomycetota bacterium; assembly: GCA_009773565.1. Lineage (GTDB taxonomy): Bacteria > Actinomycetota > Coriobacteriia > Anaerosomatales > Anaerosomataceae > WSXY01. Next base: position 133,449 of record WSXY01000001.1, on the reverse strand, counting down.
CCGACGGATCCTCGCAGGTCGACCTGGCGAAGCTGGGGACCGACTCCACCATCATGGTGAACGGCATCTTCGCGGCGCAGAACGGGCTTGCGAAGGGCGAGAAGCTGAAGCTTGAGACGCCCGCAGGGACCAAGACGTACACCATTGCCGCAGTGGGGAGCGATTACCTGAACGCCAAGCTCGCCACCGCGTACGTCTCGCAAAGCGAGCTTGAGCGCGATTTCGGTGTTACCGCCGACGTCGTGATCATGGCCAATGCGAAGTCGGGAGCCGATAAGGCTGCGTCGCTCGCTTCGCTCAAGAGCACGCTCAAGGACTTCCCCCAGTTCGCTCTCTACGACACGAAGGAGTGGCGCGACCTGCAGGTGAAGACGTTCCAGCAGGTCTACGGCGCGATGTACTTCATGCTCTTCGTGCTGGCGGTACCGTCGCTTCTCGCGCTGCTCAACACGCTCGCGATAGGCGTGCTCGCGCGTACACGCGAGATCGGCATGCTCCGGGCGATCGGCTCCACCCGCAAGCAGGTTCGGCGGATGGTGATCGCGGAGTCGCTGTTACTCGCCTCACTCGGTACGGTTCTCGGCATGCTGGCGGGCGTGTGGCTCGGCTACTCGATGGTCGATGCGATGAACACGGTCGGCTTCAAGATGCCGTACTACTTCCCGTACAACGGTCTCGCGATCGCGCTTGTCATCGGCATGACGTTCGGTGTGGTGGCGGCGCTCATCCCGGCACGGCAGGCGACCAAACTCGACATCGTGGCGGCGCTGCACTACGAGTGAGCGGTACGTCCAGAGCTTCTTGGGGCGTCGTCCGAGAAGGGCGGCGCCCCTTACGTTCTTGTGAGCGGTCGTGTGGCCGCTATGCCGACTGTACCGGGAACTGCACCTCGGTGAGCGTGTCCTCGATTGCGACCTCATCCGGATCCGAGTAGTAGATCTCGCGAGGAGCGCCGGCGACGATGTAGCCGTTCTCGATGATCCACGCGGCGAGTGCTTCGTACGTCGGCGCAATCTCATCGTACGGGCCCTTATGCATCGCGGATGCGACCGTTCCTGCGGGTATGGCCTTCACGCCGATGCTGCTGTCATCCGTATCGAAAGGCGGCGTTCCGTCGGCAATCGGAGCCCAGAGTTCCCAGGTAGCCTCTGCCTCGGGTGTCGTCGCCGGGTCACACAGGTAGACGCCGGCCGGCATGCCCATGGGCATCATCGCCCGCTCAGCAATCCAGGCGTACAGGCGGCCAAATGCCGCCGGTATCTGTGCATACGGGCCGCGCATCGAGATGAACGCGACAGTCATGGGGTAGGTTCGTTTGATCGACGCCTCGAACATGGCCGATCCCTCCTCGGAGATCTCGTACGACAGGAAGCCATGAAGGATACGTACCCGTCAGCGCGGCAGGCGAGCGCCTCGGAGTCAAAGCGACCCACGCTGCCTCAGGTAGCGTCAAACTCCGCGCGCAAGGTATCACGAATAGCCACGAGTTGCTTGAGGACAACGGGAAGATCGATGTCGATGATCTGACCCACCGTCTCCCAGTCGATGCCTTCGTAGTGATGGGTGACGCGGTCGCGCGTGCGAGCCACGCTGCTCCAGGGCACTTGTGTGAAACGCGCGCGCGTGCTCGCGTCCAGTCGTTTGGTCGCCTCGCCGAGAACGACGAGATTCCAGAGAATCATCTCGTTGTGATCACGGTCCAGGCCGATCGTGGCGGTCGGTACGTCGCTTCCAAGATCAATCAGGCGCCTTGCGGCGTCGATGATGTCATCGAGCACGAGCGACTCGTCACGCTGACCAGACATAGATGACCTCTTCCAGCACGCGGTCGCGAAGCCGATCTTTGAGTAGGTGCGGTCGTGCGATGTCCACTCTTCGCCCGAGAATCTCCTCTGTGAAGTCGGCGGCCTCGATGAAACGGAAGCCGCCCGGATCCTCGATGTCCACGACGATGTCCACGTCGCTGAGTGGCGTCTGTTCGCCGGACGCAAACGATCCGAATACGCCAACGCGCGTGATGGTGTAGCGGTCGCGGAGTGCATCGCCGTGTGCGCGGACGCGAGCAGCGATCTCGCCGAGGTCACGAACAGGGGTCATTGCGGAACTCGAATCGACGGCGTACGTGGCGGGAGCCTCGGCAGCAAGCGGGGTGTTGGCGAGCGGTGTGGCAATGGCGCCCGGATTACAGCCGAGAGCAGCTGCGGCCGCCGCGACGTGTGCAAGGCTGGCGGTTCGGTAGCCAGTCGCCTCCCAGCGGGCAACTTGCTGCTGACGAACGCCGAGACGAACGCCAAGTTCCCGCTGCGATATTCCGTTGATGCGTCGGGTGGCGATGAGATGCGGTCCGATATTGAGTAGTGATGTCATAGGACTACTGTACAACTGATATGTAGTGAATGACAACAAAAAAGAGTGAGTCTTGTCCCAGGAGTCTTTGTCAGCATACGTCCAGGCTTTCGGGCATGTGCGATGATTGGCGTGCGGCCATCTACGGAGCCGGCCGCCCGAAACGAATGCGAGGAACCCATGAGCGCAGCCAGTGGCAGCCCCACCCCGCTCGATATCGCTCAAGCCGAGACGCGCGCCTCGTTCGCGAACCGCGCGCTCGTGTACCTGCACCTCTACCAGACGCTCGCAGAGGAACTTGGCCCCGAACAGGCCATCGAACTGATGCGGCGCGCCATCTATGACCGGGGCGTCGAGATCGGCGAGAAGTATCGCGAGGCCGCCGAGGAAGGCGACATGGAGGAGATTGGCGCGCTCTTCTGTGACGGTTCCCCGTGTGGCGGCGAGCTCTTCGAGCCCGGCGTCGAGGAACTCGGAACGAGCCGCATCGTGCTGCGAATGACCGCGTGCCCGCTCGTGGAGGCTTGGCGTGAGCACGGCGTGCCGGAGTACGAGATCGACGTCCTGTGTGGCATCGCCGCCGCCGTCGACGAAGGCACCTTTGAGGGCGCCGGACTCGACATCGAGATTCTCGAGCGCCTCGGTCAGCCGGACGGCGAGCGGTGTCTGCTGGATATCCGCCTGCGGTAGGCGCGTGACCCTGCGGCGCTCCTCGGCGATAATGGGTGCACACGACGACCGCAACCTCAGGGGGCACCCTTCATGATCGAACGCTACACCCGGGCCGAAATGGGCCGCATCTGGGATCTTGAGAACAAGTTCGAGATCTGGAAAGAGATCGAGGTCCTTGCGTGCGAGGCGCAGGCCGCGCTGGGCGTGATTCCCGCCGAGGCAGCCGCCGAGATTCGCGAGAAGGCCGCGTTCGACCTGACGCGCATCGAGGAGATCGAGCGCGAGACAAACCATGACGTTATCGCGTTCCTTACGAGCATGGCCGAGCACATCGGCGAGCCGAGCAAGTTCGTCCACTACGGCATGACATCGAGTGACCTCGGCGATACCGCGCTCTGCTACCAGATGACGCAGGCGCAGGACATCATCCTCGAGGATGTACGTCGACTTGGCCGCATCTGCCAGCGACGCGCGCTCGAGTTCAAAGACACGCTCTGCGTGGGCCGCACGCACGGTATTCACGCTGAGCCGATGACCTTCGGCATGAAGTGGGGAGCGTGGGCCTGGGCGCTCAAGCGCGCCGAGGGCCGTCTGATCGCCACCCGGAAGTTCTCCTGTGCCTGGGGCGCGATCTCCGGCGCAGTCGGCTCGTACAGCAATATCGACCCGTTCGTCGAGCAGTACGTCTGCGAGAAGCTTGGCCTGACACCCGACCCGCTCTCCACGCAGGTCATCGCGCGCGACCGCCATGCGCACGTGCTCGCGGTGCTCGCGACTGTTGCCGCCACGGCTGAGTCGATCGCAACCGAGATCCGCGCGCTCCAGAAGACCGACACGCTCGAAGCCGAGGAGCCTTTCGCCAAGGGCCAGAAGGGCTCGAGCGCGATGCCGCACAAGCGCAATCCGATCACGGCCGAGCGCGTTGTCGGCCTCGCGCGCGTCGTCAAAGCGAACGCGCAGGTGGGCTTCGACAACGTGGCGCTGTGGCACGAGCGCGACATCTCGCACTCCTCGGCAGAGCGCGTCGTGCTTGCCGACAGCTTCATCGCGACAGACTATCTGCTCTCGAAGCTTGAGTGGATCCTCGACGGCCTCGTGGTGTATCCCGAGCGTATGCGGGCGAACCTCGACGCGACTCGCGGGCTCATCTACAGCTCGCGCGTTCTGCTCGCGCTCGTTGATAGCGGCATGTCGCGCGAGGATGCGTACGAGGTCGTGCAGCGTAACTCGATGCGCGTGTGGGACGACATCCAGCAGGCGAGAAGCGGGCCAGGCCTCCGGGACCTGCTCGCGGGGGACACCGAAGTTTCGGGCGCCGGCATCACCGATGAGCAGCTTGATGCGATCTTCGACCCCTGGGCGTTCCTCGCGAGAGTCGGCGTGGTGTTCGAGCGGGTCGAGGGGCTCGAGTTCTAGCGACCCCGGACTATTCCTGATTCCAGGAGCGTGTTACTCCCCGTCTGGCTTCGACGCGGCAGCAAACCCGGCGGCGGCAATCGCTTCCGAGGGCGCAAGTGGAGCCGTGCCCGTCTCGGAAAGCACCACCGCACCCACGATGATCGCGCAGGCTGCCAGCTGTAATCCCGAAAGCGACTCGCTGCGTACCAGCCATCCAGACAGTATCGCCACAGCGGGCACGAGGTTGATTGCCAGTGCGGCCCGGTTCGCGGGCATCTGTACGACTGCGGTGTTGTAGAGGCCGAACGCCCCGATCGACACGACGGTGCCGAGATAGGCGACGCTCACCCAAGCGAGCGGGGAGGCGTCCGCCCAGCTTGCGGGTCCACTGGCGATGGCGCCTGGCAGGAAGAACACCGCGCCCACAACGGCCTGCATACCGGTCAGGAACCAGGGATTATAGCGAGACGAGAGGTGCTTGATCGCGATCATCGATCCGGCCGCGCACGCCATGGCGGTGACCTCAAGCACGTTGCCGAGCACGGGGTTCGGGGCTGCGGCTTGCGTTTGGCCTCCCACCGAAAGCATTGCGACGCCGACGAGCGAAATCGCGATTGCCACGCCTGAACGGAGTGAGAGGTGTTCTCGCAGGAACAGCCATGCGCCCGCGGCCACAAGGAGCGGCACGATTGCCGAGATGACACCGGCGGCGCTCGAGGTTGTGAAGCGGATTGCGTAGCCCTCGGCGAGGTAGTAGATGCACGGCATCAGAAGTGCGATGAGCGCGAGCCACTTCACGTCACCGCGCTGGTACGCCGGTTTCGGGATGAAGAACCATGTAGGCGCGAAGATGAGCGTGGCCAGCGCCATCCGCAGCCAGATGACCGTCATCGGACTGAAACTGTCGAGTGCAGTCTTGGTCGCGGCGAAGCTTGTGCCCCAGAACATCACGGCGCCCAAGAGGCACAAGAGCGGGATGATGCGACCGGTCAATCGCGAGGACGACACACGGGCTCCTGACGTTACGCGGTCTGATAGGGCGAAGGTGAGCGACCAGAAGTGTAGCGGAATAGGGAACCGCGTGCGCCGCCGCTGCACGTCGCTCTAGAGGGGAACTCTCGCCGTAACAAACGTGCCGCCAGCGGCACCGGACTCTACGGTAAGCGTCCCGCCGAGCGCAGCCGTGCGGGTAATCATCCCGCGGATACCGGTCGAGGTTGCGGGCAACTGCGTCGAATCGAATCTCGTGCCAACGCCGCTGCCGTCATCGGCGATCAGGAGCACGACTCCGCTCGCGTCGACGTCTATTCGCACAGTCACGGTCGAAGCCGCCCCGTGCACAGAGGAGTTCGCAATAGCTTCCTCGGCGATGCACAGGAGCTCCCAGCCCACGCGGGGATCGGTAATCGTTGCGAGACCCTCACCCTCGAGCGTCACCTCGACATTCCAGCGCCGCGGGGCGTCGTCGCGCAGGTCTTCGAGCAGGCTGCCGAGGGGGACTCCCTGCTCGGAAGCGCTTGCCGGCGCGTCACCGAGGATGTGCTGGAGTTCCGCGACGGTTGCGCGCACTTCCGCAGGCTCGTTTGCAGGGCGACCTTCGGCCAGCATCCGGTTCGCGAGCGCGGTCAGCCGGTTGTAGACGCGGTCGTGCGCATCCCGGTTGAGCCGGGCGCGTTCGCTGCCGGCGGCTGCCCGTGCCAGCACGGCATCTCGGCGTTCGAACGCGAGCAGCGCCGCAGAGAGCGGCAGTAGCACGCCGAGATAGATCCAGGGGAACACCATCGAGACCGATTCGGCCACGGACTGCGCGATTCCCTCGCCCTGGAGTCCCCCGGCGATTGCGGTTGTGATTGCGAGAAACGTAGTCGGCAAGGCAGCAAGCGCTACCGAGTAAGCAACCACAATCGCTGTCAGTACGAAGACCGTGCCGATACGTCGGGCCAGAGCGCCGGGTTTGCGGAGCGCGCGGCGTACGTAGAGACCGAGCATACCCATCGCAAGGAGCGTGATCGCCGTGAAAGTGATGCGATACCAGAGCTCGTCTTCAAAGACGAACAGCCCCGTCCCGACGCCCCCGAAAAGGCCGAATACCCCCGCCACGACAAGCCACGTTGTTATGGCTGCGGGCGAGGGGAGAACCGCGGCGGCGAAGACGACAGCCAGTGTGATTGCGAGCAGCGCTGTCGCCGGGGTGAGCCAGCCGCCGCCGGGAACCATGTAGCTCAGGTTGTGCGCGAGTGCTACGGCGAAGGAAATGAACCAGACGCTCGCCATACTTGCCGTTCCGGTCGCGAGGGGCCAACCACGTACTCCGCTCAACCACCTCAGGCACGCATCGATCGCGAGTGAGAAGGCGAGCATGATTGCCAAGAGTCCGGCGCCAGTCGATCCGGCGGCCCACCCTCCGGCCGGGTCGGCAACACTCATGCCGGCAAGGATTGCGAAGCCTGACAAGGCGATTACGACCCGCGCAACAGTCATCTTCGTGCTCTCGTGGTGAGCGTTCATCGTAGCTCCACCTCCGGATCGGCACGGCTGACGAGCCGCGCGAATGCTTCCTGACGGGATCCCGCGTCGATGATCTGGTAGGCCGCCTTGATGCGAGACGACACGGTGTGCTGACTGACTTGCAGCTCAAGCGCGATCTCTCGAACGGACATGCCGCAGAGGCAGAACAGATAGAGCGTGCGCTTCAGCGCCGACGTCAGATCGGCGTACTGCGGTTCGGTACCGAGAACCTCGATCGCGTACTCGCGGGCGGCCTGCGCCTGGCCGAGCGCAGCCTGTGCGATGCTCGGCGTCATGACGAAGCGTCCCTCGGTGAGCCTGCAGACTGCCGAGGCGATGCCCGAGCCAGATTCGTTCTTCCACACGTAGCCATCTGCGCCGGCCTTCACAGCTGCAAGCACGGTGGCCTCGTTGCGCAGTACGGAAGTCACGAGGACCCTCGCTCCGGTGCATGCCGAGGCGAGCGCAGGGAGTGCATCGATGCCCGCGCGGGCGTCAGCGCCGAACTGCACGTCGAGCAAGATGACGTCGGGTCCGGGACCGGGTGTTCGCTCAAGAAGCAGGAGGGCCGCATCGATACTTTCGGCGCTGTCCCAGACGCGCGTCCGCTCGTCGCGAGCGAGCAGAAGCGCCAATGCCTCCCGGGCGTAGTAGTCGTCATCGATGATCAGCACGGAACTTGTTAGATGCGACACCAGAACACCTCCCGCAAAGATGCTCACAGATAGCGGGAGTTGTTGCTAGCCCGAAAATCGGGGTGATCGGGTTCTGGCCGGCCGCTCTATACGAGTCTACTGGGCAGGTCCCGGCGTATCGCTTATCTCACTGATGGACTCGAGCACCATCTCGGGGCCGGCCATTCTGATCGACATACCACCGGCACGTCGTCCGATCGCGATGACGGTCTTGCCGGTGAGCGCTTTCAGCTGACCCGAGAACTCTGCGGCATTGGCGATGACCGCGACCGTTTCACCGAGGTTGCCGTCGGCCTGGGTGCCGCCGATGATGGCCCAGACGCCGCCCTCGATATCGCGGTACTCGAGCGTGCCGATTGCCTGTACGGTTCCGCCCTGCATGTCGTACATGCCGGGTGCAAGTCTGGTTCCGGTAGCGGGCGTCTCGACCGCAGGAGGTGGGGTGTTCGTGATTGGCTTAGAAGTGGGAGATGAGGTGCACCCCACGAGTGCCATGGCAAGAACAAGAGCTGTGAGTGTCACGATGGTGCGTGTGAACATGGCCGCCTCCTCAGTCGCAAGTATACTTACCCTTATGACGGGCATGCGCCATGTCCGGTTCGTGAGATGGGAGCAGCCATGAGTACAGTTCTGGTCGTCTACGGGACAAGGACCGGGTGCACCTCTGGCATCGCCGAGAAGATCAGCGAGACGCTCGCGGCGCTTGGCATGAGGGCAGACGTACGGCCCGCCGAGGACAAGCCTGACCCTTCCGCTTACGACGCGATCATCGTCGGGAGCGGGGTGCGTGCGGGCAACTGGCACGGGAGCGTCAAGGAGTGGGTGACGGCGAACGCCGACACACTTAGGGCGAAGCCGACCGCGCTTTTCACGGCGTGTCTCACGATGGGTACATCACCTGAGAAGTCCGACGAGGTTCGTGCGTACACCGATGCGCTCACCGCCGAGACAGGAGTCGTTCCCGTCGACGTCGGACTATTCGCGGGAATGAACGTGCCGAAGACGTTCTCCCTACCGGAGCGGCTTATCATGAAGCTAATGAAAGCTCCCGAGGGCGATTTTCGTGACTTCGCCGCCGTTGCGGCATGGGCCGATGCGGTGGCGCCTAAGCTGGGGCTCACGCAGTAGGAGTCAGAGAGCGGGAGGCCGTCATGATTCGAAGCGCACACCGTGTGAGCATGGCCCTTGCGCTTGCGTGCGCCCTTGCGCTCGCGACGCCCGCGCCTGCGCACGCGGTCACCCTAGAGGGTTTCGCCGGCGACACTCGCTATTCTACGGCCGTCGCCATCTCGGTCGCGGCGTTCCCCGCAGGCTCGGGGCACGTTGTGCTTGCAAGCGGCCTGAACTGGCCCGATGCGCTCGCGGGCACCGGCCTCGCGGGTGCGCTTGGCGGACCGGCGCTATTGACGGACCCGGCGCGACTCACTCCCGCTGTGCTTGCCGAGATCGTACGTCTTGGTGCCAGTGAGGTGTTCGTCATCGGGGGATCGTCTGCCGTGAGTGAGGGCGTGCTCGCGGCGCTGCGGGTCGGCCTTCCGGGCAGCGTGCTCTTCACCAGACTTGAGGGCTCGACGCGGTACGAGACGGCTGCGGCCGTAGCCACGGCGACGGTTGCCGCCAACCCGGGATGGGACGGCACCGTATTCGTCGCTACGGGGCGCGGGTTTGCTGACGCCGAAGCTGCGGGACCGGTCGCCGCTGCGCTTGGGCGGCCACTCTTCCTCATTGACGACAACGCCGCGGCTACCGGCGTGTTGGCGGCGATAGGCTCGACGGGGGCGACGCACGCTGTCGTTCTTGGTGGCACGGGCGTCGTCCCGGCGGCGCTTGAGGCGCGCATCGCGGCAGTTGTTGGAAGTACGGAGCGCGCCGCGGGCGTCGATCGTTTCGCGACCGCGCTTGAGATCGCCGCATACGCCGAGGCACACGCCGGTTTCACCTGGGCCAAACCGGGCATCGCCACCAGTGACGACTTCGCCGATGCGCTGACGGGTGGCGTCTTGCTCGGACAGCGTCATACGCCGCTTCTGCCGACGCCGCGGGCGGGGCTCCCGGACGGTATCACGAATGCGATCTACGCGCGCCGCGCAGCGGTGACTGGCTTCACGATTCTCGGCGGCACCGGGGCGGTTCCCGGCGCTCTGCGGCAAGAAGCGCTGCACGCACTCGTCGCACCATGCTTCGACAACAATCGTGCGATGTCTCACGTGCGTGCGATTACGGCGTTCGGTGCTCGTGGTGCGGGTGGCGTGGCGGAGCACAACGCAATCGACTACGTTGCCGCGCAACTTGCCGGTTGGGGCTACACAGTAAGCACGCCCACCGTGATGCTGCCAAACGGCCGCACGACGCGAAACGTCATCGCCGAGCGCGTGGGCACGCGTCCCGAAGTTCTGCTCCTGGGTGGCCATATCGACACCAAGTCGCCGTCACCCGGCGGCAACGACAACGCATCGGGCGTGGCGACGGTGCTGGAGCTTGCGAGGCTTCTCGCAGGTACCACCTCAACACCGACGGTGCGCTTCATGGCGTTCGGCGCCGAGGAGATCGCCGGAGCGACTGCTGACGACCACCACTTCGGTTCGCGCCAGTACGTAGCGGCTCTTTCCACTCTCGAGCGGGCGCGCATCCACGGGATGGTTTCGGTCGATATGGTCGGCTACGGTTCGGTGTTCAACGTGCGGAGCCTGGGAACCGGGCCGCAGACGGCCGTTGCGTCGCTGCGGCAGCGCGCCTGGTACGTCGGGCAGTCGCTCCCGTACCTTCGCGATCCCGGGCGGTACGGGTGGAGTGACCACGAGGGCTTCGAGCGCGCGGGAATCCCCGCAGCCTGGCTTGAGTGGCGCGAGGATCCGGTCTACCACACGACGCGTGATACTGCAGCGCATGTGCAGCCTTCTCGGGTGCGTGCGACCGGACGGTTGCTGCGCGGCTGGGTGCTCGGGATGGACATCGCGGGGCTCGACGCTCTGAGGTAGCGGGGGGCACGGGTGGGCACACGCCCGCTCGGGTACACTTACCCCCGACATCTCTCGAGGACAGGACCGCTCTTGCCCCAACGTTGGGTCGCCATCGATTTTGAGACCGCCTCACGCGAGCGCGCGAGCGCGTGTGCGCTTGGCATCGCGGTCATCGACGGCGGCGGTATTGTCGAGGAGCGTTCGTGGCTCATCCAGCCGCCTGGCAACTACTTCGAGCCGATGAACACGCGCATTCACGGAATCGACGCCGATATGGTGTGGCAGGAGCCCGAGTTCGACGAAGCGTGGGCGGAGATTGAGCCATACCTGCAAGGTGCCGTCCTACTCGCACACAACGCGCCGTTTGATATCGCCGTGCTGCGCGCATCGCTTGAGCGGTACGGGCTCCAGGCGCCTGAGGTGGCGTATCACTGCACGGTCTCGATGGCTCGCAAGGTCTGGCCTCGGCTGGTCAACCATCAACTGCCGACCGTGTGTGAGCACTGCGGCATCGAGCTGTGTCACCACGACGCGGCATCCGATGCGGCAGCGTGCGCACGCATTGCGATGCGCTGCAGACGGGAGAGCGCCGCACCCGACCTCGATGCGCTTGCGGTTTCCCTCGGGCTGCGCGCGGGTCGACTCTAGCCGACCGCCCCTCGTTGCTACGCGGCCTTACTCTTGCGCGGCTTGAGCGCGACGGGAATGGCAAGCGGATCCGGGGCCTTCGTGATGAAGGTCGTACCCGCGGCGAGGAGACACAGCACCGCTGCAACGCCATATGCCACCGCGTACGAGCCCGTCGAGTCGACGATGGTTCCGGCAGTCATCGAGCCGAAGACGCCACCGACACCCCAGGCCGTGAAGACAAGACCGTAGTTGACACCGAGGTGTTTCGTCCCGAAGAAACCGGCCGTGGCCGAGGGGAACAGCGAGAGGTTCGCGCCGTAGCAGAAGCCGATACCGGCAGCGACCGGAATGAGCGAGAGTGGCGTCTTAGCGAACGCGATCGTCGCCATCATCGCGGCCTGCGCGACAAAGACGAAGAACATCGTGCGCGTCTCGCCAAGGCGGTCAGATGCCATACCGGCAGCGATGCGACCGGATGCGTTGCCGATCGCGAGAACGGCCACGAGCCCGAAACCGAGGTCGATGCCGGGAAGCTGGGCGACGGCGATCTTGGCCATGTGGCCGATGATCATGAGTCCGGCGAACGCAGAGAACGCATACATGAACCACAGAAGCGCGAACTGCTTCGTCCGAACCATCTCGCGCCAGTCAAGCTCGGGCCGGGCGGCCTTCGACTTGGTGGAGGATGCGGTGGTAAGCGGCGTTGCGGGCACGTAGCCTGCCGGCGGGTTCACGAGCAGCTGCGCGAAAGCGACCACCGCGACAAGGAAGACGACGCCGAGCATGCGAAGGGTGGTTTCGATGCCGTACGTGTGCAGCAGTGAGGTCGTCATCGGGGCGATGTAGACCGACGCGAGACCGAAACCGCTGACGACCAGGCCGGTAATCAGGCCCTTGCGGGCCGGCGGGAACCACTTCACCGCGGCCGGCGTGGCTGATGCGTAGCCAAGTCCGATTCCCGAGCCGGCGAGTAGCCCGAAGCCAAGAATCAGCGGTAGAGCGTTGTCCGCGCTTGCGAATGAAGCGACGATGAGGCCTGCACCGGTGAGAACGCCGCCGATCGTTGCAACGATTCTCGGACCGAAGCGATCCTGAGCGCGTCCGGCGAACACCATCGCGATCGCGAAGACGCCAACGGCCGTGGCATACGGGAGACTCGTCTGTCCGGCGGACCAGCCCCACTCGGCACTCAGCGCCTTGCCGATGATGCTCCATGAGTAGAGAACGCCCAGGGCGAGGTTGATACCGAGACCAGCGAGCGTGACTATCCAGCCACGCGTGGAAGCACCTTGTGCCATGAGGACCCCCAGAGAGTCGCATGCAGTCATTGAGCGCGGCCGCAAAGCCCCCAGTGGGCCGCCGCACGCTTGTTGGCAGTCTGCCACACCCTTCTGTCCGGGGCTATAAGACACCGGGTCGGTGGCAGTGATGAGCCGGTGAGCGGCGGCACGCGGCGCCGTCGTGATACGCTCGGCGCGACAGCACAAATCGTTCTCGGAGGTCCTATGTGTGACAACTCGCGAGAGTGCCAGGCGGCCCGGCATCACGGCTTTGCTACTAAACCGCGCTTTCGGATCGAGGTTCCCGAGGGTGACTCGGTGCGTCCGCCGGGTTCAGCTCTTGATCGTCTGGGGATTCGAGCAGGAATGCGAGTCGCGCTGGTGGGAGTCGGGGACGAGACTGTCGCAGGTCTCGCGCGCGAAGCTACTCAGAACGTCACCTCGATGCTGCCGCGGGAGCCGGTCGATGTCGTCATCTATCAGGTCGACGGCGTCTTCGCGCTGCGCCGTATCTCGGAACTGATGAGCGCCGTTCGGCGTACGGGCGTACTGTGGGTACTGTGGCCTCGAGATGAGTCAGGTATCGGACAGGCGCACGTTCGGCGCGCCGGTCTTGACGCCGGTCTGGTCGATGTCATGGCCGCGAGCCTGTCCGACCGTCTCTCCGGACTGAAGTTCGTCTACCGCCTCAAAGACCGCTAGGAACGCACGACGCGCCCGCCATGTTGGGCGAGCGCGTCGGTGACGTGCATCTGAGCCGAATCGGCCTCTAGTAGTTCTCAGCGAGAATCTCGTAGTAGGCCTGCGGGTGCTTGCATGCCGGGCACTCGAGCGGTGCCTCGGCACCCTCGTATACGTAGCCGCAGTTGCGGCACTTCCAGAAGACGACGCCGTCTTTCTTGAACACCTTGTAGCCGTTTACGTTCTCGAGCAGCTTGCGATAACGCGCCTCGTGGTGTGCCTCGACCTCGGCGATCTGCTTGAACGACTCAGCAACGTCGGCAAAGCCCTCCTCGGCGGCGACCTGAGCGAAGTCGGGGTACAGCGTGCTCCACTCTTCGAGTTCGCCGTCTGCGGAGGCAAGAAGATTCTCGGCGGTTGTACCGATCCTGCCTGCGGGATACGTCGCGGTGATCTCGGTCGGACCACCCTCGAGGTACTTGAAGAAGACCTTCGCGTGCTCTTTCTCGTTCTCGGCGGTCTCTGTGAACAGCGCGCTTATCTGCTCGAAGCCCTCTTTCTTCGCGGCGCTCGCGAAGTACGTATAGCGGTTGCGGGCCTGCGACTCGCCCGCGAATGCCTTCAGCAGGTTCTGTTCCGTGCGGGTGCCTTTGATGCTCATCGGCGCCTCCTTATGTGGTCGCTCTCTTCCGTCTTGTAAGGGTACCCGAATCGGTATGGCACCTCACGCCGATGCTGGGGGATACTCTTAGAGGAAGCATATATCGAACCCAGGGGAGGACTACCCATGAGTGACGAACAGGAAGTCCCACAGCCGACCGAGCAGACACCCGGCGCAGGTGAAGCATGGCGCGATGTGATGACGCAGCTTGAGGTGTTCACCGAAGCCGTAGGGCGGTGGGCAAAAGCCGCCGTGAACGACCCGGACAACAAGCGTCGCATTGAAGAACTCAAGGTCGGGATGGACAAGGTCGCGTCATCGATCGGTGACGCTGCCGATAAGGCGACGGACAGCGAAGTCGGCCAGTCCTTCAAGGAAGCTGCCGAGAAGACCGGCGAGGCGTTCAAGGTTGCCGGCCATAAGATCGGTAGCGAAGTCGGTCCTCATCTCGCAGGCGCGTTCAAGAGCGCGTCGGAAAAGCTGCGCGAGGCCGCCGGAAAGATGGAGCAGAAGACTGAGGCGCCAGCAGCACCGGCCGATAAGCCTGCGGAGCCGGGCGCTAGCTGATGGCAACTACCTGGCACCAGCGCCACAGCGAAGACCTGACGACCGGTCAGCGCGTTGCGGATTCGACGGCGAAGCTTCTCGGTTCGTGGCCGTTCATCATCGGGCAGACGGTTTTGGTTGCGGCCTGGATACTACTCAATCTCATCGCATGGGCGAAGCACTGGGATCCATATCCGTTCATTTTGCTCAATCTCATGTTCTCGGTGCAGGCGGCGTACGCAGGCCCCGTCCTCATGATGAGCCAGAATCGGCAGGCGGAACGTGATCGCTATCAGGCGCAGTCGGACTTCGACACGAACGTGAAGGCCGAATGCGAGATCGAACTCATCCAGTCGACGCTGGAGCGCGTAGAGGCTCAACTCAAGCGTATCGAGGACCGCATCGGAGACGCGTCGTAGTGTATGGGTGTGATCACATCATCCGGAACATCTCGGCGAACTCAGACCAGTGTAACCACGCGTACCATACCGAGAAGATCGCAATCGCCGCGTAAGACACCCACAAGAAGAGCGTTACGGGACCGTGCGCTTCGCGTACGGTCCCTGCGTATTCGGAGGCGTGCATCTCTGCATCGTGGGGGGTGTAGGTGCTGCCGCCAAACGAGATGAGCATGATCGCCCCGACCGTTCCTGCGACGAAAAGGAGTACTAACCAGAAGTACATCATTCGTGGTCACCCCTTTCCCGAGGTATGGGATCCGGTTCATCGACGATGTGGTACTTGGATTCCTCCGTGTCGCGGAACTGACCCGTCTTCAAGCCCCAGAAGAGGAATCCGCCAAAGATCAGAGTGAGTGCTGCCGTGAAGAGCGCCTGCGCGATAGTTGCCTCAAGCACGGCACTCACCTCCCGAAGTTTCGAGCGTAGGGGTCACGATAGAGGGGGCCCCACTTTGCGGCGTAGTCGGGCTGCTCGGCGAACGTCTGGATGTAGAAGAGCGTGTTCGCAAGCTCAGGTTTGGAGAGCGCGTACTTCCAGGGCGGCATATTAGTAGTCGGCACACCCTCTTCCAGCTTCCACTGGTACTGTCCGAAGAGCTTGAAATCGTGACCGGTCTCTGAGAAGACGGCGGGTTTTGGCAGAATGTAGCCCCCCGGAACCACTCCGGCGGCGGGACCCTGGCCGTCCCCCTTCTCACCATGACACTGCGCGCAGTAGAGGTCGTATATCTTCTTGCCGGCGTCCCACTCGCTCTTCGTTCCGGCGATCGAGGGTTTGGCGTTCGTGCGATTCGCGTAGGCGATCGCTGCGTCGTCTGAGACGCCGCCCTCAACCGTGCGGATTGCGCCACTGACCATGGAGTCCTCGTACGTTGCGATACGCCAGCGGAGATCCTCGGTCATAGACATGCGCCAGGGTGGCATTGCGGTGCCGGGCACTCCTTCACTGATGCGCCAGAAGTGCATGCCATCCGACGGATAGTTCTTCAGGCGCTCGTTAAGGTTGGCCGGGCGCGTGACGACGGTTCGCGCGTACGGCCCCTGGCCATTCCCTGAACAGCCGTGACATGAGAGACATCGCTCGATGTACGCTATCTTGCCGGCCTCGAACACCTCGGCGTATGCCTTGCCGTCGGATGCCGACCCGCTGTACGTCTGGCTCGAAGCCTCATACGACGCCGCAACCGTCTTCATCAGTGGGTTGTACGGGTTCTCTGCGCTTGCGTACTGTTCTGGCGGAATCGGCTGGAATGCCCTCGGTTCGAGGTCCTTGCCGCCGAGTGTCTCGATGTACGCGCTGAGCGCGGTCAGATTCGTATCGGCCAGGAACTTGAAGTTCGGCATGACGGAGGTCGGGCTGACCTTGCGCGGGTCGAGGTAGTGATCCCTGATCCACATGGTCGGCCGTTTTCCACCGATTTGGCCGATTGTCGGACCTGTTCGCTCGGTCCCGAGGAAGTTCGGCACCGAGTAGAAGAAGTCACCCGCCTCACTCGGCGTGCCGACGGCCCAGTCCTGCGTACGCACGAATTGCGAATGGCAATAGAAGCAGCCGTTTCGCCGGTATTCGTCCATGCCCTTCTGCTCGAGCGCGTTGAGCTTAACCGCGCGCGGGGACGCCTCGGTGGGTGCGAACATGTACGGCATGCCGACGACCATGAACGTCATGAGACTGAAGAGCGAGATACCGCCGACAAGGATGATCGGTAAGCTGAGCTCCTGCTGCGAGCGGCTCTGGAACGCCGATGCCTTGCGGTCCGTGCGCTTCGCCTCAAGCGGCTCTCCCGTGGCGATGGGGTGTGCGGCAGCACCAAACGGTAGCATCGTCATGAACAGATTGAAGCCGAAGAGGTAGGCGGCCGTTACAACCATCCCACCGCCAACGGCGCGGATGAAGAAATGCACCGGCAGCAACGGCAGCGTGGGTACGACCTGAATCTGGTTCCACCACGCGGCGTTCGCCACCAGACCGGCCAGTGTCATGCCGGTGAAGAAGGTGATGAAGCCGGTGATTGCGACCCACCAGGTGATATCGAGCAACTTTCTGTTCCAGAGCTCGCGCTTGCATACCAGCGGCACAAGCCTGAGCGCGAGACCCACGACGGTGAATCCCATCGCACCGGTGAGAGCAAGGTGGGCGTGCGCCACCGGATACTGCGAGAAGTGCAGGTAGGCGTTCGTCGTGCGGAGTGCCTGGAACGAGCCCTGGAGCGAGACGCCGATGTACATGAAGAAGCCCGCCATGATGAATCGGAACGTCGTGTCCTTGTAGGGCATTCGCACGCCGCGCGTCGTGAGAAGTATGTTCACCGCGAACGTCAGAACCGGCACCGCCATGAGCGCACTCATGATGACGGCTTCGGTGCGAAGCCATGCGGGAATCGGGGCCTGGAGGAGGTGATGCTCGCCGACCCCGGTGTAGAAGAACGCGATCGAGAAGAACCCGATGAGCGAAAGCATGTGGCTGTAGAGCGGTCGTTTCACGATCTTCGGGATGAAGAAGTACCAGGCCGGCACGGCGAGCGTGGTGAACCACAGCCCGAGGATGTTGTGCCCGTAGTACCAGTTGAAGATGCCGTCGATGGTGCCATTGAGTGCGCCGGTCGCGGGGTGCCACATGACGTTGCCGACAAAGTACACAACCGGGAACCAGAGCATCGTCGCCGAGTAGTACCACGCGCTGACGTACAGTTTCTTCTCGCGCCGATGGCGAATGGTGCTGAACACCACAACAGCCAGTGCGAGCAGACACAGTTCGACGGCGACGTCGATGATCCACGGGAGCTCCGCGTACTCGCGACCCTGGGAGCCGCCACCGAGGATCATCACGATCCCGGTGAGCACCGCGACGTTCCACGCGACAGCCGTCCATGTGGCCAGGCGCGGGAACCTGAGCGGTGCGTCGACGACTCTCGGTAGGACGTAGAGCATCACGCCGATAAGCCCCGAGGAGAGCAGTCCGAACGCGACCCCGTTCACATGCGCGGGGCGAAGCCTGCCGAACGTCAGCCAGGCCGTGTCGGTGAGAAAGGTGGGGGACAAGAACTTGATTGCGAGAAGAAAGCCGATCGTCGTGAAAAGCGGGAACCACGCGAGCGTGGTCGCGAGCCAGGTTCGAACTGCGGTGTCTCCCTTGTCATGCACGCGCGTGCCCCCTTTGTCGCTCTACTCACGGCATAGTTGGGGGATACCCCATTTCAAGCGGATGTGAACTCTCTTCTGCCAATCCCGGGAATCGCGCGATGACTTTCTCGGCTATGCGTTTGGCGGAACCCTCAGTGAGATCGGTGCCGGTGCGCATGGTCTTCCCTCGCACGTCAAAGGAGAGGAACGCGCCACTCGCGCGGAACGAGGTGACTTCGCCGGTGGGCCACTGCCAGGTGCGACCGACGCCAAAGGCCTCGACACGTCGCGATACGCCGTTACCGTCGATCGTGAGAATCTCGCGTCCGTTCAGCATGAATGCGAGAACTCCGGCGCAGGCGACCCCGAAAGCGGTCCACGGCAGAAGCCATGCCAACAGCAGGAGTCGCTCGGGAAGGCCCTCGCCGCCAAAGAAGAGATCGCGGGCGATGAACGACGCGCTTACGGCCCAGGCCATGAGCCACATTGTCAGGAACCCGATTGTGCAGCCGACCCGGCGTGCCTGCATCGGGATGCGGAGACCACCCGGTAGCTCCTCCACGAGCGATGACGGTGGGAGTGGGAGATCGGCGAGGGTGGAATCGGGCTCCTCGGGCATGAAAGCCACCTTTCGTTCGATGTTGGCTCGATTGTAGCAAGGGCTTGAAGCGAAGTAGTGACCACGAGATACTCGGGTTTGCCATCCGGCGCCCGCCTAAAGGAGAACAGAGATGCGCATCGCAGTGTTTGGAGCATCGGGTCGCGCAGGGCGTTGTGTTGTTGAGCAAGCGCTCGGACACGGCGACGAGGTCGTCGCTGCCGTCCGCACACCCGACGCGTTCGATCTCACGCACGAGCGGCTACGCGTGGTGGCGGCGGACGTGCGCGACCTGGCATCTGTTCGCCTGGCGGTCGCGGGGTGCGATGCAGTCGTTTCCGCCATCGGGGCGCCGCTCGCGAAGCAGGTCGACCTCTACTCGGTGGGGATCGGCAACATCGTTCAGGCCATGGCCGAGGAGGGCGTGTCTCGCCTCGCTGTGGTGAGTGCGATCGGAACATTCGCGCGCAAGGACAAGAACATTGCGTGGGCATATCGGGTGCTCATGATGCCGCGGCTCGCACCCATCTACGATGATTTCGAGCGCATGGAGCAGCGCATCATGGCGAGTGCGGCTGAGTGGACGATCGTGCGACCCCCCGGCCTCACCGACGGTCCTGCGACCGGGCACTACCGCGTTGGTCTCGACGGACGGGCGCTGCCGAAGGGCAACCAGGTCTCGCGTGCCGATGTGGCGGCGCTGTTGTTGAAGTCGCTCGTGGTCGACAGCTACCTGCGCCGCACCGTGAGCATAGCGCCCTGACCCTCACCGAGTGTGCGTGATAGTCTGCCGCTAGCCCTGCGAGAGAGGACCCGACGAGTGGCCGAATGCGCCTTTCACCCCGGGGTTGAGACCGGGGTCCGCTGCACCGAGTGCGAGCGACCCATCTGCCCGAAGGACATGGTATCGACCCCCGTCGGCTACAAGTGCCGCGAGTGTGCGAAGCCCGTGCGCACGGCGTTGCAGTATGTGAAGCCGCGCCAATGGGCGATCGGCGCCGTGGTGGGTCTGGTGGTTGGCCTCGGAGGGGGATTCCTGCTCGGGTGGGTGCTGGGCTTCGGCTTCTGGTTCGCTTACCTTGGCCACGGACTGCTTGTCGGCGAGGTTGTCCGCAGGGGAACCGGTGGCCACCGCACTCCGGGCGTCGCGTCCCTCGCGGGTGTGTGCGCGTTCCTCGGTGCAGTCATCGGTGCTTTCGGGCCGTTCGGCCTCGTGTTATCGACCGGTGCTGCTGTGTTCTACGTGCGCTCTAACCGCTGGTAGCCGGGTCATCGCTTGGCACGCGGTTTGCGTTCATTCACGCGTGCTCACCGAGGAGAGAAGGAACTCGCTACCGTGAAGTCCCGCTCGACCATACTCTCAGTCTACGGACCCGTGCTTCTCGCGGCGCTGCTCATCATGACAGCGGCGCCTGCATGCGCGATGCCGGATTGCGGGTTCGGTGCGAACAGCGGACCGGTCGCTGCCTGCGGTGAGACGGTGCAATTCAAGTCGGCGTGCGACATGCCTGGCGGAGCGGGCCCGACTCGCTCTACTGCGCCGTGCCACGAAGGCTCCTGCAGCGATACCGTGATGTCCTATGGCGCTGCAGATGCGACCGTTGCTACCGGTGTCGACGTCCCCGCTGTCGCCACAATCGCGCAGGCGCCTCGCGTGCCGGCGCTCGTCTCGATTCGCATCGCTTCTGCGCCCCGCGGGCTCACCGAGCCCCATCCCCCCGATCCGCTCGGGGTGCGACTGAGGGTCTAGAATACTCCCGTGTCCTGCAGTCGCCCTCGCGCGTCTGCGGTTCGTCCGTTCCTGACACGAGGAGTACCCTGTGAACCTGTTTCTCCCCATGCTTGGCGTGGGACTCGTCACCAGCATTCACTGTGTGGCGATGTGCGGCCCGCTCGTCCTCACCTACGCGGTGAAGGGCGCTGAGGAGGGTCCTCTCGTCAAGCGCATGCTCCCTCACTTTGCCTATCAGACCGCGAAGATCTTCAGCTACGTGCTGGTGGGTCTGCTGCTCGGCACGCTCGGGTCGCTCTTCGACGTCGGCGGTCTGCGCGGCTGGGTCACCGTCTTCGCTGGCGTCTTTATGGTGTTGCTCGGTCTCCAGATGACCGGGAAGTTCCCGATCCTGAATAAGCTGACTTTCAAGCCGCCAAAGGCGCTTATCGGCGCTATCGGCAAGCTCCGCAACAAGGCCGTTGCCGACGAGAAGTCGGGACACGTCAGCATCGCCACGCCGATCACCTTCGGCCTGCTGACAGGACTCATGCCGTGCGGACCGCTCCAGACGGCGCAGATCGCCGCCGCGGGCGCAGGTTCGCCTATCAACGGTGCGCTCGCGATGCTCGGTTTCGGGCTTGGCACGGCACCGCTCATGCTCGGCTTCGGCGCGGTTTCCGGAATGCTGTCGGCCAAGTTCAAGCAGCGCATGATGGTCGTCGCCGCGATTCTCATCGCGCTGCTCGGCCTCGTGATGCTCAACCGCGGCCTCAGTATCGTCGGCTCGCCGGTGACAGCGAATACCATCAAGGTTGCGATCATGGGCGCGCCGGTCACCGCGACGGACGCCACGCCGCAGTACGCGACGGGCGCCGACGGAGTCGTCGAGATCCCGCTCGTCATCGAGAACACGCAGTTCGTTCCGCAGACGGTGAGCATCCCGGCTGATACGCCGGTCCGACTTGTGGTCGATCGGCGCGAAGCGAATTCGTGCTCCGCGCAGATAGCGATGCCGCAGCTTGGGATCCTCAAAGACCTCGCGCCCAATGCGGTGACGATCGTCGATATTCCCGCGACGAAAGCAGGGAAGTACACGCTGACGTGCGGCATGGGGATGATGAGCGGTCTCCTGCAGGTGGGAGCGACCCCGGCGACATCCGGTGTGCCGCCGGCCGTACCGCTCGCGGGCGTGGCGCTGCTCCTTCTCGGCATCGGCCTGTGGTGGAACACCCGCCGTGCAGGAGCCACGATGAGCCCGAAAGAAGCACTCATCATCGGTGTGGCAGTGGCCGCAGCGATCATCGCCGGCCTGTCGGTCGGTGGGATGTTCACCCGATAGGGACATACTCTGTATATGGCACTCAATAAGGAGACGACAATGACTGACACGAACATGAACGACACCACCAAGACATCCAACTCGATGACGGTGCGCTATGTGATCATCGCGGGCATCATCGTCGCTGCGTTCTTCGGTTCCTACTCGCTTGCAGTCGCGCGGGCGAACCGTGCGAGCAGCGCCGGGACTGTCGCTGCGGCTCAAGGTGTGACGCCGATCGCCGCGTCTACGGGCGCCTCTCCGGCGTGCGCATGTTGCGGCACGGGCGGCTCGAGCGAGCCTGTCCAGGGCGCGGCAACGCTTGAGGGAGCCGTTCAGAAGATAACCATCGACACGACGTCCGGCTCGTACAACCCCAATACCATCACGCTCAAGGCAGGCGTGCCGACCGAGATCACGTTCACGCAGTCGACAGGTTGCCTTGGCCAGGTCGAGTTCCCGGATCTTGGCATCAGCGCGGACCTCAGCGCGGGCGCCACGGTCGTCAAGCTGCCCGCCCTCGACGCTGGCACGTACGGCTTCAACTGCGGCATGCAGATGGTCTTCGGCACCCTGACGGTCGAGTAGGTGACGCATATGAACGCTATTTCCGAGCGGAGATTCCGCATCGATGTTGAAGGTATGCACTGCCATTCGTGCGAGATGCTGGTCAGCCAGGGCATCTCGGCCCTCCCGGGCGTGAGTGCCGTCGTTGCCGACGCGAAGGCCGGTACCGTCACGATCCAGGCAGATCCGTCGGTGCTGGACGTCGACGCGGTCATCGGCGCGATCGTGGCGGCCGGGTTCACACCGACGGCTGAGGGCATGGCCGTCGAGCCGGCAGAAGGCGCGATCGTTGCACCCGCACCCGCACCCGCCCCCACACCCGCGGGCGAGACGCGCGCGTGCCCGATCGTTCCCGCAGACGACGTTGCACCCGCGACGCCTGTCGCCGCACCCGCGTCCGCACTCACCGGCACCGTCACGCTTGGGCTGATCGGCATGACGTGTTCGTCGTGCTCGATGGTCATCGAGAAGACGCTCGGCAAGATGCCCGGCGTTTCCAGCGCGACCGTGAACCTCGCTGCCGAGACCGGCACCGTCGTGTTCGACCCGGCGGTTCTGGGCGTCGATGACCTCATCGGCGCCGTGAAGAACGCCGGCTACGATGCGATCCTCAAAGTCGAGGCAGTTGCTGGCGAGGCTCCTGCCGAAGACGTGCAGCGCATCGCTCAGCAGAAGCACACCCGTAAAGAGCAGCGGCTCTTCGCGATGTCGCTCGTGCTGTCGCTCCCGCTCCTCGCGCTCATGATCCCGTCGCTCATGATGGGTGTCCCGCTTGCGGTCGCCACGTGGCTCGCCAATACGGTCGGCGGCGCGTGGGATCCCAACATGGTCTTCAAGTACATCGGTCTCGCTTTGGCCACGCCGGTGCAGTTCATCGCCGGATGGCAGTTCTACCGCGGCTTCTTCCACGCGCTCAAGCGGCGCACCGGCAACATGGACACGCTCATCGCGATCGGCACGAGTTCGGCGTATTTCTACTCGATAGCGGCCACGTTCGTGCCTGCCCTCCATGCCGAACCCGTCTTCTACGAGACGGCGGCGCTGCTCATCACGTTCGTCATCCTCGGCAAGCTCCTCGAGGCGCGCGCTAAGGGTAAGACCTCCGACGCCATCAAGAAGCTCATGGGTCTCGCGGCCAAGACCGCGCGTGTGGTGCGCGGCGGCGAGGAGATCGACGTAGCGATCGAGCAGGTCGTCGTCGGCGATGTCGTCGTGGTTCGCCCCGGCGAGAAGGTTCCGGTCGATGGCGTGCTCACCGACGGGCGCTCCTCGGTGGACGAGTCGATGCTCACCGGCGAGTCGATCCCCGTCGAGAAGAACGCTGGCGATGCCGTTATCGGCGCGACCATGAATACCCTCGGGTCGTTCAGGTTCCGCGCCACGAAGGTCGGCGCAGATACCGCACTCGCACAGATCGTGAAGCTCGTGGAAGACGCTCAGGGTTCGAAAGCACCCGTTCAGCGCTTCGCAGATCGCATCAGCGCTGTGTTTGTACCTGCTGTAGTCGGCGCGGCCGTGCTCACGTTCCTCGTCTGGTTGTTCGCCGTACCGCAGTTCGTCGACGCCGCGTTCTACGCGACAGCCACTCCGTTCGTGAAGGCGCTCCTCGCCGGGACGGCCGTCGTGGTCGTCGCGTGCCCGTGCGCCCTTGGTCTCGCCACGCCGACGGCCATCATGGTCGGCACCGGCAAGGGTGCCGAGAACGGCATCCTCATCAAGAGCGGCGAGGCGCTGGAGACCGCATACAAGCTCAAGGCGATCGTCTTCGACAAGACCGGCACGCTCACGCATGGCAAGCCCGTCGTGACCGACGTCGAACTCGCCGACGGACACGACACCGCCCGCGTCTTCATGCTGGCGGCCGCGCTCGAGCGCAACTCCGAGCATCCGCTTGCGGAAGCGATCGTCTTGCACGCAAAGGCCACCGGCGTGGACCTTCCTGACGTCGAAGGTTTCTCGGCGATTCCCGGTCACGGCGTCGAGGGAACCGTTGCGGGCACCCAGGTTGCGTTCGGCAACCGCAAGCTCATGGCGCGTGACGGAATCGACATCTCGCGATTCGAGGAGCGCATCGCTGCGCTTGAGAGCGAGGGCAAGACCGTGATGCTCGTCGGCGTCGGCGGCCAGAAGCTCGCCGGCATGATCGCCGTGGCCGATACGCTCAAGGAGAACTCCAGGGAGGCCGTTGAGCGCCTCACCAAGATGGGCGTCGAGGTCTTCATGATCAC
Organism: Actinomycetota bacterium; assembly: GCA_009773565.1. Classification (GTDB taxonomy): domain Bacteria; phylum Actinomycetota; class Coriobacteriia; order Anaerosomatales; family Anaerosomataceae; genus WSXY01. Next base: position 109,064 of record WSXY01000001.1, on the reverse strand, counting down.
CGGCGACAACCGGCGGACTGCCGAGGCGATCGCGTCGCAAGCAGGTATCGCCCCCGACCATGTTCTCGCCGAGGTGCTCCCGGAGCACAAGGCGGAGGAGGTTGCGAAACTGCAGGCGAAGGGCCTGACGGTTGCGATGGTCGGCGACGGCATCAATGACACGCCGGCGCTGGCGCAGGCCGACGTGGGCATCGCCATGGGCGCGGGCACCGACGTGGCCATGGAGACAGGCGGCATCGTGCTCATCAAGAACGACCTGCGCGATGTCGTCACCGCCATCGAGCTGTCCCGCGCCACCATGCGCAAGATCCGCCAGAACTTCTTCTGGGCACTCGGCTACAACACGCTCGGCATCCCGGTGGCCGCGCTTGGCCTGCTCCGACCCGAACTTGCCGGCGCCGCGATGGCGCTCTCCTCGGTGAGCGTGGTCACGAGTTCGCTGATGCTGCGGCGCTTCAAGCCGAGCATGTCGAGCAAAGCTGCATAACAACATACGTTCCGGGGTCGGCGGTTGCGCCGCTCCGTGGAAGTGAGAGGAATACTGATGCGCAGAAGAATCATCGCAGTCGCGATCACTGTACTGGCGTTTGCACTACTCGCGCTTGGCGGCTGTGCTGCCGCCCCCGCTGCTGAGAGTGGAGACATGGGCGTGTGGGGCTACGTTGTCGCTGCCAAGAACGCACAACTTGAGGTTGCGCCTCAACAGCAGGGGCACACCAGTCTCGTGGTCGAGCGAGTGCTCGCTCCCGAGGACGCATGGATCGTCGTGCACCTCGAGGTCGATGGCAAGCCGGGCATGAGGGTGGGTCTCGTGCACGTCACCAAGGGCGAGAGCACGATCATCTCTGTCCCGCTCGAAGGTGTGACCACCCCGAACGTGATCGTCGCGGTCCATGCCGATCGAGGCACGCCGGGCACCTTCGACTTCGATATGGAGAAGGCGACGTCGAGTTTCGACCGGCCGTTCTTCGTGGACGAGAAGGAGCTGGCGAAGGTGGTCGCCCTGAACTAGAGGCTATTTCTGTGCTGGTTTCCGGCGAACGACGAGCTCAACGCCGAGAATGCCGACCGTGACGAGCGCGATCAGCCCGAGATCGAAGGCGATACTATCGAGACCCTCCACACGGCTTTCGTTCATCTCGGAGCCGTCGACCTCGTCTTCGGCACGGCTTTCCGCTTCGTCAGTGAGTCGCTCTGAGCGTGCGCGCTCTTCTCCGCCCGAAACCAGCGACACAGCTGAGCCTGCGGCAAAGATCATGGCCCCGAGCGCCAGCGATATCATCACGACGAGAAGTGTCCGCACGATCGCTTTCATCGGGCATCCCCCCGGGACTCGTCTGTAGGCGTCACAGTAGCGACAGAAACCGGCGTTTGTGCGTGTTTCGACATGCCGAACACAGAGCGGGTGGTACTGGCGATCCAGCGCCAGTGGAGTCCGAAGTGCGCGGCGAGAGCCGCGATACCCAGTTGGGCCGACGCAGAATGTATCTCGGTCCAGAACTCTCCCGGTGCGGCTTTGAAGCCGAGTGCCGGCAGCACGACCTGGGAGATGACGAGTCCGCTCTGCATGACGGCGACGAACGCGACGAAGAGCACGACGTCCACGATGAAGTTGAGCCGGGTCGCCGAGCGGAGCTTCTTGAGCACGCTGCGTGTGGCGTGCACGATCCAGGTCCAGTTGAGCGCAACGTGCACGCATGCGACAAGCGCAAGTCCGACGCTGAGCCACTCGTGCAGGGATATCCCCGTGGCGTCCGGGTTGTCGGCAAGCAGCCATGCGACGAGGATGACGACGTCGATGAGCCAGCGGCCCTTTCTGGACATGCGGTTCCTTTCGATAATCGGCCCGGCAATGCGAGTACCGGTGCTATTGTGTCAGAAGTCGCCGCTCGCGAGAGCGGTGGTTTCTCCCGACTGACTTTCGAAGCAAGGAGCACACAATGGCGACATGGGTATACCGGTGCGGCGACTGCGCGATGACGTTCGCCGTTGACGTGGAGTCTGGCGCAGACGCGCCTGAGACGGTTTCCTGCTCGAGCTGCGACGGCGGCGAAGCCGTGAAGGCGTTCATGCTTCCCGAGCTCAATCCCGGTGGATGCGGCTGCGGCGGCGGAGGTTGCGGCGGTAACGGCAACGGAGGCGGCAACGGCGACGGCTCCGGAAGCTGCGCCTGCTAGTCCTACGCCTGTCGAAGCGCCTCGGCCAACGTCGGCGGTAGGCCCGCCGCGATCACGGCCGACGCGACGCGCTCAACGTCATACGCGACACGATGAACGATCGTGGCCAGCCATACGTCGGTCTCGCCGACGCGCGCTGCCGCGCCATCCTCGGGTGCTGCTGCGGTAATCTCATCGGTTGTGCCGAGCAGCACCTCGACCCAGTCAGATCGAGGGTCGCCATCCTTCGGCTTCCCGACCGAGCCGCTGCTGACGTAGTGAACGACACCTGCGTCGGTCTCAATCGCGCGATGGTACGGGATGTGGACGTGTCCGATACACACGACGTCTGCGTCGGCCTCGGCCGCAAGTCGCGCCAACTGCGCGTCTTGCCTATCCGGCAGTAGGTACTCGTTGATCTTGCGCGGGCTCCCGTGCGCGAGTAGCACGCGCGCGCCCGCGTGTTCGAGTCGGAACGAGTCCGGTAGCGCGGCAAGCCACGCGTGGTCTAGGTCGCCAAGCGCGCCTTCTGTGAACGCGTACGAAGCGGCACCATCGCTCTTCGCCTGCTCGGTGGCGTAGTAGCAGCCACACTCGCCCCGACGGTTCCCGATGCCGTCGTCGTAGTTGCCGCGAATCGTGGGGATACCCAGCGAGCGGATGCGCTCGATTACGGCAGCGGGCTCAGGCCCATACCCGACAAGGTCGCCGAGGCAGTAGAGCTCACCGGTTCCGCGTTCGTCGATATCCCGGAGCACGACGTCCAGTGCTTCCAGGTTTGCATGGACGTCCGAGAACAGCGCGATGTGTCGCATCAGTTCGACTCATCTAGCATGTCGCTGACCACGCACGCCCCGGCCGGGCAGGGTACGAGACCGACGTCAGCTACCTCGGCTTCCCCGGCGAAGTAGCGCTTCTTGAACGCGAGCGCCACGTTCACAAGGCCGATGAGGACCGGCACCTCAACGAGCGGCCCGATCACGGCCGCGAAAGCCGCGCCGCTGTTAATGCCAAACACGGCGATGCACACCGCGATCGCGAGCTCGAAGTTGTTCGACGCCGCAGTGAAAGAGAGCGTCGTCGTCTTCGCGTACTTGAGCCCGAGCGCTTTCGCCACAAAGAACGTGAGAAAGAACATGATCGCGAAGTAGAAGAGCATCGGCACGGCGACCCGCACAACATCCAGCGGAATCTGCAGGATGAGGTCGCCCTTCAGCGAGAACATTGTGAAAATCGTGAAGAGCAACGCCACGAGCGTAATGGGCCCGACTCTCGGTACGAAGACGTCGTCGTACCACGCCGCACCCTTGAGCTTCCGCAGCGTGAAGCGCGAGATGATACCCGCGAGGAACGGCACGCCGAGGTAGACAGCGACCGTGCCGGCGATTTCCAGCATCGACACGTCGACGACAGCGCCCTGGAGACCCATCGCGGGCAGTAGCACAGTGATGAAGACCCACGCGTAGACGCTGAAGAACAGTACCTGCATGACGCTGTTGATGGCGACGAGACCCGCCGCGAACTCGGTGTCACCTTTCGCGAGTCCGTTCCAGACGATCACCATCGCGATGCACGGCGAGATGCCGATGATGATGAGCCCGACCATGTACTCGGGATAGCCGCGCATGAGCGTGACGGCGAGTCCGAACATGACGAGCGGCGCGACAATCCAGTTCATCAGCATCGCGAGCCCCAGCGCCTTCTTGTCGCGCATGGCGTCCGGCAGCTCCTCATATCGCACCTTGGCGAGCGCCGGATACATCATGGCGATTAGCCCGATCGCGATGGGGATGTTGGTGGTTCCGACCGCCAGTCCCTCGATGAACGCAGGGATGGCCGGCAGGAACGCACCGGCGACAACACCGATGGCCATGGCGAGAAAGATCCAGAGCGTGAGATACCTGTCGAGGAACGAGAGGTTCTTACTAACCGAAGACGACATCGTCTACTCCTTCGTCGCTGTGGCTGGTGATAAGACGCTCGAACAGGCGGGCGCGCTCTTGGCGAGCGAGAGAGCTTCTCGAGCGAACTCCTCGAGTATGGACGGCACGAGGCAGTATACGGATCCTGTCCCGACCGGACGCGAGGCAACGAGACCCGCGTCGCGCAGGACCCGCAGGTGCTGCGAGATCGTCGACTGCGCGAGCGGCAGGCTCGAGAAGACATCAGCGCCGCGGCACTCGCTCTCTTCGGCAAGCAGACGGATGATGCGCACCCGCACGGGATGCCCGAGCGCACGCGCGATATCACTCAGAGATTGGTCTCGCATGGCTGCCCTTCATCGTTTATCGCCGATTGACGATGAGAGTAGCCGAACGACGCAGACGCGTCAACCTCGGCAGCTACCCCGCGGACCGCCCTCAGTTCACGTTGATGAGCGAGTCCGTCGGCGCGAATTCGTCGGTGAGCTCGGGTACGTCACCGACCGGAACCACGTCGGTCCACAGGTCTCGCCCGAAGTTCTCGAACCCTCCGATGCTGACCCGACCGTCAAGCCGGCTCTTGATCCTGGCGAGGAGCTCCGTCTTCGACACGTCGGCATCGGTGGCCAGCACGATGATGTTGCGGTTCGCGTTGACCGAATCGTCTCCGCCGATGCCGATCGGGAAGACCCAGAGGTGGTCGTACACGCCCGATGCCGTTCGGTACATGCTGCGGAACAGGTCGCTCTTCTCGCCGCCCACGGCTGAGATCACGTTGTATGCGATGACGCCATCGGGCGCGAGACGCCCCTTGAGCTCGCTGAAGAACTCGCTCGTTGTGAGGTGGAAGGGCAGCGAGTCGGCGTAGTACGCGTCGACGATGATGATGTCGTAGGTCTCGGGCGTCGACTGGATGTAGCGGCGCGCGTCCGCGACGGTGGTGGTGAGTCGCTCATCCTCCGGAAGGCCGAAATACCGCTTGGCGACATCGACGACGACGGGATCGATCTCGACCGAGTCGATGCGCATATCGGGGTAATCGCGCCACATACGCTTGGTGATCGCACCGCCGCCGAGGCCGAGAACGAGCACGCGCTTGGCGTCCGGCTTGACCGTGAGCGCGAGGTGCAGGTAGTTGGGGTACCCGATGACCGACGTGTAGCCATCCCGCAGATCGATGGCGGACTGAGTGCTCCGGTCGAAGTGCAGCCGGCGGATGTTCTTGGACTCCGTGACGGTTATCTGGTGGTACTGCGTGTCGGCGCGGAAGAGGATCTGCTCGCCTGAGGCGTTTGTGGTCGCCGGTTGTTGCACGTTCAGGAGCATCCCGAAGCTTGCGAGTGCGCCGAGGAGCGAGATTGCGAGCACCACGGATGTCGAGCGGAAGCCGAGTTCGTGTGGTGGACGGCCCGGCTCGGCCTCGGGCGACAGCCGGAGTGTGAGAAGCGAGACGAGCGTGAGGAGTAGGCCGATGCTGACGATGAGCGGTTTCACCTGCAGGAGCGGTATCAGGTAGAACGACGTCGTCAGCGTGCCGACGATGCTACCGGCGGTCGACACCGCGTAGAGGCTGCCCGCCGAGCGGCCGATGCGTGAAAGTCCTTTGGCGGCCGCGAGCCGAACGCCCATCGGCGAGACCATCGCGAGCAGCAGCGCCGGCACGAAGAAGATGAGCGTCGTGGCCACGAGCGGTCCGAGCCGCGGGCCTAGCGTCGCCGTCCACTCGAGGCACGCGTCCGAGATGAGCGGTGAGAGCGCCGTCGCGAGACCGGCGCCGCCGATGACGACGCCGAGGCTGTGCGTGGAGCCGTAGCGGTCAGCGGCCCGACCGCCAAGCCAGTAGCCGATCGAGAGCGCGATCATGAAGCTTGAGATGACGCTGCCCCACACGAAGATGGAGTTGCCCATCGAGGGCGCGAGGACACGCGCGCCGAGGAGCTCGAGGCCCATCAGCGAGGCGCCACACAGGAAGACGATCGCGTTGAGAATCATGATTGCTCATCATACGGCATGGTTCTGACAATTCCTTCGTGAGGGGTCGGCACCCCGCTACAATAGCAGCGACGGCGATTTGTAGGGGAGGTCCGGTGGAAAACGTCACAGTACGCTTCGAGCCGGACGGCGTGATTGTCACGGTTCCCCACGGCTCAACCGCCCATTCGGCGGCAATCGCAGCCGGTGTGCACCTCGACGCTCCCTGTAGCGGTCTCGGTCGCTGCGGTCGCTGTACCGTCACCGTCGACGGCGAGGTTTCGCCGCCCACCGCCGACGAGATCGCGCTGATCGATCTGCCTGATCTCGCGAGTGGAGTCCGGCTCGCCTGCCGTGCACGCCTGCTCTCGGACGCGACGGTCACCGCACGCACCCGCGGCGAGATGACGATTGCCGAGGAAGGCCGCGTGCCGGACCTTGATGTCGAGAACCCGGCGAATCGCGGCATCGAGCGTCGTGAAGGCAGCCCGTACGTGCTTGGTGCGGTCGTCGATATCGGGACGACAACGACCGTGGCGGCGCTCATCGACCTCGAGAACGGCGACGAACTCGTGCGCGCGGGCGCGCTTAACGTGCAATACCCGTGGGGCGCGGACGTCATGACGCGCGTCTCGATGGCGGTTCGCGAGGGCGGCGACATCCTTCACCGGCCGCTTGTCATGCAGATCGAGCGGATGATTCTCGCGCTGCTGGAGGTGCTTGAAGCCCCACCTGAGGACGTGCGCGAGGTCGCAGTCGCGGGGAACACCGCCATGACGAACTCGTTCCTCGGGGAGGACCTCACCCCGCTGGCTGCGGCGCCGTACGAGGGCGCCGTTCTAGAAGCGCGCTCCGTCATCGCCACCGGGCTGGGTTTCACGCGCTTGTCGCAGGCGACGTTTTACGTCCTGCCCGGCATCTCCGCGTTCGTCGGTGCCGACATCGTGGCCGGGCTGCTCGCAACGCAGCCTTCCGCCGAGACGGGCCCGGTCCTCTTCATGGACCTCGGGACGAACGGCGAGCTTGTGCTTGTCACCGCGGAAGAGATGGTAGCCGCCTCGGCTGCCGCCGGTCCCGCGCTTGAAGGCGCCGGGATCGCCTCCGGCATGCGCGCCGAGCCCGGCGCTATAGAGCGCGTCTGGCTCGAGGACGGCGAACTTGTCATCGCCACCATCGGCGGCTTCCAGCCGGTCGGTCTGTGCGGCAGCGGCGCGCTCGACTTGCTCGCAGCGATGCTCGACGCCGGTGTCCTTGATGCGAGCGGGCGCCTGCGCGACGACGTCCCCGGCACGCTTAGCTCGCGGGTTGTCGAGCGTGGCGACGTGCGCGCGTTCGTCGTCGATGCCGACGCGGGCGTCGTGCTCACGCAGAAAGACGTGCGCCAGCTGCAGCTTGCGAAGGGCGCAGTGCGCACCGCGATCGACCTGCTGCTTTCCGAGGCGAGCGTGCACTCCGGCGATGTCCGGGAGGTGCTCGTCGCCGGCGGCTTCGGCCTCCACGTGGACGGTCATGTCCTCGCCCGTATCGGCATGATCCCACCGGAGTGGGCCGACCGGCTCGTCTTCGTGGGCAACACCTCTAAAGAGGGCGCTCGCGCGGCGCTCGTCAGTAGTGCGACGCGTCGGTCGGCCGAGGAGATTGCCACGCGCGTGCGCACGCTCGCGCTCGCGACGCATCCGGAGTTTCAGGACCGCTACGTCGCGGCGCTCGATTTTCCGGCGTGAGGGATCGCTGCTCGGGGAACAATAGGGCAAGATAGCCAGGCGAAAGAGGAGGACCACCATGCTCTTCGGCATCACGATCGAGCCGTACATGATCCTGATCGGTGGATCGACGTTGTTCGCGCTACTCGCGTTCCAGGTGCTCACCGGGCTTCGCAAGATCAAGTTCAAGGGTGCGCTCCACATGAAGATCCACAAGCTGACGGCATACGCTATGCTCGCGTTCGTCGTATTCCACGCGGCCGCCGGCCTCGCGTTTCTCGGTTTCATCTGATTCTGACGTACTGATCTCGCCCCAGGAGGCCATGTGGACATCCAGCAGCCCGAGCCCGCCCCAGTGTTGGCACCGACACCCGTCAAGAAGTCGAACGCCTGGAAATGGGTGCTGGGCGTCGTTGTGGCGCTCGTGCTCTTCAGCTGCTTGGGGAGTGTTGCGTTGCTCGCCGGATTGAGCGGCGGAAGTGGCTCGCTTCCTGTAGGCGACAGCATCGCGGTCATCCACATCGATGGCGTCATTGCGGGCACGGGGAGCGCGACGGGTGGAACCATCACTCCTGAGGACGTGCTCGACCAGCTCAAGATGGCGGTCGAAGACGATAGCGTGAAGGCGATTCTTCTCCGCATCGATTCGCCCGGCGGCACTGTGGCGGCATCGCAGGAGATCGCGATGGCGGTTGAGCGCATCAAGAAGCCGGTCGTCGCGAGCATCGGCGACATGGGTGCCTCAGGTGCGTACATGGTCGCCGCGCAGTGCGACCACATCATCGCTGCACCCGGCTCGGCCGTGGGTAGCATCGGCGTCATCATGGAGATCCCGAACGTGAAAGGCCTGCTCGACAAGGTCGGCGTTGAGTTCACCGTCATCACGCAAGGCGAGTTGAAGGACACCGGGAGCCCCTACCGGAGTATGAGTCCCACGGAGTCGCTCCTGCTCAAGGACCAGATGAAGATCGCATACGATCAGTTCATCGCAGACGTCGCGAAGGGCCGTGACCTTGACGAGAAGAAGGTCCGCGAGCTTGCCACCGGGTGGGCCTGGCTTGGTAGCGAGGCGAAGAGCCTCGGCCTCGTTGACAGCCTCGGCAACTACGACGACGCGGTCGCCAAAGCCGGCGAACTTGGCGGCATCGAAGGCGATCCGGGCATCGTGACGTACGAAGCGGGTACCACGCTCGAGGATCTTGCCACGAGTCTCATCGGCTTCCAGAGCAACCGGTCGCCGGTGGATGCCGACACGCTCAGGCGCATCTCGCTGCCGAGGTAAGGCTCGCGGAGGCTTTCCTTGAGTTGCGGGCGGAGAATGACGTGCTGCGGTCTTGTAGCCGTCCATAAGTTCCACTAGACTGAACACCAGTTCAGCATAACGGAACTTAGGAGCCACTCAGTGGAACTTTACTCCAGGGTCTCAGACACGCCGACGGCCGCCGAGGCCGTCTATGACTTCGTGCTCGTCGCAGCAGGGGACGCGTTCACCGAGGCAGAAGTATCCGCCGCTCTCGACCTCCCAAAGACGACCACTCACGTTGCCCTCAGCGCGCTTGTCGCCAAGGGTCTTGTCGTTCAGGAGCGTGTCGGCCGCACAGGACGGTACTCGGTGGACCCTGCGGATCCGCTGACCCGACAACTCAAGATCGCCCGCGCCATACGCATGGTGCAGCAGGCCATTCTCCCGCTGCGCGATGAACTCGATCTGGTGGTCCTTTTCGGCAGTGCGTCCCGGGGCGAGGATCGCCAGGGGAGTGACGTCGACATTCTTGTCGTGGCGCATGACGCGGCTTCGGTGCAAGCTTCATTGGCACAACATCAATGGCTGCAGCCGGTGGTTCTGACACCCGAGCGACACATGGTGCTGATTGCAGAAGACGGAACCCTGGCGAAGGAGACGGCTCGCGGAATCACGATTTGGAAGAAGCGATGACCGAGCTCGAGCGCTGCATCCAAAAGGGCAGCCTGAAGCGTTTTGCCGATGTCGGGCAGGACGCGGTCGGTCACGAGATCCGCGCGGCGCGGGAGGACCTGCACGACGCTGAGTTCGTTTTCGCGAACAACATGTCTAAGCGCACGACGATCACGGCGTACTACGCGATGTTCCACGCCGCGCGCGCCCTGGTTCTTGCCAAGGGTTACGCAGAGAAGAGTCACTACTGCCTTCTTGTCGCATTCAGGGCCTTCTACGGTGAGGACGGCGAGGGCCGAGAGTTGGCGCAAGGCATCGAGCAAGCCCGCCTCCTCCGCGAGAACGCCGACTATCTCACGCAGTTCTCTCCCGAGTCCGCCGAGGCCATGCTTGCCGTCGCAAAGCGGTTCGTGACTTTTGCGGAGAACCTACTGGGTTAGGACTCACCCGCCCCGTCCTCCCACGTCGCCCTTACCGCTCGCCCTGCTATCGCCTACAATGACCGCAACGGTTGCGCGGCTCTTTGACGTACCCCGTCTCGCTGCGATCGTCCGACGCAATGCTTCCGGAGGGAACCACGTGCAGCTGCCCGAACTCAAGCCCGATACCCAGGGTAAAGTCCGCGACATCTTCGATCTTGGCGGCGAGCTTCTCATCGTCGCGACCGATCGGATCAGTGCGTTCGACATCGTGTTGCCCGACCCGGTCCCGTACAAGGGTGAGGTGCTCACCCGAACCTCGCTCTTCTGGTTCGACCTGCTCTGCGATATCGTCCCGAACCATCTGCTCTCGGCCGACGTGGTCGATCTGCCAGGCGAGTACGCCGCACATGCGGACGCGCTCGCCGGCCGGTTCATGCTGGTGCGCAAGGCCGACGTCTTCCCGGTCGAGTGCATCGTCCGCGGGTATCTGGCCGGTTCCGGCTGGAAAGAGTACCGCGAGCACGGCACCGTCTGCGGACAGGAGCTGCCCGCCGGGCTTCTCGAGTCGCAGAAGCTGCCCGAGCCGATCTTCACGCCCTCGACGAAGGCGGCCATCGGCGATCACGACGAGAACATCTCCTTCGAGCGCATGGTCGAGATCATCGGCGCGGAGCACGCGGAGCGACTGCGCGAGGTTGCACTTGCGCTCTACAAGCGGGCCTCAGAGCACGCCGCGATGCGCGGAATCATCATCGCCGACACGAAGTTCGAGTTCGGGCTCATCGATGGTGAGGTCGCACTCGTCGACGAATGCCTCACGCCGGACTCCTCGCGATTCTGGCCCGCTGACTCTTACGAGCCTGGCCACGGCCAGCCGTCGTTCGACAAGCAGTTCGTGCGCGATTGGCTCGAAGCAAGCGGCTGGGACAAGACACCGCCGCCTCCCGAGCTGCCCGAGGACATCCTCACCATCACCGCAGAGAAGTATGTCGAGGCCTACGAGATGATCACGGATGAGCCATTCGTGCCGGAAGGTGACTGATATGGCCCGTCGTTCCGCGTCAAACGAGCGCTATCAGAAGAACGCGAAGATCGGCTCCACGCGTCGGAGCGCTTCATCGTCAAAGCCGAAGCGTGAAGCCGGCTCCATGGCCACCGCGTCGAAGAAGCCCGAGAAGAAGAAGGAGCGGTTGTTCTCGCCGCTGCCGACATCGCCCGAGATCAAGAAGTGGCGTCGCATCTGGTATGCGCTGCTCGCCCTCGCGGTCGCCTCGTATGCGATCACGCTCTACGCGCAGAGCATCAAGAGTGAGCTGATGCTCACGATCGCGCTGGCAGTCGAACTTGGCGCCGTAGCCGTCGCGGTGGGTATCGACCTTATCGTCATCCGCAAGCTGAGAAACGCGGTTATGGCCGAGCAGAAGGCCGCCAAGAAGGGGAAGTCGTGAACCTCAAAGGTGTTCCCCCGCACGTGCGCGTGCATATGTATATAACGTGGGCGGGCATGGCACTTGGCGCGCTGGGTATTCTCGGCTTTTTCCTGTCGTTCAACTCCGTGGGAAGTCCCGCACAGGCGCTCGAAGACGTGCATCGCGACATCCCGTGGGGCGCGTACATCTCCATCTTCATGTGGGTCGGCGGGCTCCTGCTCGCCTGGTACGGCCGAATCATGCTGAACAAGGCGGTCCGCAAGCGCACGCAGGAGCTTGCTGATTCCGCTGTTGTAGAACTCGACTGAAAGGGCGGTTGCGGTGGCGCGTTTCCAGATCTTCGTGACATACAAGAAGGGCATCTTCGACCCGCCGGGTGCCACCGCCGAGCGCGCGCTCGTGAGCCTCGGCTACGACGAGGTCTCCTCGGTCAAGATCGGCAAGTTCATCCAGCTTGAGGTCGCTGACGGAACGCCCGAGGCCCGGGTACGCGAGATGTGCGACAAGCTGCTCGCAAACCCCGTCATCGAGGAGTACCGCATCGAGACCGTCGAGGGGGCGTAGCCGCATGCGTTTCGGCGTCGTCATCTTCCCCGGTAGCAACTGCGAGCAAGACGTCATTCATGCCGCGAACACCCTCGGTTACGAGGCCGAGTTCGTCTGGCATGGCTCGACCGACCTCTCCGGCTTTGACGCGATCGTCTTGCCGGGCGGGTTCTCGTACGGCGACTACATCCGCTGCGGCGCGGTCGCGCGCTTCTCACCCGTGATGGCCGAGGTCATCCGCTTCGCCGGTCGCGGCGGCCCCGTTCTCGGAATCTGCAACGGCTTCCAGATCCTCGCCGAGGCGCACCTGCTCCCCGGCGCGCTGCTGCGCAATCGCGGCCTCAAGTTCATCTGTCGCGAGGCGACGCTCAAGGTTGAGCCGAGCATCTGCCAGTGGCTGGACGAGCCCGCCGGCACGCTGCTGAGAATCCCCATCAACCACAACGAGGGCAACTACATCTGCGATGAGGAAACCCTCGCACGCCTGAACGGCAACGGCCAGGTCGTCCTGCGCTACTGCGAGCCGGACGGCACGCGCGCTGACGGCGGAAGCGCTCCCAATGGCGCGCTCGATGATATCGCCGGCATCTGCAACGAGCGCGGAAACGTATTCGGACTCATGCCGCATCCGGAGCGGGTCGTCGACCCGGCCGTCGGCGGAACAGACGGTGCCGCGATCTTCACGGCCATCGCCAGACGGCTCGCGGAGGTGGTGTAGGTGCACGGCAACACGCTCGCTGGACCCGGCATCATCTTCTTCCAGGTGCTGACGTTCGCGCTCGTGCTGGGTGGGCTTGCCATGATCGTGCACGCGCTCACACGCCCGGCCGACCGCTGGCGCCACCCGTGGACACGCTTCATCTGGGTCGCGCTTGCCGCCGCGTGGTCTCTCTCGCTCGTTTTCGCGCTCATCTGGCGCAACGACACGACCTTCACCGTCGTCGGAATCGCGTTCGTCGTGATCCTCGTGACCGAGGTCACCTACCTGCTGCGCGTCGTGTTCCCTGCACGGGGAGCGAGTGCCGCAACCAATCCCGACACGACCATCGAGGAGCAATCGACCGATGCGTGATGACCTGAAGCCAGAACTCGCCCCGAAGCTCGCCGTCGAACTCGGCCTCAAGCCCGATGAGTACGAGAAGGTCGTAGCGATTCTCGGCCGCACACCGAGCCTGACCGAGCTCTACATGTACTCGCTCATGTGGAGCGAGCACTGCAGCTACAAGCACTCGCGCAAGGCGCTCCGCATGTTCCCGACCGAGGGCGATCACGTCCTCCAGGGTCCCGGCGAGAACGCCGGTGTCATCGGTGTGGGTGACGGCTGGGCCCTCGCGTTCAAGATGGAGTCGCACAACCACCCGAGCGCGATCGAGCCGTACCAGGGCGCGGCAACCGGCGTCGGCGGCATCATCCGCGACATCTTCACGATGGGCGCTCGCCCGATCGCGAGCCTCAACTCACTCCGCTTCGGCACGCTCGACAAACCGCGTCAGCGCTACCTGTTCGAGGGTGCGGTCGCCGGCATCGGTGGCTACGGCAACTGCCTCGGCGTGCCGACCGTTGGCGGCGAGGTCTACTTCGACGAAGCCTACGAGGGCAACTGCCTCATCAACGCGATGTCCCTCGGCCTCATGCGCGAGGAGAACCTCACCAGTGCGACGGCGAGCGGTGCGGGCAATCTCGTGCTGCTCATCGGTTCGACGACCGGCCGCGATGGTATCGGCGGGGCCTCCACGCTTGCCAGTCAGGAGTTTGACGAGAAGGCCGAGGACAAGCGCCCGAGCGTCCAGGTCGGCGACCCCTTCGAGGAGAAGCTCCTCATCGAGGCGTGTCTCGAGCTGCTCGACGAGAAGCTTCTCGTCGGTCTCGGCGACCTCGGCGCTGCGGGCCTCACCTCCTCGGCAAGTGAGATGGCGAGCCGTGGCGGCGTGGGTCTCGACATCGACGTCACCAAGATCCCCGCGCGCGAAGACGCGATGAAGCCGTTCGAGTTCATGGTCTCCGAGAGCCAGGAGCGCATGCTCGCCGTGCTCGTGCCCGAGAACCTCGACGCCGCACAGGCGGTCTGCGAGAAGTGGGGCCTGCGCTCGACGGTCATCGGGACCGTCACTGATACTGGTCGCTTCGTCGTACGCGAGGGCGACGAGATCGTCGCCGACATGCCTGCAGCGACACTTGCGCACGACGCGCCGATCTACGACCCGGCGAAGACGCGACCGGCGTACCTCGATGAGGTCCAGGCGTTCGACCCGACGATGCTCGATCATCCCGATGGCGAGGACGCGCTCGGCGACGTCCTGCTCGCGCTGCTCGCAAGTCCGAACATCTGCTCGCGCCGCTGGATCTGGCAGCAGTACGACCACCAGGTCATGCTCAACACCGTCGTTCTCCCGGGCGGCGATGCCGCGGTGCTGCGCATCGGCGACACCGGCCGGGGAGCGATGACGACGCGTGGCGTCGCGGTCTCCTCGGACTGCAACGGTCGCTACTGCTACCTCGATCCGTACGTCGGCGCGCAGATCGCGTTCGCCGAGGCCGCGCGGAACGTCGTGTGCTCCGGTGGTCATCCTGCTGCCATCACGGACTGCCTCAACTTCGGCAATCCCGAGAAGCCCGAGGTGTTCTGGACCTTCCACGAGTCTGTGCGCGGCCTCTCCGACGCGTGCCGTGCGTTCGGTGTGCCGGTTATCTCGGGCAATGTGAGCTTCTACAACGAGAGCTTCGGGTCACCCATCTACCCGACGCCGACCGTCGGCATGGTGGGCGTGCTCGACGACGTATCGAAGCACTGCACGATGTCGTTCAAGTCCGAGGGCGACGTGATCTTCCTGCTCGGCGAGACCGAGAACGAGATCGGCGGCAGCGAGTACCTCAAGCTCACGCACGGGATCGTCTCCGGACGTCCGCCCGTACTCGACCTCGACCTGGAGCAGGCGGTGCAGGCGACCGTGCTTGATGCGATCGAGGCCGGTATCGCTCGCTCGGCGCATGACTGCTCCGAAGGCGGCCTCGCGGTGACGCTTGCGGAGTGCTGCATCGCCGGCGGTCTGGGCGCCGACATCCACCTTGAGGACGACCTGCCGGCCTACGCTTCGCTCTTCTCGGAGTCGCAGAGTCGCATTGTTGTGACGACGACACCGGATGATGCTGAGCGGCTTGTGGCGCTCGCGATCGCCTACGAGATCCCGTACACGGTGCTGGGCACAGTGGGCGGTGAGAGCCTCAGCTTCGAGGGTGTCGCAGGGCTCACGCTCGCGAACCTGCGCCGCGCCTGGGAGCCTGCGCTTGAGAAGGCGCTTGCCGCAGAGTAGTTCGCGCTTGCGAAGGTGTGAACGGTTGCACAAGCAGATGAACGGTTGTTACGGACGACGAACGGTCGCTATGTGGCGATGACCGTTCGTCGTTTTGCTCTTGAGGTACCGCTTATCCTCGCCGATGAACCACTTAGCGTCCCCCGGCGGGACGACCATTGGTTCAGGGTTCACGGTGAGGGGTGTTAGTAATGAGGACACAGAAGAGAATCCTTGCAGTACTGCTCGCGGTCGCGGTTGCGTCCGCCTTCGGTACCGGTATTGCTCCGGCCGCAGGGCTGGCAGCGCCCGTCTTCGGCGAGACAATCGCGGTGCAGTACCCGGTAGCTCCGCGTGATGTCGCGGTCGCTGACTTCAACGGTGACGGCTACGACGACGTTGTGAGCTCGGTTGTGGGCGCAGAAGCTCAGCCGGCCGGCGTATCGCTGTCGCTCGGCGGCGCGGATCCGATTCTCGCCGCTCCCGTGATGATCGAAGTGGGTGCCCCGACCTGGAGCGTCGTCGCGAACGACTTTGACGCTGACGGGAATATGGACATCGCCGCTTCGCTGTCCGTGGATCCATGCATCGCCGTGCTGTTTGGTCACGGCGACGGGACCTTCTCGGAGCCGATCATCTACCTGACGGGTCACCTGGTTCGCGATCTCGAGCTTGCGGACCTCAACGCTGATGGTTGGATGGACATCGTGGGCACCCAGCCGGAACTCCCTGGTGTCGTTGTGCTCAGTGGTGACAACGGTGGTTTCAGTGTTTCCGAGTACCAGGTTCCCGATGCCGGTAACGTACTTGAAGCCGCTTCGGGCCAGCTCGTCGGCGATGAGCTGCCGGATATCGCGCTTGCAGACAAGGATGGCGCGCGGGTTCTGGTCCTGGAGAATACGGGAGCGGGCTTCTCGGTGGCGCAGGTGCTGGCCACGGGCGGGCAGCCACTTGACGTGGCCGTTGCCGATCTCAACAGTGACGGTTACGACGACGTCGCGGCCTCCAGCAGCACCGCCTCAGACGTTGAGATCTTCCTCGCCGATGGCACCGGTGCCTTCGCAGGCGCGGTCGCGGTGTCGACCGGCACGGACGCCCAGGCGGGCGCCATGGCCGCTCGTGATCTGGACCTCGATGGTGACCTTGACCTTCTCGTAGCCAACGGAAGCGGCTCCCTCGTGGCCTTCGACAACGACGGCAGCGGTCAGTTCTCGCTTATCGAGAGCGCTTCAGTTGGTTCCAACCCCACCGCTATCGCATTCGGCGACCCGGGAAACGACGGCACCCTGGATATCATTGTCGCCGGTTCCGGCGGCGTGGACGCCATCCCGTCGCTCCAGACGATGATGCCGATGCGCTTCAGCCTGCCACCGGTGCCGGTCCCCAACACCCTCGACTCGATCGATGTTATGGGAGCAACCCGCTACGAGACCGCGATCGAAGCCTCCAAGCTTGCATTCCCGAACGGTGCGAACAGCCTGGTTGTGGCAAGTGGCGAGAACTGGCCCGATGCGGTGACCGCATCAGCACTCGCCGGTCGCCTTCAGGCTCCCTTGCTGCTCACCCGTGGCGATGCACTCCCGACCGCGGTGGCCGAAGAGGTATGGCGTCTCGGTAGCTCAACGGCAGTGGTCATCGGTGGAGAGGGCGCTGTGTCTGAGGCCGTCGTAACTGCGCTGAAGGCGCTTGTCGGTACCGGTGAGGTTCGCCGCCTGGCCGGGGCAACCCGCTATGAGACCGCCGACGCTGTCGCGCATGAGGTCGTCGCAATCGCAGGGAGCGAGTTCGACGGTATCGCATTCGTCGCAACCGGCGGAACCTTCGCTGATGCCCTCGCAGCGTCTCCGCTTGCCTATGCCGCCGGTCGTCCCGTGTATCTCACTCCCGCAGAGGGTCGCAGCGCGCTCGTAGGCGAGATGGTCGGCGACG
The DNA here is from genome assembly GCA_009773565.1 of Actinomycetota bacterium. GTDB lineage: Bacteria > Actinomycetota > Coriobacteriia > Anaerosomatales > Anaerosomataceae > WSXY01. Next base: position 91,780 of record WSXY01000001.1, on the reverse strand, counting down.
GTGTGACCGACGCTATCATCTTGGGTGGAACATCCGCCGTTGGTTCTGCTGTTGAACTTGAACTGGTCTCGACCTTCGGTACCGGTCGCGTGAGTCGGATCGCCGGTGTGAATCGTTACGACACCGCCGCCGCGGTCGCTGAGTATGGTGTCAGCCAGGACGGCCTGAGCTGGGATGGCGTTGGTCTTGCAACCGGTGCGGATTTCCCGGATGCACTTACTGGTGGAGCGATGCTTGGCTCGCGCGGATCGGTCATGTTGCTGACCCGGGCGAACCAGCTTCCCGAGGCCGCATTGAACGCACTGAGCCACCACTCGGCAGAAGTGAACACCATCATCTTCCTCGGTGGCCAGGCCTCCGTTGGTGATGTCACAAGAGTCGCTGCATACGGTGCCCTCAGGTAGCGCGGGCCCGCCACCGCGCCCTGAAAACAGGGACCCGCCGCAATCGCGACGGGTCCCTCTCGCTATCCTCAATCGTGGTATGCTACCGCCCATCAACCCCGTCTCACGCAGGAGCCTCCCACCGAATGGACCATAATCCGCCCGTTTCGGTCGACCAGTCCTCGCAGGAATGGATACTGGAAGAGCGTCCTGACCGGCCCGAAGAAGCATGTGGCGTCTTCGGTGTCTACGCCCCGGGTGAAGACGTCGCCAGACTCGCCTATTTCGGCCTTCACGCCCTGCAGCATCGCGGGCAGGAGTCTGCCGGCATCGCGGTTGCGGATGGGCACACGCTTACCGTGGTAAAGAGCCTCGGGCTCGTGGCGCAGGCGTTCAAAGAGAGCGACCTCGCAACACTCCAGGGACATCTCGCCATCGGGCATACTCGCTACTCCACCACGGGCTCCAGCAGCCATTGGGAGAACGCGCAGCCGATGGTTTCCTCGATCGGCCACAACACGATCGCTCTCGCACACAACGGCAACCTCGTGAACACGGTCGAGCTCAGAGACATTCTCAAGGGTCGCGGTATCCGCTTCAGGTCGACGACAGACTCCGAGGTGATTGCCACGCTCGTCGATCACTTCACCCAGGAGCACGGTTCTATCCGCGGGGGCATTCGCGAGACGATGAAGCTTGTGAGCGGCGCCTATGCCGTCGTGCTCATGTCCGAGGAGGCACTCTACGCGTTCCGCGATCCCTATGGCGTGCGACCGCTCGTCCTTGGTCTGCTGAATGACTCGTGGGTGGTGGCCTCCGAGACATGTGGTCTCGATATCATCGGCGCGAAGTTCGTTCGAGACGTTGCTCCCGGCGAGATGCTGAAGATCAGCGCCGCCGGCCTTGAGAGCGAGCAGGCTGTCCCGGCCGAGCGTCCAAGCCTGTGCATCTTCGAGTTCATTTACTTCGCACGACCTGACAGCGTGATGTACGACTGTACGCTTTACGAGGCCCGCCAGCGCATGGGCGCCGCGCTCGCCCGTTCGGCGGCCGTCGAGGCTGATCTTGTCATGGGCGTTCCCGACTCGGGTGTTCCCGCTGCCACCGGCTACGCGATGGAGAGCGGCATTCCGTACGGCGAGGGTCTCGCCAAGAACCGCTACGTCGGCCGGACGTTCATCGCACCGTCCGAGACGCTCCGCCAGCAGGGCATTCGCCTCAAGCTGAATCCAATGCGCCACGCAATCGAGGGCAAGCGCCTCGTCGTCGTCGATGACTCGATCGTGCGCGGGAATACCACCCGCAAGCTCATTGCGCTGCTTCGTGAGGCGGGTGCGACCGAGGTCCACATGCGCATCACCTCGCCTCCCGTGAAGTGGCCGTGTTTCTACGGAATCGATACCGACACGCAGGAGCAGCTCATCGCTGCAGTCAAGACGATCGAGGAGATCCGTGAGCACATCGGCGCGGACTCGCTTGCCTACCTCTCGGTGCCCGACATGATCGCTTCGACCGGACGCTGCGCTGACGAGTACTGCACCGCATGCTTCACGGGCGAGTATCCGGTCGAGATTCCCGATTCCGTCAAGCGCGGCAAGCTGAGCCTGGAGCCCGTCGGGTGAGCCTTTTCTCCCTGTTCGGCGATGCCGCGGACGTTGTGTGGCAGGCCATCCGTCTCGGGCTGCAATTCAACCCTGTCTTCGCGGTCGTGGGTGCCGCGATCGCGGCCGGTCTCCTTGGCTACCGGAAGGCCCCGCGCGAGCGCATGTTCTGGGCGGGTTCCGTGATCGTCGTCGCCTGGCTTGCGGGCGATGGTCTGCGCGTGCTCGCACGCGCCCGTGACGCGTACGATGGGGCTACCCTTCTAAACGGTACGCCGGTGTGGGGGACGATCCTGCTCCTCGCGCTCTGGGCTGTTGTGAGTGTGGTGGTCGGGTACCTTCTGCCGACCTGGGCGGGTATCACCGTTGGCCGACGCGTGACCCACGGCACCGGCTGGCTTGCCGCGATGTCGATCGCGGTCGGCGCATCGCTTGGCCTTTCAAGTCTCATCGCCGCGCTTGGCGTTCTCGGGTAACGGTTCCCGTTTCACCAGGAATTAGTACTGCACGACGACCCTCTTTCGTGTAAACCTGTTGGTGGGCATATCACCGGCGGTCGCCGGTGTTCTACGACGGGGGAGGATTCTGATGCGGGCACGGTCATCTCTGACAAGGCGTTTGATGGGGCTTGTGGTCGTCGCTGCACTGGTTGCCGGATTCGTACCGGTGGGTCAGGGCTTCGCGACCGGAGCGACGGCTGCGGGGGCAGGTACACCGCGTTACGTGCAGGCCGCGAAAGAGAACGCAAAGGGCGTTGCGGGGTCGATTCAGACGCTGACCGCCAAACGCGTACTCGTCAGATGGACGCCCGGCGTCCAGACCGAGCAGATCGCTGCCGCTGGTGGCCTTCTCGGTTTCAAGGTCGTCCGCACGTCTCAGAAGCTCGGGTGGACGCTCGTTGAACCGACACGCAAGGGGCTTGCTCCGGTCGACCTCGCAACATCGCTTCGCAAGACGCGGCTTGCTGCGCGTGCCGAAGTCGAGAAGACGTATACAGTTGCCGTGCGCACGGGCCCGAACGACCCTCTCTATCCTGAGCAGTGGTCGCTCAGCAACTACGGGCAGACAGGCGGAGCGTCCGGTGCCGATATCAGCGCCCCTGAAGCATGGGCAGCGCATGGGACCGGATCAAAAGACATTGTGGTCGCCGTGGTCGATGAGGGTTCGGATATCTATCACGAGGACCTTGCGGGTCAGATATGGGTTAACACTGACGAGATCCCGGGCAACGGCCGGGACGATGACAAGAACGGCTACGTTGACGACGTCAACGGCTACGACTTCGTCAACCGTGATGCGACCGTGTACGACGCCGTAGATGGCGATCGCCACGGCACGCACGTCTCGGGAATCATCGGTGCCACCGGGAACAACGGCAAGGGCATCGCGGGCGTGAACTGGAACGTCACGATCATGCCGGTGAAGTTCCTCGGCATGGGCGGCGGTACGGACTATGACGGGGCCGAGGCGATCATCTATGCGGTCGATAACGGCGCCGACGTCATCAACTGCTCGTGGGGTGGCTCGTACTCGCAGGTCATCGAGGAGGCTCTTCAGTACGCGGCGGACAAGGGCGTGCTCGTGGTCGCTGCTGCCGGTAACGATGGCTCTGACGTCGACACGGGCGGCGGCTCCTTCTACCCCGCCTCTTCCGAAGTCACCGCTGTCGTGACCGTCGCTTCTACCAACAAAGACGATCTGCTGTCGGACTTCTCCAACTACGGCGCCACTTCAGTCGATCTTGGCGCGCCGGGCGAGGATGTTCTCTCCACGCTGCCATACGAGTGCACGGGCGTGTTCATCAACGCGCTGCCCTACAAGGTCGCGTATCTGGCGTTTGCAGCGGAGGCGATCGAGCCTGCGGCTGATCGGGATGCGGCAATCACGCGTTCGCTGACGAAGCTCGGTGCGAAGTCGACAAGTTCCATACTCATCGTCGATGACAGCATGCCGCTCCTCACGGGAGAGGCGGCAGGCGTGCGGCTCGATGTCTACACCTCGGCTCTTGCCGCAGCGGGATACACCAAGGTGAATACCTGGTCGACGGAGGAGAAGGGCACGCCGCCCATCTCCGCGCTCCAGGGCAAGGTCGTCGTTTGGTTCACCGGGGGATCGGCAGCCGGCTGGTACGGGACGGTCACCCTCGACGCAGAGGATCGGGCATCGATCGGTGCGTATCTGGACAATGGCGGCCGCCTGCTGCTTGCAAGCGGCGAGGCTGCCTCGGAAGTGTTCTTTGAGGACACTGAGTGGTTCATGAACTACCTTCGCGTGTGGCCGGTCGATATGTCGACGTGGGGCTTCGGATTGCGCGGCGAGCCCGGAACTGAGTTTGAGGGTATCGGCGGTGCGCTGCCGGCTACCTACCAGACGTGGTGGCAGGCGCCTTGGCCCACAGGTAGTGACTCGATCTCGCCGATCGATTCAAGTGCCACGCCAATCTTCGGGATGGGCGGCTACGGGCTGCTTTCCGGAACGAGCATGGCTGCTCCTCAGGTGAGCGGCGCTGCGGCGCTCCTGATGTCAGCGCTTCCCGGAGCGAACTCGGGCGAGATACGGGCACGGCTGGAGAATACCGTTGACCCGCTTCCTGCGCTCGATGGTAAGACCGTCAGCGGCGGTCGGCTCAACCTTGCGAGCGCCTTTGAGACGTATCCTGGTCGCCCAACAATCACCTCGCCACGAAGCGGCACGGCGCTCCGCAGCCTCTCGAGCGGGATCCTCAGTTGGGCCCCCGCTGCAGGCGGTTCAACCGAGGCTACCTTTGAAGCCGAAATCGGCCTCCCGGAAGTCGCCTGGTCTGATGATTTCGAGGACGGAACGCTGGGCTATTCGACGTTCGGTGACGTTGCGTGGGGAATCACGACCTCCGCGCACTCCGGCACCTACGCCGCCTGGAGTGGCGATCTGACACCGGGGCAGTACGCAGTCGCGACGACGACGGTGGATGTACCTGCGGGTGGTGCGACCCTGGCGCTCTGGGCCAAGATGGGCGGAGAGGCGTTCATGACGAACGGCTGGATCGGGATCGATGGCATGCAGATCGCGTATCTGGACTCACCGACCGACTGGCAGCGCTTCGAAGCGGAGGTCCCTGCCGGCGTGCATGAACTCTCTCTGGAGTGCGCTACGTCGCCCGAAGCGACAGATTCTTCGGACGATGCGCTCTACATCGATGACATCACGGTTACCGGTCACACGTTCACGCCGCTCGGAACAACTGCGGCCGGCGTCTATGACCTTGATTACACCGTTCCCGCAGTGGAGAGCCCGGATGTGTGGTTCCGCGTACGCGCGAATCTCAACGATGTCTCCTCGGCATGGGGCTATGTGAAGAACGTCAAGATCACGAGCGACGCGATCGCCCCGGCAGCTCCGGCGGGCTTTGCCGCTGTTGCTGGAAGTGACGGCGACGTTGCTCTGTCGTGGACCGACTCGACTGATGTTGATTTCGCCCTTACTCGCGTTCTGCGTCGCATGGACACGGCTCCGACTGGTCCCGATGACGCCGAGGCTGTCGTCGTCTACGAGGGGACCGCCGGTGCATTCTCTGACGTCGGCCTTCCCAGTGGTAAGACGGCGTACTATGGCGCCTTCTCGGTCGATGAGAATCAGAACTGGTCGGAGGGATCGTTTGACTCAGCACTGGTGAGCGACAGCATCGCTCCCGATCCGGTGGAATTCCTCGAGGCGGTCATGGCAGATGGCGCTGTTACGCTGGGGTGGATGAACCCCGCGCCGTGGCAGTTCTCGGGCATCAAGGTCCTCCGCCGCACGGATACGACGCCAACGGCAGTCGATGATCCGAGCGCTGTTGTCGTGTACGACGGCACCGGGGCGTCCGTGACCGACTTCGAGGTTATGAGTGAGCCGACCGGAACCCGCGCGTACTATGCGGTGTTCGCCTATGACGCTTCCGCTAACGTTTCTGGCGCCTCCGAGGTGAGTATCATCGTCGACACCGAGGCTCCGGTCGGCACCTTCTCCTTCGAGGGCCTCGACTCCTATCTGAGCCCCGTCACCGGCGAGACGATAGCGTTTACGACAAGCACCGCGGTGACCGTGGTTTCCGATGTGACCGGCGCTGTGGATATGCGTTTCAACTGCGAGGGCGCTTGGACCGCGCGCGAACCATACGCATCAACCAAGAGCCTGACGCTCTCTAGTGCCGATGGCATCCGACCGGTGATCGCCGAGTATCGCGACTCCAGCGGAAACGTGCTCGAGTGCTTCAACAACGTCTACTACGATCTGAACACGCCGGACGCTCCCGTGGGTTTAGCTGCCTCCAACCTGAACTACTCGGTGCGTCTTAACTGGGATCTTCCGGAAGACGAGTCGGTCATCGGCTGGAATGTGTATCAGGCCGACAGTGCGACCGGACCGTGGGTTCAGGTCAATGACGTACCCGCCGACACACCCGAGTATGTTGCCGGAGGACTGGATTCCGGACAGGAGTACTTCTTCGCCGTGACTGCCGTAGACGGTGTCGGGCATGAGAGCCTCAAGCCAGAAGCGGTTTCATCGGTGCCGAATGAGGGTGTTGTCAGGCGCGCGGGTAGCAATCGCTACAGCACCGCGCTTGTGGTGAGCGGCGCGCACTACGACACAGCTGAGACCGTCATTCTTGTGTCGGGTCAGGGCTATGCGGACGCGATCTCTGCGGCCGGGCTTGCTGGCTGCTACGACGCACCGATTCTGCTTACGGATCCCATGAAGCTGTCAGACGGCGTTGCGGCCGAAATCGAGCGCCTCGGTGCGAGCAGCGTCATCATCGTCGGCGGTGAGGGGGCGGTCGCAGAGACTGTCGCTGACAGCCTCCGGATTGCGACGCGCGTTACGGTTAGCCGTATCGCCGGTGCCAACCGCTATTCGACATCACGCGCTGTTGCCGATGCCATCATCGCCTTCCAGGGCGCTGACTTCTGTGGCGAGACGTTTGTGGTGTCAGGTCTCAACTTCCCTGACGCGCTCGCGTCCGCGCCCATCGCGTACGCGCGCAAGATGCCCATCTTGCTTGTACGTCCGGGTAGTTCTGATTCATTGTTCTCCGGAGTTGGCGATGACACATACACGCGGGCCTACGTGATCGGTGGCTCGGGTGCCCTGCCGGATGCCGACGTGGACTGGCGCGTGGACTGCACGTGGGAGCGGATTGCCGGAAAGGATCGCTACGAGACCGCCGCCGCCGTCGCCACGTATGCAGCCGACGCAGGTTGGGCATCCTTTGCCTACACCGGCGTTGCAACAGGTACGAACTTCGCTGACGCGCTCTCGGGTGCCTCGGCAATCGGACATGAGGGCGGCGTCATGCTGCTCACGAGTCCGGATGCTTTGAGCACCCCGGCCGCTGATGCGCTCCTCATGAATGCACCGGGAATCACGAAGCTCGACGTCCTCGGTGGCCCGGGTGCGGTCTCCGATGATGTTATGCAGGAGATTATCGCGATCTTCAAAGGTATGTAGGCGCTAACTTGTCACGAGAAGGCCGGGGGAGACCCCGGCCTTCTTTGTTTTCTCCCGTGCGAGTCACCCCCGCGCTGGTATCATGTCAGCCAACAAGAACCGTCGAGCCGGAGGGCCGCATGACCGACACGCCAGACAAGCCCATCTCATACCGCGAGGCCGGCGTCGACATCGACGAAGGTGCCCGTGCGGTGGAGGGCATCCGCGAGGCCGTGCGCTCGACGTATCGTCCCGAGGTGATCGGTGATATCGGTGGCTTCGGCGGGATGTTCTCGGCAGTGGCATTCAAGGAGATGGACGAACCGGTCATGGTGAGCGGCACTGACGGCGTGGGCACGAAGCTCAAGCTTGCAGCGCTGCTCGGTAAGCACGATACCGTGGGCATCGACCTGGTAGCGATGTGCGTGAACGACATCCTCGTGACCGGTGCGGAGCCGCTCTTCTTCCTCGATTACATCGCGGTCGGCAAGCTGGACGGGACGCTCACAGCCTCGATCGTTTCGGGTATCGCTGAGGGGTGTCGCCAGGCCGGTTGCTCGCTTGTCGGTGGCGAGATGGCCGAGCACCCGGGTGTCATGGATGCCGATGATTACGACCTGTCCGGTTTCTGCGTGGGCGTCGTCGACCGGCCGAAGGCGATCGACGGGTCGACGATCGTGCCCGGCGACGTGGTGCTGGGGCTGGGCTCCAGCGGTGCGCACAGCAACGGCTTCTCGCTGATCCGGCGCGTGCTCGTTGATGGACACGAGGGCGAGATCACGCTCCCCCGTATCGATCTTGGCGGGCGTACGCTTGGCGAAGCGCTGCTCGAGCCGACGCGCATCTACGTGAAAGCGATTCTCGAGCTGCTGCGCTCTGGCGTGAAGGTGAAGGGGATGGCGCACATCACCGGCGGGGGCATCACCGAGAACCTCAACCGTGCCCTGCCCAAGACCTGCGACGCGCGACTGGTGCGCGGATCGTGGAAGGTGCCGGCGGTCTTCGATCTCATCCAGGCCGCCGCGGCACTTCCCGACGACGAAATGCTCCGCACGTTCAACATGGGCGTCGGTTTCGCGCTCATACTCGACCCATCAGAGGCGCCACGCGCGGCCGCCGCACTGATTGCCGCCGGCGAGACAGTCTCGGAGATCGGCGAGATCGTCGCCGGAAACGGGGAGGTCATCTATGGATGACAGCATGTTCCACGAGGACGCCGGGTTCTTTCCGCCGGTCGATACCGATGAGCGTCTCCACATCGGCGTGCTCATCTCGGGAAGCGGCACGAACCTGCAGGCGCTTATTGATGCGTGCGCCGATGGCACCATCGACGCAGTCGTCGCGGTCGTCATCTCGAACAAGCCCGACGCGTTTGGTCTCGAGCGCGCGCGGCGGGCCGGCATCGCTACCGTCTACGTCGACCGCACGGCGTACACCACGATTGCCGCTTACAACCACGCGCTCACCGCAGCGCTCATGCAGCACGGAGTCGGTCTCGTCGTCATGGCTGGCTATATGCGTCTCCTCGGCCAGGAAGTGCTCACCGCATTCCCCGGTGCTGTGATGAACCTGCATCCGGCACTACTGCCGTCATTCGCGGGCGCGTCGGCCATCAAAGACGCATTCGAGCACGGCGTGAAGATCACCGGCGTGACCGTGCACTTCGCCGATGAGGTGTTCGACCGCGGACCGATCATCGCGCAGGAGCCGATCCGTGTTGCGGAGGACGAAACTGTAGCAACGCTTGAGGCGAAGATTCACGAGGTCGAGCACCGGCTTGTCGTGGATGCTGTGCGACTCTTTGCCGAAGGTCGTCTCGCCATCGAAGGTCGGAAGGTCCGCATCAAGGCTGCGGAGTAACGGACCCGCACGGCAACGGTTTCTGTTGCACAATGGTCGCGACAAATCATCTCGGAAGGGGCATCTTCGTGGATCTCGTCAAGGTAAAGCGCGCGCTCGTATCGGTGACGGACAAGACAGGCGTCGTGGAGTTCTGCCGCGCGCTCTCTGATGAGTTCGGTGTCGAGATCGTCTCGACAGGTGGCACCGCGAAGGTACTCGCCGAGGCTGGCGTTGCCGTGCGGGCGATTGACGACCTGACCGGCTTCCCCGAGATGATGGACGGTCGCGTCAAGACGCTCCATCCGAAGGTGCACGGCGCCCTCCTCGCGTGCCGTGACGTCCCCGAGCACATGGCGCAGGCCGATGAGCACGGTATCGAGCTCATCGATCTCGTCATCGTGAACCTCTACGCCTTCGAGAAGACGGTGGCCAAGCCCGACGTCGCACTCGAGGAGGCCATCGAGAACATCGACATCGGCGGCCCGAGCATGCTCCGCTCGGCGGCGAAGAACTTCGACTCCGTGGCGGTCGTGACCGAGCCCGCGCTCTACGACGACATCCTCGCCGAGCTGCGCGCAAACGAGGGTTGTACGACGTACGAGACGCGCAAGGGTCTCGCCCGCGAGGTGTTCCGGAAGACGTCGGCGTACGACGCGATGATCTTCAAGTACCTCTCGGGCGGCGAGATCTTCCCCGAGGAGTACCGCCTTCGGATGATGAAGGTCCAGGGCCTGCGCTACGGCGAGAACCCGCACCAGCAGGCTGCGTTCTACCGTCACATGGACGCGGCCGAGCACACGCTCGCGCGCGCGGAGCAACTCCACGGCAAGGAGCTCTCCTACAACAACATCCTCGACACCGATGCCGCATGGAGCGCAGTTGCGGAGTTCCAGGATCCCGCATGCGTCATCGTGAAGCACACGAACCCGTGCGGTACCGCGATCGCCGGCGACGTCCTCGCCGCGTATAAGCGCGCACACGACTGCGATCCTATCTCGGCATTCGGCGGTGTCATGGCGTTCAATCGCGTGCTCACCCTGGAGCTTGTCGCGGAGATCAACGCCCGCGGCCAGTTCGTTGAGGTCATCATTGCCCCCGAGTACGAGGTCGAGGCGGTCGAGCTCCTCATGCAGAAGAAGAACATCCGGCTCCTGAAGACGGGTGCGATCCGCCGCCCGCAGGACTACGGGATGGAGTTCCGCTCGGTCGAGGGCGGCATGCTCGTGCAGACGCACGACACCGTCTCCGAGGAGCGCTCAGGCTTCACCGTCCCGACGAAGCGCGAGCCCACCAAAGACGAGTGGGAGCAGCTGCTCTTCGCCTGGAAGGCGTGCAAGGCCGTCAAGTCGAACTGCATCCTGCTCGTCAAGGAATATGCGTCTGTCGGTGTGGGTGCCGGTCAGATGAGCCGCGTGGATTCGGCGAAGATCGCGGTCGAAAAGGCTGGCGAGAAAGCACCCGGAAGCGTGTGTGCCTCCGATGCGTTCATGCCGTTCCCGGACTCGCTGGAGGTCGTTGCAGCGGCAGGTTGCACGGCGGTCATCCAGCCCGGCGGCTCGATTCGCGATGACGAGGTCATCAAGATCGCCGACGAGCTCGGTGTAGCGCTCGTGTTCACCGGGCATCGTCACTTCCGGCACTAGGCGACGTCATAGGGCCTATTTGCTCGGGATAGATTCCGTTCAGATTCTGCTTAGCCTGTTCTGGTAGCGTTGCTCCTGCAGACCTTGTCGGCAGGAGATGATATGACTACAATTCAGGTCATGACAGAACACTACTCATTAGCACATACCAAGGCGCACCTCTCGGAGATCATCGATGAGGTCGAGGCCACGCAAGAGCACGTCGTCATCACGAGGCGCGGTAAGCCCGCCGCATTGGTTATCGGCGTTGACGAGTACGAGAGCATCATGGAGACGCTCGATGCCCTGGCAACGCCGGGCCTGCTGGATGATCTGAAGCAGGCCGAGGCCGATTACGCCGCAGGCAAGTACTACACGATCGAAGACATCAAGCGAGACCTCGAGAATCGTCGGGAGTGATGCCGCGTGAGCTCGTATGAGCTGCGCATCGTTCCCTCGGCGCGCCGTGCACTTGGCCGACTCCCTCTGCGCTTTGCGGCGGCTGTCGTGGCTTTCGTCCAGGGTCCGCTTATCGAGAACCCGTGGCGTGTTGGCAAGCCGCTGCGAGATGATCTCGTCGGACTTCATGCTGCTCGAGTCGGGATGTATCGCGTCATGTATCGGATCATCGAGACTGATCAGGTCGTTCTCGTCACACGCATCGACCACCGGGCCGACGTATATCGCCCTCGGTGACCGCTCCGGTGGATTACGCCGTCTACGTTGACCCTCGGTTCCGCCGTGGGCTACACTACGCGTTGCGCTTTCGGCCGGTAGGTCGCGCGTGGGCACGGAATGTGCTCGAACGAGGGCCGTTAGCTCAGTTGGTAGAGCAGGGGACTTTTAATCCCAAGGTCATAGGTTCGATCCCTATACGGCCCACCACATACTTTCATAGGCCCCCATCGTCTAGTGGCCAAGGACTCCGCCCTTTCAAGGCGGCAACAGGGATTCGAATTCCCTTGGGGGCACCATTTGTTCGCAGGTCAGAGTGGGTACGGCCTCTGATTTGTCGCCCGATTTGTCGCCCGATTTGATTTCCATTGCACCCAAGGCGCCGCTGAACAGGTCGCCGATGCTGTCGGCCGCGGCTCTCTGGGTGCGGCGATCGGACCAGCAGTAGGTGTCCATCGTGTATGCCGAAGAGTGGTGACCGGCAATCTCTTGGACGACCTTCGGGCTGTTGCCCTGTCTGAGCATGAGCGATAGCGCAGTGTGGCGCAGGTCGTGAAACCGCGGTGCCAGACGCGAGGACTTTCTGAACTCCTGCCAGACCCACTCGAAACGCGACGGCCACCACGGCTCGCCGTCCTCTTCAGTGAAGACGAGTGGTCCGTACTCAAGCTGGTAGCCCTCGCCGGCGAGTTCTCGACGTGCGCGGCGCTCCTCGTGTTCGTTCTTCGCGAACGCGAGCGCGTCGACTAAGATCGCCGGTACCTCAATGGTTCGGCGCGACCTCTCACTCTTCGGATCCTTGAGTTGGTAGCCGTTGGACCCCTCATCCCACGCCCGCACGACCGAGATCGTGCCACGCACTAGGTCGACGTCATCCCAGGAAAGCGCCAGGATCTCGCCGCGGCGCATCCCAGTCGTGACAGCGAGCAGTACGGGCAGATGCAGTCGAGTCCCCGCAACCGCATTCAGAAGCTCGGCAACCTTGTGTTCGCTGAGTACCTCGACTCGATGTCGCTTCGGTCGCGGCAGTTCGACTCCACGTTCGGTGTCAGCCGGATTGAACGCGATCCTATCCAGCCTTACGGCCTGCGAAAGGGCCTTGTGCAGCACGGCGTGTGTCTGAATCACGGTGCGTGCCGAAAGCCCGAGTCCGCCGTTCGCCTTGGGTAGCTGCATGCGTGTGTACAGCGCCTGGATGGCCTCTGCGCTCAACTTCTGAAGTCGCAGCTGTCCCAGCTCGGGCTTCAGGTAGCGTCTGATGATTCCCTGATAACCCTTGAGCGTCGAGCCCGCCCGTCCGATCGGCGCATAGTCCTTGATCCATGTGTCGAGCCAGTCGGCCACGCTCTGGCCTTCGGGCTTGACGTACATACCCTTGTCGGCAGAGGTGAGTAGTCGTCTCATCTCCCGGTCGGCTGCAGCCTTTGATCCGGTGAAGTAGTAGTAGTCCCGTTGGCGACTGCCTGCACCGTCTCGACCACGGTCAATGGCGATTCGCCACCGATTGCGGACTACCGCGCCGTTCTTCTTGTAGGGCTGCACGTGGCCTTTCATACTCCGGTTACTCCAGACACTGCTTGGCGATGCATTCGCTTGCGACATCGGTCGCTGCAGGTTTTCCTATCAGACCGGGCCTCGGTCGCATCCCACCAGTCGCCACAGACCGGACAGGGGCGATACTCTCGCTGCCCGTCGACCGCGAGCGCAAACTGCAGCCACATTGCCGCTATGAGCGACCGAACTTCGAATGTGAGTCGAAGACCGCCCGGCTGTGCGCTCGTTACTCGCATCACCACCCGCACGGTCGCGCACATCTCGGACACGAGATTGGCGAGAGCAGCACGAGCCGCCACTTCCGGAAGGCTTGCCTTCATGAGCGGCGTGGCCGGCTCGAACTGCTCGTCGAACGTCTTCGGAGTGGTCAATCCCAGGTCATGCTGCGCGGATGCGGTGCGTGTCCAGACCATGTACTTGGGTGCGGGCTTGCCCGGCTCGACGAGGGAGTCGTATGGCTTCACGAGCAGATCCGTACCTATCAACTCGTCAGCCCTTCCTTCGTTGATTGCGTCCCAGAGTCGAACCGCGAAGGCGAGCATCTGGCGGTGCCCCCGCCAGATCTGGAGGCTGCGACCCTCCGAGTACACGAGGAACGGGTCACTGCTCGCCATCTCCTCGCCAGTCGCCATGTGGTCGTCGACAACCACCACGCCGCCGCCATCTAGATCGCCGTACCTGGCAGCGAACGCCGCGAAAGCGTCTTCAGAGTCTCGTTGATCCGCGAATCTCCGGAACAGCGCCGGCTCGCTCTTCAGGGGCTGATAGCCATCATCTGCGGGGTGGCCCGCCAATAGACGCTGGTTCTTAAGGCCGATCCATCGGCCTTCTGCCATGCGCCACCACTGGAAGTCCACGAGGGCGGCGGGTGATACCGAGCTGATTCGCGATGTCACAGTTCTGTCCTCCATAGCCGTCTACCTATATGCAGACACGGACAACATACTTCGCATAGGACAATGTCTGCAAGGGAAAGGCGGATTGATGCTCAGGATTCAGAGGCTCCGGGAGGCCCAAGGGCTTAGCCGGTCGGCTTTGGCTCGCATCGCCCTCATGCATGCGGCAACGGTGGGGCAGATCGAGAGTTGCTACATCGGGCGACCGTACCAGTCGCAGCTCGAGAAGCTTGCCGCTGCTCTTGGGTTCACGGGCGATACGGAAGAGTTGCTTGAGGAAGTCGACAACGATGAGCGGCCGTAGCCTCACCGGATACGGTGAACTCCTAACCATGGAGGAAGTGTGCATTGTGCTCCAACTGAGTAGGAATACGGTCTACGAACTCGCACGCACAGGTGATGTTCCGACCATTCGTCTCGGGCGACAGCTGCGGACTCCTCGCGCTGCCTTGGAGCAGATGATGGACCGCTCGACCGAATGCGACAGTGCCGATGTCTAACGAGGACCTTACCGACAAGGCTTGCGCTAGCTGCGGTTTTCAACCAGAGGGGGGCGACACGATCTCAGACAATTGCGGATCTGACACACACTGCGACGCCGAGCAGGGGACGTCACTTGATCGGACGGACGGGCTCGAAGGCGAGACGGCCGGCATCGGACCGGCGCAGCTCGACGAGAACGGTCTCACGATTGATGAGGCCTGCAAGGTGCTTCACTGCACGCGCGAGTGGCTGCGCAGAAAGATCCATTCGGGGGAGATTTCGACGTATCGCGTGGGGGGACGACTCCGCGTTACGCAGGCGGCCATCTCGCACATCCCGCCGGAACAATCCCCAGGCGACCCGACCTAGTCCATTGAGCATTTCGGTCATGGGCGCGGTCATCAAGCGCTACGGCGGCAAACCCCATCTCAAGCTCACACTCCTGATCCTTGCCGACCGGGCAAGTGACGACGGCTTCTGCTGGCCGTCGTACGACGAGCTAGCGGGCAAGCTCGGCTGCTCAAGGCGTTCCGCGATCAACAACGTCAACGACCTCATCGCAGCCGATCTGGTGCGAATCGTCGCCAAGGGCGGACGGTTCACCGATCCGCAGACCAAGAAGCACCGTGGATTCTCAAACCGTTTCGTCATCAATGTCGCAGCAATCGAGGCGCTGCCTCTGGTCTACCAACCGCGGGGGAGTTCTCCACAGGGCGCGGTGGACGGGTGTAGCGCACTGCACGACATGGGTGAAGTGGGCTTCACCCATGCAAGCACGGCAAGGGTGAAGCCCACTTCACCCGGTACGTCAGACAAGACATCAGATTCAACCGTCACCGGCGAAATGCCTGTGGAAAACCTCATCCGGCACCTCGCCGAGGCTTGGAAGATGCCAGATCACTGAGCCCCGTATGCATTGCCATCAGTCACGCGGTACGCCACACTGAGAGGAGGATCGGCGCGTGAGAGAGTTCAAGGACGTCAAGAAGCGCGACGTGATACGCGCGTTTGCCACGATCCGTCTGGCGATGGAAGAAAAGTGCGACAGGCTGACCGACTGGACGGACCAGGGCAATGCTCTTGAGCAAGCGCTGAGTCTCAGGATGGAAGAGAACGTAACCAAAGGGCTCAACTTCGTGGAGAGATTCCTCCTCGGTGCACGAGAGGAGGTAACTGAGGAGGGACATAGCTGATGACCAAGAGAACCGCGCACGCTGAGTTAGTCGGTCGAGTAGGGGCTGATGAGGCCGATCGCCTCACTCAGATGTTCTTGGAAGATCTCATGACGAAGCGCGAGGCAGCCGCCGAGCTCGGCATGTCGCTCAGCGTCTTCGAGTACCGACTGTCGCAGGGCGACACGAAGCACGCGAGGCTCATGTCCGAGTCGGTGAAACCACACGGCCAACCCCGCTGGGTGGTCGTGCGCGAGCCGATACCCGGCCGGCCGCAGACGGCGCGTGAGGCTTTGGGCGAACTGTTCGGACCGGAAGAGGCAGATCGCCTCGTCGGTCTGTTCCTGTCGGAGTTGATGCTCGCCGACGAAGCGGCGGCGATTGTCGGGATGCCTGCCAAGACTCTGCGGGCGGACATGTACAAAGGCGTCGTGCCGTACTCCAGGAAGCTCGAACCTGCGGCTCACAAGAGTCCGTGGGTCGTGTTGCCAGACGCGCTACCCGCCATCAAGAAGAAGCGGGAGGGGCGATGAGCGTGTACGAGAGTCGGGACCTCTACCGAATCGTTGCTGCGGACGGTGGCGGTGTGCGAGTTGTGATGCCCGGCGGTCTCGCCACCACCGCGCTTGAGGAATGGTATCCGAGTGCGCTCGCCGCCGCCGCGGCGATCGCGGATGCAATCGAAGGCGGAATGCCGCCGCTTGAGGTCGCGGACGAGACTGCATTCTCGCGCGTCACACGCGCGTAGAAGGCGTCGAAATTCGTTATTCTCCACTGAAGGGACCTCGGCAGACACGCTGGGGTCTCTTGTCATATCCTGTTATGCAGACTGCAGAATCTTTGCTAGCTCGAATCGAGGAGATCGCCGTGACAGGCTCCAGTGGTCGACTGCTCGTCGTGTTGCTTCTCGGCGCGCTCGTCGGGATGCTGTCCGGTTGCGGTGCACCTACGGTGTCTCCCTCGACGCCGGCCGTAAGCGACGAATCCACCGCGACCACTGTGCGTGCCGGATGGGCCGATCAGCTGATGTACCTACGTCCAAATCCGGAGCCTGCCAAAGATGCGACTGCGGGTGTCTATCTGGGGCGCATCTTTCCCGGCAGCACGGGCACCATCCGGTTCGAGGTCGACTGGGTCTCGACAGAGGGCCTGTGGTCGGTCCCGGTCCACGGCACAACGATCACCAACGAGTCGACGTATCACCAGTCGCTTGTTCTCGATCCGCTCGGAGGCGTCTACGTAAACGCACCGCTCGGACAGCCGTATGTGGACGCGTCCGCTCCAATGCCCTTGTCGTATGTTGATTTCTTCGCGGATCTCAACGGTGGAGGCAAGAACAGTGCGGCCTACCAAGAGTCCTACTGGTTCGTGACCGTGACAGGCGGCACCGTGACCTCGCTCGTCGAAGCGCCGGTTCAGCGCTAGGCGATCGAGCTAACAAGCGCATCCAGCTGACGCGCAAGCGGTAGACTTACCAGGACGGCATCGGCGCGCAGCTGATGCGCAAATGCGTTAGCCATTCGCAGGAACCGGGGGCCGGCAGTGGACGAAGACCGTGCTGTTCAGCTGTATCGCGAATGGCGCCGCTTGCGGCTGGCCCTGCCAGAAAAGCCACGGCTGGCGACCGATGCCCGGCTCAAGTGCGCCGGTCTTCCATTCGGCGATGCCTTCTCCGTGACCGCACAGCAGTCGATCCAGGATCTTGGCAACTTCGTCAATTCGTTCGTGTTCAATCTCCGGCGCTTACGTGCGCTGACCACGCTGGTTGTCGGCCTCGACGAGAATGAGCAATTCGACGTTGTCTTCGAGCTGGCATTGCCGCTTGCCTACTACTGTCTGGAGGCGCCCGCCGCGATCAAGGGGCGCTGCTTTCACGACATTGCGGTCGTCTCCAACCATGCGAATGGACGCCTGGTTCCATCCTGGCCCGACTATGGTGAGCTCGGGCACTCCAAGCGTGAGCTCGCGCAGTACATGGCGCAGTTCTGGGACTCCTGGCCACCGCTGCACCGTGCGCTGGGCACCCTCAACAACGCTGCCTATCGGCGCGCAACTCGCGGGTTTCGGAATGAGTTTCACCACGGCGCACCCAACAACATCGCGATGGGATCTCGGCGTAAGCACGTGCGACTTCCCAATGGAGTCGAGATGCTCACGGTCGAGGCACCGGTTTCTCTTCAAGAGGTTGTGGATGCCCTAACGCCTCAGACGATTGCCGCGGTCGAAGTGCACGAGCGACTGGTTAATCTGTTCACTGAGCAGTGTGGGGCGATGGCTAACAAGCGTATCGAGCAGAACGCCAAGAGCTAGACTGACCAGGATAAGCGCGGGCGTCTGCTCAGGCGCAACACGTTAGCCGGAAACGAGGCAGCCATGACTGACGAGCAGGAACTGTTCACGCTGTCCGCCGCTGATACCTCGCAGGCGCGACGACTCTTCCGCACGATCGCTGCGGATCTCTTCGCGCGACTCCCCTCTTCGGCTATTGAACATGTTGGCAGCACTGCCGTGGCAGGCAGTCTGACCAAGGGTGATCTTGATGTCCTCGTCAGAGTCGGCGCGGCGGATTTCCTTAAGGCGCAACTCGTTCTGGACGAACTGCTCATCCCCAGCTCGAGGAACGAGCGAACGCTCGAGTACGCGGAGTATGACTACTCGGTCGATGGAGCGTCCGTGTCCATTCAGCTGGTGGTCGTCGGCAGCGACATCGACAATCACTTCCACTACGTGAAGGCGGCACTGGAATCGGACTCGGACGCACTGAACGAGTACAACGACCTGAAATCGCGCTATGTCGGTCGGAGTATGGCCTCGTATCGGCAGGCCAAGGAGCGGTTCATCGATTCTCTTCTGGCAGCCTATCTGGCGGCTCATGATCAACGCGAGTCGATTCTGTTGCCAGGCATCCACGAGTAGGTGGCGCCCCATAGGCGTGGATGATGGGCGCGAGCGTCCCGGCTAACCAAGGTTCCGAGCGGACGGCGCAAGGTATAGCATGGAAGAAAGCGGCAAACCCGCCGCTCAAACCTAAACACGTAGGCGCATTGCTGGCGATCGCATGAGTTGGGTGCGCCGATGTCTTCGATTCCTCGGATGTGCGAGTCTGGGTGCCCGGGGAGTTCGCGATGACTGCTCTCTCTGGGTAGATTAGCGGGTACTACACGACGCGAGGTGGACCGTGACGATCGAAGCCCCAACAAGCACTCTGACGATGCGCGACGTTGCATTCTCGTACGCCCAGGCGCCGGTGCTGCGAGACGTCAATCTGTCAGTTGCCGCGGGCGAGATCGCCGTCCTGATCGGTCGCAACGGCGCCGGAAAGTCCACTCTGCTGCGTTGCGCCGCAGGGTGGAGCTCGCCGGGCGAGGGTCGTGTCGAGGTCCTTGGACAGCCGTATGGCGTAGCCGACAGGCAGCTGCGCCGCGAACTCGTCCTGGTCACAGACACCCCACCTTTTTACGATGATCTCACCGCGCGTGAACACGTCACTTTCGTGCTGCGCGCGAACCGTTTGGGGCAGCGTGAGGCCGAAGCAGAGCGGCTGCTGGACACATTCGGCTTGGGCGATGCCGCCGACGCCTACCCGTCGACGTTCTCGCGCGGCATGCGCTACAAACTCGCACTCGTGCTCGCCCTCGCGTTACGACCGCGGCTGCTTCTGCTTGACGAGCCGTTCGGCCCCATCGACCCGGTGTCCGCAAGGGAGTTGTGGTTGGAGTTGCGCACGCTCGCATCTACCGGCGGCTCGGTGCTTCTCAGCAGCCATCAGCTGCCGGAAGGCGCTGCTCCTGACCGCTTCTTCGTGCTCGACGGCGGCACGATCGTCGACGAGGGACCGTGGGCCGGACTCGGAACCGACTGCGCGAACACGCTCGATGGGCTGCTTCGATCGGCGCTGGAGTCCGCGGAGTCGCCCGCATGATGAGTGACCTGATGCTGCTCGTGTGGCTGCGGTGGCGTCACGCACGCGGACGCGCCGACTACTGGGCGGCGTTGGCGGGAGCCGACCTAGGCTCCGCGTTGATCGGTGAGCGCACCTACCTCATCTACCTTGTGGTGCTGTTCGGCGCATGGTTCGTGGCGATGATGGCGGCTGCGGCCAGCGAAGCGATGGGCGCGGGGGCCGGTCTCGGGGCATCCATGCGCCCTGCTGTGGTGGCCCTGGCGTTCGTGGTTCCGAGCCTTCTCGTGGGAGCGCTCGGCTTTCGGACCCTGCGCTCCTCGCCGGTCAAACTCACATTCCCCGATATCGCCTACGTCGGGGCGTCCGCGCTCGACAGGCGCGCGGTCGCGCTCTCGAGCTGCCTTCGCGAGGTCATCCCGGCGACGCTTGCTGCCGTTCCTTTGAGCTATCTGGCCGGCAGTGTCGCGGTGGGAATGGGTTCGCCGCAGACTGCGGCGGGTTCGACGGCTGTTGTCGGCGCCTTGCTGGTGTCCGCGGTCTTCCTGCTTGCTTGGGCGGCTGGACTCGCGCGCATCCGGATCGGATCCCGGGCTAGGCGCTCGGTGTCATGGGTCGCCGCACCACTGGTAGCACTGGCGCTCCTGCTTCCGCCCGCCGCCGTCCGGTGGCCGGGGACCGCGCTGGTGCTGGCGCTGAACGGCGCACCGGTGGCAGGGCACGTGCTGGCCTTGCTCGTGGTCAGTGTGATCGACGTGTGGTTGGTGGTCGTCGCCGCGAGCAAGATGGACATGGTCGCCGTCATCGACGGAAGCGCGCTCTACGCGCAACTTGAGGTATTCCGCCCGCTTCAGCGCTACGACGCGGGCGCGTATGCGGACATCGCTCGCCGCAAGCGGCTGGCGGCGCGTAAGCCCATGTGGCACCTACCGAGCGGAGGGGGGGCTTGGGCTCTAGTCGCGCGAGCTCTCGTGTCGCATGTCCGGCAGCCCGGGTCGCTGGTATGGCCGGTCCTTTGGGGCGCGGCTCTGCTGCCGTACGTGGCGGTCACGGTGATTCATCCACCAGGGCTCCTGGCGTATTTCCCGCCGGTGTTCTTCTTTGTGGTCGGTCCATCCAGGCAGCTTCTGCACGTGTTCCAGCAGGACATCGATCGCCCGTCCCTGCGCGAGGTGCTGCCTTTCGACAACCTGAGCCTGCTGTTGATCGACTCGGTGCCCGTGCTTGCCATCACCGTCGGAACATCGGCGGTTGCGATGGCAGTACAGACGATGGCGTCCGAACAGCGGGTTCTTGGGGCGCTACTCTGCCTGATGTTCGGGGTGATCGCCGTGATGTGCCGAGGGCTTGAGCGGCTGACGCTGCCGCGGATGCGAGCGCCCATCGGCTACGGCATCAGTGCCACAATCAGCGCCTGCATCGTGCTCTATGCTGGCGCGGCAGGCTCACTGTGGTTGGCCTGCGCCGCGGCGGTCGCAATCGTGGTTCTTCTAGGCTTGATGGTGCGCTTCTCGAGGGAATGACGCACTGCCCGTCGCGGGAAGGCGATACTGCTGAGGGATCAACGGTGTTGCGGTCGATGGGCGCTGTGAAGCGCCTAACAAACACCCGCCAACGCTTCGCATTGTGGTTTATCCCTAGGACGTTAGATGCATCCCTGAAGACCGGTGTTCAGCATGCTAAGGTGGTGACGAGTTGAAGCCTGCATATGTGTCCGCCAACGACGTCGAGCGTGACCGGCTCCACACGCTGCTCGCGCGCCTCTCTGACGACGACCTAGCTCGCATTCTCCCGAACGGCCTCACCGTAGCAAACGTACTCGTACACCTGGCGTTCTGGGACGAGTACACCCGCTCGTGTCTACGGCAGTGGCAGGACTCAGGGTTCTGGGTTTCGCAGACGAACTTCGAGGCGCTGAACTCCGCCGTCCTCGTCCTGGCCGCCGCCATCCCGGATCGCACCGCCGCCGACATGGTTCGCAGCGCGGCGGACGCCGTGGACCTCGAGGCGCAATCTGTCCCGCCGGAACTGGCTGAGGTCATCCAGTCCAACGGCAAGGTACGCAGTCTCGAACGAGCGCAGCACCGCCGCGAGCACCTGGATCAAATTGAGGGAGTCCTGCCCTCTCGGTAGAAGCGGACAATCGGTGTTCGCGCGCCGCGGAGCACGTAAGTTCAACTTTGAACTGCACCACTGAGTCCTAGCTTTCTGACGCCTACCTGGTCGCGGCATAGCGTTCCTCCGGGGTCTTGTAGTCCAGTCGTTTCCTCGGCCGTGAGTTGAGTTTGGCGGCGACCCAGTCGCAGTCTGCGCGTATCATCGGTGATTGCGGGCTCGGTACTGTGACTGCTAGACCCTCGGCGTGGAAACGGCGGGGTAAGCGGCCGGAAAGCGATGCGTGCTAGCCTCCCTGTTGTCTGAGTCGATGAAAGGACCGCAGATGACCGCCGATGATAGAGACGCCCGAATCGACGCCATAGCCGCGAAGGCTCTCATGCTTGCCCCCGGTGACACGTTCGCGGTGCCGGTGTCGGGGGACGAGCGCGAGGCGGAGCGCGCGCTGACGGACATCGAGCGAGCAATCGAACGACAGTACGAGGCAGGTCGTGACATGCTGTCCGACCTCGCACACCCAGACGAGCTGGCGATGAGCGCCGTCCGAACTCGTCATGCCTCACACATCATCGTCGAGCGCGAGGCGGCTCCGTCAGAATAGTGCCATTTACCTGCAGCTTTCTTCCCGTTACGTCTTGCCATGAGTTGCGCGGTACGCTACACTAGAGGTGTCAGCAAGCCAACCGAAGGGAGCAAGACAGATGAGCGAAACCAAGAAGCGGGTGCGGCCGGCAACATCAATCCCCATCGACCCCGCGAAGTTGCGCCTGGTGCTGCGCCGCCGATTCGTCAACAACCGCGAGGCGAGCGAGTTGCTTGGCAAGTCCTCAGAATGGATGGCCGTCGCGCTACACAAGAGGCGCATCAACTTCTACGTGCTCGATGATCTTGCGGGAGTCTTGAACATGAACT
Source organism: Actinomycetota bacterium (assembly GCA_009773565.1). GTDB lineage: Bacteria > Actinomycetota > Coriobacteriia > Anaerosomatales > Anaerosomataceae > WSXY01. The sequence continues at coordinate 69,179 of WSXY01000001.1, read as the reverse complement.
TCGACGACCTGTTCGAGGAGATTGTCGACGAGGAGACGTGGCTGGCACTGTAGGCCTCTGGGCCCCCGGATTCGTCCGGGGGCCCACCGCTCTGCACTCGTGCATAGCGCCAAGGTCGGCCAGGGCCGAACGCCCGCACCCGCCGAGCCGCCCCGGCTGTCGTTCGCCCTCGGCACCATCCGCCGAGGACTCCTCACCGGCTGCGCCTCGGCTGCGACCGCCAGATCTTCGGCATGGAAGATGGGGGATGGGGTCGGCGATGTTCGGGCGGCCAAGGTTGAGGCGTCCGGCTCTCTGCCAAAAAACATGCTCTGACCTGCAAGTATTTTGAGAATAGTCCTTGCCATTAGTTGCGCGATACGCTACACTAAAGGTGTCAGCAAGTCGCAATGAAGGGAGCACCACAATGGCAAGGAGCAAGAAGAGTTACCCGCAAGGCATGGCGCTGCAGGTAGTTTCGACATACCTCGTGCGCGAAACGGTATCGAGCGAACTCAACACCGTGAGTACGCCCGAGGATGCCGCAAAGGTCGTTCGTGACCTGTTCGACTTCGACCACCTCGACCGCGAGCAGTTCGTCGCGCTGGCGCTCAACACCAAGAACCGCGTAATCGGTGCGTGGGCCGTGTCGGTCGGAAGCCTGAACGCCTCAATCGTCCACCCTCGCGAACTGTTCAAGCCCGCCGTGATGCTCTCGGCAGCCTCCATCGTCATCGCCCACAACCACCCGAGCGGCGACCCGACTCCGAGCGGAGCCGACATCCAGCTGACTCGCCGCCTCGTCAAGGGTGGGGACGTCCTCGGTATCGAACTCCTCGACCACGTCGTTGTAGGTGACGAGTCCATCGCCTCGCTTCGTGACTTGGGTCTGATGTAGAAAGCACACTACTTGGGGGTCGGGTTTGCGCCCGGCCCCCAAGCCCCCGCGAGCGGGAACTTGGGGGCGTCGCCCCATAGAGATCAAAGTCGCTCGCGGGCAAACCAGCGCTTCGCGCCAGCGCGCGGTATCATCATTCCTGACGGCTCTTGATTGAGCCGTGTGCTTCCCGGACTTGCTGACACTTCTCCGGGGACGGGGCGCCCAGCTCAATCGAGCCGGGTGCCCCGTCGCGTTGCCGCGTCGTACGCCTGGCCACAGCTAGGTCCGCTGTGGACAGCCGCTCGACCTCGAGTCCGGCCCTGGACCGGCGCAGGGCCTGCGACCGTCCGTCAGCCTGACCACAGGCAGCCCACCTGTGGACAGCCCGAGCGTCTCCGACCTGCCTCGGGGGTCGGAGACTCGGACTTTCTGCGCCACATCCCGGACTCCACTCACACCGGGCTCAGCGAGTCCGGGGCTTGAAGAGAGAACGCAGGATAAGCGTCGCTGCTCAATACGCAGCACCGCGAAGGAAACGCATCACCGGCTAAGCCGGTGAGCAGCTGAAACGCGTCCGAGACTCCGCCCAGCGGCAGAGTTGCTATCGGGCACTTGCGGCGACCTGGAGCTGCTCACAGTTGAGCACGAGAGCTGCTCGGAAGTGGCCCTTTGATCTGTCCTCCGAGGCGAAAGTCCTGTGCACTCGTGCAGAGCGCGTACTATGCGCTCTTGCATACCAGTCCTCGGATGGAAGGGTGCCTGTCGTGTCAAACAAGCGTGTGCCTCTGGGAAGCGCGGGAAGGCCGAAGCGCCTGATGATCCGGCTGACGCCGGAAGACTACGACAGGCTTTCAGCCTTGGCGGCCAACGACGGCGTTGCGATGGCCGTCAAAGGGCGCGAAGTGATGCTGGTGGGGATGGACCCGCAGATCTTCGGTGAGCGCTACTACGACGTGGAGCGTCTACTGCGCAGCGTTGTCAAAGCCGAGATGGAGACGCACTCGGAGCGGCTGCATAAGAGGCTCTATCGGGTCGGCGGTATCACGGCCGCGATGGTGTACTTCGACCGCGAGATACTCAGCAGGGTCCTCGAACTCGATCCGCAGGGTGTCACGCAGATGTGGCGAGAGGCAGAGGGCCACGGGTTCAAATACATGGGTGCGAAGCAGCCCGAATCGAGGCCGGATGATGACGGGGCGGGGAGCACGCCGTGACACTCGGGCCTCTCGTCGTCAAAGTCAGCTACGCCGCTCCGAGCGCCGGGGACGGCGCGCACGCCGCCTACATAGCCACGCGGCCCGGCACGGACCTGACCGTCACGGCCGATTCCGTCGCGCGGATGGTGACTCGCGATGTTGCGGACGACGCCACGTACACCCGCTACATCGCCGAGCGCCCCGGCGTGGCCGCCGACGGCGGGGCCCACGGCTTGTTCGACGAGAACGGCATCCCCGATCTTGCCTCCGTCACCGATGAGCTCGCAGGGCTTTCGCACGCCCCGCTCTACCGCGTGATCGTCTCCGTCAGCCGAGCTGACGCCGAGGAGCTTGGCCTGGACTCCAAGGCGCAGTGGGAGCGCCACGTTCGCGCCAGCGTCGATGCTCTGTCCACGGCTACCGGAATCCCGCGCGAGAACATGCGCTGGGTGGCGGCCCACCACAATCCCGTGGCCGGGCATCCGCATGCGCACATCATGCTCTGGGACAGGGCCGACAGTCCCGCGTTCAAGCGAGTAGTCCCCCAGCGGCGAGCGGGAGCAGGCCACATACCCGCTCCTCGGCTGAAGGCCCTTCGCGGGGCCTTCACCCGCGAGATCTACGGCGCAGTGCGCGAAGGTGTGTATGAGGCTAAGGGCCGCGCGCGCTCCGAGGTCCGCATGTTCGGCACCACATCCCTCTCTCTGGCCGTCGAGGAACGGCGGCGGATTGGAGCGGGGCTCGCCCTCCCTACGGTCTCAGGCCTCACGCGCGACCTGGATGCCTTGTCGCGCACACTGCCTGGACGCGGCCGAGCTGCATACAAGTACGTCTCACCTGAGACGAAGGCCGCAGTCGATCGGATCGTGGACAAGCTGGTGTCGGTGGCGCCGATCGCCGAGCAGGTCACTGCGTATGCCGACGCGGCGGTGGAGCTCAAGCGCCATCACACCGCCGATCCCGATGAGCTCGCATCCGCGCGCGTCAACGCAGAGGTGGACGTGCGAGCGCGACTGGCTCCCGACGTGCTGCAGGCCGCCGTGAGCATCCAGCTCCTGAGGACAGGCGAAGGCATCATACGAACTGCTCCGCTGGTGGCCCGCAACCACCTGCTCCAAGGGGCGCCCGAGCCCACACGTGTGTTCTACGCCCGAGCTCTCATGACCGCGGGGATCGACGAGAACACGGCCGCCAGCGTGATGGTCAAGTCGTGTCGGGGCGACGAGCCGATTGAGACGACGGCGACCCGCATTGCGGCCGTCTTCGCAGAAGCCCAACCGCTCCGCCCGTCCGAGTGGGCGGCGTGGCGCAACGAGAACGCGCTCCCCGAGCTCTCGGCGGGGCTGCAGCAGACTGCGGCCACGCTCCACCTGCTCGAGCAGGTGTCACGGCATCTGTCCCCACAGAGCTCGCGGACGGCCCAGGAGGTTGCACGGATCGACTGGGGCAGGCTCGGACGAGCCACACGCCCGACCGGGCGCGCGGACGGGGGCCGCGGAATGACGCTCGACCCACGCGACGGCCTGTCGTCTTAGAAGAACACTCCCGGAAAGGTCGTGCCAATGGCCGCTCGGTACGCTCAAGTGGGCGCTGCCCGCGAATCGATGAAGGGAACACGGATGCAGAAGACGACCAGGCGGATCGCCATCGCCTCACAGAAGGGCGGCGTCGGGAAGACGACCACGGCCTGGAACGTCGCGGCAGGGCTCACCGCCAAAGGACGAGACGTGCTCGTCGTGGATCTCGATGGCCAGTGTCACTTGACCACCGGCGTGCTCGGCGCACCACCGGCGCGAAGCCTGTGGGACGTGTTGACGGGTAGCATGACCGCCGAAGAGGCTATCGTGCCAGGCCCGGAGTTCGCCCTGCTTTCCGCCTCTGAGATGCTGTCTCGCGCCGACTACGATCTCGGCGGCCGGCCGGGCCGGGATTTCCTTCTCTCCCGCGCTCTGAAGGGCCGACGCGATCCAGGAAGCGGCACACGGGCGCCGGGTGTGCAGGACGACTACGACTACATCATCTTGGACTGCCCGCCGTCTCTCGGCATCATGACCGCCAACGCGCTCGCCTATGCCAGTGAGGTCATCGTTCCGGTCACACCGGGGCTCTTCGCCGTCAGCGGGCTTGGGATGCTGGGCTCTGTCATCGCCGAGACGATCGACGCCGGCGTCAACGAGGACCTAGGAATAGCCGGCATCCTACTCACCCAGTACGAGGGCGGTACGGGACTGCACCGCAGTATCGCGTCGGCTGTCGAGGAGCAGTTCCCCGGGCTGCTCTACCCTCTTGCGATTCGCAAAAACGTGGCAATCGGCGAGGCGCACGCCGAGGGTCGAAGCGTGCTGTCCTACGCGCCGAAGAGCCATGGCGCGGCCGACTACACCGAACTCGTCGAGCATCTGATCAGGCAGGAGGGCTAGGCATGGGGCGACCGAGGATCGAGCGCGGCGCGAAGCAGGGCGATGTGATCAGGGATCGCGTGGCGGCCGTGGCCGCACGCTCCGCGCGGCCAACCAGCCTGCTCGGCCAGAAGACAGACAGGTCGGTGACCGTGCCCCTCGACCAGCTCCACCCGGACCCGCGCAACAACGAGGTGTTCGAGCTCGGAGGCATCGAGGATCTGGCGCGCGACATAGAGGCCAACGGACTGGCCCACTACCCCGTCGTGCGTCCGCATCCCGAGTTCGAGGACGAGTACATGATCGTGGCTGGCCATCGCCGCCATGCGGCGCTCTCGCTGCTCGTCGAGCAGGGTCATGGTGGGCGCTTCGGGCAAGTGGCCTGCCACCTCGTGCCCTCCGATGACTTGGACTCCGGTGTGCTCATGCTCACCACCAACGTTCGGCAGCGCGACCTCTCCACACTGGAACGCATCCACACGATCGCCTTTGCCCAAAGCCTTGTCGGCGAGCTTCGCGAGGCGGGGCGCCTTGAAGCGGGGACGACGACGGACGGCAAGATCGCCGAACTCGTCAACCTCGCGCCACGCACTGTCGCTTACTACCGTTCGCTGACCAAGCTCATCGAGGGTCTTCGCGCCTTGCTCGACGAGCGGCGTATCACGTTCACGACGGCGCGAGAGCTCGCACAGCAGCCCATTGATGTCCAAGAACGTGTCTTGGCACAGATCGAGTCGGGGGAAGACGGCGCGCTGAGCGGCGCGCAGGTCGCCGCGTTGACGGAGTCGGCGACGGCCAAGGACCCGACCGTGGCCAAGGCTCCCGACGCAGGCAAGCTCATCACCGCGCTGGAACGTGCCGCCGAGAGGGTCTCGAACCTAGAGCAGGCCACGCCAGATGAGATCACCACGTTCACGCCACGCATCGCCGCTGTCGCCGAACTCCTGGACGCCATCACCGCCAAGAGAGGGGTCTAGCACCATGGCTGAAGCATGGATCATCACCTGCGACGAGCGCCGGGCCGGAGCGCTCACGACCGGTACGCTTGAGGCCGGCGTCGTGCTCGCCGGAACGACCATCGCCAACGTGGACACGCTGAAAGACGCGGGCGGCACTGCGGCAAACGCCGGGGTAAGCGTGCTCGTGCTTGATGCGGCGAGCAGCCCTTCAGAGGCTGCGGTGCGCTCGACGATTGCCGCTGTGCGGCTTGTGCGCGGCGATGCTGTGCGCATATTGCTCGTCGTCGACGAGTTCACGCGTCCTGGCGAGCCCATCGTCATCTCGGCGCTGAACGACGGAGTCAGAGACATCGTGGCCGCGTCGCCGAGCGAGCTTGCAGCCACACTTGCGATGGTGCTCTCGACCGAGACCAGCTACGCCGACGCGATGCGTTGGCGAGGCGAGGACATGCCGGCTCCAGCTAGGAGCGGCTTCGCGTGGCCGGCGGCATCGGTCAAGCCACAGGTGGTGGAGCGCGTCGTGGAGGTCGAGCGCGTCAAGTGGGTTGGAACGCCGGTCGTGACCGTCGCCGGAGCGCAGCGCCGCGTGGGCACGACGCACCTCGCGCTGTCTCTCGGCCGTGTGCTGCAGGCTCAAGGGCTGCGAGCGGCCGTAATCGTGCCGGCTGTCACGCTGGCGGCGCTCGGGGATACCTATGAGCTCGATTTCGACGGACTGGGCCGAGGGCAGCGCGCCGACTTCGACGGCCTGACGCTCGCGACCGATGTCACACCGGGGGATCTGGCCGACGCCGAGGTCGTCGTGTGGGACACCGGCGTCTACGAGGACTCTGCGGATCTCTTCAAGCTCGGAGCGGTGCGTTGCCTTGTGTTCGGCGGGTGCGAATGGGAGCTCGGCCCGATAAGCGCGATCGTCGGCAGCGAACCCGAAGACGTGCTGGCGGGCTTCACGTTCTGCGTGACGCTCGCGACTGAGGACGATTTCGCGATGTGTGTCGAGGATCTGGCGGGCTTGTCGTGCGTGCAGGTTGCCTTCCCGAGCGACTGGAAGGACGGGGCCTCGCGAGCTGACCTAGCCGCGATCGTCTCCGCGATCGGGCGGGAGGCCTAGCGATGCTCCCCACCCGCCGTCCGCGTCTGGTGGCGCAGCGCCGTGAGGGTGAGGGCCGCGCGGCGTGTGCGGCTGAAGCGCAGCGAGCCGAGAGACTCAAAGCGCGGAAGGCTGCCGAGGCGATTGAGCGCGACCGCGCTCGCAAGCGCAGGGCTGCCAGTCCTCTCGTGCGGGCCCTCGAAACCGCTGGCGGCTGGGTTCTGTCGATCCTTGGCGCGCTCGCTGTCTCGCTCGTTCTTACCTGGCTTCTTCGCCACCCGCAAGAGCTCGACTCGCTGACGAGCGCCGTGCGGTCGATCCTACGCGTCAAGTAGGGCGCCGCTCGGACGCGTAAGGGGCCGCTGAGCACAAAGTCAGAGACGGTCAGAGCGTTGCCGTACGATTCCGTTCCGAACCATCGGGCGAGCTCGAGGAGGGATCTCATTGCGGTTCATTCGCGCAGGAGTCGCCACAACGGTCGCGGCGCTGCTCTTCTGCGCGCCTGCATTTGGCGCGGGTGGGCCGGTGACCCGCGAGGTCATCGGTGTAGCGGAGCCCGACGATGCGCTGTTTGCGTCGTCGGTCGAGGAGAGCGGCACGGTCTATGTGCTCGACACGATCGAGTGGACGGAGCGAGTCGAACGCGACCGGAGCGTCTGGCACGAGGTCGAGTACGACTTCGGCGCGCAGGTGGGCCAGGTGGAGCCGCCGGCCACGCTCGCTGCGCTTTACCACGACAAGGTGACGGGGGTCACGGTCGACGCGTCGCTTCGCTTCGAGCGGTTGGTGAGCGCTGGCGCGTCGACGCGCGGTCGGGAGATCGAGGTCTTCGTTCACACGAGCTACGACACCGCAGCCTACGAGCTCTCGCCGGGGGCGTTGGCCCGCTTCGATGCGCCGACGCCACAGATCTCTGGTGTTGAGGTCTCGCGGGCGCTCCTCGAGGCGCTGCACTACGACCCTGCGGTCTACCGGCTGATCGAGGCCTCATGGACGGGTCCGGCGCGCAAGGAGGGGGACAAGACCGTCCGCGAGGCGAGCTACATCGTGGAGCGAGTCGCCGAGGTCCAGCGGGCGGTCTACGGCGGGGACGTCGCCCTGCCGGACGTGCTCGTCCACGACGGGATCGCCACCTACCGCGCTCAGACACCGACGGAAGTCGTGACGAAGGGCGCCGCCGAAGTTGTTGAGACGGTTGTAGACGACCCCGCATCGCTCGTGCCGTGGATTGTGGCTGGCGGCGTTGCCGCGACGACGGCCCTCGGAGCAATCGTCTACTGGCGGCGGAGACGCCGTCGGGAGCTCGACGAGGATGACACCAGCTTGGAGCCCCGTGATGCTGAAATGGAGGGTGAAGATGCGTAAGCATCCGGTACTGATCTCTGCTGTTCTCACCGCGCTCGTGTGCGGTTGTGTGGGCGTGGTCGCCTCCTGGAGCGCGCCCGAGACCGGGGGCGCGCAGGCGCCTGCGGATCCCGCGTCCTCCGGGGCTGCTGGCTATAGCGCGTACTGGGAGGAGTGGCCGGATACGGTGACAGCGGCTCCTGCCGAGGTGGCCGAGGCCACCGAGACGGTCGTAGCCGTCGTGGCGCCTGAGACGCCGGCCCCTGCGGGCGAGACCGGGTCTGCGAGCTCATCGGGCAAGACGACTGCGCCGAGGCCGAGCAAGCCCGCTCCGGCCCCCGCGCCCGCACCTGCGCCCGCACCTGCGCCGACACCGCCGCCCGCTCCGGCAGCACCCGAGGTCATCGGCGGGTACGGCGCGTCAATCGCGAGCCACATCAACCCGTCGGCGACCTACGACAGCACGCTCCAAAGCCAGTGCATCGCCCAGGCGAAGCGCATGGCGCTCGCCTCGGCGCTATCGCACTCGAGCTACGCGCCGGAGAGCTGCGCCAGCTTCGGTGACGGCATGACAGCGCTCGGCGGGGGTGGGGGAGGCGTGGCCGGCGCTCTCTACGGTCACTGTCCGCAACTCGGCTCATGCTCACGCCTCGGCGTGGGGCTCGTGCTCTACAACGGCAAGCTCTGGGCTGTCGCGCAGGGCGGTGAGTAGCCCATGACCACACGCACGCTCACCTCACGCGCACTCCTTGTCCTGGTGCTGTTCTGCGGGTCGGCGGTCGGCCTGCCCGGCACGGCTTCGGCGGCCACCGTGTCGACGGGCGGCGCTGGGACGTCGTACTACGACTGTTGGACCACCACGAGCGGATGGCATGACCTCCTGACGCCTCCGCACACCGTGGACGGGCAGGTCGCCTACTGCCTTGAGCAAGACCAGGCTTATCCCATCGAGGACTCCTCCTACAGCCCGTTCGACCCGGCCGCGCTCTACAACTTCAATACGTACGTTGGTTTGCAGTCCATTCTTCACCGGGGGTACCCGTACGTGACCCCGGCCGGCCTTACCGCGACCCAGGCGCGCTACGCCACCGCGAACGCCATCCGTGCGTGGATGCGCGAGGCGGCCGGCGTCGGGTACGTGTTCATGGACATGAGCACCTACACGTCGGATGCCGCGACGTGGTCGCGGTTGCGGCCAGCTCCGGGTCTCGCGGGATCCGAGCAGATGTTTCGCTGGACGATCGACCTGGTGACGGGGGCGCGCAACCGGGTGCTCCCGGCCCGGAGCGTAAGCGCCACGGCCATTACGCTCCGGCCGAACGCGAACTACACGCGGCTTATCGGCCAGACGACGGTGTCGTTCAACGACCTCAACGGCTATTACACGGTCGCTGCGCCCACCGGGGTCACCGTCACCGGCTACACGAGCCATGCCGGAGACGTGCTCACTGTCTCCGTGCCCTGTACCGCAGCCTGGATTGGCCGCTCGGTCTCGCTCACCCTCTACGCATACGACAGTCGTGTTCCAGCGAACATCTTCTACTACGCCCCTGGTGACACGTCATATCAGCGGGTGGTGTCTGCCCAGGCCTCCAGCTTTCAGGTCTCGGCTTCGGCTGCAGTCCCCGTTGGGTCTGGCTCCGGTGCTTTGCGGATTACGAAGACCGATGTGGTCGATGGCGCGCCGCTGGACGGCGCTGTGTTCGAGCTCATTTGGAACAGCACCGTCGTGGCTTCGGGCACGACGGACGCAGCGGGGGATCTCACATTTACTGGACTCGCACCTGGCACCTGGACGGTCCGGGAGCAGACCGCTCCGCAGGGCTACCTGCTTGACGTGACTCCGCATTCAGTCGCGGTACCCGATCGCGGCACCGGTGCGATTGGACTCACGAACGAACGTGCCTTGCGGCCGGTCCGTGTGCTCAAGACAGGGGAGGAGGGCGAACCCCTCGCAAGTGCGGTCTACGAGATCCGCGAGGCGGGGGGCAGCGTCGTCGCCACACTCACGACGGATGCCGACGGCAAGGCTGAAAGCGAGCCTCTGCCGTTCGGCGACTACGAGCTCGTCGAGACCGTCGCCCCGCTCGGGCACGTGCTCGATCCCACCCCGTACGCGTTTACCATCGACCGAACGACGCCGGTCACGCTCGAGATCCCGCGCACGGACGCCCGCGCCCGTGGTACGGTCCGGATCGAGAAGCGCTCGGGCGGGCAAGACGCACGGCTTCTGCCGGGCGCGGTCTACGAGATCTGGCGCGTGCGCGACACATCGCCCCTCGCTGCACCGTTCGATCCGGCCGAGGATCCGGTGGACCCGGTCGCCACCCTTACGACCGACGCTCAGGGCGTTGCGCGATCCGAATCGCTCGAGTACGGGTGCTATTACGCGGTCGAGACGACCGCACCCGTCGGTCACGCGCTCAATCCCACACGTCACTACTTCGAGATCCGCGAGGACGAGGCCATAATCTCCCTTGAGCTCACCGATGACGTCCTGCCGGTGAACCACGGCGGGGTGATGCTGCGGTACCGGAACATCTGGGATGGCACGGAGATCGCCAAAGCGTGGGGCTACAACGCTGAGATCGGCACCGAGTACATGCCGCGTGTCCGGGCCGAAGGTCTCGACAAGATGCCGATCAAGGGCTTCTCGTACGTGACGGCCGACTACGCACCCTATACCGAGCTCGTCGATGGCAAGCTGCTGGTCACGTACTGGTACCGGCAGACCGTCTCCGGGGACTGGCTTAAGGTTCGCACCGGCGATGACGGTCGGGCACGGCTCACGGCGAAAGACCGCAAGACCTACGGGCTGCTTTCGGATGCCGAGTTCTACTCCCGGCTTCTTCAGGCGAAGGCCGGGAACCCGGACGTGATCGGCTACCTCTCGATACCCGGCACCGACCTCCATGAGCCCGTGGTGCAGACGACGGACAACGTGACCTACCTCACACACGCGGCGGATGGCGATGCCGACGCGCGTGGCGCTGTCTTCGCCGACTACCGTTCGCCGCGCTATGTCGGCGACAGCTCGCGGGAGACGCTGCTCCACGGTCACAACATGCGGGACGGCTCGATGTTCGGCGTTCTCGCCTCCTACGGAGACGCGGACTTCTGGGCGGCTCATCCCTTCATCCAGTACGTCGACGCCGCCGGCAACGGCGGGACGTGGCTCGTCTACTCGGCGCGTGTGGCCGATGGCTCCGACGACGCGTTCGCGTTCCCAGTCATGCGGTCGTACTCGGATCGCATTGCGAGCTGGGCGGATCGCTCGTTCCTGGATCCAGGTTTCCGGCCGGATCCTGCCGGACGTACGCTTACGCTATCCACGTGCGCGTATCACGTTGAGGACGGCAAGTTGCTCGTGCATGCGGAGCTGATCGACTAGAGGCCGACGACCGCCAGTCGGGGAGCATTCCGGCCGGCGGTCCTGCGAGGGGAGTGTCATGGGCGAAGCGCGCAGTGTTCCGGACCTCTGGATGTGGGGTACAGGTGACGTGACCGGATGTGACTACCTTGTCCGGCTTCCCTCGCCACGCTGCATCGTGTGCGTGGCCCATCTGGATCCAGATCGCGCCGTGTGGCCTCGTGGAGCGCTCTGAGCGCCCGTGGGTGGGATTCAAGCCCCAAGGCCGGCAGATGGCCTCTCACGCTGTCCACGTGCACGTACGATCGAGCGGATGGCACCCGCAGCGTCCTCGTGCAAGGCGAACTGCTCGAGGGCTACTCGAACAGCGCCGCACCGGCAACTGATGCCCCCTCCCGGGAACCCCCGGCGGTCCCCCCTCGGCCGCGGGTTTCAATAGTCCGAAGCAACACCCTCGGTTCCCCCGCCGAGGGTGTTGCTGGTGAAGCTTGAAGGTCGTGCGTTCAAGCGAGGCCGAAGGGCTGCGTCTCGATCAGGCGCGCAGAAACCGTGTCCACGGCTTCCGACAGCGGAATGTGCTCCCAGATCCGAATGACAACCCAACCCTCCGACTTCAACGCGGTGCTCTGACGCGAGTCGCGCGACTGGTTGCCCTCGAGCTTCTGTCGCCAGTACGCTGCATTTCTCCCGCCGGGGACACGCCCGTGTTCCGGGCAGCCATGCCAGAAACATCCGTCAACGAAGACGGCGACGCGGCGCTTTGTGAACACGATGTCAGGGCGCACCCGCTCCCCGCCAACAGTGAACGCGAGGTCTTTGCGGAACCGGACCCCTCTCCGGTGCAGGGCCGAGCGGAGACGCACCTCGGGACGCGTCCCGGCCCGCTTGTTGCCCCGCATGACAGCTGAGACAGAGGGGGCGATGGCGTCAGGGTAGGCGCCGTCCCATCTCGGCTCTACGGGTTTATCCTCGCCCACTCAGTCTTCACGGCCTCCGCAGTGTTGGGATTGTTGACATAGAGGGAGAGTGCGGCGTGAAAGCCGGCCCTGGCGGACGGTGGTAGCCCGAGCAGTTCGAGGCGGATCCACTCATAGAGATCGACGAACCGGTATCGAACGTCTTGATCATCAACTGCTCCCAGGTAAGCCGATCTGCCATCCCCGCCCTTGGCGTCAGGGTGCAGGTCCCCGGGTCGGCACAACACGGTCATCTCCGTGACCGGCGTCTCATTCGCCACACTGTAGTCGTGTATTGCTGCCGTGCAGTCCGTGACTCTCTCGGACCCAAACGGCTTGACGGTGACTTCGTATGCGATCAGCGGTCTGTCGTCCGGGTCCAAGACACACAAATCGCCGAGTTTGTTGCTCGTGCTGGTCGTCACGCATGCTGAGTCTCCGATGCCATCAATGCGGATCGGGGCACACAGCGCGTTGGCCTTTGCCTCAAGAAGAAGGCCCGCGATAGTCTGTGGAGTGTTCCCTCGGTCCGGTGCGCGCTCGATGAGTTCTCTGCACGCGATCGCCAGCCAGTCGGGATCCTCGGAGGGCTTGATCTCTACTTGCATCTCGGCGACTCGACTAGCCTCGAGCAGCAGCAGTCTGCAGAGCTGGGCACCGAGTTCACGTACTTCGTCCGGGTTCATGCCCTCAAGGGCGCCGACCATGCGGACTACCTCGTCCGCACCAGTCTGATCTTCGCGAGCACCTGCCCACTGTCGATCGATCGGCGGGTTGCCTTTCGCGACGTTCAAGGCGCCGTCTTTGCCATGGGGGATGCCCGCTGAGGCAAGCGCTTCCCGGATGCCCGGGTAGAGTCCACGAGGGCTGCAAGCGCCGTAATCTCGAGAGGCGCGGAAGGTTGGGTCCATCAACCGTGCGACCACGACGATCATCAGCAACTCGCGTAGTCCGCGCGACTTGGAAGAGACCACCGCTTGCAGGGAACGAGCCACGTTCCCGGCGGGTTCGGTCACCGTGAGCGCTGCCTCTAAGAGATCAGTCGTGATCCTCTTCGCTTCGACCTGTCTCGCGTTCAGCACTGCACTCCTCCGGTGGTCGCAGAAGCTCGCTTGTCTCGACGCCTAGCGCGTCAGCTAGCTTACCGATGTTGACGAGCGAGATGTTCCGGGCGCCACGCTCGCAGCTGCTCACATACGTGCGATCGATCCCGGCTTGGTAAGCAAGCTGCTCCTGGGAAAGGCGCTTTTCTTTGCGCAGCTCGCGCAACCTGCACCCGAACCGCGACCTGATGTCTTCATCGCTCATGGCTGAAGTACAACCAATTGCGTACTATAAGTCTACGGACAATGAGTCACTTTTCTTTACTTCTGCGTACAGATGTTCGACACTTCAACTGATGGCAGCGGACGTCGAGGATGAGTGACACAATGCGTAGCATCGATCTCTTCTGTGGCGCCGGCGGCCTGACGCTCGGACTGAGGCAGGCCGGCTGGGAAACCGCTGCGGCCGTCGAGTACGACGTCTCGGCCTGCACCACCTATCGCCACAACTTCCCCGAGGTAGACCTGATGCATGGGGACGTGAGGGCGGTCGACTTTGCCCAGTTCAGGGGGGCTGTTGACTTGGTCGCTGGTGGTCCCCCTTGCCAGCCGTTCTCCGTTGCCGGCAACCAGCGTGCTCACGATGACCCCCGGGACTGCATACCGGAGTTCGTGCGAGCGGTGCGCGAGATCCAGCCCCCAGCCTTCTTGATGGAGAATGTGGCCGGCTTGGCCTCGAGGCGCCACCACTCCTACCTTCGGTTCGTGCTCGAGCAACTCCATGCGCTCGGATACTCAGTCGTCGAAAGAGTGGTCGACGCCGCCGACTATGGTGTTCCTCAGCACCGTAAGCGACTCATAGTGGTCGGTCTTCGGTCTGGCACGTTCGCCTTCCCTGAGCCGACACATGGCCCCGGGCGTCAGTACCCACACATGACCGCTGGTCAAGCCCTCCACGGAACGCCCGATGATGAGCCGAACCGTGCCAAGGTGACGTTTGCGAAGAAGCCGGTCCTGCGTAAGAGTCCGTTCGCCGGGATGCTTGTGAATGGTGGTGGACGCCCTATCAACTTGGCGGAGCCATCGCAGACGATCCCTGCGTCCGCTGGCGGCAATAGGACGCACATCGTGGATGCGGACGGCGTGCTGGTCGACTACCACGGCTATGTGCAAGATGGCGGCACGCCCGCATGCGGTGTCGTCGAAGGGGTTCGCCGTCTCACCGTCAGGGAGTCCGCACGTCTTCAGTCGTTTCCCGATGACTTCGAGTTCCTTGGCCCCCAGAGCGCTAGGTACCGGCAGGTGGGCAACGCCGTTCCGCCACTGCTCGGGAGGGTAATGGGTCAGGAACTGCAGTCGCAGCTCGGCACCAGGAGAGTCCGTCGTACGGCGTGACCCGGCCTAGATGCCGAGCTGGATCACCAGTGCCTTCTCGGCGCCGATCAGCTGTACGATGACTAGGCCAAGCTGGCCAGACTCGAAGTTGCGCAGTTCGCCTGCACTGAGGATATCTTGCGGACGTCGAATCCGGTGGTCTCGAGTCACGGCGACCCGAACCGGTTTCTCTCCTGATGGGCTGGGCACTTTCACCAATCCGACATCAACCATCTCCGCACCGTCGTACTGCGATGCGATTGCCCTCGTGGCCAGGCCGATGATCTCGACGCCCTCTGCAAGTGGTGCCTCGCCCTCGCCCTCGGTTGTGATGGTCATCGCGAGTCCGTCGACCACGAACCCTCCGACGAGGGCCGTGTCATCCCCGTGATAGAGCCACCAGATACCAGTCAGGTTGCGTGTGGCCGGCTCGGGGGTGCCATCGCCATGCCGAAGGCAATCGGCGCCGGCTACTCCAACGCGAATGCCCACGAGTCGCATGGCTCTAGAGAGACAGCTGGCCACGGCCTCCGTGTCGATGACAAGCTCGCCATCGTCACCAATCGTGGCGATGCAGTCGAGTTCGCCGGGCTGAAGCTGTACGAGTTGACGATTCACAACGACCTCCTCGGGTGCACCCAGGATCACACTGAAACCTTCGACCAGCAACCGACCGCGACCCGCCCATGCTGGCAGCGCAGGCGTCCTCGTTCGTGCGGTTGCTCTCTGCACACCCTACAATTGACGCGGTGGTGTACATTTGCGCTGTTGTCTTATGAGAGGGGATCGCGTGGGCGGCGAGGCGACTACTCAAAGTATCCAAGATCTTCTGCTGGATCCTCGGAATCCCAGAATCCCGCCTGCCGATCACTTGAGAACGCAGGATGAACTCCTGCTGTTGCTTGCGCGTGACTACTCGCTGCTTGAAATCGGCGAGTCCATTGCGCAGAACAACTTCTTCCAAGAAGAGCCGCTTGCCGGCGCCTTCGATGGGCGAGAAGAACCGCCGTACACAGTAGTGGAAGGAAACCGTCGCCTCGCTGCGCTCAAGCTCCTGACGAGTGAGCTAGCTCGAGACTTGCTGCGAGCCGAGCGGCAGGCACAGGCCTCCGAATGGGACCAGCTGGCTGAGGCCGCACCTGAGATTCTAGAAGTACCTGTGGTTATGTATGCGCAGCGAGACGAGCTGCTCACGTTCATGGGATATCGGCACATCACGGGCGTTCGCCCATGGCGGCCACTTGCCAAGGCTCGATTCACTCATGCGCTGATTGAGGAAGAGGGGATGGACTTCCGAGATGCTGCGCAGACAATCGGCAGCAAGCCAGCGTACGTGCGACAAGCCTATCTCGCGCACAGAGTCTATCTACAAGCGAAGGTTGCGGGCATCGACGTGACCAACCTCGAAGGCGCATATAGTGTTTTCGCTCGAGGTCTGCAGAACACGCAGCTCAGGCGATTCATCGGCATCACCTCCGTTCTTGATCGATCCATGGAGCCGAACGAACTACGTGAACCCGTCCCCGCCGAGTCTATCGACAAGCTGGGAGAACTCATCTCTTGGATTTCGGGAGACGAGCACCACGCCGCCGTCACGCAGGATTCGAGGCAGGTTGACGAGCTAGGTTTGGTTGTAGCCGTCGAGGAAGCGTGCGCATTGCTCCGTAGAACGAGGGACCTGAGCCAAGCTCTGACCCTGACGTCAGCACCGGAGCAGCGCGTGATAGAGGGACTGCAGGTAGCACTCGAGTCCCTGAGCGGGGCGCTTCGAGACATCACACCGCTGACTGCGACCGCTCAAGTCTCGGACATGGTGAGTCGGCTCGTCGTGCTTTCTGAAGAAGTCCGTCGGGCGGTGGACGATGCTGCCGAGGCCGAGTAACTCCGACCCCGCGCCATCGGCCGACTGGATCGAGGCATCTTGCCTCGTTAGCCGCGACGCTGCGCTATCCCGATCGGACATCGTCGGAATCTTGAGCGTCATTGGGGAGTCGGCTCCGGAAGAGCAGGCCGAGACAACCTGGATTCAGCTACAGGGCCGCCGGAGCGTTCTCGGAGCGGAATACCCTTTCGAGATCGAGCAGGAGAGCGTCGCACTGAGAGATACGAACCCCGCAAGGAATGCGTACCTCGCGATGCTGTTGATCAGTATCCGTGCCTATATCGCTGAGGCCCGTACGAATCCGATTACTGACTACACTCGTCTGTTCGAGTACCTGACAGCCGAGGCCGCCCGGAGGTACGTCTCGGGCCAGTCAGTCCGCATTGGCTGGCCGCGCGAGGCCCCTGTCCCTGCAGGATTCGGCGACCTGATCGAGTACCTGAGTGACCTCCTACGCGAGGGGCCGACCGGACCGGTCTTGAACGAGCCAGACAAAGACGCCGGAGCGGACGTCGTCGCCTGGCGACCGTTCGCGGATGGACGTGCCGGCCAGCTCATCGTCCTTGCGCAGTGCGCAACCGGGGGGAACTGGAAAGAAAAGGCGACTGAGTTGCAGTGTCTAGAATGGCAGCGGTACATCCAGTTCGCCGTTGAGCCGATCCGGGTCCTTGCCATCCCGCACATCGAACCAGACGCCGGCCGGTGGGTGAAGTACAGCTCTAGAGGCGGCGTCATACTCGATCGAGTGCGCATTACTGAGCTGCTCGGTGGCGACCCCTATGGGCAGCTGGCGGATGAAGTGAACGACTGGCTCGAGGGCGAAATTGTGCGCCTGCGACTTGTCGAGTCCGAAGCGGGCCTCAGCTAGGAACATCAATCTGCGGAACTTGATTGGGCCGGTACCTCGGCTCGGGCGCTCGCTCCAAGGCTACGGCGTCGCGGCCGCCGCAGACGCGCCCCACGCCGGCCGACGGATCGAGGCGATCGTCGAGCTGCGCGCAGAGAGCTCCGAGATCTTCACGACATCGCCGGTGCGCGGCGCATGGACGTACTTGCCCCCGCCGATGTACATGCCGACGTGGTGGACGTGCCCCGCATCCCAGAAGATCATGTCGCCGGGCTGGATTTGCGACAGACTCACGCTCGTGCCGAGGCTGTTCCACATCCCGGACGTCGTGCCCCGGCCTGAGAAGTCCGCGTAGCGCCACATGATCCAGTCCACGAGCCCGGAGCAGTCGAACGTCTGAGGGCCGGTCGCGCCCCACACGTACGGGCAGCCGAGGACGGACAGGGCAAGCCGCACCGGCGGGAAGTTGACCGCGACGCCGGACTTGTCGAGCTTGCCCAGCACCTCAGGGGTGAGTGCCGTCGCACCTGGACCGCCGGCGCCGTTGAGCCCTGAGGCATCCAGCACCTGCCCTGTCTCGTCGAACGTGCCCAGGATGGCGAGGTAGCGCTCGGCGGCCTGCCCAGCCTCTGCGCCCGTGAACGCAGCGCCAGCCGGTGCGAGCTTGGGCGCCAGGTCGACGATCGGCGGGTACGTGCCCGTGGCGAGCACCGTGCTCGTGCCTTCAGCTGTGTACGTGTAGGCGATCGAGGAGCGCACGAGGTCGTAGACGGCATGTGGGTCGGCCTTCGTGAAGTCCTGGTCACACTGCACGGCTGTGAGCGCGAGCAGGTAGCGCCACGTCGGGAGGTCGAGGTTCGTGTGCACCGTCTTGCCGGAAGGCGCCCCGGCCGCCGCGTCGTCGATCGCGTCGTTCTGCAATCTGGCTTCGAGATCCGCGTATGCCTGGATCTGCCCCGTCAGTGCAGCAGGATTCCTCTGGTACTCGAACAGGAACGAGGGCACCGAAGATGCGAACGCGCCCGCGAATGCTGTCATCATCAGTGCGCTGGCGACCAGGGTGAACAACAGACTCACGAGCACCTTGCGTTCGAGCGAGCGCTCATCGACGACGCCTCGACCCACGGCCGCGGCAATCCGAGCGATCGTGATGGGTTCGGTCATCCTGTTCTCCCTATGTCGTCGGCGACTTCTCGCTGCTCGTGGATAGGAGCTGCACCATCTTCGGCGTCCGCTTCACGTCGAGGATGCACTTGCGCTGCCCTACCATGAGCAGGCACCTGCCGACGGCCTTGCGAGCCACGGCATCGGCTTCGGCACGCGAGAGGTCGTAGAGCTCGACGATGTGAGTGAGTTCTCGGCCGTCGGCTCCGAAGACGACCTTCGTGCTGGCGTTGTCGAGCACCGCTCGGCCCTGGCGCTCGATTGCGGGGTCAAGGAAGTCGCTCACGTTCTGCGTGGCGACCATGAGCGCGCCGCCGTACTTGCGGATCCGCTTGGCGAAGTTCTTGATCGCCTCCAGTGTCGCCGGGGTCTTGGGATCGATTGCGAGGTGCGCCTCGTCCATGACGACGAGCAGGTGCTCACCGGTGTCGCGGTTGGCCTGGATCTCGCGCCACATGAGTTGCGTGATGAGGTGGTACTGCGCTGCGTACGTGGATGAGTCGGCTTCCTGCAGGGAGTGGGTTGAGAACACGAGCACATCGTTTCCGAGCGTGACGTTGGTCTGCCCGTCCCACATCAGCCCCCGTGAACCCTCCGTGAGGTTCTTGAAGAATAGGTCGAGCCCCGCATAGGCCTCACGCGCGCCGGCCGAGAGCTCCTCGGCGGCGTGGACGCGCGAGGCGATCTGCTCGCGCAGGTCCGAAAGGGTGGGCCACTTCTCCAGGTGCCCGACGCTCGTGAGGTCCAGAGTCAGGCCGTGAGCCCGGTACAGCTCACGGACCTCGATCTCGAGGATCTCGCGCGCAGTGTAGTCGTCCGGCAGTTGCAGGGCGAAGAACGTCTTGAGGAACTCCAGGTGCCGCGCCACCGGATTGAAACGGCTCGCGTCAGCCTCTTCCTCGTCGTCTGCCACGGCCTCTGTGGCCCACACCTCGAGCGGGTTGATGACCGTCGCGCCGCTGTTGCCCGCGTCAATCCATTGGCCGTCGATTCGGGCGCACAGCGCGCGGTATTCGTCCTCCGGGTCGATGATGATGACCTTGGTCCCCGCCATGTACTCCATGAGGATGTCGAGCTTCATGAACGTGGACTTGCCGCCACCGGCGTTGCCGAGCACGACCATGTTGGCGTTGGAGCGATCGGCGAAGCCCGATGAGCCGAACCGCCAACGATCGATCACCACGACGCCGCCGGTCGTGTCCAGCCCGTAGACCTTGCCGTGGCCGTCGTTGATGCCCGCCGCCGAGAAGGGTGCGGCGGCCGCCAGCGTACTTGACGGCATGGGCATCGCGTAGAGCTCGTGCAGCCGCGCCGACCGGTAGCCGTAGGGGCTTGAGTGCAGCATGGCGTCTTTGGTGAGAAACCACGGCCGCTGGGCGATGATCTGGTTGGCGGCGAGACGTCCCTGCACCTCCTTGACGCGCGCGGTCAGACCCTCGGCGCTCTCGGCGGTCACGATGAACGACACGACGGAATCGAACATCGCCTCGTTCTCGGCACCGGAGAGGTGTAGGAGTTCTGCGGCCTGGTCTCGCTTCGCTGTGGCTTGCATGCGCTCGTAGGCGCCCTTGTTGCGACTCTCGGCCTGGAAGCTCCACCCCGACAGGGAGTCAGACACGATACGGTTGAACTCGGCCGCATTGCGGCGCACCGCATCGATGTGGACGGTGACACCGGGAAGGCGGATGCGCGACAGCCATTCGGCTGGCAGCCGCGCCGGGTACTTCGTCACCACGAGCACGGCCATGTACTGATCGCCGAACCTACACGCGCTCTTGTCGGAGAAGTCGGCGACCACAGGAGCGATGAGCTCGCGCAGGCGCGTGTTCGGCAGAATCTGGGTGACCTGGTCGGCTGTGAGACCCTTGTTGCGTGCCATGAGGCGTCCTCGTTCCTCTTCAGCCGCCGACGAGCGGCGCGATGTTCAATGACGGGTCACCGGAAGGCAGCGTGACGGCGGGGGATGGCAGGCTGAAACGCACGAGCGTGTTGATCACATCGGCAGCGCTCATCCAGCTTGCGGAGATCCCACGCGCGTCGAGCGTCGCGATGAAGTTGCGAGCCTCGGTGAATAGATCGTTTCGCTGCGGCTCAGTTGCGCCTGGAGCCGTGGTCAGGATGAAGAAGAAGTCCCGCTCGGCCGCATTGCCCTTGCTCATCAAGTCTGCGACGAACTCGATCTGGTCGGCGATGAGCGTTCGTCTCCCGCTCGTGGCTGCCTTCTCCATCAGATTGCGCAGGTGGTTCATCTGTTCCTCGAGGTCGGCTGCGCGCGGGCCGATGTAGATCCGCACGCTGACCGTCACGCTGTTGTACGCCGCTTGGAACGCGTCGAAGTTGGCCGCGATCCCACCGGCGTCCTTGAGCGTCATGTCCTGCGGCTGCACACGCAGGTGCACCGCATAGGTGCCGTCCGTAAGCACCGTGTAGTCGCCGGTGGTCGATCTGAGCACGTCGGTCACGGGGATCAGGTCCGCCATCGTGTCGGCCGTGGGAGCCTTAGGCTTCGCCATGCGTGATTCCGCCCTTCTCAATCTTCAGGTAGTAGCGCTTCGGCTCACGGACCCAGCGCAGGGTGTTCTTGAGGAAGTCGGCCACCGTCACGTCGGCCACCGAATCGGTGACAAGTCCCCATCCGGTCATGATCCACAGCCCTGCGGCGAGCAGCCCGACGAACACCACGCCCGTGGCGATCACGGCAACGATCGCGGCGAAGGGTGCGGTGCCGAGCACGTAGTACATGTAGATCTGGTTGTGCCTCGGCACGTTGGGGGTGAGCACCTGCTTGCCGAGGGCTACGCGAGACGGGGCCAGATAGCCCTCGCGCCGTTCCGTGTCTACTGTTGGGGTCATCGCCTACGTGTCCTCTCTGTCACTTGAACATCTGTGCGATCCCAGCGAGGATTCCTCCGGACACGACGAGCGAGATGACCGCCGCGGCAATGACCGGCCTCGCGATCTTCCACAGGCTCGGCCTCGTCTCCCCTGGTGAGAAGATGGCTTGCGTCGCGGTGATGCCGGCGCGGGCGATCGCCGTCACACTGACCACGCCGAGGAATGCCGCTGACCATCCCAGGACTTCATTCGCTGCCGTCTGCTGCGCCACGGCTGTCTCACGCCCTCGCGATTGCGAGGCGGGCGAACTCGAATGTCGCCATGCGAGCCATCGAGCCGACGCCGCTCGGCGCGGCCTGGTGCGTCATCTGTCGCACGAACGCCGGAAGCGCGATCGTGCAGGCCATCAGTCCAGTCGTTGCGACAAACTCGTGGATGGGGTCGGTTCCGAACCCCGATATCTTCAGGCCCGTCACGAGGCCGATGATCGTGAGGTTCAAGAGGTAGAGCTGCAGCGTCTGCGTGAACGCCAGCGTCAGAAGCTGACGAGTCCACGCCGCGAACAATGAGCGGTCAGGCGAGGCGAAGTTCAGCGCCAGAACCGGCCCGATGAACACCATGATCGCGAGTTCCACCGAGCGTTTCGTGACTTGGAAGAAGATCACGATGAGCCCAATGCCGAGGAAGAGCATGATCACGGCCACGAGGAGCTGTCCCGTCGGGTTGTTCGCAGCCAAACCGATAGACGTGAGGCGGGCCAGGACATCTGTCGCCTGCAGCGTGCTCGTTACCGCACCGGCCGCCGAGTTAATCAGCACGTCGCTCGTGAGCTTGTTGCCGACGTCGACGGCCAGCGTGACCGCGAGCGGGATCGACCATATGAGTGCGGCGGCGCCGGCGGCGCGCAGCAGCACGGCGTCCAGAGGGTCACCGTCCTCGCCCGAGAGCTGCAGGATGTAGCGCGAATACACGTCGAGTCCGACCTTCAGACCTAGAACGGCGGTCGCGAACACCTGCACTGTGGTCATGGCGTTGACGACCGGAGCCCAGTGGATCAGGTCGGCCGACAGGGTTCCGACGCTGATGAGCACCTTGGCAACCATGTCGAAGAAGCCGCTGAACAGGCCGACGAGCCAGCCGTTCCACCACGCAGTGATGGTATCCATGGGGTTCTAGCCGAACGATGAGATCAGGAACGGCACAAGCCACGGCAGCACCGCGAACGCAACACAGAGCGCCAGGAGGCCCCAGAACTGCTGCCAGCGCTGTCGGCGCATGTGCTCGTCTTGGGTCAGCACCGCCATGGTGACAAGCACGCCACCACCGATGACCGCGATCGTGGCGAACGTCAGGGTCACCCCGGTCTGAACCTGCTTGGCGAGTTCGTTGACCTTGCCGAAGAAGCCGGTGATGTCGGTCACCGCAAACGCAACGGCTGGCGTTGCCGCTGCCAGTGCGAACGTAGTGGTCACCAGTGCAGCGCGGCCCTTCTCGAATAGTCCCTTCATCGCTTTCGCTCTCCTTCGTTGTCGTTGCTTCATCTGTCCGCGCCCATGCGATCAGCCGACGGTTCGAGCGTCGGCCCGGGTCGTGCTTGGCCCAGGAGCCGAAGCCCCTTGGGCAAGAGTTCCTCGCCCAGCCAGATGGGCGGCAGATCGATGTGGTGGACTTCGCGCGCCTGCTGACGTGCGGCACGCACACTGCTCGCGCGCTCTGGGTCGCCGAGTCCGAATGCCGTCTCGACCGACAGCCGCGAGAGATCCGGTACCGGGAAGAGCGCCGCGTTCATCCCGCGGCGTATCACCAGCGCGCCGTCCACCTCGGGCGAGAGGCGGGCTATCTCGTCTGGCATGAGGACGGGTCGCGAAGTCAGCTTGTCGGAGCGCGAGGTCGTACGGCTGGCTCCCACGAGCCCTCCGCTGTTGCGTTGGGATGACCCGCCGTCGCGCACCATGATCGTCTTCGTACCAGTCAGGTCGCTTATGAGCCGGTGCGTCTTGCCCGAGGCGCTGGCTAGGTAGACAATCGCCGAGCAGTTGCCGCCGATGAGCGAGGCGGCCTCCACGCGCCCCTCGGCGTAGCGCTCAAGCTGTTCGATGCTCTGCACCACCATGAGCAGCCGGATCCCGCGGCTCCGCGCCATCGTGAGCATGCTCACGAATTCCGGGATCTTGGGGATGTTGCCGAACTCCTCAAAGAGGATGTTCACCGGCACCGGGAGTCGTCCGCCGTGCGTGTTTGCGACCCTCACGAGCGCCTGGTAGAGCTGGCGCACGTAGATGGTGACCATGACGTTGTAGGCATCGCGCTCGTCGGGCGTGATGATGAACACCGCCGATTTGCGCACGCCAACGTCGGCCAGGTTGTGCTCGGAGCGCGCGGTGAGTGCGGCCATGTTGCGGTTCGAGAAGATCTTCAGCGCATTGGCGGCCGTCGTGTACATGCTCGACGCCGTGTTGCCCGTGGCGAGGCTCGCGGCAAGGTAGGCGACCTTGGCCGGGTGCCGGTCGTCCAGACCCTCGATGATCTCTTTGAGCGGGTAGATCTGCTCCTGCCGCAGGCTGCCCGCACGCACGGCGGTCCGCTCTTTGCCGTACGTCCCGAGCGCTCGATAGACGTTGAACATGTTGCGCGAGAGCGGGTCCACGCCTTTCGGCTCGCTCGCAATCAGGAGTGCAGTGGCGGCGATGATCGCCTCGGCACTAGCGTTCCAGAACGCCTCGTTGCCGCCATGACCGCCGAGTTGCGCCGAGACGATCGTCTTGGCGAGCTCGTGCGCCATGTCCTCGGCGTGTGCGATCTCAGCAGACCAGATCAGGTCGACGATCAGATCCAGTGGCGACCACTGAACCGAGCGCGAGGGATCTCGCAGGTCGATCGTGTCGACTTGGTAGCCCTTGGCCTTGAGATGCTCGCAGGTGGTGAGGTAGAGCTCGCCTTTGGGATCGGGGATCACCATCGACTCGCCGAGTTCGCCGAGCGCGTAGATGCTCGGCAGCACGATCCGGCGCGTCTTACCCGAGCCGGTGGAGCCGATGACGAGCACGTGGCCCTCTGAGCCTGAGAGGTAGTAGGTCTCTTTGCGGCCGCGTTCGGCCGGAGTGGCGCCGATGACGAAGCCCGAGACGCCGAGGGCCGGGGTCGTGCCGGGCGACCAGGTGACCGCAGAGGTCTCGAGCGCCGCGGGGGTCATGAGGCTCGAGGTGCCATGCTCGCCGCGACCGGCGGTTCGCGGGATGCCGGCGACGACGCCGGTGCCGCTGGTGCGCGGGCGCATGAGGTGGCCTGAGATCCAGACCCACCAGGCGACTATGGCGGCGATGAGGATGAGTGAGAGGATGAGTGTGGCCGGACTCGTGACGGCGGTCAGCCAGCGGGCCGGGAGGGGCGAGTGTGCCCACGTCGTCAGAGGCGCGGTGTGAGCCGCTCGGTCGAGGGTGAGAGAGGCGAGGGCGGAGAGGGCTAGCGGGATGAGGACAGCGGCTAGCGTGGCTAGGAGAATGGTTGATACGGCCCGCCAGGTTCCCGTCTTGCGAGCCATGTGCACCTCCCCGGCTTTAGCGTCATGTGAGCTGGAGTGGAAGCTAGCACAGTGGGTTGGTCGTCCCGGACTTTGTGGTTGAGCGCGGGTCGGCACCATGGTCGGAAGGTCCGCCCGCTCTCAGCTGGTGTCGGGGCTTTCGGCAGGGTTCTGATTGTCCGCGGCCTGTGGAACAAGCGCATCGAGCAGAACGCCACGAGGTAGACTGGACAGAGAGCGTATGGGCGTCTGCTCATGCGCCGGATGTTAGGCACTAAGGGGGGGTACTGTGGCTCGCTCGTTTGAGCTAGTGGACTACAAGGTTCGCGAGGCGGAGTACTTCCTGGACGCGCTGACCGCGGGCAGCAATGCATCTCACTTCGGAGGCATCCAGTTCTGCGCTTCGGCTTTCGCCGCTGCCGCTCGAAGCATCACTTTCGCGATGCAGTCGAGTATGCACGGCATCGCCGGCTTCGAGGAGTGGTACGCCGATCGGCGTACGGAGTTGAAGGCTGATCAGCTCGCCCGGTTCTTCCACGAGTTTCGGCGCGTCACGCAGCACATCGGCGATTGGGTTGTCGGAGCGGGCCTGCTCGTAGATGGCCGCACGCTCTACTACTTCGTGCCCAGCTCCGACATCCCATCAGTACCTGATCTCGACGTTGTCTCAGCATGCACCGCATACTTCTGCACACTCCTCGAGCTTGTCTACCGTTGCTACATGGACTTCGGTGCGGTCGTCGATGCGAAGCTGTACTTCACTGCGCACAACTTCGAAGGCATGGGGCTGGGCATCGAGGATGCTGAAGAGCAGCTTGGATTCCCGCGCGGGTTCACCCACACCGGTGATCCGATGGCTGAGCCATACAGATGGGAGACGCTGCGGGCACAGGTTGATGGGTGCTCACTCCAGAGCGAATTCCAGCGTTGGCTAGGCAAGACCGTAGCGTGGCCAGAGAGGCTACCACCCTACCAGCCCGGCGCCTGACTTCAAGCAGACGCTCCACGGTGTAGGCTACGAACAGAGATCATAGGCGCGCAGATGAAGCGCCGGACGTTAGGCGCAGCAGGAGGAAGGTTGCTTCGCTCACGACAGGTACTCGACGATTGTCGCCGTGCCACGGCGCTTGCTGACAGCGCTGCCTCTGGGCAGGATCTGCGAGTCTTCTGGGTGGCGGCAATCTCGCTTGCCCGCGCTGTCGGTCATGTACTAAGCAACGTTGACGCCGTCGACGACCCTGCCGTCGCTGAGGCAAATCGGCTCGCCTTCACTGGCTGGCAATCGAATCGTCCGGCGAATGCCGTCTATTGGGACTTCGTATGCGCGGAGCGCAATCTCGTGCTGAAGCAGTACGAGCTCAATTGGCAGTACGACCCCAGTCTGGTCACCGCAGATGGCGATCTGTTTGAGCTGGATGCGGGCCTCTACTGCGCGATCGACAGCGGGCCATTTGAGGGCGCTGATATTCGCGACATGCTCGACATGGCGATTGACTGGTGGGACCGGCAACTCGATTGGATTGAGGCTGACGCACTGTCTCGGCGCGCCTAGCAAGCGCTTCCAGCAGAAAGCGCCGCCCGCACAAGGTATGCTCGGGCAGCTAGATCTGTTCGAGTGTCACAGGCCAGCGGCCACAAGGCGTCGTACGATATCGGCACCGACCTGAATACGATCGACGGTGTCGACTTGGCGTCCGTCGACGTTCACCTGTCGAAGCCTAATGCGGCCTTCGGCGTCGCAGCCCAGGCTGGCGCGCGCCGTCACGAAGAACTCAGTGAAGGGCTCCAGCTCAGGCGATGCCAACTCGAACCCGTCGGGGATGCAGCGAATCGTGGTGCCGCTCTTGGACAGCGACAGCCTGCGCGCTTGGGTCTCATAGCCGCTGAACCATGCGTCCTCGACGACGCCTGGGTCATCCAGCTCGTGGGCAATGGAAAGCAGGTACGGGTCGCGGTAGTGGCTGTTCAAGGCATTGATACCAGCCCTCATCATGCACAGCGAGTACCCCATCGCCAATTGCCGCATGTCAGCGATGCGCTCGGAGTAGTACGTGCTGGAGCCGTTTTCGCGCATGCTGGGATACTTGACCATGTAGTAGCGCCAGTCTAGGCGCTCCTCAGCCTCACACCTTGAGAGATACTCAGTAGTGATGGCCTGCATGGCGTCACCCACGTCAGTCTGTGCAATCGCCACGCGATCGAGGAACTCGCCCAGCACCTGTCGGGTCTGCTTCAACCCATCGCGCCGAGGGCCGGTCAGCAGCTCGCGCCATGCGCCATCGTGGCGTGTGGAATCGGTCCCGAACAGAAACGGTCGTGAGTTGGTGCGTTGCCGCTGGTACTCACCGGTGGCGAGCAGCGCTGCCAGCAGTGTCGGCCACAGCAGGGGCTGCGACATCAACCCCTTGAACACTCGCACCCGATACTCGAAGGCCGCAGCGTCGAGTTCGAAGGCCCCCAGGCTGCCGCGGAGGAGCCAAAGGTCTTCGAGGGCAAATGCCGCATACCGCAGCCCCGGGTTCGAGGCCAGGAACGTCGCCTTGAGGACCTCATCCTCAGCCTGTGCCTGGTTCAGGGTGGCGACCTCCTCGACCGCACCATCCCGGATCACGCGGTGTACGTCATCAAGAATCTTCGGCATTCGTGCGGGGCGTAGCTCGTCAGTCGATGCTTCGATCAGATTACGTAGGACTCTGATGCGCCGCGTGAAGTCGGGAGTCTCCTCAATCAGGTGCAAGAGCACCGCGTAGAGCACCAGGCCCTGGCCAAGTGAGAAGACTCGGGTCCGTCCTCGGGCACCGCCGTAGTAGCGACAGCACGTTTCGAATAGGTCGACCGACTCCTGGGAGTCGCCAGTGCCCCGGAAGAACAGAGGAACCCTCGCGGTGTCAGCCTCACCATCTCGATCGCTGCCGAACAATCCGTCGAAGAGCGTCGTCGTCGAGACATCCATCCAGGTGTCGAACGCCTCGAAGAGGAAGTCCAAGTGCTCCTGACGTCGCGGGCAATCCGCGCCAAAGACGGCCTGCGTCCGCGGACCTAGTCGTTGCCCCGCTCCGTCTGTGCGACCGTCGCGCCATTCGCAGATCTCGGTGACGAACTCCAGATAGCGCAGGAACTCGTCGTCTATGAGGTCGTCATCGCCTCGCAGGTTCCACAGAAGGTCAGACCATCGAGTATCGACATTGAGGGCAAACTCAGCGGCCCGAGGTGACCATTGGATAGTCTTCTCGAAGTGCGCCTTGAAGTTCTCGAACTCAGTAAGCGGCTTCCCGCGCGAGTTCATCTTGATGTAGAGCTCTTCAGGCCTCATGTCCTCCCCGGCGTCGGTTCCGAGTCCGGACAGCGGCAGAAGCAGAAACCAGATCGCAGGGTTGTCGGCGTCGGTTAGCCTCGCCCACGCTGCAAGAGTATCGACGTTGCGGAACCGCGCATGGATGTCGTCAAGAACCACGAGCATTGACTGGATAGTCGGGTCGTGCCGCCATAGGAAGAGGTACCATGGCTGGTCCTTGATCCATTTGGAAGGCATCACGCCGTCCGGTAGTGGATGCTCTACAAGGCTCCTGCAGAACATTCGCGCGCTCTGTCGCGTTGCGTAGAAGAAGTTTGTCCAGCCATGCTCTTCGCCGAGTCGCGCCGATCGCGAAGCCAGGTACCAGTGCAGCAAGAACAGAGTGGTGAGGCGCTGCTGGCCGTCGAGAGGCTGCAGTGTCCCGTCGTGCACCCCTCCGTACACAAAGTCCAATCCAACGCTGGCTGAATCGACGACGACGGCGGCGTGAAGCACGTCGAGGAAGTCCGTGCGTATTCTGCGAACCGGGTCGTTGTCTCGGCCTTGAGCGTAGTCGCGTTGAAACAGTGGAATCTCGATGCCTGTGATGGCGGAGGTCTCAACCGATCTGCTGCTAGTCAATGCGTAGAAGGAGGTTCGGTAGCTTTCGGCTGTCATGCGTGCGCCTCCTCTTCCTGGAGATAGGGACCGACGGTCGCCAGAATCTCCTCGAGATAGGCTTCCCGGTCCGCGGCGCTCCAGAAGTGGAGCTGCTGGTTGCCGGTGCTTGTGTAGTACTTCAGGAACACGTTGCGAGTGCAGGCCGGGATATACGAACCTGCTTTGTCCAGCCGGATGATCTCACGTCGTTTGACCTCGAACACCGAGTTGTTGAGCGCGGCGTTGTCACTGTGACCGAGAAGGGCGAGGTTGCCTATCGAGTGGGTCTGGTAGTCATCCGGCTGGTCGCCGGGCGAAAGGATCCGCGTCAACTCCTGCTCAAGCGGGCTGAACGTTTGTTGCGTCAACTTGCCCTGAAGCGCGTCGTCGATGCGTGCAAGCAGTGCCGCCCGATTCGGCTCATCCGCTTCGGTAAGTCCAGCCAACGCCTCCCGGTGGTACTCCAGCCATGCCTTCCATTGTTCGGCCCTATTGAGCGGCTCTGCGTTCTGGGCGTGGATGTGCTCCAGCGACCATGTACCTGCCGCGTGCGCTCTGAACGAGTACAGCTCCGATGAGTTCTGCATCTTCCGGATTGTCTCAACGTTCATCAGGAGCAAGACATCGGAGGCCTTGGGTCGGTTCGAGTAGGTCAGGTCTGCGACCTCAGAGCGTGTCAGACCAATATGGGCGCGTATCCTTTGATCGAGCGCGGCCTCAAACGCGCTCCGGCCCTTGCCCTCTGCGAGAGCAATAAGGCTCCCGAACGACTGCCCCACGGCGATCAGGTAGCCGACCTTGTGGTACAGATCGCGGTCGTCGTACCAGCCAAGAACGAGCGAGTGTAGGTCGACGACACGTCGCCAGAACTCGTCAGCATCGATGGTCGGCCGCAGTGTCTCGAACGTGTGGAACAGTGGGCGCTCGCGTCCGCGCGGTCCGCCCGCCAGCGTGTCCAGAAGTAGACTGATGTGAGTTGCCTCTCCGTCAGGCTGACCAGTCAAGAATGACCACAGCTCTGGAACCCGCAGGTCACGTTCGATAAGGTCCCAGTGTGCAGCGATCTCGAGGGCGCGATTAGTGCCACCCCCGATGTCCTGACCATGGCTTAAGAGTTGCGCCTTCACGAGTTCGGCATCGGTTAGCGGGATACGCCCAACGTTCAGTCGGGTGAAGAGGTCTCTCGAGTCCACCTCCGGCGGAGCCTCATACCAAAGCACTTTCACGCCGTCGAACAAGTATCCGTAGAGGCGGGTTGCCTCATGCGTTGTCCGGTGCTCGAAACCCGCGAACCATCTCTCGATGCACTTGTAGGCATTGAATATGTGGAAGAAGTCGATGTTGGTGCGCGCCTCAGCCTCGTCTAGGCGCTCCAGGTATGCCTTACTGCCGTCCCGCGTCTCGTACGTCAGCGAGTAGTTGATGTCTGCGCTCGGCAGCTGCGTCCTCTTCAAGTAAAGGAAGATTAGATAGAGGGTCGTGAGACGCTGCTGGCCGTCTACAAGCTCCCAAGAGCCGTCGATGCGCGCCTTCACAACCAACGGCTGCAGGTAGTAGGTCGCCCCGTTGCTCTCTCGGATATCGTCTAGGAGTTGAAGGACCTCCTGCTCGCCCCAGCGGTAGCCACGCTGGTAAGAGGGAACGTAGAAGTCCCCGGTGATGTCACCCACTGACAGGGTCTTAAGTAATCCGGAGTCAATCACAGACCTACCTCCATGCGATCTCGTCGATCGTTGCGCAGCGCGGCCACTCAACCCAGTTCTGGTCCACCACAGCATACAGTGGGAGTACGACAAGATGAGAGAGGTCACACGCAGGTCTCAAGGGCCGGCCCGCTCGCCTCAGCCAAACAAGCGTTTCCTGCGGTAGGCGCCGCTTGTGTGCGGTATGCTTGGGCGCAACGAAGGCTAGGGCAGCAGCCTCAGCTGGAATGCTGACACGCAGCAGCACAGGGAGGGGGTCGGAGGGTGGACAAGGCGCAAGCTCTCGCACGACTGGGAATCGAGCCGACTCGACTGACGAGGTTCGCCAACATCAACTCCGCGAAGGATGTCTGGTGGGCTGACATCCCGCTGTCGGTGCTCGCCGACCCAGAGGCTGAATCTGTAGATCTGGCCCTCTTCGACGAACGGACGTCCGAGCTTCACCACTTGAGGATCCCCGTCGAATTCCTGAACGAGAACCTAGGCGCCCTCCATGTTAGGGATGATGTAGCTAAGGTGAGCCTCGAGCTGGCCATCGATCCGCCCGATAGGTTCCGCAACGTGGTTCCCGTTGACAGTGGTGTCACCTTTGCGCCATTCCTCGTTCGGACCATCTGATCGGCAGCGGGAGTCCACGTCAATTGTGCACGTGGCTGCAGACGCCCAGCATGCGCAAGTGCGTCGACCAGCGAAACGCTCGCTTGCATGGTGCTGGGAAGTGGCCTCGGCTACACTCTAATTGGCTGTAGCTCGTCGGCCGAACGACCGTCGGGACGCATTGCGGATATGGATCTCTTGGGGGGACCGTGCTGGATACATCGCGATGGCCGGAGTTGACGCTCGATGTTCTGAAGGACGTCCACCTGGACCCGAAGAACGTCCGGCTGGAAACAGCAGACGCTAAGGTCGAGGCCGACATCATGGAGGACCTCTTCGTCAACGAGGACGCCCTGAGCCTGGTCGAGGGGATCTGCAAGGTAGGCTACCTCACGCATGAGGTGCCGGTCGTGATCAAGCGCGATGACAAGCACATCATGGTCGAGGGCAACCGACGTCTTGCGGCACTCAAGGCGATTCAGAATCCCATGCTCGTGCCGGACTACGCCAGCCGGGTCTCTGGATTGGCTGCGCTCTTGACGGACAGGTCTATGGTGGCCAAGGTCAAGGTGATGGTGGCCCCGAATCAGGAAGACGCTGATCAGCTTGTCGCGGCGATTCACACCGGCAACCTGCGTCGACCATGGACACCCGGACGTCAGGCTGCGTTCTTTCAGGCCCAGATTGACGCTGGTCGCGATTACAGCGACCTCCTCGTACGATACCCGACGATTGATGTCCGGAAGTTTGTCTTTCGCGCCCACATCATCAACTTGTTCAAGTCTGTCAAGTACCATGACGCATCGTTGACGGACTTCCTCGCCACGAAGCAGTGGGCTCGCGGCCTATCCACACTGGCGCGCATCTATGAATCGAAGCAGTTCCTCGAATTGACGGGGCTGTCCATGGATTCCGATGGCATGGTGACCAAGGCGGTCTCAGAAGAGGACTTCAAGGAGATGGCAACTGTCATCGTCCAAGGGATGATGGATGGAAACATCAACACCCGAAGTCTGAACTCAGTGAACAGCCCCCGGTATCTGCAGCTGATGCGCGAACTAGCCGCAATCGTTGATGGGGGTGAGAGTGCTACTGTCGTCGAGCAGGTGACAGACGCTGCTCAGACCGTCGAACGTGGGACGAAGGACGTCGAATCGGGGACCGGAGCGCCTGAGCCTGGGACGAAGCAAGCTGCTACGCCGAGCCCCCAGCCGACCGGATACACGACCAGCCCGCCGAGGAAGCGACGGCCGCAGCGCTATCTCGATCTTGGCCAGATCAGGCCGCCCGCGAGCTATCCACAAGCACTGAAGCTGCTCCTGGGTGAGCTATCCGTCCTCGACGTGCAGGCGTACCCGAATGTTGCTTTCCTAGGCGTTCGGGCAGCACTCGAGAAGTCGATCAAGTCGTTCGCTGAAGGCAAGTCGGTCGAAATCAAGAATACCGGCAATTGCCAAAACGGCCGTGTTCAGCTTGGGCATGCGTTGAACTGGCTGCTCGAGTACGTGAAGGCGAATGGCCCGACGCATCTGAAGCAGGTGCTGGAGAGTGTGCGTAGCGGCAAGCTGGTCGCGTATACGACGACCAAGGACGCCCTTGATGCTCAGAATCACAATCATCATTTCTGCGTAAGCCCGGATGAAGTGATCCAGATGTGGGCCTCGATCGACTCACTGATGCGTTATCTGATGAAGCCATGACAGCAGCAGTTGCTGCGAGAGCCGTGACAAGAAGGCCGCGCGTTTCGCCCCTGCGGTATCCCGGCGGCAAAGCCGCGCTGTACACCCGACTACGCAAGCTGATTAGGGACAGCGATTTGGCCGGGTGTACCTACGTTGAGCCCTACGCGGGCGGAGCAGGAGCGGGGCTAGGTCTGCTCGTAACGGGCCAGGTGAGTCATGTCGTCGTCAACGACCTTGATCCGGCCATTCATGCATTCTGGAGGACCGTAGTCGAAGAGCCGGACTTCCTAATGGCCCAAATACGTGCGGTGGAGCTGGATGTCCCAGAGTGGCGCCGTCAGCGCGAGATCTATTCGGCAGCAGACGAGGCTGACTCGTCCGCGCTGGGCTTCGCTACTTTCTATCTGAATCGCACCAACAGGTCAGGCGTGCTCAATGGGGGCCCCATCGGCGGGCTAGATCAGAGTGGCAACTACAAGATCGATGCGCGATTCAATCGCGCTGCGTTGGTGGAACGAATCAGAATCTTGAGCCTGTACGCCGAGTGCATTACGACCACATGTAGGGACGGAATCGACGTCATCGCCGAGTACGCGACTCAGCCGGACACGTTCATCTACGCCGATCCGCCCTACTTTGAGAAGGCCGGGTCCTTGTACATGAACGCGTTTAAGGCCGAGGATCACGATAACCTTGCGTGCGTGCTGAACCGTCTTCATAAGGCCCCTTGGCTGCTCACCTACGACAATGATCCTCGCGTCCAGGAGCTGTACGCACAGCGGCGACGTCGGGAGTTCGAGCTTAGCTACTCAGCACATCGAGTCATGAAAGCGACGGAGATAGCAGTGCTGTCTGACTCACTGGTCGACATTGAAGATGGCTGGCCCTTGGACAAGACCGAGGGCACGTAGTTCTGAACGGTGTGCACTAGCGGGACTGCAGTCTGGCGTCAGCGCTCCAGGCCCCTTTCGAGCAGCCGCGCCTTGGCGGTCTTGGGGTCGACACCGAGCCGCTTGCGGAGCTTAGCCAACGACATTCCACGCACATAGAGCTCGACTGCCTCGTCGATCTGCTCCTCGTTCAGGCGCCGATATCGCGTCTCGACGCAATGCAGCTTCAAGAAGCGCATCACCGTCTTCCGGTCGCCGTCGAATCGCGCTACCAGTTCGAGAATCGTGGGACCTCTCGCAAACCGTCTAGCGCGTATTCTCCGCTACGAGGGCTCGAATCCCTCCCTCTCCGCCATGTGGGGTCTTAGGACATCGTGGACAGATGTGTCAGGACATAGTGGACACATTCGAGTTCCCGATAGCCTGATAGATCCTGGTCGGATCGAGGCAGGCCATCAGGGACGAGTAGTCGCTGGATGCGAATGCCGAGAGCCGGGGCGCCGCAACGCAGACACCGCTTCGGCGTTCTCAACGGTCTGCGCGCCGAACCGCCCCGACTGTCGTTTCAACGCGCGCCGGGGACCCCGGATTTGGTGCCCGATTTGGTGCCCAAATACATGGTGACTATTGGTACTCGTTGGTACCTATTGGGACTCGCCGCAGCTCCGCTGTACCAACGAGTCCCAACGAGTCCCAATAGTCACAAGCACAATCAGGATTCGAATTCCCTTGGGGGCACCACGTTTTCGCAGGTCAGAGGCCTGAGTAGCCCGATTTCGAGTGTGAATTCGGGCTACAAATGTCTTTGGGCTGAGGGCTGGCGCGGGGTAAAGGCGCAGCTCAGAGGGGGTGTAGATGCCTTCATGCGGCCCAATAGCAGTCCCTTGTGCGTGGAATCGGCGTTCGACTGAGTTGGTGCCCGATTTGTTGCCCAAAGTGAGTCGGCATATAGACGACCACAGTTGCAGGCAAGTGCGGTAACTCATACGCCAACCTCGTCAGAGGCGCGGTGTGAGCCGCTCGGTCGAGGGAGAGAGAGGCGAGGGCGGAGACGGCTAAGGGGATGAGGGCGACGGCTAGCGTTGCCGTCACACCGGTGGACGCGACTCGCCAGATCTCGGCCTTCCGAGCCACGTGCACCTCCTGACCTCAGCGTCTTGTGTTGGGCTGGGGTGGAAGCTAGCACAGGAGGCTGGCGGTCCCGGACTTTGTGGTTGAGCGGGGCTCGGAGTGCTCCGAAGGCGGTCGGCTCGGTCGAGACAGGACAACGCGAGTCGGCGAACATTGCACTGCTGGCAGGGAGGTATCCAGCGGGCGGATGACCCCGCTGCTAGGAACCGAAGACGGCAGGGAGCATGGGCAGCACACAGGGGCCGAAGCCGGCGACGAGTCCACCAAGGAACGCGACGCCGAACGCTGCGATGCCGCCAGCGCTTCCGGAGGTCAGGTTCGTCGCCAGAGATTCGACGCTCACTTCGCCTCTGCGAGTGCGTCGAGATACCCGCGCATCTGCGTCTCATCCATCGCGCCGGTTGGTATCACCGCATTCGGGCATCGCGCAGACGGGGATCAGCATCGACGATAGCACGGCGGTCACCATGACCGCCGCAATCCAACTCGCTGAATAGACCCTTACCGCCATCGGCATCCCTCGCCCGAATACCGAACTACGGGAACGGAAATGCGATCCGCATGCGAGTAGTGCTACTCGCAGCCAGAATCATCCATGTGTTCGGCGAGGGCGCGACGCTTCAGGCCGGGCCCTCGGTCGCCGCAGGCCTCCGCACATTGGCCGGTATGTGGGTGCGTTTTGAACAGACGGCCGGGTTGTAGTGTAGGGACATGTTCTTGCCAAAGCAGAGGAGCGACAAATGAAAGCCGTTCACGCGCGGACTCCCGGGCTGATGTGCGACGCATGCACCGGGAAGGTGAAGGCAGCCGTGAAGGACCTGCCCGGGGTCATATCCGTCACAGCGCAATTCTCACGCGGGATCACCTCAGTGCTCTTCGACGAGAACGCTGTGGCGACCCCAGTCATCATGGACGCGATCGCCGCCGCAGGCTTCACGGTGGAGTCCGCCTGAAGGAGTCGGCAGGGTGACCGACGTCCGGGTTCATCCGGAGTTCGGAGAGTTGCGACAACCGCTAACGATGCGAGCCGTGCTCGTAGGTGCGTCGCGCCCGGTCAACGTCGTATCCGCAGCACGTGGCCTGCGAGGTCCCGCGCACGGCCGTTCGCGGTGCGGGTGCGCCCGCGCACACGACCGCGACGCCCGTATCGGCGAAGAGGTTCGGCCACAGGGCCACCTCGTGCTGATGCCCGCCTCTCGACGTTGCGAGCGGCAACTCCTGTTCGATGTGTCCGCCGTTGGCGGCCACGAAGGCTCGGAAGTCCTTCAGCGTGGTGAGGTGGATGTTGGGCGTGTCATACCATGAATAGGGGATGGATCGGGACATCGGCATACGCCCGCGGAAGGTGAGGTACGCGCGCGCCTTCCAGTGGCCGAAGTTCGGGAATGAAACGATGCCGCGCTTGCCCACACGTAGCATCTCACGGAGCACGAGCGCGGGCCTGCGCACCACCTGAAGCGTCTGCGACAGGACGACGATGTCGAAGGAGCCGTCGGCGAAGTCGGGCAGCCCCTCGTCGATGTCGAACTGCACTACGGGGATATCGCGGCGCACGCACTCGGCGACGTTCGCAAGGTCGAGCTCCACGCCATGCACGTCAGCCTCGCGCGTGTCACGGAGCAACGCGAGGAGTGTCCCGTCGCCGCAGCCCAGGTCGAGGACTCGCGAGCCGCGGGGTACCAGGTCCGCAATGCGAGCCAGGTCCCTTCGGCGGAGTTCAGCAGCCGTCATGCCGCGTCCTCCTTTCGTCTCAGGGACTCAGCGCAGGCACGTACGGAGTTCTCCAGGAACGGCCGCAGCAGGGATGTCTGTTGTTCCACCTCGAGCAGGAAGGCATCGTGGCCGTAGGGACTCTCGAACTCAGCGAAGGTGACCTGCTTGTCGGCCGCCAGCAGAGCGATCGCGAGATCGCGGGCCTGGTCGGTGCTGAACAGCCAGTCGCTGGAGAACGAGGTGACCAGCCAGCGGTCGGGCGTTCCACGAACGGCCTCGGCGAGTGTCTCCGATTCTCCACGAAGGTCGAAGTAGTCCATCGCCTTTGTCATCAGCAGGTAGGTGTTCGCATCGAAGCGCTCCGTGAAGCGCCGGCCCTGATGCGCCAGGTACGTCTCGACCTCGAACTCATTCACGAAGTCATAGGCGTACTCGATGCCTTCACGGAGTCGCCGCCCGAACTTCTCATGCATGGACTCATTCGACAGGTACGTGATGTGGCCGACCATGCGGGCTATCGAGAGCCCGGCATCGGGTTGGCTGTCAGACTGGTAGTAGTCGCCGCCTGCGAATGCCGGGTCGTCCAGGATGGCGCGCCGCCCTACCACGTTGAACGCGATCGGCTGGGCGCCAAGGCGTGGCGTCGTGGCGTCGGCGACGACCGCCGTCACACGTTCCGGGTGGTGCTTAGCCCAGGCCAATGCCTGCATGCCTCCCATGGAGCCACCCACGACCGCCGCAAGTCTGACAATACCGAGGTGATCGAGCAGGCGACGCTGCACTTCGACCATGTCTTCGATGGTGACGAAGGGAAATGCGCTCCCGTACGGCACGCCTGTATCCGGGTCGGTCGATCCCGGCCCGGTGGTCCCGGAGCATCCGCCCAGGACGTTGCTGCAGATGACAAACAGCCTGTCGGTGTCGAGCGCCCTGCCGGGGCCGACCATCGGCTCCCACCAGCCGGGGCTGACTCCCACGTCACCGCTGGTGACGTGGGAGTCGCCGGAAAGGGCGTGGCACACGAGTACCGCATTGCTGCCGTCGGCGGAAAGCCGCCCGAACGTCTCATAGGCGACCTCGACACTCGTCAGGCGCCTGCCGGAAGCCAAGTCGAGCTCTCCCTCGAGCGTTGCCACGAGGGCACCTTCTGGCGGCACGTTGGTCCTCGGATCCAGCACGGCTACACCGCCTCGAGAGCTCGATCGAGATCCGCGATGATGTCGTCGATGTTCTCGATCCCCACGGACAAGCGGACGAAGTCTTCGCTGATGCCGGCGCGAACGAGTTCCTGCGCGGACAGCTGGGAGTGCGTGGTCGATGCGGGATGGATGATGAGCGACTTCGCGTCGCCGACGTTTGCAAGGTGGCTGAAAAGCTCGACGCTGTTGATGAGCGTCTTGCCCGCCTCGAGTCCGCCCTTCACGCCGAAGATGACCACGCCGCCGTAGCCGTTCTCGAGGTACCTGTCAGCGTTGGCCTTTGTCGGGTGCGAATCGAGGCCCGGGTACGCCACCCATGCAACCTTCGGGTGGGCCTCGAGATGCTTCGCCACGGCGAGCGCGTTATCGCTATGCCGCTGGACGCGAAGTGAGAGCGTTTCAACGCCGAGGAGGAACTGCTGCGCGTTGAACGGGGAGAGTGCCGGGCCGAAGTCGCGAAGCAGGTTGACGCGTGCGCGAATCCCGAAGGCCACGTTGCCGAGGCCCGGGAAGTCGCCGAAGACGTCCCAGAACTTGAGGCCGTGGTAGCTCTCGTCCGGCTCGGTGAAGAAGGGGTGGCGACCGGTGCCCCAGTCGAAGTTTCCGCCATCGACGAGGATGCCGCCGATCGAGGTGCCGTGTCCGCCGAGCCACTTCGTGAGCGACTCGATCACCACTGCCGCCCCGTGCTCGATCGGCCGCGAGAGATAGGGGGTCGCGAACGTGTTGTCCACGAACAGCGGGATCCCGAGGGCGCGACCCGCATCAGCGAGGCCGCCGATATCGGGCACGTCCAGCCGCGGGTTGCCGATCGTCTCGACGAACCACGCCTTCGTGGTGCCGTCTGAGGCGGCGGCGAATCCCTCGGTATCGGTGGTCTCGACGAAGCGGACCTCGATGCCGAGGCGTCGAAACGTGTGCAGGAAGATGTTCCAGGTCCCGCCGTAGAGCGACGTGGAGGAGATGATGCTGTCTCCGGCGCCCGCCACGTTCAGAAGGCTGAGGACCTCCGCGGCGTGACCGGACGCGACGGCGACCGCGGTGGTCCCGCCACGCAGGCCCGCTACGCGCTGCTCGAGCACATCGTTGGTCGGGTTCATGATGCGAGAGTAGATGTTGCCGAAGGCGCGAAGGCCGAAGAGGTCCGCGGCATGATCGGCGTCCTGGAAGTTGTAGGCAACCGTCTGGTAGATCGGCACGGCGCGCGAGCCGGTGGTGGGATCCGCGGTGGCGCCGCCGTGAACGGCGACGGTATCGAAGCGGCGAGACGAAGCGGTCATGGTGTTCCTCGTTTCTGTGTCGTGTTGAGGTGCGTACATGATTCCCTCGCTGCTAGCGAGCGAGGTGCGGGAGCCGCCCGGTTCCTGCGCATGCGAGCGCAGACCCGGGCCAGGTCATCATCATGTCCATCGCCATAACGAACACAGAACGTGCCATGGTGCCTCGTTTCACCTCCTTCTCACGTCGAACGGATATGGAGCGGTACGTTAACAGGGCGGGAGGCGTTCGTCCAGCGCCTCAATCGCACCGGAATCATGCTAGATGAAGTACATCGGCCCCGCCGCCGCATCGAGTTCGGCCTGGCGCCGAACGAGATCCGTGAGCGTCGTGGAGCCCAGTTGCTCCTCAAGCGCGCCGGCTGCCCGGCTCCAGAACTCTGCGGTGGCAGACCCGGTCGCTTTCGGCACATCAAGCACCTCGCCCTGGATGGCCTTCACCACGTCGAGCACGGTGATCTCCGACGCGGGCCGGGAGAGGGATACGCCGCCCCCGGTGCCGCGTCGAGACTCGACAAGCCCGGTCTTCGCCAGTGCCGTCATCTGCTGCTCGCCGAAGCGCCTCGGCAAGCCGAGTCGCACTGCAAGGTCGCCCGACGCTGTCGTCACACCGTGAGGGAGTCGCGCAAGGGCAACGAGCATCTTGAGCGTGTAGTCGAGGCGCTGTGAGACGCGCATGTCAGATACCGTAGCCTTCCCAGAGCGGCGTTGAGAGATAGCGTTCTCCTGTTGAGGGAGCGAAGGTCACGACGGTCGTGCCGGCGAGATCAGGTCTCGCCGCGATCCGAAGCGCCGCAGCGACGTTGGCCCCAGAGGAGATACCCACAAGCAGTCCCTCCTCGGCCGCAAGTCGGCGCGACATCTCGATAGCCTCTGGACCGCTCACGTGTTCGACCTCGCTCAGCAGCTCCACGTCGAGCACGACCGGGATGAAGTTGGCGCCGATCCCCTGGATGCCGTGCGGGCCGGGGGTGAGATCCTCGCCCGCCCGCCGTTGCGAGATGATTGGCGACTCGGTCGGCTCCACGGCCACGATCAGTGCATCGGAACCCTGCTCGCGAAGATAGCGGCCGACTCCGGTGATCGTTCCGCCGGTTCCGACTCCCGCCACCACCGCGCCGAGTCTCGCGTCGCCGAGCGCCTCGAGTATCTCGGGCCCCGTCGTCTCGAAGTGAACGCGAGGGTTTGCGGGGTTGTCGAACTGTCGGGGGATGAACGAGTTCTCGGTCTCGGCAGCAAGCTTATCGGCAGCCTCGACGGCTCCGCGCATGCCGTCGGCACGGGGTGTCAGCACGAGTTCGGCGCCGTATGCGGCAAGCAGCTTACGCCGCTCCATCGACATCGACTCGGGCATGGTGAGAATGACGCGATAGCCGCGGGCCGCGCCGATCATCGCGAGCGCTATACCCGTGTTGCCCGAGGTGGGCTCGATCAGCACCGAGCGGCCGCGCTCGATGAGTCCGCGTTCTTCAGCGTCGTCGATCATGCTCAGGCCGATGCGGTCCTTGACGGAGCCGCCCGGGTTGCGGGACTCCATCTTGACTGCCACCGATGCCGGCAGACCGGTCGCCAGGCGGTTGAGGTGGATGAGCGGAGTCGATCCGATGGTCGTGTCGACGGCGGAGGATACAGGTGTCATGACGCCTCCTTCAGGGCGGTTTCTTCTGTCTTCCCGAGACTATTCCCCGACGTCCGGCATTTCAAGACAGAGAACCGCATGTAAGATATGGTATTAGTGCGCAATAAGTTTCAGCGAAGCTCGGCGATCACTTCAAGCACCATAGGCGTGAGCAGGAGTGCGTCTGGGTCCGCTTCGGCATGCCTGAGTTCGGCTCGGACCGACTCCACCCACCCGGTGTCACAGGTCTCGAGTTCGAGGAGGCGTTCGCAGTTCGACTCCACGAACGTGGAGATCCACCTCCACCGGTCGTCTCCCGGGCCGACGCAGAAGATATGAGGCGTGGCGGAGCGAACGGAGAAGCCGGCCGTACGCAAGAGAGGGGGTAAGCTCATCGCGATATCGGGTTCCCCGCCACCGTCCCGCCATGTCCTCATGACGTGCGCGACGTACTCTTCGAGGAGCGGCAAGCGCGGTGAGTATCTCCACGAGGCGTAGTCGGCGTACTCGTGGAAGACCGCCACGCCGCCGGCGCGCAGCCTCCGGGAGAGCCCCTCGATCAGGGGAGCCGGATCCGGCAGGAAGGAACACACCCAGCGGCACCAGGCCGCATCGAACGATCCTTCCGGCAGTGGGTCGAGCATCAGGTCGAGTTCGCGGTAATGGATGTTGCCGCATCCGTACACGAGCGCGGCGTCGCGCCCTGCCTGCGCGAAGCGCCCCGAGCGTTCGACCGCAGTGACCGACCCCTCCGGCCCGACCGCCCTGGCGAGGTCCAGGGAGGCGTGCCCCGGACCCGCGCCAAGATCGAGCACATGCCATCCGCGGGCTATTCCGGCCCGATTCCAGCTCTCGATCGCGGTGGATCGCCACGCCTCATGCTGCAGGCCGAGGCGCTCGATTTCAGCATCGTGCGTTCCGAGAACGTAGTCGCGCTCGGCAGACGGCGGGTCAGCCACGGGAGGCCTCCAGCGCCTGCTCGAGGTCCGCGAGGAGATCGTCGATGTCTTCGACCCCCACAGACAGGCGCACGAGCCCGCCCGAGATGCCCCGACGCTCCCGGTCCTCGGCGGGAAGCGATGCGTGTGTCATCTCGGCCGGGTAGCTCGCAAGCGACTCCACGCCGCCGAGGCTCTCGGCCAGCGAGAAGTACGTGAGGGCCTGCAGAAAGTGGAGAGCCGCATCGCGCCCTCCCGCGAGCCGGAGGGAGACCATTCCGCCGAAGCCCGACATCTGCTGTCCGGCCAACTCGTGCCCCGGATGGCTCGGCAGGCCGGGGTAGTACACGCTCTCGACTTCGGACCTGGAGG
This sequence comes from Actinomycetota bacterium, assembly GCA_009773565.1. Lineage (GTDB taxonomy): Bacteria > Actinomycetota > Coriobacteriia > Anaerosomatales > Anaerosomataceae > WSXY01. Next base: position 27,287 of record WSXY01000001.1, on the reverse strand, counting down.
CGAGGAACGCCGCCACGGAGGCGGCATTCTCGCAGTGGGCGCGCATACGGAGCGCGAGTGTCTTCAGGCCCCGGAGCACGAGCCAGGAGTCGAACGGCCCGGGCACCCCTCCGGCCGCGTTCTGGTAGAAGGTCAGTTGCGATGCCAGACCGGGGTCGTCGACGAGCACGGCGCCGCCGACCACGTCGGAGTGACCGCCCGCGTATTTGGTCGTGCTGTGAACAACGATGTCCGCGCCGAGCTCGAGTGGCCGCTGCAGGTACGGCGTGGCGAACGTGTTGTCCACCACCAGTAGCGCCCGGTTGTCGTGGGTCACCTTCGCCGCGAAAGCGATGTCCGTGACCAGCAGAAGCGGATTGCTCGGCGTCTCCACCCAAACCAGGCGCGTGGACGGCTCGAGGGCCGCCGAAAGGGCGGCTCCATCCGAGGTGTCCACGAACGTCGTGCGGATGCCCAGAGGCGCGAAGACCTGTCGCAGCAGTCTTCCGGTGCCGCCGTAAAGATCCTCGCCGGCAACCACGTGATCCCCGGGGCGAAGCAGGGAAAGGACCGCGTTCTCGGCCGCGAGACCCGAGGCGAACGCCAGACCGTGCGCCGCCGATTCAAGCGAGGCGAGGCATGTCTCGAGCGCCTGACGCGTCGGATTCCCGGATCGTGAGTACTCAAATCCCTTGTGTTCACCGGGCGCGGACTGCGTGAACGTGGACGTCTGATAGATAGGAACGATGGTGGCGCCGGTAGCGACGTCCGCTGCCTGACCCGCGTGAATGGCTCTCGTCGCAAACTTCACAACGAGAACTCCTCGACGTGGGCACGATCGGCCCAGTAATCGATCAGGTCTGATCGGGACAGGAAGCCGAGTGCATACCCGCCTCGGGTGATGATGACTCCCGCGGGACCCCCGCCGAGGATACGGTAGGCTCGATCCACGCTCTCATTCTCGTCGAGAAGCGGGAGCGTCTGTCGCATCAGGTCTTTGACCTGAAGCACGCTCAGGTCAGCACCGCCATGCACGAGGTGGAGCAGCGTAAGGTCATCGACGTCACCAAAGATCATCCCGTTGTCCGTCACCGGAACATACGAGATGCCGTAGGCGGTCATCATTCGCGCGACGTCGCACGCCCGTGTCTCGGGGCGGACCGACACGAGAGGTGGCATGCCGCGCTTGTGGGCGAGTACCTTGGCGCACGTGATGTCCGACGTCTCGCCCGACCAGAAGTCCTGCTGCATCATCCACTCATCCGAATGCAGTTTGGTCAGGTAGTTGCGACCGGTGTCAGGCAGGAACACGACGATGACGCTTCCCTCGACGGCGGTTCTCGCCGCCTCGATCGCGGCGTGCAGGGCGGTGCCCGCCGAGCCGCCTGCAAGGATGCCCTCTTCCCTGGCAAGGCGACGTGCCGCGGCGAACGAGTCAGCGTCACTCACACGCTCCCATCGGTCCACGACCGAGGCGTCGTATGTGTCCGGGAAGTAGTCCTCTCCGATGCCTTCAACGCTCCACGACCCTGCATCGCCGCCCGACAGGATGGAGCCGATGGGGTCCGCGCCGATCACCTTGAGTTTAGGGTTCTGCTCCTTCAGATAGCGTGCGATGCCCGAGATGGAGCCTCCCGTGCCGACGCCCGCGACGAAGGTATCCACATGCGCGCCGCTCTGGCGCCAGATCTCCGGCCCGGTGACCGAGTAGTGGGTGGCGGGATTGACGGCGTTGGCGAACTGCCGCGGCCGCCAGGAACCGGGAATCTCGCGCAAGAGGCGCTCGGCCACGCTGTCATAGCTCAGCGGCGAGTCGGGCGGCACATCGGTTCGGGTCGTCACGACCTCGGCCCCGTAGGCCTTGAGGAGTGCGACCTTCTCAGTGCTCATCTTGTCGGGAACAGCGAAGACGCAGCGATAGCCGCGCACAGCGGCGACCATCGCGAGGCCCACGCCGGTGTTGCCCGCGGTGGCCTCGACAATGGTTGCTCCAGGCACGAGCGCGCCGGACCGTTCCGCCTGGTCGATCATCGCGACGGCGATACGGTCCTTGTGGCTCCCGCCAGGATTCATGAATTCAAGCTTCGCCAGGATGGTTGCGGGCAGGTCGCGGTCGATGCGCGCCAGGCGAACAAGCGGCGTGTCTCCGACCGCTTCCAGAATGCTCTCGTGGTAGGTCATTGAGTACCTCCAACGCGAATGTGTGCTCCGACGGGGCAATTACACCACCGATGCCCCCCTTCATTACGCACGAGACACATGGGTTTTGTGGGATTGGGGCTCTCGCGGGGGTACGAGAGCGGCCCCCGGGGATTCCCGGGGGCCGCTGAGTAATCTGCTTCAAGGGGTGACTCGGTTGCCTAGCCCACCTTGCGGTCGAGTGGCTGCGGAGTCCAGGAGTCGAGGACAGCGCGCTCGATGACCACGTTGCCGTCCACGAGTGTGGCGGGGAGTTCGTCAAGCGGGTACAGCTTGCACGAGCCGCTGATGCCTGCCATCGTCTCGAGGTCACGCTTCGTGCCGCACGAGTTGCACGTCAGGGTGCCGTCGGCCTGGATCGTCTGCCACTCGCCCTCACACGGCGGGCAGAAGCTGATGCCAACGAAGAGCGTGCCGGAGGGCTTCACGTACGCGATGAGCGGGAGCTGCTGCCCATCGGCACGGTCGTACTGCAGTATCGAGAGCTTCGCGTCCGTCAGGTCGGCCAGCGGCACGCTGACCTGCGTGTCGGCGGTTGCCGCCGCCAGCTCGGTCATCTCCACGGTGGACGTGTACTCCACCGGTGCGCCCGTCGAGAGAGGCGTGTAGCCTGCGGGCAGCAGCCTCCCGAGGTACTTGGCTTCTTCGGCACTCACCTGCGGTGCCTTCGCGTCGCCGCCACTGCCGTTCTGACCCGCGATGGCGATGCCACCGACGATCAGCACCGCAACCACGGCGACGACGATCCATGTCATGTTCCGCTTCGGAGCGGGCGCCGGTGCCGAAGGCTGCATCGCTTTGGGGTTGGACTTGTTGCCGTCGGGTCGGGCGGCGGACTGCTGCCTGGCCCGTTTGTTGTTCTTCTCAGACACGTCACGACCTCCTCGAGTCGCTAGAAACGCTCAATTGCGGTCCTTAGGTGCAAGCGCCATTCCAAGTCCAGGGCGGATACCGCACTGCCATACGGGCAATAGCGGCGGTTTTGGCAGTAGACCGGTGCGTAATCCGGCGGCACGTTAGGCCGATACTAGGCACCAGGGTTGCTTAGCTCACCGGCAACTCGACTACTTGAGGGGTCACATTGCGGCTCTTGGCACACAAGCGACATCTCGTGGCACTCGGCATGGCCGTGATGCTGCTTCTCGTCGTCGTGGCGCCTCTCTGCGTGTCCACTCAGTCAGCGGCAGCGATGCCCATGCCCATGTCCGACACGAGCCCGCGGGACCCCGACTGCGACAGCGAAGGTTCATTCGGCAGTTGCCCGCATGCCGAGGTTCGCAACCTCCCCGCTACCGCGACGGGATTCGATCACCCGCAACTGCTCGTGGCCGAGGGACCTGCGCCCGCGCTCGAGGTGCCCCTCCCGCTCGGCGTTCTCGATGCGCACTCGGTACTGGACGCAGACCCGCCTCCGTCGTTCCTGACGCCACTCAGAGTCTAATACCTCGCTTTGGCGCGCCTTTGATTCGGCAGCGCCGCGGAGCGAAGTGGGCCTGCTGCAACCCCACTTCATCGTCGTATCCGAAGGCACGTCGGCCTCAACGCAGGCCGAGACGACCGAAGCGAGGATCTCCTTGAATCTGTTCATCCCGATGTTTGTGTCGGGGCTACTCACCAGTTTTCACTGCGTGATGATGTGCGGCAACATGGTCCTTTCGTACGCCGTGAAGGGCAACGAAGAGGGACCGCTGGTCCGCCGCATGATGCCCCACCTCGCCTACCATTCGGCGAAACTCGTGAGCTACACAGCCGTGGGCCTGCTGCTCGGCAGTATCGGCGCGTTCATTTCGCAAGATGCCCGCAGCTGGGTCGCCGTGATCGCCGGCACCTACATGATCGTGCTCGGCCTCATCATGACCGGCAAGTTCCCGGCACTTGCGCGCTTCACGCCGCGTCCGCCGAGGTTCCTGATGCAGGCGATCACGAAGCTCCGAAAGCGCTCGACGTCCGATGCTGCAGCGGGGGAGTCCACACTCGCGACGCCGGTGACGTTCGGTCTGATGACCGGTCTAATGCCGTGTGGGCCTCTTCAGGCCGCACAGGTCGCGGCAGCGGGTGCGGGCACCCCCGTACTCGGCGCGATCACCATGCTCGGCTTCGGCCTCGGCACCATTCCGCTCATGCTGGGCTACGGCGCAGCTGCAAGCTTCTTGAGTGGCCGCTTCAAGCAGAAGATGGCCGTTGCCGGCGCGATAGTCATCCTCCTTCTCGGCGTGGTGATGATCAACCGGGGCGCCACAGCGCTCGGCTCACCGGTGAACTTCACATCGATGAAGAATGCTGTGCTCGGCTCGGAGGCGGCCGTGCTGGACGAGTCGCAGTTCTCCGTGGGCGCAGACGGCGTTGTTGAGGTTCCGCTCGTGATCGAGCGCAACCAGTTCCAGCCCCAGACGCTCGCGATCCCTGCCGACAAGCCGGTACGGCTCATCGTCGACCGTCGTGAAGACAACCTGTGCTCCGAGCAACTGTTCATTCCGAAGCTCGGAATCCAGGTTCCTCTGACCCCCAATGGCATCACCGCCGTAGATATCCCGGCAACAGCCAGCGGCTCGTTCCAGATGACATGCCAGATGGGCATGATGGCCGGCACCCTTCAGGTGGGCGCAGGTGTTGCGCGCACGGGTGGCGGATTGAGTCCGCAGCTGGCAGGGCTCTTCCTGCTCGCCGGCGCCGCGCTGTGGCTCTACCTCAAGCGCGAGGCGTCTCGCAAGGCCGAGGCCGCGCGCGAAGCCGCCCGTCGGGTCGGGAAGCGCGGGACCAAGGGCTCGACGCCGCACCCGGCGCCCGCGCCGTCCGGCGCGTTCGCCGTGTGGGGCCTGTCGCGGACGGAGCTAACGCTCGGCGGAACTGTAGTTGCTTTGGCCGCATTCCTCGGGCTCCTGCTCGGCGGCTACTTCGCATAGATGAAGTCTCGATGAAAGGACACCCAGAGATGACCACGACCCAGATCTTCAAGGCGAGCGGGCTGCACTGCAGCTCCTGCTCGATGCTCATCACGATGGCGGTGGAGGAACTAGACGGCGTTAAGGCCGTCGCCTGCAACCATGCCACCGGCGAGACGGTGGTCATGTTCGACCACGATGCCGTCAGCGCCGCACAGATCCGTGCAGCCATCCTCGAGGCCGGCTATGCAGCCGAGCTCGTCCACTAGCGAAGGGAAGATGTGTCATGCCAGGTAAGACGCACGAGAATGCAGCGACCGCGACCGCGCTCGCCTCACCGCGAGTCAAGTTGCTGGCGGTGGTGGTCCTCTCGCTCTTGGCGCTCATCTTGAGTTACAGCTATGCGGTTGCCCGCGGCAGCGAACCGGCCGGCGGGACGGGGTCTGGGCTGCTCGCCCAGGCCGCCGGCGGCGGCTGCGCCATGGCGGGCGGCGGCGGAGGCGGTGGCGGTTGCTGCGGTGGAGGCGGCCCCGCTGTCGAAGGCGCCACCACCGTCGAAGGTGACGTTCAGAGGATCGCTGTCGACACGTCGGCAGGCAGCTTCAACCCGAATGTCATCAAGGCCAAGGCCGGCGTTCCGATCATCATCGACTTCTCCCAGGCTCCGGGCGGCTGCCTCTCGGGCGTGTACTTCCCCGACTTCGGCATCGACGAGGACCTGACCGGCGGAGCGAAGACGATCGAACTACCCGCGCTCGATCCGGGCGAGTACACCTTCTACTGCCAGATGCAGATGGTCTCGGCGAAGATCGTCGTCGAATAGCGAGAGTGGAGACAACAACATGTCTGAGAATCGAACCAAGCAGGTGTACAGACTTCGTGTGGACGGCATGCGGTGCCGCTCGTGCGAGGCGCTTCTCACCACGAAGTTTCGTAGCATGCCGGGCGTGTATGCGGTCCACGCGAGTGCCGATGAGGGACTCCTCTCGCTGCATGTGGACTTCGACGCGATCACGCCCGACCAGATAATCGACGCGATCGTTGAGGCCGGCTTCATGCCCGGCGATCCGTTCATCGTGAGCAAGAGTGCTGTTGACGATCGAACCGTCGAGGTATCCGTGACGGTGAACAGGGAAGCCGCCCAGGAGGCAAGCGAGCTGCGCGAACTAGTAGCTGACGTGCCGGTGCCTGTTGCCGTAGTGCCGGTGGATCGGCCCGGGCCGATCGCGGTGCCGGAGGAATGCCATGGCGCGGCGGCGGAGCCGCAGGTCTGCGAATTCCCTCGTCCGCATGCCCTGGATGCCACCCCGTCGCTCCATGAGCCGCTCAGCACGTTGCGGCAGGAGTCCCCACGCACGGAAGGGTCCGCCGAGCGGCGCGTTTCCACGTTCGCGGTGACCGGCATGACGTGCGCGTCGTGCGTTGCGGTCATCGAGAAGACGCTTTCCAAGGTGCCCGGCATCCTCTCGGCAAGTGTGAACCTGGCGACCGAGAAGCTGGTCGTCTCGTACGACGCGGGCGTGCTCGATGACGCCGCTATCGTCGCCGCGGTGAAGGGCGCGGGTTATGGCGCCGCGCCGCTCAACGAGGTGCCAGCCATGACCGAAGGCGGCCACATCCTGCTGTCGCTTTCAGGCATGACGTGCGCGTCGTGCTCGGCGATCATCGAGAAGACGCTGGGCAAGGTGCCAGGAGTCTTCTCGGTCAACGTGAACCTCGCTACCGAGACGGCGACCGTGGAGTTCGACCCCACGATCGTGGGCCCGAATGAGCTTGTGGCGGCGGTGCAAGGCGCGGGATACGGCGCCACCGTGCAGGTTGAGACGATCGGACTCTCCTCCGAGGGCAACGATGCCCAACGTGAGGCGCAGAAGGCCCACTACGACAAGCAGCTGTTCTTGTGCGTCCTTGCCTTCACTCTCGCGATACCGGCGTTTCTCATCTCGATGGTGCCGCCGTTCATGACACGCGTGCCGATGGGGCTGGCGAACATATTCGCCCAGGTCTTCGGTGGCGCATGGGACCCGATGATGATGATGAAGTACGCAGCGTTCGCGCTCGCCACACCGGTGCAGTTCTATGTGGGTGCGCAGTTCTACAAGGGCTTCTGGCACGCGATCAAGCGGCGCACCGGCAATATGGACACGCTCATCGCCATCGGTACCTCGGCAGCCTACTTCTACTCGGTTGCCGCGACGTTCATCCCGAGCCTGCAGATGGAGCCGATCTTCTACGAGACCGCTGCCCTGCTGATCGCCTTCGTCCTCCTCGGCAAGCTGCTCGAGGCCCGCGCCAAGGGCAAGACCAGCGACGCCATCAAGAAGCTGATGGGGCTTGCGGCCAAGACCGCCCGTGTCGTGCGCGGCGGTGCCGAGATCGACATCCCGATCGAAGAGGTCGTGGTCGGGGACGTCATCGTCGTCCGTCCGGGAGACAAGGTGCCGGTGGACGGCGCGGTGCTCGAGGGCCGAAGTTCGGTCGACGAGTCCATGCTCACCGGCGAATCGATACCGGTCGAGAAGAACGTCGGTGACTCGGTCATCGGCGCCACGATGAACAAGCTTGGCTCGTTCAAGTTTCGCGCCACCAAGGTCGGCAAGGACACGGCGCTCGCCCAGATCGTGCGGCTGGTGGAAGAGGCGCAAGGATCCAAGGCGCCCGTTCAGCGTTTCGCCGACCGGATCTCTGCGGTGTTCGTGCCGGCCGTTGTCGGCATCGCGGTCCTGACGTTCCTCGTGTGGCTGTTCGTGGTTCCGAACTTCGTGGATGCGGCTTTCTACGCCAACACCTCGATCTTCGTGAAGGCGCTCCTGGCGGGCACCGCAGTCATCGTCATCGCCTGCCCGTGCGCTCTGGGTCTCGCCACGCCGACCGCGATCATGGTCGGCACCGGCAAGGGTGCCGAGAACGGCATCCTCATCAAGAGCGGCGACGCTCTGGAGACCGCGCACAAGATCAAGGCGATCGTGTTCGACAAGACCGGCACGCTTACGTATGGCAAACCGGTGGTTACCGAGTTCGAGCCGTTCGGGGCGTTCGACACGACGCTGATGTACCGACTGTCGGCGGCGCTCGAGAAGTCATCCGAGCATCCGCTGGCGGAGGCTATCGTGAATCACGCGAACGAACTCGGGCTCCCGCTTTCGAGCGTCGAGGGCTTCACCGCAGTGCCGGGCCATGGCGTCGAAGGTCGCGTAGAGGGCCACCGTGTGGTCCTCGGTAACCGCAAGCTCATGGCCCGCGAGAGCGTGGACGTGTCGGCTCATCTGCCGCGCGTCGAATCGCTCGAGACGCAGGGCAAGACCGTCATGCTCGCCGCCATCGATGGGCAGGCCGCTGGCCTGATAGCCGTGGCGGACACGTTGAAAGCGAACTCCAAGGAGGCCGTGGAGCGCCTCACGAAGATGGGTGTCGAGGTCTTCATGATCACCGGCGACAACCGTCGCACGGCCGAGGCGATCGCGGCCCAGGCCGGCATCAAGCCGTCCAACGTACTCGCCGACGTGCTCCCCGAGCACAAGGCCGAGGAAGTCTCGAAGCTGCAGGCACGCGGTCTCACCACCGCGATGGTCGGCGACGGCATCAACGACACCCCCGCGCTCGCGCAGGCCGATGTGGGCATCGCGATGGGCGGAGGCACCGATGTGGCCATGGAGACCGGCGGCATCGTACTGATGAAGAACGACTTGCGTGACGTGGTGACGGCGATCGAGCTGTCCAAGCGCACGATGCGCAAGATCCGCCAGAACTTCTTCTGGGCGCTCGGCTACAACTCGCTCGGCATCCCAGTCGCGGCGGTCGGCCTTCTGCGGCCGGAACTCGCAGGTGCGGCGATGGCGCTCTCCAGCGTCAGTGTCGTGTCCAGCTCGCTGCTGCTCCGCAGGTTCAAGCCGAGCCTTGCCGCTGCGACCGCCATCAAGGGAGTGAATTAGAACATGAAGAGGAACCGGATAGTCGCGATCGGCGTCACCGCCGCCCTCGCGTTCGGCACGGTCGGGTGGGGCACCGCCGTCGGTGCCGGCGAGGCCATGGGCGTGATGACGACCGAGAGCAATGCGAAGATCGTCGTCGCCGACCAGGTCGGCGCCACGACGAGCGTCACGATCGAACTCGTGCGTGCTCCGAAGGACGCCTTCGTGGTCGTGCATCAGTTCGATGGCACCATGCCCGGTAAGCGGATCGGCTATGCCGCCGTCGAGAAGGGCGACAACACCGATGTGAAGGTCACGCTGGATCCCGACGTGCCTCTCACTGCCGAACTTGTGGCCGCCATCCACACGGATGCCGGCGTCCGAGGCGAGCTCGAGTTCGACATGGATAACATGGAGCGCAGCCCCGACCGTCCGTTCTTCATCGGCGAGACCGAGGTTGCGGCCCCGTTCAAGGTCGCCGATTTCGGCGTGCCGGTCAAAATGGGCGAGGCCGCTATTCAGGCGGGCGACCAGCCGCTTGGGACCACGGTGACCATCGGCTCAGCAACCGCACCGGCCGATGCGTTCGTGGTGGTGCACAAGGCCAAGGATGACGGGATGCCAGGCGAGCGACTCGGCTTCACCCCGATCAAGGCGGGCGAGAACAAGGACGTGGTCGTGGAACTCGACGGCAAGGTGCTCGGCACGGTCGGCCTCATCGCGGCCATCCACGTGGATGCCGACGGTGACGGCGAGCTCGAGTTCGATATGGACGATCCCGTGGGCAGCCCCGATCAGCCGTACTTCGCTGACGGCATGGAGGTCGCGGTGCAGTTCAACGTCGGTCCGTTCGGTATAGACGTGAGTCGCGCATCGATCGAGGCTTCCGATCAGATCGGCGCCGAAGGCACCATCGTCATCGACGAAGTGGACGCTCCGGAGGATGCGTGGATCGTGGTCCACAAGGCTGTGGATGGAGCTCCCGGCGATCGCGTGGGTCTGCAGCGTGTCAAGAAGGGTCAGAGCAGCGACATCGAGGTCAAGCTGACCGAGGGGCTGCTGCCCGAGCAACTGATCGTGGCGCTGCATGCGGACCGTGGCGATGACGAGGTCTTCGACTTCGACATGATGGACAAGCTCGGCAGCCCCGACCAGCCGTTCTTCGTGGACGGCAAAGAGGTTGCGGTTGTCGTGGCGGTGCGCACGTTTGGCTACGCGACACCCGCAGGCACGTCGGCCATCATCGTCGCGGACCAGGCCGTGCGTGACGCACTGCTTACGGTCAACTTGGCGTCCAGCCCAGAGCCCGCATGGATAGTCGTGCACCTCGACGCCGGCGGCGTGCCCGGCGCGCGAGTGGGCCTGCTCCATATCCCCGCCGGAACGACCACCGGCGCCATTGTTCAGCTCGATGCCTCCAAGCCGCTCACGGACACCCTGTTCGTGGCGGTGCACGCGGACAGGCCGGAACCCGGCATGTTCGAGTTCGACATGATGGACCGGGTGAACAGCCCCGACCAGCCGTTCTTCGTCGACGGTGCCGAAGTGGCCACCGCCGTATCCGTACGCTAACCAACGAAGCAAGGAGAAACGCGTGAACAGAAACTCCAGAATGATCCGGATCGCCGCCGCAGGCGGACTACTGCTGGCCCTCGGCCTGCTCGCCGCGTGTGCGGCGGAGCCGCCTGCGACCAAGGCGGAGCCCGGCGCGGTGGTGGACCCCGGCACGGCGGACCCGACCGCGCCGGTAGAGACGCCCACGGTGCGGATCACCATTCCCGCGGGCGGCGCGAAGGTACCGGCTGGAACGGTAACCGTGGCAGTCGAGACTACCGGACTCGAGTTCGTGATGCCGGGCGGTACCAACGTCGCAGGTCAGGGGCACGTCCATTTCTCGCTGGACGGAGGCCCGATCGTCATGAGCGTGGAGAAGGAAGCGGAGCTGAAGGATGTGGCGCCCGGCACACACACGCTTGTCGCCGAGCTTGTGCAGAACGACACCGAGTCCTTCAGTCCTCCCATCGAGCAGGAGATCGAGTTCGTCGTAGAGTGAGCGGACCTCGCGGGTGCGGCGCCGCGCGATGGGCGTCGCACCCCGCACCACAACGCTGCCGACACTGATTACCCGCAAGAAGTACCCAGGCAGGTGAACGCGATGAAGAGTGCACTGCACATTCGGACTACCGGCTTCTACTGCCAGGCATGTCCGCTCGTGGTCGAGAAGGCGCTCGGCGGGATGCCCGGGGTTGCGGACGTCAAGGCGGTCCGCTCCCTCGGCCTGACATCGGTGCTATACGACCCGGAGATCACCGATCCCCGGCAGCTTTGCGCCCGGATCAGGTCCGCCGGCTTCGGCGCCGAGGTGTACCGTCGAGCGCTGCCCCACGAACCGGTCTGAGAGGACTCCCATGACACGTCGCACGTTGAGTGCATCGTTTCGGCGCGAGTGACGCGAGCAGCGTGTCGCGGGTGAGGTGTGCGCCCCGGCGACAGCGCACACTGGGCATTGGTATAAGCAAATCAGAATGTTACTATCAGTGGCGCTACTAGCGCCGACGGTGCGATGGCAGCCGTCGCCGATGTGAAGGGACTCCGGCATGGGCGATCCGAACGAAACGTACGGTGAGATGTGGCAGGACCTCGGCATGAACCTTCGCGCACACTGCGCGTTGCTGGATGCCATTCCGAAGATGTATCAGTCCGCGTATCTTTCGCAGGAGAATCGTCCGGATGGGATGTCGTACTTCGACTTCGTCGTCTCGGAGATCCACGGTCTTCGCATCAAGGAACTTATGGACCATAAGGCGGCAGGCGGCAAAGTGGTGGGGACGTTCTGTCTGTACGTGCCCGAGGAGATCATCCGCGCGCTCGGCGCGATCGATGTGGGGCTGTGTGCCGGCGCCGAGTGGGGCTACAACGAAGTCGAGAAGATCCTGCCGAGAAACACCTGCGCCCTGATCAAGTCGTTCGTCGGATTCAAGCTCGACCGCGTCTGTCCGTACGTCGAGTCGGCCGACCTCGTGATCGGCGAGACCACGTGCGACGGCAAGAAGAAGGCGTATGAGATCTTCGGCGAGATGGCCCCCGTCTACATCATGGAGCTGCCGCAGATGAAGCGGCCGGAGGACTTCACGCTGTGGCGCAGCGAGATCGATCGGCTCGTCGCACGCCTGGAGGATCTGACTGGCAAGAAACTCACGCTCGAGAATCTCAAGGCGGCGACCCGCGACGTGAATGCCAAGCGCGAGGCGCTGCAGAGGCTGAACGGTGCGCGAAAGGCCTCTCCGGTGCCCATCTCTGGTAAGGACGCCCTGCTCGCCAGCCAGGTAGCCTTCTACGACGACGTATCGCGCTTCACGGAGATGGTGAACAAGATCGCCGATGAACTCGAGGCACGCATCGCAGCGGGCGAGGGCGTCGCGCCCGCAAACGCACCCCGGGTCCTCGTCACCGGCTCACCGATGGCGATTCCCAACTGGAAGCTCCACGACGTCATCGAGAAGGCTGGCGCGGTCGTGGTGGCCGAGGAGATGTGCACCGGGTCTCGCTACTTCGACACGCTCACCGACGAGACCCCCGAGACGCTGGAAGGCATGCTCGACGCGATCGCACACAAGTACCTCGGCATTAACTGCGCCTGCTTCACGCCCAATGAGGGCAGGATGGACGACGTCGTTCGCATGGCCGAGGAGTACGGCGCACAGGGCGTTATCCACTATGCACTGCAGTTCTGCACTCCGTATCAGATGGAGGCGCGGGGTGTGGAGAAGGCCTCCCGCGAAGCGGGGCTGCCGGTACTGAGGATCGACACCGACTACTCGATGGAAGACATCGGGCAGCTCCAGACGCGCGTCGAAGCATTCGTCGAGATGCTCGCCGACTGATGCCTGTTCTCGGACTCGATATCGGGTCCCGCACCGTGGACGCGGTGTGGCTCGAAGACGGCCAGATCGTGCACGCTGTCGTGCTCGATTCGGGCTTCGATCCGCAGGCGATCGCAGCATCGCTGGTGAGCCAGCGGCCGCACGACGCGATGGTGGCGACCGGTTACGGTCGCCACCACGCGCGCGACGCTTTCGGCGCGCAGGTGGTGACAGAGATCAAGGCCTACGCCCTCGGAGCTAGGTCGCTCTTCCCGGATGCTGCCGCGGTTCTCGACATCGGCGGCCAGGACACGAAGTCGATCGCACTGGACCACTTCGGCCGGGTCGCGGACTTCGAGATGAACGACAAGTGCGCCGCTGGGACCGGGAAGTTCCTCGAGGTGATGTCCCGGGCGCTCGGCTTCACGCTCAAGGAGATGGCCGAGGCCGCTGCAGGGGCGTCGGATGGCATCTCCATCTCCTCGATGTGCACGGTGTTCGCGGAGAGTGAGGTGTGCGGCCTGGTCCACAAGGGAGCGGATCGGTCGCGCATCGCCCGAGGACTCCACTCGTCGATCGCATCACGCACACTTGCCTCCCTGTCTCGCGTGGGCGCCGAGGGTCCGCTCGTGTTCGCTGGCGGGGTGGCCAGGAATCGCGCGATGGTAGATCTCATTCGGGAAGGGTTCAGCGGCGAGGTGGTCGTCCCCGCCGAGGCTCAGCTGGTGGGAGCGCTCGGCGCTGCGCTGTCTGCTGCGAGGTCGCCAGACGAGTGAGAGAGGGCTCCCTGGGTTCCGGACCTGGTAGCAGCGTCGAGCACGCGGTTGAGCGAACCCGTGCTGTAGCCCTCCAAGTCGAGCGTCGCAAAGGCGAACCCTGCTGCCCTCACGGTCGCCGCGAGGTCATGGCGCAGTAGGAAGGCGCGCTCCAGCTCAGACGGCTCGACCTCGATACGTGCGACATCACCGTGAGTGCGCACGCGCACCTGGACGAGGCCCAGCGCGCGGCATCCGTCCTCCGCCTCGGCGACCTGCCGGAGCATCGGCTCGGTGATCGACGTGCCGTAGGGGAAGCGGCTGGCAAGGCATGCCCCGGACGGCTTGGCCCAGGTGGGCAGACTGAACTCACGGGAGAGTTCACGTATCTCGCTCTTGTTCAAACCGACTTCCAGAAGCGGACTGAGAACGCCCTGCTCTCGTGCTGCCAGTCTTCCGGGCCGGTGATCGTTTGTGTCATCGGCGTTGGTGCCATCGAGGATCCATTCGATGTCATGAGTCCCGGCGATGCCACGCAAGACCCCGAACATCTCGATCTTGCAGTAGTAACAGCGGTCATGCGGGTTGGATCGAAAGCGTTCGTCGGCAAGCTCGTGCGTCTCGGTCTCCACAAGGTGCAATCCGAGCGCGCGTGCCGTGGTACGAGCATCCTCGATCTCACTCGCAGCATACGCATCGGAGATCGCGAGCACGACCAGGCAGCGATCGTCCAAGGCCGCCCGGGCCGCGAACGCGAGGAGGGTCGAGTCCACGCCCCCCGAGTACGCAACCAGTGCACTGCCAAGTCCCTGAAGCATGTGCCGCAGTTCGGCGTACTTCTGTTGGGCGGTCGTCATAGGTGCCTCCCGACGATCCCGCCGCCCACAACGCGATCGGCATCGTACAGCACCACAGACTGGCCCGGCGCGAGCGGGTCGGCCGGTGTATCGAACTCCACCTCGAGGCCGTCGGGCGCAGGCGTCACCATCGCGGGCCGCGGGGCGGAGCGATAGCGGATCTGCGCGAGCAGGTGCGCCGGTTCGGCGCCGAGTCGCCACAAGGGGTCGGCGAGCGTGACGCGCTCCGTCAGGGCCTCGGCCTCAGGTGCGACGATCACCGCGCGCCGTCCGGCGTCGATCCGCACAACTCGGTATGGACCGCCCGGTCCGCCCACGCCCAGCCCCTTGCGCTGTCCCACGGTGTACCGCGCGATGCCACCGTGCGTGCCGAGGGCGGTGCCGTCTGCCGTTTCGACCGGTCCCGGCTCGACCGCCTCCGGATGCGCCGCCGCCACGAGCGCCACGTGGTCGCCCGTGAAGCACACCTCCTGGCTCTCGCGCCGCCCGGCGGTGGGCAGCCCGCGCTCGGCCGCCATTCGGCGAACCTCGGTCTTGGTGAGACCGCCGAGCGGGAACTCGAGCGTGCCGAGAGTCTCCGGTGCCACGCGGTAGAGAAAGTACGACTGGTCCTTGGTCCGGTCGGCCGCCCGCGCGAGCCACACGCCACCGGCGTCGCGCTCCAGCCGCGCGTAATGGCCGGTCGCGAGCGTGGTTGCGCCGAGTGCGCGCACGCGCCCGGCGAACGCGCCGAACTTGATGCGCTCGTTGCAGCGCACGCACGGGTTGGGGGTGAGCCCCGAGGCGTACGCCTCCACGAACGGCTCCACCACCTCGGCACGGAAGGCATCGGCCATGTCGATCACCACATGCGGGATGCCGAGGTGCGCGCACACGCGACGCGCGAGCGCGACCTCCTCCTCGCCGCAGCACGGGCGTCCGGCGATCTCGGCCAGGCCCAGGCGCATGGTCACGCCGAACACATCGCGTCCCTGTTCGACGAGCAGCGCGGCCGCCACCGAGGAGTCGACGCCACCCGAGAGCGCCACCGCTACCTCAGGCATGGTGCGACCGTTCCCGGGGAGCGGGGCAGCGAGGTCCGGCCTCTAGTGCTCGTGCTCGTCATCCTCGTCCCCGTGCGGGTCGAAGTTCGGGTCACTGCTCTTGATGGGGCCGGCGATGGGCTCGCGGCCGTGCTTCACGAGATAGTCGTCCACTGCCACCTTGAGGCCGTCGGTCGCGAGCACGCTACAGTGCATCTTCGCGGGCGGCAGGCCACCGAGCTCCTCGGCCACCTGGTTCTTGGTGATGGCGGCGGCGTCGGCGAGCGTCATGCCCTTGGCCATGTCCGTGACGATCGACGACGTGGCGATGGCCGCGCCGCAGCCCAGCGTCTGGAACTTGATGTCCTCGATGCGGTCGTCATCCACCTTGATGGTGATCTTCATGACGTCGCCGCAGATCGGGTTGCCGACCTCGCCCACGCCATCGGCGTTGGGGATGACGCCCACGTTGTGCGGGTTGCCGAAGTGCTCCATGACCTTCTCGCTGTAGATCATCTGCTAACTCCTATTCCTTGACGCCGAGCAGCTCGGCGACCGTCTTCTCGTAGAGCGGGTTCATCGAGCGCAGCCGCTCGACCACCGGTACCAGCTTCTCGACCAGGTAGTCCACGTCCTCCTCGGTGGTGAAGCGACCCATGCTCACGCGCAGCGAGCCGTGCGCGAACTCCACGGGGCAGCCGATAGCGAGCAGCACGTGGCTCGGCTTGAGGGAGCCCGAGCTGCACGCCGAGCCGGTCGAGACCGCGATACCGGCCGCGTCGAGGTGGAGCAGCATGGCCTCGCCCTCCACTCCCGGGATCACGAAGTTCGCGATGTGGGGGAGGCGCGTGGCGGCGCTTGCGGCGTTGAGCTGCGAGTACTGGATGGCGTCGAGAAGCCGCTCGGCCAGGCGGTCGCGGAGTGCCGTGAGACGCGGGATCTCCGTGGCCCGCTCGGCGTCCATGATCTCGAGCGCGGTTGCGAAGCCCACGTTGCCGGAGAGGTCCTGCGTGCCGCTGCGGCGCTTGTTCTCCTGGCCGCCACCCAGCAGGTACGGGGCGAGGCGTGTGCCGTGCTTCAGGTACAGGGCGCCTGTGCCCTTCGCGCCGTAGATCTTGTGGCCCGAGAACGAGGCGGCGTCCACGCCGAGCTCGGCCACGTTGAAGTCGATCTTGCCGAGCGTCTGCGCCGCGTCGGTGTGGAAGAGCGCGCCGCGAGCGTGCGCCAGAGCAGCCAGTTCGGCGAGCGGCTGTACGGTTCCGATCTCGTTGTTGCCATGCATCACCGAGACGAGGATGGTGTCGTCGCGCAGCGCCGCCTCGAGGTCCTCGGGGTGGACGATGCCGTTGGTGCGGGGCTTGAGCTCGGTCACGTCGAACCCGTGCTTGCCGAGCCACCATGCGGGCTCGAGGACGGCGTGGTGCTCGAACTCAGATACGATGACGTGGCCCTTCGCCCGCCCGCCCGCCGTGGCAAGGCCGATGATGGCGGTGTTGTCGGACTCGGTGCCGCCCGAGGTGAAGATGATCTCCTCCGGCTTCGCGGCGCCGATCGAGGTGGCGACACGCTCGCGCGCTTCCTCGAGCGCCCGGGCCGCGTCGCGGCCGAGCGCGTAGAGGCTGTTCGCGTTTCCGTAGCGCTCGGTGAAGAACGGCAACATCGCGTCCACCACACGCTGGTCGGTGGGGGTGGTGGCGGCGTAGTCGAGGTAAGCGGTGCGATCCATCATTCGCTCCTTCGTGTCGAGCAGGTGAGTGGTGCCCGGTCCAGCCGCGTCTGCTCCTCGGCCAACCGTGCGAGCGTGAAGCCCGATAGCGCCCCGCGCACCGCCCCGGAGACGTCGCTCCACACGCTGGCGGCGGCGCAGCCTTCCTCGCGCCCGCACGCATCGGGGGCGCAGACGGAAGGGGCGATCGGACCCTCGAGCGCTTCGATGATCTCGAGCGCTGTGATCTCCTCTGCGGTGCGCGCGAGGGCGAATCCGCCGTGCGGTCCGCGCGTCGCACGCACGAGCCCGGCACGGCGCAGGTCGGCGAGGAGCTGCTCGAGAAATGCCGACGGGATGCCGCGGCTCTCGGCGAGGTCTCGCGTCACGAGTGGGCGACCGTCTTGAGCGCTCGCCATGTCGATGAGCGCCAAGAGCCCGTATTCGCTTCGTGCGGAGAGCCTCATTCGTTCATTCACCTACAAAGTTGACTGAAATAGTCAGGTACTATGCGGACACTACGCCCGCGTCATATGTTCGTCAAGAGGTGTGTTCCTGCCTGGTATGCTTTGGAGCACGCCAGGGCCAGGAGGAGGCATGGGATATCCGGGAGGTCCCCGGCCACCGTCGGCCATGCTCACCGACCTCTGCCAGCTCACCATGGCCTACACGTACTGGAAGTCGGGCATCACGGGCACCGACGGGTGCTTCCACCTGTACTTCCGCGGCAACCCCTTCGACGGCGGCTGCACCGTGGCCTGCGGTCTCGCGCAGGCGATCGAGTACCTCGAGAACCTGCACTTCACTGACGAGGACACCGCGTATCTCGCCACGCTCACCGGTCGCGGCGACACGCCGCTGTTCTCGCCCGAGTTCCTCTCGTGGCTCCGCGGGTTCCAATTCACCTGCGCCGCGCTCGCCATCCCCGAGGGCACGATCGTCTTCCCGAACGAGCCGCTGCTGCGCGTGACGGGACCCATAGCCGAGTGTCAGCTGGTTGAAACGGCGCTGCTGAACATCGTGAACTTCCAGACGCTCCCTGTGGCTCGGAATCGGCGTTCGGCTGAGTTCTGCCCGATTTGTTGCCCAAAGTGGGGTGGCATAATCACAGATGGAGAAGGCGGTTGGAGGGCTTCCCGGAGTAGTGAGTGTGACGGCGGCGCTCTCGGGCGGCACGACCTCGGTGATGTTCAATGAGAATCTCGTCGCCGAGGAAACCATCGTAGCCGCGATTCGTGCGGCGGGTTCGACGTGGAGACGGAATCGTCTACGGGAGCTACTTCATGAACACTTCCACGAAATCGAGTATCCCGAACGGCAGATGGAGCAGGCTCAGGGTCATGACCGAGTAGCCGATCACCTTGTGCGACTTCCTGCGCGACTGTGATTCTGGACGGTGCATGCGCATCCCCGTAACAAGTTGAAAGGTAATCCCGGCAGCCAGCATCAGGCCGCTGACTAGTAGCACCAGCATGAGGACCTGGTCGGACATCGCGTTCCTCCCAATTCCAGCGGACGAATGTGAGGGTCAAGCCCCCCCTGGGATAGTACCCTCTCACCGCACGAACGTCTCCGGCCGAGCACTGCGGTAGTTCGGCTCTCGGTTTGGCCTGTGTCTCGTGGAGGCGTCGTTAGGGTATCCCAGCATGAAGAACAAGACGCTCATGACTGGGGCTGTGGTCACGCTGCTCGTCGGCGTGAAACGTATGGTCGCTGTATCCGTACCCTTCGGCGGCGACCAGTACTGACTCCTCAAGGGAGGGTGGGCACATGCGCAAGGTAGCTATTCCGATGGTGGCTGCGGGCCTCGTTGTTGTCGGTCTGATTGGCATCATCGTGACCACAGCGTTCCTCCAGCCTGTCGTCCCTGCTGGAACAACACCCGCGAGCGGTATGGACGCGATGTTCATCGAACAGATGATCCCCCACCACGACGACGCGATCGCGATGGCGGAACTGGCGCTCACGCGTGCCGAGCATCCGGAAATCAAACAGCTCGCAGCGGACATCAAGCGGACTCAGACTGCCGAGAACGATCAGATGCGGACCTGGTACCGAGAGTGGTTCGGCGCCGGTGTCCCTGATGTCGGTAGCCCATCCTCGATGATGGGTGGTATGATGGGCTCGGGCGCCATCAGCATGGCCGACCTCGAGGTCGCTGTGCCGTTTGACAAGGCGTTCATCGAGGCGATGATCCCCCACCACCAGACTGCGATCATGATGTCGCGAATGGCTGGCGGTGCGTCCGGCAGGTCTGAGATGCGTGAACTTACGTCATCAATCATCGAGGCGCAAAGCACGGAGATCGACAAGATGCAGACCTGGTACGACGAGTGGTACGGGCGCTGATCTTCGGAATCGGCACCTGACAACCAAAGGAGCTGAACGCACCATGATGGGTCCGGGATACAGCTACGGCTACGACATGATGGGTGGTTACGGCTGGTTTGGTGCGTTGCTCATGTTCTTCTTCGGCGCACTGGTCATCGGCGGGATTGCGCTTCTTATCATCTGGGCGGTGCGAGCCTCGACGCATCATCCGACCGCCGGCGGAGGGACATTGCCTCCGGGAGCGGTTGGCCATGACGAAGCCGTGGCCATCGCCAAGCGCAGGTGTGCGAGCGGTGAGATCACGACACAGGAGTACGACGAGATCATGCGTGCGCTCGGAGCGTAGCCGGATGGAGGACAATTTGGCTCAGGCAGATACGGACGCGCATGGAGCACATGCCGGCCCAAAGGCGGAAGCGTCCAGTCACGAGGAGCATTCGGAGGGTCGACACGAAGGCCATTCTGTAGCGGACTTTCGACGCCGTTTCTGGATAAGCCTCGCAGTCACCGTCCCGGTCATTCTGATCTCACCTGGGCTACCGTTCGTCCCCGGCGGACGCATCGTGAACGTTCCTGGGGCGGATTGGATTCTGCTAGGACTCTCCACCTTCCTCTACATCTACGGCGGGATGCCGTTCCTCAAGGGTTTCGTGCGAGAACTGCGCGACCGCAAGCCCGGCATGATGACGCTGGTCGCGGTCGCCATCAGCGTCGCTTACTTCTACAGTGCGGCGACGGTCTTCGGCCTTGAGGGCATGCCGTTCTTCTGGGAACTCGCCACGCTCATCGACATCATGCTGCTCGGGCACTGGATCGAGATGCGCTCGGTCGGGGAGGCCTCCAAGGCTCTCGAATCGCTCGCGAAGCTGATGCCATCGCAAGCTCACCGTCGCAATGACGATGGCAGCACCACCGACGTGGCGCTCGACCAGCTGCAGCCGGGCGATCAGGTCCTCGTTCGGCCGGGCGAGAAGATTCCCGCCGATGGCTCCGTCATTGAAGGCGCTTCTGCCGTCAACGAGTCGATGCTCACGGGCGAGTCCGTCCCGGCTTCGAAGTCTGTGGGAGATCCGGTTATCGGCGGTGCTGTGAACGGTGAGGGCGCTTTGGTCGTCGCCGTGACGCGGACGGGTGCCGAGTCGTTCCTCTCCCAGGTCATCGATCTGGTGCGTGAGGCGCAGCAGTCCAAGTCAAAGACGCAGGACCTCGCGGACCGCGCTGCCATGTGGCTCACGATCGTGGCGCTGGTGGGTGGTGCCTCCACGTTCGGCGTATGGCTGGCGCTGGGCGAGTCGCTGGCGTTCGCGATGGAGCGGGCCGTCACCGTCATGGTCATCGCGTGTCCACACGCACTCGGCTTGGCGATCCCTCTCGTCGTAGCTGTATCGACGGCCCGAGGGGCCGCGAGCGGCCTGCTTGTCCGCAACCGCATGGCGTTCGAGAACGCTCGGCTGATCGATGCCGTCATCTTCGACAAGACCGGCACGCTGACGCTGGGACGCTTCGGCGTCGAGGATGTCACGACGTTCGCTGACATCGACCGCGACGAGATTCTTGCCCTCGCGGGCTCCGTCGAGGAGCTCTCGGAGCACCCGATCGCACGGGCGATCGCGGATGCTGCTGCCTCCAAGCGGCCAGTAGAAGGGTTTGCGGCTATCCCCGGAAAGGGTGCTCGAGGCACCGTCGGTGGACGCGAGGTGCAGGTCGTCAGCCCGGGCCACCTCGCGGCATCCGGAATCGTCTTGCCGGTCGGCGTCGCGACGCTCACAGCTGGCGGCAGGACCGTGGTTTTCGTGCTCGTCGACGACGCCCTGGTGGGAGCCATCTCACTATCCGACATCATCCGACCCGAGTCCGCAGAGACCGTGCGCCGGCTCATCGAGATGGGCATCGAGCCCATCATGCTGACTGGTGACAACTCAGTTGTCGCCGAGAGAGTGGCGACTGAGCTGGGCATCAAGCGCTTCTTCGCCGAGGTCCTACCCGCGGAGAAAGCAGCCACGATTCTGAGGGTCCGCTCGGAAGGCAAGGTCGTCGCGATGGTTGGCGACGGCGTGAACGATGCGCCCGCGCTCGCCTCGGCCGACGTCGGGATTGCCATCGGCGCCGGAACCGACGTGGCGGTAGCCACCGCCGACGTGGTTCTCGTCCGAAGCAACCCCGGCGACATCCCGACCGTCATCGCGCTCGCCCGCGCGACCTACGGCAAGATGGTGCAGAACCTCGTGTGGGCCACCGGGTACAACGTCATCGCCATACCACTGGCGGCGGGCGTCTTGGCTGGCGCTGGTATCCTGCTCAGCCCGGCAATCGGCGGGGTGCTGATGTCCGCATCCACGATCATCGTGGCCATCAACGCGCGGACGCTGAAGGTCAAGGGGAGCCAGTGAAACGCGCCGGGTTCGGCGACAGCTCATGTCGCCAAATTGCCGGCTCATTTGTCGCCCGATTTGTCGCCCAAATACCTGGTACTTGTTGGTACTCGTTGGTACCTCTTGGGACTCGCCGCAGCTCTGCTGTACCATCGAGTACCAACGAGTCCCAATAGTCACAAGCACAATCAGGATTCGAATTCCCTTGGGGGCACCATAAGACCGCAGGTCAGAGGCCTGAGTAGCCCGATTTCGAGCGTGAAATCGGGCTACAAATGTCTTTGGGCTGAGGGCGGGTGTGAGGTAAAGGCGCAGCTCAGAGGGGGTGTAGATGCCTCGCTGCAGCCGAATAGCAGTCCCTTGTGCCCAGAATCGGCCTCGACTGAGTTGTTGCCCGGTTTGTTGCCCGACTGCACTGGCTGCCCCGTTGCCCTCAACTTCCTTCTGGCTGTTGGGCGTCGCGCGCCCCGTTGGCCGCATGCAAGCGAAGTCGGGAATCTGATAAAGGCGAGGCGAGGTTCGCGATCTTCCGCCACATCGAGGGCTTCTACAGCCCGCATCGGCGACAGTCGTCGCAGCGACACCTTCAGCTGCCGCGTCCGGGTTTCCAGATATCAACGGAAACGGGGTGGCTCCAGGGACATCCAACACGCGTGAAGCGGTCCGTCGTACGCTGAGGCGCTCGCTGCAGACCCTGAGTGTGGGCCGTCCGCCGAGCAGCTCGCCACGGTCTTCCAACCGCTGCGCTCCTCGAGCGGGCCGGTGTGGTGTGTGAGCGAGTGGCGGGGTTGGAGTTCTAGGGGGCCGTCGGGAGGTCGGTCGCCTCGGGATCCGCGGCCAGCTCTTCCTCGTCGGCGCACAGGGCTGTGGCCCGAAAGGTTGGCCGTCGGCTGTCGGAAGTACTCTCGCCTCGCAGCCATGCAATGACGCCAGGCGCTACCGCCCTTGTGAACCGATAGAGCAGGTAGCCCAAGAGCACGCCCGCCGTGTTCAAGATGACGTCGTCGATATCTACGACTTTGTATCGATATCCGAGTAACAGTGAGAAGATGCCCTGCATCGCCTCGACGGCCAGGGATGCGGAGACTCCCGCCAGCATCGTCTTTCCGAGCATCTCGAAACGCCGATGCAGCAGTGGGAGTGCGGCCCCCAACGGCAGTAGGAGAGCGAGATTGCCGCCTACCTGCCTGATGCTCTCCGGCCAGGGCAGTCCAACTGCAGCGCTGATAGTGCGGAAGGGCACGAGGCTGGGGCTCAGGTCGGCCAGGATCGGCCATGAGCGAAACTCGGAAAGCGCCTCAGCGGTCACCGGGAACGGGCAGAATGTGTAGGCAATCACGCAGGTCAAGTAGAATGAGAACGCAGCGACCGAGGTGCCGATGCCGAGGGATCTTCGTCGCACGCCAACCACTATCCCCACTGCAAGTGCAAGCGGTGATACCGCGACAATGAACCATCTGGGTTCAAGAACCATCAGACCCTCCTACTAGGTATCTCGGAGCGCGGAGGCGATGGACTCACTGAGCCACTCCGCCAGGGAGGCCCGCATCGTCGTGAGGGAGCCGATCACGAGCAGGAGCATGCACACGAAGGCTACGCCGATGACGGTGCCGTTAGTCAACACAACACCGGGATGAAACAAGCCTAGACCGATCGCTGCAATCAGCGGCGGAATGATGCTGAACATGGCTGCTTGCGCCATGAACGCACGCGTGACATGGCGCTTAGTGGCCCCGAGCGTTCGGTAGATGCCGAGGGTCTTGCGCTTCGTAAGTAAGGATAGGCGCACCTCGAGGAAGATGATCAGGAGGGCGATGACCGTCACCGAAAGGAACTGTAGTCCAATCGCCACTGCAAGCGCGAGGGAGAATCGGGCGGTCGCCTTCCGCATCTCCTTCAGTTCGGCGAATCCGAAATCGGGAGATCCAGCGGCGAGGGTCTTCAGCTGATGAGCCAGAGCCTCATATGCTGAGCCGCTGGTCGTGTCGCTGTCCACCGACACCTCACCGTAGCCCCCGAAGAGGCCTTTCTGCTCCATCGTCCGCTCCGTCATGACGATAGCCGGGCCGTAAGGGTGCAGCCCTGTCTGCCCCGACCGCAGCTCGAAGGTCCGCTCCTCCACTGCGATGACGTCCAAGTCGCTGTGCACGTATCGAATGGTAGCCACATCGATGTCTTGAAGTAGGGCATCACCCGCGCCGACGGCCTCCAGCCTGCCCAGCTCCACGCTATCGCCCACGCGGAAGTACGTGTTGGTGAGGGAGCCGCCGACGGTCTCGAGAGGAGGAAGGAACAGCGCAGCAGCCCCCTCGGTGCGAAGGGCCTCGGCCAGCTCGGGCCGCTGCCTTTCGAGGTCCGCGAGTTGCACCTCATCGAGCACGCAGTAGTCGAGCGCCGGGATACCAACTGCCCCTCCCGGTACCCCGAATGCGTACGCGTCCTCGGGACGGGAGTCGTCAAAGGCGAATCGAAGGCTGTCCCAATACGAGTCCATTCTCTGGGAATCCAGGACAAGCCGCGTGTCCTGGGACATCGGCAGGGCGCTCACGGACCTCACGCCCTCGGCGCTCCTTACTGCGCCGATTGCCGCCGTTGAGAATACCCTTGTTCTGTTCTGGAGCACTTCAAATTCCCCGTAGTCCTGTGAGCTCGCGGACATCCACGACTTGAGCCAGAAGTCGGGATTGTGCGTTTCGCTGGAGGCTTCAAGCTGACTTGCGATCTGTAGGCTTGCCAGGCCAATCAGGAAGAAGATAAGCGATATCACGGCGGCCATAGGAACCATGCGAAAGCAACCCTCGCGCAAGATGAGCTGGCCCAGGTGTGAGCTAATGCGGCCGCGCAATTCGCCACGCACTCTGCTAGTGCTGGTGCGCGATTCGCCAAACAGGGCGTATCTCGAGGCCAACCACGCAGCGGCGAGGTTCACTGCAGCGATGACGATTCCGATGATGCCTGCGATGACGACCGAGATGACATTCGCTTGAACGTCCAGAGTGATCAGCACGATGGCGCCGAGTGGCAGGCCAACAGCCAGCCCGGCAAGCGAGCCAATCACTACCGGCCTGAGGAGTTGGCGAAGGGCCGCCTTGCGAGTCTGCGTTCTACTGAAGCCGACTCTCCGCATGTGATCGTATGCCTCGCGAAATGCGCTGAAGTGCACTCGCGAAATCATGGCCACGGCCACGGGCGATGACACCACGATGGTGACGAGGAGCAGGGACAGCACAATCCGAAGGAAGCTGTCCGTGCGATCCATCTCGTAGGTCTTCCAGTTCGGTACCACATGGTAGACGTCCAGGCCCGCTTGTCTCCCCATAGCCGCGATGGCCTCGTCGTCATACTCATCCAGAAGCAGCATCAAGCATTTCTGCCCAGCCCCGATCTCTTCCGTTTGAGAGATGAATGCCTCTGGGAACGAGTTCTCGCCCCGTTCTTGATCGTATGCGGTTTGCCACTGCCCAGAGTAGTTGCCGAGGACTCCCACAACCACGAATGACCGCTCCGAGCCTTGCTCCGACACGAGGGTTACTCGCGTTCCGAGCGACGAACTGCCCGAGACTCGCAGCAGGGCGACTTCCTCGAGTGCAATCTCACCCTCACGGATCGGGAGGCGCCCTTGGCGTACGGCAATTCTCCCCATGGACGCGGAGACTGCGTCCATGGATCCGAGCACGACATCGCTGTTGGTCACGGGGTTAGCCCAAAGGCCGTATGTCGTGAACTGACCGGTTCGCTTCACGGAAGGCTGAGCTTCGATGCTGAGTTCGCCCTCAGTGGAGAGTCCGAACAGGACAGCGTGCTGCTCGCCGTAGAGTGCTGCCTTCTTCTCCTGAATAGAGTGCGCGACGGAGCTCAGTAGCGGAAAGGCCAGACTCACCTGGAGAACGGCGAGGAACACTACACCCGCGAAGGCGCGTGAGTAGTCCCTGCGGCTCCAAGAAAGGACGCCCCGCATCTTCAGCACAGCCAAGCCGCCGTCGATGTGCACCAACTAGAGCACACGTAGCTGGGCATCGGTCATAAGGTATGTGTGATCGGCCTGCGCACACCAATCCCTATCGTGGGTCACGAGTATCAATGTCCTCTCGGAGTTCACTGCCAGTTTGAGAAGCACCTCAGCCACTTCGTGAGACGTCTCCTCGTCGAGGTTTCCGGTCGGCTCATCGGCGAAGATCACGTCGGGATTATGGACGAGGGCGCGCGCGATGGCGACCCGTTGCTGTTGACCTCCGGAGAGTTCAGCGGGCAGACTGGACAGCTTGTCACCTACACCCAGATCCGACGCCACTGACTTCACCAGGCGATGAACATCGCCCTTCCCTTGAAGGAACAGGGGAAGGGCGATGTTCTGCTCGACGTTGAGTTCACTGACGAGCTTATAGTCCTGGAACACGAACCCGAACTGTCGTGCGCGAATGGCGCTGAGAGCCTCGTCGTCAAGACCGCTGAGCTGCGTGTCTCGGTAACGCACCTCACCGCTACTCGGGGTCTCCAGCCCAGCCAGTAGGTTCAGGAGAGTGGTCTTTCCCGAGCCGCTCCGACCCGTGATGACATGAATGCCCGGACCAAAACTGGCTGTAACATCACGAATCGCATGCGTCAATTGAGCTCCTGTTCCATAGCTCCTGGACGCATTTGTGCAGCTGACTACTGAGACCCCGGTCATGACAGGCTACTGCTTTATGTAGCCGCTGCCGCGGATTGCGGTGTATAGCGGATCGTAGCCTCCCGTATCGGTTCGGATGACCGTCACCCGCCTGCTGCCGGACCAGCAGCCAGTCATCGTGCACGTTCTGGTCGTGCCGGTCACCAGCATGTTGGGACTCGATGCCCCGGGGTACTGACCTACTTTGAACGTGCCTTTGGGCGTGATTGTTCCCCCGGTGTTGGTGTTGTAGGCAGTCGCCTTACCAGTGACGGTCGCGGAGCCACTGTAGAAAGTGTGGTATGTGGTCCCGATCACGCTGTACTTGATGTCGAACGAATACGGCACGCCGGATCCAACCCTTGAATCGGCCGCGTGCGCGGCCGCCACACCCATGAGCATGATCACCAGGGCTAGAGCCGCTGTTCTAACTGCCTTCTTATGCATGGTTGTTCCCCTCGGACTATTCGAGCATGGTCAATCGGCATGCGAGCGGTCTGCGTAAGCCTTGGTCCATTCTGGTGGAGCAGTGACATTGGAATCGCGGTCCCCATGTCGCGCCGTAGTCACACCCCCCCCAACGGCACGAAGAAGAGCCCCCCAGCTCACCTGGCTTATAGCCGCGTGGGGTAATTATCCATCAAGGAGTATAGAGTCACAAGAACATGTGCTGGTCCACCACATATGGGACACCCAGGTCCAGATACATGCGCTACACCCATCAGGGTGATCCGTGTACGTCGGCTTGTCTTCGATAGTACTC